>NZ_LPNO01000024.1 GCF_001952855.1 Pseudomonas sp. ATCC PTA-122608 | reverse complement strand
AGCGCCACGAGGGTAAGGCGCTGGCCTTGCTGCTAGCCCGCAAGGATCTGTACGAGTCCGCTAAAGCGGCTAATCCCAGCCGCTGGAGCGGGAACACACGTAACTGGCAGCTTGCAGAAGCTGTTTATCTGAACCCGGAGCGACCGGATGCTAGGGCCGCAATGGCTTGCTAAAACAGTAGTAAGGCGACAGATACATTGACACGTACCGCGTTTGCCAAAAGTGACCCGCTGTAAGAGCGGAACCATACGCGGCCGTTACCGCAGCAACGGATATGTACACATGAATGGCGCAGTAATTGCGTCCCCCCCAACCCCAACCCCCCAAAAAAAGGAGCCCCCCATGCAACTACGCGCCTTGCGATATTTCCATGAGGTCGCCCGCTGCGCCTCCCTGCGTAAGGCCGCCGAACGTCTTTACGTCACCCCAACCGCCGTCAGCCGCCAGATCGAACACCTTGAACACTTCTTCGGCGCCGCCCTGATTGAACGCGGCCCCCGCGGCATCCGCCTCACCGCCGAGGGCGAATGCCTGGCCGAACAAGTCACATCAACCCTGCGCGGCCTCGACCAGGTGCGCGAAGTCATCGCCAGCCGCCAAAGCCAGGTAGCCGGTAACATCAGCATCCATGTGTCAGAAAGTATCGTTTCCACCGTACTCGCCCCGGTACTCGCCACCTTCTACCGCGCCCACCCCAAGGTCACCTTCAACATCGTGATCGCCAGCGCATCGGCGACCCTCGACGCCCTGTGCAGCGGCGAGGCAGACCTGGGCCTGGCCTTCTACCTGCAAGAGCGCGCCGACGTCGAAGTCACCGCCCACTGCCAGTTATGGCACCGGGTGCTGGTCAGCGCCGAACACCCCTTCGCCCAGCGCGAAAGCATCGAATTGAGCGAACTGCAAGGCCAACCCCTGGCGATTCCCGACTCGGCCTACGGCGTGCGCCAGGCCCTGGAAGTGGCCGCAAAAAAACGTGGAGTCACCCTCGAACCGGTGTTCACCACCAGCTCCCTGGAAGTGCAGAAAAGCCTGGCCCGGCAACGGGCAGCGGTGCTGATTTTGCCCCAGGTAGAGGCAGACGTGCGGGACTTGGGCGACGGCCTGGTCGCCGTGCCGATCGCCGATGAAGACCTCGGCCGCATCCGCATCGACTTGTGCGTCTACCGCAACCGCCCCCGTTCGGTGGCGGTGCTCAAGTGCCAGGAGATGCTGGCGGGGGCGATGCAGCGTTGTTCGCTGAACTGAGCCTGAGCCTCAGAAGATGTTGATCGGCACATTGGCGACGAGGCGGAACTCGTCGTAGCTGCCGTCGATCTGCCCGCCGCTGGCGCGGTGGTTGTAGACGATGGTGCGCAGTACGGTGTTTTTGAGGGTGCCGGACTGGATCACGTAGGCCACCATCAAACCGTTTTCGTTGTGCTTGGCGCCATCCAGGCTGCGCACGTTGTAGCCGGTGTTGTGGCCGTTGCGGTCGCCGCCGTAATGGGTGCCGTCGATGTCCCAACCCTTGGCGTGCCACAGGCTGGCGGTGAGGCCGGGCACGCCGTAGGCGGCGAAGTCCAGGTCGTAGCGCAGTTGCCAGGATTTTTCGTTGGGGCCGTTGTAGTCCGAGTACAGCGAGTTGGCCATGTAGTTGCCGGTGGACTCCCACACGTAGTCGAAGTATTCATTGCCGAACACCTGCTGCCAGGCCAGGGTCAGGCTGTGGGCCAGGTGCGTGGCGGTGAAGGCCAGGCTGGCGGCGTTGTTGTCGATGTAGCCGAGGTTTTTGTCCCCCGAATCGCTGGTGTGGTAGTAGTTGAAGGCGGTCTTCAAGGCGATGTCGCTTTTGTCGCCGATGCGGTGAGTCAGGCCGACGTAGGTCTGGTCCCACATGTCTTCGAAACGCGAGGCGTAGACGCTGGCCTCCAGCCCGTAACCCGGTTTGACGGTGGCCCCCAGGTAGCTGATGCGTGCGCCGCTGTAGGCGCGGTTGCCGAAGGTGGTGGTGAGCTTTTCGGCGCCAGTGCCGGTGCGCGGGATCGCCCGCTCGAAGCTGCCGCCCTGCACCGACAACCAGTCGAATTCGTTGCTGAACAGGCCCACGCCCTGGAAGCTGGAGGGCAGGGCACGGTTGTCCTTGTAGCGCAGGATCGGGTTGTCGGTCATCAGCCGGCCCGCCTTGATCTCGGTGCTGGACAGGCGCAAACGCACGTCGCCCACGCCCAGGCGGCTCCAAGTGGGAATCGCATCGCCGTCGCCGTCCACCAGTACTCGGTCGCCACCATTGGCCACCTTGCCGTGGCCACGCTCCAGGTTGACCGCACTGAAGATCCCCGCGTCCACACCCACGCCGATCAGGCCCTGGGTGTAGCCGGAGCTGTACTTGAGCATGCTGGTCTGCACCCAGGTTTCACGCACGCGGGTGGGCTCGATGCCGCCGGGTTTCTTGATGCTCAAGTGGGTGGTGCGTTTGGTGTGCTGGTTGGAATAGTAGTGCCGCAGGTTCAGGTCCAGGGTGCTGCCTTCGAGGAAGCCCGGTGCGCTGGCTTGAGCGTTCTCTTGGGCGAAAGCCTGGGTGCTGGAAGCCAGGGTGACGGCCAGCAAAAGACGTGGATACATGGTAAATCCCCATACAAATCAGACGTAAGGCGACCGTCCCGGCAGGCCCTTGGGCGCTGCCGGTCGGTGGCGAAAAGACGCGGGACAGTGGGAAAAGGTATTCAGCGAACCGGGGCTTCTGTGAGCCGGGTTTCGCGGGCCGGGCTGCCGGGCAGCGACGGGCGAGTTTCCTTGGCGAACCAGGCGGCGGTGAGGCACACCAGGTTGGCGATCAGCAGGTACCAGACCGGCGACATTGGATCGCCGGTGGTGCCGATCAGCCAGGTAATGATGATCTGCGCGGTGCCGCCAAACGCCGCCACACCGAAGGCGTAGACGATGGAGAAACCGGTGGAGCGCACGGATTTCGGAAAGCTTTCCACCAGCAATACGATCAACGCTGCGCCGCTCATGCCGTGCAGGCCCGAAAGTACCGCGAGGGTCAGCAGGAAGGTCGCCGGGCTCGGGTGCTCGGTCATCAGTTGCAGGGCCGGGAACAGGATCAACAGCAACACCACCCGCGGTGTCATCAGGATCACCCGGCGCCCGAAGCGGTCGCAGAGCATTCCGCCGGCCACCGCACACACGGCCATGGCGGCGCCCGCCACCAGGGTCGAGAGCATGGAGATGCTGGTGGGCAGCTTCAGCTCGGTGAGGGCGAAGGTGGTCATGTAGTTGAGGAAGTACTGGGTGATGGTGCTGCCGGAAAGGATCAGCAGCCCCAGCACCAGCGCCCGTCGGTGCTTGCCGCAGACTTCCCGCACCAGGTCGCCGGTGCTGGTCTGCTCGCCGTGGCCGTGGAAGGTTTCGGCGAGGTTGCGACGGATGTAGATGCCGATCGGCAATACCAGCAGGCCGAACACAAACGGTACGCGCCAGCCCCAGCTGTTGAGGTCTTCGGGGGACATGACTTTGGTCAGGGTAAAACCCACCAGCCCGGCCACCATGGCTGCGACGCCCTGGGCAACCACTTGCCAGCAGGCGTACGTCCCGCGTTTGTGGGGCGGTGCCGCTTCGAGAATGTAGGTGGTGGCGGGGCCGGCTTCACCGCCCCAGGCCAGGCCCTGGATCATGCGGGTGACTACCAGCAGGATCGGCGCCGCGATGCCGATGGTCTCGTAGCCCGGCAATATCGCGATGCTGCCGGTGCCCACGGCCATCATCACCAGGGTCAACAGCATCGCCGGTTTGCGCCCGACGCGGTCGGCATAGGCGCCGATCAGCACCGCGCCCAGCGGCCGGACGATAAAGCCGATACCGAACGCGGTAACCGACAGCATCAAGCTGACGAAGGCGCTGTCGGACGGAAAAAACGTGTGGCCGATCATCACCGCAAAGGTTGCGTACACACCAAAGTCGAAAAACTCCACGGCGTTACCCAGGACCACGGCGAAGATGCTCTTTTTGCCGGCGTCCGGGGACGGTGTTTCGGGTGCGTGATCAGGATCGGATCGTGTCAATTGCTCAGTGTGCATACCAGCCCCTCGATTTTAGTTATAGGTCGTCCGAGCTCCTGGCCGAGTAGGCCCGGAGCTGGCGTGTGGGTGGGCAGTTCTTACAGCGTCAAAGTCAGGAAGGATTCGGCCAGTGGTGGATTGCGCCACGCCAGCTCTCGTAGGTTTTAGCGATTTGCAGCAGCCATTGATCGGCAAAGCGTGGGGCGATCATCTGCAGGCCGATGGGCATGCCATCGGCAGCGAAACCGCAGTTGATCGACAGCGCCGGTTGTTCGCCCATGTTCCAGGGCACAGTGAACACAATGTGTTCGAACGGCAGTTGCGGGTTGTTGCTGGGTGACGGCCACTCGGCCGGGAAGGCGTTGACCTGGTTGGTGGGGGACAGCACCAGGTCGAGTTCGGTGAACACCTGCGCGGCGCGGCGGCGCATTTCGAAGGTCTGGTTGAAGCCTTTAACGGCCTGTACGCCGCTGATCTCGGCGCCCGGCGCAGCCCAGTCGCGGATGTACGGCAAGACCTTGTCGAACTGCTCGCTGCTCAACGCGGACAAGTCACCCCACTGGCGGGCGCGCCAGAAATGGTCGAGGCCATCGAGTTGGGCGCGGTCCATGATCGGCGGGATCAGCGTGACCTTGGCGCCGTGGGCTTCGAACAGCCGCGCGGCTTGCTCCACTGCTTCACACACGAAGCCTTCAGGCTGCATGCCTACGCCGGGCTCGAGCATCAGGCCGACCCGCAGCCCCTTGACCGACAACGGCTGGTTGCTCCATTGGGTGGTGAGTGGCGGCAGGCTGGTGGCGTCACGGGCATCGGGGCGTGCCAGGTGTTGCATCAGCAGCACGCAGTCGTCGACGGTGCGGGTCATGGGCCCGGCGGCGCGGCCGGTGTAATACGGGTCGATGGGGATGCGTCCCAGGGTCGGCTTGAATCCCACCAGGCCGCACCAGGCGGCGGGCAGGCGCACCGAGCCGCCGATGTCGGTGCCCACGTGCAGCGGGCCGTAACCAGCGGCGGCTGCAGCGGCGGCACCGGAGCTGGAACCGCCAGTGTTGTTGGCGGTATTCCACGGGTTGCGGGTGATGCCGTGGAAGCTCGACAGGCCGGAAGACAGCATGCCGAAATCCGGGTTGGTGGTCTTGGCCAGGATAATCGCGCCTGCTTCACGCATACGGGCTGCGGGCGGTGCGTCCTTGAGGGCCGGGGTCAGGCGGGTGGCGGCGCTGCCGAGGGGAATGGGCACGCCCTCGGTGGCGATCAATTCCTTGAGGGTCACCGGTACACCGTCGAGGGCACCGTTGGGTTGGCCCTTGTTCCAGCGTTCGGTGGAGGCCTGGGCCTGCTGGCGCACCTGTTGCGGGTCGAAGGCATAGAGCGCGTTGATCTGCGGCTCCCAACGGTCGATATGGGCCAGGAGCTGGTCGTAGTAGTCGATGGGCGCGAGTTGCCGGCTGGCAAATTGCGCCAGCAGTTCGGCAGCCGTAAGGGTGTGCAGGTCAGTCATCGAACGCTTCCTTGTGATGGGCCGGCTGGCTCATGGCGGGTTGCAGTAGGGACGACTATATAAACCCCAGTGTGACGCGGCCATCACAATCGGTGCAGTTCAGTGTTGCGTTTTTGTGTGCACTGAAACCGACGGGTAGATGTGGGATATGGCTGGAAGGTTTACTGTGCGGCAGGCGGACCTCAGGCGCATGCGCCTGGCGTCTTTTTCTTGCGTGCCGACGGACGACGATAGCTCCGGGTAGGCTGGGGTTTTGCCCGTGTGCGGGATTGGAAAGACATCCACGTCGCAGGGTCAAAGCGGGTGGCTGATACCACCGCTTCCTGGAGCAGCATGATGGAAATGGCGTCTGACGCATCCGGGTATTCAGTATCGAGGATGATTTCCAGGGTGTCCTTGTCGCGATAGCCGCTGCAGGTCGGAATCAGACTGAAGGCGTGATCTATACCTTCGGACTCATTCGGCTCGCAGATGGATGAAACGACGCCCACATAAACATTCCGATCGTTCAGCGTGAACATGCATTGAGAGCCGCGCGCAATGGATTCCCTGAGCAGGGTCCTGAGGGGGCGCCCCGTTAGAAGCTCGAGCATCAATTGCTGGTTCAGTTCCTCCTCTGAAGCAAGTTGCAGTCGTCGTCGACGCCAACGCACAAATAATCGCGCCCAGCAGTAGGGAATGATCATGGCTGTCAGGCCGACCTGGAGCAAAAATACCCAGAGGCCATGATTTCTCTCGGTGGCAATATCCAGCTCTATCAGCAGCTTGCCCAGATAAGCACTGTAATCAATGGGGATTGTCTGGCCAGCCAGTTGCAGCGGCTGTTTGGACAGGCAAAGAATCAAGGTGGTCAGTACGAACGACAGTACGAGGCAGGTCCAGCCTAATCTTGCGACCTGTAGATAGAGTAACTGGCCCTCAAAGCGGTGGAGGCGGCAGTAATGGCCGGGGTGTTTCAAACACACCAAATAGCCACTCACCAGTAACGGCAGTATCAGTAGTAGCCCCATGGGTTATTTGAATATCAGTTCACGTATCTTGCGCTTGTGTTCCTTGAACTCGGGTGAGTTGGCGATTTCCGCCGGGTCGACAGAAATACCCCACTCACCCACTATCCTCATGGTTTTGTACCGCTTGATAGCCCTGATATTTTCCAGATCTTCCTCAGTGGGTTTCTTGAACCACGCAAACGACTCAAACATGACCGGCACCCTCGAAAAAAAGTAGTCGGTTTTATAGCAAGAGCGGTTTTTACCGACTACTGATGGCCCCCATCCAGAACTCCCCGCGTATCGTAGGAAACGTCCTCAGTTGCTCCAACGGTCTAAAACGTCGGCGGCGTAATCACCCAAATCACCACCGCATCCACCTTCCCGGGGTTGCCGTACCGATGAGGCTCACTGCTGGGGAAGCTGAAACTGTCGCCTTCAGCCAGCTGAAAATGCCGCTCGCCCACCCACAACTCAAACGTTCCACTCAACACATAACCCGCTTCTTCACCCTCATGGCTATAGCTCTGCTGGCTGTAGGTGCCCGGCGGAAAACGCGAATGCAGCATCTCCAACTGATGATTGGGCAGGGGCGTCAGCAACTGGTCGACGATCCCGTCTTCATAATGAATGCTCTGGCGATTGTTCTTGCGCACCACAAAACCTTCATCCTCCGCTGCCGGCGTGGTCTCGCTGGCAAAAAACCACTGGATCGTCACCCCCAGGCTGCGGGCGATATTGAACAGGGCCGGGATCGACGGGTAGGCGAGGTTGCGTTCCAGTTGGCTGATATAGCCGGCCGTCAATTCGCTCATCTGCGCCAATTCGGTAAGCGTCATGCCCCGGGCCTTGCGCAAGCCGCGGATGCGGGTGCCGAGAAACAGCTGTGGCGGTTGGTTGTTCAAATGTCCCACGCTACCTTCAATCCTTCGTAAATCGCCTCTTCAGCGGTACGCGGCGCCAGGCAATCGCCGATGCGTCTGAACGCCACCAGGCCTTCCAGTTCCGCGCCCAGAGTGTCCACCGGCTGGTGGCCCTGGCACAACACCAGAGTGTCGATATTTTCCAGCAACATCGGCTCGCCGCTGGCGGTGTGTTGCAGGTAGACGGTGGTGTCGTCGCAGCCGTACAAACGGGCGTAAGGGATGATCGGAATGCCCAGCCGGTGCAGTTCGCCGGCCAGTTGATCACGCACGTATAACGGCAGGTTTTCCCCGCAATGGGTGCCGTTCACCGCCAGTTGCACCTGATGGCCGGCGCGGGTGAGGCGCTCGGCAATGCCCGGGCCGATCCAGTCGCAACGCCAATCCACCACGACCACCGAACGGCCCAGCGGCACCTCGTCGCGCAGTACTTGCCAGGCGTCCACCACCTGTAGCTCGCCGCCGCGTTCGAAGGCCGGCCAATAGGGCTCGGCGCCGGTGGCGATGATCACCAGGTCAGGTTGTTCGCGTTCCACCAATGCGCGGTCGACGCGGGTGTTGCGCACTACGCGAACCCCGGCCAGTTCCATCTCGCGCTGCAGGTTGGTACTGGCGCCGCCGAACTCGCTGCGTCGTGGCAGCAACTGTGCGAGGAGCACCTGGCCGCCCAGTTGGGCGCTGGCTTCATACAAGGTCACTTCGTGCCCGCGTTGCGCCGCCACGGCCGCGGCTTTCATTCCTGCCGGGCCACCGCCGGCGACCATAATCCGCTTGCGTCGCAGTGCCGGTTGCAACTGGCCAAACTGCAATTCGCGGCCGGTCTCGGGGTGCTGGATGCAGGAGATCGGCAAGCCTTTGTGGAAGTGTCCGATGCAGGCCTGATTGCAGGCGATGCACGCCCGTATATCCTCGGCATGGCCGCTTGAGGTTTTGGCCGGCATTCGCGGGTCGCAGATCAGCGCGCGGGTCATGCCGCACACGTCGGCCTGGCCGCGCTGCAGCATCAACTCGGCTTCCTGAGGCTGGTTGATGCGCCCGGTGACGAACAGCGGAATCGACAGGCCGGCCTTGAACGTCGCCGCTTCTGCCGCCAGGTACGCGGGGGCAATGGCCATGGGCGGCACGATATGGATTGCGCCGCCGAGGGAGGCCGAGGTGCCGGCGACGATGTGCACATAATCCAGCTGTGATTGCAGCTGTTGCACGGCGGCCAGGGAGTCATCTTCTGTCAGGCCTTCGGGGTCGCGCTCATCCGCAGAGATGCGCAAACCGATGATGAAATGCTCGTCGGTTTCGGCACGCACAGAGGCGATGATCTCCCGCAGAAAACGCAGGCGTTGTTCCAGCTCACCGTTGTAGCCGTCGGTACGGCGATTCACCCGCGGGTTGAGAAATTGCGCCGGCAGATAACCATGGCTGGCGACCACCTCCACACCGTCAATCCCGGCCTGGTACAGACGCCTCGCCGCTGCGCCGTAGCCCGCGATGATCTCGTCGATCATTGCCTGGTCAAGGGCGCGCGGCATCACCCGGAACCGCTCGTTGGGTACCCCGGAAGCCGAGTAAGCCACCGTCAGCAAGCCATCGGCCGACTCCATGATTTCCCGCCCCGGATGGAAAATCTGCGACAGCACCAGGGTGCCGTGGGCATGACAGGTTTCGGCCAGTTGGCGGTAGCCGTCGATGCAGCTGTCATCGGTGGCCATCAGCACATGGGAGGTGTAGCGGGCGCTGTCATGCACCCCGGCGACCTGCAACACAATCAGCCCCACACCGCCCTCGGCGCGTGCCCGGTGGTAGGCGATCAACTGCTCGTTGACCCGGTTGTCGGTGGGCATCGAGGTGTCGTGCCCGCTGGACATGATGCGGTTTTTCAGGCGTTTGCCGCGCAGCGTCAACGGTTCAAAAAGATGCGGAAAGGCATGGGGCGACATGGTGCGGATACTCCAGGCGCTGTTGTTATTATTTTTCTATAGGAGGTCAGCCTCAGTAAAAAATCAACTTGTTTTTTTACTGGCGACTGGATTAGCGTCAGCCACATCACCCACCCGCCTGGAGAATAAAAAATGACTGGGGCCACCGAACGACAGCTGCGTGAAGAGCTTGCCGCCTGCTACCGGCTGATCGCGCACTTTCGCATGAGCGACCTGATCTTCACCCATATCTCGGTGCGCATTCCCGGGCCTGAACACCACTTTTTGATCAACCCCTATGGGCTGATGTTCGAGGAGATCACCGCGTCCAGCCTGGTGAAGATCGGCCTGGACGGACGTGCGGTCGAGGCGTCGGCCCATGGGGTCAACCCGGCGGGGTTCGTGATTCACAGCGCGATTCACGGCGCCCGCGAAGACGCTCAGTGCGTGCTGCACACTCACACCCGCGCCGGGTGTGCGGTGGCGGCGCTGGAGTGCGGGCTGTTGCCGGTGAACCAGATTTCCATGGAGTTCTACGGCAAGGTCGCCTACCACGACTACGAAGGCGTGGCGCTGGACATGGACGAGCAACAACGACTGGTTCGCGACCTCGGCGACAAGCCGGTGCTGATGTTGCGTAACCATGGTTTGTTGACGGTGGGGGAGACGGTCAGCCAGGCCTTCCTGCGCATGTACTACCTGGAGAAGGCCTGTGATATCCAGCTTGCCGCCCAGGCGTGCGGCAAGCTGATCCTGCCGCCTGCAGACGTGTGTGAATACACCGAGCGGCAGTTCAATGAGCCTGGCCGGTCATTGGAAGAGGGCGAACTGGCAGACCTGGACGCCATGCAACTGGCGTGGGCGGCTTTGCTGCGGTTGCTGGATCGGGTGTCGCCGGGTTTCCGGGAGTGAGGTAGAGTCGTCCAGCCGACTCTACCCAAGGACACCGCCTCATGACCCAGGAATCCCGTTTCTCCCGTATGGAGCCGGAGTTGCGCAAGGCCAATCTGGTCCAGGCGACGCTGGTGTGCCTCAAGCGCCACGGTTTCCAGGGGGCCTCGATTCGCAAGATCAGCGCCGAGGCCGGGGTGTCGGTGGGGCTGATCAGTCATCACTACTCGGGCAAGGATGAACTGGTGGCGGAGGCTTATCGGTCGATCACCGGGCAGGTCATGGACTTGCTGCGCGATGCCATGGCCAAGGCGCCGCCCAGCCCGCGGGAGCGGCTGTCGGCGTTCTTTCGCGGCTCGTTCTCGCCCGAGTTGCTGGACCCGCAACTGCTGGATGCGTGGCTGGCATTCTGGGGCGCGGTCAAGACTGCGCCGGCGATCAACCAGGCTCACGAGCATTCCTATGGCGAGTACCGCACCATCATGCGTTCAGCCTTGGCAGACATGGCCGCTGAAGAAGCATGGGAGCGCTTTGACGCCGACCTGGCAGCCATCGCCTTGAGCGCCTTGCTCGACGGTTTGTGGCTGGAATCGGGGCTCAACCCCGGCACGTTCACCCCGGAGCAGGGCATCCAGATCTGCGAAGCCTGGGTCGATGGCTTGCAGTCCGGCGGCCGCAAGCGCTTCCAGATCAAACCCTGAACTGACGATTTCTCGCTGCCTGGACGCCACGTCCAGGCCGGCATTCCCCCTCGAAAAATATTTGCAGTTACCCGATTGCCTCCTTACTGAACACTCGTTTAGTATCGCCCCATGTCGCACCCCTCAAGCCAATTAAAATAATTCGAGGATTCCATGACTACAGATCCGTCCGTGCTCACTCAAGTGCAAGCAGGCGTTGCCTGGATCACCCTCAATCGCGGCGCCCAGCGCAACGCCCTGGACATCCCGACCCTCAAGCACCTGCATGCATTGCTGGACGGTTTCAACAGCGACCCGGCTGTGCGCGTGGTGGTGTTGACCGGCACTGGTCGCAGCTTCTGCGCCGGTGCAGACCTCGCCGAATGGGCCGACGCCGAAGCCCGTGGCGCCCTCGAAACCTACGGCTGGACCGAAACCGCCCACGCCTTGATGACCCGCCTGCACACCCTCGACAAACCTACCCTCGCTGCCATCAACGGTACTGCGGTCGGCGCCGGCATGGACCTGACGCTGTGCTGTGACCTGCGTGTAGCCGCGCAATCGGCACGTTTCAAGGCTGGCTACACCAGCATGGCCTACTCGCCGGACGCCGGTGCCAGCTGGCATCTGCCGCGCCTGATCGGCAGCGAACAGGCCAAGCGCCTGCTATTCCTCGACGAATTGTGGAGTGCCGACCGCGCCCTGGCCGCCGGCCTGGTGGGCGAAGTGGTCGCCGATGAGCAACTGCATGCTCATGTCACTGAGCTGGCCACGCGCCTGGCCAACGGCCCGACCTTCGCCTTCGCCCAGACCAAAACCCTGATCCGTGAAGGCGCCGGGCGCAGCCTGCCCGAGCAGCTCCAGGCCGAACTCGCCGCCGGCTTGCTGTGCGGCCGCAGCGCCGACGGTGCTGAAGCCCTGCGCGCGTCGATGGAAAAGCGTCCCCCGAATTTCTCCGGCAACTGATTCCTCCTCAAAACACCCCTCGAACGATCGACAGGTAGCGCCATGAATTTCCAGCCCAGCCAAGAACAAGACATGTTGGTGGACGCGGTACGCAGTTTTGTTGCCAAGGAATTGTTGCCCCACGAGGAGGCGGTGGACCGCGCCGATGAAGTCTCGCCAGAGCTCGCCGCGCAGATCCGGGACAAGGCGATTGCCGCCGGGTTCTATGCCTTCAACATGCCGGAAGAGGTCGGCGGTGGCGGCCTGGATTACCTGTCCCAGGCGTTGATCGAGCGCGAGTTGTCGAAAGTCTCCTGGGCGCTGCATGTGTTTGTCGCCCGGCCGTCGAAAATTCTCATGGCCTGCACTGGCGCGCAGATTGGCGAGTACCTGTTGCCGTGCGTGCAGGGCAAGAAGATCGACTGTTTTGCCTTGACCGAACCGGGCGCCGGTTCCGACGCCAATGCGATCAAGACCCGCGCCGTGCGCAGCGGCGATGACTTTGTGCTCAACGGCAGCAAGCATTTCATCAGCCATGCCGGCCAGGCGGATTTCGCCATCGTGTTTGCCGTCACCGACACCTACGAACACAACGGCCGCCAGCGCAACGCCGTGACCTCGTTCCTGGTGGACCGTGGCACGCCGGGCATGACCATTCGCCGGGGCCCCAAGTGCGTCAGCAACCGCGGCTACCACACCTATGAAATGTTCTTCGACGACTGCCGCGTGCCGGCCTCAAAAGTCCTCGGCGAAGTCGGCAAAGGCTGGGAGGTCGCCAACGCCTGGCTGACCGCAGGCCGCGTGATGGTGGCCGCCAACTGCGTCGGCCAGGCCCAGCGAGCGCTGGATGTGTCGCTGCAATGGGCCGCAGACCGCAAACAGTTCGGCCAGCCCATCGGCACCTATCAAGGCATCTCGTTCAAGCTCGCCGACATGGCCACGCAAATTCGCGCGGCCGAACTGCTGACCCTGAACACCGCCTGGAAAATGGACCAGGGCACCATGACCGACGGCGAGGCCGGCATGGCCAAGCTGTTTGCGAGCGAGGTGCTGGGCAAGGTCGCTGACGAGGCCGTGCAGATTTACGGCGGCATGGGCTTGATGGACGAAGGGCCGGTGGAGCGCATCTGGCGCAACGCGCGGATCGAACGGATCTGGGAAGGCACTTCGGAAATCCAGCGCCATATTATTGCCCGCGAGCTGTTGCGGCCGCTGTTGCGCTGATCGGGTCGGAGAACGCTTATGTCCCAGGCTATTCGCGACAATCTCAAGCGCCTGCTGGCGCCCCGTCACCTGGCATTCGTCGGTGGGCGCAACATGGCCCGCGCCCTCAAGCGCTGTGCCGAGGGTGGTTTTGCCGGCCAGATGTGGCTGGTCAACCCGCAGCATGACAGCCTCGACGGTATTCCCTGCGTACGCCGCGTAGCGGATCTGCCATGCGGCCCGGACGCAGTGTTTATCGCCACCAACCGCGAGCTGACTTTGACCTGCGTTGCCGAACTGGCGGCCATCGGCACCGGTGGCGCCATCTGCTACGCCTCCGGGTTTGCCGAAACCGGCGCCGAGGGCCTGGCCTTGCAGCAACAACTGCTCAAGGCGGCCGGCGAGATGGCGCTGCTCGGCCCCAATTGCTATGGCCTGCTGGATTACCTCCACAGCTCGGCGTTATGGCCGGTGGCCCATGGCGGCAAGCCGGTAGAGAAGGGCGTTGCGGTGCTGACCCAGAGCGGCAACTTCGCCTACAACCTGTCCATGAGCGACCGTTCGCTGCCGGTGGCCTATATGGCGTCGGTGGGCAACCAGGCGCAATTGGGCGTTGCTGAACTGATGGATGTGCTGCTCGACGAGCCGCGCGTCACGGCCATCGGCTTGCACCTGGAAGGCTTGAAGAATGTGCCGGGGTTCGCCCGTGCGGCCCATAAGGCGCTGGAAAAAGGCATTCCGATCATCGCCCTGAAAACCGGCGTGTCGCAGATCGGCGCCGAGTTGGCCTTGAGTCATACCAGTTCGTTGTCGGGTTCAGACGCGTTGTACGACAGCCTGTTTGCGCGCCTGGGCGTGATCCGGGTCAGCGGCCCGGTGAGTTTTGTCGAGACCCTGAAAGCCGCGGCCTGCGGTAACTTGCCGGCGGGCAACAGCCTGATTGCCCTGGCCTGTTCCGGTGGCGATGCCGGGTTGATTGCCGACTACGCCGAGCGCAACGATTTAAGCCTGCCCAAACTCGATGAGGGCCAGCGTTCGGAACTGACGCAGGTACTGCCGAGCTACGCTAACCTGGTCAATCCGCTGGATTTCACCACGGCCATCTGGGGCAACAGCGAAGCCCTCAATATCATGCTCGATACGGCACTGCGGACCGACGCGGATGCGGCGATGCTGGTGCTCGACTACCCGGCGGAATTTACCGGTGAGCGCAAGGAATGCGACCTGCTGCTGGAGCTGTTTTGCAGTGCGCTGACTCGCCATGGCAAGACCGGGTTTGTGACCTCGGCATTCCCCGAATTGTTGCCGGCTCACGCTCGCGAGCGTCTGCATGCTCAAGGTGTTGCCGCGTTGCAAGGCGTGGAAGACGCGCTGGCGGCCTGGGGCCGGATTGCCGACTACCAAAACAATCGCCGGGCGCTGCTGGCCCGTGGTGAATCGGTATTGGTGCCGTTGTGCCCGCAAGCGCTGGAAGCACTCGGACAGTCGCTTAACGAGTGGGATTCCAAGCAGGCTTTGCGTGCTTTCGGCCTGACCACGCCGGCCGGCGTCTTGAGTACGCCAGCGCGGGCCATCGCCGATGCCAAAGTGCTGGGCTACCCACTGGTACTCAAGGCCGTGAGTGCCGACCTCCCGCATAAAACCGAAGCCGGCGCCGTGGCGCTCAACCTGCGGGACGGCTTCGCCTTGACTGCGGCCCTGGCCCATATGCGTGAGCAGATGGCTGCCTATGCGCCGGATGTACCGTTCGATCACCTGCTATTGGAATCCATGGCCACGCCGCCGTTGGCCGAGCTGATTGTGGGCATCAAGCGCGAAAACGATTTCGGCCTGGCGCTGGTGATTGGCGCCGGTGGAATCCTCGTGGAGTTGCTCAAGGACAGTCGCAGCCTGTTGCTGCCGACCACCGACGATGCGATCCGCAATGCCTTGCTCAGCCTGCGCAGCGCGGCATTGCTGCAAGGCTTTCGCGGGCGGGAAGTGGCTGACATGGAGGCGCTGGTGGCAGCGATTCGTGCGGTGGCCGACTACGCCTGCGCCAACGCCGGGCAGTTGCTGGAACTCGATGTAAACCCATTGCTGGTCAATGCCCGGGGCGCCACGGCGGTCGATGCATTGATCCGTCTCGCCCAGGCGTGAAGGAGATGACGATGCAAAGCAAAACCTTGACGGGCGGCCAGGCCCTGGTGCGATTGCTGGCCAACTATGGCGTCGACACGGTGTTCGGGATTCCCGGCGTGCACACGTTGGAGCTGTACCGCGGTTTGCCCGGCAGCGGCATTCGTCACGTTCTGACGCGCCATGAGCAGGGCGCCGGTTTTATGGCCGACGGTTATGCGCGGGTCAGCGGCAAGCCAGGCGTGTGTTTCATCATCACCGGGCCGGGGGTGACCAACGCCGCCACGGCGATCGGACAGGCGTATGCCGACTCGATTCCGCTGCTGGTGATTTCCAGCGTCAACCACACCGCCAGCCTCGGTAAGGGCTGGGGCTGCCTGCATGAAACCCAGGACCAGCGCGCGATGACCGCGCCCATCACCGCGTTTTCGACGGTGGCCTTGAGTGCCGAGGATTTGCCGGAGTTGATCGCGCGGGCCTACGCGGTATTCGACAGTGAGCGGCCACGGCCGGTGCATATTTCGGTGCCGCTGGATGTGCTGTCGGCGCCGATCAAGCGCGACTGGAGCAATGACGTGGTGCGCCGTCCCGGGCGAGGTCTGCCATCGGCTGAAAGCCTCGATCAGGCCGTGGCGAAACTGGTTGCGGCCAAGCGGCCGATGATCATTGCCGGTGGCGGCGCACTGTTGGCGGCCGAGGCCTTGCAGCGCTTGAGCACACAACTGGCGGCGCCGTTTTTCAGCAGTGTTGCCGGCAAGGGCTTGTTGCCAGTGGCGCATCCGCTGAATGCCGGTTCGACCTTGTGCGTCGAACCCGGCTGGCAGCTGATCGCTGAGGCGGACGTGGTGTTGGCCATCGGCACCGAAATGGCCGACACCGATTTTTGGCGTGAGCGCCTGCCGATTAACGGCGAGCTGCTGCGAGTGGATATCGACCCGCGCAAGTTCAACGATTTCTATCCTTGCGCCGTCGCGTTGCACGGTGACGCCCGGCAAACGACGCTGGCTTTGCTGGGGCGCTTGCCAGCCACGCCGCGCAACGCGGACGCCGCCACTGTTGCGGTCGCGACGTTACGCCAGGCAGTCAGCAGCGGCCATGGCCCGTTGCAACGGATTCACCAGGCGATTCTCGACCGCGTCGCCGCCGAGCTGCCCGCCAATGCTTTCATCAGCAGTGACATGACCCAACTGGCCTACACCGGTAACTACGCCTTCCCCAGCAACGCCACCCGCAGTTGGCTGCATCCCACCGGCTACGGCACTTTGGGCTATGGCCTGCCGGCCGGTATCGGCGCCAAGTTCGGCGCGCCTGAACGGCCTGGCCTGGTGCTGGTGGGCGACGGCGGCTTTCTCTACACCGCCCAGGAACTGGCCACAGCGGTGGAAGAACTGGACAGCCCGCTGGTGGTATTGCTGTGGAACAACGACGCCCTCGGGCAAATTCGCGACGACATGCTGAACCTGGACATCGAACCCATCGGCGTACTGCCGCGCAACCCGGACTTCGCCGCGCTGGCGCGGGCGTTCGGCTGCACGGTCAGCGAGCCACAGAACCTGGATGAGCTGCAGACGGATTTGCGTAACGGTTTCAAGCGCAACGGCGTGACCTTGATCGAGTTGAAGCATGCCTGTGTGAACCTTTAGAGGAGCAACACCATGAGCGAAAACAACAACAAAATGACTCAAGCGATGCACCGACGGGATTTCCTCAAACACAGCGCTGTAGCCGGTGCCGTGGCCGCCGCGTTTTCCATGGGCCTGCCGCTGCAGGCCTTTGCCGAAGAGGCCACGCCCAAGCCGGGCGGCGTGCTGCGCATGGGGCTGGCCGGCGGCAGCACCACCGACTCCCGCGACCCTGGCTCCTGGGTCGACACCTTCACCTTCGTCGGCTTTTCGGCGGTGTACAACACCCTCACCGAAATCGCGGTGGACGGTTCCGCCATCCCCGAACTGGCCGAAAGTTTTGAGTCGACGCCCGACGCGCGCATCTGGACTTTCAAACTGCGTCAAGGCGTGACCTTCCATAACGGCAAAGGCCTTACCGCTGAAGACGTGGTGGCCTCGATCAACCACCACCTGGACGCTAAATCCACCTCGGCGGCCAAGACGGTGCTCGGTGATGTGGCCAGCGTCAGCGCCAAGGGCCATGACGCGGTAGTGTTCGAACTGCACTCGGGCAATGCCGATTTCGCCTATGTGGTCGCCGATTACCACTTGGTGATCATGCCCGCCAAGGACGGCGCCGCCGACTGGCAGGCCGGGATCGGCACCAGCGGTTATCGCCTGAAAAGTTTCGAGCCCGGCGTTCGCATGGACCTGGAGCGCAACCCGGATTACTGGAAGCCAGGCCGGGCGCACTTCGCCAGCGCCGAGCTGTTGGCGATTGCCGACGGCGCAGCGCGGGTCAATGCGCTGGTCACCGGGCAGGTGGACGTGATCAACAAGGTCGACCTGAAAACCGTGGCCCTGCTCAAGCGCAATCCCACGCTGGTCATCGAAGAAACCAAGGGCGCCCAGCACTACACCTTCCCGATGCTGTGCGACAGCAACGAGTTCAAGAACAACGACATTCGCATGGCGATGAAGCATGCGATCAACCGCGAAACCCTGCTGGCCTCGGTGCTGCATGGCTATGGCCTGGTGGGCAACGACCATCCGATCCAGCCTGGTAGCCGCTTTATCAACGCGGCGCTGGAGCAGCGTACCTACGATCCGGACAAGTCGCGCTTCTACCTGCGCAAGGCCGGTGTCGAGTCGCTCAAGGTGCGCCTGCAAGCTTCCGATGCCGCCTACACCGGCGCAGTGGACGCCTCGGTGCTGTTCAAGGAACAGGCGCGCCAGGCCGGGATTGATATCGACGTGGTGCGCGAGCCGGCGGATGGGTACTTCTCCAACATCTGGATGAAACAGCCATTCACCACCTCGTTCTGGTACAGCAGCCTGACCGCCGACCGCATGTTCAGCATCGGCTACGCCAAGGGCGCGGCGTGGAACGAAACCCATTGGGATAACCCGCGCTTCAACCAGTTGCTCAACGCGGCGCGGGGCGAGATGAACGCGCCGCTGCGCCAGGAGATGTACAACGAAATGCAGAGCCTGTGCCGGGACGATGGCGGGGCGATTGTGCCGTTGTTTGCCAGCTCTGTGGCAGCACGCTCGAACCGTGTCAGCCATGGACCGCTGACGGCGCCGTATGGGGAACTGGATGGGTTGCGGCTGATCGAGCGGTGGTGGCAGGCGTGAAGATTTCAGAAACGCCACAAATCAACTGTGGGAGCGGGCTTGCTCGCGAATACGGTGTGTCAGTCAACACAGATGCAGGCTGATCCACCGCTTTCGCGAGCAAGCCCGCTCCCACATTGGTCCTGTGTCGCCTTCGAGCGCATGCCAACTCATGAGAACCGAACATGAATAGCCTATTCAAACTGGTGCTCCAACGCCTGGCTCTCGGCCTGCTGTCTTTGTTCGCCGTCTCGGTGATCATCTTCCTGGCCGTCGGCATGCTTCCCGGCGATATCGCCCAGGCCATGCTTGGCCAGTCCGCCACGCCGGAAACCATCGCCGCGTTTCGCGCCCAACTGGGCCTCGACCTGCCGCCCCTGAGCCGGTTCGTGCAATGGCTGCTGCGCCTGCTGCACGGCGACCTCGGTGCGTCCCTGGCCAACCAGCGGCCCATCGCCGAACTGATCGGCGCACGCCTGGGCAACACCTTGCGCCTGGCGGCACTCGCCGCGCTGGTTTCGGTGCCCCTGGCGCTGGTGCTGGGCATGCTCGCCGCGCTGTACCGCAACAGCTGGTTCGACCGCCTGCTCAACACCTCGGCCCTGAGCGCGGTGTCGTTCCCCGAGTTTTTCGTCGCCTACCTGCTGATCCTGGTGTTTTCGGTCAAGCTCGGCTGGTTTCCCAGCCTGTCCAACCTGGCGCCGGACGCGTCATTCGGCACCATCCTCGAACGCTCGGTGCTGCCGGTGGTCACCCTGAGCCTGGTGGTGATCGCGCAGATGATGCGCATGACCCGCGCCTCGCTAATCAACCTGCTGGCCAGTCCGTACATCGAAATGGCCCGGCTCAAGGGCATCAGCCAGTCGCGGATTATCTGGCGCCACGCCTTGCCCAATGCCTTGGCGCCGATCGTCAATGTGATCGCGCTCAACCTCGCTTACCTGGTGGTGGGCGTGGTGGTGGTCGAAGTGGTGTTTGTCTACCCGGGTTTGGGCCAGTTGCTGGTGGACTCGGTGTCCAAGCGCGATATCCCGGTGGTGCAGGCGTGCAGCCTGATCTTTGCCGCCACCTACATCCTGCTCAACACCGGCGCCGATGTGCTGTCCATCGCCAGCAACCCACGCCTGATGCATCCCAAGGGGTAGACCATGAGCCTTCTCACACAACTGGCCAGGGCGCCATTGAGCGCGAAGTTCGGCCTGCTGATTATCGTGCTGTACGTGCTGGTGGCGTTGTTTGCACCGGTGCTCGCGCCCTATGGCGAAACCCAGGTGGTGGGCGACGGGTTTGCGCCCTGGAGCGGTCAGTTCCTGCTGGGCACCGATAACCTCGGGCGGGATATGTTCAGCCGCCTGGTATATGGCGCGCGCAATACCCTGGGCATTGCGTTCCTGACGACGGTACTGGCGTTTTTGCTGGGTGGCTTGAGCGGCCTGATTGCGGCGATCAAGGGCGGCTGGGTGGATCAGGTTTTGTCGCGACTGGTGGACATCCTGATGGCGATCCCGCAGTTGATCTTCGCCTTGCTGATTCTTAGCGTTGTCGGCACCAATGCCACCTCGCTGGTATTGGTGATTGCACTGCTGGACTCGACCCGGGTGTTTCGCCTGTCCCGGGCCGTGGCGATGACCGTGGTGGTGCAGGATTTTGTCGAAGCCGCGCGGCTGCGCGGGGAAGGGCTCTGGTGGCTGGTCACCCGAGAAGTGCTACCCAACGCTGCTGCTCCGTTGATTGCCGAATTCGGCCTGCGCTTTTGCTTCGTGTTTTTGTTTATCAGCGCGCTGTCGTTCCTTGGCCTGGGCATTCAACCGCCCACCGCCGATTGGGGCAGCATGGTCCGCGACAATGCGGTGCTGATTACCTTTGGCGACATCAGCCCGTTGCTGCCGGCCCTGGCGGTGGCGTTGATCACCGTCAGCGTGAATTTTGTCGTCGACTGGATGCTGCATAAATCCAGCGGCCTGAAGGAGTGTTGAGGATGGACAAGCCATTGCTGGAAATCCGCAACCTGCAGATTGAAGGGCATTACGAAGATGCCTGGCATCCGTTGATCAAGGGCATCGACCTGACGTTGCAACGGGGCGAGGTGCTGGGGTTGATTGGGGAGTCCGGCGCGGGTAAATCAACGTTGGGCCTGGCGGCGATGGGATTTGCCCGCGACG
The DNA here is from genome assembly GCF_001952855.1 of Pseudomonas sp. ATCC PTA-122608. Taxonomy (GTDB): domain Bacteria; phylum Pseudomonadota; class Gammaproteobacteria; order Pseudomonadales; family Pseudomonadaceae; genus Aquipseudomonas. The sequence goes on along the minus strand of NZ_LPNO01000024.1, from coordinate 292,913 downwards.
GTTGCCGCATCACCGGTGGCTCGGTGTGCTTTGACGGCATTCAGCTGTTGCAGGCCAAGCCTGAAGCGCTGCGCAAGCTGCGAGGATTGCGCATTGCCTACGTCGCGCAAAGCGCTGCCGCGTCGTTCAACCCGGCTCATCGGCTGATTGACCAGCACGTGGAAACCGCGGTGATCAACGGCGGCATCAGCCGCGCCCAGGCTGAACGCGAGGCGGTGGAGTTGTATCGCGTGCTGCGCCTGCCCAATCCGGAAACCATTGGCCAGCGTTACCCTCATCAGGTCTCCGGTGGGCAATTGCAACGGGTGATGACTGCCATGGCGATGGCCAGCCATCCCGACCTGATCATCTTCGACGAACCTACCACCGCCCTCGACGTCACCACCCAGATCGAAGTGCTGGCGGCGATTCGCAATGCGGTCAAAACCTTCGGCAGTGCCGCGCTGTATATCAGCCATGACCTAGCGGTGGTCGCACAGATGGCCGACCGCATCATGGTGCTGCGCCACGGCAAGCGGGTGGAGGAGGCCGAGACCCGGACCATGCTCAGCGCACCGCAGCAGGACTACACCAAATCCCTGTGGGCGGTACGCAGCTTTCGCACCGAACCCAAGGCCTGTCCGCAGCAGCAGGTGCCGTTGCTGGAAGTACGCCAGGTGTGCGCCAGCTACGGGCATCAACCGGTGCTGCACGACGTGTCGATGAGCCTGTATCGCGGCCAGACGCTGGCGGTGATCGGCGAGTCCGGCAGCGGCAAAAGCTCCACGGCGCGCCTGATTACCGGGCTCCTGCCGAGTACGGCGGGGCAGGTGCTGTATGACGGCGAAGCGTTGCCGGCGGACTTTCGTCGACGCAGCAAGGAGCAGTTGCGGCGGATCCAGATGATCTACCAGATTCCCGATACTGCGCTGAACCCACGCCAACGCATCGTCGACATCATCGGCCGGCCGCTGACCTTCTACCTCGGCCTCAAGGGCAAGGCCATGCGTGCCCGGGTCGCCGAGTTGCTGGAGATGATCGAGCTGGATCCGGCCATATTCATGGAGCGTCAGCCCCGTGAACTGTCCGGTGGCCAGAAGCAGCGAATCTGCATCGCCCGCGCCCTGGCGGCTGACCCACAACTGATCATCTGCGACGAAGTGACCTCGGCCCTGGACCAGTTGGTGGCCGAGGGCGTGCTGCAGCTGCTCAACCGCATCCAGCAGCAGTTGGGCGTGGCCTACCTGTTCATCACCCACGACGTTGCCACGGTGCGCGCCATCGCCGACGAAGTGGTGGTGATGCAGCGGGGCAGGGTGGTGGACCAAGGCAGCCGCAGCGCGATCTTCACCCCGCCGTATCAGGACTACACCGGCCTGCTGTTTTCATCGGAGCCGGAAATGGACCCCGACTGGCTCGACCACTTGCTGGCCGAACGGGCCGCGCTTACTTCTTGAGGAGTTTTTATGAAGGTGTTGATTGTCCATGCCCATCCTGAGCCGCAGTCGTTTACCGCGGCTTTGCGTGACCAGGCGATCGCTACCCTGCAAGCGCAGGGGCATGAGGTGCAGGTCAGCGATCTTTACGCGATGCACTGGAATCCCGTAGCCAGCGCCTCGGACTTCACCTCGCGGGAGAACCCCGAGTACCTGGTGTATGCCCTGGAGCAGCGACTGGGGGTGAAAAGCCAGTCCATTGCGGCGGATATCCAGCAGGAGTTGGACAAGCTGCTGTGGGCTGATCTGCTGATCCTCAACTTCCCGATCTTCTGGTTCTCGGCGCCCGCGATGCTCAAGGGCTGGATTGACCGGGTGCTGGTGTCGGGCGTGTGTTACGGCGGCAAGCGGTTTTATGATCAGGGTGGGCTCGCGGGCAAGAAAGCGCTGGTCACGGTGACCCTCGGCGGGCGCGAGCATATGTTTGGCGAAGGGGCGATTCATGGGCCTTTGGAGGACATGTTGCGGCCGATTCTGCGTGGCACGCTGGCGTATGTCGGGTTTGAAGTGCTCGAGCCGTTTGTGGCGTGGCATGTGCCGTATATCAGCGCCGAGGCTCGGCAGGGGTTTCTGCGCAGTTACCAGCAGCGATTGGAAGGGCTGGCGGATGACCAGCCGTTGGTGTTTCCCAAACTCGAGCAGTTTGATGAGGCGCTGTACCCACTTTAGTCAAGTGAATGAAGATCCAGTGTGGGAGCGGGCTTGCTCGCGAAAGCGGTGTGCCAGTTGATGCATATGCTGGCTGAACCACCGCATTCGCGAGCAAGCCCGCTCCCACATTTGATCTTCATTGTCAGGCGGGATTCTGTGCCCGCAGCCGCTCGGCGGCGCTGCGTAGCAGCTGTTCCGTCCCGTCCCAGCCCAGGCAGCCGTCGGTGATCGACACGCCGTACTTCATCGACGGGCTCAACGGCTGGCAGCCTTCGAACAGGTGGCTTTCGATCATCATGCCGATCAGCGACGTGTCGCCCTGCAAGCGCTGCTCCAGCACGTCGTTGAACACCGCCGGTTGGCGCAGCGGGTCTTTGCCGCTGTTGGCGTGGCTGCAGTCGACCATGATCCGCGGCGCGACTTTGCTCTTGGCCAGGTCGGCATGCACCTGGGCCACGCTCTGGCGATCGTAGTTCGGCCCACGGTGGCCGCCGCGCAATACCAGATGGGTATCGGGGTTGCCCGGGGTCTGGATGATGGCCGGATGACCTTGGCTGTCGACCCCGAAGTGGCGGTGCGGGTGAGCGGCGGAACGCATGGCATCACAGGCGATGGCGACGCCGCCGTCGGTGCCGTTCTTGAAGCCCACGGGCATGCCGAGGCCGCTGGCCATTTCGCGGTGGATCTGCGATTCGGTGGTGCGCGCGCCAATGGCGACCCAGCTCAGCAGGTCATCGAAGTAGCCGGCAGCCATCGGTTGCAGCAGCTCGGTGGCCACCGGCAGGCCCAGGCGCAGCATTTCACGCATCAGCTCCCGAGACAGGCTCAGGCCCGCGGCCATGTCGTCGCTGCCATCCAGGCGTGGGTCGTAGGCCAGGCCTTTCCAGCCGATGGTGGTGCGGGGTTTTTCGACGTAGGCGCGGATCACCAGCAGCATCTGGTCACTGACTTCATGGGCCAGTTTTTTCAGGTTGCGGGCGTATTCCATGGCCGATTCCGGGTCGTGGATCGAGCACGGGCCGACGATCACCAGCAGGCGTGAGTCTTCGCCCTTGAGAATGGCGCGCACGGCTTGGCGATGGGCGTGGATCTGTTCGTTGAGGAACGGGCTCAGGGGCAGTTGGTGCTTGAGCTCCAGGGCACTGGGCAAACGCTGGGTCAGCGCTTCATTGGCGCAGGACAAGGTAGAAACAGGCAGAGCGGCGATCGAGGAGTTCATATTCGGGCTTCCTGGGCAAGCGGCGGGCTGTTCCCGCGCGCTTTGCCCTACTGGGGTGTTCGACAATTGGCCGTATTGGCTACGTGTGTTGGCTTGCCACCAATAGGTGACCGATCGGAGGCGGCAGGCTGTCCCGAACGGAGCTTGCTAAATCGCCAGGCGGTGGAGGTGTCGTAGCGGTAATAGGTGGCGTAGTTCATGTCGTGAGTCCTTTAAGTGTTCGGTGTGTGGCAAAAATAATTAAGGGCTGAAAAAACAAAACCCCCGGTCGGGGAGCCGACCGGGGGTTAGATTTCTCTGGTAGGCGACCCCTTGAGTAGTGGGCGCCGATTTCAGGTATCAGGCGCGCCAGTGGCTAAACCAATACCCAAAATAAAAGCTGACCAGTGCGCTCAAACCGCTCACACGAGCAGCCACGACCGAGCGCTGGGCGCTGGCAGCAGGGCAAACCTGAGTGTGGGTGAGTTGCAACATGGTGTGTCTCCAAATGATGGGGGGAGCTTAACTGAGGCGAGCGGGTGGATTCAATCAGTAATTTCTATGGAGCTTGGGTACTTACGGCTATGACCCAAGTGCCGATATGCTGCACCGACTTAACGATGATTGCCTGGATGCGACCATGACTGCCTTGACGATTGCTGCTGCCCAATCCATTTCCATTGCAGGCGATGTGCCCGGCAATATCGCTCGTCATCTGGCCTTCATGCGTGTTGCGGCGGAGCACGCTGTGCAGTTGCTGGTGTTTCCGGAACTGTCCCTGACGGGATATGAACCCTCCCTGGCCGCCGGGCTGGCGATTGCGCCGGACGATGAAGTACTGGCGCCGCTGCGGGAGATGGCTCGTGAGTTGCGCATTACAGCAGTGGTGGGCATGCCGATTCGTCTGGGCGCGGCGAAAGAGGTGTTGATCGGCGCGCTGGTACTGGAGCCGGGTGGCTCGGTGTCGGTCTATACCAAGCAGCATTTGCATCCCGGTGAAGAAGCGGCCTTTGTTGCGGGGCAGGGCGGGGCGGCCCTTGAGTGGGGTGACGACCGGATTGCCCTGGCGGTATGCGCAGACTTCTCCCACGCCAGCCATCCACGGCAGGCAGCCGAGGCCGGGGCGAATATCTACGCTGCGGGTGTGCTGATCAGCGAGGACGGCTACGCGCCTGATACGACGTTGCTTCAGGGCTACGCCGCCGAGCACCAAATGCTGGTACTGATGGCCAACCACGGCGGCCCAACCGGTGGCTGGACCTGCGCCGGACGTAGCGCCATCTGGGGCGCTGACGGCGGCTTGATCGCAGCCGCCCCGGGTGTGGGCGATTCGCTGGTGATTGCACGTCGCAGCACCGCTGGCCAGTGGTCCGGGGACCAGGTGGCGATTTAGGGAGCGCAGGCACATGGCGTTTCAACTACAGGCCGCAACCAGCCGACACTTGGCATTCGCCCGAACCCTGACCCATCAGGCCATGGGCAGCTATTATCGCCAATACGACTTGTCGTGGTCCGATGCCGGGTTCGATACCGCCTGGGCGGGTCGGGAAAACTGGCTGATCTGTCGCGATAGCGAGGTGATGGGTTTTATCAGCCTTAGTCGTGACCCGAAGGCGCTGTATATCCGCGAACTGCACATTCTTGAGCCGTTTCGTCATCAAGGAGCGGGCGGCTGGGTTATCGAGCAGATGGTGTACAAGGCGCGCGCGGAAGGTCTGGGTCTTTTACGGTTGACCGTTTTCAAGACCAACCCGGCGCGAAGGCTTTACCAGCGCAAGGGCCTGGAAATCGTTGGCGCGGAGGATAGCTTCTGGCGCATGGAGCGCAATTGCCGGACGTGATCAGGCGTGAGTACTGTCAATTTGAGGAAAACAGGCACTTGGTTTTAATAAGCGCATACTGACTTCAAGAGGTGAGTTCCTGATCTTGCCTCGCGGTTTCGTCCTCAACCGGAATGATCCCGTCCTTCATGCCCAACAGGACCGCCACCTTGTGGGCTTCTCCCCGTCGTCCCTTTTTGCGCCCAGCGAGCACTTGATAAGTGGTTGCCGGGTCCACGCCATTTTCCCGGGCGAACGCTTGAACAGACTTACCTTGATGTTCCAGCCAAGCCTTGGCTTGTGCAGCAGTGCGAATACCGGGCATAGTTCAAAACCGTTCAAGTTTGTGTAAAACGAGATGAGTGTGTCACCTCTAGGGGTGTGCCAAATAGGATCATACATCCAAATGAGTGGAATCGGTTTCCGGTTAAGGCAAGAAAGAGAGCGACTTGGCCTGTCGCAGAAAACTTTTGGTGAAATAGGAGGTGTAGAGGCTAACGCACAGGGTAAATATGAAAATGGCGGACGCGCGCCCAAGGCTGATTACTTGTCCCGCGTGGCAGAAAGAGGTGTCGATATCCTCTACGTGTTGACCGGTACTCCGACGCCGACCCAAATGGAAAATCTGAGCCAAGTCGAAGAAAAAGTACTGGGCAACTACCGTGCGATGTTCAAGGAAGACCAGGATGCAATCCATCGCCTGACTTCAACCCTGGCCGAGCTTTCAATCTCCACTAATGGAAAAAACAGGTCATCCGCCCCGGATTCCTGACCTTTTACCCAGGAAATTGAGCCGCCCGCCATTCGGCGGCGGCCCGTTGTGCATTGAAACTCTATATATATGACGCTTGCAGCTAGGTCTGCGCCTTGGTTTTTTGCTAAGGTGTTCAGCAACCTATAAGACCATATCGCGAGGTGTCTGCTTGATTAGGGTGCTAGTAGTCGATGACCATGATCTCGTTCGTACAGGCATTACACGAATGCTGGCTGACATCGATGGCCTGCAAGTAGTCGGCCAGGCCGAGTCAGGGGAGGAGTCCCTGATCAAGGCCCGGGAGTTGAAGCCCGACGTGGTTTTGATGGACGTCAAGATGCCCGGGATCGGCGGTCTTGGCGCCACTACAAAGTTATTGCGCAGCCATCCGGATATCAAAGTCGTGGTAGTTACCGTGTGTGAGGAAGATCCGTTTCCTACACGGCTGCTACAAGCGGGCGCTGCCGGCTATCTGACAAAAGGCGCGGGCTTGGCGGAAATGGTCCAGGCCATTCGCCTGGTGTTTGCCGGCCAACGCTACATCAGCCCGCAGATTGCCCAGCAGTTGGCGATCAAGTCGTTCCAGCCTACCAGTGACTCGCCGTTCGATGCGCTGTCGGAGCGGGAAATCCAGATCGCCTTGATGATTGTCGGCTGTCAAAAAGTCCAGTCGATCTCCGACAAGCTGTGCCTGTCGCCGAAAACCGTGAACACCTACCGTTATCGGATTTTCGAAAAGCTTTCCATCAGCAGCGATGTTGAATTGACCTTGCTGGCGGTCCGCCACGGCATGGTAGATGCCAGCGCCTGAAATGACAGCTCCTGAAATAAAGGTCCAATTCGATCCGAGTGCGTTCCTTGCAACCTGCAGTGGCCGTCCCGGCGTGTATCGCATGTTTGACAGCGAAGCGCGCCTGCTCTATGTCGGTAAAGCCAAGAACCTGAAGAGCCGCCTGGCGAGTTACTTCCGCAAGACCGGCCTGGCAACTAAGACGGCGGCACTGGTGGCGCGTATCGCCCAGGTGGAAACCACCATCACCGCCAATGAAACCGAGGCGCTGCTGCTTGAGCAGACGCTGATCAAGGAATGGCGGCCGCCCTACAACATCCTGCTGCGTGACGATAAGTCCTACCCGTACGTGTTTCTCTCGGACGGCGACTTTCCGCGCCTGAGCATCCATCGCGGTGCCAAGAAGCAGAAGGGCAAGTATTTCGGGCCTTATCCCAGTGCTGGCGCCATTCGCGAAAGCCTGAGCCTGCTGCAAAAGGCGTTTTTCGTGCGCCAGTGCGAAGACAGTTTCTACAAGAACCGCAACCGCCCGTGCCTGCAGTACCAGATCAAGCGTTGCAAGGCGCCGTGCGTGGGTCTTGTCGAGCCTGCGGAATACGCCGAGGACGTGCGTCACTCGGTGATGTTCCTAGAAGGCCGCAGCAACGCCCTGGCCGATGAACTGTCCGGCGCCATGGAGCAAGCGGCGAGCACCCTGGATTTCGAGCGCGCCGCCGAACTGCGCGACCAGATCTCCCTGCTGCGCCGCGTGCAGGACCAGCAAAGTATGGAAGGCGGCACCGGCGACGTCGACGTCATCGCGGCCTTCGTCAACCCGGGCGGCGCCTGCGTGCACCTGATCAGCGTGCGCGGCGGCCGGGTGCTGGGCAGCAAGAACTTCTTCCCCCAGACCGGTATAGAAGAGGAGGTCGCCGAAGTCATGGCGGCGTTCCTCGGCCAGTACTACGTCAGCAGCCCTGAGCGCGACCTGCCGAGTGAGCTGATCGTCAACGTGGTGCACGAGGACTTCCCGGCACTGATCGAAGCGATTCACGGACTGCGCGGCCGCGAGCTGGACATCAGCCACCGCGTGCGCGGCACCCGTGCCCGCTGGCAGCAACTGGCCGTGACCAACGCCGAACAGGCCTTGGGTGCACGCTTGGCCAACCGCCAGCACGTCGCCGCACGGTTTGACGCCTTGGCCGAAGTGCTTAACCTCGACGAGCCGCCCCAGCGCCTCGAGTGCTACGACATCAGCCACTCCAGCGGCGAAGCCACCGTGGCCTCCTGCGTGGTGTTCGGGCCGGAAGGGCCGATCAAGTCCGATTACCGGCGCTACAACATCGAAGGCGTCACCCCGGGCGATGACTATGCCGCCATGCATCAGGCCCTGACCCGGCGCTTCAGCAAACTGAAGGACGGCGAGGGCAAACTGCCGGACATCCTGCTGGTGGACGGTGGCAAGGGCCAGCTGTCCATGGCCCGCGACGTGCTCAACGAACTGGCGGTGCCCGACCTGATCCTGCTCGGCGTGGCCAAGGGTGCCACCCGCAAGGCCGGTTTTGAAACCTTGTACTTGAATGATGCAGCCCATGAGTTCACTTTGAAGGGTGACTCCCCGGCGCTGCATCTAATCCAGCAGATCCGCGACGAAGCCCACCGTTTCGCCATCACCGGCCACCGCGCCCGACGTGGAAAAACCCGGCGTACCTCAACCCTGGAAGGGGTGGCGGGGGTCGGGCCAACACGGCGGCGGGACTTGTTAAAACATTTTGGTGGCTTGCAGGAGCTGTCCCGTGCCAGCATCGAAGAAATAGCCAAAGCTCCCGGTATCAGTAAAAAGCTCGCAGAGTTGATTTATGCAAATCTGCACAGCGAGTAGAATGCCTTCTCACCTCGTAGCCAGTTGTGCCGATGAATATCCCTAATCTGATCACCGTTCTACGCGTCCTGCTCATTCCGATTTTCATTTTGCTGTTTTACCTGCCGTACGAATGGAGTTACATGGCATCCAGTTCGGTCTTCGCCTTTGCGGCTGCCACCGACTGGCTGGACGGCTACCTGGCCCGCCGCCTGGAGCAGAGCACGCCGTTTGGCGCGTTCCTCGACCCGGTGGCCGACAAGCTGATGGTGGCGGTGGCCCTGGTGCTGCTGGTGCAGGAGCACGGTAACCTCTGGCTGACCTTGCCGGCGGCCGTGATCATCGGTCGCGAGATCGTCGTATCCGCGCTGCGGGAATGGATGGCCGAAATCGGCGCTCGTGCCCATGTGGCCGTGTCCAACATGGGCAAATGGAAAACTGCGGCGCAGATGCTTGCCCTGGTGATCCTGCTGGCCAACCCGTCGGACTTCTCCATCTGGGTATTGCTGGGCTATGCCTTGCTGCTGGTCGCCGCAGGCCTGACCTTGTGGTCCATGCTGCAATATTTACGCGCTGCTTGGCCGCATCTGCGCACCGAGGTTGAAAAGAAATAAAACTTTTTTGAATCAAGGGGTTGACGGGTGATGAGGATTCTATAGAATGCGCATCACCAAGACGCGGGAATAGCTCAGTTGGTAGAGCACGACCTTGCCAAGGTCGGGGTCGCGAGTTCGAGTCTCGTTTCCCGCTCCAAACACAAAGAAAAAGCCACTCTAACGAGTGGCTTTTTTTTGCCTGTGATTTAAGGAATAGACGCTTCGGCGTCTTTTTTCGTTTCTGCGCAAAACTACTTAAATCCAGGGCGATCCGGTACGTTTAAGTATGGTTTTGGGTACCGTCTAATGAAGGGTCGCCAGAGCACACTCCTATCCAGGTTTCCAGGTCCGCTGCGCTCATAGGCTTTGCTATCAGGTAGCCCTGCGCTTCGGAACACCCCCACTGTATTAAGAGGTCGAGGATTTCCTGGTTTTCTACGCCTTCGGCAACGACGCGGTAGCCGAGCCCCTTCGCCAGGCCTATCAGGGTTTTAACCAGTTGCTTGTCATTTTGATTGGTGCCCAGTCCGCTGATCAGTGATTGATCAAGCTTGACGCTAGTGGCCGGTAGTTCCTTCAAATACGCCCAGTTACTGTAGCCCGTGCCGAAATCATCAACGGCAACCTCTACGCCAAACTTACGAACCCGTTCCAGCTGCCGAATGACTTCTTCAGGGTTGGTCATCAGCATGCTTTCGGTAAACTCAAGTTCAAAGCTGGCCGGGTCCAGGCCGTACGTTTGAATTTCATGAATCATCGCGTCTACGAACTCTGAACTCTCCAGATCGCTGACAGTGATATTCATCGCTATCCGCAGGAGCAGACCTTGCGCTTTCCAAACAACCGTTTGCCGGATGATTGCGTTGAGCACCCATAATCCAACGGAGGGTATCAGGGCGGTTTTTTCAGCCAAGGGTATGAATTCAGCAGGGCTGATGGGGCCAAGCAACGGATGGGTCCACCGTAACAATGCCTCTACCGAATGACAGCTTCCGGAAGGCAGTTTGATTTTGGGTTGATACACCAGGCTGAACTGTTTGTCGGACTTGACCGCCTCCGGCAAAGAACTCAACAACATGAAAGCGCGTTGTTGAGCGGCATCAAAATGAGGTTTATAGAGAGACCATCCCAGCTTGCGGTCACGCGCCTCATCTGCTGCGCTGACCAGCAGGCGCAGCCAGTCTTGCTGCCCTGAGCCATGAATAGGCAGGACGCCAATCCCCACTTGCATGAGTATGGGGATGCCGTGGCATTCAACCGGCTTTTTGAAGTCCGTCAGAATACTTGTGCAGATGTGCTCGGTGGTTTGTTCCTCCTCAAGGATGAAGCCAAACCGGGTCGGGCTTATTTTGTAAAGCAGGCACCGCGTGGGTAAGAGTGTTTGCAGGCGAGATTTGATCGCCAGGACCAGGTCTCCCGCAAAGCTATATCCCAGGGCCTTTACGATATCGTTGAGGAACTTTGGCGAGGTAATGTCAACTGCATACACACGGCACGGTTTTTTAAGCTTCAGCGCTTGACGTATATCCTCTTCAAGCCTGAGTCGATTAAACAGCCCCGTGGGTTGGTCTATAAAGTTGCGAGACCGCATGCCCTGTATGCGCATCATCACCAGCTCGGCGAAGCCGTTGAGCATCGCACTGTCACGCTCATTCATGGGGGGGCGGGAGACGGTGTCAATGATGCAGAGACTTCCCAGTGTAAAACCATCCTCCGTGGTCAACGGCGCGCCCGCGTAATAACGAATATGCGGCGGCCCTGTTACCAGGGGGTTGTGTTTGAAACGGGCATCCAGCGTCGCGTCCATCACCTCCAGCAGGGAATTGTCCAGCGTAGAGTAGGCGCAAAAAGAGACTTCTCGCGGTGTCTGCGTTTCTGTCAGTCCCACGCGTGCTTTGAACCATTGCCGGTGTTTATCGACAATTGAAATCAGTGCGATGGGGGCATTGAAGTAGGCAGACGCCATCTCGACGATTTTTTCAAAGACGTCATCGTAGTCGCTGTCGGGTGGACAAAATTTCGCGACCTCTTTTAGCCGTTCAACTTCATTCGGCGGAATAGGAGCGCCTTCGCCCATGACAATCCTCGGAGCGGCTAAGTTCGTACAACAAAGTATCAGACAGTGCCATCATTATGATGTTATTTTTTCTATGCACCAGATAGCGCAAACGTATGCATCCGGGCGGCCACTCCCGGCAAACCTGTTCCCAGGGCATCGTGGTGCCAGGCATTTCCCCGCGTCTAGTTCACCCGGGGGGCTGCCTTGATGGCCATGTACTCATCCTTGACCGCCTCAAAACCATATTTCTCTTCAAGCCGTTTGACGATGAAGTGCCCCCGCGCCATGTCCTGATAGAAGTGGGTGAACAGCGTATTGATGGTCGCCCCGGTAAAGGCGCCCATCACGGGAACGGCCTGCGCCGCGAACTTGCTGGAAATGGTAAAGCCAAACTGGGTCGCGACCTTATCGATCAGGATCGCCAGCCATTTGCCAGCTTGCCCCGGGGACAAGGTGCTGATGGCCTTGGAACCCTGCTTGGCGGCGATCCCCGCCAGTTCCTTCGACAGTTGTTGCATGGCCTGGGTAGTGAAGCTGCGGGTCATGTAGTAACCCGTCTCCGTCGCATCGTCGGCCTGGCGGTTGCCGCCCATGGCAAACACCTCAATACACGCCTGCTTGGTCGCAAAGTCCCCCAGGTCAAAACCTTCGCTGCGCGCCACATCGGCGACCGCGCGCATCATGATGGTGGTGGAGATCGGCAGTTCGACAAACAGCGCCGCAAAACCGAAGGCCCCACCGATAGCGCCCGAGGTCGCCGCGAAGGCTTTGTGCAGCCGGGTCGAGGCCGGTTTTTTCGGGCTGTTCTCCAGGCTCTTCAGCGCCGCGCCGGCGGAGGAGTGCAGCGCCGCCGCCACGGCGCCGTTGATCCTTTTTGAAACCACCCCCGGCAATGCCTTCACCGCGCTTTCAATCGGTGAGCCGATCATGCCGGACAGCCTCGCTGTCAGGGAGGGTGACTCCAGCAGGCCGACGGCCCGCTTGAGTGCCTGGTAGTCCTCGGCGTTGTCTCTGATGCTCACAGGCGTCTCCATGAAGTTTTCCGGTTCTCATAAAACAAAGACACGCGAGGCGGGCCATCGTGCCGTCACGCTTTGCCCAGTATTGACCTGCGCACGTGCTTCGTTCGCCAGCGGGTCGTTTGGCGGTCAGTCATCTTGAACTCGGCTTTTTTTGTCAGGCTCGCGCGGGCAGCGATGGATTCGCTACTATGTGGTTCACCCGAACCCCGTCCGCCGTACCCGTTGGAGCCTCGAATGCCAAGCCAGAAGGACATCACCGCCGAGAGCGGCGCACCGATGATTCCTGATCAGCGCCGTGAGCTGATACTGCGTCAACTGCGCAAGCACCAAGTGCTGAGTGTTCATCAGTTGATGGAGATGTTCGATTGCTCGCACATGACCGTGCGGCGCGACATTGCGTTGCTGGAGCAGGAAGGCCGGGCGTATTCGGTCACCGGCGGGGTACGCATTGCCAGCCAGCTTCACAGCGAGCCGAGCCATCAGCTCAAGGCCGTGGTGGAGTTGCCGCAGAAACAGGCCATGGCCAGGCTTGCCGCGCGCTTGCTGCGTGCGGACATGACGGTTTACCTGGACGCAGGCACCAGTACGCTGGAGATCGTGCCTTACATCAAGGCACTCGCCGGCATGACCGTGGTGACCAACGACTTCGGCGTGGTACAGGCGCTGATGGACGCCCCGCAGGTGACGGTGATTCACACGGGCGGGCAGTTGGATCACTCCAACCATTCGTGTGTCGGCGGGCTTGCAGTGGCCACCCTGCGCCAGGTGGTCACCGACATCGCCTTTATCTCCACCAGTTCCTGGGACCTGCGACGCGGGATAACCACCCCCTCGGCGTTGAAGGTGGAGGTCAAGCAGGTGGCCATGCAGTCGGCGTCGCAAGTGGTGCTGGTGGCCAGCAGTTCCAAGTGCGGCACCTTCAGCATGTACAAGATCGCTGGCTTGGAGCAGTTCGATATCGTCATCAGCGACGCTGCGTTGGCCCCCGCCGCAGCGGACGGCATACGCAAGCAAGGCGTCGAACTGATGTTGCCGTCCGACCTCACGCCTGCCTGACGGGTCTTTTCGGTCTGCTGCGAGCGCTGCGCAGGGCAGGGTAGCGTTGTTTAGCGTGCCTTCCAGTCCCGCAACCATTGCAGGCCGGCCGAGGTGTCGCCCCGCGGTCGGTATTCGCAGCCCATCCAGCCGTCATACCCCAGTTCATCGATCAGCTCAAACAGATAAGGGTAATTCAGCTCCCCGAGGTCCGGTTCATGCCGGTCAGGCACGCCGGCAATCTGGATATGGCCAATGCCACCCATGTCGCGGCGCAGCTTCACGGCCAGGTCGCCCTCGACGATCTGGCAGTGATAGCAGTCGAACTGGACCTTCAGGTTGCGGGCCCCGACCTCCTTGCAGATGGCCTGTGCCTGATCCTGGCGGTTGAGGAAAAACCCCGGCATGTCTCGAGTGTTGATCGGTTCCAGCAGCACTGTAACGCCGGCCTGCGCCGCTTGGGCGGCAGCGTAGGCAAGGTTTTCCAGGTACACGCCATGGTGCTGCGCTCGGTCGCTTTGCGACGGCAGCAAGCCGGCCATCACATGGATGCGGGTATTGCCCAGCACGGCGGCGTACTCCAGCGCCCGGTCGAAGCCGGCGCGAAACTCGTCCTCGCGACCCGGTAAGGTCGCGATGCCGCGCTCGCCCGCCGCCCAGTCACCTGGCGGCGCGTTGAACAGGGCTTGCACCAAGCCGTTGTCGCTCAGGCGTTGCTGAAGTTCCTGCGGACTGTACTCATAGGGAAACAGATACTCCACCGCTTCGAATCCGTCGGCGGCAGCAGCGGCGAAGCGCTCTAGAAACGGACGTTCGGGGTAGAGCATGCTCAGGTTGGCAGCAAAGCGAGGCATGTGAACTCCTTCAGACAAAAGGCCAGATCAACAGGGTGACAAGGAAACCCAGGGTACCCAGGAGGGTGGTGATCACCGTCCAGGTGCGCAGGCCGTCGGCCACATTAAGGCCGGCCAGTTTAGTGAAAATCCAGTAGCCGGCATCGTTGATGTGCGACATCGCCAGCCCGCCACCGCCCATGGCCAGGCACAGCAGGGCCATATGGTTGGGCGTCAGGTTGAGCGTGGCAATCAACGGGCTGATGATACCCGCAGTCGTCACCAGTGCCACGGTGGTCGAACCCTGCACCGCGCGCAGCAGCATGGTCAGCAAAAAGCCCAGCGCCAGCACCGGCAGCCCGGTGGTGCGCAGCAAGTCAGAGACCACCGCACCGATCCCGGTGTCCACCAGCACCTTGCCGAACACGCCGCCGGCACCGGCGATCAGGATCACCATGGCCACGCCAGGCAATGCCGAGCCGATCACATCGGACACCTGGGTACGGCTCCAGCCGCGACGGGAGCCCAACAGCCAGGCACACAGCAAGGTGTCGAGCAGCAGTGCCACCAACGGAGCGCCGAGGACCGTCATGATCGCCCGCAACGTCGACTCGATGGGCAGCAGCGACGTCGCCAGGGTGCCCAGCAGAATCAGGATGATGGGCAACAGGATCAGGCTGACGATCAGCCCGAACCCCGGCGCCGGAGCGGGCGGCAGCTTGGCAACGAGACTGCTGGTGGATTCTTCGAGACCCATGTGCGCGATGGCGCCAGCACCCTGTTCGACGTTCTGGGCGTTGCCGTTATGCCAGGCGCGCAGGTCATCGTTGGTCACGTGAGGGCCGTAGACTTCGGCACGGATATCATCGGACATCGGGTAGAAGCGGCGGGTCATGCGTCCGGCCACGCGGTAGCCGACGTAGCACAGGAAGGCCGTGAGCGGCAGTCCGAACATCAGCACCCGGCCCAGGTCGGCGCCCAGTTGGCTGGCGGCCGCGACGGCACCTGGATGCGGAGGCAGGAAGGCGTGCACGGTGAGCAGCGCCGCGCACATCGGCAAGGCAAACATCAGCAGCGGTTTGCGGGCACGGCGGGCAACGCCATAGGCCAGCGGCATCAGGATGATCACCCCGACTTCGAAGAATACCGGCACACCGATGATGAAGCCGGCCACCGTCAACGCCAGTGGCGTGCGTCGGTTACCGAAGCGTTCGATCAGGGTTTTCGCCAGCGCCTCGGCGCCACCGGACAACTCGATGATGCGACCGATCATGGCGCCCAGGGCGATGATGATTGCGATATGGCCGAGGGTCTTGCCCATCCCGCCTTCGATGGTGGCGACCAGGTCGGCCGGTTTCACCCCGGCGACCAACGCCACCAGGATGCTCACCAGCATCAGCGCCACAAACGGCTGGAACTTGTACTTGAGGACCAGAAACAGCAGCAGCGCGATCCCAAGGCCGGCGGTTGCCATCAGAATAAGCGGGCTCATAGCATCCACCCTTCGCGCTGAACGTCCGGAAGGTAAGTGCCACTGAAAGGGTCAACACTGCAGTAGGGCTTGATCATGCTGGAATGTCCTGTTGTTTTTATTGTTCAGGCACGCAGTCGCGACAGCGTGGCTGCCTCGTCGCGAAGGCGTGCATCAGAGGCGTTGCGGATAAAACCGGAGACCTACCACTGGGCGCCGAACGTCTCCCGCAGTTCGTCCAGTGCGGCCTGGTCCAGTGGCGCCGGGCGCGGGTTGCTCATCAGCCAAAGCCGTGCGGTTTCTTCGAGTTCTTCCAGGGCATAACTGGCCTTGGACACGGAGCTTTCCCAGACCACCGGCCCCAGTCGTTCGAGCATCACGCCGCGTACGCGGTTGGCCAGTTGCGCCACCTGTTCGGCGACATTGGGGGCGCCAGGGCGTTGATAGTTGATCAACGGGATATGGCCCACCTTCATCACCTGATACGGCGTCAGCGGCGGCAAGATGTCGTCCTGGCTCCACACCCCGGCCAGGGTCAAGGCCACCAGGTGCGTGGAATGGGTATGCACCACACCGCCCACGCCAGGGTTGCGATCGTAGACCTGGCGATGCAGGGCCAGGGTCTTCGACGGCTTGTCGCCCGACACCCATTTGCCCGCCAGATCGACCTTGGCAATGGCCGCAGGATCCAGGCGCCCAAGGCAGGCGTCGGTGGGGGTGATCAGCCAGCCGTCATCGAGCCGGGCGCTGATGTTGCCGGCGCTGCCCACCGTAAACCCGCGCTGGTAGAGGCTGTGCCCAACTGTGCAAATCTCCTCGCGCAGTGCGTTTTCGCGGCTCATTGCGCACCTCCGGCCAATTGCTTCAGGGCCTTGTCGAAAAAGTCCCGGCCGCCGAAGTTGCCGGACTTGAGAGCCAGCGCCAGCGGCTCAACCGTGTTGCTGACGGTGGCCGGTACGCCGGGGTCGATCTGCGCGCCAATCTGCAACAGGTGTACGCCGAGGGCCTTGACTACCGCACCGGAGGTTTCACCGCCCGCGACAACGAAGCGCCGCACGCCGCTCTCGCGAAGGGCCTGGGCGATGGCGCCCAAGGCGTTCTCCACCAGCTCGCCCGCATGCTCGGCGCCCAGTTGCTGCTGGACCGCTTTGACTTCGTCCGGAGTACTGGTGGCGTAGATCAAGACGGTGTGTGGCTGGTTGCGTGCAAAAGCCACGGCGTTTGCCACCACCGGTTCACCGGCCGCCAGGGCCAGCGGGTCGATGCGCAGCGCTGGCCGCCCGGCCTCGATCCAGGCGGCAACCTGGCCGTTGGTGGCGATCGACGCGCTGCCGGCCAGCACCACTTCGCCGCCTTCCACCGTTGGCAGCGAGGCCGGATCGAAGTCGCGCAGCTTGCCGGCACGGCGGAAGTTTTCCGGAAGCCCCAGGGCCAGGCCCGAAC
The DNA here is from genome assembly GCF_001952855.1 of Pseudomonas sp. ATCC PTA-122608. Taxonomy (GTDB): domain Bacteria; phylum Pseudomonadota; class Gammaproteobacteria; order Pseudomonadales; family Pseudomonadaceae; genus Aquipseudomonas. The sequence goes on along the minus strand of NZ_LPNO01000024.1, from coordinate 275,926 downwards.
CACCCGTCAACAGCGGCAAGTCGGCGCAGGCGGCGCCGAGGGTATAAAGGTCCTGGTCGGACAGCGCATCGGCAACCGCCATGCCCACACCTTGGGCGCGCAGTTCGGCGATCTTCTCGCGCACCTGCGCAACGCCCTGGGCGATGCTGTCGTAGCGCAGCAGCCCAACCTTGTATGAGGTTTGCGACTGCAACACACGGACCAGGTTGGCATCGGTCATGGGGGTCAGCGGATGGTGCTGCATGCCCGACTCATTGAGTAACTGGTCTTGCACGAACAGATGGCCACGGAAGATCGTCCGGCCGTTCTCCGGAAACGCCGGGCAGGCGAGGGTGAAGTCACTGCCCAGCGCCTTGAGCAGCGCTTCGCTGACCTGGCCGATATTGCCGGCGGACGTCGAGTCGAACGTGGAGCAGTACTTGAAGAAAATCTGCTCGCAACCCTGTGCGCGCAGCCACTCCAGGGCGGCCAGGGAGTCGGCGATGGCTTCGGCAGCGGGCAGGGTGCGAGATTTCAGGGCAATGACGATGGCGTCTGCGTCCAGCCCGGCCGCGACTTCGTCGCTCGGAATGCCAATGCTCTGCACCGTACGCATTCCGCCGCGCACCAGCATATTGGCGAGGTCGGTGGCTCCGGTGAAATCGTCGGCAATGCAGCCCAGCAAAGGGCGTGCGGCAGGTAGGTTCATGGCGCGGTCCTTATACGGAGTCAGGCTTGGCGGTCGGCAGTTCGATGCCAGGGAAAATCTTGATCACCGCCGAATCGTCCTCACGCCCGAAACCGGCGCTGGAGGCCTGCATGAACATCTGGTGCGCGGTGGCCGACAGCGGCAGCGGAAACTTGCTGGCCCGTGCGGTATCCAGCACCAGGCCCAGGTCCTTGACGAAAATATCCACGGCGGACAACGGCGTGTAATCGGCCTTGAGAATATGCGGCACGCGGTTCTCGAACATCCAGGAATTGCCGGCACTGTGGGTGATCACCTCGTACAAGGCATCGGCGTCGACCCCTTCGCGCAGCCCCAGCGCCATCGCTTCGGCGGAGGCGGCAATGTGCACGCCCGCCAGCAACTGATTAATGATCTTGACCTTGGAGCCCAGGCCATGCACGTCCCCCAGTCGATAGACCTTGCCGGCCATGCCCGCGAGCACCGCATCCGCCTTGGCATAGGCTTCGGACGGGCCGGAAGTCATCATGGTCATTTCGCCGGCCGCGGCCTTGGCGGCGCCGCCGGAGATCGGCGCGTCCAGGTACAACAACCCGGCTTCTGCCAGGCGCTGGCCCAGCTCCACCGCATAGGTCGGCGCCACCGTGGCACAGCCAATCACCAGGCTTCCCGGGCGCAATGCGGCGGCCGCCGAGTGCTCACCAAACAGGACGGTCTCGGTCTGTTCGGCATTCACCACCACGGTGATGATCACATCGCATTCACCCGCCATCTGTGCCGGTGAGCTGCAGGCTACGCCGCCTTCGCTGGCGAACTGTTGTGTGACGGCTTCACGCACGTCACAGGCATGCACATTGAAACCGTTGCGCAGCAACGAGCGGGCAATGCCCAGGCCCATCGCGCCAAGTCCAATAACGCCTACGTTCTTATTATTCATGGGGGTTCCTGTTTTGTGGTCAGGGGGTGATACGTGTTGGGCTGATAATCCACCAGTGATCAGATTATGTGAAGTAATTTTTTCAAATAACATATTTTAACATTGGCGGTGTGAGCGTCGCGCAGGCTCGGGTGGCACCCGGCAAAGCGCACTAAATTGACGTCAAATAAAAAGGCTGCCGGGCTGTGTTTAGTTCCGTACCGGACAGCCGATAGCGCCTTTAGAGTCCATTGCTCTGAAGGGGTACGTCATGTTCAATAAAACGTTGAGAACAGAACTGGCGGCCAGGACGGCCGATGTTGCAGGGTACAAAGGATTGGTGGCTGCGCTTGAGCGCTCGATGGCCGTGGTCGAGTTCGACTTGAACGGCAAGGTGCTTCGCGCCAACGATAACTTCTTGCAGGCGTTGGGATACCGCCCGGATGAATTGAGTGCAACGTCACATCGGGACTTTTGCTTGCCTGCATTGACGAACAGCGCGGCGTACGGCGAATTCTGGGCCGCGCTTCGGGCCGGCAAATTCGTTTCCGGCACCTTTCAGAGGGTCAATAAAGACGGGCAGACGGTCTGGCTGGAGGCCAGTTATAACCCGGTGCTGGACGAACGTGGCCAGGTGTTGAAGGTCGTCAAGTATGCGCTTGTCGTCACCGACAAAGTGGCCCAGGAGGCCGCCACCCGCAGCAAGCTCGTGGCGCTGGACCGGGCCATGGCGGTGATCGAGTTCGACCTGAGCGGCAATGTGCTGGTCGCCAACGAAAACTTTCTGAATGTCATGGGTTATGGGCTGGCGGAACTCAAGGGTAAGCATCACCGCCTGTTTTGCGAACCCGGCCTGGTTAACAGCAATGAGTACACCGACTTCTGGCGTCGCCTGAATGCGGGCGAGTTTTTCAGCGGGCAATTTAAACGCCTGGGCAAGCACGGTCGCGTCGTGTGGCTGGAGGCAAGCTATAACCCGGTGTATGACGCCGACGGCAAGTTAACCAAGATCGTCAAATTCGCCAGTGACATCACCGAGCGGGTCGAGAAATTCGAGGCCGACTCCCGCGGTGCTTCCCGGGCTTACCATATTTCTGCCGAGACGGAGAAGTTTGCCGAGCAGGGCACTCAGGTCATTCAAGAGACCGCCAGTGAGATGCGCCGCATTGCCGAAAACATCGGGGCGTCTGCGCGACTGGTGGGGCAACTGGGCGATCGCTCCGAGCAGATCACCGCGATCGTCAATACCATTCGCGGGATTGCCGACCAGACCAACCTGCTGGCGCTCAATGCCGCCATCGAGGCCGCCCGGGCAGGGGATCAGGGGCGAGGGTTTGCCGTGGTCGCCGACGAGGTGAGGCAACTGGCGGGGCGCACCAGCCGCTCCACGGCGGAAATCGCCGAGATGATCAGCAAGATTCTCGCCGAGACACGGGACGCGGTCGTCAGCATGAATGCCACCCAGGAAGGTGCGCAGCGCGGCGTTACGCTGGCCGATCAAGCCGGTTCGGTGATTTTGCAGATTCGCAACGGCACCAGCGACGCGGTCGAGGCTGTGAGCATGTTCGCTTCCAAGCTCGATGAATCCGAAGTGATTCCAAAGACCGCCATCAGCTGGGTGGGGTAGAGGTTCAAGCTGCGCCTGGGTCTTGACGTCGAACAGGGAATAGAAAAAGCGCCACTCATTGAGTGGCGCTTTTTTTTGCCCGCGCTGTAAGCGGTTCAGGCATTACCCTCAGCGAAATGCCTAGAACTTGAAGCGCCCCACCAGGCCCTTGAGCTGACCGGAAATATCCGTCAACCGTCCGGACCCGGTCTGTGCCGAATGCGCAAAGCCTTCCACCAACTGCGCGTCGGCATGGATCTGCGCGATGTGCCGGTTGATCTCTTCGGCCACCTGGTGCTGCTCCTCGGCGGCGGTGGCGATCTGGGTGTTCTGGTCGCGAATCGAGTCGACCGAGCCGCGGATCTTGTCGAAGCTGTCGCGAGCCTGCTGGATGCGTTCCACGCTGGTGTGGGACACCAGCAGGCTGCCCTGCATCTGTTGGGTGACTTCCTGAGTGCGGCGGGCGAGGTTGCCCAGCAGGCTGTCGATTTCGCCGGTGGAGTCGGCGGTGCGTCGGGCCAGCGCACGCACCTCGTCGGCGACCACAGCGAACCCGCGGCCCTGGTCACCGGCACGTGCGGCTTCGATGGCGGCGTTAAGCGCCAGCAGGTTGGTCTGTTCGGCAATCGAGCGGATGGTGTCGAGGATCGTGTTGATGTTTTTGCTGTCCTGCTCCAGTTGTTGCATCGTCTGGGTGGAGCGCTGCAGGTCTTCGCTGAGCTTGAGCACGCTGCCAGTGGCTTCGCCGATATGCTGCTGGCCGTCGTGTACATCGCGGTAGCCTTCGTCGGCACTCGATGCGGCGGCGCTGCAGGAGCGGGCGACTTCGTTGGCGGTAGCCACCATTTCGTTGAAGGCGGTGCTGACCAGCTCCACGGCCTCACGTTGGCGGCCTGCCGCCTGGTTCATGTTGTGGGCGACGTCGCGGGTGTCGGCGGCGGCGGCTTGCAGGTCGGAAGAGGCATTGCCGATGCGCTGCACCAACTGGGCGATCATGCTCAGGAACTGGTTGAACCAGCCCGCCAGGCTGGCGGTTTCGTCCTTGCCCTGCACCTTGAGCTGGCGGGTGAGGTCGCCTTCACCTTCGGCAATCTCTTGCAGGCCGTCGGCCACCCCGCGAATCGGGCGCACGATCACGCTGGCAAAGCTGGCGCCGACAATCGCGAACACCACGGCCAGTGCGGCGGCGATGGCGGCGATCAGCCAAGTCAGGCGAGTGGCGCCGGCCATCACTTCGTCGCGCTTGATCAGGCCGATAAAACGCCAGCCCAGATCTTTGGAACTGACCACGTTGGCCATGTAGGTCACACCCTCGATGTCGACCTGGGTCACGCCGTCGCCGCGCTTGGCCAGCTCGGCATAATTAGCGCCCAGGTCGGCCATCGGTTTGAAGTTGTGCTTGGCGTCGCTGGGGTCTACCAGCACGTTGCCGTTGGCTTCCACCAGCATCAGGTAGCCGCTGTCGCCGAGCTTGATGTTGCGCACCAGTTCGGTGAGTTGCTTGAGTGACACGTCCAGGCCGACGACGCCAAGGATCTTGCCCGTATCGTCGGTGACGGTGTGCACGGTGCCGATCAGCGACACATCGTCTGGCGCCCAATAGTACGCGCCGGTACGCACGGTCTTGCCTGGCGCGGCGATGGCCGCCTGGTACCAGGGGCGCACGCGCGGGTCGTAGTTGTTCAGTTTGGTGTCGTCAGGCCAACTGGCGTAACCGCCGTCGCTCAGTCCCAGGGACAGGTAGGCGGTGCTGGGATGGCTTTTGGCGAACTGGTCGAAAATCCCCAGAAGGTCCTTGTTGGTCGCAGTCAGCGGAATTTGCGCAGCGTCGGCGCCGGCATAACTCTTGAGGTCCCTGGCCGCGACAACGCGCGGGTCCTTGGCCACATATTCGACGTTTTGGCTGATGCCGTCGAAAAACTGCTTCATGCCGTTGTCGATCTGACGGATTTCGCGGCCGCTGCTGTCGAGGAAATTGGCCATGGCCCCCTCGCGTACATTCAGCACCACCAGAATGGCCACCAGGATGACTGGCAGACACGCGATGGCCGCAAAGGCCCAGGTCAGCTTCTGCTTGATATTCATGACTTCACCTGCGGGTATTTATAGTTTTGGCAAGGAGAAAACAGTAGCGTCGAACGTCGCATGTGTTGTTTTGAAGGCGAGTGTGGCCATGCGTACCCTCTGTGTATCGACTGCGGGGGCGCTCACTTGAGGCCGAAAGAACGGTTTACCGGTGGGGGCTGGTGGTCTCAGTCCTCGAACACAGCGCCATCAAACGCCGCTGCTAAACGTGATGTATAAGTTTCTCAAACGTCATCAACCATCTTTTTCCGGCGTGATACGCTAGCCTCACTTTTGAATTGGCACTGGTCGTTCCCGCGTATACGGCGACAGTGAGGAGTGAACATGTCGAAAATTTCCCACCATGATCTGCGGCGCTCGTTTCGCGAGCTGCTGGCCTCCCAGCACTGCTTTCACACCGCCTCGGTGTTCGACCCGATGTCTGCCAGGATCGCTGCAGACCTGGGCTTCGAAGTCGGCATCCTGGGTGGCTCGGTGGCGTCGCTGCAGGTTCTGGCTGCGCCGGACTTTGCGCTGATTACCCTGAGTGAGTTCGTCGAGCAGGCCACCCGCATCGGCCGGGTGGCGCAGCTTCCGGTGATCGCCGACGCCGACCACGGCTACGGTAATGCCCTCAACGTGATGCGCACGGTCCAGGAACTGGAGCGTGCGGGCGTTTCAGCGCTGACCATTGAAGATACCTTGCTGCCCGCGCAGTTCGGGCGCAAATCCACCGACCTCATCAGCACGGAAGAGGGCGTGGGCAAGGTCAAGGCAGCCCTGGAAGCGCGGGTCGATCCGCAGCTTTCGATCATCGCGCGGACCAACGCCGCCGTGCTGCCAGTGGAAGACGTCATCCATCGCACCAAGGCATATCAAGAAGCCGGCGCAGATGGCATCTGCATGGTGGGCATCCGTGACTTCGACCACCTTGAGCAGATCGCCGAAGGCCTGACGGTTCCGCTGATGCTGGTGACCTACGCCAACCCGAACCTCAATGACAACGAACGCCTGGCCAAGCTGGGTGTGCGTATTGTGGTTGCCGGCCACGGCGCCTACTTCGCCTCGATCAAGGCCACCTACGACAGCCTTCGTGAACAGCGCAACCTCACGCGCAGCACATCGAACCTGACCGCCAGCGAACTGACCCACACCTACACGTTCCCCGATACGTATGTGAACTGGGCCAAAGAGTTCATGGATGTCCAAGAGTGACAGTGGCGGCCTGACCAATGGTGTTGGCGCGGTGGTGATTCACCGCGCCCGGGCGTCACCGTCCTTGTCTAAGCTAATTCCATAAAATTATTTATTTTATTTTTTATAGAACAATATCCTCTAACTGAGTTGACCCTTGGTGCGCCGGGACTGGCGCTGCTCAAGCCTTATCCGCTCAGGAATCTATAAAAATGAAAACGCTGAAACTGGCCCGGAATCTCATTTCGGCCGTGGGCCTCGCTGTCCTTTCCCTAAGCGCCCACTCCGCCGACCTTACCATCGGCTACATCAACGGCATCGACCCCCTCAAACGCGCCATCGCCGACGGCGAATATGAAAAAGGCATCGGCCAGAAAATCGATTGGCGAAAGTTCGACGCCGGCCCGGCCGTCCTTGCCGCCATGGCTTCAGGCGATGTGCAGATCGGCAACCTGGGTTCCAGCCCGCTTGCCGCGGCGGCGTCGCGAAACATGCCGCTGGTGGCGTTCATTGTCAGCGCGCAGATTCGCAGCTCCGAGGCGCTGGTGGTACGCGATGGCAGCGGGATCAGAATCCCTGAAGACCTGATCGGCAAAACCATCGCCGTGCCGTTTGTGTCGACCTCCCATTACAGCCTGCTGGGCGCGCTGAAGCATTGGAACCTGGACCCGCGCAAGGTCAACATCGTCAACCTCACCCCGGCGCAAATCACCGCCGCCTGGAGCCGTGGCGATATCGACGGGGCGTTTACCTGGTCGCCTGCCCTGGGTGAAATTCGCAAGACCGGCAAGATTCTGACCGATGCTGCCGAGGTTTCGAATTGGGGAGCACCGACCTTTGAAGTATGGGTGGCACGCAAGGACTTCGCAGAAAATAACCCGAAAGTGGTAGCCGATTTTGCCAAGGTCAGCCTGGCAGCGATTGCCGATTACGCTGCGCATAAAAAGGACTGGACCGCTGATTCCGCACCTGTAAAAAGCATCGCCCGACTCACAGGCGCCAACGCTGCGGATATTCCCGAGCTGCTCGAAGGCTCATCGTTCCCGAGCGCCGCCGAACAAAAAAGCGCCCAATACCTCGCCGGCGGCACCGCCAGGGAAATCGGCAAAACCGCCGAATTTCTGAAAGAGCAGGGGAAAATCGAAAAAGTCCTGCCTGACTACTCCGCCTTTGTCAGCGACAAGTTTGTCGGAGAGTAACCATGGGCCTTACGCTTCGTCCTCTCGGCCCAACCATCGGCGCCGAGGTCGAGGGGCTGGACATGTCCCGGCCTCTGAGCGATCAGCAGCAGCACTGGGTGGAGCAAGCGCTGCTGCAGCACCAGGTGCTGTTCTTCCGTAATCAGGCAATTACACCTGCCGAACACGTGGCGTTTGCCGCGTGTTTCGGAGATTTGCACCGGCATCCGATCTATCCCCATGTGGACCAGCACCCTGAGTTGCTGCTGATCGACACCGCGGTGACCGACGTACGCGACAACGCCATCTGGCACACCGACGTGACGTTTCTCGCCGCGCCGGCAATGGGCTCCGTGCTGGCGGCCAGGCAGGTGCCGGCTTTCGGTGGCGATACATTGTGGGCCAACGGCGTGGCCGCGTTCGAGGCGTTATCGGCCCCCATCCGGCGCCTGCTCGACGGCCTGACCGCTACCCACGAATTGATCAAGTCCTTTCCCACCGAGCGCTTCGGCAGCACGCCCGAAGCACTGGAGCGCTATGAAAAAGCCAGGAAGGATCATCCGCCGCTGTCACACCCGGTGGTCAGGACGCATCCCGCCACGGGCCATAAGGCGCTGTTCGTGAATGAAGGCTTTACCACGCGAATCAATGAGCTGGAGGCGGCGGAAAGTGATGCGCTGCTGCGGCTGTTGTTCAGCCACGTGAGCCGCCCGGAATTCACCGTGCGTTGGCGATGGAAGGCGAATGATGTAGCGTTCTGGGATAACCGCATTACCCAGCATTACGCGATTGATGATTACCGTCCCAATAGACGGGTCATGCATCGCGCGACGATTTTGGGGGATGTGCCTTTTTGATGGAGAATCAGGCGATGGACCTGCCTTTGGTGATCAACCCGGACGACTATCTGGAAACCGAGTTCGGCCGGGAGTACACGCCTGAGCGCAATCGACAGGCATGGCAGCTCGCGTATGCACGCTTGAAGGAAGTGCTGTCACAAGCGGTCGAGGGCTCTCATGTCTACGTGGTCATGGGCGTGCAGGGCGCTGGCAAGTCTCGCTGGGTGGCGGAAAACCTTGACCGATTGGGTCGCGGGGCGATCGTCTTCGATGCTGCCCTGCCGGCGCGGCGTCATCGGGAGGAGCTGCTTTCCATCGCGAGGGAATATGCAATCCCGGTGATCGGCATTCTGGTGAGTGCACCGCTGGCGTTGGCGCTGTCGCGAAATGCCCAACGCAATGCTGACAAAAGAGTGCCAGAGGACGCGCTGAAAAGCGTGTTCAGCATGCTTGAGCCACCCAGTGAAGATGAAGGATTTGTGTGGGTACAGACCATTGAACAACAGGCGCCGCTGCCCACAACCCTGCAAACTGCCCGGATGACCCTGGTTGCGCCTGATGTGGCGCTCGCAGAAGAACTCGCCGATGCCTTGAACGCCAGCTACGCACTGCACCGCCAGTTTCTCGAGTGGAGCAAGCCGCACTGGACGCTGGAGGACACGCAGGAAAGCCTCCAGCGCGCGATAAAAGACTTCGATGCACCTGCCGGGGAGAAAAGGTACTTTCTGTTATCTCGTGATGAGCCCCAGGCATTGGTGGGCTGTATCGGCCTGCTGCCGCTTGCCGATGAGGTTCACAGCTTCGAAATCGGCTATTGGGGTAATCAGGCTCACACCGGTCTTGGGCTGATGAGGGAGGCATTGACTGTTCTGGTTTCACAGTTGAGCGGGCACACACTACGCCTGACCACCTCTTCGGCGAACTTATCCAGCCAACGACTGGCTGAGGCAGCGGGGTTTGAATGGGTGGAAACCCTTCAAGGCGCGCGGCGCTGCGAGTACTTCGGGGTACGCGATACACTGGTTTACCGTCGGGTCGCACGCTGACCCTAGAGGTACTCACACTCCGCCCGTAGCAGCGATAGCTGAACCAAGTCCTGATGAGCCCCGTTCCAGTAACCCGCCTGCCTCAGCGTTCCTTCACGCACGAACCCGGCTTTTTCAAGCAGGTTCAGTGAGCGGGCATTGTCGGGATGAACCAGCGCCTCGATCCTGTTGAGTTCCATGTGCTGGAACGCCCATCGAACGGCGGCGTAAACCGCCTCCTTCATCAGCCCGCGGCCTTGTGCCGATTGCGCCATCTCAAAGCTGATCGCACAGCTTCGCCACCCACGATTCCATTTAAAGAAACCACAGGTGCCGATCAGCTCTGCCGTGGCGGTGTCCTCAATCCCCCAGCGAATGCCTGGGTTGGGCGACGTACGCCAACTGGCAAATACCTCAATCAATTGCTCCGCTTGGAGAGGCTCGGTCAGCGGATCGGTGCCGAACCACTTCATTGCCTCTGCGTCGCCATGAATCGCAAACAACGCCGCCGCGTCCTGCTGTCTCAGCTCCCTGAGGGTCAGGCGTTCGGTTTTGACGATGGGGAATTCGGACACTGGCGGCGTCACCTTTAAGAAAAACGATTCTCTAAGGTGTGTCTTACACGGCAAAAAATCAATCAAGTGGACCCATGATCGCTCCCACGCAGCGTGTGGGGAGTGAAAACAGAGCTGCTTTTATGTGGGAGCGGGCTTGCTCGCGAAAACCTGAGGGCGCCGCGTTCATCCAGAATGCCCGCGTCATCGTTAACGACCTTCGCGAGCAAGCCCGCTCCCACATTTGGACCGTGCCCGCTTTAGCTTTTGATTTACAACACTCAAGCCGGCCGGGAGGCCGCTGTGCTCTTGATCTGCTTTTGATCTTAGGCGCCCCAATAGCCGCCGTTACCTAAACAATGGATATGCACACATCACCCCGCCCAGCGCCCCCCACATTGCACCCACGCCCCAGAGCCGATAGTCTTGCAAACCATTACCAAAAACCCAATCCCCTCGAGCCCATTGGGTAAAAGGAGAGGTTTGTGAACATCGGACAGTTCGCCTTTCAACGCCAGGTTGAAACTCTATACGTCGACCACAACAGCTGGCTGCGCACCGTACTGCGGCGCAAGCTGGGCAACGCATTCGACGCCGCCGACCTGGCCCACGACGTCTACCTGCAACTCATGCGCAAAGGCCAACTCCCGCCCACCGGCGAATCCCGCCGCCACCTGACCCAAATCGCCAACGGCCTGGTCATCGACCTCTACCGCCGTCGCCAGATCGAAACCGCTTACCTGCAAGCCCTGACCCTCTTGCCCGAACCCTGCGCGGCCGATGAAGAAACCCGCGCCCTGGCCATCGAGGCCCTGATCGAAATCGACGCCGCCCTGCACAGCCTGCCACCCAAGGCCCGCCAGGCCCTGTTGCTGTGCAAACTCGATGGCCTGAGCTACCGCGAGATCGCCGCCGAGCTGCAAGTCTCCGTCTCATCGGTGGAAAAATACATCGCCGCCGGCCTGCTGGCCTGCTACCAAACCCTGCACGGCTGACCCGCGGCGATGTCGACCGAACAGCCAATCGCCCCCGATATCATCGAGCGCGCCACCGCCTGGATGGCCCGCCTGTGGGCCGATGACGCCAGTGCCGATGACCACGCCAACTGCCTGCGTTGGCGTGCCGAACACCCCCATCACGAGCTGGCCTGGACACGCCTGCTGGGCTTCGAGCAAAAACTCAACAGCGTTCCTGCCGCAGTAGCCAAGCACAGCCTGGCCGAACCCGAAGCCCCCGACTCCCTCAATCGCCGCAGCACCCTGCGCCTGCTCGGCCTGTTGGTCGCAGCCGGTGGCCTCACCTACGGCGTGCGCCGCACCGACGCCTGGCAACTGGCGAGTGCCGGCCATAGCACCCGCACTGGCGAAATTCGCGAAGTCGTATTGCCCGACGGCACTCGCCTGGTGTTGGGCTCCGCCTCGGCGATTGACGTGCAATTCGACGACCACCAACGCCTGGTGCTGCTGCGGGCCGGTGAGGTGTTCATCACCACTGCGCCTTCATCCCTGCCGTTTCGGGTGCAGAGTCACCAGGGCCTGTTTCAGGCGCTGGGCACGCGCTTCAGCCTGCGACAGTGCGACGACAGCTGCCAGTTGGCAGTGCTTGAGGGCGCCGTGCAGGTGCAGCCTGAGCAGGGCGCAGTCGCGCGAGTGGAAGCGGGGCAGGGTGCCACGGTTTCCAGGGACAAGGCGCAACCGACTGCGGCGGTGACCGATCGCAGCATCGCCTGGGTCAAGGGGCTGTTGTTGGCCGATGGCACCCGGCTCGACGAGCTGATCACCGAACTGGCGCGCTACCGCCCCGGTGTACTGCGCTGTGCGCCGGAGGTGGCGATGCTGCGGGTCAGCGGCGTGTTGCATCTGGAAAACACCGACCTGGCCCTGGACAATCTGGCCGCCGCGTTGCCGATACAAGTGGTGAAGCGCACCCGCTATTGGGTGACGGTAAGTGCCCCTGCCTGAAAAAACCTTGAGATTTGATTGAGGGTTTTGGCTGCTCGTTCGGAAGATAAGGTAAGGGCGAGCAAAGGCTCATTCAGTCAGGGAGACTTCATGAGTAACAAGGATGTGGCTGCGGCCAAACCCAGGGGGCGGGGCGCGGTCTCGCAAGTGTTGCGGCCGGTGCGCGGGCGACTGATCGTTGCGGCACTGCTGGCCGGTGTGGGCAGTATGCTGACGTTGGTGCCGCTGGGGGGCGTTGTGCATATCGCCAGGATCGCCCTCGGCGGGCCGTCGATGGCCCAGACATCGGTCGAGCTGTGGTTGACCATCAGTGTCAGCCTGGCGAGCCTGTTCGTGGGCTTGCTGTTGATGACGGTTGCAGAGACGGTCGCGCACCTGGCCGACAACCACCTCACTCGTCACCTGCGCCTGGCAATCGCTCAGCGACTGAGCCAGGTGCCGCTGGGCTGGTTCACCGAGCGGGCGTCGGGCGAGGTCAAGCAGGCGATGCAAGACGATATCGGCACCCTGCACAGCCTGACTGCGCATTTCTATACCACCGCGGGGCGTTGTGCCGGGGCCGTACTGTTGTCGGCGGCCTATCTGTTCACGGTCGACTGGCGCATGGCGCTGGTATCGCTGTTGCCGTTTCCGGGGTTTTTCCTGTTCTTCAATCATGCGATGAAAGCCAGCGGCAGCGCGATGCAGTCCTTTGTCGAACGCATGACCCGGGTCAATAACGCAGTCGTCGAGTTCGTCAACGGCATTCCGGTGGTCAAGGCTTTCGGTGCCATCGGCAAGGCCCACGCGGGCTACCGCAAGGCGGTGGATGATTTCAGCGAAGCCTTCGTTGAGTTCACCCGGCCGCTGGTGGGGACGATGGCCAACGCCAACGCAATGATCGCCCCGGTGACGGTGCTCGCAACCGTGCTGACGTTCGGCCTGGTGTTTGTCAGTCTGGGCTGGATCAGCGCCGTGGAGGTACTGCCGTTCGCCATTGTCGCGCCGGGTATTTGCGCGCCGCTGATGCTGCTGAGTTACATCACTCACGACCTGAACAACGCCGTTGGCGCCGCCGAGCGTGTACAGGCACTGCTGGCGACGCCGGTACTGGCGCAGGCGGAGCCGGGCTCCGAACGCTTGCCCAAGGACGCCGAGGTGCGCGTGGAAAACCTCGGGTATGCCTACGACCCACAGAACCCGGTACTGTCGAACATCAGCTTCACCCTCAAGCCCGGTACCGTCACCGCCATCGTCGGCGCTTCGGGCTCGGGCAAGTCGACCCTGGCGCGCCTGCTGCTGCGCTTTTTCGATCCGACCGAAGGGCGTATCACCCTGGGCGGCGTCGACCTGCGGCAGGTCGAGACTTCGCAGCTCTACAACCTGATCGGGTTTGTGCTGCAAGAGGTACGCCTGGTCCACGCCAGCTTTGCCGAAAACATCGCCCTCGGCCGGCCCAGCGCCAGTCGCAAGGAAATCGAGGCGGCCGCACGGGCCGCGAATATCCATGAGTGCATCATCGGCTTGCCACGGGGCTACGCCTCGGTGATCGGCGAGGATGCGCAGTTGTCCGGTGGCGAACAGCAGCGCATCAGCATCGCCCGCGCGGTATTGCTGGCGCCGCCGGTGCTGGTGCTGGATGAGCCCACAGCCGCCGCAGATGCCGGGAACGAGGTGGCGATCCAGGACGCGCTGTCGCGCTTTGCCCAAGGGCGCACGCTGTTGGTGATCGCCCATCGCCTCGACACCGTGATGCACGCCGACCACATCATCGTGCTGGAAAACGGCCGCATCGTTGAACAGGGCAACCACCCTCGACTGATCGCACAGGGCGGCCGCTATGCGCGCCTGTGGGCGTCGGGCGGTTACAAACAGACCCGCGAACAGGCGCTGCCGACATGCTGAAAACCTTTATCGAACTGTTGGGCGACGACGCGCCGGTGTTGCATCGCTATGTGAGAAACGTGGTGTTCTACGGCGCGCTGTGCGGGCTGACCATTGCTGCGCTGGTGCCGGTACTGACCGATATGCTCAACGGTGATCTTGCCGAAGCGGCGCTGTGGCTGGCGGTGTTCCTGGCAGCGGTGGCGACGTGTTGGGCTACGCGACGGGAAGTTGAAAAGGCCGGCGTCGCGGTGGGCGTGGCGGTGCTGCAAGGCGGTCGCCAGCGGATCGGCGACCACGTGGCCGGGCTGCCTGTCGGCTGGTTTACCCCGGATAACACCGCGCGGCTCAATCAGGTGGTGACCCAAGGCATGATGGCCGTGGCCCAGCTCCCGGCCCATGTGTTTACCCCGGTGCTCAGCGGCATGATGACGCCGTTGGTGCTGGTGTTGGCGCTGTTCGTGCTGCACTGGAAAATGGGCCTGATCGCCTTGTTGGCGTTGCCGATTCTCGGTGCCGCATTCTGGCTCAGCGCACGGCTTGGCCGGCGTGCCGACCGGGCGTTCCAACGCAGCTCGGCTGACACCAGCCAGCGCATGCTGGAGTTCGCCCAGTCGCAGTCGGTGTTGCGTGCGTTCAGTGGCGGCGGTAGCTCGGTGTTCCTGCAACGGGCGATTGAGCAGCAACACGCGACAGGGGCTCGCCTGATCCTGTTGTCCGCAACCTCGGTGCTGCTGAATACGTGGCTGGTGCAGGTGGCGTTCGCCGCCTTGTTGATCGCCGCCGCATTGTGGCTCGACGCGTACCTGGGTAATCCCTTGCACGTAGGCTCGGTGATCGCGGTGATGGTGTCGCTGTTGCTGGTCAGCCGCTTCATTGACCCGCTGCTGGAGGTGGCCGGTTATGGAGAGACGTTGCGCGGCGCCGGGATGCAACTTGAGGCGGTGCGCGAGATCCTGGCCGCATCGCCGCTGAAAGAGCCGAGCGCCCCGCAATCCCCACGGGATGCCTCAGTGGAATTGTGCGACGTGAGTTTTCGTCACCCGGGTGGTCCTCGGGACGTGCTGCGCGGCTTGAACCTGCGAATTGAACCCGGCAGCATGACCGCGCTGGTGGGCGCTTCCGGCTCGGGCAAGACCACGCTGCTGAGACTGGTTGCGCGGTTTTTCGAGGTCAGCCAAGGCCATGTGTGTATCGGTGGCGTGGATGTGCGACAGATGTCTGGCGAGCAGCTTAACGCGCGGATCAGCCAGATCTTCCAGGACACCTACCTGTTTCAGGGCAGCGTCGCCGACAACATTCGCCTGGGCAAGCCTGACGCCAGCGATGCGCAAGTGCTGGAGGCCGCGCGGCAGGCCGGTGTGCAGTCGATTATCGAGCGTCTGCCCATGGGGCTGTCGACCAGTGTCGGCGAGGGCGGGGCACGCCTGTCCGGCGGCGAGCGCCAGCGTATCGCGATCGCCCGTGCGTTGATCAAGGGCGCGCCGATCCTGCTGGTGGATGAAGCCACTGCTGCACTGGACGCCGAGAACCAGGCAGTCATCGCCGAAACCCTGGCACGCTTGCGCGGCAAGTGCACGTTGATCGTGATCGCGCATCAGTTGTCGACGGTGGTGATGGCCGACCAGATTGTGGTGCTTGATGAGGGCCGGATCGTAGAGCACGGCACGCCAGAACAACTGACGGCTCGGCAGGGGCGTTATGCCCGGTTCCTGGCGCAACGGAGGGCGTCGAAGGGGTGGCGTATCGCCTAGTGGACCCGCCAGGAAGGCGGGTCCGAAGAGCAGGTTAGAGCTTCGGCAGTTGCCCGATGCGGCCCATCATTTCAGTGACGATCTGCAGGTCCAGCAGGAACTGGTCCACGGTCTTGAACTCGTTGTCGGTATGGCCGGTGTACTTGACCTCTGGCCGTGCCAGGCCGAATTGCACGCCATTCGGCAACTCATGCACCGAGGTAGCGCCGGCCGAAGTCCCGTACTTGTGCTCCATGCCCAGGTTCTCGCTGGCCACGGCCAACAGCGCCTTGACCCACTCGCCTTCAGGGTTGCGGTACATCGGCTCGGCGATCGAGTAGTCGAAGCTTACGGCCACGTGGTTCTGCTTGGTCCAGGCGGCCAGCTTGTCGGCGATTTCAGCCTTGAGCGCTTCCGGCGACTTGCCCTTAGGCACACGCAGGTTGACCGCCAGCTTGAAGGTACCGTCATCCTCACCCACATAGGTCAGCGACGTGGTCAGCGGCCCCATGAACGCATCGGAGAAGCCCACACCCAGTTTGCCGCCCAGGTAATCCAGGCCCCAGTTGGTGGCGGCATAACGCGCGGCATCGGTGAACTGGTTGTGCTTGAGCGCCACCTTGCCGTCGAGGCTGTTGAGGAAGTCGAGCATGCGAGCCACCGGGTTCACACCGGATTCTGGCTCGGAGGAGTGAGCGGACACGCCAGTGACGATCAGCTTGACGTCCTTGCCGTCGACCTTGGCTGCCACTTCGAAGTCACCGCCATTGCGTTTGGCGTATTCGCTACCGGCCTTTTGCAGGCTGGCGGCCAGTTCGGCGGGCTTGTCGCTCAACAGTGTCACCACCGACGCCGACGGGATCTGGTTGGTGGCCTTGCCGCCGGTCATCGAGATGATTTCTGCGCCTTTGCCTTCAGCCTTGCGCTTGGGGAACTTGGCCATGACCGTGCCGTAGCCTTTCTCGGCGATCACCACCGGGTAGCCGCCATCCAGCGCCAGGTTGTAGTTGGGCGTTGGGTTGTGTTCGAAGTAGTACGGGATCGCGTCGCCGGAGGTTTCCTCGGTGGTGTCCACCAGCAGCTTGAAATTGCGTGCCAGCGGCAGCTTCTCTTCCTTGATCACCTTCATCGCGTACATCGCCACCACGATGCCGTTCTTGTCATCCTCGGTGCCGCGGCCATACATGCGGTCGCCGATCAGCGTGACCTTGAACGGATCGAGCTTGGTGCCGTCCTTGAGCACCCAGTTTTCCGGGGTTACCGGTACCACGTCGGCGTGAGCATGAATGCCGACGACTTCATCGCCGCTGCCTTCCAGGGAGATCTCATAGACGCGATTGTCGATGTTGCGGAAGTTCAGGTTGAACGACTCGGCCAGACTCTTGATCCTGGCGGCGATCTTGATGAACTCGGGGTTGTCGTGCTGGGCCACGCCGGCCACCTGGAACGTCGGGATCTCCACCAGTTCGCGCAGGGTTTCAGTGGCGGCAGCGCCGTACTTCACTCGCGCATACAGGCCGAGCAGGCGATGGATTTCGTTCTGCTGGTCGGCGGTCAGGCCCTTGTTGTCGAGGAACGCGCTGATAGCCGGGCCGAGGTTGTCGCTCTTGGCCACGTCACTCTTGGCCAGGCTACCGAGAAACTGCCTGAAATCCTTGACCGACGCGTCACTGAAGGTTTTCAGGATGATCGCATTCTGTTGCGGGGTGAGGTTGGCTTGAGCTTGGGTGGTGAACACCGAAAGGCTGGCGGCCATCAGGGTGGCTACGGCCAGTTGCTTGAGGGAAAAATCCATTGCTGAGGGCATTCCTTTGCAGGGAGTGAGTGAGAAATGTCTGATCATAAGGTCAGAAACAATTTCACACACTACCATCGGGAGGCTGGGGGAGGGGAGTGCTTGAGTAGGAAATTTCCCATAGAAATGCGCGATGACCCACAGAACAGAAAGCTCCGGTATGGTTCTGCGGTTAGGGTGTTATTTGTGCAAAGGAGTGGTGTTGATGATGCTTTCAGACCGTTACCGCGGCAGCCTGCTTGGGCTGGCCTGTGGTGATGCAGTAGGGACCACGGTTGAGTTCATGCGCCGAGGTTCGTTTGCCCCGGTCACCGATATGGTGGGTGGTGGGCCGTTCCAGCTTTTGCCTGGCCAGTGGACGGATGACACATCCATGGCGCTGTGTCTGGCCGAAAGCCTGCTGCGCAAGAATGGTTTCGACGCTGGCGATCAGATGGGGCGCTATTTGAACTGGTGGAAGTTGGGTTACCCGAGTTCTACGGGGGAGTGTTTCGATATTGGCACGACGGTTCGTGAGGCATTGGCGGAGTATCAGTACACCGGTGACCCGTTCGCGGGCTCCACCGATCCATACTCGGCGGGTAACGGGTCGATGATGCGCCTGGCGCCAGTGGTGCTGTTCTATTTCCCGGATGCCGAGCGCCTGCGTGAGTTTACCGTCGACAGTTCCCGTACGACCCATGGCGCGTTGGAGGCGATTGAGTGCTGCCTGGTGCTGGCGGAGTGTATTTCCAATGCGCTGCGCGGGGATTCGAAAGCGCAGGTACTAAAGGTTGACTATCTGGACTTGAGCGAACCCAAAGTTGTGGACATTGCTGATGGGCACTACCTCGATAAGGCGCGCAGCGACATCGTTGGTTCTGGTTACGCGGTGGCTTCGCTTGAGGCGGCGCTATGGTGTTTTCATCACACCGACAGCTTTGCCGAGGCCGTGCTGGCCGCGGCAAACCTGGGGGATGACGCCGACACTACGGCAGCGATCGTGGGTCAACTGGCGGGTGCGTATTACGGTGTGCAGGGTATTTCGATCGAGTGGTTGGGCAAGTTGTGGCAGCGTGAAGAGATTCAGGAGACTGCCGACGCGTTGTTTCAGGCGGCACAAGGCCAGGCAGCGGCACTTTAGGTATCCGTCAGCCCTTCAACTCCGCCAACTGTTTCCACTCAATCGAAAATCGCGCCAGGTATTTGCGTAGTCGGTCGGCATCGTTCGGCTGCGCCTTGGCTTGTCGGGAAACGCCGAACAAGCGTCGTCCGGCATCGGAAATGCTGTCGGACTGGAGGCACGTCTCGATCACGGCGTTAAGTTGCAGTTGGTCGAACAGGTCCAGTTCGGTATCGACGCCCAGGCGTGACAGCCAATCGTTTTGCGGCGACTCCAGGCCCCAGGCGTAACGCAGTCGGTCGATTTCTTCCTGGGTCTGGCTTTCGTCGATGCGCCCGCTGTCCGCCAGGGTGGCCATGCGTGTGATGGAGGCGGACAGTTCGCGAAAGTTACCCAGCCAGGCCGCTTCGCTGGAGCAGGCAAAGGCGAGGTAGCGCCGCCGGGCTTCGAGGTTGAAGCGCACCACTTGGCCCTGTTCGCGGGCGTGGCGTTCCAGTTCGAAGTCGATGTTCGGTTCGATGTCTTCACGGCGCCCGGCCAGGCCCGGCAGGTCGAATGTCCAAAGGTTGATCCGGGCGTACAAGTCTTCGCGGAACAGCCCTTCCGCGACGCGGCCGCGCAGGTCGCGGTGGGTGCCGGCGATGATCAGGAAGTCGCTGGTGACTTCCTGGTCGCCGCCGAGAGGGAAGAAGCGCTTTTCTTCGACCGCCTTGAGCAGCATCGCCTGTTCGTCGAGCCCCAGTTCGCCGATCTCATCCAGGAACAACATGCCGCCGTCTGCTGCGCGGAGCAGACCATCGCGGGCGTTCTGGGCGCCGGTGAAGGCGCCTTTGATATGGCCAAACAGCGCCGACATCGCGCCATCGCCGCGTAAGGTGGCGCAGTTCACTTCAACAAAACGTCCCTGGACCTGATGCCGGCTGCGCTTGAGTTCGTAGATGCGCCGCGCGAGGAATGACTTGCCGGCACCGGTGGGGCCGATCAGCAGCATCGGTGCCTTGGAGCGCACGGCCACGCGTTCGATCTGTTCGATGGAGCGGTTGAAGGCCGGGTTGCGTGTGGCGATTCCGGATTTGAGGAAGGCCAGGCTTTCCAGGCGTTTGTGGGCGAAGCGTGATGCGATGCGGTCGTAGCGCGACAGGTCGAGGTCGATCAGTGCATGAGTGCCGGTGGCGCGTTCCTCTTCGTTGCGGCGGCGAGCCGGAGACGTCTGGATCAAGCGGGCTGGCAGATAGCGCGCTTCTGTCAGCAGGAACCAGCAGATTTGCGCAACGTGGGTGCCGGTCGTGATATGGACCAGGTAATCCTCGTGGTCGGTGTCGAAGCGGTAGCCGGTGGTGAAGTCGTGCAGTGCGCCGTACACCTCCTCGAAATCCCAAGGGTTCTTCAGGTGCATGGGGTGCAGCCGCACCTCGGTTTCCGGCGATACCTGCTGGATGTCGTCGCGTACCCGCTGAGCGAGGCTGATGTCTCGTGCGTCGACACCGTGAATCAGCTCCAGGCGATCAATCAATACTTCCTGCTGCTGGCAAAGGCCGACGCTGGGCCGCCAATGGTTCCAGCGATTGCCACCTTTGCCGACCCGGTCCAGGGTTGAACCGATAAAACCAATGGCGACCGTGCGCTTTTGAATCATGGCGATACCAAAATATAGATGACGATATGTAAGGATAAGTAATTTCTGAAGGAATTGTCATTGCAGTCGAGCTGATTAGTTATCTAAATATAAAAATATTCATATAAAACAAATAGATAAGAATATTTATCGGCGAAAACAAAAACCTGGCATGGCAGCTGCAATAACTCTCGCAACGGAACACACAACAGAGCGAGACGCCACGATGGCCAACTCCCAGATCTTCAACACCCAGCAGGCGAAACTGCCTGCATGCGACACCTTGAACGCTACACAGGTACCGGCTTATGCCTACAGCGCCAAGCACAAGCTGGCCCAGTTGGCAGTCACCGGTTGCCTGAACCAGACCTTCCACGCCTCGGCCGAAAGCCAGCTGGAGAGCGTGTTGCAGTTGGCCGGCGAGCTGGACAGCCGCTATATCGCCAAGGTTGCGTGCTACGCCCGCCGCCAAGGCCACATGAAAGACATGCCGGCATTGCTGTTGGCCGCATTGGTGGCCCAACGTTCGGTGATGGTGCCGCAGGTGTTCGAACAGGTGGTGGACAGCGGCAAGATGTTGCGCAACTTCGTGCAAATCCTGCGCAGCGGTGTGACGGGGCGCAAGTCCCTGGGCTCGCAGCCCAAGCGCCTGGTGCAGAACTGGTTGAACACTGCGACGGAGCGTCAGCTTTTGCAGGCGTCAGTCGGTAATCAGCCATCGTTGGCGGATGTGGTGAAAATGGTTCACCCCAAGCCCACTGAACCATGGCGTGAAGCGTTCTTCGCCTGGTTGATCGGGCGGCCGGTGGATGTGCAAGCCTTGCCGGAGCTGACTCGGGCCTTGCTCGCCTTTCGTAGTGGTTCGACCACTGAGGTGCCGGCGGTACCGTTCCAGTTGCTTGGAAACGAGAAGCTCAGCAAAGAACAATGGGCTGCCCAGGCCGATAACATGGGTTGGCAGGCCCTGCGCATGAACCTTAATACCTTTGCACGCCAAGGCGCGTTCGAGGTGCCAGGGTTCGCATGGCAAGTAGCGGCGCGGTTGGCTGATGCAGAGGCGATCGCCAAGGCGCGGGTTTACCCGTACCAGTTGCTGGCGGCGTATCGCATGGCGGGGGATGACGTACCGGCCTGCGTGCGTGAAGCCCTGCAGGACACTCTTGAGTTGTCCCTGGCCAACGTGCCGGTGTTGCAAGGTTCGGTGGTGGTTTGCCCTGATGTGTCGGGCTCGATGCACAACCCGGTCACCGGGTATCGCGAGGGCGCCACGAGCGCTGTACGTTGCATCGATGTGGCGGCCTTGATCGGCGCGGCGATCTTGCGCAAGCAGCCAGACGCACGCTTGATGCCGTTTGAAAACCATGTGGTGGATATCCGGCTCAACCCGCGTGACAGTGTGATGAGCAATGCGCAGAAGCTGGCCGCCATCGGCGGAGGCGGGACTAACTGCTCGGCGCCGCTGGCGAAAATTGCCGGGGCCAAAATGAAAGTGGATACGGTAATCCTGGTGTCTGACAACGAGTCGTGGATTGACGCCAGGCGTCAGCGCGGTACCGAAACCATGCGTCAGTGGGAGTTGATCAAGCAGGTCAACCCGCAAGCGCGGCTGGTGTGTATCGATATGCAGCCGGGTGCCACCACGCAGGCGGCAGACCGCCAGGACATTTTGAATGTGGGAGGCTTCAGTGATGCGGTATTTGATGTGGTCGCGCAGTTCGCCGAAGGGCGCTACGGTGCGCAACATTGGGTGCAGGCGATTGAAGCAATAGAAGTTTGATTTCACCGGCGCTGAATGCCGACGGGACTACATCCAAGACGTCTCGTCAGACCCTTGTCAGCGCCAGTGAAGGCACGAATGCCTGTGGCTGTACATCTATGGTAAGCCGGTATGTTCCGGCGCTCAGTCACACTTTTTGTCGTGCCACCTTATTACGATTGCCTCGGCGAATGCCGGTGAAACTACAGTACGGAATGGTCGCGGGTTCGAGTCCCGCCAGTCGCAAGACTGTAGCTCAGCGGCAGAGCGTGCCGCATGTTTCACCCCTCTTTTGTCGCCGTCTGTTTACTTGAAACGCCGCGCCTGCGGCACATACAAAAAGAATCGAGATCATGCAAGAGAAGACCTACCAACTGCTGGAAGTTGCCAACGGCAAGCCCATCAAGCTCTGGACCCAAGGGGTACCGGTTGAGCCAGAGGCTCGCCAGCAACTGATGAACACGGCGAAGATGCCGTTCATTTTCAAACACCTCGCGGTGATGCCGGATGTGCATCTGGGCAAGGGCTCGACCATTGGCAGCGTGATTCCCACCGTGGGCGCGATTATCCCGGCCGCTGTTGGCGTGGATATCGGCTGCGGCATGATTGCCGCGCGCACCTCGCTGACTGCCGCCGACCTGCCGGATAACCTCCACGGCCTGCGCTGCGCGATCGAGGCGGCGGTGCCCCATGGTCGCACCAGCGGACGTAACGGGCGTGACAAGGGTGCCTGGGACACTGTTCCGCAGCAGGCCGACCAGGTGTGGGCGGCGTTGCAGCCACGCTTCAAAACGATCACCGACAAGTACCCGAAACTGAAGAACACCAACAACCGCCAACACTTGGGGACGCTGGGTTCGGGTAACCACTTTGTCGAAGTCTGCCTGGATGAAGCCAACCGGGTCTGGTTCATGTTGCACAGCGGTTCCCGTGGCGTCGGCAATGCCATCGGTAACCTGTTTATTCAATTGGCTCAACAGGACATGCGTCAGCACATCGCCAACCTGCCGGATCGCGACCTGGCTTACTTCGAGGACGGTAGCCAGCACTTCGATGACTATGTGGAGGCGGTCGGCTGGGCCCAGGATTTTGCCCGTCAGAACCGCGAGATGATGATGCGGGCGGTGGTTGAGGCGACGCGCAAGGTGATCCACAAACCGTTTGAAGTGGCGCTGGAAGCGGTGAACTGCCACCACAACTATGTGCAAAAAGAGCGGCATTTCGGTGAGGAAATTCTGGTCACTCGCAAAGGTGCGGTGTCGGCAAAGAAGGGTGAGCTGGGAATTATTCCCGGTTCGATGGGCGCGAAAAGTTTCATCGTGCGCGGGCTGGGTAACGAAGAGTCGTTCTGCTCCTGCAGCCATGGCGCCGGCCGGATCATGAGCCGCACCAAGGCCAAAAACACCTTCACGGTGGCCGACCAGGTGCGCGCAACGGCCCACGTGGAATGCCGTAAAGATGCTGCGGTAATCGACGAGATTCCGATGGCCTACAAGGATATCGACCAAGTCATGCACGCCCAGCGCGAGCTGGTGGAAGTGCTGCACACCTTGCGTCAGGTGGTGTGCGTGAAGGGATAAAGTCTGGAATTTGATGGTTGTACAGGAGCATTCAAAATGAATAGGGAACAAGACGACCTTCACCCCCTCAGTCTCGCCATGCGCGAACGGGTCTTGCTTGAGCTGGAGCGCATAGAGCGCGAGCGAAACGTCACGGTG
This sequence comes from Pseudomonas sp. ATCC PTA-122608, assembly GCF_001952855.1. Lineage (GTDB taxonomy): Bacteria > Pseudomonadota > Gammaproteobacteria > Pseudomonadales > Pseudomonadaceae > Aquipseudomonas. Next base: position 252,340 of record NZ_LPNO01000024.1, on the reverse strand, counting down.
CTGTATGCCTGTGAATCCGGCAGTCGCGCCTGGGGCTTTGCTTCCACCGACAGTGATTACGACGTGCGTTTTGTCTACGTGGAAAAGCCGGACTGGTTTGTCCAGGTGGATACGCCACGGGACGTGATCGAACGTCCGCTGGACGACGAGCTGGATATCAGCGGCTGGGAGTTGCGCAAGACCCTCGGGCTGCTGCGTAAATCCAACCCGACGCTGCTGGAGTGGCTCGATTCGCCGCTGGTGTATCGCAGCGAAACGCCTGCGACCGCGCGCCTGCAGGCCCTGGCGGAAGCGTTCTACAGCCCGCCTGCGGCCCGCAGTCACTATTTGTCGATGGCCAGGAAGAACTTTCGTGGGTACCTGCAAGGCGACACGGTGCGCTTCAAAAAGTACTTCTATGTGCTGCGGCCGTTGCTGGCGGTGCGCTGGATCGACCTTGGGCTCGGACGGCCACCGATGACCTTTGCCGACCTGTTGTCGACGGTCACGGATCCGCTCTTGCTGGATGAAGTGGCGACGCTGCTGGCCCTGAAACGTAATGCCGGGGAAGCCGCGTATGGACCCAGGCGCCCGGCGTTGCATCGGTTTATCTCGGCAGAGCTGGAGCGCGAGGCGCCCAAGTTGCCACGTACCCAGGAACACACTCATTTGCTGGACCACTACCTGAGGGAAACGGTAAAGCACTACGCATAAGGAATGGATATGAACCAGGATCTGATCGAGCTGGACGGCGCCATCGGCGGCGGCCAGGTGTTGCGCAGTGGCTTGAGCCTGTCGATGGTGGCGGGGCGCACGCTGCGGATTAAAAATATTCGTGCCAGGCGCAGTCGGCCAGGGTTGCTGCGTCAGCACCTGACGGCGGTTCTGGCCGCTGCCCAGGTATGTGGCGCCCGGGTCGAAGGCGCCGAGCTGGGTTCCCAGGCGTTGCTGTTCGAGCCTGGCCTTATCCAGGGCGGGGACTATAAATTTTCTATCGGCACAGCCGGCAGTTGCACCCTGGTATTGCAGACAGTGTTGCCGGCGTTGCTGCTGGCCCCGCAAGCCAGTCGCGTCAGTATTTGCGGAGGCACCCACAATCCGATGGCGCCTCCGCTGGATTTTCTTGAGCGCGCCTGGTTGCCGCAATTGCGGCGGATGGGCGCCAGAGTCGAGTTGACGCTGGTGCGTCACGGCTTTGTCCCAGCGGGTGGTGGCGAGCTTGTGGCGTTTATACATCCGAGCACATTGATGCCGTTGCACCTCACCGAGCGGGGTGAATTGCAGGGCTCGCGAGCAACCACGCTGAGTGCCGGGTTGCCTGTTCATGTCGCCGAGCGCGAGCTGGAACGTGTGCGTCAGCGGCTGGCGATCAAGCAGGAGCAGTTGCACGCGGTGAACCTTGACGCGGAGCACGGGCCAGGCAATGTCCTGTTGGTGGAATATGCACATGCGCACGTCACCGAAGTGTTCAGCGCATTTGGCCAGGCCAGGTTGCGCGCAGAGGCGGTGGCCGATCAGGCCATCGAGCAAGCGCTAGAGTGGCTTGCCAGCGAAGCGGTGGTCGCCGAGCATCTGGCCGACCAGCTATTGCTGCCGATGGCACTTGCCGGCGGCGGCAGTTTCACCACGCTGCGGATGACCGAGCACCTGCAGAGCAACATGGCGGTGATCCAGCGGTTTTTGCCGGTGGTGATTGAGAGCTACGAGCAAGGCCATCAATTGCTGAAGATTGAATGCCGGGCGCTGTAGTCTGGCCGACCGCGTACTGTAGGAGCGAGCTTGCTCGCGAAAAACGCCCAGGCACCGTGTTTATTCAGGCTGGACGCGTCATCGTTAACGACCATCGCGAGCAAGCTCGCTCCTACAGGAACCCGGTGCTCACCGCCACAATCAGGAACACCCCCAGCACCGCACGGTAGATCACGAACGGCCAGGTGGAAAACCGCTCCAGGAACTTCATCAGGCCCCAGATCGCGAAGAACGCCGAGACACTGGCAACCACCAGGCCAAAGATCAAATGCGGCCAGGCATGGGCGGGCAGGTCGGCGTGGAACAGCACCCACAGCTCCTTCAGCCCCGCCAACGCGATTGCCGGCAAGCCCAGCAGGAACGAAAACCGCGCCGCTTCTTCACGCTTGAAATTGAGGAACAGTGCGGCGGTCAGGGTCGAGCCCGAGCGGGAAACCCCGGGAATCAGCGCGCCGATCTGCGCAATGCCGACAATCAGCGCATCCCGCAGGCGCATTTCGCCCACCGTGCGCTTATGCCTCGCGCTGAGTTCGGCCGCGGCCAGCAGCACGGCCATCACCAGGCAGGAAATTCCGATCACCATCAGCCCGCGCAACGGCGAGTTGCACGAGTTGAGCGTCGACGACAAGGCAATTCCGGCGATACCAATCGGAATCGTCGCCAGCACAATCGCCACCGCCAGCTTGAACCACTGGTTGTTGTAGTCGCCCTGGCGCACCGCGCTGATGCTGCCCACGGTGACCTGGCGCACATCCTTCCAGAAGTAACTGACCACTGCCGCCAAGGCAGCCAACTGCATGGCCGCGGAAAACGCCGAGCCGGGATCCGGCCAGCCGAGCAGGGCGGGCACGATGCGCATGTGGGCGGTGGAAGACACGGGCAGTAATTCGGTGATGCCCTGAATGATGCCCAGAATGCCGATTTGCAGGTAATCCAGGGACGCAAAGCCGACATCGAGGCCGCTGGTGCAGACGTTTGTCAAAGTACTTATCCTGAAAACGAAGGGAGGGAAGTGGCGCGGAGTTTAGTCTAACTTTGTAATGATTTTGTAGTTGACAAGAGAAAACTGTGATCTGTTCAGCCAACAGAAAGCTTTGCCGGTGTATTGGCATTGCCTGTGGCTTTGTTGACAATGGCGCCCTGTTTTTTTGCCGAGATGCCCATGCCTGCAATCCCCGATACCACCGTCGAATTGATCGAAACCGGCCCGGAACACGCCGCGCTGATCGCCAACCTTTACCAGTTCTACGCCTACGAGTCCTCGGACTGGGAACAGGAAGACGTCGAGGTGGACGGGCGTTTCTACATCCATGAGGAGCACCTGGCCCGCTACTGGGAAGACCCGCAGTGGAGCGCCAACCTATTGCTGGTCGACGGCTTTATCGCCGGCTTTCTGCTGATCGAAGGCAGCGAACTCCCCGGGATCGACGCGCTGGAACTGGCAGACCTGTTCATCTTGAAACGCTATCGCCGCAAAGGAATTGGCCGCGCCATCGCCACTCAGGTCTTGAGCAGTGGCGAGGCGAACTGGCTGGTGCGTTTCTATGATCAGGATGAAGTGAGCCAGGCGTTCTGGCGCACGGTATTGGATAACCTGCCCCGTCCGGTGCAGGCCATTGAGTTGGATGATGAACCGAACCTGCTGAGCTTCCTCGTGACCCGGGCGGCGTTGCACTGAGGCATCAGCTGAACGCTGCGCCAGCCCCTGCACTGAACAGCGCCGCCTGCATCGCCTGAGGCGGTTGCCCGAATGCGCGCAGGAACGCCTGGCGCATGCGCTCGCGATCGCCGAACCCGGTCTCGCGGGCGACCACTTCCACCGGATGGCGGCTGGTCTCCATCATCGCTCGCGCGGCTTCTACTCGCAGGGACTCGATGGCCTTGGCCGGGGTTTGCCCGGTCTCCTCGCGAAAGACCCGGCTGAACTGGCGCGGGCTGAGCCGCGCCACGGCCGCCAGCGCTTCGACCGAAAGGTCGTGAGTCAGATTCTCCCGGGCATAGGCCAGGGCCAACTGCACACGGTCGGATTTGGGGTCCAGTTCCAGCAGCGCCGACAGTTGCGACTGTTCGCTGCCACGCCGCTGGGCAATCACCAGCTTGCGCGCGATGCGGCGGGCGAGGTCGCTGCCCAGGTCGTTCTCCACCATCGCCAGCGCCAGGTCCACCCCGGCGCTCATGCCGGCGCCGGTCCAGATCTGGCCGTCGACAACAAACAGTTTGTCTTCCTCCAGGCGAATCTGCGGATAACGCTTGGCGAACGCCGGCGCATGCAGCCAGTGGGTGGTGGCGCGCTTGCCCTCGAGCAACCCGGCTTCGGCCAGCACGAAGATGCCCATGCACAGCGAAGCAATCCGTCGGGACTGCTTGGAGGCCGCCTGGACCAGCTTCAGCAGGTTGGCATCAGGCAGTTGGAACTCCAGGTAGCCGCTGACGATCAATGTGTCATAACCCTCGGGCCGGATCGGTGTGCTGTTCACCGAGAACCCTTGGGACGTCATGATCGGGCCGCCACTCTCCGACACCAGGTGAAACTCATACGCCTGCTCGCCCCGCAGCAGATTCGCGCACTCGAACACCGAGCCCAGGCTAAGGCTGAGGGATTGAAAGTTCGGGTAAACCATCAGCGCAATGCTGTGCATCTCATCTCTCCAAGGGGCGCGGAGCGGTGATTGTCGGCGTGTAACCGGTAAACGGCAACCGGCTTGGCACAATGTCCGGAATCCTTGCGGACATGACATTGTGCGGTTTTGGCCAGGCTCCTAAGCTTCATTCCATTCCAACCCATATCACCCCGAGGCACTGGCACATGAAAGTATTGATGGTTTTGACTTCTCACGACCAGCTTGGCGACACCGGCCGCAAGACCGGCTTCTGGCTCGAAGAATTTGCTGCTCCCTACTACGCGTTCAAGGACGCCGGGGCCGATGTGACCCTGGCCTCGCCAGCCGGTGGGCAACCGCCGCTGGATCCGGTCAGCGACCTGCCGGATTCGCAAACCGACCAGACCCGCCGCTTCGCCACCGACCCGGCGGCACAGCAGGCCTTGGCCACCACGCTGAAGCTGGAGTCGGTGAACGCCGGCGACTTCGACACCGTTTTCTACCCAGGCGGCCACGGCCCGCTGTGGGACCTGGCAGAGTCGAAAACCTCCATTTCCCTGATCGAAGCCTTCGAGCGTGCCGGTAAGCCGATTGGCTTTGTGTGCCACGCCCCGGGCGCCTTGCGTCACGTCAAGGCCGTCAACGGCGAGCCGCTGGTCAAGGGCCGACGCGTCACCGGCTTCTCCAACTCCGAAGAAGCCGCGGTTGGCCTGACCGACGTGGTGCCGTTCCTGATCGAGGATGATTTCAAGGCACTGGGCGGCAAGTACGAGAAGGGTGCCGACTGGCAGTCCTTTGTGATTGAAGATGGCCTGCTGGTCACGGGGCAGAATCCTGCCAGTTCCAGTGACGTCGCCAAAGCGCTGTTGAAGCTGACCGCGTAACCCGCTAAATCCCCCAAAAGTAAGTGATTGGCGGCTCCCCTGACCGGGAGCCGGCCACTTCTGCACGCCCAAAATTCGTCTCTGGACCCCCATCATGAGTAACAGCGCTTTAGGTACCCCGATCAAACTGGGGCACCACACCCTGAAAAACCGCATTGTCCTGCCGCCACTGACCCGCCAGAGAAGTGCCCAGCCCGGTGATATCGCCACGGACCTGATGGCGCTCTATTACCGCCAGCGCGCCACCGCCGGCTTCATGGTCAGCGAGGGCACGCAGATCGAGCCCCGCGGCCAGGGTTATGCCTGGACCCCGGGCATCTACACGCCGGAGCAGATCGACGGCTGGCGTACCGTGACCGATGCCGTGCATGCCGAAGGCGGCGTGATCTTCGCCCAGCTTTGGCACGTCGGCCGCGTGTCCCATCACGATCTGCAACCCGACGGCGCAGCACCCGTCGCGCCGTCGGCGATCCAGCCGCAGCAAGCCAAGGCATTCGTTGCAACCGGGCCCGGCACCGGTGAGTTGGTGCAGCCGCCAGAGCCCCGCGCCTTGGCTACTGCCGAGGTCAAGGAACTGGTGGGGCTGTATGCCCAGGCTGCAAAAAACGCACTGGCCGCCGGCTTTGATGGCGTGGAGATTCATTCGGCCAACGGCTACCTGGTCAACCAGTTCATCTCGGCGCATTCCAACCAGCGCGAAGATGAATACGGTGGCTCGCTGCACAATCGCCTGCGTTTTTTGCGGGAAATCGTCGAGGCGGTGGCCGAAGTGGTCGGCCCGGAACGCCTGGGTGTGCGCTTTGCGCCGTTGTTCAGCGGCACTGATCAGGATCGGGTTTACATTGGCCTGGTCGAGGAAGATCCGCATCACACCTACATTGAGGCGATCAAGGTGCTTGAGGCGGCCGGCATTGCCTACGTGTCCATCGCCGAGGCTGACTGGGACAACGCGCCGGAATTGCCCGAGTCGTTCCGCCAGGCGGTGCGCGACACCTTCACCGGTCGGATCATCTACGCCGGCCGCTACACCGCAGAGCGCGGTGTGCGGCTGGTGGAGGCGGGGCTGGCGGATCTGATTGCATTTGGCCGGCCATACATTGCCAACCCCGACTTGCCCCAGCGCCTGCTCAACGGTTGGCCGCTGAACCCGTTGAACGCTGCCGGCCTGTATGGCGGCACGGAAGTGGGCTTTACCGATTACCCGGTGTACGCCGGGTAAACGCGGCTACTCGGTCGGGTACTTGCGGAACGCCGAATGCTGTTCCGCACGTGCCGCATGGCGCTGCAAGTGCGGGAACGCATCGGCCTTCACGACGTCGGCTATTTTGAGCTGGGTGAAGGACCAGGCGACCGCCACGGTCAGGCTCGCCTGGGTCAGCGGCGCGTTGCTGTCGCGCGCCGCCACCAACGCCTCCAATAACGAATAAGCCTCCAGCAGTTGCCCGGTCACGCGGTCGATCCACGGTTGGTGCAGTTTTTCGGCGGGCCGCAGGTGGTGTTCGTAGACGATCTGCACGGTTTTTTCGCACGCGGCCAGCGCCAGGCCGATCACTTGCAGATCCCGGGCAAGTGTCACTGTTTGCTGGGGCAACAGCTTTTTGTCAGCCGGCGCCAGGGCTTCCAGGTATTCGAGGATCAGGCCGGAATCCATCAGCACCGTCCCGTCGTCGAGCACCAGTGTCGGTGCCTTGACCACCGGGTTGATCCTGGAAAACTCATCGAAGGTGCTGAACACCGACAGTGCCTGGTGTTCAAACGCGACACCGTACAGCTCCAGGGAAATTGCCACGCGGCGCACGTAGGGCGAGTCCAGCATGCCGACCAGTTTCATGAAGCCTCCATTTACCGCGGTGTTAAATTCAGATTACTTTATCGGCGGATTCAACCCTGCAATATTGATCTTTTTTATCACCAAAGGTTAGTCACGCTTACATGAACGCTTTCCCGCCCTTGACCGCACTGCGCAGTTTCGAAGCCACCTCCAGGCTTGGGAGCGTGACCCTGGCCGCCAAGGAATTGCACGTCACCCACTAGGCGATCAGCCAGCAGATCAAGGCGCTGGAGGAGATGGTCGGCCTTACCCTGTTTGTGCGTGAAGGTCGCGGGCTGCGTGTCAGCGAGGATGGCCGCTTGTACGCGCTGCAAATCCGCCAGGCGCTGGCGGACATTGAGCACGCTACCCTGACGATCCAGGCCCAGCCGAAAATGGGCGAGCTGGTGGTGGCCGTCATCCCCTCGTTTGCCCGCGCCTGGTTGATCCCCAGGCTGCCGGCGTTTCAGCAGCGTTACCCGGACATCAACATCCGCCTGCAAGCCAGCCTGACGGTTTCCAACCTGCATCAGGAGTCGGTGGATATCGGCATTCGCATGGGCAAGGGCGACTGGGAGGGCGTGGAGCAGACGTTACTGTTTCATGACGAACTGGTGGTGGTCGCGGCGCCACACTTCAACGGCGGGCACCTGCCGTGCACGCCCGCGCAGATCATCGAGAGCCGGATAATTCACAGCACCGAATCCTGGCTGCCCTGGTGCCAGGCGGCCGGTGTGGACATGGCGGTTGAGCGTCAGGGCCTGTGCAGCAACGATTCGAACCTGGTGCTGGAGGCGGTGCGGCTGGGGCAGGGCATCGCGCTGGATCGGCGCAGCCTGGTGCAGGACGCCATTGGGCGAGGTGAGTTGGTGCAGTTGAGTGAGATCACCGCACCGTACCCTTATCCGTATTGGCTGGTGTGGCCGCCACGGGAGCGTGCGGCGAACAAGCAGCGGGAGTTTTCCGAGTGGTTGTTCGCCGAGGCGCAAGCGTATCAGGCCCTGCTGAAAACCCAGGCCTGACCCGCAGCGTTTTCTCAATCCACCCGCAGCACGATCTTGCCTATGTGATCACCGCCTTCCATCCGCGCATGGGCCTTCGCGGCGTCGGTGTAGGCATACACCTCATCGATCATCGGCAGGCAGCGCCCGGCCGACAGCACCGGCCACACGTGTTCACGCAGTTGTGCGGCAATCGCAGCTTTTTCTTCCCGGGTGCGTGAGCGCAACAACGAGCCGGTAACGATCGCGCGTTTGCCGAGAATTGCCAGCAGGTCGATGTCCTTGGCGCGTGCGCCGCCCAGGAAGCCCAGCATCACCAGTCGACCTTCCATGGCCAGGGCGCTGATGTTGTCGTTCAGGTAGGAGCCACCCATGATGTCGAGGATTACATTCACGCCCTTGCCAGCGGTTTTGTCGGCGATGACCTCTGCGAAATTCTGTTCCCGGTAGTTGATCGGCTCGGCCCCCAGCTCGCGGATGGCGGCGCATTTTTCTGCGCTGCCGGCGGTGGCGAACGCTTGGATACCGAACTCGCGGCAGAGCATCAGCGCGGTGGTGCCGATGCCGCTGGTGCCGCCGTGGATCAGCACGCGCTGGCCTTTGTGCGCGCCGCCGATGCCGAACAGGTTGGCCCACACGGTGAAGAAGGTTTCCGGGATCGCTGCCGCCTGAATCCACTCCAGGCCATCGGGAACCGGCAAGGTCTGGCTGGCGGGCACCGCGCAGTACTGCGCATACCCGCCGCCATTGGTCAGGGCGCAGACCTTGTCGCCCAACGCAAACTCGCTGACGCCTTCGCCCAGGGCGACCACCACACCGGCCACTTCCAGCCCGGGAATCGGGCTCATGCCGGGTTTCATCGGATACGTGCCGGCGCGCTGCAGGGCGTCCGGGCGATTGACGCCGGCGGCGTGTACGCGGATCAGCACTTCGCCGGGGCCGGCGACAGGTACCGGCTCCTGGCGTGGTTGCAGGACTTCGGGGCCGCCGGGGCTGGTGATTTCGATCAGGGTCATTTCGTGGGGCAGAGTCATTTGAGTGCACCTGTAGCAATGAACGTGTGGGTTGGGACCGCGCCCGTTACCGAGCGGTTCAGCCTGCTGGCGATCCTGGGTATTTTTTCTGGTGCCCAGCATAGTCCTGATGAGTGATGCAATAATGCTGCGATTACACGTCACAATGATGCAAAACTGCATCGAAGGGAGAAGCCATGAACTGGGACGATGCCCGGGTATTTCTCGCGGTGTGCCGCGAGTCCACTTCGCGCGGTGCCGCGCGGGTGCTGGGGGTGGATCAGGCCACCGTAGGGCGGCGGGTCAATGCCCTGGAAAAATCCTTGAACGCGACGTTGTTTCTGCGCACCTCCGAAGGCTATGCGCTGACGGCCGTGGGTGAGGCCGCCTTGCAATCAGTGGAGAAAATGGAGCGTTCGGCCATTGAACTGGAACGTCAGGTCCAGGGCCTGGACGACCGCCTGACCGGCACCGTACGGGTGACCACCACCGACTCCCTGGCCATCGACTTCCTGATCCCGGCCATCGCCCGGCTGCACGACACGCACCCTGACGTGCGCGTGCAGATGGACGCTTCGACCCAGATCCTGAGCCTGGCCAAGCGTGAAGCTGACATCGCCGTGCGCAACACCCGCCCGGACAACCCCGACCTGATCGCCCGGCGCATCGCCCGCTGGCCGGTGGGGCTATTTGCCTCGCAGGCGTATATCGACCGTCACGGCGTACCGGAGCCGGGTAGCGTGTTCGAAGGGCACGACCTGGTGGTGTACGAGCCGCACCTGCAAAGCCAGAAAGACATGACCCTGGTCTCCGAGCCCCTGGGCCGTGGGCGCATCGTCGCTGCCTTGAGCTCCAGCCTGCTGGTGCGCCGGTCCATCGCTGCGGGCCTGGGCATCGGTGAAATTCCGCTGATTACCGGCGAACGGGAAGGTCTGGTGCGGCTGTGGCCGGAGCGTACGCGGCCGTTGCCCTACGATGTGTGGCTGGTGACCCACGCGGACTTGCGGCACACCGCGCGGGTGCGGGTGGTGATCGATGAGATCGTCGCCGGGTTTGCCGACACGGGTGAGTAAGGTCCCAGGTCAGCACATCGCTGCAATTTCCGAGGCGTCCGTGGCCGCACAATCGGCTCCGGTTCCGGCGTAAAAAAGTCGGTGAACGTCACGGGAACAGGTCGCTTATGAACGCATCACAACGGGAAGAATGGGCACGGGATTCAGGGCTGCTGTTTTTGCGGGTCAGCGGGGGCTTGTTCCTGCTGTGGGTCCATGGCCTGCCCAAGCTGCTGGACTATGGCGAACAGTTGAAGGTGATCGAGGATCCTTTTCACCTTGGGGCGAGCGTGACACTGCTGCTGGCGATTTTCGCCGAAGTACTGTGCCCACTGTTGATCATTGCCGGGGTGCTGGTGCGCCTGGCCTGCTTGCCGATCCTGAGTGTGCTGTTGATTGCCATGCTGGTGGTGCATCCGCAATGGACACTGCTCGAAGGGCAGTTTGGCTGGCTGCTGTTGATCATTTTCACCAGCATCCTGATTGCCGGGCCCGGGCGAATAGCGTTCAACCAGCGGTGGGTCGGCGCGCTGCGTTACGCCTGAATAAAAAAGGCCGGGTGCAAACCCGGCCAAAAGGAGTGGAGCAGGGTGATGCAATTGCTTCAGCGCTTCAGGAACGCCAGCAGGTCGGCGTTCAAGGCTTCGGCATGGGTGACCGCGAAGCCGTGTGGCGCATCCTTGTACACCTTCAATTCGGCGCCCTTGATCATCTCGGCGGCCACCTTGCCGGTGGTTTCGAACGGTACGATCTGATCGCCATCACCGTGGATCACCAGCGTTGGCACGTCGATAGTGGCCATGTCCGGGCGGAAGTCGGTTTCCGAGAACGCGGTGACGCAATCCACGGTGGACTTGAGCGAGGCGAGCAGGGCGATCTGCAAGGTCTGGGTCAGTACGCCCTCGGAGACTTTCTGGCCCTTGTTGATGCCGAAGAACGGTGTGTTGAAGTCGGAAATGAACTGCGCGCGGTCCTTCAGCAGGCCGGCCTTGATGCCGTCGAACACATCCTTGGGAACACCTTGCGGGTAGTCGGGTTTCTGGCCGAACAGCGGCGTCACCGCCCCCAGCAACACCAGGCCGGCAACGCGCGCGCTGCCATGGCGCGCGATATAGCGGGCGACGTCGCCACCGCCCATGGAGAAGCCCACCAGCGTCACGTCTTTCAGGTCCAGGTGGTTGATCAGTTCGGCGATATCGTCGGCGAAGGTGTCGTAGTCGTTACCGGTCCAGGGTTGGTCCGAGCGGCCAAAACCACGGCGGTCGAACGCGATGGTGCGGTAGCCGCGGCTGCTCAGGTACTCCATCTGGTATTCCCACATGTCCGCGTCCAGCGGCCAGCCGTGGCTGAACAGCACCGGTTTGCCGCTGCCCCAGTCCTTGAAGTAGATTTCGGTGCCGTCTTTGGTGAGTAAAGTGCTCATGGAAACTCCTTGGGTGAGTACGAAGGCAAAGGCTGACTATTGTCGAACAGGCGCTGGCAGCGCTTGTACGGGTGTGCTTGGTTGGGTTTACCAACTGAACTTGAGCTCGACCCCCAGGTAATTGCTGTCATGCCCGCCGGCATCCCGCAGCGTCTGGCCGACCGCGTAGTGCACGGCTTCGACGGCGCCGGTGAGGTTGGGGGTAAACCCGTAGTCGGTACGAACTTGAGCATAGGCGCCGGTCCAGCGTTCACCCTGGCCTGCGGTTCCGGCCACCGGCAGGTTGGGCTGAGTGTAGACCGCGTCTGCGGTGGTTTGCCGCCAGAGCAGGCCCACGGCGGTCTGAACGCTGAGCTTGGCGATGGGCTTGACGGTGATCGACGGCTTGACGTGAATCAGGTTGCTGTAGCCCGTATAACCCGCCAGGGAAAAGTAGTAGCCATTGGGGAACAGCGGGTTGAACGTCCCCACTGTGCCGTCACCGGCGTGGCGGTCGCCCGAGGCGATATCCATCTGCAGCCCCAGGCGCGGTGTCCAGGCCAGGCTGTCGAAGGTGTAGCCCACGCGGCTGCCGCCACCCCAGGCACGGATATCCTTGTGCCCCACCGAGCCACCTTGCAGCATGGCTTCAATGTCCCAGTCAAAGCCCAGGGCCGCGCCGCCCAACCGCGCGTCGAACAGTTGGCGTTTTTCATCGCCGTCGCCGTCCAGGTAGTGGGCATCGCTGCGTTCATACACCCCGTAATAGGCCGACAGCTCATTTTTGCCACCCACCAACCGCTCGACCCGCAGCATGTGAAACTGCGCGTCAGCGTTGGATTTATCGTCGAAGTGCCGCTCGTCCTGGTACTGCACCGGGTGGCTGGCGATCCCGATAAAACGCCAGTTCGAGGTTTCCCAGTCAGCCCACAGCGCATCAAAGGACTGGCGCACATTCGGCCCATCCCGTGACGAGATGAAACGCTGCAAGTCGAAGGCAAAGTCCTGCCGGCCGACGCGACCCTTGAACGTGCCGGTACTGAAGGTGTTGATGTATTCGGCAAAGGCCAGGCGCAGGTCGACGCGGTTTTGGTCGGCGCCGCCGATTGAGGTCTTGTCATAGGCCCGGGCGTCTTCCAGCTGGGTGAACACCCGCCAGTTTTCATTCAGGTGCAGGTCGGCATGCACCTGAAATCGCTGGATCAGGTAGCGGTCACGGGCTACGTTCTTCACGCCGAAGCCGCCCGCGTCATTCATCTCGAAGCGCTCGCGCAAGGTCGCGCCCAGGGACAGGTAAGTGAGCGGGTTGGCACTGGACAGCGGGATGTACTTCAGGCTGTCCAGGGGTTGGGTGCGCAGCGTTGGGTCCTTGAGCACGGACCAGTCTTCCTGCCAGCGGTTGGCCTTGATCGCTGGCCGTGCCGGTTGATCGTCAGCGTGGGCGCTGCCTGCCAGCAGCGGCCACAGCACCGCCAGGCCCCAGCCTGTGGTGCGGATCATTTTGCCCCGCTGAGCTGGTGAATCTCCGCGACGTAACCGCCCGGGAATTCCACCAGCGCGCTGCGCCGGCCCTTACTGTCAAACGCCGGGACCAGCACCTTGGCACCGGAGCCCGTGGCTTTGCCCAGCGTGTCGGTCAGGTCGGCCACCTGGTAGCCGGTGGTTTCATGGCCGAAGGGGTAGGGCAGTTGGCCGTTGGTGACCAGCACCGCCATGCGCCCGAACGGCGACTCGATGTCGACGCGGCGATAGCTGCCGCTGGCCTGGCCGATTTCGACCGCCGGGGCATGCTTGTCATCGGCCAGGACTTTGCCGTGGGAAAACCCGATGAAGGATTTGATGAACGTGTCGGCACGGTCGCTGGAGACATACACGCGGTTCTCCGGAACGGTCTGGAACGCCGCGTAATCCGGGGCCTTGGTGTGCCAGTAGAGCTGCATATTCACACCGCCCGGCCACTGGATCACCGCATCACGGCCGATGGGGTCGGGAAAATCACTGACAATCACCGCCGCGCCGTTTTCCCGGGCAGCCTTGAGTGCAAGGTCCATGTCCTTGACCAGGTAGCCGTTACGCTCCTGGCCGAACGGATGCGGGACAGGTGTGGTGAAGCCAAACAACGACACCGTGCCGGCCGGCGTCTGCAAGAGTTGCGAAGTGGTGCTGCTGGGCACCGGCAGTACATTCACCACCACCTGGGCCGTGCTTTTGCCGCCGAACGTGGCGAGAAAACTCTGGGCAAAGCGGTCCACGTCAGCCGGGGCGACATAAACGTGGCTGGTGTCGTATTGCGGCGCCACGGCTACGTTCGGGGTTGCGGCAAACGCGCTGCCCATCATCTGTGCGGCCAACAACGTCAAGGCCAGCGGTATCGTCATTACTTTCTTGCGCATGCCCACTCTCCAGCACTCTTTAGCGTGATCGAAAGCCGTCAGCTTAGGGACCGGGCCGCCCGGCGGATTGTATGGACGTGCTCGGTTGAACGGTTCAGCGTCTATGCTGGTCAACTGACTTCAACGTCTGATTACGCAGGTGAACGAAATGGCCAAGACTTACAGCTATGCCGCTCGTGACTCCAAGGACTCACTCAAACCCTTCACATTCGAACGGCGCGCCCCCGGGGCCGACGACGTGCAAATCGACATCCTCTACTGCGGCGTCTGCCACTCGGACCTGCATACCGTGCGCAACGAATGGCACAACACCTTGTACCCGTCGGTGCCGGGCCATGAAATCGTTGGCCGGGTGACGGCGGTGGGCGCCAATGTCAGCAAATTCAAGGTGGGCGACCTGGCCGGCGTCGGCTGCATGGTCGACAGTTGTCAGCACTGCGAATCCTGCGCCGAGGGCGAAGAGCAGTACTGCGAAAACGGCTTCACCGGCACCTACAACGGCCCGGTGTTTGGCGGCGAAAACACGTTCGGCGGCTACTCGGACAATATCGTGGTGAAGGAGAAGTTCGTCCTGCGCATCTCCCACGACGAGAGCAACCTGGCGGCGGTCGCGCCGCTGCTGTGTGCAGGCATCACCACCTACTCACCGCTGCACCACTGGAACGTCGGGCCGGGCAAGCGCGTTGGCGTCGTCGGCCTGGGTGGCCTGGGGCATATGGCGGTGAAAATCGCCCACGCCATGGGCGCCTACGTGGTGCTGTTCACCACCTCGCCGAACAAGCGCGAAGACGGCCTGCGCTTGGGTGCCGACGAAGTGGTGGTGTCGAAGAACCCGGATGAAATGGCCAAGGTTGCCAACTCCCTGGACTTCATCCTCAACACCGTGGCTGCGTCTCACAACCTCGATGCCTTCCTCAACCTGCTCAAGCGCGACGGCACCATGACCCTGGTAGGCGCCCCGGACAGCCCACACCCGTCGCCGACCGTGTTCAACCTGATCTTCAAGCGCCGCAGCCTGGCCGGATCGTTGATCGGCGGCATCCAGGAAACCCAGGACATGCTGGATTTCTGCGCCAGGCACGGGATTGTCTCGGACGTCGAGATGATCGACATCCAGAGCATCAATGAAGCCTACGAGCGGATGCTCAAGGGGGATGTGAAGTATCGGTTTGTGATCGATATCGAGAGCTTGAAGAAAGAAAAGCACGCGGCCTGATTAATCACCGCAGAACCTCTGTGGGAGCAGGCTTGTGGGGGAGCGGGCTTGCTCGCGAAAGCGGTGTGTCAGTCGCTCAATATGCTGGCTGAACCACCGCCTTCGCGAGCAAGCCCGCTCCCACATTTTGATCTTCGCTATTGTCTAGACCGACAGGTGCTCATACAAAATCGTCGCACCCACCAGCATCAGCACCACGCCGCCGACCATCTCGGCGCGCTTGCCCACCACGGTCCCCAACACCCGGCCGAGCATCATGCCGATGGTCACCATGGTCATCGTCGCAAAACCAATAGCCGCTGCCGCCACCAGGATATTCACGTCGACAAACGCCAGGCCCACACCGACCGCCAGTGCATCAATGCTGGTGGCAAACGCCGTCACGGCAAGAATCATGAACGAGTGCTGGCTCGGTTTCTCTTCCTCTGGATCATCGGCTTTCATGCCGTTGTAGATCATGTGCAGGCCCAGGCCGACCAGCAAGGTAAAGGCGATCCAATGGTCCCAGTCCTGCACCCAGCGGGTGGCAGCCTGGCCAATAGCCCAGCCGATAATCGGCGTGATGGCTTCGATCACACCAAAGATCAGGCCGGCCCGCAGGGCTTCGGTCAAACGCGGTTTGTGCAGGCTGGAACCTTTACCGATGGCCGCCGCAAAGGCGTCCGTGGACATGGCAAGGGCGAGAAGGATGAGGGAAATGGGGTTCACGGTAAGACTTCCAGTCGGGCTATATGAGTCAACGACACAACCACACGCCCGACTTCAGGCATGGATGTGTCGCTGGTCTCACCAACCAAAATGGTGTTCGCACCACGGCATGTTGCCGAGAATGTTGATACGAACGCTTCGAGAATCCGAAGCAGGCTACTCCCCAACGAGGTGGCGGATCATAGCCTTGGCTACATGAAAATTTTGTTAACCGTGCCTCACGGATGCTCCAGATGACACCGTACCTGCTGACTCATCCCGCCGGTCAACCGCTGCGGCCGCTCGCACCCTTGGGTGCGGCGCGGGCAGCGATCAAGGAAAAAGCACCCGCCCGGCAACACCCGGTTCCCCGGCAACTCGGTGGGCGCACTGACATACGCATCATCCAGCGCCACCCCCAGCTTGGGCACGGCCTCCAGCAGCAGTTGGGTATACGGATGCTTCGGCTGCTCCAGCACTTGCTCGGCACACCCCAGCTCCACGATCTGCCCCAGGTACATCACCGCCACCCGGTCGGCCATGTGCCGCACCACGGACACGTTGTGGGAGATCAGGATGTAGGTCAGCCCCAGTCGGCGTTGCAGCTCGGCGAGCAGGTTGAGGATTTGTGCCTGGACCGAGATGTCCAGGGCCGAGGTCGGCTCGTCCAGTACCAGGATGCTCGGATTGGAGGCGAGCGCGCGGGCAATGGCGATGCGTTGGCGCTGGCCACCGGAGAACTGGTGCGGGTAGCGGTCCAGGTATTCGGCGCGGATGCCCACTTGGGCGGCGACCTTGGCGGCGATGGTGCGCATTTCACCCTTGGGCGTGTCGCCGAGGGCGAACAACGGCTCGGTGATGATTTTCCAGATGGGCAGGCGCGGGTCGAGGGACGATTGCGGATCCTGGAATACGATCTGCACATGGCGATGGCGTTCCCGGGCGCTTTCATAGACCCAGTCCACTTCGCCGTCGCTGGGCTTGACCAGGCCCATCAACAGTTGAGCGAGGGTGCTTTTACCACAGCCGGATTCGCCGACAATCCCCAGGGTTTCCCCGCGGCGAACCTGCAAGTCGATGCCGTTCAGGGCGTGGGCATAACCGCGCGGGCGGCCCAGCCAGTCGGTTTTCACCGGGAACTTGACCCGTACATCCCGCAGAGCCAGCAGTGAATCTTGAGGCACTGTCATTGCACCGACTCCCCGGCAGTCAGCCAGCACGCGCTTTTGCGGGTGCCGGCAGGGTTGATCAGATCCAGGCGCGGGCGCTCGATGCACTGGCTCATGGCCTGGGGGCAGCGTTCGCGGAAGGTGCAGCCTGAGGGCAGGGCGGCGAGGTTGGGCACCTGGCCGGGGATGGTCAGCAGGTCGTCGCCGGGCTTTACCTGTTCCGGCAAACCGCTGAGCAGGCCCTGGGTGTAGGGATGGCGCGGGTCGCTCATCACTTGGGCGGTCGGGCCTTCTTCCACCACCGCGCCGGTGTACATCACGTAGACCCGGTCGCAGAACTGCGAGACCACCGCCATGTCGTGGGTAATCAGCAAAATCGCGGTACCGCGTGCCCGGGCTTTTTCCCGCAGCAGCAACAGCACCTGGCGTTGCACGGTGACGTCGAGGGCAGTGGTGGGCTCGTCGGCGATCAGCAACTGTGGGTCGCAGGAAAACGCCAGGGCGATCATCACCCGCTGGCGCATGCCGCCGGAGAGTTCGAAAGGGTAACTGTCGAGCACTTGCTCGGGGTCGGCGATGTGCATGTCCCGCAACAGGGCAATGGCCTTGGCGCGAGCGGCAGCTTTGCTCAGGCGCTGGTGGTGAATGATCACGTCGAGCATCTGCCGGCCAATGCGCCGGGTCGGGTTCAGCGCGGTCATCGGTTCCTGGAAGATCATCGCCGCGTCCCGTCCGCGGATCTGCAACAGCTCCTTCTCGCTGGCAGCCAACATGTCGCGGCCAAGCATCTGCAAGCTGCCGGCGGTGATCCGGTAACTGCGTTCCGGCAGCAGGCGCAGGCTGAGCATGGCGGTCACGGATTTACCGGAGCCGGACTCACCCACCACGCCGACCACTTCGCCGGGGTTGACGTGTAACGACACGCCGTTGAGTGCCTGGACGTTGTTGCGGTAAGCCGGGAACTCCAGGCTCAGGTTATCGATGGCAAGGACTGCCGGACTGGACATGGTCATTTCCCCTGTTGCCGTGGGTCGAGCAGGTCACGAACACCGTCACCCAGCAGGTTGAAACCGGTCGCGGTGACCAGGATCGCCAGCCCCGGAAAGGTCGAGTACCACCAGTTGTCGAGAATGAAATTGCGCCCGGTAGCAACCATCGCGCCCCATTCGGCGGTGGGCTGCTGTGCACCCAGGCCGATGAAACCCAGGGCCGAGGCCATCAGGATCGCGCTGCCGATGTCCAGGCTCAGTTGCACCAGCAACGGCGGCATGGCGTTGCGGCCCACGTGCCACGACACGATGTGCCAGCGCCCGGCGCCGAAGGTCTGGGACGCCTTGACGTAGCCCATCTGGCGAATGCTCAGGGCTTGGCCGCGGGCCAGGCGCACGTAGAACGGAATACGCACCACGGTGATCGCCAGCATCGCGTTGAACAGGCTCGGGCCCAGGGCTGCGGCCAGGGCCATGATCAGCACCAGGGACGGCACCGACAGCATGATGTCCATCAGGCGCATGATCAGGCTGTCGAAACGCCCGCCGATAATCCCCGACAGGCAACCCAGCAAGCCGCCCACCAGGCAGGATGAAAACGCCACGAACAGGCCGACGCCCACCGACTGGCGGCTGCCGTACAGCACCCGGCTGAACAGGTCGCGGCCGACTTCATCAGTGCCGAACCAATGCTCGGCGGAAGGTTCGGCCAGGCGTTGGGCCAGGTTCAAAGCGTTGGGATCATGGCTGGCCAACCAAGGGGCGAAGGCCATGCAGATCAGCACGATCAAGGTGATGGTCAGGCCGGCGATGGTCAGCGGGCTGCGGCGTATTTGATAGCCCAGGTACTCCATTCGCGCGCGCCAGGTGGGGCGCTGCTCCAAGGGTACCGGTACGGGCATGGTCACGGGTGCGGTCATCTCAATTCACCTCGCCGATGCGTGGGTCGACCACCCGGTAGAGCAGGTCGATCAGCATGTTCAGCAGCACATAAATAAACGACACCATGATCGCGAAGCCCATCACTGCCGGGAAATCCAGGGACTGGATCGACTTCACCACATAGGCGCCCATGCCCGGCCAGGCGAACACGGTTTCGGTGAGCACGGCGCCGTACAGCAGGTCACCGAGGGTCAGGCCGAGCACGGTGATCGACGGGATCAGCGCATTGGGCAGGGCGTGGCGCAGGATCACTGCCCAGCGCGACAGGCCGTAGGCACGGGCGGTGCGGATGTAGTCCTCGCCCAACTGGTCGAGCATCGCCGAACGGATCTGCCGGGCGACCACGCCGAGGTTGACGAAACCCAGGGTGACGGCGGGCAGGATCAGGTGCTCCAGGGCATTCAGGAACAGCGGGATATCGCCGGCCAGCAGCGAGTCGATCAGGTAGAAGCCGGTAATGGTGCGGGGTGGTTCCAGGCCTTCATCCAGCCGACCGCTGCCGGGCAGCCAGCCGAGTTGGCCGTAGAACAACACGATCAGGCCCAGGCCAAGCCAGAAGGCCGGCGTGGAAATGCCGGTGACCGCCAGCGTTCGGGCGATCTGGTCGATGGCGCGGTTGTGATACACCGCTGACAACACGCCAAGCGGTACGCCTACCAATACCGAGAGCAACAGGGCGGCAACCGCCAGTTCCAGGGTCGCGGGGAAGAAGGCTTTCAGGTCTTCCAGCACCGGGCGGCTGGTGCGGATCGACGTGCCGAGGTCGCCGTGCAGCAGGTCGCTCATGTAGCGGCCATATTGCTGGTACAGCGGCAGATCGAGGCCCAGTTGATGACGGATGTTCTCGACGATAGCGTCGCTGGCCCGGTCGCCGGCAATCAGGCGCGCGGGGTCACCCGGGATCAGGTGGGAGATGCAAAAGGTAATCAGCGAAACGCCGACGACGACCAAAATCAGGCCGAACAGGCGTTTGCGCAACATATTCAGGAAGGCCATGAGGGCTCCTCGGTAACACAGGACGGGCAGCGTTCAACTGTAGGAGCGAGCTTGCTCGCGAAGGTCGTCAATGATGGCGCGCTGATCCTGAATGAATGCGGCGCTCTCGGGTTCTTCGCGAGCAAGCTCGCTCCTACAGGGGTATCGAGATCAAGCGGCAGTTACTTACTGATCTCAGCCACGTTGAACACCTGCTCCAGCATCGGATGGAACACATAACCCTTCACCGACTCACGCATCGGCAGGGTGTAGTTCTTCTGATACAGGTAGGCGTACACGCTATCCTTGAGCACGATCTTCTGGGCTTCCTGGTACAGCTCGGTGCGCTTGGCCGTGTCGTTGTTGGCCGCCGCATCGCGAATCAGCTTGTCCACCACCGGGTTGCTGTAGAACGAGCGGTTGCCCGGCAGCCCTTGCAGGGAGGAGTCGAACCAGAAGTTCATGTACATGTAGGGATCGGAGAAGTCCGGCGCCCACGAGCCGATGGACACGTCGAAGTCACCCTTGCCCAGGCGCTCGCGCATGGTGGCGTTGGCCAGTTTTTCCATCTTCAGGTTGATCCCCAGCGGCGCCAGGCTGGCTTGCAGGGTCAGGCCGATGGATTCCCAGTCCGGGTCCTTGTCGGAGTACATGTAGTTCAGGTTGGTGATTTTTGTCGGGAGCTTCTTCAGGTTGGCGCCGGCGCTGTCCAGGTCCTGTTTCATCAATGGCAGGCTCGGGTCATTGGCCCACATGCCGGCGGGAATCGGCCCGTTCATCAACTTGGCCTGGCCCTTGAGAATGCCGTCGACAATGCCTTTGTAGTCCACCGCATCAACGATTGCCTGGCGGGCGTTCTGGTTGTTCAGCGGGGCTTTCTGGTTGTTCAGGTACAGGTAGGTCACCCGCAGCGACGGGAATTCCTTGATCACCACGTCTTTCTTTTTGGCCAGGTTGGTGAGTTGGTCCTGAGGCATGTCTTCGGCAATGTCCAGATCACCGCGTTCCAGTTGCAGGCGGCGTACCGAGGCTTCGCTGATGATCTTGATCACCACCTTGTTCAGCGCGGGCTTGGCGCCGGCGTAGTAGGTGTTGGGTTCCAGGGTCAGGCTCTGGCCCTTCTGCCAGTTGGTCAGGCGGAACGCGCCGGAACCGGCGGTGTGGGTGGAGAGGTAGGCGTTGACGTCGCCCTGTTTCACCACGTCCGGGTTGATGATGCCGGCGCCGTTGTGGGCGAGGGTGTAGAGGAAGGGCGCGTAGGGTTTGGTCAGGGTGAAGCGCACGGTCAGCGGGTCGACCACGGTGACTTTCATGTCATCCGGGAACGCGCCCGACGGGCCTTGCTTGAGCTGCATCACGCGGTCGAAGGAGAACTTCACCGCATTGGCATCGACCTCGGCGCCGTCATCGAACTTGTTGCCGGGCTTGAGTTTGAAGTCCCACACCAGGCCGTCGGCCGAGGTGGTCCAGCTGTCGGCGAGGTCGCCCTTGACGTCGGTGCTGCCCTTGCCGTTTTCGACTTTGTAGGCCACCAGTTTCTGGTACGCCGGGTACGTCACCGCCCAATCGTTATTGTCGATGGTCACGGCCGGGTCGAGGGTTTGCGGGTCGGCGGCCTTGCCGATCATCAGGGTGTCTTTGGGCGCGGCCGCACTTGCCGATTGCCACGCGCCCAGGCTCAGGGCGGCGCACAGCAGGGAGAGTGCGAGGGTCTTGCGGTTACTTGGGGTCATGCCGGTTTCCTTGATTATTTAGAGGAAAAAGCGGGTTGGTTTATTTTTATGAAATCTATAACCGGGCAGTTGGAGCTAAAGGGTGCTGCTAATTATTGTGATGGTACGTTCCTTGTGATCAGTGTGACTCCTCAATTAATGGGAAAAGTTCGGCGTCCGGCAATTCGTAATGCCACCACTCGGTGGCAATCGCCTTGAAGCCGGCGCCGAGCATGATGCCCAACAACAGCAGGCGGTTGCGCTGCACCTGCGGCGGCAAGTCGGGGTAGAACTGGTGGGACTTGGGCTCCATGGCATCAAACGCCGTGCCCATGTCCAGGGGTGTGCCGTGTTCATCAATCAGTGTCAGGTCGACGGCCACGCCGCGGGTGTGGTGCGAGCCCAGGCGCGGATCGCGCACGTAGTCCGGGTTGGGCAGGGCTTGCCACAGCAGTTGCTGGGCATAGGCCGGCCGATAGGCGTCGTAGATCAGCAGGGTCATGCCGGCCTGGCGTGCCAACAGGCTCGCCTTGCGCAGGCAGGCCGCCGCTTCGGTGTGCAGCAGGCAGCGGGCGTTGCGGTAGATCACGGTGCCTGCCAGGTTGTCGGCACTGGCGTAGATCAGGTCGACCTGTACCGGGTACTCCGGTGGGGCGATTTCTACCAATGGGCTGGTATTCACTCAAAGATTTCCTTTCCAGGGTCAGGATTCGAACTGGCCGAAGGCCTGTTGCAGGGCGCGGTTTTTCGCCAGGCGTGCGTCCAGGCGCTCGCCGTAGCGGTCAGCGACGGCAGATACCATCAGGTTGAACAGGCACGTCAGGGGCGCCATGGAGTCCCAGAACTGGCCAACATCGGTTTTCAGTTGCAGCAGGTCCAGGTCGTAGTCCCGGGCCCAGGGGCATTGCAAATCGGTGATCAGCGCCAAGGGTAGACCCTGGGCATTCGCGGTCTCGCAGAACGTGGGGGTGATGCTGGAATAAGCGCGGAAGTCCGCCGTGATGGCGTAGGGTTTTTCAAAGCCGGAGTTCAGGGTCTCGGCGTAGATTCCCGACAGGCCGTCGACGTAATAGACCTTGGGGCGAATGTATTCCAGGTGACTGTGGAACGCGTTGAGGATGCCCCGGGTGGACTGGATACCGAGGATAAACACGGCGTCGGCGTCCACGATGTGCTGCACGATATCGGCAAAACCTTGGCTGCGGGCCAGGCCGTAGACGTGCTGGATGGCTTCGATCTCGCGGTTGAGGGAGCGGTCGAGGGCGTCTTCCTGATCGTTCTCCTGGCGAAAGGCACCCAGGCGGTCGGTGATCAGCCAGGACGCTTGCGGGTCGCCACGCAGGCCTTGCTTGACGTCATCGAGGTTGCGATAACCCAGGGTTCGCAAAAAACGTCCCACCGAAATCCCGGTGGTACCGGCCTGTTGCGCAATGCTGTCGGCGGTTTCGAACGGTAATTGCTGCAGGTTGCCCAGCAGGTAAGTAGCGATGCGCTTGCCGGTGGGCGTGAGCGTCGGGAACTGCTGTTCCAGCGTGCGCTGGAAGCTGTTTTTATCCATGACGTTTTCGCGGAGACCGGTCATTGATGTTACTCAGATTTCATGATTTTGATGTCTGTTAGAAACATAACATCGGCAATCGCGATAACACAATGGCTTTTTTTCGAGCGGGTACGCAGGAGGGGGACAAGCGACGATCAAGGCCGCTGGGGTTTCACCGATGTGCCGAAGGTATTGCCCATACGGACACTGGTCGCCGCTGGCGTAGAGAGCCCGATCTGGTTCGGCTTGCGCTTTTCGATGGGCACCTGCTGCGCTTCCTGGTTCTTTTGCGTGGCTTTTGCGGCGTCCGGGTTATTACCCATTTGCTGGCTCAGGCAGCCATAGTCCGGCGCCTTGTAGCCATCCACATTGACCTCGGCGCAGCCACTGGGAGCGTCTTCGGCGTGGGCCATCAGCGGCAGGGTTGCACACAGCAACAGGCGGGCGAGGGTCGGGAACAGGTTCATCAGTGCCTCCTGGCGCGCCCTGGGAAATGGGCGGGTATGGGGCAAAAGTGTAGTGCAGCGGGCTGGCCGTCACCGTGATGTTTTTTTTGCTGGCACCGTAACATCAGGTTCATAAACGGGCCTCAGGATGACGGTTTTGTAGGCTATGTCGGACGTGTTGCGATGCTGAGCAGGGGGGCTTGGAGGCGCGCGGGCTGCTGCCTGGCTCTGCTGTTGGGGCTGGCGCAAAGCGTGCGCGCCGAAGTGATCCTGGACCTGCCTGCCCAGAACCTGGACAACGCCCTCCAAGCGTTCAGCCGTGCCACCGGCATGGCGGTGCTGGTGGACCGTGAATTGACCCGGGGCCGGCGTTCCATCGGTGTACATGGCCGCTACAGCGCGCAGCAAGCCCTGGGCCTGCTGCTGACAGGGAGTGGCTTGATGGCGCGTTATGCCCGCAGCGATGCGTTCACCTTGCAAGTCCCCGAGGTCAGCCAGCCGGCAACCACCCGAGGGCTGAAGGCCGGCCATGCAGCACGGATCAACAACAGCTACGCCACGGCCTTGCAGCAGGCGATCGAGCGCAGTTTGTGCCGTTCGCCTCTGACCCGTCCCGGCAGTTTTCGGGCGCTGGTACAGGTGTGGGTCAACGGTGACGGGGTGATCGAACACAGCCGCCTGGTCAGTTCCACCGGCGACCTGCAGCGTGACGAAGCGCTGGTACGCGGCCTGGGCTCCACCCGTGTCGAACGCCCGGCGCCCAGTTCACTGCGCTTGCCGGTGACCTTACTTTTGATGCCCGATTCAACAGGAACACGCATGGAATGCACAGCAGGGGAAGGAGTTTCCGGGGCATGAAAGACACCGGCCACAGCACGATGGTCAGCCTGTTCCTGGCGTCCTACGAGGACTTCAAGGTACGCCTGCGCAAGCGCCTCGGGTCCGAGGACCTGGCCAACGACGTGCTGCACGAAACCTACCTGCGGGTCGACCGCATGGAGGTGCCGCCGAACCTGGCGCAACCCAATGCCTACCTGTACCGCATGGCCCTGAACATCGCCGCCGACCGGCGCCAGGCGGATGCGCGGCTGTTGACCGGTAGCGAAGTCGAAGAGCTGCTGCAGACCGTCGATGAAGCCCAGGACCCTTCGCGGGTGGTGGGTGGCCAGCGGGAAATCCAGTCCTTGCTCAAGGCCCTCTACGAGCTGCCGGCGCGGCGGCGTCAGATCCTTATCGCTGCGCGCCTGGAAGAGGCGCCGCATCTGGAAATCTCCAAGCGTTTCGGGATTTCCACGCGCATGGTCGAAAAGGAAATCAAGGCCGGGCTGGGCCACTGCGCGCAGCGCCTTGAAAGAAAAGTGATCCAGCGGTTCGGTCCCGGGGCCGGAAAACCGTCTTAGTGATTGAGTCCCTGATAATCCGTTGAGTACCTGCGCGCTTGAACATTTTTAACTTCTCCGCTGCCCGGAATGTGCCAGACAACCCCCTGCACGATGAAGCGCGTGATTGGCTGGTGCTGTTGACTTCGGGCAGGGCCACCGTTGCGGATGCCAAAGCGTTGCGCCAGTGGTGCGCCCAGAGCCCGGAACATGCCCGGGCGTTCGAGCAGGCCAAGGTGTTATGGCAGCAATTGGCACCGGCCGCCGAGCAGTTTTCCCGGCCACGGCATTTTGGGCGACGGGCGTTTTTGGGTGGGGCGATTGCGGCGTCGGCGGCGGTGTTTATGGTGCGGTTTACCGTGCCGGGTGGATTTGCCGGGTTGACGGCGGATTACCGCACCGAGGTCGGCGAGCAGCGGCGGGTGGAGTTGAGTGAGGGTGTTCGGCTGGAGCTCAATACCCAGACGCGGATCAGCCGACGTGAAGGTGGGATTGAGTTGGTGGAGGGGGAGGTTGAGGTGGTTGCCAATGCTGCGATGCCGCTTCAGGTTCAGGCCGGTGGAGGGTGGTTGAGTGCGGCTCGGGCGCGGTTCAATGTGCGCAATACGGATCACAGTGTGTGTGTGACGTGCATTGATGGGGCGGTGTCGGTGGCTGTGGGTGGGCGTACGGTTCGGTTAGAGGGTGGGCGGCAACTGACTTATGACGCTGGCGGTGTGGGTGAGCCGGTGGCGGTGGATGTGCAGGCGGTGGTGGCCTGGCGGGAGCAGGTGTTGGTGTTTGATAACGCGACGTTGGCGACGGTGGTGGATGAGATTAATCGCTATCGGCCGGGGATGTTGCTGCTGATGAATGCGCAGTTGGGCAAGCGGCGGGTGCAGGCGCGGTTTAGTTTGCATCAGTTGGCGGGGGTGGCACTTTTGATTCGCGATGCGTATGGGGCTAAGTGTACGGAGTTGCCTGGGGGGGTGGTTTTGTTGAGTTAGTTTGGTGTGTATATCCGTTATTTAGGTAACGGCCACTTAGGGTTCCGCTCTTACAGCCAGCCCTTTCAAGGTCTTTGCCTAAATCGCGTCCTACGCCTATTCCAGGCTGAAATTAAGAAAAAAACGAGTTGAATTTGGTTCAGTCAGCATCTCTTTTGGTCAAAAAATGATCATGTTTTTAGGCTTTTTCCAAAGACCTTGAAAGGGCTGGCTCTTACAGCGGGTCACTTTTGAAAAGCGCAAAAGTAACCAAAACGCTCTGCCCCGCCTGTCGGCACCTCGCCTAGGCTCGGTGTTCCCTCACTCCGGTATTGCTCCGCGGGCCGCCGCGACGGGCCATCCATGGCCCGGCGCGGCTAAACCGGCGTCCTGCCGGTTTACCCGCTCCGCAATACCTGCGTTCGGCCTCGGGCTGAATGGGGCAGCCAGATCAAAAGCAGATCAAAAGCAAGAGCACAGCGGCCTACCGGCCGGCTTGAGTGTTAAAGGCAAAAGCAAAGCTGCTTTTATGTGGGAGCGGGCTTGCTCGCGAAAAACCTGAGACCGCCGCGTTCATCCAGAATGCCAGCGTCATCGTTAACGACCTTCGCGAGCAAGCCCGCTCCCACATTTGGACCGTGCCCGCTTTAGCTTCTGATCTTGCTGTTGCTTCACCACACTCAAGCCGGCCTGTAGGCCGCTGTGCCCTTGATCTGCTTTTGATCTTGATCTTAGGCGCCCCGTTAAACCACGCTGGCCGAACGCAGGCAGTACGGAGCGGGTAAACCGGCAGGACGCCGGTTTAGCCGCGACGGGGCAGGGACGCCCCGTCGCGGCGGCCCGCTTCGTGCTGCCGGAGTGCGGGCACACCGAGCCTAGGCGAGGAGCCGAGTGGTGGGGCAAGAGCCCTTTTGGTTACTTTTGGGGCTCTTTTCCAAAAGTGACCCGCCGTAAGGGCGGAACCAATACCAGCCATCACCCAA
Source organism: Pseudomonas sp. ATCC PTA-122608 (assembly GCF_001952855.1). GTDB lineage: Bacteria > Pseudomonadota > Gammaproteobacteria > Pseudomonadales > Pseudomonadaceae > Aquipseudomonas. The sequence continues at coordinate 225,454 of NZ_LPNO01000024.1, read as the reverse complement.
ATAACGGATATGTACACCCCCCAAAAAAGCCCTACCGCAGGGCCCCCCAAACCTGCCGATACCGCTCCACCCCCTGACCCGTCTCCCGCACCAAAACCACCTCGATCCCCAGCGGTTCATCCCGCCGATTCCCACTCAACTGCCGCCACCCCTTATCCCAAACCCGCACCTGCAAATCCCTGACCTGCCCAAGCACCGCCACCGCATCCCTGGGCGCCGGCAGCGGATACCGATCCCGCGCCGGTGCCGCCGCCCGATACAGCGTGTCCCCCTTGAGCCACCACCGCACCCGCTGCAACCCATCCCCAGGAACCGGAGCACTCCGGATCACCTCCAACCGAAACCCCTTGCTATCCGAACTCCTCACCGACACCGCCGCCAACCCCCCAGGCTTCGGCGCCTCATCCCCAACCGGCGGCCCCAACTCAACCCCCGCGCGCAAACTCAGATCCAGCTGCATCTGGTTCAGCGCCCGCAACAAGGTCTCAGTCTGCTCACTGCTGGCCTGCAAATGCTGGTCAGCCCGGGTCACACTGTCCAGCCCGCGCCAGGCAATCACACTGACCACCGCCATCAACATGATCGCCACCATCACCTCAATCAGCGTAAAACCCTTCTGATCACTCATGACTCACCACCCGCAACAACCCCGCTGCATCCCGTTGCAGACTCAGGCTGTGCTGCCCATCCGACAGCACCACCCGCATCGGCGGATTCACCCATTCAGCATCCAGCACCAGGTTCTTCCCAGGCTCGATGCGCACCTGCATCGGCGTGCTGTCCCAGGCCCGCGGACGCAGTTGCTGATCACCACTGAAGTTCTCCAACCCCAACCCATCATCCGTAACGCGGCTGAAGCGAAACCCCTTGGCATCCGCCTTCCAGGTAATCGCCCGGCCATCCGCGCGAGCCTCGGCCTGGGCTACCTGCAGCAACTGGCTCAAGCGTTCCGCGTCCTTGCGCAGCAGGTGCAGCGGATCAGGCTTGATGCTCAGGCTGATGGCCGCACTGGCGATGCCGATGATCACCAACACCACCATCAACTCGATCAACGTGAAGCCCTGCTGTTTCATTTTTTGCTCCCTGATCAACCGCTGAAATAAAAAGGTGCGAATTGCCCTGTAGCCTGAGGCAACGGACAAACAGGAGGTCCCGCCCATGGCATTCGCCCATCGTTTTTCACCCGCCCATGGCGTCCAGGCTTTGGCGTTGTTAGCGGCGCTGGCAGGGGTGGCGACCTGGACGCCGTTGCTGCTCACGTCGGCCGAGTCCCACACCCCGCAAGCCGCACCCCAGGCACTGGCCGCCCGCAGTGACAACCCTGCCGTGCAGTGGTTTTCGAATACCCCGGCGGTGATGCAGATCAAGGTCTCCGGGGTGCTCGCCGGGGCCGGTGGTGCGGTGGCGATCCTCAGTCTCAACGACGGGCCGCCCCGCAGCTTTTTGTTGGGTGAGCGGCTAAGTCCCGGCGTGCGGTTGACGGCCATTGAAGGCGATAGCGTGGAGATCGAACGTGGTACTGAAAAAATCCGCGTGCCCCTCGACAAGTTGCCCGACGGCCCGGCCTTGCCAAGCCTCATTCGGCAGTAACCGGGCGCTTCACCGGCGGGCGCCCCATCAAGGTTTCCAGGCGCGCCAGGGGCGGCGCTTCACGGGTCGCGTCCAGCACTTGCACGCTGACCTGGAACATGCGCCCATCCGGCCCGTTGCTGATGGTCTGTTCGCAACGCAGTTTCAGCCGGCCCTGGTCGCAATCGAAGGTCTTGCGCCCGGGGTTTACCCGACCTTCCAGGCGCAGTTCCGCCAGGCGACTCTGGGCCGCCAGCAGCGCCATCGACTTGTCCCGCAGCAGGCCGTTGCTGGTGGTCATCAACCCGGCCACGCGCACGGCTGCGGCCATGGCCACGGCGATGATCGCCAGTGCCACCAACACTTCAATCAGGGTGAAACCTTGCTCGTTGCGGGGGCCGCCCATGGCGTACTCAAAACCGGGAATCAGGCCCGCAGACTAGCCCCCGCAGTTGACCGATTGGCGACCAAAGCTCCCGAGGATTTTCAACATGACTGACATGTGTTCTTGCAACACTGCGCCACGAAATGCACTCAAGCCAAGGAATGTCGAGATGGATATCGCACACTTCACCTCCCCACGCAGGCAGCGTGGCTTCACCTTGATCGAGATCATGGTGGTCGTGGTGATCCTGGGGATTCTGGCGGCGCTGGTGGTGCCCAAGGTGCTCGATCGCCCGGACCAGGCGCGGGCCACGGCCGCCAAACAGGACATTGGCGGGCTGATGCAGGCCCTGAAACTCTACCGCCTCGACCACGGCTCGTATCCCAGCATGAACCAGGGCTTGAAGGTGCTGGTGGAGCGCCCGGCCGATGCGAAAAACAGCAACTGGCGTGCCTACCTCGAACGCCTGCCCAACGACCCGTGGGGCAACCCTTATCACTACCTCAACCCAGGGGCCAACGGCGAAGTGGATGTGTTCTCTCTCGGCGCCGACGGGAAACCCGAGGGCGACGGCGTGAATGCCGATATCGGCTCCTGGCAGTTATAAGGCCGGCGATGAACAGCCATTCGCCCCCAGCGGCGAAGCAGCGCGGCATGGCGATTATCAGCGCCTTGCTGATCGCGGCCGTGGTTGCGGTGATTGCCGGTGCCATGCTCACCCGGCAGACCGTGTTCACCCGCAGCCTGGAAGCCGAACAACTGCGTATCCAGGGGCAATGGTTGTTGAATGGCGGCCTGGAAACCAGTCGCCAGATCCTTTGGGACGCACGCCGCCAGGACGTCTTGACCCGGCTCGATCAACCGTGGGCACGCCCCCTCGGCGGTGCTTTCGAGGGGCGGATTGAAGACGAGCAGGGCAAGTTCAACCTGCGCAACCTGGTGACCCAGCAACACCCGGACGCCGTGCAATTGCAGAGCTTCGAACGTCTGTGCCAATTGATCGGCATCGACCCGGCCGTGAGCCGCCGCATCAGCCGGCGGGTGATCGACTCATACGACCAGCGCGAGGTCAGCACCTCACTCACCGGTGGTTTCAACAGCAGCCGGGATACCTCGCCCGGTGCAGCGGCGCCATTGATTCCAGCCAAGTACCCGATGCTGCGCAGCCTCACCGACCTCAGCGCTATCGAAGGCCTCGACCCGCGCCAGCTGCGACGCATGGCGAGCTACGTCAGCGTGCTGCCCGGCAATACCTGGGTCAACGGCAACACCGCCAGCGCCGAGGTGCTCAGTAGCGTGGTGCCGGGGCTCAGCCTGTCGCGGGCCCAGGCACTGGTGGCCGAGCGTGACGGCGGGCGCTGGTTTATCAATCGCGGGGATTTCGTCAACCGGTTGCGCATGCCACAGGTCGCGGTGGACACGGTGCAGGTGGGCATCACCAGTGAGTGGTTTCGCGTGCTGGGCCAGGTCCGTCGCGAGCAGCGTCGGGTGACGCTGGAGGCGTTGCTGTATCGCCCCGAAGACCGTCAGCCCCAGGTGGTCTGGTCGCGGGTGGGCGTATGAAGCGTTTGCGCATTGCGTTGCCGCCGCTGGATCAACTCACCACCGACAGCCCGGTGCAGTTCGCCTGGCTGGACCGCGCCGGGCAGGTCAGTCAGCAAGGCGAGAGCAGCCTGGCGCAACTGGCGAATAACCCGGCGGCGTTTTTCCTGCACCCGCGGGACAGCCTGCTGACCAGCCTGGAGCTGCCGCAATTGCCCTCCGCCAAGGTCGACGACGCGGTGACCTGTGCGGCCCAGGCATTGATCCTTGGCCCGGTGGAATTGATGCATGTGGCCCACGGTCCCCGGGAAAGCAGCGGCCTGGTGCAGGTGGGCTGGTTGCCCAAAAGCAGCCTTGAACACTTGGGCCGGATAACCACCCAGCTGAAAATCAAAGTGCGCGGGCTGTACCCGGCGCCGTATGCGTTGCCGGTCGGCGAGCAACCGAGCGCGGCATTAAGCGACGGGCATTTACTGCTGCGCCTCAGTGTCCAGCAGGGTGCGGTGCATCCGTTGGGACAGCCCGCGCTGGATGATCTGCTGGCCACCGGCGTCGATGTACATCAAGTGACAGGCGATGCCCGTTGGCGTGGACCATTGCCGGGCTGGGGTTTGCACGGTCGGCTTCAGCAGGCGGCAACCGGAGGCTGGGGCAGGGCGGCGGCGTGCACAGCGCTGGCGGTCGCCATCTGGACCCTGGGCCTGAACCTCTACGCCGCCCGCCAGGTCGACGAAGGCCAACGCCTCAAGGCGCAGATGAACCAGCAAGTGCGCCAGGCCTTCCCCGAGCTGCCGGTAATTCTCAACCCGCTGCAACAAGCCCGTCAGCAATTGGCTGCCCGCCAAAATGGCGCCGCGAGCGAGCCTGGCCAACGCTTCACCGGCTTGCTCGCACTGGCGGGCAGCAGCCTGCCGTCCATGGCGGGTGGCGTCGAGAGCCTGACATACGAAAAAGGCCGTCTGCAGGTGAGCCTGCTGCCCGACACCCGCAGCCCGGCGCTGGCGGCTGACGGGCAGGCGCTGCTGGCCCAGGCCGGGTTCGGCGCCACCCGCGACGACCAGGGCTGGACCGTCGGCCCGCTCGGCGAGCGCGTTGAAGCCGATACAGACGATGCGGACGACGAGGTCGAAGATGAATAAGCGCTGGCAGCTTCTGCGCAGCCGGGCCCAGGTGTTCTGGAACGGTCTGGCCGTGCGTGAAAAACGTCTGCTGGTGGGCGCTGGCCTGGTGCTGGCGGGTCTGTTGACCTGGTTGCTGCTGATCCAGCCACCGCTGAAGAAGATCGATTACTGGCAAGCCGAAACCCCGAAACTGCGCAGCCAGGCCGAGGCATTGCAGGTGCTGTTGCAGGGTGTCGCCGCAGCCCCGCGCAGCAGTGACCTGGAAACCGCCTTGCACCAGTCCCTCGACAACGCCGGCTTGCAGGGCCGCTATCAATTGCAGGCGCAGGACACCGGCAGTTGGAGCCTGACCCTCGAGGAGGCCCCGGCGGATGCCGTGATCGACTGGCTGCTGGCCAACCCCCGGCCGTTCTCCCTGGACGTCTCCGAGGCCCGCCTGCAACGCGCAGGCGCTGCCACCCCTTCAAACTCGGCCGGCACTTTGTCCGGGACCGTTCGCATGGATCAGGCGCCTGGCGCTAAGGAAGCTTCATGAAGTGGTCATTGCCCAACGCTGCGCCTTATCGCAAGGTCGCCCCTTTGCTGTTGCTGGCGCTGGGAGCGTGCAGCAATCCCCAATCGCCCACGCCGCTGCTGGTGGACAGCGAACTTGGCCAACCCCTGGCCGACACCCGGCGCAGCGGCGACACAGCGTTGGACCGCCAGCGCGAACCGGTGCCGCCACCCCGAGTGCAACACCCGGTGACCAACAGCGCCCGCAGCCACGCCGCCGCCCCGGCCAAGGCGCGCAACCCGCTGGGTGATCAACCGGTGCAACTGAACTTCGTCGACGCCGACATCCAGGCCGTGGTGCGCGCCTTGTCCCGCGCCACCGGCCAGCAATTCCTGGTGGACCCACGGGTGAAAGGCAACCTGACCCTGGTCAGCGAGGGTCAGGTACCAGCGCATCAGGCCTACGACATGCTGCTGGCGGCGCTGCGCATGCAGGGCTTCAGCGTGGTCGACGTGGGTGGCGTGGCCCAGGTGGTGCCGGAGGCAGACGCGAAGCTGTTGGGCGGGCCGATCTACAGCGGCGCCAACCCGGGCGGGCAGGGCATGCAGACCCGCACCTTCCGCCTGCAATACGAAAACGCGGTAAACCTGATCCCGGTGCTGCGCCCCATCGTGTCGCCGAACAACCCGATCAACGCCTACCCCGGCAACAACAGCATCGTCATCACCGACTACGCGGAAAACCTCGCGCGAGTGGCGCAGATCATCGACGGCATCGACACCCCGAGCGCCATCGACACCGACGTGGTGAAAGTGCAGAACGGCATCGCCGTGGACATCGCCGCCATGGTCTCGGAACTCCTCGAAACCCAGGGCGCCGACCAGACCCAGAAAATCAGCGTGATCGGTGATCCGCGTTCCAACTCCATCATCATCCGCGCCGGCAGCCCGGAGCGCACCGAGCTGGCGCGCAACCTGATCTACAAGCTGGACAATGCCCAGAGCAACCCGAGCAATATGCACGTGGTGTACCTGCGCAACGCCCAGGCCGGCAAGTTGGCGCAGTCGCTGCGGGGCTTGCTCACTGGCGAAAGCGACACCGGTACCAGTGACAATGCACGGGGCAAACTGAGCAGCATGGGCGGCAACACCCAGACCGGCCAGGGCAGCACCCAGAACAGCAGCGGCACCCCCACCGGCAGCGGCACTGCCCAGCCCAGCGGTTATGGGCAAGACACCAGTGCCGCCGGTGCTTCGTCCTCCAGCGACCAGAACACCGCGTTCAGCGCCGGTGGTGTGACGATCCAGGCGGACGCTACCACCAACACCCTGCTGATCTCCGCGCCGGACCCGCTGTATCGCAACCTGCGTGAGGTGATCGACATGCTCGACCAGCGTCGTGCCCAGGTGGTGATCGAGAGCTTGATCGTCGAGGTAAGCGAGGACGATGCCAGCGAGTTCGGGGTGCAGTGGCAGGCGGGGAATCTGGGTGGGAAGGGTGGCTTTGGTGGAGTGAACCTGGGTGGCAGCGGCTTGAATGGAACGCCTACCAGCAAGACCAGCATTGATGTGCTGCCCAAGGGTTTGAACATCGGGCTGGTGGACGGCACGGTGGATATTCCGGGGATTGGCAAGGTGCTCGATCTCAAGGTGTTGGCCCGGGCGTTGAAGAGCAAGGGCGGGACCAATGTGTTGTCGACGCCGAACCTGCTGACTCTGGATAACGAGGCGGCGAGTATTTTTGTGGGGCAGACGATTCCTTTCGTCACTGGCAGTTATGTGACTGGTGGCGGCGGGACCAGCAATAACCCGTTCCAGACGGTACAGCGGGAGGAGGTGGGGCTGAAGTTGAACGTGCGGCCGCAGATTTCCGAGGGTGGGACGGTGAAGCTGGATATTTATCAGGAGGTCAGCAGTGTCGACACGCGGGCTTCGGTGGATGCCGGGACGGTGACGAACAAGCGGGCGATTGATACGAGTATTTTGCTGGATGACGGGCAGATCATGGTGCTCGGCGGGTTGTTGCAGGATGGGTACAGCCAAAGCAATGACGCGGTGCCGTGGTTGTCGGATATTCCCGGGTTGGGGGCGTTGTTCCGGAATGAAAAGCGCGGTGTGACGAAGACGAATTTGATGGTGTTTTTGCGGCCTTACATTATTCGCGACAGTGGGGCGGGGCGCAGTATTACGCTCAATCGTTATGAGTTTATGCGCAGGGCCCAGGGTGGGTTGCAGCCGGAGCGCAGTTGGGCGATGCCGGATGTGCAGGCGCCGCAGTTGCCTTCGGTGGATAAGGCGATTCCCGATTTGGGGCCTCGGGCGGTGATTCGCGTGGTGCCGCGGTGATTTGGGTTTTGGATGGGGGGTATATCCGTTGCTGCGGTAACGGCCACTTAGGGTTCCGCTCTTACAGCGGGTCACTTTTGGCAAACGCCCCAAAAGTAACCAAAAGGTCTTTGCCCCACCACTCGGTGCCTCGCCTGGGCTCGGCATGCCCGCACTCCGGCCCGATTCCGCGGGCCGCCGCGACGGGCCATCCATGGCCCGGCGCGGCTAAATCGGCTTCCCTGCCGATTTACCCGCTCCACCGTGCCTGCTTGCGGCCATCGTGGTTGACGGGGCCCGCAGATCAAGATCAACAGCCAGATCAAAAGCAAGAGCACAGCGGCCTACAGGCCGGCTTGAGTGTTAGAAGCAGAGGCAAGATCCAGAGCGAAAACAGAGCCGCTTTTCTGTAGGAGCGAGCTTGCTCGCGAAAAACCTGAGAACGCCGCGTTGAATCAGGATGCCATCGTCATCGTTAACGACCTTCGCGAGCAAGCCCGCTCCCACATTTGGACCTTGCCCGCTTTAGCTTCTGATTTTGCTGTTGCTGTTGCTTCACCACACTCAAGCCGGCCGGTAGGCCGCTGTGCTCTTGCTTTTGATTTTGATCTTAGGCGCCCCGTTAAACCACGCTGGCCGAACGCAGGCTTTGGAGCGTGGGTAACCCGGCAGGACGCCGGGTTAGCCGCGCTGGGCCAAGGATGGCCCATCGCGGCGGCCCACGCTCCAAAGCCGGAGTGAGGGCACACCGAGCCCAAGCGAGGTGCCGAGTGGTGGGGCAAGAGCGTTTTGCTTACTTTTGCGCTTTTCAAAAGTGAGCCGCTGTAAGAGCGGAACCAATCGAAGCCGTTACCGAAGGAATGGATATGTACACAGCCAAACGAAGCCCAAAAGCATGAGCCTCCTGCCTTACGCCTGGGCCAAATCCCAACGCATCCTCCTCCACCCGGGAACCCAGGGCCCGACGCTGACCATCTGCCCCTCAACCCCCGGCTGGTCCATCAGCGAAGTCCACCGCCAGTTCGGCCAAACCCACCTCATCCAGGTGCGCGACGACGAACTCGACGGCCTCCTGGCCAGCGCCTACGCCGACACCGGCAGCGCCGCCGCCGTGGTGGGCGCCGCCGAAAACGAAGTCGACCTCGACCGCCTCATGCAAGACATCCCCGAAATCACCGACCTGCTCGACACCCAGGACGGCGCCCCGGTGATCCGCATGATCAATGCCTTGCTCACCCAGGCCGCCCGCGACGAAGCCAGTGACATCCACATCGAACCCTACGAAACCCACTCCGTGGTGCGCTACCGCGTCGACGGCACCCTGCGCGATGTCGTGTCCCCGCGCAAAGCCCTGCACGGCGCCCTGGTCTCACGCATCAAGATCATGGCCCAACTCGACATCGCCGAAAAACGCCTGCCCCAGGACGGCCGCATCGCCCTGCGCGTCGCCGGTCGCCCCATCGACATCCGCGTCTCCACCGTGCCCACCGGCCATGGCGAACGCGTGGTGATGCGCCTGCTGGACAAACAAGCCGGCCGCCTGCAGCTGGAAACCCTCGGCATGGACCCCGCCGTGCTCGGCAAACTCGACAGCCTGATCCGCCAACCCCACGGCATCGTGCTGGTCACTGGCCCCACCGGCAGCGGCAAAACCACCAGCCTCTACGCCGCCCTGGCAAGGCTGGACGCGAGCACCAGCAATATCCTGACCGTCGAAGATCCGGTGGAATACGACCTGCCGGGCATCAGCCAGATCCAAGTCAACGCCAAGATCGACATGACCTTCGCCCTGGCCCTGCGGGCGATCCTGCGCCAGGACCCGGACATCATCATGATCGGCGAAATCCGCGACCTGGAGACCGCGCAAATCGCCGTTCAGGCCTCGCTCACCGGCCACCTGGTACTCGCCACCCTGCACACCAACGATGCCGTCTCGGCGGTCAACCGCCTGATCGACATGGGCGTCGAACCGTTCCTGCTGGCCTCATCCCTGCTCGGCGTATTGGCCCAGCGCCTGGTGCGCCGGCTGTGCCCGCACTGCAAGCAGGAAGACCCGGCCGCACCCGGCACCTGGCGACCGGTCGGCTGTGCGCAGTGCAACCAGATAGGCTACAGCGGGCGTACCGGCATCCATGAATTGTTCTGCATCGATGACGAGCTGCGCGGGCTGATTCACCAGGGCGCCGGCGAACAAGACCTGAGAGCCGCCGCACGCCGCGCCGGCATGTTCAGCATGCGCGAAGACGGCGAACGCTGGGTGCGCAGCGGCGCCACTGCCCCCGAAGAAATCCTGCGCGTAACACGGGACGCCTGATGAACCGATACCGCTACGAAGCCGCCGACGCTACCGGCAAACTGGAGTCCGGGCACCTTGAGGCCGACAGCCAGAGCGGCGCCTTTGCCCACCTGCGCAGCCGTGGCCTGACGGCCTTGCGGGTGCAGATCGAGAGCAACAACCCGCAAGCCGGCGGCGGCAGCCGGTTCGGTGCCAAGCTCTCGGACAACGACCTGGCCTGGGCCACGCGGCAGCTGGCGAGCCTGCTCGGTGCGAGCTTGCCACTGGAGGCGGCGTTGAGTGCCACGGTGGAGCAAGCCGAGAAAAAACACATCGCCCAGACCTTGAGTGCGGTGCGCGCCGATGTGCGCAGCGGCATGCGCCTGGCCGATGCATTGGCCGGGCGGCCCCGGGATTTCCCCTCGATCTACCGGGCGCTGATCGCGGCGGGGGAGGAGTCCGGCGACCTGGCGCAAGTCATGGAGCGCCTGGCCGATTACATCGAGGAACGCAACAACCTGCGGGGCAAGATCCTCACGGCGTTTATCTACCCGGGCGTGGTGGGGCTGGTGTCCATCGGCATCGTGATTTTCCTGCTCAGTTACGTGGTGCCGCAGGTGGTCAGTGCATTTTCCCAGGCCCGCCAGGACCTGCCAGGGCTGACCCTGGCGATGCTCAACGCCAGTGACTTTATCCGCGCCTGGGGCTGGCTGTGTTTTGCCGGGATCGTGGGTTGTTTCTGGAGCTGGCGCCTGTACCTGCGTAACCCCGTGGCGCGGTTGAACTGGCACAGCCGGGTGCTGCGCTTGCCGCTGATCGGGCGTTTTGTGCTGGGGCTCAATACCGCACGGTTTGCCTCGACCCTGGCCATTCTCGGCGGGGCGGGTGTGCCATTGTTGCGGGCGCTGGAAGCAGCGCGTCAGACGCTGTCCAACGACCGCCTGAGCCAGTGCGTCACGGACGCCACTGCCAAGGTTCGCGAGGGCGTCAACCTGGCGCCGGCGCTGGCGGTGGAAAAGGTCTTTCCGCCGGTGCTGATCCACCTGATCGCCAGCGGCGAAAAAACCGGTTCCCTGCCGCCGATGCTCGAGCGTGCGGCGCAAACATTGTCCCGGGATATCGAGCGTCGGGCGATGGGCATGACGGCCTTGCTTGAACCCTTGATGATCGTGGTGATGGGCGCCGTTGTGCTGGTCATCGTCATGGCCGTCCTGCTGCCCATTATCGAAATCAACCAACTGGTGACCTGACTGCTGACGAAACGCGGTCAAAAAATGTGGGAGCGGGCTTGCTCGCGAAAGCGGTGGATCAGTCGGCACATGTATTGACTGACACACCGCTTTCGCGAGCAAGCCCGCTCCCACATTTGAACCGCATTTCTTCAACACTATGTTCTTGCGCCTGACACACGGGTCCCAACCTCGGGTTCCTCATTCTGTCATCTGCCCAACCCCGCCACACGGCCCGTAACGCCTCCAGCCCGGTACTCGAAATCCGGGCTGAAACCTCGCTGTCACCTCACCTCAAAACCGTTCAAAAGCATGACCGAAACACCCGAGAATCTTTCTAAAAATCAAGCCGTTCCTCCCGAGGTTTTTTCCTTTTGCTGTCATCGGATGCTGCGAGATTTCATACCCATGGCCTCACCCCTCGCTACCCCCGAACCACGGCACGGGAACGAAGCCATAGCGTCATCTACCCCAACGTACAAACACGACGAAAGGAGCTTCTTCATGTTTAAGCGCAACGTTCTCGCGGTATCCATGACCCTCGCTGCACTGTGCTCGGCCCAGGCGGCTATGGCTGACGTCAACGGCGGCGGCGCCACCTTGCCGCAACCGCTGTACCAGACCTCCGGCGTATTGACTGCCGGTTTCGCTCCCTACATCGGCGTGGGCAGCGGCAACGGCAAGGCTGCCTTTCTGAACAACGACTACAGCAAACTGGACGCCACCGTCACCGGCAAGAACGTGCACTGGGCAGGTAGCGATTCCAAGCTGTCCTCAGCCGAGCTGAGCAACTATGTGTCTGCCCATGGCGCTGCCTGGGGCCCGCTGATTCAGGTGCCTTCGGTGGCCACTTCGGTTGCCATTCCGTTCAACAAAACCGGTACAGCCGGTACGAAAGTCAACCTCAGCGTCAATGACCTGTGCGGTGTGTTCTCGGGTCGCTTGACCACCTGGGACCTGATTCCCAATTCCGGCCGCACCGGCCCGATCACCGTTATCTACCGCAAAGAGAACAGCGGCACCACCGAACTGTTCACGCGCTTCCTGAACGCCAAGTGCAGCCCGGCCCTGGAAGGCGGCACCTTCGCCGTGACCCAGGCCTTCGGCAGCAGCTTCTCCGGCGGTTTGCCGGCGGGCGCCCTCAACCCACTGCAACAAGCCAACCCGGCCGGTGGTTTTTTCACTGACACCAGCGCTGGCGTAATGAGCACGCTGAATGCCGCTGAAGGCCGCGTCACTTACATGAGCCCGGATTACGCAGCAGCTACCTTGGCCGGTCTGGATGACGCCACCAAGGTTGCCACCGTTGCCGGTGTTTCGCCTGCTCCAGCCAACGTGTCGGCGGCCATCGGTGCTGTGGCGGTACCTGCCATCGCCAACCGTACCCTGCCAAACAACTGGGTCCCTGTGTTTGCGGCGACCACCAGCGCCACCGACCCAAGCGTAGTCGCCTACCCAAGCACCGGTTACCCAATCCTGGGCTTCACCAACGTGGTGTTCAGCCAGTGCTACGCCGACGCTAACCAGACCTCCCAGGTCCGTACATTCTTCACCCGTCACTACAACACCAGCGCGTTCAGCAGCAACGATGCGGCCATCCGCAACAACCGCTTCGTGCCACTGCCAACCACCTGGAAAACCGCGATCAACGACACATTCCTCACCGCCAGCAGCAACCTGAGCATCGGCAACGCCAACATCTGCAACGCCATTGGTCGTCCGCTGTAAGCCAAGCGTTCAACCACCTCGCAACACCGATCAGCAACGGCCTGCGCCGTTGCTGATTTTTTTGCGTTAACAGCCTCATGTGAACTTTCGATGACAGAAGTTCAGTCGCGCCCCTCGCCAACCGCCTAACCCTCATACATGAGCGTGTCTTGCCCCCGGGCGATTACAAATAAGGAAGCTTCCTGATGGTCCGCTGCACACCACCAGTTCACCTGAATGCCCGGGCGCCACGTGCCCAGACAGTCCTGCGCCTCAAGCCGCTGGCCCAGGCCATTGCCTTGTTGATGGTGGCGGGTAACGCCCATGCCGCTTCGGCGGCGTTCAGTTCCGGCTGGTTTGCCGACAAGGGCGCTTCCCAGGCAGCCACGGCGGCACGTCTTGGCGCCGGGCAGGTCCCGGGGATTCCGGCGTTGAATCAACAAGCGAAGGTCAACCAGCAGCTGGCACGGTCCATCAGCACCTTGAACAACAGCGTGGCGGCGATTGCAGCCCAGCAGGCCGCCCAGGCGGCAGGTCGGCAGGCCGCGCTTGGCCAGGTCTCGACGATTCCCGATGGCCTCGGTAAAGGTGGCCTGCAGGTCGACAACAGCCTGACCCAAGGCTGGGTCAATGCCAAAGGCCCGACCCAAAGCCAGTCCGGCGGCAAGACCACGGTGAGCATCGAGCAGACCGCTGACAAGGCGATCCTCAACTGGGAGACGTTCAACGTCGGGCGCAACACCACTGTGGATTTCCAGCAGCAGTCCAACTGGGCCTTGCTCAACCGGGTCAACGATCCCAACGCACGCCCCAGCGAGATCCAGGGCCAGATCACCGGCGCCGGTACCGTGATGATCATGAACCGTAACGGCGTGGTCTTCAGCGGCACCAGCCAGGTCAACGTGCGCAACCTGGTGGCCGCCGCCGCCAACATCACCGATGAGCAGTTCACCCAGCGCGGGATCTACGTCGACATCAACGGCTCGCAGCCGACCTTTACCGATGCCGCCGGCAAGGTTGAAGTGCAGCGTGGCGCGCTGATCCAGACCCACACCCCGACGCTGTCCACCGACTCCGGCGGCTACGCCTTGCTGTTGGGTTCCGAGGTCGAGAACGCCGGCACCATCATCACCGCCAAGGGCCAGACCACCCTGGCCGCCGGTGACAGCTTTTACATTCGCCGTGGCGTAGGGACCTCGGGTAACCAGGGTTCCACCACCCGCGGCAACGAAGTGGCCACCAGCCTCAAACCGGGCGGCGGTGCGGGCAAGGTGAGCAACAATGGGCTGATATTGGCCTCCACGGGTGATATCACCTTGACGGGGCACCAGGTGCAGCAAAACGGTGTGGCCCTGGCCAGCACTTCGGTGGACACCCGAGGCACCGTCCACCTGTTGAACTCGGTCACCGATACCACGGGCAGCGTGACCCTGGGGCAGGGCAGCACCACTGCCATCCTTCTCGATAACACCGGCAACACCGCGCTTAACAGCCAGCGCGACAACGGCCTGATCAACCTCGACGGTCGCCCAGACCCGGTCAATATGGCCACCGGGCGGTTCAACAACTTGAGCACGGTGAGTGACCGCATCGACCAGTCCCGGGTCGAGATCGTCAGCGGCGGCAGCGTGGAGTTCAAGGATGGCTCGATCACCCTGGCCACCGGCGGCCAGGTCGCGGTCACGGCCGGCCAGCGCAGCCTGGTACGTGACGGGGCGATGATCGATGTGTCCGGCGCGGTGGGCGTCAAGGTGTCGATGGAATCCAACAACATCAAGATCAACGTCCAGGGTAACGAGCAGCGCGATGCGCCGGTCAACCGTGAAGGCGGGCAGTTGATCAACAACGATGTGTGGGTTGACCTGCGTGAACTGGTGTTTGTGCCGGCGGGCACCAACGGTTACGCCACCGATCGTTGGTACACCGCGGGTGGCCTGCTGGAAGTCGGTGGTTACCTCGGCACCCAAGGGCATAGCGTCAGCGAATGGATGGCCCAGGGCGGTACGCTGACGTTTACCGGCAAGGAGGTGGTGACCGAGCAGGGCGCCCAGTTCAATCTGTCGGGCGGCACGATTGATGTGCAGGATGGCTACATCCGGCAAAGCTGGCTCAAGGGCCCTGATGGCCGCCTGTATGAACTGTCCAAGGCGCCGGGGGACATTCTCTACTCGGGTTTCTACAAAGGCTTTGAAGACACCAGCGCCCGCTGGGGCCGTACCGACCATTACTACAACCCGCTGATTGCCGCGCAACAACGCTACGAGGCGGGTTACACCGTAGGCCGCGATGCGGGCAAGCTGGTGATCGGCACCACCAGTGCGGTGCTTGAAGGCCGCTTGATCAGCGACGTGTTCCAGGGCGATCGCCAGATCAACACCCCGACTATCAACATTGACGGCTATCAGCAGTCGCAGAAGGCAGCCGCACAGCGCGCGCAACTGATCATCGGCAGCTACACGCCAGTGTTCAATAAAAGTACCGGCACCTTGCGCTACAACCTGAACCCGGTGACCGGCGAAATTCTGTTCGAATCCGGCGCGCAAAAAATCGCCGATGGCCTGGACCTGGGCACGGCCTTGCCCGCTGACCGCCAGGGCAAGGTGATTCTTGACAGTGACCAGCTCAACGGCTTCGAACTGGGCGCGATCAAAGTCGCCGCCACACAACAGGTCAACGTCAACGGCGCGCTTAAAGTGGCCGATGGCTGCGACATCACCCTGTTTGCACCGCGGGTGACGGTCAGCGCCAATCTGACGGCGAACGGTGGCAGCATCAATGCGGGCAACCTGCTTAACCAGCCCGACAGGGATCGCGGCATGGCCGTGGGCGATGTGTACCTGCTGCCAACGGCGGGCAATCAGGCCTGGGTCAATGTGGCCGAAGGGGTCAAGCTGGACGCTTCCGGGCGCTGGAGCAACCTGGCGCAGGACGGCGTCAACAACGCCAGCGCGGCGTATCTGAATGGCGGCAAGGTCTCGCTGCGCAGCACCGGCGACCTGCAGCTGGCGGCAGGCAGTGGGGTGGACGTGTCCTCCGGGGCCACTATCGGCCTGGACGGCAAGGTCACCGGCGGCAAGGGCGGCAGCGCGACCCTGACGGCCTTGAACACCCTTGAGCTGGGCAGTGAGATTCGCGGTTACGGCGTCAACGGCGGTGGCGCGCTGGCCATACAGGCGCGCAAGGKGCAGATCGGCGACAACGCGAGTTCGCCGGGCGACGACACCCTGCACCTGGCAGGGGACTTCTTCAATAAAGGCTTCTCGGCTTACGACATTACCGGCAACGAAGGGCTGCTGGTCACTGACGGCACCCGGGTCGAGGTGTCCATGCCGGTCTACCGATTGGGCGAACAGGCGCTGTCCACCCCAAGCGGCAGCGACCCGACCACGGCGCTGGAACGCTGGACACCCGAGCTGTATCAGCAGGACGCCGTCAAAGGTGTGTTGACTCAACGTCGTGGCGCGAGCCTGAACCTCAGCGCCGGTACGACGAATGCTTCAGGCGCGCTGGCGGCGACCACCGCCCTGAACGTCGGCAAAGGCGCGGTGATTAATGTGGACCCCGGCCAGGCGATCAACCTGCGCAGCATCGGCCAATTGACCGTCGACGGCACGCTCAATGCCTGGGGCGGCACTGTGAGCCTCGCGGGCTTGAGCAACACTGAGTCCTCACAAGTCGAGGGCAACGGCCATGGCCGTTCGATCTGGATCGGCGAACAGGCGGTGATTGACGTGGCCTCGCGGGCTGTAACCGCTGTCGACAATCGTGGCGGCGTGTATGGCCAGGTACGCGATGGCGGCAAGATTACCGTCGGTGGCGATATCGATCCGGCCACCGGCATCGCCAAGGCCAGCGACCTGTTTGTGGTGGTGCGCGAAGGTGCACGCCTGGACGCCTCCGGCAGCCAGGCGCTGCTCGATGTTCCGGGGCAGGGCCGCACGCGGGTGGCCAGCAACGGCGGCACTCTTGCGTTCGCGTCCAACAACGGCCTGTACCTGGACGGCAACTTCGTGGCCAATGCCGGTGGCGCCGGCGCGGCGGGCGGGCGTCTGGCGCTGGCACTCGAGTCGCCGTTTTACTTGAAGCAGCACGTCAAAGACCGTGTGCTGCTGTTACGTGAACTGGTGATCAACCAGCAGCATCAAGCCACCGCGTTGCCCGACACGGCAGAAGCGGCGGCAGACTCATTGATCTACGGGCACGGCGCACTCGGTATCGACCAGATCCAGGCCGGTGGTTTTGACAACCTGACACTGCTGGTGCGTGGGGCGCTGAATCTCGACGGCGCTGCCTCGCTGCACATGGGGCAAAGCCTGCAGCTGTATTCCGGCGGTATTGGCCTGACCCGCGACGCGAACCCGACCTCGCAGATTAATCTCAGTGCGCCGCACGTGCTCCTCAGCGGCTTGCTTGAGCCGGACAGGTCCGGGATGGAAGCGTGGACCCGGGCGAACATCGGCGATTCTTCGCCGACGTTTCGCAGCCAGGGCTTGTTGACCGTCGACAGCGACTTGCTGGACATCCGCGACCGCTTCACCTTTGGTGCCGATCAGGGCTTCGATCGGGTTCGGCTCAACAGCAGCGGCGACCTGCGTTTTCTCGCCGGGCGCGATGGCGGCAATACACCCAGTGGTTTCAGCACCGTCCTGAGTTCAGCAGGCGACATGACCCTGCGCGCCGCGCGTATCTACCCGGGTTCCGAGATCAAGGCCCAAGTGCTGGTAGGCAGCCTCGGCAACAACGGCAATCAACTGATCTTCGACCCGACTCGCACCCTGACGATCGAGAAGGTCGGCGATGACAACGGCGTTGCCCCGGACTCGGTATTCGGGCGCCTGCAACTGGGCGCTGCCACCATCAGGCAGGGCGGTGTATTGCGTGCGCCGCTGGGGTTGATCGAACTCGGCAACCTGGGCAGCACCAAGGTCGAACTGCTGCCCGGCAGCCTGACTTCGGTCAGCGCCAAGGGCCTGGACCTGCCGTATGGCGGCACCGTGGATGGCCAGGTTTATCGCTATAACGGCAAGACCGTGGTCTTCACCGGGCAGGGCGGGATCGGCGCTACCAACGGTGGAGAACTGTCGGTCGGGGTGATTCTGGGGGGCAAGTCGGTGGACGTATTGCCCGACGCCACGCTGGACCTGTCCGGTGGCGGCGAATTGCTGGGGGCCGGCTTTATTTCCGGGCGCGGCGGTTCTACCGATGCGCGTTTCAACCCGCTGGTGCAGTTCGGGGCAAAGGGTGGTTTCACCTTGCCGGGGCTGGGTACAAACCCGGTCTATGCCATCGTGCCGGGGGTTCAATCAGGCTATGCACCCGCCACTGGCGAAGCCGGCGCCAGTACGCCGCTGGTGGGCCAGCAGATCACCATCGGTGCTGGCGTTCCGGGCTTGCCGGCAGGCACTTACACCTTGATGCCGTCCACCTACGCCTTGAAGCCGGGGGCGTTCCGGGTTGAGATCAACGGGCTCGCCGCCCAGGGCAGTGACGGCAGCACCACGCTGATGCGCAACGGTTCGTGGTCGATGGCCGGGCAACTGTCGATTATCAACACCGGTATTCACAACAGCGTCAACAGCCAGGTGATCCTGACCTCGGCCGACACCTTGCGCCGCTACTCGCAGTACAACGAAACCAGCTACGCCCAGTTCGCGATAGCCGACGCCGCGAGGCTCGGTGTGCCACGGCCGATGCTGGAAGTGGACGCCAAAACCCTCAAGCTGGGGTTTTACGGCGGCGGGGGCAAAGAGACGTTCTCGTTCCAGGGCATTGGCAACTTTGAAGCCGCCAAAGGCGGCTACGGCGGCACCGTGGGGGTGATCAACCTGGGCGGTGATACGGTCGAGAGCCGAAGCACCCAGATCGTTGATGCCAATAATCCCTTGGCAGCCTACGAGGGCCTCACGCTCACCGCCCAAAGCCTTAATAGTCTGGGCGCCAAACGCCTGGTTATCGGTGGCCTGCCCCAAGTGGAATATGGGCGTAACGGCAATATCATCAAGTTCCCCTTTGGTGCCAACGCCGCGGGCAATGGGGTCACCCTGCGCAGCGGTGCAACCCTCTCGGCACCGGAAGTGATCATGGTATCGGGCCGCGGCGATATCGTGGTTGAGCAGGGCGCGTCGATCAGTACGCTGGGGCGAGGTGCGGCGATCTATGACGCCCGTGACGGTTATGTTTACCAGGGTGTGCCGAGCATGTTGGCCGTGTCCAATGGCCTGCTCAATGTGCTGCCTTACGTAAACACCGGTGCCAATCCTTCGGGCGGTATCAAGATCGGTGTGTGCCCGAGCGGCAATTGCTCGGGCCAGACCACGCTCTATTCCGAGGGCAGTATCGTCGCTGCAACCGATACAGCGCTGCAGTTGGACGACCAGGTGCGCTACGGCACGCGTCACCTGGCGCTGGCCCTGAGCAATATCAACGTCGGCAGCGCGGCGGGGCTGGCCGATGCCGCCGCGCGCAACGTGCTGCCATCGGGCCTGACCCTCAACCAGCAAGTGCTCGAACGCTTGCTGCGCGGTGACACCCAATCGGGTGCCCCGGCCCTGGAAACCCTGCAACTGTCGGCCGGCCAGGCGTTCAACTTCTACGGCACCACTACCCTTGATACCTACGATTCGGTGACCGGCAAGTCGTTGCTGAGCAACCTGGTGCTGTCGACGCCGGCGATCTACGGGGCGGGCAATGCCGATGATGTGGCGACCATTCACACCGCCAACCTGATCTGGCAAGGCGCCAAAGGCGCACCGGGCGCAGTGATTGCTGACGGCGCCGGTCATGGCAGCGGACGCCTGGATATCAAGGCCGAGCGTATCGAGTTCGGTTATGGGGCGTTTGCCCAGCGCGATACCAACACGGTCTTTGATCGCTTGGTACTGGGCTTTACCAACGTCAACCTGAATGCCAGCGAGCGGATCACGGCCAACCACAAAGGCAGCCTGTCGGTGTATCAACGCCAGGGCGCGTATGACCCGGTCAGCGGTTTTGCCTACAGCGGCGGTAACCTCAACATCGTGACGCCGCTGATGACCGGTGAAGGCGGTTCGCTGAACCGCATTACCGCTGGCGGCACGCTTGATGTCGCAGGGGCTGCCGACACCCGTGGTGCGGTCACCGGCTACGGCGGCGAACTGTCGTTCAAAGGGCAAACCGTCCGCTTGGCGACCGCCGTGGTATTGCCCAGCGGCAAGGTCACGCTGCAAGCCACTGACGATCTGGTGTTGACCGATGCAGCGTTGCTCGACGTGGCCGGTCGTGCGGAGGTGTTTAACGACATCACGAAATATGGCGCAGGCGGCGATGTGCTGCTGGACAGCCGCAACGGCAATATCCGCCAGGCGGCGGGCTCGACCATCGACCTCTCGGCCAGGTACAACCAGGGCGGCAAATTGCGCGCCGTGGCGGTGAATGCGGCGGGCGGGTTGGTCGACCTGCAAGGCAAGATCCTGGGAGGCAGCAGCGGTTACTACAACGCCGGTGGCACCTATGTGCCGTATCAAGGCGGGGTTGTGGAAATCCAGGCCCAGCGCCTGGGCGCCAGTGGCTCGCTGGATCAGCCATTTGCCGCACTCAACCAGCGCCTGAACGAGGGCGCCGTGTTCGGCGGGCGCAGTTTCCAGCTCAAGCAAGGCGACCTGACCATCGGCAACGGCCTCAAGGCCAACACCATCAACGTCTCGGTAGACAACGGCAGCCTGCGCGTCAGCGGGCGGGTGGACGCCAGCGGTGAGCGGGTCGGCAGCATCAACCTGGCCGGCAAAAACGGCCTGACCCTGGACGGCAGCGCGGTGCTGGATGCCCACGGCAGCCAAGTGCGGGTCGACAGCTACGGCAAGATCATCGACTCACCGAACCGGGCGATGGTGGTACTGGGTTCCGGCAGCGGACAACTGACCCTGGCCGATGGCGCGACCATCGACCTGCGTCACGGCACGGCGGGCGCGGCAGGCAATGACGGACGCAATCGCGGCACCCTGGAATTGAATGCGCCGCGCATCGACAACAATGACATCGCCATTGATGCACGAGGCAACCTGACGATCAAAGGCGCGCGTGCGATCACCCTCAACGGCATGGTGACTTACGACGACGCGCCGCTGATGACCGACCCGACCGCCAGCGGCAGGCCGTACCAGGTCATCGACCAGGCGTATCTGGATGCCAAGCACGTGTTGAGCACGGCTTTTATCAACGCCGCGTTGCAAAACACCAACCTGCTGAGCAACAAGCTGGCGGGTTTGAACAACGCCACTTACGCCGACGCTTTCCACCTGCGCCCGGGCGTGGAGATCATCAGCAAGACCCCGGACGGCGACCTGGTGGTGCAGGGTGATGTCGACCTTTCCGGTTATCGCTACGCCAGCCTCAACCCCAACACACAGAAAACCTCGGTGTACGGCTCGGGCGAGTCCGGCAGCCTGACCTTGCGGGCCGGCGGCGACCTGAACATCTATGGCAGCATCAACGACGGCTTCTCGCCGCCACCGGAAACGATGAATGACAAGGGCTGGCTGTTGTTAACGGGCCGGGACTTTGCCGGCGGCGAGATCATCGTGCCAGGCAATGGTGTGGTCTTGGCCGATGGCACCACCTACCTGGGCGGCTCGGTGCTGAACTACGACTTGCCGATCAAAGGCATGACCGTCGTCGCCGGCACTCGCCTGCCCACACGGGCAACGCTGGCCCAGGACCTGACCTTGCCCGCAGGCACCGTGCTCGCGGCAGCGGTCCTCGATGCTTCAGGCAATGTGCTGTTGGCGGCCGGTACGCTGTTGAACCAACCCTATGCCCTGCAAGCGGGCGTGCAACTGGAAGCCGGTAGCTTGCTGACCCAGGCCACCCAACTGCGCGCCATGACCTGGCCCAAAGGCGTGCCGTTGCCGGGGTTGAGCGGGGCGCTGGACGGTGGCCAGAATGTCGTCACCCTTGATGGCGACATTGCCCTGGCGCGTGGCGCGCTGATTCCGGTGGGCACCGACGTCAAGCTGGTGGGCGGGGTGGGTTCGATCGAGTTGCGCCCTGAAGTGGCCGGGCGCCAGGGGAAACTCTGGGCCATTGCGCCGATGCTGGCCGAAGGTTCGCAATCCTGGTCATTGCGTCTGGTGGCGGGGGCTGACACCGAGGCTGCGGACAGTCGCCTGCTCCAGCCTGACCCGAGCAGCGGCACGCTGCGCTTGGCCGACAGCCACTACGGCATGTTCGCCAAGGAAGTACCGCCCAAAGGCGTGCTGGTGTGGACCGCTTTTGCGGTCGAAGACCTTGCCAATAACGGCGTGGAAGTCAAGGAAGGCGACCCGGTGGATCAAGCGATCCTCGATCAATTTGGCCTGGGTTCGGTTGCCGATTTCTGTAGCAGTAGCCCGGAATATTGCTCGGCCAAAGCGGGGTTTGCGTGGAGTCAGGAGGCTGAAACAGCGCTGGCTGAGCAAAACATTATTGTTAAGGCCGGAACGGCGATGGATGACGCCTGGATGCTGGAGATGACAGGCCAGACAGTGGCGCAATTTTGCCTGGATACACCGTCGTTCTGTGTGGCCCTGAGCGCCAAGGAATACGCGCCGACCCCATCAAACTCGCTGTTCAGCGTGGTGCGTACCGGCACCGGTGACCTGGAACTGCTGAGCGCAGGCAACCTGAGTGTGAACTCGACCTACGGTGTGTACACGGCGGGCACCTCGTCCACCACCACTGAGGCGGGTGACCCTTTCAACCAACCGCGAGCCCTGGCGGGCACCACCACGGTACTCAAGGATCCCAACAGCTACTTCGAACAGTTCGTCAACGGTGGCAGCCAGAGCCTGTACCGCGCCTGGTACCCGGAGGCGGGCGGTAACCTGACGCTGAACGTCGGTGGCAACCTGACCGGCCAGCTGGATGCCGGTGGTCTCTCAGTCCCTTCGCGCCCAGACCCTTATGACGGCGGCAGCAATACGGCCGATGTCGGCAACTGGCTGTGGCGCCAGGGCAGCGGCAATCTGGCAACCGGCGGGCAGGCCCAGCCTACGGCGTGGTGGATCAACTTTGGCACCTACACCAACATCGCCGCTGACAACCTGATTGGCTTCACCGGTTTCGGTACCTTGGGCGGGGGCGACCTGGACGTAAACGTGGGCGGCGATGCGGGCTCGTTGAAAATCCCGAATTTTGTGGGGGACGTCACCAACAAACGTACCCAGGGCCTGGTGCTGGCAGTCGGCAGCACCGGCCGGGTAAGCAGCGACGGCACCCTGCAACTGACCGGTGGCGGTGACATGCGGGTGCGCGTCAGAGGTGCGCTCAACCCTGTCGCTACCCTGGAGGTTCCCGACAGCCGTAACGGCGTGCTGGTGAATACTCGCGGCAATGTGCAAGTGCAGGCCGCCAGCATCGGGCGTATCGACTTGCAGTACAGCACCACTAACCAGGTGCCCGGCGAGGTAAGGGCGGTTGAGCCTCTGCGCTCTAACCGCAGTACGCCACAAGGTGGGCTGACCCTGGTGGCAGGCGATTCCACGTTCAGCTTGCATACCCTGGACGACCTGGTGCTGCAGACGGTTGAAGATGCCGGGCGTGTGCGCCAGTACAACCGCTCGGCCTTCAGCCGTGACGGGGTGAATGGCGGCTCCAGCAGTTGGTTCACGTTGTGGACCCCCAACACCGCCATCGATCTGTACGCCGAAGGCGGCAACCTGACGCCGTTTGTCGGCGCTGTGACCAACACGGATTTGGCGGTGGTCTATCCATCGATCGTCAGGGCGACTGCGGCCAGTGGCAGCCTTTACTACGGCAAGGCCGCCACGCTCAATGATGTCGCCGGTTATCGCTATCCGCTGCTCCTGGCCCCCGGCCAAAACGGGCAATTGCAGTTCCTGGCGCAGGACTCGATTTACGCCGGTGGTTTTACCGTCACCCAATCCGGTGCGGCACCGAGCAGCATGGCCACCCCCTGGAATCCAGCCATTGTTGCCACCCTCGGCACGCAGAACTACGGCAATACGTCCAGCACGGGCAACTACAACACCTACGGCAATCAGGGGCTGTCGCTGTTCGCTTTCGGCCCGGGTACAGCGTCTGAGCCGTTGGGCAACACCGCTGATCCGTCACGTTTCTACGCCCTGACCGGGGATCTGGTTGGCGTCAGCAGCGGCCGGATCATTGGTTTCAATAACGCGAATCTGCCCCATGCCGGCGAGACCTGGTACGAAGGCAGCCGGCCGGTGTGGATGATGGCCGGGCGCGATATCGTCAGCAGCGGTGCCAACCCCAACGACAACGGCGAGATCAATCCGGGTGTGCTCGCCACGGGCAACCTGTTCGTCCACAACAACAAGACCGACCTCTCCATCGTTTCCGCCGGGCGCGACATTATCTACAGCAGCTTCAACATCGCAGGGCCTGGCGCACTGGAGATCACGGCCGGGCGCAACATCGTGATGGACGACAAGGTCAGCGTGACCAGTCTCGGCCCGATCATCGCCGGCGACGTGCGTCCGGGCGCAAGCATCGTGATGCAGGCCGGTGCAGGTGCCAACGGTGCGGATTACCGGCGCTTTGTGGCGGCTTACCTCAACCCGGCGAACCTGATTGCCGTGGGTGAACCGCTGTCGGCATCGGGCGGCAAGGTGGCGAAGACCTACGAAAACGAACTGGTGGCGTGGCTGGTCGAGCGCTTCGGTTTTGCCGGTGACAGCGAGCAGGCCCTGGCGTACTTCATGCAATTGCCCGCCGAGCAGCAACGCGTGTTTGCCCGTGAGGTGTACTTCGCCGAACTGCAGGCGGGCGGGCGCGAGTACAACGAGAGTGGCGGTGTACGGCAAGGCAGTTATGCCCGGGGGCGGGCAGCGATTGCGGCACTGTTCCCGGAGAAGGACGTGGCCGGCAACACCATCACCTACCAGGGCGATATCCGCCTGTTTGGCGGGGCGGGTGTACACACCGACTTCGGTGGTTCGATCCAGATGCTCACCCCGGGCGGTAGCCAGACCTTCGGTATCGAAGGCGTGGCACCGCCGGCTTCGGCGGGCGTCATTACCCAGGGCACGGGCAACATTCAGCTGTATTCCCTGGGCAGCATCCTGCTGGGCCAAAGCCGCATCATGACCACCTTTGGCGGCTCGATCATGGGCTGGTCCGGCGAGGGCGATATCAACGCCGGTCGCGGTTCCAAGACCACCGTGGTGTACACGCCGCCCAAGCGTGTCTATGACAACTGGGGCAACGTGACCCTGTCGCCGGCGGTGCCGAGTACCGGGGCGGGGATTGCCACGTTGAACCCGATCCCGGAAGTGCCGGCGGGGGATATCGACCTGATTGCGCCGCTGGGCACCATCGATGCGGGCGAGGCGGGGATTCGGGTCTCGGGCAACATCAACATCGCCGCGTTGCGGGTGGTGAACGCGGCGAACATCCAGACCCAGGGCAAGTCATCCGGGGTGCCGGTGTCGGCGGCGGTGAATACCGGGGCGATGAGTTCCGCCAGTGCGGCCGGCGCAGCGGCGTCCCAGGCGGCGGAGGATGCGGCGCGCAGCCAGCAGGCGGCGGCCAAGCAGGGCCGGGCGTCGATTGTCACGGTGGAGGTGTTGAGTTTTGGCAGTGAGCCGGTGCAGCGCGGGCCCCAGGAACAGCAGAAGACCTCGGGCTACAACCCCAACAGCCCGGTGCAGGTGCTCGGTGCCGGGCCATTGAGTGACCAGGCGCGGGCGCGGTTGACCGATGAGGAGCGTCAGCAGATCAGTTTGTAGTGTTAGAAACGGACCTCTCGTTGTATTTGGGGCGATCATTGATCGCCCCTTTTTTATTGGCTGTCTTTGTAGGAGCGAGCTTGCTCGCGAAAAACCTGAGAGCGCCGCGTTGAATCAGGATGCCAGTGTCATCGTTAACGATCTTCGCGAGCAAGCCCGCTCCCACATTTGGACCGTGCCCGCTTTTGATTTGGCTTTTGCTCTAAAACACTCAAGCCGGCCTGTAGGCCGCTGTGCCCTTGATCTGCTTGTGATCTTGATCTTAGGCGCCCCGTTAAACCAGGCTCCAAAGCCTTCGTTCGGGCACACCGAGCCCAAGCGAGGTGCCGAGTGGTGGGGCAAGAGCCCTTTTGGTTACTTTTGGGGCTCTTTTCCAAAAGTGACCCGCTGTAAGAGCGGAACCAATACCCGCCATCACCCAAATAACGGATATACACCCAGCAGCGAACTTGCTCGCGAAAAACCTGAGAGCGCCGCGTTGAATCAGGATGCCAGCGTCATCGTTAACGACCTTCGCGAGCAAGCTCGCTCCTACAGAAGGCCTTCAGGGTTGGTCCTTGAGGGTCTGGAAGGCTTTCACGCGCTTGACCAGGCTTTTCTTGCTGGCCGAGTCGGCGCTGTTGAACAGGAACGAAAAGTCCGAGGCCAGCGTGGAGCTGCCGGCGATGGTCGCGTACTGATGACAGGCGTTGCAGTTATCGCCCTGGACGTAGGTCTCCAGGGTGGTGTTGGCCACCGGTACGTTGCCCTCGCTGATATACGGCCCGTAGGACAGCGGCACCGGCGCACCGACACCCGGTTCCGGTTGGATGGGCGGGTTGGGGCTGAGGGTCCAGAGTACGTTGATCAGTTTGTAGTACTGGAACACCGACTTGCCCTGGCTCTGCTGGGCGAAGTTGGCCTGCACCGCGCCGTTCAGGGCCTGCAGTGCGGTGGGCAGCGGATGTTCCCGGGTGGTCTGCACGGGCGCATCCCGTGGAAACGGCTCGGTGCAGTCGCGGTCGGGATGCTGCTGTTTGCACTGGATACGCGCCACGTTTGGCGTGCATTCGGGGCCGGTACCGCAGTTGGGGTTGTTGAAGGCAAAGCCGTCGGGCGGCGTCTGTTGTGGCGGCACCTGGTTGGGTTCCGGCACGTTGTCCACCTGCTCGAAGGTGGTCCAGATGAAGTTGGGTGAGGCCTGGGTCTTGTTGATGATGTGCAGGCCCACCAGGCCCACCACTTGCTGGGTGCACTGCAAGGTGGCCGGGTTTTTCAGCCAGGCGACGGTGGTCAGGTAGCGTCCGTAAAGCTCGGGTTTGCCAGTGAGGATCCGCCACGCCGCCTTGACCTCCAAGGCCCCCAGTTGCTCCTGCGGCACCGGGTTGGTCGGCAGCGAGCGCATGGGTTCACCGATAGGCAGGGAAAGCCCGCCCGGGTTCTGGTTGTTGAGGTTCTGCGCCACTGTCAGCTGGTTGGCTGCGTCGTACAGGCCTTTGCTGACGATGTAGTCGAACTCGGCCTTGCCCACCTTGCGTTCAAAAAACACCAGGTTCTGCGACTGGTCCGTCAGCCAGCCGCCGGAGGCTTCCATGATCGGGTCCGGAATCGAGGCGAGGGTGCCGCTGGACAAGTGAAAACCATGCCGGGCGTTGATCGCACTTTCGGAGGTGGCGGTCATGAACTTGCGCGCACCCACCGACATCGCCTTGAGGCTGCCCTGGGTGCTGCAATTGGACGGCACCAGGGTTTGCACGCCCCAGCCGGTGGGCGCGGGCGCGCCCGGCAGGAAGATATCGTTGGCGTCCTTGTAGCTGGCCCATACCGGCGCCACGCTCATTGGCTGGCCGGAGGCGGGCGGTACACCGAATTGCGCCGGGGTACTGTTCATGTCCGGCTCACCCGCGAGGGCGGGCGTGGCGGGCCAACCGGGATTCACCGGCCAGTTCAGGGCAATGAACAACTGCCAGCCAAAGCAATTCATAAAGCTCTGACCGGTGGCGTTGAAGTTGTTGACCGGCAGGAATCCGCCGCTTTTCGGGTTGAACACCAACTGTTGCTGCACGCAGGCGTCGGCGTCGGAAGTGGGGGATGCGTAGGCGGCCTGCATGGCGAACAGGCTCAGCACCACACTGGTCAGCAGCGATAAAACACTCAAGCGTAACCTGGACATCATCGCGTTCCTTGCAAGCAGGTGAAGCCGCACCCTTGGGGGGGCGGCTGATGGGCGGTATCAGTCAGGCGCCAGGCACCAGCGCCAATCCGGATTCCCATGGGTGTTCCGTTGCGCTTGGGTTATCGGCTTCGCCCGGGTTGAGCGCGCGCACCGTCACCAGCCCCGGTGCGGCAGTGGGGCTTACGGTGATGGTCAGCAGGTAGCCCTGGGTGCCACCGGAGTTGGTTTGCCCGGGGATGGCCGAGGCATCCGGCAGGAACTGGGTGACCTGCGCCGTCACCCCTGGATTGGAAAACTGCACCCGCGCCGTCTCGGCGGTGGTCTTGAGGTCGGCGCCTTGCACCACCAGGGCAAACTGCCCGCTGGTGCCGGGAGCGAGCCAGGCCGGCAAGTCGGTAGGCGACTGCCCGTAGAACAGATCCACCGGCAGCAGTTGCACCGGCCAGGGTTGCACGCCGTTGACCCGATCCGTCACGCAAGGGCACGAATCCGGCGTCGGGCTGATCGGCGTGGTGGTCACACTCAGGCCCACCAGTAACTGCTGGGCAATCACCCACACATAGTCGATCGACTGGCCGCTGATGGTGATGTCGTTGATCGAGAACCCGGCGCTGACCGGCACTTCAAACACTGCTTGCAGGATCTGGTCGGAGCCGTTGACGGCGGATTTGGCGGCACCACGGGTAATCTTCCAGTACTGGCTGACGTCCTGGCCTTGCGGGCCTTTCCACGCCGAGAAGTCGGTGGGTTGTTGCAGGTACAGGCCGATGGGATTGGTCAGGGACAGCCGGTTATTCACCGCCACGCCGTTGGCCGAGAAACCGATATGCGGGTCGGAGTTGCGGTAGTTCTGCCCGTATTGCGCGCAGCAGATCAACGCCTGGGAATTCTGGCTGCTGCTTACCGGCCGCAGAATGGTCGCGGCGGCGGCCAGGTACACCTCGGCACTCAGGGTGTTGGGACCGGAGGTCAGGTGCATCGCACCGCCGTATTGGCCAGGTACGCAGGCGGTGCCGGCGTTCCATTTGTTGACGGTGTCGTAAGCCGGTTGGCCGGTGGTGGGGTCGATGACCGGATCGCCGGTTTTGCCGGTCGGGCAGTCGGCGGTGTAGCGCAGGTAGAGGTCTTCGAGTTGCACCTGCGGGTCGATGTAGTCGCGATACAGCCCCAGTACCGCATTCGGATCGATGCGCCACATGGCCAGGAAATACGCCGGGTTTTCGCAGGTGAAGGTGATCTTGCGCATGTTGCCGTCGGCATCACGCACGATGGACCACTCGCAGTATTCGTCAAGCCAGCCACGCGGGCCAGATGGCGAGAAATCCTTGTACTTGCCTTGCCAGTCGATGCTGGGGCAACGGGTGGCGGGCAATTGCAACAGGGTGCCTTGCTTGTTCGGATCGTAGAGCGTGTAGAGGGTGTTGTTGAGGGTGATCTGTCCGTTGTCGGTCAGCTCCATCACCTGTTGCAGGGTCATGGCCTTGCCGCCCAATTGCGGGATTACCGCAGTGCCGTTGTTGTAGAAAAACGTCCATAGCCGGTTGGGGAAGGGCGCCCAGGTGATCGCCGGCAGGGTGGTGGGGCCGTAGCCTTCCACCAGCGGGTTGTAATAGCCCGAGCGCGGCGCGTCATACAGGCCCGACCACGGGTTGCCGATGATCGCGGACTGGGTCCAGCCGGTGAGGTCGTTGTTCCAGTCGGTTTCAAACTGCGGCAACTGGTTTTCCAGGCCCAGCTTGTTGTAGTCCTTGGGTGCCTGCCCGGCGGGGGAGGTGAATTGTTTGAAGGGCGTGCTCATGGCGATTCTCCAGGTGTTGTGTGGGTGGAAGCAGCGCAGCAACCGGCACTGGGGGCAGGGCCGGTCATGGCCTGGCGCGGGTCGTCCCACACCAGTTGGGCGATAAAGCCTGGCAGCGGCGCGTACTCTTGCGGCGTCAACACCCGGGCACTATCGAGATGGGTTACAACCACGGACAACTGGGTAGTGTCGGTGGGAAGAAGGTTCAGCACCCTGGCATTGCGCGCGGCATTCAACGCGCGGGACACGCCGTGGGTGATGCAACGGCCCTTGTCATCCACCAGGCCCATGCCGATGCGACTGAAGCGCCCGACATAGTGCGGATTGTCGGCACTCACCTGCTGCGGTGTGGCGTCGGGCTGGTTGAGGAATACGTCGATCAGGTAGGTGTCGTGGGTGCAGCGCACATGGTCGAACACCACCCACGGCCCGAGCCCGGCCGCGTTGCCGGTGGCCGGGGCGGGTACCGAACTGTGTGGGCAGCACGCCTTCGCAGCGGCCTTGGTCGCACCAAACTGTGGGGCGACGGGCGTGCCGTAGTCGTAGCCGATATGGCGGCTGTCCTGGGCCATATCGCCCAAGGTGGTATAGCGCCAGGCATCCGCGCTGGTGAACGTGACGGTGCTGGCCCCACTCCCGGCAAACGGCTGCAGCAGGCACTGGGTGGTGTACTGCGCCGCCGGGTTGGCACGGATCCACACTTCCAGCATCCGGTCGATATTGGCGTGGTAGGAACTGAACACCGGGTCGAATGCGGTGTAGGCGTTGTCGGCCATGTCACCGCCGATCCAGCCGTGATAGTTGTCGTGGGGCTGCTCGTAGAGCCCATCGAAATTCAGGGCGCGGTTGGGGTACAGGTGGTCTTTTTGCGGCGGGTCAAACACCGGAATATTCGCCCATGGATAACCCGGTACACCTTGAGGCTGGCTGAACGAGGTGAACTTCAGCGCATCGACCACTTGCTGCTGGAAAATCCGGCTCATGGCATACAGCTCAGTACGCTCACGGCGGAAAGGCTCGCCTTGGGTATAGAACAGCGGGTTGCGCTGCACGAAGCGGCAGTCCACGCCGTTGACATCACCCCTGGCACACACCTTCGAGCTGCCGTCCTTGGCCGCCGCATAGCGCAGCGGGTTCGGCCGCACTTCACCGGTGTGCGGGTGTACGTAGGTTTCATCGAGAAACGCCTGGGGCAAACCGGCCTGGGGGCTGCCGTCGACACTGGCGTCTTCGGCCATCCAGTCCCAATAGGGAATCGCGCAGTCGATCAGCGCTTCGAGGTACAGCAGATAGGCCCGATGCCACAGGGCAAACGCTTCCTGGTAATGCAGGCACCAGTTGGTATGGATGTAGGCGTAGCGCTGCCAGGGCGAGCCGCTGTCGGGGTCGGCGACTTGCATCACATCATCCAGGCGCGAGCGGTACAGGTTCAGTTGTTCCTGTGTCAGGGCGCGAATGTCCTGACGTACCCGTTTGACCGGGTGGGGCAGGTCGGGCGGGGGAATGCGCTCGGCGACATCGAACGGCGAGCTGGGGGTCAGGCGCCAGCCCTGGTTGACCCACAGCCTGAAGGTTTCCAGTGCGTCGATGGGCCAGAACTGCTGCTGGTCGAGAGTCAGCGGCATGCTGCGGGAGGCCAGGTGCTGGTAGATGGTTTCGGACCAGGTCTTGACCGAGGCGGGGTCTTCGAGGAATACGAAGTAGGCGTTCATGCAGCCCACCCATGAGGCGGCGACGGCGGCGCGTTGGGCGGGCGGTATCCAGTATGGGGCGCTGAAGAGGCCGTGGATGTCGGTGGCCCATGTCGGTTTCGCGACTATCATAAGATCCCTCTCATGCCGCCCCAGTGCCTGATTTGGCTGGGCTGCTAAGCTGGATTGATGTTAGTGCGCCGCTGCGCAGGATTTGTGCAAATTGGCGGGTGTTTACGGTGGATTCATTGCAGTTTTTTCAAGGAAGATATGGAAAAAATGACAGACGCCATGGATTTGAAGATTCTGGGGAAGTTGCAAAGGGATTGCTGCCAGAGTCTGGAGTTGTTGAGTGACAGTGTGGGGCTGTCGTCGACCAGTTGTTACCGGCGTATCAGGCGGCTGGAGAGTGTCGGGATCATAAAGGCGAAAGTGGCCGTGCTGGATGAGCGCAAGCTTGGGATTCAGGTGACGGCGTTCTTTTTGATTAAGCTTGATAGGGACAGTAATGATATCGACCGCAAGATGCAGCATATCCTGGCGAGTCATCCGGAGATCCAGGACTGTTATTTGCTGACCGGGGAGTTTGATTTTGTGATGGTGGCGAAGTTTCGGGATGCCACTGAGTACACTGATTATATCTATCGGTTTTTAGACATTTATCGGGATATTCCGATTCGTACTTATTCGTCTACTTTGGTGGTCAGGACGGTTAAGAAGTCTTATGAGTTGCCGTTGCCCTTGTCGGTGCTGTGATCGGGTGTATATCCGTTATTTAGGTAACGGCCACCTATGGTTCCGCTCTTACAGCGGGTCACTTTTGAAAAGCGCAAAAGTAACCAAAACGCTCTGCCCCGCCTGTCGGCGCCTCGCTTAGGCTCGGCGTTCCCTCACTTCGGCATTGCTCCGCGGGCCGCCGCGACGGGCCATCCATGGCCCGGCGCGGCTAAACCGGCGTCCTGCCGGTTTACCCGCTCCTCAATACCTACGTTCGGCCTCGGGCTGAATGGGGCAGTCAGATCAAGATCAACAGCAGATCAAAAGCAGAGCACAGCGGCCTACCGGCCGGCTTGAGTGTTAAAAGCCAGATCAAAAGCCAGAGCGAATGCAGAGCTGTTTTTCTGTGGGAGCGGGCTTGCTCGCGAAAAACCAGAGGGCGCCGCATTCATCCGGAATGCCCACGTCATCGTTAACGACCTTCGCGAGCAAGCCCGCTCCCACATTTGGACCGCGTTCGCTTTTGCTGTTGCTCTACAACACTCAAGCCTCCCGGCCGACTTGCTTCTCTGTAGGAGCGAGCTTGCTCGCGAAAAACCTGAGACCGCCGCGTTGAATCAGGATGCCCACGTCATCGTTAACGACCTTCGCGAGCAAGCCCGCTCCCACATTTGAACCGCGTTCGCTTTTGCTGTTGCTCTACAACACTCAAGCCTCCCGGCCGGCTTGCTTCTCTGTAGGAGCGAGCTTGCTCGCGAAAAACCTGAGACCGCCGCGTTCATCCAGAATGCCAGCGTCATCGTTAACGACCTTCGCGAGCAAGCCCGCTCCCACATTTGGACCGTGCCCGCTTTAGCTTTTGATTCTGCTGTTGCTGTTGCTTCACCACACTCAAGCCGGCCTGTAGGCCGCTGTGCTCTTGATCTGCTTTTGATCTTGATCTCAGGCGCCCCGTTAAACCACGCTGGCCGAACGTAGGCAGTACGGAGCGGGTAAACCGGCAGGACGCCGGTTTAGCCGCGACGGGGCAGGGACGCCCCGTCGCGGCGGCCCGCGGAGTAATGCCGGAGCTGAGGGCACACCGAGCATTAGCGAGGTGCCGAGTGGTGGGGCAAGAGCCTTTTGGTTACTTTTGGGCTCCTTTCAAAAGTGACCCGCTGTAAGAGCGGAACCAATAGTAGCCGTAACAAAACCAACGGATATACCCCCAACCCCCCCCCGCCCAAAAAAGAAGCTTTTATGACAAAAGTTCGGTAGCCCCCGGTGCCCCCAGTCTTGGCTATGTAACGCGCTCAACACCGCCAAACAGGCGATTTCAGAGCCGCAAGCAGGATGCCAGGAGTGGGGCGAATGGGAACTATGGAACGTTACTCGAAAGTCGGCATGCAGGAGCTCGACCAGCGCCTGTCAAAGATCGTCGAAGCCGCGCGCAAAAAACCGGTCTCGGTCTACCGCTATGGCGCACCGTGGGTATGGATCGTCTCCCAGGACGACTGGCAAGGCGCCCTCAAGGAAGTCTCCAGCTACATTCCCGCAGGCCATTCACTGGTCCTGCTGCGCCCGCAGATCGACGAAATCCTCGACCACCACCGCGACCTGCTTCAGGCCGAACCCGGCACCCAGATCGCCCCCCAGACCCTCTTGCAGATCCTGCTGCTGCAACTCCTGTACTCGGTCCCCAACGAACAGCAACTGCACGAACAACTCAACTACAACCTGCTGTTCCGCTGGTTCGTCGGCCTCGACCTGAACCAGAAAGTCTGGGGCATCAACCTCCTGCAACGCGACATCGCCACGTTCCTGAATAACCCGCAGGCGGTGCAGCTGATCCAGAAAATCATCGGTGAAGTGTTCTGTGGCGCCTTGCTGCACATGCCGGAGTTCTCCCTGAACTTCGCCCTGCTGCACACCTGGCTCGCCCGGCACGGCAACACCTCGATATCCAGCAATTGAACAGGCCAAACGCCGGGCAAACGGCGACGGCACTCATTCTTAGTAAACCAGGGGGCGGTGTGGAGCATCTGTTCAAATCAACGCTGGCGCTGTGCTGGCTGACGCTGGGCGCACTGGCGCAACCCGTGCAGGCCGAAGAGCAGGGCGCACAGCCCGAAACTCCGGCGCGGCTGGTGGACGTCAACGAGTACTTCGTGCGCGGCAATACCGTGCTCGATGCCCGCGCCATCGAAGAGGCGGTGTACCCGTTTCTCGGCCCGCAAAAGACCCTCGCCGATATCGAAGGCGCCCGGGATGCCTTGCAGAAGATCTATCAGGAACGCGGCTACCAGTCGGTGTTTGTCGAGCTGCCGGAGCAGAAGGTCGATGACGGTATCGTCTACCTGCAAGTCAGCGAAACCAAGGTCGGCCGCGTCCGCGTGGTAGGCGCCAAGCACTATTCACCGGTGGAAATCCGCGAGGAAGTGCCGGGCCTGAAGGAGGGCGCAGTCCCGGATTTCGCCAGCGTGCAAACCCAACTCGCCGGCCTCAATCGTGGTGTAGGGCGCCAGGTCACGCCGTTGGTACGCGAAGGCCAGCGCCCGGGCACCATGGACGTCGACCTGCAGGTGGAAGACCAGAACCCCTGGCACGCCAGCCTCGGCCTGAACAACGACTACAGCGCCGACACCAAGGAACTGCGCAGCGTTGCCACCCTGGGTTACGACAACCTCTGGCAACTGGGCCACAGCATTTCCCTGACCTACTTCACGGCGCCCCAGGACAGCGACAACGCCAAGGTCTGGTCGGGCTCCTACACCGCGCCGTTGAGTGATCGCTGGAGCCTGCAATTTTCCGGTTATCAGTCCGACAGCAACATCGCCACCATCGGCGGCAGCAACGTGTTGGGCAAGGGCCATTCTTACGGTGTATCGGCGATCTACAGCCTGCCGGCCAGCGGCAACTGGGCCAACTCGTTCTCGGCCGGTGTGGACTTCAAGGACTTCAAGGAACAGATGAAGTTTGGCGGCAGCACGGACGATATCCCGCTCAAGTACGCCCCGCTGACCTTCGGCTACAACGGCTATCGCTACACCGAGCAATCGCAGTTGGGGCTGGGCTTGAGCCTGGTGGTGGGCACCCGTGCGTTTTTCGGCTACGGCAGCGACGCCGAAGAGTTCCAGTACAAACGCGACCAGGCCAGCCCGAGCTTTGCGGTGCTCAAGGGCGACCTGAATTACACCTACACCTTCGGCAATGACTGGCAGTCGGCGTCGAAGGCCGGTTTCCAGTTGGCTTCGGGGCCGCTGGTGTCCAACGAGCAATATTCCGCCGGCGGCGCCACGTCGGTACGCGGTTATCTCGCCGCCGAGCGCACCGGTGATGAAGGTTACCTGCTGTCCCAAGAGCTGCGTACGCCTTCGCTGGCCAAGTTCCTCGGCAGTTATGTGCAGGAGTGGCGCTTCTACGCGTTTGCCGAAGGTGCGCGCCTGCGCCTGCATGACCCGCTGCCCGAGCAGGAAGACGAATACAGCCTGGCCAGTGTCGGCCTGGGCACCCGTGCCAGTTTGAGCAAGTGGTTGTCCGGCAGCCTGGATTGGGGCTACCCGCTGCTCGACGGCCCAAACACACAGAAACAGGACTCGCGACTGCACTTCAGTGTGCAGGCGACTTTCTGACCCTTTTTTTCGGAGACTGCTGACATGCAACGCCTATTTCTGAGCCTGTTGATCTGCCTGGGCTTCGCGCTCCCGGCCACCGCCCATGCCTGGTGGCAGGACGATTGGCACTACCGTAAACAGATCACGGTGGACACCCCCTCCCAGGGCGCGGCCATCAGCCAGGCCCTGGGCCGCACCGCGTTGCTGGTGCGCCTGCACACCGGCAATTTCACCTTTGACGGGGTCAAGGACGACGGTGCCGACCTGCGCTTTGTCAGCGCCGATGACAAGACCGTGTTCAACCACCAGATCGAAAGTTTCGACCCGCTCATGGGCATGGCGCTGATCTGGGTGGATGTGCCCAAGGTCGAAGGCGGCCAGCGCCAGGACCTGTGGATGTACTACGGCAACCAGAAGGCTCCGGCCACTGCCAACGGCCAACTGACCTTCGACCCGAACTACACCGCGCTCTACCACTTCGACGGCGCCAACGGCACGCCGCCCCGGGACACCACGGCCTACGGCAACACCGCCGTGAACGCCACCGGTGCGAGCATCGACGGGGTGATCGGCCGCGCGCTGCAGTTCAGTGGCCAGCCGTTGCTGCTGCCGGCGAGCCCGTCGCTGCAACACGCAGCGGGCGGTGCGTTTACCTTCAGCGCCTGGCTGCGCCTGGACCAGGCCAGCGGCGAGCAACTGGTCATGGCCCGTCGCGAGGGCACCCATAGCCTGTTGCTGGGCTTGAACCAGGGCATGCCGTTTATTGAAATCGACGGCCAGCGCGCCGTCTCGACCCAGCCGCTGAACCCGGGCCAATGGCAGCACCTGGCATTCACCGCCGAGGGCGACAAGGTCTCGCTGTACGTCAATGGCCGCGAGACCGCGACCCTTGCAGTGGCAATGCCGGCGTTCAATTCGCAACTGGCGATCGGTGCCGATTTGCCGGAAGCCGCCAGCGGTCACCTGCCGTTTACCGGCGCCATGGACGAGCTGCGCCTGTCCAAAGTGGCGCGCCCGGCAGCTCTGTTACTGGCCGATGCCACAGCCCAGGGCGCCGAGTCGAAACTGGTGGCGTATGGCGTGGATGAAGAACAGTCGGGCTTCGGTTTCGGCAGCCTGGGCTTCCTGCTCAAGGCCGTGCCGGTGGACGCCTGGGTGATCATCCTGGTGCTGGTGGGGATGATGTTTCAGTCGTGGTTCATCATGATTCGCAAGAACCGCCAGGTCAGCCGCGTGAGTGCCGCCAACGATATCTTCCGTGAGCAATTCGCGCAGATCGGTACGCGCCTGGAGATGTACTACGACGATGCCGTGCTGGCTGAGCGCCTGACCCATTCCTCGCTGTGGCGCCTGTATCGGGTAGCGGTCAAGGAAATCCGCACTCGCCGCGCCCAGGGCGCCGACACCTCGTCGGTCTCGGCAGCCACCATCGAAGCCATCCGCTGCTCCATGGACGGCGTGCGCACCCGGGAAAACCAGCAGCTCGGCGCCAAGCTGTCGACCCTGTCCAACGCCATCGCCGGTGGCCCGTATATCGGCCTGCTCGGCACGGTGCTGGGGATCATGGTGGTGTTCCTCGGCACGGCAATGGCCGGTGACGTGAACATCAACGCCATCGCCCCGGGCATGGCGGCGGCCTTGCTGGCCACGGCCATGGGCCTGTTTGTCGCAATCCCGGCGCTGTTTGGCTACAACCGCCTGATTACCCGCAACAAGGAAGTCAGCGCCGACATGCGCGTGTTCGTTGACGAGTTCATCACCCGCCTGGCGGAGATGCATGGCGAGAGCCAGCACAGCGAAGCGGCGCACCGTCGCGACCACCACGCCCACGTACCGGCCTGAGGAGAATCAGCATGGCTTCCGTGAATGCCTCCCACGACGATGACGATGATGCACCCGTCGACAGCATCAACATCACGCCCCTGGTGGACGTGCTGATGGTGGTGTTGGTGATGTTTATCCTCACCGCCACCGCCCAGGTCTCGGGGATCCAGATCCACCTGCCCAAGGCCAGCGCTTCGGTGTCGTTGTCCGAGGCCAAGACCAAGGCCATCTCGGTGAACGATGGCGGCCAGGTGTTTCTCGACGCTTACCCGGTGACATTGCCGGAGCTGGAGGAACGCCTGCGCATCGAGAAAGCGCTGAACCCGGACTTCCCGGTAATCGTGCGCGGCGACGCCATGGTGCAGTACCAGAAGGTCATCGAAGTGCTCGACTTGTTGCGTCGCCTGGAGCTGTCCCAGGTCGGGCTGGTCACCGGCAAACCGAGCCAGGGCTGAGCCATGACCGCACAGATGCCGATCACGCCGACGCCGCTCAAGAACAAGCCGCCGTTGCGCCCGCTGAAGTGGGGCGTTGGCCTGCTGCTGGCGGCCGTGGCTGCCTGGTTTCTCTGGCAGTGGGCCAATGACATGAGTGGCGTGCGCCGTGAAGCGCCCAAGGTGCCGACGATTATTCCGTTGCCGCCACCGCCACCACCGCCGCCGGAAAAACCCAAGGAGCCGGAGCCCGAGGTGCAGGAGAAAGTCCCCGAGCCGGAGCCCACCCCAACCCCCGACGAAGTCAAACCCGAGGAGGAAGCGCCGCCTTCACCGGTGGACGACCTGGCCAACCCGATGCAGATCGACGGCGATACGCAGTCCGGCAATGACGGTTTCAACATCGGTGCCGGCAAGGGCGGCGGCATGGCCGGTTCTGGCGGTGGCGGCCTGGGTACCGGGACGTTCAAGCAGTACCTGGCCGGGGTGTTCCAGCGCCTGCTGCGGGAAGACCCGGAGCTGCGCAAGAAGGCCTACACGGTGCAGGCCGACCTGTGGCTGAGCGCCGACGGCGAGGTGACCCGCGTGGAGTTGGCCAAGTCCAGCGGCGACGCCGAGACCGACGCTCAGGTGTTGGCCGCATTGCGCGCCACACCGCGCCTGAAGGAGCGCGCACCCGCGTCATTGACCCTGCCGGTACGCCTGTCCCTCAAGGGCCGGCGCCCGGATTGATCGAACCCTTTTTTTGCAGTTTTCTACAGGAGTTGTGTGCAGATGATTTCCCACGTGAATCGATTGACCCTGGCGGTCGGCATGGTCATTGCGACCCTGGTCGGCCAGGCGACGGCAGCCACGGCCGCGCCTTCGGAAAACGCCACGATCAACCTGATCCGCCTGCTGGTGCAGCAAGGTGTGCTCAAGCAGGAACAGGCCGAAGGGTTGATCGCCCAGGCTGAAAAAGAAGCACAGCAGGCACGCCAGGGCAGTACCGCCACGGCGGTAGCGGCAGGCCCTGCGGCGGCCCCCGGCGATGTGCGGGTGCAGTACGTGCCGGCAGCGGTGCGCGACCAGATTCGCGACCAGGTCAAGGCCGAGGTCATGGCCACCGCCAAGCAGGAAAACTGGGCCCAGCCCAACACCTTTCCGGACTGGGTCTCGCGTATCAGCTTCGACGGCGACATCCGCCTGCGGGATGAGTCGCGCTATTTCTCGGGCAACAACAGCAACGAAATCGTCGATTACGCCAAGCTCAATCAAAACGGGCCCTACGACGTCAACAAGAACACCAACACCCAACTGCCGCCGTTGCTCAACACCCGCGAAGACCGCGAGAACCTGTTCCGTCTGCGCGCCCGCCTGGGCATGAAGGCCGTGATCTCACCCGAATGGACCGCCGGCATTCGCCTCGGCACCGGCAACGACAACAACCCCGTGTCCACCACCCAAACCCTGGGCGGCGGCTTTGGCAAGAAAGACATCTGGCTCGACCAGGGTTACCTCACCTGGAAGACCACCGACTACATGACCCTGACCGCCGGGCGCTTTGCCAACCCGTTCTACTCCACCGACATGATGTATTCCGGCGACCTCAATTTCGACGGCGTGGCGGCGATCTTTAACCACAAACTCAATAGCGACTGGGGCCTGTTCGGCACCCTCGGCGCGTTCCCGG
Source organism: Pseudomonas sp. ATCC PTA-122608 (assembly GCF_001952855.1). Classification (GTDB taxonomy): domain Bacteria; phylum Pseudomonadota; class Gammaproteobacteria; order Pseudomonadales; family Pseudomonadaceae; genus Aquipseudomonas. Next base: position 186,203 of record NZ_LPNO01000024.1, on the reverse strand, counting down.
TGGAGTACAGCCCCGACACCGCCACCACCAACGGTTTCGACAAGGACGAGAGTGAAAACAAATGGATGTTCGGCGGGCAGATCGGCGCCGACTGGAAGATCAACCGCAGCAACAGCCTGAAAGGCTCGATGGCCTACTACCACTTCGGTGACATCCAGGGCGAACGCTCCAGCCCTTGCTCGCCGTGGGCCGGCCAGCCGGCGTGCGACACCGACGGCACGCGCCTGGCCTTCATGCAGAAGGGCAACAGCCTGTTCCTGCTGCGAGACATCGCCCCCAATCCGGCGACGCCTGGCCTGACGCCGCAACCGCAATTCGTCGGCCTGGCATCCAAGTTCAACGTGCTCGACCTCAACCTGGCGTGGGACAGCGAGCTGCCGGAAGACCTCAAGCTGCGTAGCCAGACCAACTTCATCCACAACCTGGCCTACGACAAGGGCGAGATGCTCAAACGCAGCGAAGGCCAGATCGTCAACAACATCAACAGCGACGGCCAGTTTGAAAGCGGCGGCAATGCATTGCTGGTGCAGTTCACCCTCGGCAGTGCGCTGGAGATGCGCAGGAAGGGCGACTGGAACGTGTTGGCTGGCTACAAATACATCCAGCCGGATGCCTTGCCGGACGGCTTTAACGACTCCTCGTTCCACCTTGGCGGCACCAATGCCAAGGGCTATTTCATTGGCGCCAACTACGGCCTCGACAAGAACATCTACGCCAGTGCCCGTTGGCTCAGTGCCTCCGAAGTGTATGGCGCGCCGTTTGAAGTGGATGTCATGCAACTGGAACTCAACACGCGCTTCTGATGCGCCGGAGAAAGCTCATGAACACGCGAATTTGCGGCCTGCTTTTGCTGCTCGTCACCACCGGCGCTTCGGCTGAAGGCATGGAGGAGCGCCTGCGCACCCAACTGCGCAGCACCACCCAGCAGTTGCAGGCGCTGCAAAGCGAGCAGGCCCAGGCCAGTGCCGCGCGTATCGCCGCCGAAACCCAGGCCAAGCAGGCTCAGGCGCAGATCAAGCAACTGACCGCCGAGCTGGAAAAGACCCGGGGCGTGGCTGAGCAATTGGTCGGCCAGCAACAGAACCTGCACAGCCAGGCCCAGGCCCAGGTGACCGCCAGCAACGAGCAGGTGGGCAAGTTCAAGAAAGCCTATGAAGACTTGCTGGTGATCGCCCGGGGCAAAGAAACCGAGCGGGCGCGTTTGCAGGCGCAACTCACGGAACGTGACACACAAGTGCAGCAATGTTCAGTCAAGAATCAACAGATGTACGGCGTGGCCCAGCAATTGCTGACGGCCTACGAAAAAATCGACGTGGCCGACGTGATGAGCATCCGCCAACCGTTCGCCAGCAGCACCCGGGTCAAGTTCGAGGAACTCGCCCAGGGTTTTGGTGATGGTCTATACCTTAATCGGTTCGATGCCCCACAGACCGTCACTAATCATTGATCAACAAGGAAGAGACCACTATGAGCGACGTACAACTGATCACCAGCGTGACCCCGCCATCCCTGACCGAGCTGCTGCAGGAAGCCGGCTACCGGGTCAACCAGACCGAGCAGAACGGCATCGTGCAATTGCTCAGCGCCAGCCAGGGCATCGGCTTTGCCGTGCGTTTCGGCAACCCGGCGGCAGAGCAGGGCAGCTACGTGGATTTCACCTACAGCTGCGCGTTGCGGGTGCAGGGCGAGTTGCCCGAGGGTTTGGCCCAGGTGTGGAATGCTTCCCGGCGTTTTGCCCGCTTGTCGTTGCAGGGTGAGTTCCTGCTGATGGAGATGGACGTGGTGGCCGCCGGCGTGGGCGCCCCGTACCTGCGCAACCAGCTGGAATTGTGGGACCGCCTGCTGCAGGAATTCATCGTCTACCTGCGTGAATACAGCCAGCAGGCCGCTCAGCTTCAGGCCCAGGCCGACGCCGCGCCTGCCGTCGATGCCCGTGAAGAGGCGCCTGCCCTGTGAAGAAACCAACCCTGGTGGTCGGCGCCGGCGCCCTGGTGGTGCTGGCGGTCGCGGTGGGGTTGAGCCTGCGACCGGGCAGTGACCCGGTCGCAGCCCAGCAGCCGGCGTCGGTGGCCGTGAAGGACGGGCCGGCGGTGGCGCGCCTGGGCAATCAGCAGATCGACCTGCTTGAACTCAAGTCGGTGCTGGCCGCCTTGCCGGCGGAAACCCGCGAGCAACTGCGTGGCAACCGGGGCGCCCTGGAAACCTGGCTGCGTTCACGCCTGGCGCAAAAGGCCGTGCTTGAACAGGCCGATGCCCAGGGCTGGCGCCAGCGCCCGGAAGTGGAACAGCAAACCCGCGCCGCCACCGAGCAAATCGTGTTTCGCGACTACATGTTATCGGTCAGCCAAGTGCCGGCCGATTACCCCAGTGCCGCCGAATTGCAGCAAGCCTATGACAGCGGCAAGGCGCAATGGGTGACGCCGCCGTTGTACCAGGTCAGCCAGATTTTCCTGGCCGTGACCGACCCGCAAACCGTCGACACGGTGCGGCGCCAAGCCCAGGAGTTGAGCCGCAAGGCGCAGGCCTCGCCGGGCGAGTTTGCCACCCTGGCCAGCCAATATTCCCAGGACCCCGACAGCGCCCGGCGCGGTGGCGATTCCGGGATGCAGCCATTGCAACAACTGGTGCCCGAAATGCGCGGTGTGGTGGCGCGGCTCAAGACGGGCGCGGTGTCGGAGCCGGTGCAAAGTGCGGCGGGTTTTCACGTGCTCAAGCTCACCGGGCAACAACCGGCGCGCACCGCCACACTGGATGAACTGCGGGGCCGCCTGACCGAAGCCCTGCGTGCGCAACGCCAGGAGCAAATCGCCAAGGCCTACCTGGAAGGCATGCTGAATACCGCCACCTTGAGCATCGACGGTGCCGAGCTGAACAAGGTGCTCGAGTAAAAAACGTCTCACCGCATTGGATGCACAGTACCCACAAGACAGGGAGTCTCCCATGGTATTTCTTGACCCGGCTGTACCCCACGGCACCACGCCCTATCGCGGGCTGACTGAGTCCCGCGAGGCCTGGCTGGCCCTGGCTGCCACTATTGAACCCGAGGTGGCGCAGTATTTCCTGATCAGCGCCCGCTGTGGGTGTTTCATGCAGGCGGCCCGCAGCCTGAATATCAAGGCCACGCAATTGCGCAAGCGCCTGGCGCAGTTGGAAGAGCAACTGCGGCGTTCGTTGTTCAGCTATCAGGGTAATGTCCTGGCCCTGAGTCGTGATGGGCAGCAGTTGCAGGCCCAACTGATTGCTCTGGCCCATGAACGACGGGTGCCGGTGCTGGAGCAACCGTTGATTCGGCTGGCGGTTGCTGAGTCGATCCTGCATGACATTTTGGGGCGCGACCTGATTGCGTTGCTGCGGCGCAATGCGAGTGTGCGGTTGGAGATTATTTCCATCGACAGCGATTTGGGGTTGCAGGCGCTGGATGCGGATGTGGTGGTGTGGTTGTCGGGGATGGAGTCGCCGGGGGCTGGGCCGAGCTTTGCCATTGGGGCGCCTGAGGTGTTGGCGCGGCTGGATTATTCGCCGCATATTGCCAAGCGGTATTCGCGGTTGGCGGTGCGGCCCGACAGTATCGAGGACCTGGCGGATTATATGTTGGTGCAGTGGCAGCCGGACCGGCAGGTGGAGGCGTTGCGGCCGTGGAACAGTCTGGTGGAGCAGCGGTTGGCGGGGGTGGTGCAGGTGCAGGCGTATCCGTTGATGCTGGAGATGATTCGCTGCAGTGCGTGTATTGGGTTGTTGCCGCGGTATATGAGTTGTTTTGATCGTGGGTTGACGGCGTTGGATGGGGTGTTTTTGGAGGGGATGCAGCGGCAGGTTTGGATGGGGGTGAGTGCTGAGGTGCGGCATCCGCAGGAGGTGGGGTGGGTGGTGGAGATGATTCGGAATACGTTTCTTGAGCGGGGGGAGTGGTTTGATTGATGGGGTACATATCCGTTGCTGCGGTAACGGCGGCTTAGGGTTCCGCTCTTACAGCGGGTCACTTTTGGCAAACGCCCCAAAAGTAACCAAAAGGTCTTTGCCCCACCACTCGGTGCCTCGCTTGGGCTCGGCATGCCCGCACTCCGGCCCGATTCCGCGGGCCGCCGCGACGGGCCATCCATGGCCCGGCGCGGCTAAATCGGCGTCCTGCCGGTTTACCCGCTGCGCAATACCTGCGTTCGGCCTCGGGCTGAATGGGGCAGTCAGTCAAGATCAACAGCAAGAGCACAGCGGCCTCCCGGCCGGCTTGAGTGTTGAAGAGCAAAAGCAAAAGCTAAAGCGGGCACGGTCCAAATGTGGGAGCGGGCTTGCTCGCGAAGGTCGTTAACGATGACGTTGGCATTCTGGATGAACGCGGCGGTCTCAGGTTTTTCGCGAGCAAGCCCGCTCCCACAGAAAAGCAGGTCTGCTTTCGCTCTGGTCTTTGCTTTTAACACTCAAGCCGGCCGGGAGGCCGCTGTGCTCTTGATCTGCTTTTGATCTTGATCTTAGGCGCCCCGTTAAACCACGCTGGCCGAACGCAGGCAGTACGGAGCGGGTAAACCGGCAGGACGCCGGTTTAGCCGCGACGGGGCAGGGACGCCCCGTCGCGGCGGCCCGCTTCGTGCTGCCGGAGCTGAGGGCACACCGAGCATTAGCGAGGTGCCGAGTGGTGGGGCAAGAGCCTTTTGGTTACTTTTGGGCTCTTTTCAAAAGTGACCCGCTGTAAGAGCGGAACCAATCTAAGCCATCACCCAATTAACGGATATTCACCCACCACCGGCCGTGATAAACCGCCGCGCCAAAAACCCATACAGCAGATACCCAAACGCCAACACCAGCGTCGCACCAAACACCGCCTCCTCACCACACGCATAAATCGCATACAGCGAATACCCCACGGCAATCAGCAACACCGTGGTATTGCGTGCATACACCACCGCCGCCACCCGCGCCTTGTGCATCATCACCAGCAGCCCGGTCAGCGCAGTGACGTAGGGAATCAAATTGGTCACCACCGCCAGGTTCACCAGCTTGCCGAACTGGGCGCTGGCGGTGGGCGAGATGGTCGACAAGGCAATCAGGCTCTGCAACGCCGCACAGGCAATCAGCCCCCACACGGGGGCCTGGGCGCGGCTCACCCGGCTGAAGAACCGCGGAAACAGACGCTGGTCCGCCGACATCTTGGCCGTTTGCGCCAGGGTGAACTGCCAGCCCAGCAGCGAACCGATACACGCCACCACCGCCAGCGCCATGATGATATCGCCCACCAGCGGCGTGAAAATCTGCGCATACACCAAGGCAAACGGCGCTGAAGACTCAGCCAGTTCGGCATTGGGCACGATGCCCTGAATCACCGTGGTCGACAGCACATACACCAGCGCCGCGCCGAGGGTGCCGAGCAGGCAGGCCAGCGGCACGGTGCGCTTGGGATCTTCCACCGCGTCATAGCCCTGGGCCGCGGACTCCATGCCGAGGAACGCCCAGAGGGTCAGCGGGATACTCGCGCCAATGGCGTCCCATAGTTGCAACTGGTTGGGGTTCCAGGCGTCGCTGAACACCTCGGCCTTGAAATAGAACCAGCCGAACACGCTCAAGCCCGCCACGGGAATGATCACGCCCCACACGGTGACCACGCCGATCCGGCCGGTGAGGCGCGGGCCTCCGAAGTTGGCCACGGTGGTCAGCCAGATCAGCGCGAGGGTGCCGATAAACAACGGGATCGGCCCGCTGCCCAGCCACGGGATGAAGGACGACAGATAGCCCACCGCCGAAATCGCAATCGCCACATTGGCGATGATCAGCGACAGGAAATACAGGAACGAACAGAGGAAGAACCCCGACTTGCCGTGGGCCTCTTCGGTGTAGGCCGACATGCCGCCGGTGCGGGTGCAGAAGAGGCCGCACTGGGCAAAGCAGTACGCGATCGCCATCGAGCCCACGGCGGTGATCAGCCACGACAACAGCGAGATCGCGCCCAACTGCGCCATGCTGGCGGGCAGCATGATGATGCCCGAGCCCATCATGTTGATCGCCACGAGGGTGGTCAGGCCCATCAGGCTCATCTTCTTGCTTGGCTCGGCCATCGGCAACTCCTTGTCGTGGGGCGTGGGATGGCAGGCTAGCACGTTGTTGTCAGTTCGCCTTCGGGCCCCGGGATTCCCCCAGGATTCGCGCCGCATCCCGCGCCGGTGGCAGGCCGAATGCCCGAGCGTAATCGCGGCTGAACTGGGTGGCGCTTTCATAGCCGACTTCGAAGGCGGCACTGGTGACGTTTTTGGCGCTGGCCACCATCAACGTGCGGGCCTGCAGCAAGCGCACGCGTTTTTGATACTGCAACGGGCTCAGGTTGGTGACGGCCTTGAAGTGCCGGTGGAAGGCCGACACGCTCATCGCGGCTTTCTGCGCCAGGGCTTCTACCCGGATCGGTTCGGCGAAGTCCCGGCGAATCCATTGGATGGCCTGACTCACCCGGGCCATGGCGGTGTCCGGCGCGGCGATTTCACGCAGCATCCAGCCGTGGGGGCCTTGCAATACGCGGTAGAGAATCTCGCGCTCGTAAACCGGCGCGAGGGCGGCGATCGCCTCGGGGTTGCCCATCAGCCGCAGCATGCGCAGCCAGGCGTCCATCAACTCCGGGGTGACGGCGGCCACGGAAAAGCCGGCATCGTGTTCGTAGCGCCCGGCAGGTTCGGGCAAGTCGTTCAGTAGCGTCGCGAGCACCGTCGGGTCCAGTGTCAGGCTGACTGCCAGGTAGGGTTCACCGGTCGCCGCCGGGTGCACGGTGCCCACCGCGGGCAGCTCGATGGACATCACGAAATACGTCGCCGGGTCGTACCGCAGGGTGCGGTCGCCCACGGTCATGGATTTGCTGCCCTGCAGGATCAGGTTGATCATCGGGTCATACACCGCGGCCAGCATATGCTCGGGAATCGCGCCCTGGACCATGGCCACCCGCGGGATACCCGTTTCAGTGCGGCGGTTTTCGGCCTTGGCGGCCAAGGCACGCAGTTCGATCAGTTGTGTGTTCATGCCGGGCATGCTGAGCGCCCAGGCGTGTCATGTGCAAGCAAAAAGCAGAAACAGGCAGGTTTCGAGCAGGAACCGCTGCGCCGGCGCAGGCGCGCTGGCCTACTGTGGTGACTCATTTGAGCAAGCAGTGGAGCCACACATGGGCGTTATCCTTATCACCGGCGGTAGCCGTGGCATTGGTGCCAGCACTGCAGAGCTGTGTGCCCGGCAAGGCATGGGCGTGATCCTGACCTACAACCGCCATCCAGAGGCCGCACACGCAGTAGTGCAGAAGATTGAGGCGGCGGGCGGCAAGGCGCTGGCGCTGCCGTTGGATGTGGCTGACGTCAGCTCCTTCGAGGGTTTTGCCGAGGCGGTAACACGGGCGTTATCGGCGACCTGGTGTGAGCGGCCTGAGTGGGCTGGTGAATAACGCCGGTTATGGCCTGTTCAATCCCCTGGAATCGGTCACCGAGGCCCAGTTCGACGGCCTGCTGAATGTGCACCTCAAAGGGCCGTTTTTCCTGACTCAAACCCGTTGCCGCTGCTGCGAGCCCACGCCTGCATCGTCAACCTCACCAGCGCCACGACTCGCGTGGCAACCGCCGGGGTCGCGCCTTACGCAGCCTTCAAGGGCGCGCTGGATGTACTCACCCGTTACATGGCCAAGGAGTTTGGCGAGCGGCAGATCCGTGCGAATGCCGTCTCTCCGGGAGCCATCCGCACCGAACTGGGCGGCGGGCTCAATGACGAGTTCGAAGCGCTGCTGGCTTCCCAAACGGCCCTCGGCCGAGTGGGCGAGCCTGAGGACGTGGCGCGCGTGATCGCCATGTTGCTGTCTGAAGAAGGCCGCTGGATCAATGCCCAGACGATCGAGGTCGCGGGCGGTTACATCATCTGAAAAGCGAGGCTACAGCATGCTGGATCATGTCTTTTTGTCGGTCAGCGATGTTCGACGTTCCATCGATTTCTACCAGGCCGCACTGGCCCCGCTGGGCATCACCACGCGCCACGACTACGACGGCAAGGCTGGCCCACCCGGCCATCCGGACCTCAAAGGGTTTGGCGCCAATGGGCGGATATTCTTCTGGTTGCGCGAGGGTGTGGTCGAGGGCAGGGCGGTGCATGTGGGGTTTGTCGCCAGCAGCAGGGCCGAGGTCGATGCGGCCTACCTGGCGGCAATCAATGCCGGTGCTGTCGACAACGGCGCACCGGGTGCACGTTTGCACTATGACCCGAACTACTACGCGGCCAACGTGCTGGACCCCGACGGCTACAGCCTGGAATTTGTCTACAAGAACTGGCAGCACGGCCAATGAAAACCTTAATGATCTATGGCGCCACGGACTACACCGGACGCGACAGCTATACCGCCCTTGGCGGCGGTGGAAGCCGCGCGTCGGGTGTTGGCCGGTGAACGCCAACCGGGGTTCGCAACGCCGGGGCGCGTGTTGGATGTAGGGTTTGCCGAAACCATCGCGGGCACCGCGATTATCGACGTGTAAGCCACTCCATCCCTCCGACCACTTATCGGTTGGCGTCGCTGTTCAACTGAACCGCAGCCGTGCTTGCACCCCTTAATTAGGTAATCACCTCAACAACAGGAGTGCAGGCCATGCGAGCGATGACTTACCAGGGCGCCCACAAAGTACAGGTCGATACCGTTCCCGATCCGATTATCGAACAACCCGACGACATCATTTTGCGAGTGACGGCCACTGCTATCTGCGGCTCCGATTTGCACTTGTACCGGGGCAAGATTCCAACGGTGGAGCACGGTGATATTTTCGGCCACGAGTTCATGGGTATCGTCGAGGAAACCGGGCCGGCGGTCACCCAGGTACAACGCGGTGACCGCGTGGTTATTCCGTTCGTAATTGCCTGTGGCGACTGTTTCTTCTGCCAGTTGCAACAGTTCGCTGCCTGCGAAACCACCAACGATGGGCGCGGGGCGATCCTGAATAAAAAAGCCATTCCACCGGGTGCGGCGCTATTTGGCTACAGCCGTCTGTACGGTGGCGTTCCTGGTGGCCAGGCTGAGCTGGTGCGGGTGCCAAAGGCCAATACCGGGCCATTCAAAGTGCCCGGCACCTTGGCGGATGACAAAGTGTTGTTCCTTTCCGATATCTTGCCCACCGCCTGGCAGGCGGTGACCAATGCGGGTATCGGCGCAGGTTCCAGCATCGCGATTTACGGCGCCGGGCCCGTGGGGCTGCTGAGTGCTGCGTGTGCACGCATGCTCGGTGCCGAGCAGATTTTCATGGTTGACCAGCACGCCTACCGGTTGGCGTACGCCCAGCAAATGTACGGTGTGATCCCGGTTAACTTTGAGGACGACGATGACCCTGCCGACACCATCATTCGCCAGACCAAGGGCATGCGCGGTGTGGATGGCGTGGTGGACGCCGTAGGGTTCGAAGCCAAGGGCAGCACGACTGAAACCATCCTCGCCACCCTCAAGCTCGAAGGCAGCAGCGGCAAAGCCTTGCGTCAATGCATCGCCGCGGTGCGCCGGGGCGGGACAGTGAGCGTGGCGGGGGTGTACTCGGGGTTTATCCATGGCTTTATGTTCGGCGATGCTTTCGACAAGGGCCTGACGTTCAAGATGGGCCAGACTCACGTGCAGCGCTTTCTTCCCGAGCTGCTTGAGCATATCGAACTGGGGCACCTGAACCCGGAGGCGATCGTCACCCATCGGCTGTCCCTGGAACAGGCGGCGCGCGGTTATGAACTGTTTGATAAGTGCGAAGAGGATTGCCGCAAGGTGATCCTGTTACCCGGGGCGGATAACCGGCCTTTGACCGAGCCGCTGGAAGAAATGACCCCGGTGTACCAGGGGCAGGGTGCAACCCTGGTTTAGCAAAGGGCAGGGCCTTGACGGTGCGGTTTATGCTACGTCAAGGCCAACCCTTTCCCGCTCACGACGAAACGGGCAGCTCAAGCTGTTGCAGTGGCAGTAAGTCCATCACATCACAGAATAACGACCGATGGCGCCAGTCGTTGCGGTCACCAATCACGTAGAACCGCCGCTTGGCGCGTGTCGCGGCGACGTTCAGCAAGTTGGGTTCGCAGACTACCCAGTCGCGCGCGCCCGGGTTCTCGCTGCTACCGCCCAGCACCATGATCACCACAGCGGCTTCTTTACCTTGCATGGTATGGATAGTGCCAAACACCATCTTGCGCGGAAGCAGCTGTTTGATGCGTTCCCTGACGGCCTGGAACGGCGTGATGACCGAGATATCAGCAATGCTCACCCCCTCGTCACGCAACCTGCCCAGCAAGGACTGCAGCGCGGCGCCCTCGGCGGCGACCCAGTTGCCGGTGGAAGCTCCGCTCGCTTGAATCCAGCCGGTCGGCAGGCCAGCAGTGGTTTCCTTCTCCGGGCTTGGGCTGAGGGTGCCGAATACCATGACACCGTCATAGGCGATTCGGTTAGCCAAGGCATACATCGGCCGGTCACAACGTCGGTGCACCACGAGGGGCAGGCCAACCCAGCGCTTGTCTTGGGCAGGCCCCATCATTCGCCCCCAAAGAGTGGCTTCGTCGGCCAGGGTCTGGGCGGATTGGCGGTTGGGTAGCCAGTGGGGGTCAACCGCATAGCGGGTTCGCATGTGTTCGAGTACAGCATCGGAGACGGTAATGATGGGCTTGAGTTGCAAGGGGTCGCCTACCAGTACAGCGCGACGCGCACGCCAAAGGGCACCGACGGCAGCTTGTGGGGTTGCCTGACCGGCCTCATCCACCAGCAGCCAGCCGATTTCACCGACACCCAGGGAGCCGAACGACCGCGCAAAGGAGGCGAAGGTGCTGCTCAACACAGGCACGAGCATGAACAGCGAGGCCCAGCTTGAGCGAATGGCATCCCGTGAGACACCCTGGAATCGACCGCCTTGCAGCACACTGTTGATGAAGAACAGATTGGCGCGAATCCGTTTGGCTTCAAGTTCAAAGAAGCATTGATGCAGTTTGAGCGCCTGGATAAATACCTGGGCCCGTGCCTCTCGCCAACCCTTAATGGCCCAGGGCTCAACCAGCTCGATTGCCTCGCCACGGCCAATGATCCCATGACGCAGCCAGGCCAGGAGATGCTCGGCCTTGCCGGTTTGCGCCAAGCGTGTGACGTGTTCAACGTGTTGACGCTGGCGTTCCTGGAGGAGCGTCAGGGCTTGGTGTGCTGCGCGACTGAGGTCATCGAGCCGTGTGCGTTCAGCGGTCAGGCGAAGCGTACTGCGTTTGATGCGTTCGAAGTCTTCTTCTGCGATCAGGTGCCTGGCACTGATCAGTCGCCGCTGCGTGCTCCAGTTGCGATGGGCACCCCAAAAGCTGAACAGGTTGGCCAAAAATCCGGGTTTGTTCTGCTGAAGGCGTTGCAGTTCCAGCAGGCACTCTTGCAACAGGTGCCGGGCAGGCTTGAACTCGACCTCATCCAGTTGCGTCAGCTGCGCCTCAACATCCTTTATGTTTTGGCTTGACTGCCGCAGAGCGTCTGATTGCTCAGTGACCTGTTGGGATAAGGCGTTCAACGCGAGGAGCTGCGCATTGATGCCGTTGGCGTCGGCACTCAGTTGCTCAACGCGAGCTTTTGCTGCGTTGTAGGCAGCGACAGCTTGCCGCCAGGTGTCCTGGCGCTGAGCTGTTGTTCGGGTGGTATCGGCGCGTGTCTTGAGCCAGCCGAGGAAGCCACGCGGGGTGCTGATGTCTTCGTCAGGCGATTCGCCGGATTCGCTGTCGGCGGCCTCAGGTTCGTCATCCAGCTCTTCGGCATCCAGGGCGGGCAGCCATTCGGTTGCCTCATCGGCCTTGTTGCCAGCCTTGGGTTTTTCGGGTGCCTGGCCGTAAAAATAACGGCTGACAAAGGCTTTGCGCCGAGCTTTGCTGCCAAGTGCCGCGGAAATCAGTCCCCAGGCCGGTTGTCCGCTGACCAACTCACCCAGTTCGCCGAAATAGTCGGCCTCCGGCAGCCAGCTTTCGTCGATTTTGTTCCGTTGAGGCAGCTCCATCGTGACGTTTTCAACGGCGCCGTTATTCGAAGACGCGATCACGATTTCAAAGCCAAAAAGGGCCGGGTCGAGCTTGTGGATGTTCTGAAAATCAGCCCCGTCGCCGACTTTTTCGGGCATGCCCTCGACGAAGGCCTGGGAGGCGCGCGACAGGCTGGCGAGTACATCGGCGCGTCGGGTGACGACGGCGGCGATCAGGTCCCGCAGCAGGGTGGTCTTGCCTGTTCCCGGAGGACCGTTGACGCCAATCAGGCCCTCACCCTCAGCCAGGGTGTCGATGATGGTGTTCACCGCCAACTGCTGCGAGTGCACCAGGCCCAGGTGGCGCTCTGCGGGCCAGCAACCTGGGGCGTAATATTTCGGGGTCAGACGCTCGATCAACTGCGCCGAGGCATCGTCTTCATCGACGTGCAGGCGGTTCTCGGGGCTGTGCCGCTTGAGGTATTGATCAAGTGCCTTGCTGGTACAGCCTTTGCTGAGGCTGTCTGACACATCGGCGAGGTCTGACAGCAGGAAGCTGTTGAGCGGGTCGTCTTCCGGTTCCGGCTTTTTCTCCTTGACGGGAGTGGAGCGAAACCGGTGCCGAAACAGCGCCAATTCCTGGAAAAACTCATCCACGCCCAGAAAGCGTCGAATCCTGGTGGTCAACTCAAGCAACGCAGCGGCGTCGACCTGTCCGCCCATCAACGGCTTGATGTCTTCACGCAGGGCGTTCTGATCCTCGTCGAAGCCTCTTTTCCAATCTTTCCCTGTCAGCGCTTTTCCAAGGAACCAGGCTTCGCTGGACAGCACCAGGCTGTCTTGCACCATCATCCCCTGCGCGGTGAACTTCAGCGCAAACAGTGCAGACTCGCGGCTTTTGGGTTGTTCCCGGTAACCCTGGTCGGCGCCGTAAAGCGCCTTGAGCTTTTCTGCGACAAGCTTGCTGTCGTACAGATGAGCAAAGAGGGTATGGCTCCAGATTCGGTTCTCGGCAATCGGCTGCCGGGCGATCGGGCTTTGTTCCGACCAAGGCATCACCGGCCGCCCGGCATTGATGTCGTGAAAAAATGACGACGGCAGGCTGTCGCGCTTCTCGATTTTTGGTGCCGACTGGGGCTGTAGCAATTCGACGGCATGCCAGTAACGGGTGATGCTTTCTTGATTCATCAAATTCATTCCCTGGTGTTTGATGACGGGGGTGTCCCTTACGCGATCAGCCTGCCACCTGCGGCTGCATCCGCAACTCGCCTTCCACATCCTTGACCAACCCACTGGCCAGAAACAGCGGTGCCACGCGTTTGTGCAGCTGCGGCTCGACAAACTCTTTCACCGTGTCCAGTGCCAGCGCGCCACTCAGCGGCAGCTCGGCCTTGGTGTAGGACAGCCAGGCCTTTTTCAGCATCAGCAGCACGTCGCTGCCGGCGGTGGAGGCGAAGCGGCGGTGGGKTTTTTTGGCGTCGAAATCGAACGTGTGCTGGAACTCGTAACCGGCCTCGCTGCCTTCGCTGGCGACGCAGCGGATACAGGTGCAGGGGCCATCGCCGAACGCGCCGCGCAGGTAGTTGTTGAAGTCCACCACGGGCCTGAGTGACAGGCGCTTGTCCACCTCGAACAGGTCCCCGGTCATTTTTTCGTCAGTGTTCAAGGTCGATTTCCTCGCAGCGGTTTTTTCAAGGGCGGGACGATACCAGCCGAAAGCGCCCGCGGGCAGTGTTTTTCGTATATCCATAGATCTCGATATTCTTTTTCGCACCGTACGCGGATCGCTACGCTCGCAGCCCTTCTCTATGTCGCGGCAGCGTTCTCATGATAATAAAACGACCCACCCTGACCCTCCTGGCAGCAGCCAGTGTGCTCCTCAGCCTTGGTGTACACGCCGAAGGCAAAATCAGCATCGCCCAGCAATTCGGCATTGGCTACTTGATCCTCGACGTGGTTCGCGACCAGAACCTGATCGAGAAACACGGCAAGGAGCAGGGCCTGGACATCAAGGTGGAGTGGAACAGCATCTCCGGCGCCACCGCGATGAACGAGTCGCTGCTGGCCGGTGCGCTGGACGTGGTCTCGGCGGGTGTGCCGCCGATGCTGACGCTGTGGGACCGTACCAAGGGCAAGCAGAACGTCAAGGCTATTGCCTCGCTGGGGTCGATGCCCAATTACCTGCTGACCAATAACCCGGACGTGAAGACCCTCAAGGACTTCAGCGAGAAAGACCGCATCGCCGTGCCGGCTGCCGGCGTGGGCTTCCAGTCGCGCACCTTGCAGATTGAAACCGCCAAGCAATTCGGCGATGCCAACTACAAGAAGTTCGACGACATCTCCATCAGCCTGGCGCATCCGGACGCTACTGCTGCGTTGATTGCCGGCGGTTCAGAGATCAACGCGCACTTTTCCAGCCCGCCGTTCCAGTACCAGGAGTTGTTGAATCCCAAGGTGCACAAGGTGCTGAGTTCCTACGATATCCTCGGCGGCCCGGCCACGTTCAACGTGCTGTACACCACCGAGAAATTCCACGACGAAAACCCCAAGACCTACAAGGCGTTCTATGACGCGTTGGCCGAGGCGGAGAAGATTATCAAGGCTGACAAACCGGCAGCGGCCCAGGCATATATTCGTGTCGAGCAATCGAAGCTGCCGTTGGCGCTGGTGGAGAAGATTGTCCAGGACCCGGAAATCGACTTCACCATCGTGCCGCAGCGTACCTATATTTATGCGGAGAAATTGCAGGCGTTGGGGGTACTGAAGAACAAGGCGGGGAGTTGGAAGGATTACTTCTTTGAAGAGGCCCACGGCGGTGACGGGAGCTGACTCTATCCTGAATTGAAACGCACACAAAAATGTGGGAGCGGGCTTGCTCGCGAATGCGGTGGGTCAGCCAGCACATGTATCGACTGATCCACCGCATTCGCGAGCAAGCCCGCTCCCACAGGGGATCCCGTTCTCATTTTGGGTCTTTGTTGTCTGATGATCAGCGAAAGAACTCCCCCGGTGTGGCATCGAACTGCTGGCGGAACGCGTTGATAAAAGCTGAGGTGGATTCATAGCCACACGCTAATGCCACATCCGTCACCCGTTCACCTTGTTCCAGGGCGGGCAGGGCGCTCAACAATCGCAGGCGCTGGCGCCACGCGCGGAAGGTCAGGCCGGTGTCGCTCAGGAACAGCCGGCTGAGGGTTTTTTCGCTCACCGCCAGTTTCTGGCTCCATTGCCCCAGGGTGGTTTGCTGCTCGGGGTGCAGGTTCAGGCTGCGGTAAATCTGCCGTAACCGGCTGTCGGCCGGCAGCGGCAACATCAGGTCGACCTGGGGGGCGGCGGCCAACTGGTCCAGCACAACCTGGGCCAGCCGCCCATCCGGGCCGTCCTCGGCATATTCAACCGGCAATTCACTGAAGCTGCGAATCAACTCCCGCAACAGGCTGCTCACCGCCAGCACCTGGCAGCGCTCGGCCGCCCAGCCGGTCACACTGCAATCGAGGTACAAGCTGCGCATCTCGGTATGGGGCGAACTGAACACCCGGTGCGGCATGCCGGCCGGGATCCACACGGCCCGCTGGGGTGGCGCGACGAAGCGTCCTGCACTGGTCTGGATCTCCAGCACCCCGGAAATCGCGTAGGACAACTGCACCCACGGGTGGCTGTGGCGGCGGGTCAGTGCGCGGTTGGGCAGGGATTCGGTGCGGCCATACACCGGCCGCGGCAGCCTGGAAAGCCCGGGCACGCTGCGGCGCACGGTTTTGTCATGTCCTTTAGGCGGCATTTACTGGCTCATTGGCGTTAGTCGGTAACAAGCCGTTACGTTAGAGTCGCGATGATGCTCTTGGCAACCCCCGGAAGATTGGCTTATGACCCGCCCACGCTTTTTACCTGACAACTTCACCCTGACCCTGGTGGCCACGGTGATCCTCGCGTCGCTGCTGCCCGCCAGCGGCCAGACCGCCGTGGCCTTTGGCTGGGTGACCAACCTGGCCATCGCGCTGCTGTTTTTCCTGCATGGCGCCAAGCTGTCGCGCCAGGCCATCGTCACCGGTGCCGGGCACTGGCGTCTGCACCTGCTGGTGTTCAGCCTGACCTTCGTGCTGTTTCCGCTGCTGGGCCTGGCGCTCAAGCCGGTGTTGTCGCCGCTGATCGGCAAAGACCTGTACATGGGCATGCTCTATCTGTGTGCATTGCCCGCCACCGTGCAGTCGGCGATTGCCTTTACTTCCCTGGCCCGGGGCAATATCCCGGCGGCGATTTGCAGCGCGGCGGCGTCGAGCCTGTTCGGGATCTTCCTGACGCCGTTACTGGTGACCTTGCTGCTTAATGTGCATGGCGACGGCGGCTCCACGATCGATGCGATCCTGAAAATCAGCGTGCAGTTGTTACTACCGTTCATCGCCGGGCAAATCGCCCGGCGCTGGATCGGCGAGTGGGTAGGGCGTAACAAGTCCTGGCTGAAGTTCGTCGACCAGGGTTCGATCCTGCTGGTGGTCTACGGCGCGTTCAGCGAAGCGGTCAACGAAGGTATCTGGCACCAGATTCCACTGTGGGAACTGGGTGGCCTGGTGGTGGCCTGCTGTGTGTTGCTGGCCCTGATACTGGTGGCGTCCACGGTGTTGGGCAAGGCTTTCGGGTTTAGCCAGGAAGACCGGATCACCATCCTGTTCTGCGGCTCGAAGAAAAGCCTGGCCACCGGCGTGCCGATGGCCCAGGTGCTGTTTGCCGGGGCGAGCATGGGCGTGCTGATCCTGCCATTGATGCTGTTTCACCAGATCCAGCTGATGGTCTGCGCGGCATTGGCCCAGCGCTATGCCAAGCGTCCGGAATCGATTCCCGAGCTGATGGGGCAAGTCGATCCCTGAACCGTCGTGTTACTATTTTTTGCGCGCGGCTCAAGGGCCGGCATCGGGCCGGCAAGATCCGCGCGCACATGAGTACGACGACCTGTAAATGAGCATTTCCGCCGCAACACCTCAAGCCAACTGGCAACCGGTCTTCGCCCTCGCGTTGGCCGCCTTTGTGTTCAACACCACCGAATTTGTGCCGGTCGGCCTGCTGAGTGCCATCGGCGCTAGCTTCGACATGCCCATCGCCAGCGTCGGCCTGATGCTGACCATCTATGCCTGGATCGTGTCCCTGACCTCGTTGCCGGTGATGCTGCTGACCCGCAACGTCGAGCGGCGCAAGCTGTTGATCGTGCTGTTCGGCATGTTTATCGCCAGCCATATCCTGTCCAGCGTGGCCACCAGCTTTGGCATCCTGATGCTCAGCCGGGTGGGCATTGCGCTGTCCCATGCGTTGTTCTGGTCGATCACGGCCTCGCTCGCGGTGCGTCTGGCGCCGGAGGGCAAGCAGGTGCAGGCCCTCGGCTTGCTGGCTACCGGTACTTCGCTGGCGATGGTGCTGGGTATTCCGCTGGGCCGCCTGCTGGGCGAAGCCATGGGTTGGCGCACCACCTTCCTGGTGATCGGCGCGTTTGCCGCCGGGCTGGTGTTCTGGCTGGCGCGCACCTTACCGCTGCTGCCGAGCCAGAACTCCGGTTCGTTGCGCAGCCTGCCACTGCTGTTCAAGCGCCCGGCGCTGGTGGCGTTGTATGTGCTGACGGCGATGGTGGTGACGGCGCAGTTCACGGCCTACAGCTATGTTGAACCGTTCGTTGAAGGCGTTGCGGGCATGAGTGGCAACACCGTGACCCTGATCCTGCTGGTGTTCGGCGGCGCGGGCATCATCGGTTCGCTGCTGTTCAGCCTGGTGCACCGCTTTAACCCGCATCGGTTCCTGATCACCGCCGTGACCATCCTCGCGCTGTGCCTGGCGTTGCTGCTGCCGTTGAGTGGCGAGGTGTCGTACCTGGTGACCCTGAGTGTGTTCTGGGGCATGGCGATCATGGGCTTTGGCCTGGCGCTGCAATCGAAGGTACTGGTGCTGGCGCCGGATGCGACGGATGTGGCCATGGCGATGTTTTCCGGGATCTACAACATCGGCATCGGCGGCGGGGCGTTGATGGGCAGTTGGGTGGGCAGTCACTTTGGCTTCGCCTGGATCGGCGCGGCGGGCGGGTTGCTGGCGGCGGTGGCGCTGATCGGGTATTGCCTGGCGATTCATCGGTTTGGGCAAGGCGTGGCGCGCGCCCCTCTGTAGGAGCGAGCTTGCTCGCGAAAAATGTGAAGGCCCCGCTGGTTATCAGATTACCCAGGTGTATTTAACGCCTGGGCAGTGTCCAGATCCGTGATCAAAACATCCAGATAACCGCCCTTGAGCGCGCCGCGAATCGCCTGGACCTTGCTTGGCCCCCCCGCCAGGCCCAGCACCCGCTGGATCGAACGCAGTTTCGGCAAGGCCACGGACACCACGAATTCCTCGTCCTCTTCGAGCACCGGGCGCCCTTCGGCGTCGAAGTAGCGCAGGCAAATATCGCCCACCGCGCCGCGCTCGGCCAGCAGGCGCAGCATGTCTTCGGTGTAGTAGTTGCCGCTGTTGCGCAGCAGTTGCGAGGGCTCCAGGTCGCCAATCCCGACAATCGCCAACGTGATGCTGTCAAAGCGGTTCAGCACTTCCTTGACCTCTTCCATCTCGATGATGCGCTGCTTGCTCTCCACCGATTGCTCGATGCTTTGGGACGGCAGCAGGAATGCCGGGCAGTTGAGCAGGGTGGCCAGGCGTTGGGTCAGTAGGGTGGCTTCAAACGCACCCTTGTTGCCGACACCGCCGAGCAGTTGCACGACTTCCTGGGCGCCCTGTTTGCCGGGCTGGGCGTGCAGGTGCCCGACCATGGCGCGAATGGTGCTGCTCCACGACGAGATGCCGATGTGGTCCTGGGGCGAGAGGCTGGTCTCCAGATAGTGCGCGGCGGCCGAGCCAATGGCTTGCTTGATGCTCTCATCAACGCCCGGCTCGGTGGCCTCGACCACGATCACCCGGCGCACGCCATAGCGGCGCTGCAACTGGGTTTCCAGCTCCAGGTGCAGGCCCTGCAGGCGCATGACGGTGATCTTCACCACGCCTTCCTGCAGCGCCCGGCGCAGGGCGCGGCTGATAAAGGATTGGGACAAATCCAGCTGTTCGGAAATCTCGGACTGCTTGAGACCTTCTTCGTAATAGAGGCTGGCGATCTTGGTGATCAGCCGTTGTTCTTCGATCTGGCTCATGACGGTCTCAGTCAATGACATCAATAGCCGGTGAGGATACCAAACCGGCGCCGCTCGTTACGACATGATCAGGCCGCCGTCGATATTGATCGCCTGCCCGGTGAGGTAAGCCGCGTCGTCCGAGGCCAGGAACGCCACCAGCCCCGCCACGTCCGAGGGCTTGCCGGCGCGGCGCAGGGGGATGTTCTTGACCCATTCGGCCATCAGCTCGCCCTTGCCGTAGCGTTTTTCGTCGGTGCTGAGGATTTCGCCCCACACCCGGTCGTTGTAGTCCCACATTTCGCTTTCGATGATGCCGGGGCAGAACGCGTTGACCGTGATGTTGTGCCGCGCCAGTTCCAGCGCCAGGCTTTGGGTAATGCCGATCACGCCCATTTTGCTGGCGGCGTAGTGCGGGGTATAGATGAAACCCTGGCGACCCTGCCCGGAAGAGGTGTTGATCAGGCGCCCGCTGCCTTGTTTGACCATATATTTGGCGGCTTCCCGGCAGCCGAGCCACACGCCGGTGGTGTTGACTTGCAGCACCTTGTCGAAGTCGGCGCGGGGCATTTTGTCGAAGTGGTCAATGGTGATGATGCCAGCGTTTTGCACCGATACGTCGATGCTGCCAAAGCGCGCGTGCGCCTCACTGTAGAGCTTCTCGATATCGCTTTCACTGGTCACGTCAATGGCCAGAGCCAGGGCGTTGACCGCGTATTCCTTGGCCAGATGCTCGGCGGTGAAGGTCACGCGCTCCAGGTCATTGGAGGCCATCACCAGGTTGGCGCCTTCCTGGGCGAAGCGTTCGGCAATGCCGGCACCGATGCCACGGCAGGCGCCAGTGATCACTACGGTTTTACCGCTGAATCGTTGAGACATTTGGAGGGCTCCAGTGAGTTACCAGCACACAAAACCGCCATCGACCAACAGGTCGACGCCGGTGCAGAAAGACGACGCCTGGCTGACCAGGAAAATCGCCGGGCCGACCATTTCTTCAACGCTTGCCATGCGCCCCATGGGCGTGGTTTGTTCGAAAATCTTCACCTGGTCGGCCACTTCCGGGCGCGAGTTCATCGGTGTGGCGGTGTAGCCAGGGCTGATGCAATTGACCCGCAGGCCTTTGTCGGCCCATTCCATCGCCAGGCTTTTGCTCAGGTGAATCACCCCGGCCTTGGAGGTGTTGTAATGAGCTTGCAGCAGGCCACGGTTGACGATGCTGCCGGACATCGAGGCGATGTTGACGATGGCCCCTTTGCCTCGGGGCAGCATCACGGCCGCCTGGGCCTGGCAGCTCAGGAAAATCCCGGTGAGGTTGATGTCGAGGGTGGCTTGCCAGCGTTGCAGTTCGAGGTCTTCGGCGGCCTGGGCATTGGCGATACCGGCGCAGTTGACGGCCACGCTGAGGTCGCCCAGGACTTTTTCAGTGCGGGCGATGGCGGCGTCGAGGGCATTGCGGTCGGTAACGGTACCGGCCAGGGCCAGGCCGCGACGGCCAAGGGCTTCGATGCGTTCTACGGTGCTGCGGATACCGGGGCTGCCGGGCAGGTCGAAGCAGGCCACATCGGCCCCGGCTTCGGCCAGGCCCACGGCGATGGCCTGGCCGATGCCGCTGCCGGCGCCGGTGACGAAGGCGACCTGATCTTTAAGACTGAAAAGTTGCATGGGTTGCTCCACGTCGAATTGTTTAAGCCGTAGCCATTTCCATGACTGAAACCGGGGTTGCCGCGCCGCGCTCCAGAATCCCCATCTGCCGCCCTCGGCTCATCACCATCACCCGGTGCGACAGGCCGAGCACTTCATCCAGGTCGGAGCTGACCACAATCACCGCCATGCCATTGGCCGCCAGGTCTGCGATCACTTCATAAATCGCCGCGCGGGCGCCGACGTCGATGCCTCGGGTCGGCTCATCCAGAATGAATACTTTCGGGTTACGGGCGAGCCATTTGGCAATGATCACTTTTTGTTGATTGCCGCCGGACAAGCTGGAGATGCGTTGCTGCGGCGCACCTTTCACACCCAGGCGTGTCGCGGCTGCCTGGGCAAACTCCCGCAGGCGGCCGGGCAGTACCCAGCCACGCTTGTCCAGCAGGTCGGTATTGCCATACATCATGTTGTCTTCGATGCGATGCTCGACCACCACGCCTTGTTGCTTGCGGTCTTCGGGCACCAGCACCACGCCGGCCTGGATCGCTTCGGAAGGGGAGCGCAGGCGGCGGATTTCACCGTCCAGCAGCATATGGCCCTTGATGTCCTGCGCCGCACCGGCGATGGTGCGCACCAGCTCGGTACGGCCTGCGCCCACCACGCCAGCGATGCCGAACACCTCACCGGCGCGCACGCTGAAGTCGATTCCGTGCAAGGCGAATTCACGGCAAGTGAGGTCTTTGATCTGCAACATCACCCGCGTTTGTGGCGGCTGCAAGGCGGGAAAAATCCGCTCCAGGCTGCGCCCGACCATTTGCTCCACCAACTCGCGCACCGGCACCTGGGCGCTGGCGTGCAGGGCGATCTGGCGACCGTCGCGCAGCACCAGGATCCGGTCGGCGATGCGTGCGATTTCTTCCAGGCGATGGCTGATGTAGATGAACGACACGCCTTCGGCCTTGAGCCGCTCGACCTGCTGGAACAGCAACTCGGTTTCCTCGCCACCCAATGCCGCGGTGGGTTCGTCGAGGATCAGCAGTTGTGCATTCAGGGTCAGCGCCTTGGCAATTTCGACCAGTTGCTGGGCCGCGACGCTCAAACCTTCAACCTTGTGCGACGCCGGGACCTTCAACCCCAGGCGCTCAAGTTGCTTCTGCGCCTGGGCCTCGATGTACTCGCGGTCGACCCGCCCGTGACGCATGGGCAGGCGTCCGACGAAGATGTTTTCGGCAATCGACAGTTGCGGCAGCAGGCGGATTTCCTGGTGGATCAGGCCAATACCTGCGCCCAATGCAGCACCCGGAGAGGCCGGCGCGTAAGGTTCGCCGAGCCAGGTCATGCTGCCTCCGGCCTCGGGTTGCACCAGGCCGGCAATGATCGACGACAGCGTCGACTTGCCCGCGCCGTTCTCCCCGAGCAACGCCAACACTTCGCCGGGGCGAATGTCGACGTTGATCTGCGACAGCACCTGCACCGGGCCATAAGCCTTGCCGATATTGCGCAGGCACAGCACCGCTTCCGGTTGTGCCTGGCGACTATCCAGAGCTGCTTGCATGAAGACCTCCGGGGCTTACGGGTGCTGTTGCAGGAAAGGCGCGACGTTGTCCTTGGTGGTCAGCACGGTAGGCAGCAGTTGCTCCTTGGGTACGTCTTTGCCGGCCTTCAAGTCAATTGCCGATGCCACGGCCAGGCGGCCCATCTTCTGGGTCTGCTGGGTCATGGTTGCATTCAGCACGCCGCTTTCCACCGCCTTGAGACCGGCGACGTCACCGTCGAAGCCCACCACGACCACCTTGTGATCCAGGTTACCGACCTTGACCGCTTGGGCTGCACCCAGCGCCATGGCATCGGCACGCCCGAAGAACACGGTAATGTTCGGGTCACGCTGGAGCAGGTCCTGGGCCACGGCGAAGCCTTTATCCTGGGCCCATTCAGCCGGTTGTTCGGCAACGATCTTCAGGCCGGGGAAGGCTTTAAGGCCTTCCTGAAAACCTTTGGCCCGGTCGTTTTCCGGGGTGGTGCCCAATTGGCCTTGCAGCACCGCGATGCGGCCCTTGCCGTCGGTGACCTTGCCTACGTATTCGGCCAGGGCCTTGGCACCAGCCACGCTGTCGCTGGCGATAAAGGTATCGCCGGGGGCGTCAGGGGCGTTGCGGTCTACGGCGATCACTGGAATGCCGGCAGCTTTGGCGGCTTTTACCGGCACACCGGCGGCAGTGGCGCCGGCCGGGATGTAGATCAGCACGTCGATCTGGCGGGTGATCAGGTCTTCAATCTGGCTGACCTGGGTCGAGGAGTTGCCCTGGGCATCCACGGTGATCACCTTGATCCCCTTGGCCTTGCCTTCGGCTTCCACCGATTGCTTGATCTGGTTAAAGAAGTCGGCCTGCAGGTTGGCCACGGCAAGGCCGATGGTCAGGTCCTTGGCCCAGGTGGTGCCGGCAGTGGCTAAAGTGGCGGCGGCGAGGGCGGTAGCCAGTAGCAGTTTCTTGGTGCTGAACATGTCGGTGACTCCTGGTTTTATTGTTGGAGGGTGTCAACTGTCGAACAGGTTTAACGGGCAGTGCTGGAGCGGCGTCGCAGGGTATCGATGGTCACGGCGAGGGCGATGACCACGCCGATCACCACTTGTTGAATAAAGGGCGAGACGCCCAGCAGGTTCAGGCCATTGCGCAACACGCCAATGATCAGCACACCCACCAGGGTGCCGCCGATACTGCCCACGCCGCCGCTCAGGCTGGCACCGCCGATCACCACCGCAGCGATGGCGTCCAGCTCCAGGCTCAGGCCGGCACTCGGTTGCGAGGAGTCGAGGCGGGCAGCCAGGGTCACGGCGGCGATGCCGGCGAGAGCACCGCTGATGGCGTACACCCACAGGGTAATCGCGCGCACCTTGATGCCTGACAGCCGTGCCACTTCCGGGCTGCCGCCAATCGCATAAAGGTTGCGACCGCCGGCGCGAAAGCGCAGGAACACCCACGCCACCACCAGCATCACCAAAAACAACCCGACAGTGGCCGACAGAAAGCCGAAGTGGCGTACGGTGGCCAGGCTGGTGAACCAGTCGGGGAAGCCGACAATCTGCCGGCCTTCCGTCAGGATGTTCGCCAGGCCGCGAGCTACCGACATCATGGTCAGCGTGGCAATAAACGGCGGCAGCTTGGCGTAGGTAATCAGCCCGCCCGACACCAGGCCTGCGAGCATGCCGGTGCCGATCGAGATCGGAATCGCCAGGCCCAGCGGCACGGCCTGGTCCTGATATAACCAGCCGAGCATCATCATGGAGAAGGCAAGCACCGAGCCTACTGACAGGTCGATCCCACCGATCACAATCACGGCGGTCATGCCGATGGCGAGAATGCCCAGCACGGTGACCTGATCCAGAATGTTCAGGCCGTTACGCAGGGAAAAGAAGAATTCGGAACTGAAGGAGAAAACCAGCACCAGCAGCACGAGGCCGATCAGCGGGCCGCCGATATTGCTGGGAAGCAGTTTCACCAGGCGTGGGCGGCGGGTCGGCTTGAGGTCGGCCGGGTGATGGACAGAGGCTTTGGCGTCCACGTTGTTCTCCTGACTTATTTTTTTTGGAGTTCGTCAGGTGGTGTGAATATTTATGCATGCCTGACTGTTAATTCAGATTCTAGTGACACGGTGTCAAAGTCAAGCGCTTTAATTTTCTTGAGTCCTCCCTAACCTGCGTTTTTGCCGCCCTGAAACCAGCGCGATAGACGAGTGCGCGAAGGTTTTTCGCCGTCTGTCCGAGGGGTATTTGCGACTTTTATTTCATTTTTCAGCCGTTCGCTCCCTTGACCTGCTGGCGGATCGGCGTCTAAATAGAAATATATTGTCATGGCTGAATAAATATTCATAAGGCAGCCTTGGACACTTTCACCTCGCGTGGTCAGCCTCAAAGGAGCCGCTGCATGAATGCTTTCCAGTACGACGCCCGCCAGATAAAAGAACAGGCCCGCCTGATCCGGCGCCACGTTATCCGCCTGAACGCCGACTCACCGGCGGGCGGCCACACCGGTGCTGACCTCTCGGAAACCGACATCCTCGCCACCCTGTACTTTCGCATCCTCAACACGGGCCCGGAACGTACCGAAGACCCCGAGCGCGATATCTACATCCAGAGCAAAGGCCATGGCGTGGGCGGGTTGTACTGCTGCCTGGCACAAGCCGGCTACATTCCAGAGGAATGGCTGGCCACCTACCAACACTTCAACTCCCACTTGCCGGGCCACCCGGTGCGGCAGAAAACCCCCGGTATCGAACTCAACACAGGTGCTTTGGGCCATGGCTTGCCCGTGGCGGTGGGGTTGGCGCTGGCAGCAAAAATGTCCGGCAGTAAAAAACGCATTTATGTGCTCACCGGCGACGGCGAGCTGGCGGAAGGCTCCAACTGGGAGGCGGCCATGGCTGCCGCCAAATACGGCCTGGATAACCTGTTTGTGATCGTCGACAAGAACAAGCTGCAACTGGCGGGGTTGACCGCGGAAATCATGCCGCTGGACCCGCTGGACGTGAAATGGGCGGCGTTCGGTTTCGGCGTCAGCGAGTGCGACGGCAATGACGTCGGCCAACTGATCGAAGCCCTGGAAACCATGCAGACCCACACAGGCGCCCCTCAAGTGCTGATTGCCCACACCATCAAAGGCAAAGGCGTGTCCTTTATCGAAGCCCGCCCCGAATGGCACCACCGCGTGCCCAAGGGTGATGAAATCAACGCAGCACTGGAGGAGTTAAGTCATGGCGAGTGAACATTTGGCGAGCGTCATGGTGGAAGCCTTCATTGCGGCGGTCGACGCCGGGCTCGACGTGGTGCCGGTGGTCAGCGATTCCACCTCCACGGCCAAGATCGGGCCGTTTGTGCAACGTTTTCCCGAGCGCTTGATCAACGTGGGCATTGCCGAGCAGTCACTGGTCAGTGTCGCGGCCGGGCTGGCGCTGGGCGGCAAGATCGCAGCGACGTGCAACGCCGCGCCGTTTTTGATCTCCCGGGCGAATGAGCAGATCAAGGTGGACGTTTGCTACAACCAGGCCAACGTCAAGATGTTCGGCCTGAATGCCGGCACCAGCTATGGCCCGCTGGCCAGCACTCACCACAGCCTGGATGACATTTCGGTGATGCGCGGTTTTGGCAACGTGCAGATTTTTGCTCCGGCCGACGCTATTGAATGCCGCCAGATTGTCGATTATGCCCTGCGTTACCACGGCCCGGTGTATATCCGCCTGGATGGCAAAGCCCTGCCGGACGTGCATGGCGATGATTATCGCTTTGTGCCGGGGCAGGTCGATGTACTGCGCCACGGGGCGCACGTCAGTATCGTCGCGTTGGGATCGGTGGTGCATGAAGCGGTGGACGCTGCCCGCGTTTTGGCGGAGCAGGGGATTGAGGCGCAAGTGATCAACCTGTCGTCGATCCGGCCGTTGCAGCGTGATGCATTGCTCAGTGCCCTCAGTGTGACGGGCGGTGTGATCACCGTCGAAGAGCACAACATCAATGGCGGCCTCGGCAGCCTGGTGGCCGAAGTGCTGGCCGAGGCCGGACTGGGCATCCCGCTGATCCGCCTGGGCATCGGCGATGGCGAATACGCCGCTGCCGGCGCCCGTGAACCGACCCGTGCCTTGCATAACATCGACGCGGCTGGGATTGTGGCGGCAGCCACTCGGTTGCGGTGAATCACATGACTGAAAATACTCCGCTGATCCTGGCGATAGACGAAGGCACCAGCAACGCCAAGGCGGTGCTGGTCAACGAACGTGGGCAGGTTATTGCCCGAGGCTCGCGGGCCTTGAGCATCAGCCATCCCCAGGCCGGATTCTCCGAGCAGGACCCGTTGCAGATATGGACGAATACCCTGGCGGCGATTGACGAGTGCCTGGCCCAGGTTGATCGGCCGATTACGGCCTTGGCCATCAGTAACCAGCGTGAATCGGTGGTGGCCTGGGACCGTCACACCGGTGAGCCGCTGTCGCCGTGCATCAGTTGGCAGTGCCGGCGCTCCACGGCGCTGTGTACGCAACTGCACGAGCAGGGGCATGAAGCAACCATCCTCGCCAAGACCGGCCTGGCCCTGGACCCGATGTTTTCGGCGGGTAAGTTTCGCTGGATTCTGGACAACCTTGAAAACGGCCATACGCGGGCGGCTGCCGGTGAAATCTGCCTGGGCACGGTCGATAGCTGGTTGCTGTGGAAGCTCAGCGGCGTATTCGCCACCGATTACTCCAACGCGTCACGTACGCAACTGTTCAACCTGCACACCTGCGCCTGGGACCCGGAGCTGCTGGCGCTGTTTGCCATTCCGGCGGCGGCGCTGGCACCAATCCAACCCAGTGCGGGGTTCTTTGCACAGACCAAAGGTTTCGGGCGTTTGCCTGCCGGGATTCCGGTGATGTCGATGATGGGTGATTCCCATGCCGCGTTGTACGGGCAGGGTGGGTTTGCGCCGGGGCTGGTCAAGGCCACCCTCGGAACGGGTTCTTCATTAATGACGCCCATGAGCGGGCCGATTGCGTCCACCCATGGTTTGTCGACGACATTGGCGTGGCATGACGGTTCGGCACCGACCTACGGTATGGAAGGCAACATCGTGCACACCGGTGCGGCGGTGCAATGGGCTTCGCGGTTGGTAGCGGGTGAGTCACTGGATGCGTTGACCGAACAGGCGGCGCAACTGCCCGACAATGGTGGCGTGTACTTTGTCCCGGCGCTTTCTGGGTTGGGTGCTCCGCACTGGAAGGCCGACGCACGTGGGTTGATCTGTGGCCTGACTGAAGCCACGTCGGGTGCACATATTTTGCGGGCCTCGCTGGAGTCCATCGGCTATCAGATTCGGGATGTGTTCGAGGCGATGCAGCAGGATATTGGCAGCCCGTTGAAAGAGCTGTGGGTGGATGGTGGCGCCACGCGCAATCGCTGGCTGATGCAGTTTTTGGCGGACCTGTTGCAGCGGCCGGTGGTGCGAAGCCTGTCGCCGGAGGTGTCGGCGCTGGGGGCTGCGCATTTGGCAGGCCGGGCGTTGGGCATCTGGGCCAGTGATGCGGCGTTGGTGGGGTTGGAGCGACAGCGGGAGCGGTTTGAGCCGGCTGTGGACGCCGCCATGGATGCGCGATATGGCGAATGGAGAAAAGCACTGCAGCGGACACTGTGCTGATCGCTCGCGAAGAAACTGAGAACGCCGCTGAGTGTCAGACAGACGATCAACAGGAGGATATTTCCATGGCAGTTCGTTTGTTTAAACCGGCGGTATTCGCAGTGCTCGCCGGGTTTTCCGTGTTGTGGCTAAGCCCTGCAAGCCTGGCGGCCAGTTTTGACTGTGACCGGGCGAAGGCGGCTGACGAGAAAACCATCTGTGCCACGCGCTCCCTGAATGATCAGGATGTGACAATGGCGCTGCTCTATGACCTCAACCGGCACTTCATGGCCATGGGAGGGCGCTGTTCGTTGATGGATGATCAGGCTGCCTGGCTCAAGCAACGGCATACGTGCGGTGCCCAAGTCAGTTGCCTGAGCAAAACCTATACGCAGCGTATTGCGATGTTGCGTAGCTTTATTGATGAGCGGGTGATGACGAAAGGACCGTTCTGAACGGCCGCTTACTGTAGGAGCGAGCTTGCTCGCGAAAAACCTGAGAGCGCCGTTGGGTGTCAGGCGTCCCGAGTTATCGTTGACGTCCATCGCGAGCAAGCTTGCTCCTACAGAAGCAGGGTGTGCTTTGTTCAGGCGTTGCTAGGTTGGATCCGGCGGCCTATTACGTCCATCAGGTCACAGCCATCGCGTAGAGGAATGGCGAGCAGGCGTGCAAAGTCGTGAAGCACGACGGCGTCACTGCTGATTTCTTCGCGGAAGGCGATATTTTCCAGCAGTTGGGTCACAGCGTTGATGCGGTAAGCGGCAGCCTGGTGGAGTACGTCGAGCGGCGCTTGGGTGTCGATGAGCAGGGAAGGGATGTCGCAATCGTTGCCTGTAAGGGGCATGTATCGATTCATGGTAAAGCCTCGGTCTAATTAATTGAGGCTGTCACCTATCGTCGCCAAACGAATGGGTGACAGCTGTACGCAGGTTGGCGAACCGGGACCGAGTTCCGGCAGACCCGAAGGTCTCCCGCGCACAGCTGCCATAAAGCAGCTTTGCGGGTGCGAAAGTGCCTGCAATCAAGCAGAGCGCTTTCGCATACGGTCAACGGATCGCCAAATCCGATCGCCATGTCGGGCGACCGGCGGACTATAAGCGCTGCCCTTCAACCCATGCAAGGCAATCGTCGACACGCTATCTATTACAGATCTTGTAATAATTTTAGATTGTAAGAAATTCTTATTTCGCCTGTACGATTCAAGTCCTTTTTCCACAACAGGACCTACATGAACACCCTCTCGGAGCCTCCCAGTCGTCTTTCCCCAAGACATGCACTGTCGCCGTTCCCGCTGATCGCCTGCCTTCAGGCCAAGCATCCCGTCTTCCGATTGCCTACCCTTACCCGGTCCCTCGACCGTGCGTTGCCGTGCCCGGCATTCTGAAAAACTTGAAGAGATACTGAAAAATGGAATGGTTAGCGGATCCAACGGCCTGGCTCGGCCTGTTGACTTTGATTGTGCTGGAGCTGGTGCTGGGCATCGACAACCTGGTGTTTATCGCGATCCTGGCGGACAAGCTGCCGCCGGAGCAGCGTGACCGTGCGCGTCTGATCGGTTTGTCCCTGGCATTGCTGATGCGCCTGGGCTTGCTGGCAAGTATTTCCTGGTTGGTGACCCTGACGCAGCCGCTGTTCGAGGTGTTCGACAAGAGTTTCTCGGGCCGTGACTTGATCATGCTGTTTGGTGGTGTGTTCCTGTTGTTCAAGGCCACCATGGAATTGCATGAGCGGCTTGAGGGGCATGTGGCTCAGCGCACTGGCAACGTGGCTTATGCGATGTTCTGGCCGATCGTTGCGCAGATTGTGGTGCTGGATGCGGTGTTCTCCCTCGATGCGGTGATTACCGCCGTGGGCATGGTGGATGAGCTGGCGGTGATGATGATCGCGGTGATCATTTCCATCGGCCTGATGATCGTTGCCAGCAAGCCGCTGACCCGTTTCGTCAACGCCCATCCGACGGTGATCATGCTGTGTCTGGGCTTCCTGATGATGATCGGTTTTGCCCTGACCGCCGAAGGCCTGGGCTTCCACATTCCTAAAGGCTATCTGTATGCGGCCATTGGTTTCTCGATCCTGATTGAGGTGTTCAACCAGATCGCCCGGGCACGCCGCAAGAAGTCGGCACAGGGCACGCTGCCGGTGCGTGAGCGTACGGCCCATGCGGTGATGCGTTTGCTCGGCGGGCGTAACCTGGCGGTGGAAGAGGTCGGTGACGAGGTCGCCGACCTGCTGGATAACCCCGATGCCAACGGCGGGCCGCTGTTCGACCGGCGTGAACGCGTGATGATCAGTGGCGTGCTGCAACTGGCTGAACGTCCGATCCGCACGCTGATGACGCCTCGGGCGAAGGTGGACTATATTGATCTGTCGGACGATCCCGACACTATCCGCCTTAAACTGATGCATTCGTCTTACTCGCGACTGCCCTTGATCCGCAACGGTGCTGTCGACGAGCCATTGGGTTTCGTGCACAAGAAGGAGTTGCTAAAGGAATACCTGGGCGGAAACGAGCCAAATCTGGAGCACTTGGCGCGCCGGGCGATCAACCTGCTGGAGAGTTTTTCGATCCTCAATGCCTTGGAGCAGATGCGCCAGGAATCCACCCACATTGCCTTCGTGATCAACGAATTCGGCGACTTTATCGGGGTGTTGAGCATGACCGACATTCTTGAGTCCATCGCCGGTGAGTTGCCGGATGCGAGTGAAGTCGAAGGGCCGGATATCGTTGAGGAGGAGGGTGGCTTCCGGGTCAATGGTGCCTTGAACCTTAACCTGATCAGTCAGCGCACCGGCTTCAAGGCGGTGGCGACGGAGGATTACCAGACTCTGGCCGGTATGGTGATGAGCCTGCTGGATCGCCTGCCGGTGGTGGGCGACAGCCTGGAGCATGAAGGCTGGCGCCTGACCGTGGCGGCGGTGGAAGAGCGGCGGGTCACGCAGGTATTGCTGGCGCCGCTTTAGCTGGATAGCATCGCCGCTCACTGAACCGTTAAGTAAGGGTTGCCCGAATGACTTTGGACGTGCTTAAGATTTCTGCATTTTGTGACGGTAACCAGGGCGGTAACCCGGCAGGCGTATGGATCGGTGACAACCTGCCGGAAGCCGCAGAAATGCAGCGTATCGCCCACGAAGTCGGGTTTTCGGAAACCGTATTCGCCTGCCCGCAGGATGACGGCTGGCGTGTGCGCTACTTCGCGCCGGAGTCCGAAGTCGCGTTTTGCGGGCACGCCACCATCGCGCTCGGCGCGGCCTTGAGCCTGGCGCTGGGCGACGGTGAATTCCACCTGACCTTGAACAACGGCGATATTTCCGTCAGTGGCCGCAGCGAAGGCGACCTGATCGAAGCCGCGCTGCAATCCCCGCCAACCCGTAGCGCACCGGCCAACGATGCGCTGGTGGACGCGGGCCTGACGTTGTTCGGCTACACCCGCAATGACCTGGACCCCAGCATTCCGCCGGCGATCGTCCATGCTGGTCTCTCCCACCTGGTGCTGGCCCTCGACAGCCGCGCCAAGCTCAGCCAGATGCACTATGAACTGGAGGCCGGTCGCCGCTACATGACCGACGCCGGTTTGGGCACCGTGGTGCTGGTGTTTGCCGAAAGCCCGACACTGTTCCACACCCGCAACCCGTTTGCGGTGGGCGGTGTGTACGAAGACCCGGCTACAGGCTCCGCGACGGCCGCATTTGCCGGCTATCTGCGGGATCTGGGCTGGCCGCACAACGGGTGCATCAACATCATTCAAGGCGAGGACATGGGCAGCCGCTCGCGTTTGCAGGCGCAGATCACCGATGAGAAGGGTGCCTCGATTCGTGTTTCCGGCACGGCGCGGTTGATGTTGGAGGACTGATTCTGGTCTCGGCGAACGTCTTCCTCAGAGTTTTTTCGTCGAAGCCCTTCAGCTTATTGATCATCTTGCCATTCTGAAAAACCAGGAGGGTGGGAGTGCCGGTAACCTCGGGGTGTCTCGGGGTTTGGGCTGTATCGAGCACCAGGCTTTTCACGGTGCGACCGTATTTCCTGGCAAAGCGTTCAAACAGTGGCCCGGCTTCCCCACAGGCCGGGCAATGCTGCGAAACAAACAGCATGAACACCGTTTCATGCGACTTCAGTACCTGCTGATACGCCTCGGCATCGGCAATCACCGCCGTTGCAATTCCCATAATGATCTCCTTGGCAAAAGGGCATGGCCCACGCTAAGCCCGGCGATCAAAACGGTCTACTGTCAAAACTAACAGGTACCCACCTCCAAGCAGTCTAACCGGCCA
Source organism: Pseudomonas sp. ATCC PTA-122608 (assembly GCF_001952855.1). GTDB lineage: Bacteria > Pseudomonadota > Gammaproteobacteria > Pseudomonadales > Pseudomonadaceae > Aquipseudomonas. The sequence continues at coordinate 154,097 of NZ_LPNO01000024.1, read as the reverse complement.
TTGTGGCGAGGGAGCTTGCTCCCGCTGGGCTGCGCAGCAGCCCCAAGGCTTTCAGCGCTCCGCCCGCTCCCGAGCCTTCTTCGCCAGCCCCACGCACTGCTTGTAATCCCCGTTCTCCTTGGCGTCCTTGGCCCGGCGATAACCGTGATGGTTTTGACTCATATAGTCGGTCGCAAACGCCGCCTTCAGCTTGGCCAACTCGGCCTTGCATTCACGACGGTCATCCTTGGCGAACACAGTGCTGGCAAACACCAGCGACAACAACATAAGGACAAGGCTGATCTTCATCTGAACGCATTCCTTGGGGAGGGCCGATCATCTGCCAAGCCTAGCCCAGCCACAGGATTCTTCCATCCAGCACCGCACCGCTTTCGTGCCCGGTAACGAACCGCACCCGCACCCAAATGTGGCCTGTCACCTCGCCGTGTAGCCAACGGTAGCAACCTGATTTCAACAGATGGCCCAGCGCCTCATCGCCGATACAAATTTATCCCGTTGATTTAAAAAGAAATTAATCCCGCAATATTTTTCTGTTACCGCGTATGGCACACTTTCTGCTGTCTATTCCGTTGTTACATACTAAGTTCCGGTATAGCGGAATACACAACCCCTGGAGTGCTTGTCATGCATCACCGACCTTCCGTGTTCAAAGCGTGTGTTTTTCTCTTCGCCGCATCGGCTTCCCTCGCAGCAGCAGTGCAAGCGGCGGACAGCAAGCTCGATACAGTGCTCAAGCGTGGGCACCTGATCGTGGGTACAGGCAGTACCAATGCGCCGTGGCACTTCCAGGGAGCGGATGGCAAGTTGCAAGGTTTTGATATCGACATCGGCCACATCGTGGCCAAAGGGTTGTTCAACGACCCGAGCAAAGTCGAATACGTGGTGCAGTCCTCCGACGCTCGAATTCCCAACCTGCTGACTGACAAGGTCGACATGAGCTGCCAGTTCATCACCGTCACCGCCAGCCGCGCGCAGCAAGTGGCCTTCACCCTGCCGTACTACCGCGAAGGCGTGGGCCTGCTGCTGCCAGCCAACAGCAAGTACAAGGAAATTGAAGACCTGCAAGCCGCCGGCGACAGCGTCACCGTGGCCGTGCTGCAGAACGTCTACGCCGAAGAACTGGTGCACCAGGCCTTGCCTAAAGCCAAGGTCGACCAGTACGACAGCGTCGACCTGATGTACCAGGCCGTGAACTCCGGGCGTGCCGACACCGCCGCCACCGACCAGTCCTCGGTCAAGTACCTGATGGTGCAAAACCCGGGCCGCTACCGCAGCCCGAGCTACGCCTGGAGCCCGCAAACCTACGCGTGCGCCGTCAAGCGTGGCGACCAGGACTGGCTGAACTTCGTCAACACCGCGCTGCATGAAGCCATGACCGGCGTGGAGTTCCCGATGTACAAGGCCTCGTTCAAGCAATGGTTCGGTGTGGATCTGCCAGAGCCTGCAATCGGTTTCCCGGTTGAGTTCAAGTAATCCGTAAACACTGGGGCGTCGCTGACGGCGCCCCAATCAGGTACTGCTGACCATGAACTATCAGTTGAACTTTGCCGCTGTGTGGCGCGACTTCCCCAGCTTGCTGGCGGGGCTCGGCCTCGGCCTTGAACTGGCACTACTGTCCATCGCCATCGGTTGCGTGATCGGCCTGTTGATGGCGTTTGCCATGCTGTCCAAACACCGTGCGCTGCGCATCGGGGCCTCGGTGTATGTGACGGTGATCCGTAACACCCCGATCCTGGTGCTGATCCTGTTGATCTACTTCGCCTTGCCCAGCCTGGGGATCCGGCTGGACAAGATCCCCTCGTTCATCATCACCCTGTCGCTGTACGCCGGTGCCTACCTGACCGAAGTATTCCGCGCCGGCCTCTTGAACATTCCCAAGGGGTTGCGTGAAGCGGGCCTGGCCATCGGCCTGGGCGAATGGCGTATTCGCGCGTACATCACCGTGCCGGTGATGCTGCGCAACGTGCTGCCGGCGCTGTCGAACAACTTCATCTCGCTGTTCAAGGACACCTCCCTGGCGGCCGCGATCGCGGTGCCGGAGCTGACCTATTACGCCCGCAAGATCAACGTCGAAAGCTACCGGGTGATTGAAACCTGGATGGTCACGACCGCGCTCTACGTGGCTGCCTGTTACCTCATCGCCATGCTGCTCCGTTACCTGGAACAGCGTTTGGCGATTCGCCGCTAAGGAGCGCCCATGTACGAATCCCCCAGCTGGCTGCATGAGTTGTGGATCGCCCGGGAAACCCTCTGGGCGGGGTTCCAGACCAGCGTCTACTGCTCGGCCCTGGCCATTATCTTCGGCACTCTGATCGGCATCGTCGCCGGCTTGGTGCTGACCTACGGCAAATTCTGGATGCGTGCGCCGTTTCGCCTGTACGTCGACCTGATCCGCGGTACACCGGTGTTTGTGCTGGTATTGGCATGCTTCTACATGCTGCCGGCACTGGGTTGGCAGATCACTGCGTTCCAGGCCGGCGCCGTGGGCTTGACGCTGTTCTGCGGCTCTCACGTTTCGGAAATCGTGCGCGGTGCGTTGCAAGCGATTCCCAAGGGGCAACTGGAAGCCGGCAAGGCCATCGGCCTGACGTTCTATCAATCCCTCGGCTACGTGCTGTTGCCCCAGGCCCTGCGGCAGATCCTGCCGACCTGGGTCAATTCGTCCACGGAAATCGTCAAGGCGTCCACCTTGCTGTCGGTGATCGGCGTGGCTGAATTGCTGCTCAGTACCCAACAGGTCATCGCCCGGACCTTCATGACCCTGGAGTTCTACCTGTTCGCAGGCTTTATGTTTTTTGTCATCAACTACGCCATCGAATTGTTGGGGCGTTACATTGAAAAGCGGGTGGCGTTGCCATGAACCAACTCTCAAAAGAAAGCCAGCCACTCCTGAACATTAGCGGCCTGCGTAAACAGTACGGCCCGGTGGAAGTACTCAAGGGCGTCGACCTGAGCATGCAGCGCGGCAACGTCGTAACGTTGATCGGCTCCAGCGGCTCGGGCAAGACCACGCTGCTGCGCTGCGTCAACCTGTTGGAAGAGTTCCAGGGCGGCCAGATCACCCTCGACGGTGAATCCATCGGCTACAGCGACGTCGGCGGCAAGCGGGTGCGCCACCCGGAGCGCGTGATTTCCCAGCACCGCGCGATGACCGGCATGGCATTCCAGCAGTTCAACCTGTTCCCGCACCTGACCGCCTTGCAGAACGTCACCCTGGGCCTGCTAAAGGTCAAGAAGATGGGCAAGGACGAGGCGGTGGCGCTGGCGGAAAAATGGCTGGACCGTGTCGGCCTGCTGGAGCGCCGCAATCACTTTCCGGGCCAGTTGTCGGGCGGCCAGCAACAGCGCGTGGCGATTGCCCGGGCGATTGCGATGAACCCGAGCCTGATGCTGTTCGACGAAGTTACCTCGGCCCTGGACCCGGAACTGGTGGGCGAAGTGCTCAGCGTGATCAAAGGTTTGGCGGAAGAGGGCATGACCATGTTGCTGGTCACCCACGAAATGCGGTTTGCCTATGAAGTCTCGGACAAGATCGTCTTCATGAACCAGGGCCGCATTGAAGAACAAGGGCCGCCGAAAGACATTTTCGAACGCCCGCAATCGCCGCGACTGGCGGAATTTCTCAAGAACATTCGTTTTTAAATCATCACTTCAGGAGAACCATTATGAGCATTACTCGTTACGGCACCGGCGCCACGGCCGGCGGCGGCCAGCCTCGTCCTTTCGCCCGCGCGGTGGAAGCGGATGGCTGGTTGTACGTGTCGGGCCAGGTGCCGGCGGTGGACGGTGAAATCATCACCGGCGGCATCGTCGAGCAGACGCACCAGACCATGCGCAACGTAGTAGCGATTCTCGAAGAAGCCGGCTACGCCCTTGAAGACGTGGTGCGCGTGGGTGTATGGCTGGAAGACCCACGGGACTTCTGGAGCTTCAACAAAGTGTTCGGCGAATACTTCAACCCGGAACATGCCCCGGCGCGGGCGTGTGTGCAGGCGAACATGATGGTCGATTGCAAGGTTGAGATTGATTGCGTGGCCTACAAGAAAAAAGGCTAAATGATCGACCGCAACTTGCAGTGATGAAACTCGTTTGTGGCGAGGGAGCTTGCTCCCGCTGGGCTGCGTAGCGGCCCCAAAAAAAGGGAGCGCTTCGCACTCCAGCGGGAGCAAGCTCCCTCGCCACAGAGGACGCATCTGCTGCAATTTTAAGCCTTTGACGGGACCCGAAACTGCCATGACCGAAGACACCATCAAACGCCGCGCCAAAGGCCTCGACCGGGCGTTCGATATCCTCGATTTCCTCAAGGAAATCGGCCAACCCCTGCGCCCGAATGATATCGCCAGCGGCATCGGCAGCCCCAAATCCACGGTCTACGAACTGGTGGCCTCGCTGCTGGAACGGCGCATCCTCGAAACCGTCGGCAAGGACGGTCACGTCTACCTCGGCCGTCAGCTGTACTTCCTCGGCCAGGCCCACCTGCGCCATTTCGACCTGACCCGCGAAGCCGACCACGCCCTGCAGGAAATCGTCAGCCAGACCCACGAAACCGCCCAGATGTGCCTGCTCAATGGCCGCAAATACACCGTGGCCCTGATGCGCGAAGGCGAGCGGCATTTCCGCATTTCCTCAGACATCGGTGAGAACGCGCCCATCCCCTGGACCGCCTCCGGCCGCCTGCTGCTGGGCCACCTGAGCGACCAGCAAATCATCGACCTGATCGACAACGACGACTTCATCCTCCCGGACGGTCAGCGCCTGCCTCTGGAAACCTTCCTTGGGCAAATCCGCCAGGCCACCCTCGACGGATTCTTCTCCTTCGACAGCGTCGCCGACACCTTTACCCATTGCTTTGCCGCCCCGGTTCGGGACGCCCAAGGCATCAGCATTGCGACCCTGTGCATCGTCGCCCCACGGGCCGATGCCATCAAAAACTACAACGACTATCGCCGGGTGCTGATCGACAGCGCGAACAACCTGGCCCGTCGCATCAACGAATAGGAAACCCTTATGTCTGCCTTCAATGCCGTTGAAAAAGGTGCCGCCCCGGTCGGTGCGCACCTGGTCCGTGACGTCAGCCTGCCGGCCCTGGTGCTGCACCGCGATGCCCTGGAGCACAACATCCGCTGGATGCAGGATTTCGTCAGCAACAGCGGCGCGCAACTGGCGCCCCACGGCAAGACCAGCATGATGCCGGCGTTGTTCCAGCGGCAGATCGAGCAGGGCGCCTGGGGCATCACCCTGGCCAACGCCGTGCAGACCCGCGCTGCGTACGCCGGTGGGGTTCGCCGGGTGTTGATGGCCAACCAACTGGTGGGCGCGCCGAACATGGCGCTGATCGCCGACCTGCTGGCCGACCCTGAATTCGACTTCCACTGCATGGTCGACCACCCGGACAATGTGGCCGACCTGGGGTTGTTCTTTGCCGCCCGCGGCTTGCGCCTGAACGTGATGATCGAATACGGCGTGGTCGGCGGCCGTTGCGGTTGCCGCACCGAACAGCAGGTGCTCGACCTGGCCAAGGCAATCAAGGCCCAGCCGGCGCTCGCCCTCACCGGCATCGAAGGTTACGAAGGAGTGATCCACGGCGAGCACGCCATCAGTGGCATCCGCGAATTCGCCGCCTCCCTGGTACGCCTTGCCGTCGACCTGCAAAACAGCGGCGCCTTTGACCTTGGCAAGCCGATCATCACCGCCTCGGGTTCCGCCTGGTACGACCTGATCGCCGAATCCTTCGAAGCCCAGAACGCCGCTGGCCGCTTCCTCAGCGTATTGCGCCCGGGTAGCTACGTGGCTCACGACCATGGCATCTACAAAGAAGCGCAGTGCTGCGTACTCGACCGTCGCAGCGACCTCAACGAAGGCCTGCGCCCGGCGCTGGAAGTCTGGGCCCACGTGCAGTCGCTGCCGGAGCCAGGCTTCGCGGTGATCGCCCTGGGCAAGCGCGACGTTGCCTACGACGCCGGCCTGCCGGTGCCGCTCAAGCGCTACAAGGCGGGCGTGCTTCCGGCCGAGGGTGATGATGTGACCGCGTGCAAGGTCACCGCCGTGATGGACCAGCATGCGTTCATGGTCGTCGCGCCAGGGGTTGAGTTGCGCATTGGCGACATCATCTCCTTCGGCACTTCCCATCCGTGCCTGACCTTCGACAAGTGGCAAGTGGGTAATTTGGTGGATGAGCAGTTGCAGGTGATCGAAAGCCTGCATACCTGCTTCTAGACCTAATCGTGCCCTTCGCGAGCAAGCCCGCTCCCACATTCGACCGAGTTCCTTCAGTTGAAATGCAATCAAATGTGGGAGCGGGCTTGCTCGCGAAGAGGCCCTCCAGTACATCGAGAGACCCCTTGGCATGAACACACAACCGCGCATCGCCTTCATCGGCGAATGCATGATCGAACTGCAACACCGCGCCGACGGCAGCCTGCAACAAAGCTTCGGCGGCGACACCCTGAACGCCGCCGTCTACCTGCGCCGCGAACTGGGTGAACCCAGCACCGTCGACTACGTCACCGCCCTGGGCGATGACAGCTTCAGCGACGCCATGTGCAAGCACTGGGCCGAAGAAGGCCTGGGCCTGAGCATGGTCCAACGCCTGCCTGATCGCCTGCCGGGGTTGTACTGCATCCAGACCGATGCCAACGGCGAGCGAAAATTCCTCTACTGGCGCAACGAAGCCGCCGTGCGCGACTGCTTTACCACGCCGGCGGCCGAGCCGATCCTGGCGGCGCTGCCGGCATACGACGTGGTGTATTTCAGCGGCATCACCCTGGCGGTATTGGGCGAAGTCGGCCGTGCACGCCTGCTGGAAACCCTGGTCGAAACCCGCCAGCGCGGTGGCAAGGTGGTGTTCGACAACAACTACCGGCCGCGCTTGTGGGCCAGCGTGGAAGCTGCGCGCACGGCGTATCACCGGGTATTGGCCGAGGTGGATATTGCCTTGCTGACCGAGGATGACGAGCGCGCATTGTTTGGTTATGAGGACAGCGAGCAGGTGTTTGCGGCGTATCCGGGCATTGCCGAGGTGGTGCTGAAACGTGGCGCGGATGCGTGTTTGATTCGCTGTGAAGGCGAGCGATTCGACGTGCCGGCGTTGGTGGTGGAGAAGGTGGTCGATACGACTGCGGCGGGGGACTCGTTCAGTGCGGCTTACCTGGCCAGTCGGCTCAAGGGCGGCTCGCCGCAGGAAGCAGCCTTGGCCGGGCATCGGCTGGCGAGCCGGGTGATTCAGGTGCCGGGTGCACTCATTCCCCGAGACTAACGCTATCTATTGTGGCGAGGGAGCTTGCTCCCGCTGGAGTGCGAAGCGCTCCCGGCTTTTTTGGGGCCGCTACGCAGCCCAGCGGGAGCAAGCTCCCTCGCCACAAAAAAGCCATCAATCCCGGTAAAACACCTGCACCAAGTGATACCCAAACTTGCTCTTGATCGGCCCATGAACCACCTTCACGGGCTTCTTGAAGATCACCGCATCAATCACCCCCACCATCTGCCCCGGCCGCACTTCACCCAAATCACCGCCGCGCTTGGCAGAAGGGCAGGTGGAGTACTTCTTGGCCAACACGTCAAACGCTTCGCCCTTGGCAATACGCTGCTTGAGCTGTTCGGCTTCTTCACTGGTTTTCACCAGAATGTGACGGGCTTGGGCTTTCATTGATCGGTCCTGATGTGAAACGGCGCGCGATTATGCCTGAAGTCAGGCCTCTGAGCTGATCATGCTACGGATTTTGTTAGCCAGCAGATCGATCGAAAACGGCTTGGCTACCATGTCCATGCCTGCCTCCAGGAACCCCTGGCGCTCGGCGGCTTTCTCGGCATATCCGGTCATGAACAATACCTTGAGCTCCGGCCGGTGTTGCCGGGCGATTTCTGCCAGTTGCCTGCCGTTCATCCCCGGCAAGCCCACATCGGTCACCAGCAAATCCACCCGCAGGTCGGACTCCAGCAGCGGCAACGCCGCCCGTGCATCCGCCGCCTGGTGCGCGGTGTAACCCAGCTCATCCAGCACATTCACCACCAGCATCCGCACCGCCGGGTCGTCCTCGACCACCACCACAGCTTCGCCTTCCAGCGCTACCGGGGCTTCGCCCTGACTGGCGGGCACCGTCCTTTCCAGCGCGGTGCCATGCAGGCGCGGCAAGTACAGGCGCACGCAAGTGCCCTGGCCCGGCTCGCTCTGAATGGTCACGTGGCCGCCGGACTGCTGGGCAAACCCATAGATCATCGACAAGCCAAGGCCGGTGCCCTGGCCGATGGGCTTGGTGGTGAAGAACGGGTCGAAGGCCTTGGCGAGGATTTTCGCGGTCATGCCGGCGCCGTTATCGCTCACGCCGAGCATCACATAATCGCCGGCCTTGACCGGCTCCAGGGTGGTGATGTCGGTGCCGTCGAGGTAACTGTTGGCGGTCTCGATGCACAATTGACCGCCGTCGGGCATGGCATCCCGGGCATTGATCACCAGGTTGAGCAGGGCGTTTTCCAACTGGCTGGCGTCGGTGTTCACCGGCCAGATGTCGGTGCCCAGTTGCACCTTGAGTTCGATGTGCGCGCCCTTGGTGCGGCGGAACAGGTCTTCCAGGGACGCCACCAACTGATTCGGATCTACCGGCTTGGGGTCCAGGGATTGGCGGCGTGAGAACGCCAGCAGGCGGTGGGTCAGCGCAGCGGCACGATGGGCCGAGGACACGGCGGCGTCGGTGAAGCGGCCGATCTCGTCGCTGCGTCCGGCAGCGATGTAGCGTTGCATCAGGTCCAGGCTGCCGATGATCCCGGTGAGCATGTTGTTGAAGTCATGGGCGATGCCGCCGGTGAGTTGGCCGACCGCTTCCATCTTCTGGGCATGGCGCAGGGCGTCTTCGGCGCGCTCGCGCTCGAACATCTCGTTTTGCAGGCGCTGGTTGGCTTCGGCCAGGGCCTGGGTGCGTTGGTTGACGCGCTCTTCGAGGTTTTCGTTGAGGTGACGCAGGGCTTCTTCGGTCAGTTTGCGCTCGGTCTCGTCGATCACAAAAATGTAGAAACCGTTGACTGAACCGTCAGCGCTGAAACGCGGCAGGTACTTCATCAGCGCGTGGCGGGGGCGGCCGTCATGGTGTGGCGTGACGGTGACAAAACTGCAGGCCTTGCCCTTGAGCGCCGCCTCGATCTTGTCGACGCGCCCGGCATAGATTTCGTCGCCCACGACTTCGCGGATGGTCTTGCCGTACAGCTCCTGCGGGGTCATGCCGTACCAGTCCAGGTAGGCGCTGTTGTTCAGGCGAAAGCGCTGCTCGTGGTCGACATAGCCAATCAGCACCGGCATGGCGTTGATGATTAGTTGCAGCTCGGTCTGGCTTTGGCGCAGGGCCTGTTCGGTGTGCTTGCGTTCGGTCAGGTCGAGGGCGGCACCGAGAAACCGTGCCGGTCGGCCATGATGGTCCTTGTAGCAACGGCCCCGGGCAAACACCCAGCGCACTTCGCCGTCGGCTTGCAGCAGGCGATATTCCTCGGCGTATTCGGTGCCGTGGGTGATGCAATGCTTGATGCTGCGGGCCACCATGCCACGGTCTTCGGGGTGCACGCCTTGCAGGTAGTCGCTGATGGGCAGCAGGCCGGCATCGCAGGGATCAACCCCGTGCAGTTGGGCGAAATGTGCGTCGGCGATAAACCGGTCTTCGCCAATGTCCCAGTCCCAGGTGCCCACGGCGTCGGTGGCGGCCAGGGCCAGTTGCAGGCGCTGCTCGGTGTTGCGCTGGGCCTTGAGGCTGTTTTCGGTGCGCTGCTGGAGTTCCAGGGCGATGCGCCGGCGCTCGTTGGTTTCGATGGCGGTGATCAGGATCCCGGCGACCTCACCGCGCTCATCGCGAATCGGGCTGTAGGTCAGGTCCAGCCAGATCTCGGTGTCGCGGTGGTTGCGTTGCAGCACAAAACGCTGCTCGGTGAACGTGCGCACCTGGCCCGCGAAGACGGCGCTGTAGATCGGATCGGTAAACGGCTTCAGTTCCGGCCAGATCAAGTCGGCAGGCTGGCCGAAGGCGCCAGGGTGCTTGTTGCCGGCCAGCAGGGCGAAGCCGTCGTTGTAGATCTGAGTGAGTTCGGCGCCCCACAGCAACAGCATCGGCATGGGTGAATGGATCACGATGTCGACGGCTGTACGGAGGCTTTGCGGCCAATCAATGGCGTCACCGAGAGGGCTTCGTGCCCAGTCCAGCCGCGCAATCAGTGCCGCGGCCTCGCTGCCGGTGGGTGATACGTTCATGTAAATGCCCTGCGCGTAACGCTTGAATAATGACAAAAGCCGATTATCCCGCGAGGAGAGATCGGCTTTCCACCCTCGAAAAATAGCATGCTTGAGGGTTTTGTCTTCAAATGAGTGCTTAAGCGCTAAAACGTTTCATCTTTCTGCCAGCTCCGGGCGATCACGAAACTGCTCCAGGGCTTCGGGGTTGGCCAGGGCGTCGGTGTTCTTCACCACTTCGCCATGCACCACGTTGCGCACCGCCAGTTCGACGATCTTGCCGCTGATGGTGCGCGGGATGTCCGTCACCGCCAGAATCTTCGCCGGCACATGGCGCGGTGTGGTGTTGGCGCGTATCACCTCGCGGATCTGTTGCTTCAGGGCGTCATCCAGTTCGACGCCGTCGTTGAGCCGCACAAACAGCACCACCCGCACGTCATCCTGCCAGCGTTGGCCGATGGCCAGGCTTTCCAGCACCTGCGGCACTTTTTCCACCTGACGATAAATCTCTGCGGTGCCGATGCGCACGCCGCCGGGGTTGAGCACGGCGTCTGAACGGCCATGAATCAGCAGGCTGCCATTGGGGCGTTGTTCGGCGTAGTCACCCTGGGCCCATACACCGGGAAACTGGCTGAAATACGAAGCCCGCAGTTTTTCCTGGTGCGGGTCATTCCACAAGCCGATAGGCATCGCCGGGAAGTGCCGGGTGCACACCAGTTCGCCTTTTTCGCCTACCAGCGGGCGGCCCCGGTCGTCCCAGACTTCGATGGCCATCGCCAGGCTCTTGCACTGCATCTCGCCACGCCGCACCGGCAGCACCGGGTTGCCGATCACGAAGCAGGAGACGATATCGGTACCGCCAGACATCGACGACAGGCACAGCTCGGACTTGATCTCGCGGTACACGTAGTCGTAGCTCTGTGGCGACAGCGGCGAGCCGGTGGAGATCAAGCCCTTGAGGCTGCTCAGGTCATGGCTCAGCCGCGGTTGCAGCCCGGCCTTTTCCAGGGTGGCGAGGAACTTCGGGCTGGTGCCGAACACGCTGATTTTTTCCTGGTCGATCAGGTCCATCAGGCGTTCCGGCCCCGGGTGAAACGGTGAGCCGTCATACAGCACCGCCGTGGCGCCGATGGCCAGCACCGACACCAGCCAGTTCCACATCATCCAGCCGCAGGTGGTGTAGTAGAACAGGCAGTCATCCCGGGACAGGTCGGCGTGCAGGCCGTGTTCCTTGAGGTGGGTGAGCAACACGCCGCCGGTGCCGTGGATGATGCACTTGGGCACGCCGGTGGTGCCGCTGGAATAGAGGATGTACAGCGGATGATCGAAGGGCACGGCGACGAAATCGGGTTCGCCGCCGGGGGTGTACAAGTCGTCCCAGAGTGCAACGTTGGCCCGGGTCTGATAATCCTCGGGACGCGCTTGCGGGCGGGCGTACGGCACGATGATCAGCTGTTGCAGGGACGGCAGCCGCTCGAGGATTTCATTGAGCTTGCTGCTTTGGTCGATGACCTTGCCGGCGTAGCGATAACCGGCGCAGGTGATCAGCACCTTGGGTTCGATCTGGCCGAAGCGGTCGATCACGCCCTGGGTGCCGAAGTCGGGCGAGGAGCATGACCAGATCGCGCCGAGGCTGGTGGTGGCGAGCATGCCCACCAGAGTTTGCCAGGTATTGGGCATGCACGCTGCGACCCGGTCACCTACGCCCACACCAGCCGCCCGCAGGCTGCGTTGCAGGCCGGCGACGTGGTGGGCCAGTTCGGCGTAGGTCAGTTGTTCGCGCTGGCCGTCTTCGCTGATGGCGACCACGGCGGGATGATCGTCGCGACGGCGCAGCAGGTGCTCGGCAAAATTCAGAGTGGCTCCGGGAAACCACTGGGCGCTGGGCATCTCGGCGTCTTCGATCAGTACCGCGCTGGGTGGCGTGCGGAACTGCACCTCGAAAAACTCGACAATGGACTGCCAGAAATCCGGGCGCTGGTCGATGCTCCACTGGTGCAGGGCCGGGTAGTCGCTGATCTGCAAGGCATGGCGATCATTGATGAAGCGCCGGAACTGATCCATCCGGGTGTTGTGGATGCGTTCGGGGGAGGGTTGCCAGAGTATTTCGGACATAAGGAAATCTCTTTTTTATTATCTGATCTATCAAGCGACACCGTTCAAAATGTGGGAGCGGGCTTGCTCGCGAATACGGTGGGTCAGTTCCAGATGTGTTAACTGATACACCGCATTCGCGAGCAAGCCCGCTCCCACATTTGATCTCCGGTGTCTTGGGAATCGTCGTTTACTGCGCCAGCCAGCCGCCGTCGATATTCCACGCCGCGCCCCGCACCTGGCTGCCGGCTTCGCTGCACAGGAACAGCACCAGTTCCCCCAATTGCGGCGGCGTCACAAACTCCAGGGACGGCTGCTTCTCCGCCAGCAAATCCTGCTGCGCCTGCTGTGGGTCAACCCCGGTGGCGATGCGATCATCAATCTGTTTCTGTACCAGCGGCGTCAACACCCAGCCCGGGCAGATGGCGTTGCAGGTGACATTGCTCTGGGCGGTTTCCAGGCCCACCACCTTGGTCAGCCCGATCACCCCATGCTTGGCAGCCACATAAGCCGCCTTGCCCACCGAACCCACCAGCCCATGCACCGAGGCAATGTTGACGATCCGCCCCCAGCCCTTGGCCTTCATGCCCGGCAGGCTCAACCGCGTGCTGTGGAACACCGACGACAGGTTGATCGCAATGATCGAGTCCCAGCGCTCCACCGGAAACTCGTCCACCGGCGCCACATGCTGAATCCCGGCGTTGTTCACCAGGATGTCGATGCCGCCAAACTCGCGCTCCGCGTAGGCGATCATCTCGGCGATCTGTGCCGGGTCGCTGACATCCGCCGGGTGATGCCCCACCTTGCCACCGAAGGCCTGCACCTGGGCGATCACCGCGCTGGCGTCGCCGAAGCCGTTGAGGATCAGGTTGGCGCCGGCTTTGGCCAGGCTCAGGGAGATGCCCAAGCCGATGCCGCTGGTGGAACCGGTGACCAGGGCGGTCTTGCCGTTCAATGTCGTCATATCAACCTCACACAATGCCGGTGGCGTAGAAAGTACCAATCACCACGAACACCGCGAGGGTCTTGATGATCGTGATGCCGAAAATATCTTTATAGGCTTCGCGGTGGGTCAGCCCGGTGACCGCCAGCAGCGTGATCACGGCGCCGTTGTGGGGCAGGGTGTCCATGCCGCCACTGGCCATGGCCGCGACCCGGTGCAGTACTTCAAGGGGGATATTGGCCGCATGGGCCGCTGAAATAAAGCTCTCCGACATGGCCGCCAGCGCAATGCTCATGCCGCCCGAGGCGGAACCGGTGATACCGGCCAGCAGGGTCACGGTAATCGCTTCGTTGACCAGCGGGTTTGGAATGCCCTTGAGCCAGTCCGCCAGCACCAGGAAGCCCGGCAGCGAGGCGATCACCGCACCAAAACCGTATTCCGAAGCGGTGTTCATCGCCGCCAGCAGTGCACCGCTGACTGCGCTCTTGCTGCCTTCGGCGAGCTTGCTGCGAATCGCCGAGAAGCCGAACACCAGCACCACGATGATCCCCACCAGCAACGCTGCCTGCACCGCCCAGATCGCCGTGAGCTTGGCGACTTCGGTCTGCACCGGCACGCTCATGCCCGGCAGGCTGAGGGTGTGGGTCTTGCCGTACCACAGCGGAATCCAGTGAGTGAACAGCAGGTTCATGATGCCCACCAGCAGCAGCGGCGACAGCGCGATCCACGGGTTCGGCAGCTTGATGTCTTCGGCGGTTTCCGGCTCGTTGCGCAGGTTGGTGCCATAGCCTTCACCCGCACGCTGGGCCTTGTTGCGCTGGCGGGCCAGGTACAGCATGCCGACGCAGAACACGAAGATGGTGCCGATCAGCCCCAGCCACGGTGCGGCCCAGGCGGTGGTGTTGAAGAAGGTACTGGGGATGATGTTCTGGATCTGCGGCGTGCCGGGCAGGGCGTCCATGGTGAACGAGAACGCGCCGAGGGCGATGGTCGCCGGCAGCAAGCGCTTGGGAATATCGCTCTGGCGGAACATCTCGGCGGCAAACGGGTACACCGCGAACACCACCACAAACAGCGACACGCCGCCGTAAGTCAGCAGGGCGCACACCAGCACGATCACCAGCATTGCCTGGCGGGTGCCGAGCAACCGGATCGCGGCGGCGACGATGGAGCGCGAGAAGCCGGAGATTTCAATCAGCTTGCCGAACACCGCGCCGAGCAGGAATACCGGGAAATACAGTTTGAGGAAGCCGACCATCTTCTCCATGAACACCCCCGTGAAGGCGGGAGCGACGGCGGAAGGGTCAGTGAGCAGCACAGCGCCGAGGGCGGCGATGGGGGCGAACAGGATGACGCTGTAGCCACGGTAGGCGGCCAGCATCAGCAGCGCCAGGGCTGCGAGGGCAATGATCACACTCATGGTGTGTCTCCATCTGATTGTTATTTTTGTGGGGTGAGGCGGTGGGGAAGGGCTATAGCGAGATGTGTGCCAAGTGGTTAACTTGTTGAAATATATAAATATTCTATTTGGTTTAAATCAATTTTGCTGCGTTGTTCTCATTATTGAGACTGGCATTGGCCCCTTGTAGGAGCGAGCTTGCTCGCGAAGGTGGGTAACGATGACGCTGGTATCCTGAATAAGCGCGGCGCCTTCAGGTTTTTCGCGAGCAAGCTCGCTCCTACAGAGGGTTGTCTTTATTTTAGGAATTTAGTCTCTGTTTGGAGACTAGGCGATGCCCAGCGCGACCATCTTCTTGTACAAAGTCGACCGGCCAAGCCCCAGCCGCTTCGCCGCCTCCACCACATTCCCCTCACACGCCTTCAACGCCGCCCCAATCACCTGCCGGTCAAACCGTTCCCTGGCCGCGCTGAAACTCTCGCCCTCAACGGTCTCTACCGAGCTGTGCTCTACCGGACTGAACGTACCAATTGCCGCGCGAATTTCACTGGCATCCAGCACCAGGTCATCACTCAACAACGCCGCCCGCTCCAGCACATTGCGCAGCTCGCGGATATTCCCCGGCCACGCATGCTGCGCCAACAACGCCAAGGCCTCGCGGTCCAGTTCATGCTGGCTGCGCAATTCCTCCAGAATCGCCTCACTCAACGCCGGCAAATCATCCAGCCGCGCACGCAACGGCGGCACCTGGATCGGCAGCACATTCAGGCGGTAATACAGGTCCGCGCGGAACTCTCCGCGCTTGATCGCCGCTTCCAGATCCATGGAGGTGGCGGCAATCACCCGCACATCACTGTGGATCATCTCATTGGAGCCCACCGGCTCGAACTCTTTCTCCTGCAACACCCGCAGCAATTTGCTTTGCAGCGGCAGGGGCATGTCGCCGATCTCATCGAGAAACAGCGTGCCGCCCTGGGCAATCTGCAACTTGCCGGGGCGGCCCTTGCGGTCTGCGCCGGTAAACGCGCCCGGTGCCGTGCCAAAGAATTCGGCTTCCAGCAAATCATGGGGAATCGCCGCGCTGTTGATGCTCACAAAGGCTTTGTGCGCCCGAGGCGATGCACCGTGAATCGCCTGGGCCAGCAACTCCTTGCCGGTCCCGGTTTCCCCCAGCAGCAACACCGGGGACTCCGCACTCGCACTGCGCCGGGCGCGGCGTTTGACTTCCAGGCTGGCCGCGCTGGTGCCGATAAAGTGCGCGAAGTTGTACTTGCTCTGCCGCGACCTTAGCAGCGACCGAGTGGAAGCCAATTCCTGCTGCATGCTCAGGTAGCGTTCGATCAGCGGCGACAGGTTGCGCAATTCATCAAACAGCGCAAACCCGATCGCACCGATCACCTTGCCCGCGTCGTCATGGATCGGCAGGCGCATCACCACCAGCGGGCCTTTGGGCGTGTCCTGGATATCCAGCAGAATCGGCTGGTCGTTGCGTACCACCTGGCGCAGCAGGCTGTTGGAAATCACCTGCTCGCACGGTTGGCCGATGGCTTCGTCGGCACTTTTCAGGCCGAAGCGCTTGGCGTAACGCTCGTTCATCCAGACGATATTCGCGTCACCGTCGACAATCACTGTGCCTTCGCTGGACTGCTCGATGATCTCGAACAACGACTGGATCGCCAGGCCACGAACGTATTGGTAATCCTTGAGGCTGCCGGTGGTGTTCATGGATGCGCCGCCGCGAGGAGTTCCTGGGTGTAGGGATGTTGAGGCGCGGCAAACACTTCATCGCTCGGCCCGCGCTCCACCACCTTGCCGTCCTTGATTACGATCATGTCGTGGGCCAGGGCCCGCACCACCGCCAGGTCATGGCTGATAAACAGGTAGGTCAGGCCGTACTTTTCCTGCAACTCAAGCAGCAGGGCGACCACTTGTTTCTGCACGGTACGGTCCAGCGCCGAGGTGGGTTCATCCAGCAGGATCAGCGCCGGTTTGAGTACCAAAGCCCGGGCGATGGCGATGCGTTGGCGCTGGCCGCCGGAGAATTCGTGGGGGTAGCGATGGCGGCTGGCCGGGTCCAGGCCGACATCTTCCAGCACGCGGATCACTTGCGCTTCGCGGTCCTTGAGGCTGCACGGGGCGTGCACTTCGAGGCCTTCGCTGATGATCTGCGCCACCGACATCCTCGGGCTGAGGCTGCCGAACGGGTCCTGGAACACCACCTGCATCTGCTTGCGCCACGGCTGCATCTGCTTTTGCGTCAGGCCGTCGAGGGCCTCGCCCTGGAAGCGAATCGCGCCGCTGGAATCCAGCAGCCGCAGAATCGCCTGGCCCAGGGTGGATTTGCCCGAGCCGGACTCGCCGACAATCCCTAGCGTCTTGCCGCGCTGCACCGTCAGGCTGATGCCGTCCACCGCTTGCAGGTACTGCTTGCGCCGGAACAATCCGCCGCCCAGCGGGAACTGCACGCTCAGGTTATCCACCTGCAGCACGGTCTCCCGCGCCTCGTGATTCAAGACGATGCCTGCCGGTTCAGCATCCAGCAGCAGGCGGCTGTAAGGGTGCTTGGGGGCGCAGAACAGGGTTTCGCAATCCGCCTGTTCGACAATTTCCCCTGCCTTCATCACGCACACCCGCTGGGCAATGCTGCGCACCAGGTTGAGGTCGTGGCTGATCAGCAGCAGCGACATGCCCAGCCGTTGTTGCAGGGACTTGAGCAGCAGCAGGATCTTGCGCTGCACCGTCACATCCAGCGCGGTGGTCGGTTCGTCGGCGATCAACAGTTCCGGCTCACAGGCCAGGGCCATGGCGATCATCACCCGCTGGCGCTGGCCGCCGGAGAGTTGATGGGGGTAGGCCTTGAGGCGTTCCCGGGGTTTCTGGATGCCCACCAGTTCCAGCAATTCAAGGATCCGCGCCTGGGCTTGCTTGCCGCCCAGGCCCTTGTGCAACAGCAGGGTTTCGCCGATCTGCTTCTCGATGCTGTGCAGCGGATTCAGGGAGGTCATCGGCTCCTGGAAGATCATCGCGATCCGGTTGCCCCGCAGTTTTTGCAGGGTGGCGGGCGAGGCGCCGAGCAGTTCCTGGCCGCGATAACGCACCGAACCGGTGGTTTCGGTGCCGGCCTCGGGCAGCAGTTGCAGGATCGAATGGGCGGTCACCGACTTGCCCGAACCCGACTCGCCCACCAGCGCCAGGCACTCGCCGGGGCGCACGTCCAGGCACAGCTTGCGCACCACGGTCTGGCCGTTGAAGGCGACACTCAGGTCGCGAATCTCGATCAGGTTTTCAGTCATCTCAACGGCCTTCATGAGCGTGGGTCGAAGGCGTCACGCAACGCCTCGCCGATAAACACCAGCAACGACAGAATCAGCGCCAGGGTGAAAAACGCGGTCAGCCCCAGCCATGGCGCTTGCAGGTTTTGCTTGCCCTGGGCGATCAGCTCGCCCAGTGACGCGCTGCCGGCGGGCATGCCGAATCCGAGGAAATCCAGGGCACTCAAGGTAGAAATCGCTCCGGTCAAAATGAACGGCAAATAGCTCAATGTGGCGGTCATTGCGTTTGGCAGGATATGCCGGCGGATGATCTTGCCGTCCCCCAAGCCCAGTGCCCGCGCGGCCTTGACGTACTCCAGGTTGCGCCCCCGCAGGAACTCGGCGCGCACCACGTCTACGAGGGCCAGCCACGAAAACAGCGCCATGATCCCCAGCAACCACCAGAAATTCGGCTCGACAAACCCCGACAGAATGATCAGCAAGTAGAGCACCGGCAGGCCGGACCACACTTCCAATATTCGTTGCCCAAGCAAATCGACCCAACCACCGTAGTATCCCTGCAAGGCCCCGGCGGCGATGCCGATGGCGGCGCTGATGGCGGTGAGGGCCAGGGCAAACAGGATCGACACCCGTGCGCCGAAGATCACCCGTGCCAGTACGTCGCGGGATTGGTCGTCGGTGCCCAGCCAGTTCACGCCCGATGGCGGGCTGGGGGCAGGGCGGGTCAGTTCATAGTTGGGCGTGTCGTCGCTGAACGGGATCGGCGGGAACAGCATCCAGCCGCCGTCCTTCTTGATCAGGTTCTGCACGTACTCACTGCGGTAATCCGCCTGGAATGGCAGTTGCCCGCCGAACTCCTGCTCGGTGTAACGCTTGAACACCGGGAAATACAGTTCGTCCTGGTAGCTGAGCACCAAAGGTTTGTCATTGGCGATCAACTCGCCGCCGAGGGTCAGGATAAACAGGCCGATAAACAGCCACAGCGACCACCAGCCGCGACGGTTTTTCTTGAAGCGTTCAAAGCGCCGACGGGCCACGGGAGAGAGCTTGAGCATCAGGCGTTCCTCGCGGCGAAGTCGATACGCGGGTCCACCAGGGTGTAGCAAAGGTCACCGATGAGTTTTATCAAGAGGCCAAACAGCGTGAAGATAAACAGCGAGCCGAACACCACCGGATAGTCCCGTGAAACCGCTGCTTCGTAGCTCATGCGGCCCAGGCCGTCGAGGGAGAAAATTACCTCGATCAGCAGCGATCCTGCAAAGAACACCGCGATAAACGCCTGGGGAATCCCCGAAATCACCAACAGCATGGCATTGCGGAACACATGCCCGTAAAGAACCCGGCGTTCACTCAAGCCTTTGGCCCGGGCGGTGACCACGTACTGGCGGGTGATTTCATTGAGGAACGAGTTTTTGGTGAGGATGGTCAAGGTGGCAAAGCCGCCGATCACCAGGGCGCTGACCGGCAACACCAGGTGCCAGAAGTAATCGGCGATCTTGCCGACGGTGCTCAATTGGTCGAAATTTTCCGAGACCAGCCCGCGCACCGGGAACCAGTTCAACGAGGTGCCACCGGCGAAGACCACGATCAGGAACATCGCAAACAGGAACGCCGGCATTGCATAGCCAATGACGATCGCGGTGCTGCTCCACACATCAAAGCTGCTGCCATGGCGCACCGCCTTGCGAATCCCCAGCGGGATCGACACCAGGTAGGTGATCAAGGTAGCCCACAGACCGAGGGAAATGGTCACCGGCATCTTTTCCAGGATCAGGTCGGTCACGCTTTTGCCACGGAAGAAACTGTTGCCGAAGTCCAGCTGGGCGTAGCTCTTGAGCATTAGCCACAGGCGTTCCGGCGCGGGTTTGTCGAAGCCGTATTGTTTTTCGATGTCCTTGATCAGCTTCGGGTCCAGGCCACGGCTGGCCCGTGAGCCGCTGCTGAGGCTTTCGGCAGACGAACCGCCGACGCCACCGCCGCCGATACCTTGCAGGTGGGCGATGGCCTGTTCCACCGGCCCACCGGGCGCGGCCTGCACGATAACGAAGTTCACCAGCAGGATAATCACCAGGGTGGGAATGATCAGCAGCAAGCGCCGCACGATATAAGCAAACATCAGCGGGCTCCCGGGCGTTTGGTCAGTTCGGCTTTCATCTGTTCATTGGTCAGTGGCGTGGGGCTGATTTCCCACCAGGTTTCCAAGGCCTCATCGGTTTTGGCCTCCACGGCCGGGCGGCCGAAGCGGTTCCACCACGCGGCGGAGGTGCCCGGCGGGTAGTAGTTGGGAATCCACAGGTAATTCCATTGCAGCACGCGGTCCAGGGCGTGGGCATAACTGAGCATCTGCGCCTGGGTGTTGGCCTTGACCAGACCGTTGATCAGGCTGTCGACGGCCGGGTCTTTCAGCACCATGTAGTTGTTGGCGCCGGTATCAAACGCGGCGGCGGAACCGAAGTAGTTGTACAGCTCCATCCCCGGCGAGGTGGTGACCGGGAAGCCGGTGACGATCATGTCGTAGTCCCGGGCCATCAGGCGGTTGACGTATTGCGAGGAGTCGATACGGCGGATATTGAGGGTGATGCCGATCTGCGCGAGGTTGCGTTTGTACGGCAACAGCAAGCGCTCAAGGCCGTTCTGGGCATTGAGGAAGGTGAATTCCAGCGGCTCGCCCTCGGCATTCACCAGCTTGTCGCCGTTGGGTTTCCAGCCAGCCTGCTCCAGCAGCGCCAGGGCTTGCAGTTGCTTGTCGCGGATCATCCCGCTGCCGTCGGTGGTCGGCGCCTTGAATATTTGGGTGAACACTTCGTCGGGAATCTGCCCGCGCAGGGGTTCCAGAATCGCCAGCTCCTGGGCGTCCGGCAGTTGGGTCGCCGCCAGCGGGCTGTTGGAGAAGAAGCTCTGCTGGCGGATGTACATGTTGCGCATCATCTGCCGGTTAGCCCATTCGAAGTCCCACAACATGGCCAGGGCCTGGCGCACGCGGCGGTCCTTGAACATCGGCTTTTGCACGTTGAACACATAGCCCTGGGCCGGTTGCGGCGCCTCTTTGGCCAGGTGCGCGCGCTGCAGGCGACCATCGTCGAGGGCCGGGCCGTTGTAGCCGATGGAGTAGCCGGTGGCGGAGAATTCGCGGTTGAAGTCGTAGGCACCGCCCCGCAGGACCTGGCGCGCCACTTCGGTGTCGCCGAAATATTCCAGGCTCAGGTGATCGAAGTTGTACAGGCCGCGGCTGATGGGCAGGTCTTTGCCCCACCAGTTCGGGTCGCGCTTGAAGGTGATGGTGTTGCCGGCATCGACCTTGCTGATGGTGTACGGGCCGCTGCCCAAGGGAATCTCGTAGCCGCCGCCGTCGGCGAAGTTGCGGGTTTTCCACCAATGTTCGGGGAATACCGGCAGGGTGGCGACATCCAGGGGCAGGGTGCGGTTTTCGTTGCTGGAGAAATCGAAGCGCACCTGGCGCGGGCCTTCGACTTCGACGTGTTTGACGTCGGCGAACAGCGTGCGGTAGCGCAGGCTGCCTTGGGTCATCAGCAGGTCGAAGGTGTAGCGCACGTCTTCGGCGGTGATCGGCTGGCCATCGGCGAAGCGCGCCTTGGGGTTCAGGTAAAAACGCAGGGACAGACCGTCGTCCGACCGCTCCATTTTTTCCGCCACCAGGCCGTAGACCGTGTAGGGCTCATCCAGGGAGCGCTGGGCCAGGGGCGAATACAGCCAACCGTCGACCTGGCTGACGCCGATGCCTTTGTCTCCATAGGGCAGTACATGGTCGTAGCGCCCGATTTCGATCGCCGAACGCCGCAAGCTGCCGCCCTTGGGGGCATTGGGGTTGGCGTAGTCGAAATGGGTGAAGCCGGGTTGGTATTTGGCCGGTTCGCCGTATACGGTCAGCGCCGACTGCGGCGCGGCGATCACGGCGGTGCTGGCCAGCAATAGGGCCAGGGTGGAGCAAAACAGGGTAGAAAAAGCGACTCGCATTATCAGCCTTGGGCGCCGGGTGAAGAGGTAAAGGGATTTGTACGCTATGCGCGTGCGCCTCGCCAGTTATCACACTGTCACAGATGCACAACGGCCCACCAAAAGGCGGGCCGCTGTTTTAAACATTAGCGCGGACCGAATCAGTCCTGACGGCTGGTCACTTCCAGCAGGTGATAACCGAACTGGGTTTTCACTGGGCCTTGCACGGTGTTGACCGGGGCGCTGAAGACGACGGTGTCGAATTCTTTAACCATCTGGCCCGGGCCGAACGAACCCAGGTCGCCGCCTTGACGGCTGGACGGGCAGGACGAGTTGGCTTTGGCAACTTCGGCGAAATCGGCGCCGCCTTCGATCTGTGCTTTCAATTCGTTGCACTTGTCTTCGGTGGCAACCAGGATGTGACGGGCGGTGGCTTTGGCCATGAGGGATAACTCCTTGGGTAAAAACGGTGAGCGTACCGGATTCAGGTGGTTATTTCCTGGCAAAGTTCCCCAAGAATGAACCGTAGCCTTAGGAGCGCCGTCGCCCGTAGCAGCTGTCGAGCCCCAGCGAGGCTGCGTCAGCCGCGCCGCCGCTGTTGCGCCAGGCACATGACCGGGTCGCTCCCAACGCAGCCTCGCTGGGGCTCTACAGCTGCTACGGGGGGTGATGGTAGGTCAGGTGTGGCGGGCCATTACGCCGCTGTGGGTCAGCCAATCGATAAACAGCGCAAACAGCTCCGCCTGGGAGTTGATCTCAAGCTTGGTATATAAATGCTTGCGGTGCATGCGCACGGTTTCCGGGGAAATGCCCAGCACTTGGGCGGTGGATTTCACCGAGTGCCCGCGCAATATCAGGTGGGCGATCTCCCGTTCGCGCACGGTCAATACACCGCTGCCAAAATGCATGAACGCCGCTTCTATCTGCTGGTGCACCTGGGTCTGGGTGAAGGCCTCATCACTGATCACCTTGCACAGCCCGCCGGTGGTGCCGAAGCGTCGCAGCAGTTCACGCACGATCGGTTGGGCGGTTCGTTGCAGCGCCAATTGTTCATCGCTGAACTGGCCGGCACTCAGCCCCTGGAACATGCACAGGGAAATCTTGCTGTTGGGGCACAGGTCGACGATGTAATAGCTCTCTTGGGCGCCGCCGCTGCGCAGGTAGTAGGTCTTGTAGTACTCGCTGTTGAAGAAATCGTCCGGGGCGATTTGCGCCAAGTGGTAGAAACCTTCGGCCAGGCCTTTGTCTACTGCCAGGCAGAAGGGGTCCAGCAGGTAGCCCCGGGAAAAGTAGCGGTTGATGATTTCTTCATAGTGCGGCCGGGGGATGCCTTGCTGGTAGAGCAAGTGCGGCGCCTGGCCCTGGCGCTCCAGGCTGATCATCATCGATTCGATGGGTGTCAGGGCGCTGAGGGCGCGGGCCAGGTGTTCAAGGAAGGTCGCTTCGTCAACGCTGACGAAAGCGTGGGCCAACGCGCCATTCCAGGCTTCAAGCACCTGGAAGGACGGGGCAGGGCAGTGATCGGCATTCTGGTTCATGCCGGCCAGTCTACCCGCCGGCCAGGGCCCCGGCAAAAGCACCGGGGCGCCCAGGCTCATCGGCCCTGATACTCGCCGCTCTGGCGCAGCTCTTCGGCGGTGTCGAGGATGCACTGGCGCAGGATTTCCACCACTTGATCCACCTGGGCATGGGTAATGATCAGCGGCGGCGACATCACATTCAGGTGACCGATGGGCCGCACCAGCAAACCTTTGGCCTGGGCCCGCAGGTGGATCTTCTCGCCGATGTTTACCGCGTCCGGCAGCAGCGCCTTGGTATGTTTGTCGGCGACAAACTCAATGCAGGCCATCAAGCGCTGGCAGCGCACGTCGCCCACCAACGGCAGGCTGGCCAGGGTTTGCAGGCGCTGTTCGAGGTACACGCCGACATCCTCGACGTGCGCCAGCAGGTTTTCCCGCTCGATGATCTCGATGTTCTTCAGCGCCGCCACGCAACTCACCGGGTGGCCGCTGTAGGTGAACCCGTGGGTAAAGCAACGGCCCTTGCCCGGCTCGCCGATCACTTGCCAGATGCGATCCGAGAAAATACATGCGCCCAACGGCAGGTAGCCTGACGTCAGGCCCTTGGCGGTGGTGATGATGTCCGGCTGCATGTCGAACACCTCCTCGGAGGCGAAGAATTTTCCTAGCCGGCCGAAGGACGTCACCACTTCATCCGCCACGTAGAGCAGGTCGTAGCGTTGGCAGATTTCCCACATGCGCCGGTGATAACCCTTCGGCGGAATGATCACGCCGCCCGAGCCCATGATGGGTTCAGCAAAGAACGCGGCGACTTTATCGGCGCCGATGGTCAGGATCTTGTCTTCGAACTCATCCACCAGGAAATCGAGGAACTGCGCTTCGCTCATGCCCTCCGGCGCCCGGTAATAGTTGGGGCACGAGATGTGGTGGAACAGGTCGCTCATGAAGTCGAATTCGGGGGCGCGGTCGGCGGCCTTGTTGCCGATGGACATCGTGAGGAATGTCGAGCCGTGGTACGCACTGAAGCGCGAGATGATGTGTTTCTTCTCATGCTTGCCGCGGCTGTTCTGATAGAACTGCACCAGGCGGTAGGCGGTATCGACGGCCGTGGAACCGCCGGTGGTCAGGAACACATGGTCGAGGTCGCCGGGGGCCAGGCTGGCAAGTTTGGCGCACAGTTCGATGGCGGTGACGTTGGCCATGTCGCAGAACGGGTTGGAGTAGGCCAACTGGCGCACCTGGTTGGCGATGGCGTCGGCCATTTCTTCGCGGCCCAGGCCGATGTTCGTACACCACATGCCGCCGACGGCATCCAGGTAACGGTTGCCGGTGGTGTCGTAGATGTAGGCACCGTCACCGGCCGCGATGTTCAGCGAGCCTTGCTCACGGTGCTCATCGAACATATGGAAGCCGTGCATGTAATGCGCCTTGTCGGCGGCGTCCAGTTGCTCGTGGTCGAACTGGGCGAAAAAAGCAGGATTTGGCAGAGTCATGGCATTTACCTTCAATGGCTGGGTTTCACTTGCCGGTCTTCACGGCGTTCCAGGTACGGGTGATCAGGCGCACGGCGGCTTGGGACTGGCTTTTCTGGGTGAACAAGCGCTGCATCGTCGCCGCGTCCGGGTAGATGGCCGGGTTGTCGCGTATCTCCGCATTTACAAAGGGCTTGGACGCCAGGTTGCTGTTGGCGTAGTGAATGGTGTTGCTGACGCCGGCGATGACCTGCGGTTGCAGGAGGAACTCGATGAACGTGTGGGCATTCGCCACGTGCGGGGCGTCGGCCGGGATGTAGAAGTTATCGAACCAGATCAGCGAGCCTTCCTTGGGAATGAAGTAACCCAGGTTGACCTTGGCCCCGGCTTCCGCCGCCCGGGCCTGGGAAGTGGCGTAGTCGCCCGACCAGGTAGTGGCCATGCATAGCTCGCCGTTGGCAAGGCCGTTGATAAAGCCGCTGGAATCGAATTTGCGGATGTACGGGCGCACGGCCATCAGTACATCCTGGGCAGCCTTGAGGTCTTTGGGCGCCACGCTGTTGGGGTCGAGGCCAAGGTAGGTCAGGGCCAGCGGGATCATGTCAGTAGGGGAGTCCATGAAGGTGATGCCACAGTCGGCAAAGCGCGAAATGACCTTGGGGTCGAAGATCATCGCCAGCGAGCCAATAGGCGCATCCGGCATGCGTTCCTTGATCTTGTCGATGTTGTAGGTCACGCCGTTACTGCCCCAGGTGTAGGGCGCCGAATAGGTCACGCCCGGATCATGGGTTTCAAGGCTTTTCAGCACTAGCGGGTCTAGGTTGTTCCAGTCGGGCAGCAGCGTTTTGTTGAGGGGCTGGAAGGCCTTGGCCTTGATCAGCAGCGGCACCAGTGACGCGTTGAGCACCACCAAGTCATAACCCGAGCGCCCCGAGAGCAGCTTGCCCTGCACGGTTTCGTAGGAGTCGTAGGTGTCGTAGACCGACTTGATGCCGGTGGCTTTCTCAAAGTCGGCGAGGGTGTGTTCCCCGATGTAATCGGCCCAGTTGCAGATGCGCAAGGTGTTGCCCGGGTCGTCAGCGGCCTGGCTGAGGGACGTGAATGCAAGCAAGACAGCGCTGAACAGGGCGATAACAGCTTTATGCATGGCGGACCCACCTTGAAATTGTGCTTGTTGTCAGGCCGAGGGGCTGATTGCACTTTCAGGCAGGTAGCGGGTGGGCGCCATACCCCGTTCGGGTAGGAGGCGTCAGGGCAGTACGATGTAGTCGTTTCGCGTGACGACCGGGCGGTGAGCGCCTTGCTCCAGGTGGATATAGCGTCCGTCTACCAGGTCGATGGGCAGGCAGTCATCGATATCCAGCACACCGTCGGTATGAGATTGCGTCCAGTGCGGGAGCATCTGCCGTTTGCCCTGGGCAGCAGCTTCCTTGGCCGTGCGCGCAACCACCAGCAGGTAGTGGTGGGCTTCGCCAAAGATGTTCGATTCATAACCGCCCAGATTGATGAAGTACAGGCGCGGCGCACCGGCGTTAGGCGCCAGGTGGCTGAGCTGGACTTTCCAGCCGTCGACGCCGTCGACCGTCATCCAGGAATCGATATGCACACCTTTCGGGCTGCCAAACCAGCCCTCGCGCAGTTGCGGGTAGGCGCCTTCCAGGGTGTCGGCCACGGCAAACACTACGTCATGCACTTCGATTTTCGCCCGGGGGTGCTTGCCCCCAAGCATGACCACAAACAGCATTGCGCGTCCTTTGTTTGGCTGGGATGGAAAGGGCCACGATCCTTCGATTGAACCCTTTTGTCCAGTCGGTGCCACACTGTTAATTCGCGAATTCATCAGGAGGTTGTCATGCGCACGATTGATCTGGCCGGCGTTCCCGTCCCTGTTATCGGCCAGGGGACCTGGCGCATGGGCGAAAATCCCGGCCAACGCAGCGCCGAGGTCGCCGCGTTGCAATTGGGTATTGATGAGGGCATGACCCTGATCGATACCGCTGAAATGTATGGCGAAGGCGGCGCCGAAGACGTCGTCGGCGAAGCGATTCGCGGCAAGCGCGACCAGGTGTTCCTGGTCAGCAAGGTGTACCCGCACAATGCCAGTCGCAAAGGCGTTCCACTAGCCTGTGAAGCCAGTCTCCGGCGTCTCGGCACCGACTACATCGACCTGTATCTGCTGCATTGGCGTGGGCAATATCCCCTTGAAGAAACGGTGGAAGCCTTCGAGCGCTTGCGTGAGGCGGGCAAGATCGGTCGCTGGGGCGTGTCCAACTTTGATGTGGCCGACCTGCAGGAACTGGCGTCCCCGGTCTGTGCCACCAATCAGGTGCTCTACAACATCGAAGAGCGCGGCATAGAGTTCGATCTGCTGCCTTGGTGGCAGCAGCATAATTTGCCATTGATGGCCTACTGCCCCATTGCCCAGGGTGGCGAGCTGTTGGCCAGCCCAACCCTTAAGCAAATTGCCCGTCGCCATGAGGTCACACCCGCCCAGGTTTCCCTGGCCTGGGTATTGCGCCAGGACGGTGTGATCGCCATTCCCAAGGCCGTGACGCCCGAGCATGTTCGGCTCAATGCCGCGGCGGCAAAGCTGGTGCTGGATGAGCACGACCTGGATGCGATTGACCGGGTTTTTGGTGCGCCGAAGCGCAAGCACCCATTGGCGATGGTTTAGTAACCGACAGAAACGGCGCCGTCCATGGCGTTGCCGTGTCTGTTTCGGTGGGTGCTTAGCCGGCGGCTACCGGGCTGCGCCAGTCATCAGAGCCCGTGGTACCGCATGCCTTATGGGTCCATAGGATTTTTCGGTAAGTGAAATACACATCCTCCAAGTGAGTGAAGTGCGCATTGGTCGGGTCCTGGCAGTTGGGCATCCGTGACTGGATGTCCACCAGAATCGCGTCCTCCAGCTCGATGGTGAAGTAGTGCTCCTGGTTGCCGACTGAACAGGTGCGGTACAAGTCAAGGCGGCACTTGACCATTTCCCCGGAGGTCAATGCGTTGAACAGTAGCGGCGAAGATTTATCGAATATCTTGCTGATCATCAGCGGCTTGTGCACGCGCTGCCCGGTGGGTTGGCCGGATTGTGGATCACGGGGAATGATCACCTGGTGCTGGAACCCCTGCACCAGAATCTGGTTTTCGTGGCCTTCCTGATAAATGTTGCCGACCGAGTCCTTAGTGAACGTGCCTGCCGTAATGAAGCCTTGCTTGGCGCCGGTGATGGATAGATACGCGGGTGTTGGCATAAGTGGTTTCCTTGCCTGATAAATGAGGTCGCCCCAGTCGGCTGATTTGCCGACTGGGTAATACTCGATATCAAGAAGCGTGCCGGAAAGTCCAAAAGCTAATGAAATCTGGGAGTTAAGATTTTATTGGTTTTCTTTTATGGCGTGATGCTGGTTTGTAGCTGAAGTTAGTTGTATTTGTTTGCGCAGAGGTGTGCAGTTAGTTGCGCCGTATTGATACGTGGCTTGTTCGCCGGGGCGATACATAAAACATAGTCGTACGCGTTATTTGGGTTGCGCAACTTGTTGCGCACCGGCGAATTTTTATTTTTGTAGGAAATTCCTTAACCGTTACTTCGTGGCTTGAACATTGCCTTTTGCATGGATAAGGTTCGTACTCTTCTCGCCGGGAAGACGAACTTAAAGCAGTGTTCTGACGTTTGCTTAAATTGCCGTTAGTTCACTCATGTGTCCAGGGAAGTAGAGTGCGGCCCATAATGGTTTATTCAGACAGGCTTTCCGATTTCTACCTGAAACTTGCGCAGACGCCCAACTCGACAGAGAGTTTTGCGGGCGCCGATATGCGTTTTTCTACTGAGTACGAGGCACTTGAAACCGAACTGGGCAAGGCGCATTCAATGCACGGTAACAGTCAGCCTGACTGGCAATGGGTCGTGGAAAAAAGTGAGGCCTTGTTACGCCAACAGTCCAAGGACTTGCGAGTCGCGGTCTGGTTGACCTGGGCATTGCATCAGCGCGAATCCTTCCCCGGATTGCTCGCAGGCCTCGGATTGTTGCGCTACCTCTGTGAGCATCATTGGGCGGTCGTATACCCAAGCAAACCGCGCACCCGCAGTGCAGCATTTGGTTGGCTGGTCCCTCGCCTCGATCAGATGCTTGCGCAAAATCTTTCGTTCAAGGACCAACGGCCCTTATTCCACTGCATGCTCGAACACCTGACCCGGCTGGATGAGTTATGGACTCAACATCTCTGCGGAGATGCGCCATTGTTGCTACCGATTCGCAGGCGGCTCTCGGACGGGTTGCAGCAGACAACCGAGAGCGATCCACCGAGTGTTATCGCAGCAGGGATCGCCCAGATCACACAGGTAGCGACTCAACTGCTGGCGCCCGAGCCGGTCGTGGATAACGAAAGGGATGCCCATAAGCTGCTGCGTACGCTGCAGGAGAATGCCCGGCCTTTGTCTGCCTGGTGGCAGCGCCAGAATGCTACCGACCTGCGCGCGCTACGTCTGAACCGAACGTTGACCTGGCTGACGATCACCAGCCTCCCGGACTGTGACAACGAGCAGGTCACGCCTTTGCGAGGCCCGGCGCCGGACAAGCTCAAGCGCTACCAGGAGCGCTTTGTCCAAGGGCAGTACGCCGACCTGTTGTTGGAGCTTGAGGTCAGCCTGGCTTGCGCTCCTTTCTGGTTTGACGGGTTGTATAGGGTGTGGGAGTGCCTGCAGACACTTCAGGCCGATTTGGCCATGACCGAGCTGGAAGTGCACTTCGCCTTGTTGCTCCAACGATTGCCTGGGCTCGTGCAGTTGCGCTTTCACGATGGAACACCGTTCGCCGACTCCGTCACCCGGGGCTGGATCAACACGCAGGTTACCCGCCATCTGCAAGGTCCGGTGTCACCCAAGACTGCACTTGATGCCCAAGCTGCCCCTTGGGACAAAGCATTACACGACGTCATGCCCGTGCTGCGCAAGGATGGCTTCAAGGCGGCCGTTCGGTCGCTCAAGCAAGGCCTGCAAAGCGCCGCAGGCGACCGTGCCCGATTTCATTGGCGGCTAGGCCAGGCCAGGTTATGTGTGCTGGCGGGCAAGCATGACCTTGCCAAAGTCCAGCTTGAGCACCTGGACCACGAACTGCAGCAATCAGGCTTGCAGCGCTGGGAGCCCGAACTCGCGGTTGAAGTGCTTCAGCTCCTGCATGGCTGTTGTGACGTGTTGCCGCAAAGCCATTCTGTGCGTGAGCGCAAGGAAGATGTCCATCGCAGGCTATGCCACTTCGATCTTGAAGCGGTACTTGAATAGGCTTTCGAGCCACCCGAAAAAAAGGAGAAATACCATGGCGAAAGAAGGTTCGGTAGCCCCCAAGGAACGCGTCAATATCACGTTCAAACCCGCCGTCGGCAACGCGCAGGAAGAGGTGGAGCTGCCGTTGAAACTGCTGGTGCTTGGCGACTTCACCCAGCGCGAAGACCCGCGCCAGCTCGAAGACCGCAAGCCCGTCGGCATCGACAAGAACAGCCTTGACGAGGTGTTGGCCAAGCAAGCCTTGAGCTTGACCTTAAGCGTCCCCAATCGGCTCCAGGATTCTACCGAACCCGATGAGCTGGCGATCCAGGTCAGGATCAACTCCATGAAGGACTTCAACCCTGCGCATCTGGTTGAGCAAATACCCGAGCTGAAAAAGCTCATGGAACTGCGTGATGCACTCGTGGCGCTGAAGGGGCCGCTGGGCAACACACCGAGCTTTCGAAAAGCCATTGAAAACGCCCTCGCCGATGACGAGTCCCGCACCCGGGTATTGGCGGAATTGGGGCTGGGCAGCCCAGCCGTATGACTCACTCAGTAAAAGGACACTGACACTATGACTACCAGCCAAAGCCCGTTGCACGCTCCCGCAACTGATGAATACAGCATTCTCGACGACATCATTGCCCAAACCCGTCTCAGCGCCGACGATGAGGCTTATGGCATCGCAAAGCGCGGGGTCTCGGCATTTATCGAGGAACTGATCAAGCCGCAGAACCGGGGCGAACCGGTCAAGAAGCGCCTGGTTGACCGGATGATTGCCGAGATTGACGCACGGCTGAGCCAGCAAATGGATGAGATTCTCCACCATCCCGATTTCCAGGCGCTGGAGTCGTCCTGGCGCGGCCTGCAATTGCTGATTGAGCGCACCAATTTTCGTGAAAACATCAAGATCGAACTGCTGAACGTCTCTCGCCAGGACCTGCTGGATGACTTCGAAGACTCACCGGAAGTTACCCAGTCTGGCCTCTACAAGCATATTTACAGTGCCGAATACGGTCAGTTCGGCGGTCAGCCCGTAGGGGCAATCATCGCCAATTATTTCCTCTCGCCCAGTGCGCCCGACGTCAGGTTGATGCAGTACGTTTCAAGCGTTGCCTGCATGGCCCATGCACCGTTCATCGCGGCCGCCGGCCCAGGGTTCTTTGGCCTGGAGAGCTTCACCGGCCTGCCCAACCTCAAGGACCTGAAGGACCACTTCGAAGGGCCGCAGTTTGCCAAATGGCAGAGCTTTCGCCAGAGCGAAGATGCCCGTTACATCGGCCTCACCGTTCCGCGCTTCCTGCTGAGGACGCCATACGATCCCATTGATTGCCCGGTCAAGACCTTCGCTTACCAGGAAAATGTGGCCAGCAGCCACGAGCATTATCTGTGGGGTAACACGGCGTATGCCTTCGCCACCCGCTTGACGGACAGCTTCGCCCGGTTTCGCTGGTGCCCGAACATTATCGGCCCGCAAAGTGGTGGCGCGGTAGAGGACTTGCCGCTGCATCACTTTCACAGCATGGGTGAGATCGAAACCAAGATTCCTACCGAGGTGCTGGTATCCGACCGACGCGAATACGAACTGGCGCAAGAAGGCTTCATCGCCTTGACCATGCGCAAGGGCAGCGACAATGCGGCGTTCTTTTCCGCCAGCTCGGTGCAGAAACCCAAGTCCTTTGGAATCAGCGCCGAGGGCAAGGTCGCGGAGCTGAACTACCGGCTTGGCACCCAGTTGCCTTACATGATGATCGTCAATCGACTGGCCCACTACCTCAAGGTACTGCAGCGCGAACAGCTGGGATCGTGGAAGGAACGCACCGACCTCGAACTGGAACTCAACAAGTGGATTCGCCAATACGTAGCCGATCAGGATAACCCCAGCGCCGAAGTGCGTGGACGCCGCCCGCTTCGGGCGGCACGTATCGTAGTCAGCGATGTCGACGGAGAGCCCGGTTGGTACCGCGTCAACCTGAGCGTTCGGCCGCACTTCAAGTACATGGGGGCGGACTTCACATTGTCTCTCGTCGGCAAGCTCGACAAAGAATGAGCCGTAGCCACGTGATTACCCAAAACCGCAGCCTGTTCGAACGCCTGGATTCCGGCGTGGGGCGCAGCCCGCAGGGCTGTGCCGTGGAGTCCGTGGCAAGCCACTTGGCGAAAATGCTCAGCACCCGTGTGGGCAGCGTACTGACGCTCCCGGACTACGGGTTGCCTGATCTGAACGACATGCGCCTCAGCCTGCATGACGCGTTGATCCAGGCCCGTTTCCTGATTGAGCGCTCTATCCAGGCCTATGAACCTCGTCTGAAGGATGTATGTGTCAGGGCAATACCTCAGGACCGTGATCCGTTGACCCTGGCGTTTTCCATCGAAGGTGCAATGGAGGTCGACGGCTTGACGCAAACAGTCGCTTTCTGCGCAAGCCTGGCTCACGGCGCACAGGTTGAGGTCAAACCGGATGTCGTTTAATCGCTATTACCAGGGAGAGCTGAGTGCGCTGCGGCAGTTGGGGCGACGCTTCTGCGAGCGTAACCCGGCACTCGCACCGTTTCTGGGGGAGGCCGGACAGGATCCGGATGTGGAGCGGTTGCTCGAGGGTTTTGCATTCCTCACGGGTCGCTTGCGTCAGAAGCTTGATGACCAGTTGCCGGAGTTGAGCCACTCGTTGATGCATTTGCTGTGGCCCAACTATATGCGGCCGCTGCCAGCGTTCAGCATGCTGCAGTTTGACCCGCTCAAGCGGGCAGGGCCTGCCATCAGGGTCGAGCGGGATACACCGGTGGAAAGCATTGCCATCAACGGTGAGCGTTGCCGTTTTCGTACCTGTTACCCGACGCAGGTTTTACCGCTGCAACTGGCGGCCCTGGAGTACTCGGTACAGGGCGAGGGCGCTTTGCTGTGCCTGCGTCTGGAAATGACGGCCGAGGGTAACTTCAGCGAGTTGGCACTGGACTGCTTGCGTCTGCATCTAGCGGGGGAGCAGCCCCTCAGCCAGGCGCTTTACCTTGGGCTTTTGCGTCATT
The DNA here is from genome assembly GCF_001952855.1 of Pseudomonas sp. ATCC PTA-122608. Classification (GTDB taxonomy): domain Bacteria; phylum Pseudomonadota; class Gammaproteobacteria; order Pseudomonadales; family Pseudomonadaceae; genus Aquipseudomonas. Next base: position 120,953 of record NZ_LPNO01000024.1, on the reverse strand, counting down.
TGGACGGGTTCGAGTTAGTGCCTTTGGGACGCGACGGGCAGCCGGTTATCGGCGCTGATGGCGAGGCTACCTCATTGCGTCTGTCCAGTAACGCGATCAGCCCAGTCGGCTTTTCCGAAGAGGAGGGACTGATCCCTTACCCGTTGAATACCTTCCGTGGCTATCGCCATTTGCAGGAGTATTTCGCCTTCCCCGACAAATACCTGTTTGTCGATGTAGGTGGTCTGGATGTGCTCAAAGGGTTGCCCGTTGACCTGCTCAAGCAGGTGCACGGCCTGGCGCTACGCTTCAGCATGCGTGGCCGCGGCCTTGAACGACTGACGCCGACCCTGGACAACGTGAAGCTGTATTGCACGCCCATCGTCAATCTGTTCAAGCACGATAGCGTGCCAATACGCCTGGACGGCAGGCAGGACGAATACCTGCTGTTGCCTGGCGAATACACCCGGGGTAACTGCGGCATATTTTCCATCGACAAAGTCACAGGATGGCGGCCGGGAGGCCTGGGTTATCAGGAATATGTACCGTTCGAGTCGTTTGAACATGATTTTGGCAGCGGGTCGCCCAGCTATGGCGTTCGCCTGCGACCTTCACTGCAACATACCGGAATGGACACCTGGCTGAGTTTCGACCAACGCCAGGGGCATGATCAGGAAACCCTGTCGGTTGAGCTGACCTGTACCAACCACAACCTGCCGCGCCTGTTACAGGTGGGGGATATCAACCAGGCCTGCGAGCAGACGCCCGAGTTTCTGACGTTTCGCAACCTCACAGCCGCAACGCCCAGTTTTTCGCCTCCTCTGGACAGCGACTTCCTGTGGCGACTGATCAGCAATATGTCGCTCAACTATTTGTCATTGACCGATATCAACGCCTTGAGAGTGATCCTCGAAACCTACGACCTGCCGCGTTATCACGACCGCCAGGTTGAGAAGGTCAGCCGGAGACGGTTGGGCGCACTCCAGTCGATCAGTCACCAGCCTGTGGACCGGTTGCACCGAGGCCTGCCATTTCGCGGGTTGCGGGTTGATCTCACCATCGATCCAGAAGGTTACCTGGGGGAGGGCGACGTGTTTGTTTTTGCCTCGGTACTCAATGAGTTCTTTGCACTTTACGCCAGCCTCAACTCGTATCACGAACTGCGAGTGATCAGCACACAAGGAGACGTGTACCTATGGCCACCTCGCATGGGCCAGCAGCCCCTGCTTTAACCGCACTGTCCCGAATGATTCGCGAGTACTCGGTGTTTCAGGCGGTCGCGCAGATCATCGAGCGTTTGCGCGAGGCGCACCCCTCGCTTGACGAGGAAGCGTTGTACGACCAACTGGAGTTCCAGGCCAATCCTGGCTTCGGGTTTCCCGGCAACGATATTGACCGCGTGGAGTTTTTTGTCGAGCACGGCCATTTGCGGGCACGCCTTCGTCTCAATGTGCTGGGGCTGTTTGGTACGGGGTCACCGCTGCCAGCGTTCTATGGTGAGCAAGCCTTTGCCGACGCAGTGGGCGGTAATTCGACGCGTGATTTCCTGGATCTTTTTCACCATCGCCTGCACCGGTTGATAGTGCCGATCTGGCGGAAATACCGTTATCAGGCGAGCTTTCAAACGGGCGCCTGCGATCCATTTTCCGAGCAGATGTTCGCGTTGGTAGGTCTGGGTGGCAGCGCGATTCGCAGCGGCGCCCAACTGAACTGGAAGCGTCTGTTGCCCTACCTGGGACTGCTCAGTCTGCGTGCGCACTCCGCCGCACTGATCGAGACCGTGCTGCGTTATTACTTCAAGCACAGTCGGCTGGTCATCGAGCAATGGGTCAAGCGCACGGTGGTAATCGGCCAAGAGCAGCGTAATGACCTTGGTCGCAGCTATAGCACGCTGGGTTCTGACCTGGTGCTGGGCGACCGGATTATCGATCGCAGCGGGATGTTCAGGGTCCATGTGCTGGCACTGGGGTGGGAGCGGTTTCATGATTTTTTGCCCACCGGGTCAGGTTATGAACCGCTGTGTGCGCTGGTGCGTTTCGCCGTCCGGGACCCCTTGGAGTACGACGTGCGATTGGTGTTGGCAGAGGGAGAGGTTCGGCCGTTGCACATTGGTGAGCACAACGTCTGCCGCTTGGGCTGGACCAGTTGGTTGGGGCATGAGCGAGCCGACGGTGTGGTCACCTTGGCCAGTAAAACTCATTAGGGATTGATGAATATGATGAATGTGGACCTGCAACAACTTATCCAGGCATTGACGGCGTCCACACGGCGCGATCTGGAACGCTGCGCCGAACGTTGTGTCACTCGCGGCGGCGGCGAGGTCTTGGTGGAAGACCTGCTGTTGACTCTCCTGGAGCATCCGGAGGCTGTACTGATGCGTGCGCTGCAGGATGCGGGCGTGGATGTGGGCGAGTTGCATGCAGTGCTGCAACCCAGGACTGACCAGAGCGCCTCCCGTAATCCGGTGTTTTCACCCGCCTTGGTGCAATGGTTGCAACAAGCCTTGCTGGTCGCCCACCTGGAGCTTGGGCGAAGCGAAGTGGAACACGGTGCCTTGTTGCTCGCTTTGTTGCGCCACCCGCTGCAGCACGCGGGCAGCCGTTATCAGGCGGTGTTGAGCAAGCTTGATGCGCAACGCGTGCTCGATTTTCTCTTGAGTGACAGCCCTCGGATGCCTCCCGCTGAAGTGGGGCGTTCATTACTGGAGCGCTTTACCCATGATCTGACGCGCCAGGCTCGGGACGGAAAGCTCGACCCCGTACTCTGTCGCGATCACGAAATTCGCCAAATGATCGATACCCTTGCGCGGCGGCGCAAGAACAACCCCATTCTCGTGGGCGAGGCGGGTGTCGGAAAAACCGCAATAGTCGAGGGCCTGGCCCTGCGAATCGTGAGTGAGCAAGTGCCAGAGGGGCTGAGGGACGTGCGTCTGCTGGTCTTGGACATGGGCTTGCTGCAAGCCGGTGCCACCATCAAGGGTGAGTTTGAACGGCGCCTGAAGGGCCTGATCGACGAGGTCAACGTCTCGCTGCAACCGGTCATTCTGTTTATCGACGAGGCCCACACCTTGGTTGGCGCAGGCGGCCAGGCCGGTAGCTCCGATGCTGCCAACCTGCTCAAGCCGGCATTGGCGCGGGGTGAGCTGCGGACCATCGCTGCCACGACCTGGTCGGAGTACAAGAAATACTTCGAGAAAGACCCTGCGTTGGCGCGGCGTTTCCAGCCGGTGCTGGTGCGCGAGCCGACAGTAGAGGAGGCGGTGACCATTTTGCGTGGGTTGGCCCCGGTGTATGAGGCCAGTCACGGCGTCTACGTACGCGATGATGCCGTGGTTGCCGCCGCGCAGTTGAGTGCTCGCTATCTGGCCGGACGCCAGTTGCCTGACAAGGCCGTGGACGTGTTGGACACCGCTTGTGCCCGGGTGCGCATCAGCCTGGTGACGGCGCCAGACGAACTGCAGCGCCTGCGCGCCGAGCTGGCCGAGGGCAGGCGTCAGCAACTCGCCGTGCGCCGGGACGCCGACGCGGGGTTGGCCATCGATGAACCGGCGTTGCAACGACTCACACAGAGACTGGAAGAAGTCGAGGTCGCACAGTCACGGCTTGAACAACGCTGGACCTGCCAATGCGACCTGGCCCACAAGATGCTCTCGCTGCGCCAGCAACTGGTCGACGCTCGTAACAGCGGCGAAAACATTGAAGCCATTGAACGGCTTTTGGCTGAGGCCCACCAAGCGTTGCAGGCCATACAGCACCAGCAGCGGCTGGTCAGTTTTGAAGTGTGCCCACGGCTGGTGGCACAGGTGATCAGCGCCTGGACCGGCGTTCCACTGGAACAATTGGCCCGTGAACACAGTGCGAAGGTCCTGAGTTTTGCCGATGATTTACGCGGTCGCATCCTCGGTCAGGAGTGCGCCGTGCAGGTCCTGGATCGCTGCCTGCGCGCTGTCGCCGCCGGTGTGAACAGGCCGGATGCTCCCGTAGGTGTATTCCTGCTGGTAGGCCCCAGCGGCGTAGGCAAGACAGAAACGGCCCACGCCCTGGCTGACTTGTTGTACGGCGGTGAGCGGTTTGTCACCACGATCAATATGTCTGAGTACCAGGAGAAACATTCCCTGTCCCGACTGATCGGAGCACCGCCGGGTTATGTGGGCTATGGAGAGGGCGGCGTGCTGACGGAGGCCGTGCGGCAAAAACCCTACTCCGTGGTGCTGCTCGACGAGGTCGAGAAGGCCGACCCGGATGTCTTGAACCTGTTTTACCAAGTGTTCGACAAAGGCGTAGCCAATGACGGCGAAGGGCGTGAAATCGATTTTCGCAACACCCTGATCCTGATGACTTCCAATCTGGGCGGCCAACGTATCACTGAGCTCTGCGCCGAAGGGCAACAACCGGAGGTCGAGACCCTGCACGCCGCTATCCGGCCGGTGCTGACCGCTCATTTCAAACCGGCGTTGCTGGCCCGTATGCGCGTGGTCCCGTATTACCCGATGGCGGGCGTGGTGCTGCATCAACTGATTGAAAACAAACTTCAGCGCCTGGGTGCGCGCCTGCTTCAGCGCAAGCTGACGTTCAGTCACGCAGAGGAACTGGTCGCACACATGGCCGAGCGCTGTAGCCACGGCGAAAGTGGCGCGAGGTTTATCGATCAATGGATCGAGGCAAACCTGTTGCCGCAGGTGGTGGATCGGTTGCTGAATGCGATGGCCGTTGGCAAGTCGCTGCAGTTCGCTCATGCCAGGCTTGATCCCAGCGGCACTGTCGTTTGTGAGTTCAGCTGATGGCGGACAACCTGTTTACCCAGTTGCCGAACCCGCTGGATTACGCCGCGGCCTTGCTGGGGTGGTTCACCCGATTAGGTATTGATAGCGACGAATCGACATTGGCCGAAAACCTTGCCGCAGGCACCGCGTTGTTGAGCGGTTGCGAGCTGAGCCAGTTGTACCTGCTCGATCAAGCGAATGGCCGCCTCGATCTGGTTGCCCAGCACTTGCCGGGTGTATTGCCGGCCGGTGACCTTGCGAACCCGGGAGCGGACTTCAAGAGCGAGCAACTGTTGCAATACGTTCTGGAACACAACCGTGTCCTCCACCTCACCGAGCTGCGTGGCAGCCTGTATGACACGGGATTTCTGCCGGCGGCCGCATCGCCCTGGCAATCACTGCTGTGCGTGCCACTGCTCGGGCAGCACCAGCAGGTGTCCGGAATGCTGTTGTGTGCCAGCCAACGCACGACGGAACTGGCTGGCTACGGCCCCTCCCTGGGCCAATTGGGTAGTTTTGCCTTGAATCAGTTGGCCATGTTGCGGCGAATGCATAGGGCTCCCGGTGCGTTGAAAGTGGTTCGCAGCACGCCCGGCACCAGTGCCTATGGCTTGATAGGAAACAGCACGGCGATGGACGAGACGTGCCGTCTGATCGGCAAGGTTGTGAATAGCCCCTACACCGTATTGCTGCGAGGGGAGACCGGCACAGGTAAAGAAGTGGTCGCCCGGGCCATTCATGCTGCCGGGCCGCGCAGCAACAAAGCATTTGTGGTGCAAAACTGCGCTGCGTTTCCCGAGGGCTTGCTCGAAAGTGAATTGTTCGGTTACCGCAAAGGCGCGTTCACCGGGGCCGAAAGAGACTACGCCGGTCTGTTTGACACCGCCCACGGCGGCACGCTGCTGCTCGACGAAATCGGTGACATGCCGCTGTCACTGCAAGCCAAGTTGTTAAGGGTGCTGCAGGAAGGCGAGATTCGCCCATTGGGTGCCAATACGGCCCACAGGGTCGACGTACGAATCCTCGCGGCGACCCATCGGGACCTCACCCGCATGGTGGCTGAAGGGAGCTTTCGCGAAGACCTTTATTACCGATTGGCGCAATTTCCTATCGAGTTGCCAGCGCTACGCCAGCGCGAGGGTGACGTGCTGCAACTGGCCCGGCATTTCGCAGACAAGGCCTGCGCAATGCTGGGTCGAGCGCCGGTGGGCTGGTCGAGTGCGGCGCTGGATCAACTGTCCAGCCACAGCTTCCCCGGCAATGTGCGCGAGCTTAAATGCATGGTGGAGCGGGCGGTGCTGCTGTGCGACGACGAAGTCATCCTGCCGCCGCACCTGTCGCTGTCGCCTGGCCTGACTGCGCCGGCTGTTGACGCGACGCTGCGCCAGCGCATGGAGCGGGTCGAGCGGGTTGTCCTGATCGACTGCCTGCGCAAAAACCGTGGCAACCGAACGCGCACGGCCCGTGAGTTGGGTGTCGCCCGGCGCACGCTGCTGTACCGCCTTGCACGCCTGGACATTCCTTTTGGCGACGTCAAGGGGGAGTGCTGAATGACGCGCCCCTTAAATTCCGGGAGATATCTGATGCCTGTTAGTCAGTGGCAAGCCCTGATGCTTGTGTTGTTTTTGCTGAGTGGCTGTAACACCAACCATGTCTTTGACGACGGTGACTACCGCCCGCTGGGCGATCCCCAGTCTACCGGTCGTGGCCAGTGAGCGCAGGGGAGCCCTACATGCAACTAGTGTTTGAGGTATGCCCTGCAGGGCAAGGACGGGCGCCGGCCCTGCGCAAAACCTTTAACGGCGTTGGCGGCGTCGTAGGCCGTGGGGCCAGTTGTGACTGGGCCCTTCCTGACGCCAGCCGCCAGGTTTCCAGTCGTCACGCGGTGATCAGCTATCGCGACGGCCGTTACTTCCTGACGGACATCAGCAGTAATGGAACCCGCCTGGCAGGCAGCGCCGAGCGTCTGCGGGAGGGGCAGGAGTATCCGGTAGATGACGGCATGATATTTCAGCTGGGGCCGCTGAGTATTCGCGCACGGCTGGTCAGCCCGACGACGGTGCCGGAACATGACGGATTGCCCACGCTGATTCCCGATGATGCATTTCTTGAGCTGGATCCGGTGCAGGCACTGGCCGGCGAACGACAGCTTCAGGACGAGTCGCAAGACTTGGCCGCGCTGACCATGGCCAATCACGAGGCATTGCGGTGGACGGACCATGCAGCGGCAGACCGGGATCATCTGACGGTTCCCGAACTTGTGGAGCCTGCCCGCAGGGTGGGGCCGAGCCTTCCATCGCCACTTCCAACTCAAGGCTCAGAGCCATTTTGGTCTGCGTTTGCGCAGGCCCTGGGTATCGATCTGGACACCCTTGATGAGCCAGGAAGAGAGGTGTTGGCGATAAAGGCGGCGGGGCTGCTCAGGCAAATGACGGAGGGATTGCAACAGAGCCTGAGTACTCGCAATGAGCTTAAACGCGAGTTGAATCTATCACTTACCCATACACCGCTCCAGAGTCCCGATCCGCTTAAAGACTGCGTCGACGTCAGCGCAGCCTTGGGACTGCTGTTGGGTGCCGGGCAGTTGGGGCAGGTGTCCGCCGAGATGTTCGTCACACGGGCCTACCGCGACATGCAGGCCCACCAGGTGGCTCTGCTGGTGGCCTGCCGCGCGGCGCTACGCGGGGCTCTGGCGGCCTTCGCACCCAGTCATTTGCGCCTGTGTTTCGAGCGCCAACCGAAGCCCCCGTTGATTCCTCGGTGTGGCACCTACTGGCGCGCGTATCAGCGGCACTACCAGGCGCTGATCGAGGACGAGCACTTGAGCGAGGGCCTGCTGGGCAGCGACTTCATCAAGGCCTATGAAGAGCAGATTCGTCTGATCTCAACCCTTCACCGTTATCCAGGATGATCTTCATGTCCCGAGTCGTCGTTGCATTGTTGTGCGCTGTGATGGGTTTGCTGGGTGGTTGTGCCCTGTCGCCCTTTTCGAAGCTGACCAAGGTGGACCTGACACTGACGGCCAGCGAGCAGGTCAACCCCGATCTCCATGGTCGCCCATCGCCGATCGTGGTGCACCTGATGGAACTGCGACACCCCGTGGCTTTTGAGAATGCAGACTTTTTCAGCCTTTACGGCCATGCAGAGCAAGCCTTGCCCAAAGACCTGGTGAACCTCGAAGAACTGGAGCTGCGCCCTGGCGATCACTCCACACTCAAACTCAGTCTAGAACCAGGCAGTCGCTATGTCGGCGTGCTGGCGGCGTATCGTGATTTGCCCCACTCGCAATGGCGCTATGTGTTGCCGGTGACCGCGCAGCGATTGACGCGCGCCGAACTGGTCCTTGATCAGGCCGGTATTCGGCTGGTGAACCCGCAACCAGCCAAGGCGGGCGACTGACATGCACAGCCAAAAAGTCATCTGGCAGGAAGGCATGTTGCTGCGCCCTCAGCATTTTCAGCAAAACGATCGTTACCACGATCAGCAACTCAAACGCCGCACCCAGTTGTTGTGCGCCCACGGCTGGGGCTTCCTGGCCCTGGAAATCGATCTGCAATACTTGAACATGGGCAAGGTCGTGGTGAATCAGGCCAGTGGAATATTGCCGGACGGCAGCCTGTTCGAACTGGGTGGGTCAATGGAGTCGCTGGTGCTGGAGGTTCCAGTGAATACCGGAAAACAGGCGATATACCTGGCCTTGCCGTTGGCCACGAGTCACTGCGTTGAAGCCCGTCGCCCGGAGCAGGTCGATGTAGTGGCGCGCTACAAGACCCTTGCGGTAGACGTCAGCGACTCCAACGCCGGGGAGGATTCCCTTCGTCAGATACAGTGCGGGCAGCTGGATTTTCGTCTGCTGCTGGGAGAGCAGCACAGCGACCAGCATTACGTGAAGCTCAAGGTTGCCCAGGTGCTCAACTGCACCGAAGAGGGTGTGAGCCTGGATGCCGATTTTATCCCGACCTTCATTCACCTGCATGGCTCGAGTTACCTGCTGTCTTGCCTCAAGGAGGTGATCAGCCTGCTCGCTTGCCGGGGGGATGCCATCGCCGAACGGATTCGCGTCAACGGCACCGCCGCCGGCGCGGAGGTCGGTGACTTCCTGATGCTGCAATTGATCAATCGCACCGAACTGGTCTTGCGTCACTACCTGGGCCTGAGCCAGGTCAGCCCTGAGGCGCTGTATCGAACATTGCTGTCGATCCTGGGTGAGCTCGCGACGTTTGCCAGCGACAGCAAGCGTGCGCACTTCGAGGGGCATTACCGGCACAGCGACCAGGGCGCCAGCTTTCGCGGCTTGATGGAGCCGATTCGCGGCCTGCTGTCGATGGTGCTTGAGCAGCATGCCATTGAGCTGGCGCTGCAGCCCCGCCAGTACGGGGTGTTGGTGTGCCCGGTAAGCGATCTCAATCTGTTGGGTTCGGCGACCTTCGTTCTGGCCGCCAGTGCCCATTGTGAGGCCGATGAGCTGCGCCACCGGCTTCCGGCGCACCTCAAGGTTGGGCCTGTGGAGCGAATTCGCGAATTGGTCAACCTGCATTTGGCGGGCATCAAGGTCAAGCCGCTGCCGGTGGCTCCCCGACAGATACCGTTTCATGCCGCAAAAACCTATTTCATGCTCGAACTCAGTGCCCGGGACGTCGAGCAGTTGAAGCAGTCGGGAGGTTTTGCCTTACACGTCAGCGGCGACTTTGCCGAACTGGAACTGAAATTCTGGGCTATCAGGAACTGAGACCATGGACAGGGAATATCCGCAGGATGAAAAAACCATCCTGCTTGATCGACAGGGACGTGGGCCGGCGCAGGGTCCGATAACCGACTTCGCATCGCCGCCGCGCTTCGAACAACTGGAAGACCGGATGATTTACGCCGCCCGCTTGCAGGGCTTGGAGCACTTCAATGTTGGCCTGAACAGTTTGGTTGCGCCTGCGTCGGCACTGTTGTCCGAGGTGGTCCAGCTCAAGCGCAGCACCGCTCAGGAAAGCCTGCGCGCGCTCAACGAACGGCTGTCATCCGCGGTCAGGTTGTTCGAGACGCGCGCCCGGCATGACGGTGCGCAGAGCAGTGAGGTGATGGCGGCGCGGTATGTGCTGTGCAGCGTGATCGACGAAGCCGTGGTCACCACCTCATGGGGCAGCCAGAGCGATTGGTCGAAGATGAGCCTGCTGAGCAGCTTTCACAACGAAACCTTCGGCGGCGAGAAATTTTTTCAACTGCTTGAGCGTATGTCGAGGGACCCCATCAAGCACCTGGCGATGCTGGAACTGATGTACCTGTGCCTGTCACTCGGGTTCGAGGGCAAATACCGGGTCATGGAGCGTGGGTTGTTGCAGCTAGAGCAGGTTCGGGACGCGCTGTATCGGCAGATCCGGCATGTGCGGGGCGACTCCCGGCCTGCCTGCGCACCGCCGCCCAAGGCGGAACAGCAGCCCCAAAAACGGCTGAGGGTCGTGCCGGTCACCTGGATTGCGGTGTTTGTCGTCTCCAGCCTGTTGACCCTGCATGCGGGGTTTACCTGGGTACTGGGCCAGCAGCGCGAGACCGCGCTGCAACCGTATCAACTTGTGGCGCCGGATATTACCCGAGCGCCCCTCTAACGCAGGGAGCAACACATGAACGCATTCTTCAGGAGCGCGGGCACCGTGCTGGGCAGGATTTGGGTCTGGAGCCTGTTGCTGGTGCTCGCGATCGCGGTGGCCGTGTGGTTTTTCGGGCCATTGCTGGCCGTCGATGATTATCGATTCTGGCAAACGACGGCGGCGCGCTTGCTGACGATCAGCGGGCTGTTCTTGTTGTGGGGCCTGGCGATGGTGTACGCCAATTGGCGCAGCATTGCCCGGCAAGGAAAGGTCGATAATGTTCAGTCGTTCCCGCACAAAGGTCTGGTGGAAAACGAGCAGCGGCAACTGCGCGCTCGCTTCAAGGACGCTCTGTACACCCTGAAAAACTCCAGCATTTATGGCGAGCGCAGCCCGCGTGGGCGCGATGCGTTGCCGTGGTATTTGCTGATCGGCAAGGAGGGCAGTGGCAAGTCCCGGATGTTGGCGGCCAGTGGGTTGCAGTTGCTCCAGAATCGGGGCGAGCCAAGGGTGACGGCGGAAGGCGGTGGCACACGTGACTGTGAATGGCACTTCGCCGAAGACGGGGTGTTACTCGACACTGCTGGCCGCTACGTCAGCCAGCCTGACAGCCAGGTGGATGGCGCGGGTTGGTCGATGCTGCTGGGCCTGCTCAAGGCGCGGCGCCGCACCGGCCCGCTCAATGGTGTGGTGGTGGCGCTGTCGATGGATACATTGCTCCATGGCAGTGAACGTGATCTGGAGAATGATGCGCGGGCAGTCCAGAGTCGGCTGCTGGAGATCCGGCAGACGTTGCATGTGGATGTGCCGATCTACCTGGTGGTGACTCAGGCCGACCGGCTGTCGGGGTTTGGGGAGTTCTTCGATCGTCCACTGGGAGAGGGCAGTGATGCGGTGCTTGGTGAATCTATCGCGCCCGGCAAGGACGGGATTGATACTGGCCAGGTACGCCAGGCGTTTGAAGCGCTGCTTCAGCGCCTGAGTGGTGAGCTTGTGCAGCGACTCCATCAGGAGCGCAACAGCGACCTGCGCGGTCGGATGCTCGACTTTCCTCATCAGGCGGCTCGAATTGGCGAGCGTCTGAGCCTGTACATCGACGTTGCGTTCTGCGGCCCGCGTTATCAGCACAGCAACGGCTTTCGTGGTTTCTACTTGACCAGTGCGGACGGTGGCCCGCAACCACTTGAGCTTCGCCCGCACTTTATCCAGGGCTTGTTCAGCCGGGTGATTCTGGCGCAAGCCGATCTGGCGGGCCTCCATAGCCAGGAGCGACGTCGCATTTGCTGGCGCCAGGGTTTGCTGGGCCTGAGCGCGTTAGTGGTCGTCGGGGCGGCGGGCCTGCTTTGGACCCATAGCTACTCTTTCAATCATCAACGCCTGGAGCAACTTCAGGATCTGGTGCGACGGCCCGCGCCCGTGCAGCCCGGATCGGACGCTACCCTGGCGCTTCTGCCGCTGCTCGATAGCCGCCTGGCGGCCACGCGGGTTTTCCCTGCTCAAGGCGAAGCCAGACTGGTTGAACGGGCTGGGTTGTACCAAGGCACTATCAGCCGCCCCGTGCTGGAACAGGCCTATGAGCACGCCTTGGATCAACTGCTGCTGTCTCAGGTCGGCGAGATGTTGCAAGAGCAGGTTCGCGGCAGCCTGGAAGATCGCGAGCGGCTGTTGGACAACCTCCGGGCGTACCTGATGCTCAACCTGCGGGAGCGTCGGGATGTCGGCTGGCTGCGCGAGCGGGTGGCGGGGCATTGGTCTGTGCGTTTTGCCGGTGAGCCCTCCGTGCAGAGTCGTTTGAATGAACACTTCGCGCACTTGCTTGAGCAGCCGTTCGTACACCCGCTCGACAGCGAATTGGTGGCCCACGCGCGCCACGTGTTGCGGGGCGAATCGCTGGTCGATGTGGTGTACCGCGTGCTGCGTGAACAAGCCCGCGGCCTTGAACCGTTGCGCCTTGCACACGGGCTGGTGTTTGACGGTGGCGACCAGCCCATTCCGGGATTTTATACACGCAAGTACCTGCGGTATTTCGAGTCGCAGGGCGCGCGTCTGGTGAACACCATCGTCCAGGACAACTGGGTGCTGGGGGAGGGGGCCGACCTGAGTGCGATGGACTTGCGGCGGTTGATGGTGGAACTTGAGCAACGCTACTTCAGCGAGTATGCCGAGGCTTGGAGCGAGGCGATTGGACGGATTCGCCTGCGCGAGATTGACAATTCCAGGCAAGGCGCCGAGCAACTCGCCAGCCTGACGTCAGCCCAGTCGCCGTTGTTGCAGCTGTTACAACAGGTTCGTGAAAACACGCGCTTGCCATCGGTCAACGAGCGCCTGGATAAGTTGGCTGCCAAACTGCCCGTCCCTGGGGTAGAGCTGTTGCAGGTTGCGCAGACCGCAGCCGTCGACGTCGACGTCCGGAGCGGATTGGCCGACACATTGCCCGACATGGCACGGCGCGCCATGCAACGCCGCTTCGAGCCCTTGCACCAGTTGCTGGACAGCCACGAGAACCCGGGCACCGAGTTGACCCAGGCGCTGCAGGCACTCAATGACTTGCACCTGCAATTGGCGACCTTGAATCGCGAAGGCTCGCCCGAGCCGGTCGCCTTCGACATGGCAAAGCGTCGGACCCAAGGCCAGCAGGATGCACTGAGTCATCTGCGTAACGTTGCCGCCCGTTTGCCGTTGCCGCTGGCGGGTTGGTTTGAAAGACTGGCCGACGAGCATTGGAGCCGCCTGCTCGACCAAGCTTATCGCCATGTGAACCAGCGTTATCAGAGTGAGGTATATGGTTTTTACGCCAAGGCGATCAAGCAACGTTATCCGTTCAATGCCCACGCCAGCAGCGACGTCTCCCTTGATGATTTTCAGGAGTTCTTCAAGCCAGGGGGGATAATGGCGCGATTTTTTGACAGCTATCTAAAGCCTTTTGTCAGCGCCGATGCCGGTCGCTACAGGCTGCGCAGCCTGGATGGGCGCAGCTTGCCGATGTCCCGGGCGTTCCTCGACCAGCAAGCGAAGGCGCAGGTGATCAGGCGCGGTTTTTTTGCGGATGAACCGGGTGGCTTGCAGGTTCGTTTCACCGTCGCGCCCTACAGTTTGGACCCTTCGGTAAGTCGCGCGGTCTTGCGTTTGGGCGGCCAGCAGATGGAGTACCGGCACGGGCCGATTGTCCCGATGGCGATGCAGTGGCCAGCCGAGGCTGAAAATGGTCGCAGCAGCCTGGTGCTGGAGCGGGGTAGCGAGCGGGCGTTGGGGCTCGAAAAAAATACCGGGGCCTGGTCGCTGTTCCGCTTGTTCGACCTGATGCAGAGCGAACCCTCCAGCGGGCAGGATGCCCTGATTCTCAAGGCGGACCTGGCAGGCTTGCGCGCCAACTACCTGCTGACCAGCCGGCGCGCGCCCAATCCGTTTCAGATCGCGCAGTGGCGTACCTTTCGCCTTCCGGAGCAACTGTGATCCGAGGTCAGGATCGCTGGCGCAGTGCTGGCCGTACGGACCGTGGCAAGCTCCGGTCGCGCAACGAGGATGCTTTTCTCGATTGTCCTCGGCAGGGCTGCTGGGCCGTGGCAGACGGGATGGGCGGGCATCAGGCAGGGGATGTCGCCAGCCAACTGGTGGTCGATAGCCTGGCGTTATTGCCCGGCCAGGGGAGCCTCGACGAACGGGTCGAGGCGACCCGCCGTTGCCTGCAATGGCTCAATCGGCGGCTGGGTGAAGAGTTGACGGTCACCGCCCAGGGTGGTGATCGCACCATGGGGAGCACGGTCGTGGCTTTGCTGCTTCAGGGCGATCGCGCTGCCTGTGTCTGGGCGGGTGACAGTCGTTGTTATCTGTGGCGAGCGCAGACGTTGTACCAGCTGTCGCGGGACCATTCGCTGTTGGAGCAGTTGATTGACCAGCGGGTGAGCCTGGAGCGGGCCAAGGCGCACCCCGATGCGCGGGCGCTGACCCGCGCCATCGGCTCGCGGGAACCATTGAGTCCGCAGGTATTGGAACTCGGGACTCTGTCAGGAGATGTCTTTCTGCTGTGCAGTGATGGCCTGTATCAGGCGCTTAGCCATGGTGAGTTGGGGCAGGCGTTGAGCCTGGGAAACCCACAGCGGATTCTGGACCAACTGTTCGCCGGCGTATTGCGCGGTGCCGCCCGCGACAACCTGACCGCTGTGGTGGTGCAGTCATGAACGATAAGCCTGGGCTTGAGGTTATGCCCAGTCGCCCGTTGACCCACTTTGCTTTCGCCCGGGCGCAGGGCAACCCGCAGCGCGACGGGATACCTGCGTTGCTGGCCGGGCGATACCTTATCGAACGAGTTCTGGGCGCTGGCGGCATGGGCGTGGTCTATCGCGCCCGGGATCTGCTGCACGAACAGTTTGGTGAGTCGCGTTCCAGTGTGGCGATCAAGGTGCTGGGTGAAGCCATTCGTGAATGTGCAGACGCCCACGTGCTGCTCTACAGCGAGTTTGCCCTGACGCGCAGCCTTCGGCATGAGCAGGTGGTACGGGTGTTTTCGTTTGAAGTAGACGCTCCCTGTCAGATCGCTTTTTTCACCATGGAACTGCTTCAGGGCATGACCCTGGATCGGCTGCTGCTGGAGCGCCCCGGTGGCTTGCCGTGGCAAGAGTGGCAAGGCATCGCCGTGCAATTGCTCGATGCGTTGCGTCATAGCCATCAGCAGGGCGTGCTGCACGGGGATGTGAAACCCGGCAATGTGATGGTAGGAGAGGGCGGGCTGCGTTTGTTTGATTTCGGTCTGGGTCAGGCTTGCGGACAGGCCTCGGCGGGGCCGCCAGGCTTGAGTCGCAGTCGTTTCAACGCTTGGACGCCAGCGTACGCCGCGCCGGAGTTGCTGGCCGGCGCAGCACTGTCGGCCAGTGCCGATCTGTATGCAGTGGCTTGTGTACTGTACGAATTGGCCCAAGGACGGCGCCACTCCAGTGACAGACCGGTCCGTCCCGGGCAATTACCTCGCCATTGCTGGCGAGCGTTACGCACGGCTTTGGCGATCGACCCAGAGCGCAGGGTGATCACCCCTGAAGAATTGCATGCAGCGCTCAGCGATCCCCGCCAGTGTTTTAGCCGCTGGTTCTACTCGGGCAAGTCATGCAACTGACAATATTCGGCCCAACTCAAGCCCGCCATCTGCGCCACTTCCTTGTGCACCTCAAGGCGCTGGGCCTCGAACTTCGCAGGGGAATGCGCCGTCAATTTCAGCGTCAGCTCCCAGGCAAACAAGCCCTGTTGCTCGGCTTCTGCCTCGAAGGCTTCATGCAGGCGTTCGGCGCGGTACTGCTCCATGGTTTCCCCTTTAGCCTGCGCCGCCAGGGGGTTCAACGTATTCAGTTCTTCGGCCAGGGCAGGGTGTTCGCTCAGGAATCTGTCCAGGGCTAGCTGGTGGTTTTCGCCGGGTTGGGACAAAGGTTTACTCCACGGTAAGAGAGACGGCTGGTCAGACCCAGCAGTGCGCAGGCCATGAGGGAACGTCGCTTTTTACGACAACAAGTGCGCCGAAGGATGGGCCAACCCGGGGCAATCGACAAGCATCAGCGCGACGGCGCGAATCTGAATAATTGCGCCGATGGCAGCAAAAGCCTTTCGTTCGCGGTATCAGGGCGTGTAGCGTTACCTCGTCGATAAAGGCAACGGCACATGTGTCTTTGCGACTTTGGCATCAGGGATCGAGTGCTATGTGCAGAGGGACAGGTGATGGCGCAAACGCTGTTCAAGCTTTTCTTCACCCAACGGCTGACGGCCTTGGCCAGCACCGAGTCGTTGCGGGCCATTCGTGAGGGATTGTTGTGGATCCTGCCATGTCTGCTGGTGTCGGCCGGGTTCCTGATCCTGTCTGAATGCGCTCGTGTGCTGGGTTTCGACCCTCAGGTGGTGGCCTTGCTCGCGGGGCTGCACAGCCAGATCAGCTCGGTGATCCCGCTGCTGGTGGCCGCCTCCATCGGTTACATGCTTGCGATTCAGCACCGCCTGCCGCAGCTACCGGTGGCGTTCCTGTGCCTGGCCCATGTGGTGATCGCCACGTTTGTGCTGCGGGATTTCCCCCGTGCCTCAGCGACCTTCGTGTTGTTCATCGCCATCGCCTCGCCGTTGATCAACGTGCCCGCCATCGCCTGGCTGCATCGGCGTCGCTGGACCCGGTTGATCAACGAAGACCTGGTGGGGCACAACCTCAAGGGCACCATCAATATGGTGGTGCCGGGTGCGATCACCGCGCTCGGGCTGGTGCTCCTGCTGTCGTTGCTGTTGCAGATTCCGCAGGTGGCGCAGCTTCAGGGGCCGCAGGTGCTCGATGCGCTGGAAACGCCCTATGGCAGCGGCTTGTTTGTAACCCTGATGAATTCGCTGCTGTGGTTTTTTGGGATCCATGGTGTCTACGCCATGCAGCCGTTGTTTGACGTACTGGATCAGGCTGTCGCGCTCAATAACGCGGCGCTGGCGGCAGGCGAACCGGTCAAATATCTACTGAACGGCGGCTTGCTGGGCAGCTTCGCGTTTATCGGCGGCTCGGGTGGCGCGTTGTGCCTGCTGCTCGCGATCCTGCTGTTTTCCAAGAGCCGGTCGATGCGATTGGTGGCGATGGCCAGCTTGCCGCTGTCGCTGTTCAATGTCAGTGAAGTGTTGTTGTTTGGCTTGCCGATCATTCTCAATCCGCGTCTGTTCATTCCTTTTCTGGTGGTGCCGGCGTTCAACGCGATGCTGGCGCTGATGGTGGTGCAGATTGGCTGGGTCTCGCCTGCGGTGGTGAGTGTGCCGTTTACCGCGCCGGTGTTGCTCAACGCCTATTTGAGCACCCATGGCGACCTCGCGGCGGTGTTGCTGCAGGTGGTGTTGCTGGGGGTTGGCATGCTGATTTATGCACCCTATGTGCGGGCGATCAATCGCCAGGCCACGGAAGGCGGCACGGTGTATTTGAAGTCGCTGGACATGACCTTTCGCGGCCTGGAAGAAAAGGGCCGCTTGCTGGAGCTGGATCCGGTAATGGCTTCCCACAAGGCCCAGGCGCGCCAGGTCAGCGAGTTGAGCCATATCCAGCAGATCAGCGACTATGAGTTTTACCTTGAATTCCAACCGCAGATTTCTACCCGGACCGGGCTATGCACCGGTTGTGAAGCGTTGATGCGCGCACGGGATGCCGAGGGCACGGTGCATTCGCCCTGGGAGTTCCTGCAATGGCTGGCCAATGCCAGGTTGATGCCCGATGTGGATGTGTGGGTGGCGTCCCAGGCTGTGCGCCAGTACCAGAAGTGGCGGAAGGTCGGTTTCAGGTTACCGATGACAATCAATATCTCCAGCGCCACGCTCACCACCCCGGCCTATGGTGACCGGCTGGTGGAGATACTGGCCCAGGCCCATGGGCAGGTGTCGGTGGAGATCACCGAGGATGCATTGGTGGGGGATATCCAGGGCGCCCGGCAGATGATCGAGAAGCTGCAGGCGATCGGCGCCAAGGTGTACCTCGACGATTTCGGCACCGGGTTTTCGGCGCTGAGTTATCTGCATCAGTTTCCGGTGGATTTCATCAAGATCGATCGCAGTTTCGTGGTGGCCCAACATGATCCAAAGGGCGCTCAGGTGCTGACCGGGATGTTGAGGTTCTGTGAGGCGTTGAACCTCGGGGTGGTGGTCGAGGGCGTGGAAACCGCCGAGCAACTGGCGTTTTTGCAGTCGGGCTCGGAGTTGATTATCCAGGGCTGGTATTTCAGCAAGGCGCTGCCGGGAGACGAGCTGGAGCGGTTTGTGCGCGGGCGCTATGCGCAGATGCAACCTAACGCTCCAGAACCCCTCTGAAGGTTGCACTCAAGGCCCGCAATGTCTCACGGGAGCGGCCATCGCTGATCCGGCTGTGCAGCACGATTTCACTGACGGGCAACGCCGGTAGTCCGTACTGTTCACTCACGTCCACAGCGCCCGCCGGAGCAACCCGCCGAGCCAGCGCTGCAACGCCCAGGCCGGCGCTGACGGCCGCACCGACGGCCATCACGCCGCCGCCGACAAACACTTCGGTCCAGTCAATCCGCGCTTCATCCAACGCCCGCACCGCCAACTGTCGCACGCCGCAGGGCGAGGCCATGGTTGCCATGCGCAACGGCGTGCCGGGCGTGTGCTGCCAGGTCGGTGCGGCGAACCAGCCAAAGCGTTCAACCACCAATACTTCGCCGTCCTGGCGGTCGCCCTCGTTGCGCACGATCACCGCGTCCAGTTCATTGCGGTCGAACGCAGCCACCAAGTCCCGGGACGAGGCAATCCGCACCTCCAGAATCACCAGTGGGTCGTACGCTGCCAGGCGGCTGAGCCACAGCGGCAGGTCGGGCCCGGCCACATGGTCGCTGATGCCGATCACCAGCCTTCGTGGTGCGCTGTTGCCCATGTCACCCAATGCCCGTTCGTGGGCATTGAGCAACGCGCGGGCGGCAACGATGAACTGTTCGCCCTGGGGCGACAGCCGCACATGCCGTGGCGTGCGCACCAGCAGGCGGTAACCGAGGCGCTCTTCCAGGCGCTTGAGCTTGAGGCTGATGGCCGCCTGTGACGTGTCAAGGGCCTGGGCTGCACGGGTGAAACTGGCGAAGTCGGCCACCAGTACAAAGGCGTGCACGGTGTCGATATCCAGCGGCTTGAGGGTGTCGGTCATTTCAGTTCCTTATCACACCTATATCTGGTGATATCTTGCTGAAATCATGGGCCCGGCACAAGCTGTCCACTCATCTGAACAGGAGCGCCATGATGTTTGCCAAACAGTATTCACACCGCTTGCCAGCTGATTACGACATGGGTGTCATCCGCGAGCGCGCCGCCCGGTTGGGGCCGCAGTGGGATCACACCGAGGGTTTGCTGTTCAAGGCGTTTATCGCTCAGGAACGGGGGCAGGGGCCGGGCGTGGGCAACCTGTATTCGTCGGTTTACCTGTGGTCGGATCCTTTGCAGGCCGCAGACTTTTTACTCGGCGAGCGTTTTCAGAAGGTCCTCGACAGTTTTGGCCGGCCGCACATTGAGTCCTGGTTACCGCTGGATGTGCAGCGAGGTCCGGCGCAAACCGCTTTGAGCCTGTACCGGGAAGAGTGGGCGCTGGAGCCAAGCGCGGACCGTGGGCAAATCCTCGCCACCGAAAAAGCCCGCAATCAGCAGATTGCAGACACCAGCGATAACTTTGCGGTGTTTCTGGCGCTGGATGTGCAGGCGTGGAAGCTGGTGCGGATTACCTTGTCGGGCAAGGCGCTGGATGTGAACCGCCCGGGCAACGGCTATGAGGTGTTCTACCTGGCGCGGCCAGGGGTGTGAATGCCGGTCGCCGCCGATCTGTCGGCGGCTACCGGCTTCCTGTGTGCGGATCGTTGTAAGATATTGAACTATCTTCGCCAGAGCGATTTGTCATGCAGGCCACCCGGTTGACCCTGATTTCCCACGCCAGCACCCGTGCCCAGAAATGTGCACGCTTTGCGCTGGATGAGTCGGTGGAGATGGACTGGCAGCAGGCGGCGTTGTCCCAGGCGCAGCGTTTCAAGCGTGCGCCCCTTGTACTGTGTGGCCCAGAGACGCGAACCCGGCAGACGGCGACCCTGTTTGCCGCCGAGGCTTCAGTTGAAACAGCCCTGCGCGATTGTGATTTCGGCCGCTGGCAAGGGTTGGCGATCGATGAGGTTCAACAGGCCGAGCCCGAAGCGCTCCAGGCCTGGTTGAACGACAGCACCTGCGCGCCCCACGGCGGCGAATCGGTGGTGCAGTTGTGTGAGCGGGTAGGGCAGTGGTTGCAGTCCCTTGAGCAAACGCCGGGGCATGTGCTGGCCGTCACCCATCCCTTCGTTATCCGCGCGGCGCTGCTGCACGTCATGCAATTGCCGCCCTCGATGTTCAACCTGATCGACGTGGAGCCGCTCTCATCCACCGAGCTGCGGTTCAACGGCCGTTGGCGCCTGCGCCTGGAAACTCACGCCTGACGCCCCGAACATGGCAAAATCCGCTCCCCGCACCGAGAACACCCATGAAGACTTTCCCATGAAACGCATCCTGATCATCGGCATTGGCGCCGGCAACCCCGACTACATCACGATGCAGGCGGTCAAGGCGCTCAACCGCACCGACGTGTTTTTCCTGATGGACAAGGGCCAGAGCAAGGACAAGCTGATCGACCTGCGCCGGGAAATCTGCGAGACCTACATCACCGACCACGCCTACCGCTTTGTCGAGGCCGATTGCCCTGAGCGGGTGCGTGGCGACATCGACTACACCACCGCCGTAAAGGATTTGAACCGCGACAAGCAACAGACCTTCGAGCGGATGATCAATGAAGAAATGGCCGACGGCGAAGTCGGTGCATTCCTGGCTTGGGGCGACCCGGCGCTGTACGACAGCACCATCCGTATCCTGCAGGCGATTCTGGCCAGCGGCAGCTGCGAGTTCGAGTTTGAAGTGATCCCCGGGATCACCAGCGTCCAGGCCTTGGCGGCCCAGCATAAAGTGCCGTTGAACCGCATTGGCCGCTCCATCGAAATCACCACCGGGCGTCGCTTGGCAGCGGGGCAGGCGAGTGATGCCGACACCCTGGTTGTCATGCTCGACGCCGAAGATTCCTACCGCACCGTGGCCGACCAGGACCTGGATATTTACTGGGGCGCCTACCTGGGCACACCGGACGAAATCCTGATCAGCGGCAAGGTGGCCGAGGTGGCCGAAGAGATTGAACGCGTGCGCAAGGCGGCGCGCCAGGCCAATGGCTGGATCATGGATACCTATTTGTTGCGCAAACCCTGAAGGTTGATGCCCATGCTCAAACTGATCGCCCTGACAGTGGCGCTGTTCGCCAGCGCTGCCCATGCCGAAGACGAATTGCTCACGGACTTGCCCCTGCCTTACCTGGAACAGACCCAAAGCGATGCACGCAACGAGCCGCTGGTGATCTTCCTGCATGGTTATGGCAGTGACGAGGCCGACTTGTTCGGGCTCAAGGACCGCTTGCCGTCGACCTGGACCTACCTGTCTGCACGGGCACCGATGCCGGTGGAGGGCGGTGGTTATCGCTGGTTTCGCAAGAAGCCGGGCGATGGCGATTTTGATGGCGAGACCGCCGATTTGCAGAGCAGCGCCAAGCTGATCGAAGACTTCGTCGCAAAGGCCACCACCAAGTACCACACCCAAAGTGAGCGGGTGTTTCTGGTGGGGTTCAGCCAGGGCGCGATCATGTCGTACGAGGTCGGGTTAAGGCATCCCGAAACCCTGCGCGGGATTGCGGCGTTGAGCGGCAGCCTGCTGCCGGTACTCAAGGCCGAACTCAAGCCGGACGCGCGACTGGGCAAGCTGGCGATTTTCATTGGGCACGGGACGCTGGACCAGGCGCTGCCTTACTACTCGGCAACGCGGGCCAACGAGGTGTTGCAGGGGATTGGCCTCACCCCGGAATTCCACGGCTACCCGGGGATGATTCATACCGTCGGTGAAGCGGAGTTACTGGACTTGAAGCAGTGGCTGGAGAAGAGCCTGCACTGAGTCCAGCGATGTGAACGCGGTCAAAATGTGGGAGCGGGCTTGCTCGCGAAAGCGGTGTTTCAGTCAGCACATGTATTAACTGACCCACCGCATTCGCGAGCAAGCCCGCTCCCACATTGGATTTTCATTGTCAGGTAAATCGGGTTACTTACCGCCAATAATCTGCTTCACCAACAGTGCATGACCGGCTTCATCATCCGCCCGGGAAATCGCCTGCACCACCAACTGGTGGCTGCCGGAGCCCGTCAGGAAGGTGGAGCTCAGCGTCTTGCCTCCGCCCATGGTTGCGGTGCTGTCGACCTGGCGCAGGGCCAGGCCCTTGACGGTGAGTTTCTTCTCGGCGCCTTTCTTGAAGTCCGGCAGGGCCGCGCTTTGTTCCTTGACGAAGTCCGCCACGGCGCCGTCGAGGAACTGCGGGTCGTTGTCCTTGATCAGGCCGGCGACACTCGGTTTCTCGACCACAAAAATCACGCTTTTGGTGGCCTGGTCGCTGTACATCGTGCCGCTGGCGCCCGCCGTGCCGTGTTCGGCATCACCGGCCGGCAACGGGTCGGCCAGGTAGGACTTGGGCAGGTTGAAGCTGAACTTGCCGTCCAGGGTAGAGATGGTCTGGGTGGCGGTTTTCTGCGCCGCAGGCTTGCTGGCGGCGAGGACTTGGCTGGCGCCGAAGCCGGCGGCCAGTGCGAGGGCCAAGAGGGCTGCGGTCTTGCTGAGGGTGGCCATGAAGCTCTCCAGGGATGAACGAAATTGCGCCGTATTCTGTCAGAATTTTCGCTAGATCGTTCATCTCCATCCTTACACCTTGTCGGACTCTTCCTCGAGTCGGTCCATCTCAAACAGCCGCGCCAATTCCGTCCGGGCTTCCTGGGCCGACTGCATCACCTTGGCCGCGTCGTCATACACCGCGTGCTGGGCGGCCAGCAGTTGCAGGTCGTGGTTTTTGAAACGGTTAATGCGCGCATCGGCCTGGGCTTGGGTCAGGCCAAGGCCCACGAGGGTGCGACGGCTCATTTCCAGGCTGGAGTAAAATGTTTCGCGCACCGGTGATGCGTCGAGGTCCACCAGGCGATGCACGTGTTGGCGGTTACGGGCGCGGGCGATGATCTTCATGTGCGGGTAGAGGCTGCGCACCAGCTCGGCGGTCTTGATGTTGATTTCGGGGTCGTCCATGGCGATCACAAAGAATTCAGCCTGGTCGACTTTCGCCGCGTGGAGGATTTCCGGGCGCTGGGGGTCGCCGTAGAACACCGGCATGCCGCCGAAACTGCGGGTCAGCTCGATGGTTTCCACCGAGGTGTCGAGGGCGATAAACGAGATGTTTTGCGCCCGCAGGATCCGCGCCACGATCTGTCCCATACGGCCCATCCCGGCGATCACCACCCGGGGGGCATCGCTTTCGATGGCGCGGTATTCCTCGGGCACTTCCACCGGCTTGACCTTGGGCTTGAACAGTTTCGGGCAGAGCAACAGCAGCAACGGGGTCACGGCCATCGATAGGGTAATGGTCAGCACCAGGATGTCGTAGAGGTGCGGTTCGAACAGGCCCTGGTCGCGGCCGATCTTGAACACCACGAAGGCAAATTCACCGCCGGCTGCCAGCACCACACCCAGGCGCAGCGCGCTTTCACGGTTCAGGTCACCGGCCAGACGGCCTACGCAAAACAGTAACGGCAACTTGATGGCGATCAGCAGCAAGGTCAGGCCGAGCACGATCACCGGCGCACTGAACAACAGGCTGATATTGGCGCCCATGCCCACGCTGATAAAAAACAGGCCCAGCAGCAGGCCCTTGAACGGTTCGATCTGCGATTCGAGTTCGTGTCGGTATTCGGAGTCTGCCAGCAGCAGCCCGGCGAGGAAGGCGCCGAGGGCCATGGACACGCCCACCAACTCCATCAGCCATGCCGTGCCAATTACCACCAGCAACGCGGTAGCGGTGGACACTTCCCGCAGGCCGGTCTTGGCCACGATGCGAAACACCGGCCGCAGCAGATAGCGTCCGCCGATAATCACCACGGCGATGCTGCCCAGTACTTCCAGTCCGTGCTGCAAGCCTTGGGAGGTGGTGGCGGGGTGATCGCTGCCGGCGAGCAGCGGCACCATGGCGATCAGCGGGATGGCCGCGATGTCCTGGAACAACAGGATCGCAAAGGCCAGGCGCCCGTGGGGCTGATTAAGCTCCTTGCGCTCGGCCAGGCTTTGCAGGCCAAACGCGGTGGAGGAGAGTGCCAGGCCAAGGCCCAGCACAATCGCACTGTTCCATGACTGGCCAAACGCAAACAGCGCTACCACGCCGATCACCGTGCCCGTCAGCAATACCTGCGCCAGGCCGACGCCAAACACCGCCTTGCGCATCACCCACAAACGCTTCGGTGACAACTCCAGGCCGATGATGAACAGCAGCAACACCACCCCAAGTTCGGAAAACTGGCTGACGCTTTGCGGGTTGCCCACCAGGCCCAGCACCGAAGGGCCGATGATCACGCCGGCCAGCAAGTAACCCAACACGGCGCCCAGTTGCAGGCGCTTGGCCAAGGGCACGGTCAGTACGGCGGCGAACAGGAATACAACCGCCGCTTGTAACAGGTTGCCTTCATGGGGCATTGGGGACTCCAGGATCGTTTTGCTGAATCAACAGGTTTTACTGTAGGAGCGAGCTTGAACGCGAAAGTCATTAACGATGACGCTGACTGGCGTGAATACACGCGGTGCCTTAGCGCTTTTCGCGAGCAAGCTCGCTCCTACAGGGGTAACACAGCGCGTTATTAGAGCGCTTTTTTACATTGTGAAATCTGAATTTTTGCGCGGCTCAGAGCGTTCAGCTCCGCGTTCATTGGATGTCGTCCGGGTCCTGCGCGGCACTCGCGAAAGTATTAATACCATTTATTTCAATGAGTTTTATGCACGCGGCTAACGTTGTGACGAACAGGATCAGTTGTTATCACGGTCAGGTGTTTCGACGTCGATGCGTGTTTGGATCTAATTTTGGGCTTCTACGCATTCATGGATGAAAGGCTTTGACCACAAGGAGTTTCACGTGGAAAGAAGACTTGCTACTGCCGCCATACCTCGTATTTCTCCTCTTAATCTTGCTATTCGCCTCGGTATTGCCGGCCTGGCTCTAGGCCTGGCGAGCCCGCAGGTGATGGCGGCCTGTACGCCGGCAAGTCCCGCGGCGGGTGGCACGGTCACGTGCAGTGGCGTGCCTTCGCTGCCGTTGTTCTTGAACACGTTCTCCAGTGCAGTGAATGACCTGACCGTCAACGTGGGCTCCGCTGCCCAACTGAACGCGACGCTGGCTGGCCAGGTGCTGAACCTGACGGGCAATAACATCACCTTGAACAACGCGGGCCTTATCGACCCGGCATTGCTCGGGCTGGTCACTGCCTTGAGTGGCGGCGTGGTGCTGGGTAACGCGGGGGCGAGTGTGGTGAACGTCACGAACGCCGCCACCGGGATCATCCGAGGTACTGCGGACCTGCTGGGTGTCAATCTTGCCAGTCTCAATGGTATGGCGCTGAACCTGCAAAACGGCGCCGGCGGCAGCACCAATATTGTGAACAATGGCACCATCGGTTCCACCGCATTGCTCAACCTGTCGCTGTTTGCCGCGGATGCGCCAGTGGTCGCGATTCGCGGGGGCTCGCAAGTCAACGTGATCAACGCCGGCACAATCAACGGGCGGATGGCCTTTGAAAGTTCCTCCACGGGTAATACCTTCGTCAACTCCGGTACGATTTCCGGCGGCGTCTCCATGGGGGCGGGCAGTACCAACACCTTCACCGCCATCACCGGTTCGACTATCTCCGCTGGTGGCGGTATAGGGCTTTCGTTGGGTGGCCTGATTGGTGTCAACCTGACCTTTGCTCCTACCGGCCAGGTTGACGGAGGCGCAGGTGGCGTCAACTCGCTGATCCTGCAAAACCCCATTGGCATCGGCGGCGGTACCAGCGGTGTTGGTGTGGCGTCGAGTGCCAGCTACGTCAACTTCAACAACCTGACGGTCAACAGCGGTACCTGGACCCTGCAAGGGCCGCTGGTGAGTGGCAGCACCACCCTCAACGGCGGTATCGCGCAATTCAACAACAACCAGGCATTCGGTAGCGGCGTACTGACCTCCAATGGTGGCGCCCTGCAGGCGAGCACCGGCGGTTTGAGTCTGAGCAACCTGATCAACCTCGGGGCGAGCGGCTTGACCCTGCAAGGTACCAACGCCATCACCCTGGGTAACGTGGTCTCGGGCTCGGGCGGCCTGACCAAGAACGGCACCGGGCAGTTGGTCATCAATGGCGCCAACAGTTACCTGGGCAACACCACCCTCAATGGCGGTTCCGTACAACTGGGCAATAACCTGGCCTTCAGTGCCGGCACCGTGACCATCGGTGGTTCGACGGTGCTCCAGGCGCCCGGCACCATCACACTGAACAACGCACTTGTGCTTAACAGTGCCGTCGGCACCAGCGGCGTCGGCAGCCTCACGCTGGCCGGTAACGTCAGCGGCGCCGGCGGGATCTCCAAGAATGGCAGTGGCAGCCTGACACTTAGCGCGGCCAACGCCGGCTACACCGGGAGCACCGACTTGAATGCCGGCACCTTGATCGTCGGCAGCGGCAGCTCCCTGGGTTCCGGATCCTTGAACGTAAATGCCGCCGCCAGCCTGGGCAACACCGGGGCGGCGACGCTGGCCAATAACGTTGCGGTCAACGGCAATTTGACCTTGCTTGGCACTAATGCGCTGACCCTCGGCGGTGTGATAT
This sequence comes from Pseudomonas sp. ATCC PTA-122608, assembly GCF_001952855.1. Taxonomy (GTDB): domain Bacteria; phylum Pseudomonadota; class Gammaproteobacteria; order Pseudomonadales; family Pseudomonadaceae; genus Aquipseudomonas. Next base: position 94,392 of record NZ_LPNO01000024.1, on the reverse strand, counting down.
CGGGCCCCGCCGGGCTGATCAAGAATGGCGCGGCCACCCTGACGCTGACCGGCAACAACACTCAAGCCGGGAACACCCAGCTCAACGCCGGCACGCTGTTGGTGGGCAGCAACACTGCACTGGGCACCGGCATCCTGAGCACGGCGGCAGGCACCACCCTCGATGCCACCACGGCGGTAACCCTGGCCAACGCGGTGACCCTGGCGGCCGATTTGACCATCGGCGGCACGCAGGCGCTGGGCCTGAGTGGTGTGGTCAGTGGCACGGGCGGGCTGATCAAGAACGGTGTGGCAGCGTTGACCCTTGGTGGCGCCAATACCTACACCGGCAACACCACCCTTAACGCCGGTTCGCTGATCGTCGGCTCCAATACGGCCCTGGGGGCGGGCGGCATTTTGAACACGGCGGACGGCACCACGCTGGACGCGAGCACCACCGTTGCCCTGACCAACGACATCGGCATAACCGGCAACCTGAACCTTGGCGGGAGCGCTGGCCTGACCCTTGGTGGCGTCGTCTCCGGCAGCGGCGGCCTGACCAAAAATGGCGCGGCCAACCTGGTCCTCAACGGTGCCAACACGTTCCTCAACGGCGTAACGCTTAACGCGGGCACGCTGACCGCCGGTAATAACGCAGCCTTGGGCGCCGGTAACCTGACCGTCGCGGGCGCGGCCTCGCTGGACAGCAGTGCCAACGTGACGCTGGCCAACAACGTCGCAGTGAACGCCGACCTCAGCGTGGCGGGCAGCAACGCCCTGACCCTGGGTGGCGTGCTCAGCGGCAGCAACCAACTGATCAAGAACGGCGCGGCCAACCTGACCCTCAACGGCGTCAACACCTATCTGGGTGGCACGACGCTGAACGCCGGCAGCCTGACCCTTGGTAATGGCGCAGCACTGGGCACCGGCGCATTGACCGTGGGCGGTGCCAGCACCCTCAACAGCACTGGCGCGCTGACGTTGGGTAATGCGATCAACCTCAATGCCAACCTGACCGCCGGCGGGGCCAATCCTTTAACCCTCGCAGGCGTTATCGCCGGCGCGGGTGGCCTGATCAAGACCGGTGCCTCAATCCTGACCCTCAACGGCAGCAACACCTACACCGGCACCACCGCGCTGAATGCCGGGACCTTGATTGTCGGCTCCAATACCGCGTTGGGCTCTGGCACGCTGAACGCGTCCAACGGCACCACGCTGGACGCCAGCACCGCCGCCTCTCTGGGCAATTCCATCAACCTCGGTGGCAGTCTGACCCTCGCTGGCAGCAACGCGCTGACCCTCGGCGGCAACGTCAACGGCATCGGAGGCTTGATCAAGAACGGCGCGGCCGACCTGACCCTCAACGGCAGCAATAACTACCTGGGCAACACGACGCTCAACACCGGCAAGATTATCCTCGGTGCCAACAACGCCTTGGGCAGCGGCGTATTGACCACGGCCGCCAACACTAGCCTGGACGCCAGCACTGCCGTCAGCCTGAATAACCAGATCGGCATGACCGGCCCGCTGACGATTGGCGGTAACGCAGACCTGACCTTGGGCGGCGTGATCAGCGGCAACGGCAACCTGGTGAAAAACGGTGCGGCCAACCTGATTCTCAACGGTACCAACACGTTTATCGATGGCACCTCGCTGAATGCCGGTACCTTGACCGTCGGCAGTAATGCGGCCCTCGGCACCGGCGATTTGACGGTGGGCGGCGCAGCGACCCTGGACAGTAATGCCGCAGTGGCGCTGACCAACGCAATTGCCCTCAATGCCGACCTCACCGTCGGCGGCACTCAAGGCCTGACACTGGGCGGCCTTATCGGGGGCACCGGTCAGTTGATCAAGAACGGCGCGGCCAACCTGACCCTCAACGGCATCAACACCTACAGCGGCGGCAGCACCCTCAACGCCGGTACCCTGACGCTGGGCAATGGCGCGGCGCTGGGCAGCGGCAACCTGACCGTGGGTGGCACCTCGACACTGGACAACAGTGCGGCGCTGACCTTGGGCAATGGGATAACCCTCAACGCTGATTTGAATGTGGCCGGCAATAACAACCTGGCGCTGGGCGGCGTGATCAGCGGCGCTGGCGCCCTGAACAAAAATGGTCTGGCGGACCTGACGCTCAGCGGTACCAACACCTTTACCGGCGCCTTGAATGTCCTGTCCGGCAGTGTCACCACCGCCAGCGCAGGTGCGCTGGGCAATACGTCCGGTGCCACTGTCAGTGCCGGTGCGTCGATGATCATGGGCAGCGATGCCAGCCTGGCGACCCTCGCCGGCAGCGGTGACGTGCAAGTCAGCGGGAGCAACACGTTGTCGGTGGGCGGTCTCAACGCCAGCAGCACCTTCGACGGTGGCCTGAGCGGCACCGGCGTCCTGGCCAAGGTCGGCACCGGTACCCTTAACCTGACCGGCATCAATGGCCTCACCGGTGACACCAACGTCAACGGCGGCACCTTGGACCTCAGCGGGTCGTTGGGTAGCGCCAACGTCAACGTCAACACAGGCGCGACCTTCACCGGCACCGGCTCGGTACTGGGTGCGCTGAACGTCAACAACGGCGGCCACCTGGCCCTGAGCAGCGGCAATACGCTGTCGGCCGGTTCGCTGGTGATGGCCGGCAGCGGCAACCTGGACGTGGCGCTTGGCGCACCGTCTACCACCTCGTTGCTCAACGTCGGCGGCAACCTGACCCTCGATGGCAACCTGAACGTCACCGATGCCGGCGGGTTTGGCGTCGGGGTGTATCGCTTGATCAACTACACCGGCGCGCTGACCGACCTGGGCCTGAATGTCACCGGCGTGCCGGTGGGCTTCGGCCTCGGCGACCTGGTGGTTCAGACCTCGGTGGGCAATCAGGTAAACGTGCTGGTGGCGGCGCCGAATGCCAATATCCGCTTCTGGGACGGCAGCCAGACCATCGCCAATGGCGTGGTGGACGGCGGCACCGGCAACTGGACGGCTGGCGGCACCAACTGGACCTCGGTCAACGGCCTGGTCAACCAGCCATGGGCCGCTGACTTCGGCGTGTTCCAGGGTGCGGCGGGCACCGTCACGATAGTGGGCGGGCAATCGTTCACCGGGCTGCAATTCGTCACCGATGGCTACAACCTGGTGACCGGCGCGGCGGGGCAATTGACGGCGGTGAACGGCACCGGCGGCAACACCGCGATTCGTGTCGATCCGGGTTCCACCGCGACCATCGGCGTGGGCATCGACGGCAGCGGCACCCTGGCCAAACTCGACAGCGGCACCCTCGTGCTTAATGGCGCCAACAGCTACACCGGTGGCACCGAGCTTCAGGGCGGGACATTGGTGGTGGGCAGCAACACGGCCCTTGGCAGCGGACAACTGAGCACTTCGTCCGGCACCACGCTGGACAGCAACACGGCCGTGACCCTGGGCAACGGGGTGAGCCTGCTCGGCAACCTGACGGTCGGCGGCAGCAATGCACTGACTCTTAATGGCGTGATTGGCGGCGTCGGAGGCTTGATCAAAAACGGCGCGGCCAACCTCACCCTGGGAGGCAATAACGCCTTCCTCGGCCCGGTTGCGCTGAATGCCGGCGGGCTGATCCTGGCGTCGAATTCGGCACTGGGCAGCGCCACACTCAATGCCGCCAACGGCACCACGCTGGATGCGGCCACTGCAGTGAGCGTGAACAACGCGATCAACCTGGCCGGTAACCTCGGGATCGGCGGCACGGCCGACCTGACCCTGGGTGGCGCCCTCAACGGCGCCGGCAGCCTGACCAAAAACGGCGCGGCCAACCTGATCCTGAATGGCACCAACGGCTTCCTCGGCGGGATTAACTTGACCGCCGGGACGCTCACGGCGGGGAACGCTTCGGCGCTGGGCCTGGGTAACCTGACGGTGGCAGGCGCCTCGAACCTGGACAGCAACACGGCATTGAGCCTGGGCAATAACATCGTTCTGAATGCCAACCTGGGCGTCACCGGCAGCAATGACCTGACCCTCGGCGGCGTGATCAACGGCGCAGGCGGCGTGAGTAAAAACGGCAGCGCCAACCTGACGCTCAATGGCACGAACACCTACACCGGCGGTACCACACTGAACGCCGGCACCCTGACCCTCGGCGGTGCAGCGGCGCTCGGCTCAGGCACCTTGACGGTGGCGGGGCCTTCGATGCTGGACAACAGCTCGGCGCTGGTGCTGGCCAACAACGTCACGGTCAACGACAACCTGAATCTGGCCGGCACCAATAACCTGACCCTGGGCGGCGTGCTGGATGGCGCTGGCACCCTGACCAAAAATGGCGCAGCCGACTTGACCCTCGGCGGCAACAACACTTTCAGCGGCAACTTCAATGTACTCGGCGGTAGCCTGACCACCACCAGTGCCACGGCGCTCGGCAACAACGCCGGCTTGACCCTCGGCGCCGGTACCCAGCTCAACCTCGGCGCTTCTGCGAGCCTTGGCAGCCTGACCGGCAACGGCACGGCACTGATCGGCGCAGGCAATACCCTCAGCCTGGGCGGCGGCAACCAGAGCGGTACCTTTGACGGGGTACTCGACGGTGCCGGGCAACTGAACAAACTTGGCACCGGCACCTTGACCCTCAGTGGCATCAACACCCTGGCCGGCGACACCAGCGTCAACGGTGGCACCCTGAACGTCAGCGGCTCCCTGGCCAGCGGCAATGTCGCGGTCAACAGCGGTGCGACGCTCACGGGCACCGGCAGCCTTGGCGGCGCCGTCACCGTGGCCGATGGCGGGCACCTGACAGGCTCGACCGGCAGTACCTTGTCGGTGGGCTCGCTGGTGTTGTCGGGCAACTCCAACCTGGATGTCGGGTTGGGTACACCGGTCGTCGGTGGCGGTAATCCGCTGATCAATGTCGGCGGTAACCTGACCCTCGACGGTAACCTCAACGTCAGCGATATCGGCGGCTTTGGCAGTGGTGTGTATCGCATCATCAACTACACCGGCGGCCTGACCGATAACGGTCTGGTGGTCGGCGCGGTGCCCGGCAGCGTGACGCCCGGGGATCTGCAAGTGCAGACGGCAGTCGGCAATCAGGTCAACCTGCTGGTGACGGCGCCCAACACCACCGTGCAGTTCTGGGATGGCAGCCAACTGGTGGGCGACGGCACCATTAACGGCGGCAGCGGCAACTGGGGCACTGGCACCACCAACTGGACCAGTGTGGACGGTACCGTCAACCAGGCCTGGGGCAACAGTTTCGCGGTGTTCCAGGGCACAGCGGGCACGGTCACGGTCAATGGAACGCAAAGCATCACCGGCCTGCAGTTCGCCACCGACGGCTACAGCCTGGTGGACGGCACGGCGGGCGCGTTGAACCTGGTCAATGGCGGCACGGGGAATTCGGCGATTCGTGTCGACCCTAACAACACTGCCACCATCGGCGTGGCCATCAACGGCGCCGGCACGCTGGGCAAATACGACACCGGCACCCTGGTACTCAATGGCACCAATGGCTATACCGGCGGCACTGCTCTCAACGGCGGCAAGCTGGTGGTGGGCAATGACAGCGCACTCGGCACCGGCGTATTGACGACGGCCAACGGAACAGCGCTGGACAGCAACACGGCGGTCAGCCTGGCTAACGCGGTGGTACTCAATGGCGCCTTGAATGTCGCCGGGTCCAACGCCTTGACCCTGGGCGGTGTGGTCAGCGGCAGCGGTAGCCTGGTCAAGAACGGTGCGGCCAGCCTGACCCTCAATGGCAACAACACCTACAGCGGCGGGACGCAGTTGGCGGCAGGCATGCTGATCCTCGGCAATAACAATGCCCTCGGCAGTGGCGCCCTGGGTGTTACCGGCAATTCAGTGCTCGACAGCACGGCGGCGTTGCAGCTCAACAACGGGATCAACCTCGGTGCACAACTGGGCCTCGCGGGCACGCAAGACACCACCCTCGGTGGCGTCATCAGTGGCACCGGCAGCCTGGTGAAAAACGGCAATGGCTCACTGCTGCTGACGGGTGCCAACACCTACAGCGGCGGCACCACATTGAACGGCGGCATCACCTCGGGTGACACCAGCAGCCTGCAGGGCGCGATCGCCAACAATGCGACCCTGACCTTCGAACAGGCGGCGGATGGCACCTACACCGGCAACCTCACCGGCGCCGGCGTGCTGAACAAAAATGGTACCGGCGACCTGCTGCTCAGTGGCAACAACACCTTTACCGGCGATACCAACGTCAACGCCGGCGGCCTGTTGGTCAATGGCACGTTGAACAGCGCCAATGTGCTGGTGGACAGTGGCGCCTCCCTGGGCGGTTCGGGACAACTGGCGGGCACCGTCACCCTGGCGAACGGCTCGACCCTGACCGCAGGCACCGGCGGCAACCCGTTGTCGGTGGGCGGCCTCAACCTGTCCTCGGGAACCAACCTGGACTTCAGCCTCGGCGCGCCGGGCGCTTCTACCTCGGTGGTGAATGTGGCCGGCAACCTGACCCTGGACGGCACGCTGAACGTCACCGACGCCGGAGGCTTCGGCACCGGGGTTTACCAACTGTTCCGCTACGGCGGCAGCCTGACCGACAATGGCCTGGCTTACGGCACGCTGCCTTCGGGCATCCTTCCGGGCGCACTGACCTTGCAAACCGCGCTGGCCAATCAGGTCAACCTGCTGGTGCAAACCACCCCGGGGCAAGTCCAGTTCTGGAACGGCGGCACCACCAACCCTGACGGCACGATCACCGGCGGCAGCGGGACGTGGGGCCCAGGCACCAACTGGACCGATCCGAACGGCACCCAGGGCCAGGCGTCGACTAACCAGTTCGCAGTGTTTGGCGGGCAGGGCGGGACGGTGACTGTGCTCGGCAATCAAGGCTTTACCGGCCTGCAATTCCTTGATCCGGGCTACTCGCTGGTGGCCGGCGCAGGCGGCACTCTGAGCCCGACCAATGCGCCGGACGGCAGCTTGGCTGCAGCGCGGGTTAACGCTGGCGTGACCACGCAGATCGATGCGCCGCTGGTGGGCACAGGCGGTATCAACAAACTGGACGCGGGCACCCTGGTACTGACGGGGGCCAATACCTACACCGGCGGCACCACCGTCAGTGGCGGGACCTTGGCCGGTAACACCACCAGCCTGCGGGGCAATATCCGCAACAACGCGCGCTTACTGTTCACGCAACTGAGCAGCGGGCAATTCAACGGAGTGCTGAGCGGTACCGGTGCGCTGGTCAAGCAGGGCGCGGGTACGCTGCTGCTGACCGGCAACCAGCCGTTCAGCGGCACGGTGGCGGTGGATCAGGGTGTGTTGCAAGTCGGCAACGCGGCCAATCCCAATGCCGTATTCGGCGGGCAGGTTACCGTGGCCAATGGTGCCGGGCTGACGGGCAATGGCAGTGTCGGCTCGCTGGTCAACCACGGTTCGGTGACGCCTGACAGTGGCAAGCTGAGCGTCGCCGGCAACTTCACCAACGCCGCCGATGGCGCGCTGAACCTGGTCATCACCCCGTCCGCCGCCGGCGCCCTGGCGGTTGGCGGCACGGCGGACCTGGCGGGCACGCTGAATGTGGTCAACCTGGCACCGTATGCCGGGCCCACCAGCTACACCTTGTTGACCGCCAGTGGCGGGGTCACCGGTACGTTTGCCGCTACCAACCTTGAGAACCTGGCGTTCCTCAATACCGCGCTCAGCTACAGCCCGAACCAGGTTGCGCTGGCGGTCAGCCGCAATAACGTCAGCTACGCCAGCGTGGCGGCCACCGGCAATCAGCGGGCGGTAGCCGCAGCACTGGGCAGTGGCGCAGCGGTGGGCGGTGAGGCCGTGCAAAACGCATTGCTTAGCGGCAGCGTCGCCGGGGCTCGCGCCGCGTTCGACAACCTGTCGGGGGAAATCCACGCCAGTACCGCCAGCGCCTTGCTCGAAGACTCGCGTTACATCCGTGACGCGGTCAATGAGCGCCTGCGCCAACCTGGTTGCTACCGCCAGGACGATCCACGCAGCAGCCTGGCACCGAGCGAAAACCAGTTGAGCAGCGCAGGTTGCCATGGCGAAATGGTCGGCTGGGCACGTGTGCTGGGCACCTGGGGGCATATGGGCGGCGACAGCAATACCGCCAGCCTGGACCGCAACCTCAGTGGCTTCCTGCTGGGTACCGACAAACAACTGGATGACGCCTGGCGCGCCGGTGTTGCCGCCGGCTACACCCGCAGCGACCTCGACGCCAAGCACCGCAACTCCAGCGCCGACGTCGACAGCTATCACCTGATGGCCTACACCGCGTATCAGCAGGAAGCCTTCGCCGCACGGATGGGCGTGGCCTACAGCTGGCACGACATCGAGAGCAAGCGCGATGTGGCGGTGGGGGGTGTCGGTCAACGCCTGAAGGCCGATTACAAGGCTCGCAGCGCGCAAGTCTTCGGTGAAGTCGGCTACACCATTCAAACCGGCAGCGTCGCACTGGAACCGTTCGCTGGCTTGGCCTACGTCAACTACGACAGTGACACCATCAAGGAGAAGGGCGGTTCGGCAGCCCTGCGCGGTGATGCCGATCAAGACGTCACCTTCTCCACCCTGGGCCTGCGTGCCGGCCAGACCATCACCCTGGGCAACGGCTCGAAAATCACCCCGCGGGGCAGCATCGGCTGGCGTCATGCCTTCGGTGATACCAAGCCGGATGCCGACCTGAGCTTTATCAACGGTGGTGGAACTTCATTCAGCACCCAAGGCGTGCCGATTGCCAAGGACAGCGCCGTGCTGGAAGCCGGCATCGACTATCAGATCAGCCCCAACGGCAAGCTGGGCCTGGGGTACTCCGGCCAGGTCTCGCGCAACGACAAGGACCATGCGATGACCCTCAGTTTCTCCCTCGGTTTCTGATCAAGGCCGAGTCTCTTCAACCGCCCGAAAGGGCGGTTTTTTTTGGGGCGGATAATCGTGCGGGAATAATCTACAAACACTTTCCCGGGGAAAACGGGAGGCTGTGTGCCCCTCAGGCTTCTACAGTTATGCACTTGAGTTTATATTCCATGGATGGCATATTTGCATGAGTTGGGACGTTGAATATACGGACGAGTTTGGAGGCTGGTGGGGCGATCTGGATACGAAGGAGCAATCCTCGGTATCCGGGTGCTGTACGCATTTGATCCACGCCGGTGTGCCTTATTGCTGATAGGCGGGGACAAAACAGGACGAGGCCGCTGGTATGACGAATACGTCCCGCTGGCTGAGACGTTGTATGACGAACATTTGGAAACACTGCGTAAAGAGGGCCGTCACCATGGCTAAAAAATTTAGTGAGCTTCAAGCTGGCATGACACCGCAAGCTCGGGCCGATGCAGAGCGCATCCTCCAGCAGCACCTGAAAGAAATGCCTCTGCATGAACTGCGCAAGGCGCAACAGATGAGCCAGGACACGTTGGCCAAGGCGCTGAATATCAACCAGGCGGCAGTGTCCAAAATGGAGCGTCGCACCGACATGTATATCAGCACGCTGCGTAACTACATTCGCGCCATGGGAGGGGAGCTGGAGATTGTCGCCACGTTTCCTGATGGCCAGGTAAAGATCGAAAACTTTGCCAACTGAGTCATTTTTTCCGTCAACGCCCGGCCATGTGCCGGGCTTTTTGTTATCTGGAATACCTGTCGCCATTGTGCAGCTTTATAGACAATACTTGGAATTCTCGCCCTATTGGCCATCACCATGAACCAACTCCTCGCCATGCGTGCCTTCGTCCGCGTCGTCGAAACCGGCTCCTTCAGCCGCGCCTCCGACCAGCTGGCGCTGCCGCGCTCCACCGTCAGCAAACTCATCACCGACCTGGAGAAGCACCTTGGCGTCAAGCTGATGCACCGCACCACCCGTGCGCTGTCGGCGACGCCGGAAGGGTTGGAGTACTACAACCACGCGCTGTGCCTGGTGGCCGAGCTGGATGAACTGGACAATGCCCTGCGCGGGCAGAAGCTCAAGCCCAGTGGTCACCTGAAGGTGGATGCGCCGGCGTCCTTTGCCAATTGCCTGTTGATTCCTGCGCTGGTGGATTTTCATCGCGAGTATCCCGACATCACCATCGCCCTGGGCATCAGCGACCGCGCCGTGAATATCGTGGGGGAGGGTGTGGATTGCGTGCTGCGGGTTGGCAAGCTGGATGACATGGCCATGATCGGCCGCAAGGTTGCGGACCTGGAATATGTCACTTGCGCTGCGCCGGGCTACCTGGAACGCATGGGTACGCCCGAGTCTCCCGAAGACCTCGAAAAAAACCACCTCAAGGCCGGCTATTTTTTTGCCGGATCGGGCAAGCCGGAACCGTTGATTTTCGAGCAAGGCACGACTCGATACGAGGTAGGCCAGTGCGCCTTTTCGACTAACGAAGGCAATGGCCTCAAGGAAATGCTGCTCGCTGGCCTGGGCGTCGGGCAGCATTTCAAGGCAATCGTTGACTACTACGTCGAGACTGGCCAACTCGTCCCGGTGCTGGCGGACTGGACTCGACCCGCCACGCCGTTGCACATCATCTACCCACCCAATCGACATCAGAACGCGCGGCTGAAGGTGTTTATCGACTGGGTGATCGAGCGGTTCGGCGTCAGGCAATAATCGCCGTCACGCGGATTTCAATACGCATCGCTGGCAGTCCCAGGGCTTCCACCCCCAGTTCGGTCCAGATCGGCGCGTGATTGGGCATGTAATGGCGGTACCACTTGACCATCTGCTCGTTCACCTCGGGAGGAAAACCGCCCACGTGGTAGGAGTTGACGTGGATCACATGCTCCCAGCCGGCACCCGCTTCTGCCAGGGTGCGATCCAGGTTGTGAAAGGCCAGGGCGATCTCGTCGGTGAGGGACTCGGGAATCTGAAACTGGTCATCCCAGCCGCCCTGGCCTGAGGTTTCGACGCGGTTACCCACTTTTACCGCTTGGGCGTAATGCAGGGTTTCGCGTGCAATGTCGCCGTAACCGGGCGTGATGAAGAATTCGGGCTTGCTCATGGTGTTCCTCGGCTTCAATTGACTACCCGGTGACTGTAGTGGACTGAATCGGTGAACAAAATCCCTGGTTTTTGTCATCACTGTCCATGGCTGTGCACAATCTGCACCTAGCAGTTAAAGACCGGTGCGTAGCGCTCTTCACGTTTTTTGAAGTGGATGGGCGCCATGGGGACTTTTTCACCGTTCACGAAGATATCGGGAAATGTCAGGGTGAAATCGTCCATATCGCCTTGGCCCAAACGCGTACCCGGCTCCTCGCTGCTGTAACGCACCCGGGGATCAAAGCCGGCTTCAAGGGGTTTGATGCTGAGCTGATAGGTTTTGCCCGACGCCAGTTGCACGGTGACCAGTGGCGACGCCGCGCTGACCCACAAAGACGTGTCAGCTTTCCTGGCCGAGGGGTACAGCCGGCCGAACAGCCGCAATTCGGTGCTGGTTGAGCCGTCCGTCGCCTTAGGCGAGGCGACATACACCAATACGTGCACGCCTTTGAGTTCCGCAGAGAGTGGAGCGAAGCTGATAGCCGCCTCTGGGCCCGGGCAGGTGCGATAGAGCACGGCGTTTTGGCCAACGCTGGATTCGGGGTGCAAATAGGGGCCGGTGCTGCATCCGGCCAGAAGGGCCAGCAGAGAATAGAAAACGTAGCGTTTCAAAGGAACCACTCCATGGTGCATTGAGGGCGCTTGCTGCCCGGGCGGGCAGTTTTTCACATTTACCCCGGCAGTGCTTTGATACTATCGCCCTCCGTCGTCACCAGGAGTCACCGCCGCATGCAACACCAGTGGGATGAAATGCACCGCACCCGCAAGCCCACGTTTGTGTTGTGTGGCGAGCCCCAGGGGGATGTGCTCAATCTCTATGTCCATGGGTATTCGGCGTTCTTCAGCCAACAGCAACTGGGCAATTTCTCGCAGCAACTGGCAACCATCGAAGGCTCGACCAACCTGATGCTGTTCTGGCCGGCGGGGCACTTCCTGGAAAACCTGTTTGCACCGTTCAAGGATGTGATTACTTCGATGCTCGGCGGTGGCAGCCTGGGTGCGGCGACTATCGGGGTGGGCAAGGCGATTGCCTATTTCCTCGACCACTACAAAAGCGTCGAGGCGCGGGTGGATGAGGTCGCCAAAAGTCTGCTGCCCGAGTTGGCCAACTACCTGCACGGCGAGTCGATCAAGGTACGGCAGATCAACCTGATCGGCCATTCCCTGGGCGCGCGGCTCCTGGTCAAGAGCCTCCTGGCGAGCCCCGAAGTAGCGCGTGAATTACCGCTGAACAACCTGTTGCTGATGGGCGGCGCGATTTGCACGTCCAGCCCGTGGGACCTGGTGTCGGCGCCGCTCAAGGGGCGGGTGATCAACTGCCATTCGAGCAAGGATTGGGCGCTGGCGCTCAAGCCCGACACCGAGCGTTGCATCGGCCGTTATGCCATCCCGCTGACACCCGCGCTAAAGGCCAAGGTCGCCAATGTGCACCTGGCCACTTTTGACCATGCCGCTTACTGGCCGCAGTTGAAGACGGTGGTGCAGTACACCGACCTGCTGCAGGAGCGCCGGGGCATGATCCGCGCTGATCAGCGCAGCCCTGAAGTGCGCTTTGCCGAAGAGGATGTGGACCTGTTCCCGCTGCTGGTGCAGGCGCGGCCGGAGGAGCTGAAGTTCTTCGCCGAACTGATGGCGCAAAAGCGCAGTGCCTCGATCGACGCCACAGTGCGCGAACCCTTGAAGCTGGCCATCGAGCTGCAGCGTATGGGCGGCGACACCTTTATGAACCTGGCCCGGGGTCATGGCGTGAGCTATCGCGAAATCGCCCAGGACGTCGCGCAACGGGTGGGTATCAAGTTTGATGAGCCGATCGAGAAAGTGGCTCTGGCGGATCTGGAACTGCAAATCGCCGAGCGACTGATCGAGCAATACAAGGACAAACTCAGCCAGGCCGATCGCCAAGTGTTCGAGGCGGAACTGAAGGCCGCGGCACAAAAGGAGCAGGGTTTTTTCAATCGTTTCGATGTCGGGCGTTCAGCCACCACCGCCCTGAGCGGCACTGCGCTGGCCGGGTTGACCGGGTTTATCCTGCGCCGGGGCGCGGCCACCGCCATTCCCGTGGTAGGGCAGGCGCTGGCGGCGGCGATGCTGCTGGTGAGCGGCGTGCGGGCGTTTTCCGGGCCGGCGTATTCCATCACCACCCTGGCGGTGCTGGTGATCGGGGTGATTCGCGAGCGTCTGGAGCGTGAGGCACTGAACCAGGAGATGGATCTGGTGGTCCAGGTGGTAGAGGCATTTGATCTGCCCCGGGAGACGGTGATGCGTACCGTCGCGTCTGACTGATAAGCTGCGTTCACGTCTTGTGTGAAAGCCTGGTACCCCGCGTGAAATTCAGCCTGCCAAAAATCGCTACTGCACCGTTCTGCCCGCCGGAAGTCGCCGGCTCCATCGTCGTTGATCCCCGTGCGTCGTTTTTCAAGCGCGTGCTGAAGTTCGCCGGGCCAGGCTTGCTGATCTCCATCGGCTACATGGACCCGGGCAACTGGGCCACGGCCATCGAGGCCGGGTCGCGCTACGGCTACAACCTGTTGTTCGTGGTGCTGCTGGCCAGCCTGGCGGGGATGGCGGTGCAGTGCCTGTGCTCGCGGCTGGGCATCGCCACCGGCAAAGACCTCGCGCAACTGAGCCGCGAGCGTTACAGCCGGCGCTCGTCGTTCGTGCAGTGGATCCTCGCGGAAATCTCGATCATCGCCACCGACCTCGCCGAAGTCCTCGGCTGCGCCCTGGCGTTTCACCTTTTGCTGGGGGTGTCGCTGACCACCGGGATTGTCATCACTGCCTTCGATACGTTGCTGATCCTGGCCCTGCAAAATCGCGGCTTCCGCCGACTGGAAGCGATCATGCTGGCGCTGGTGGCAACCATCGGCGTGTGTTTCTTTATCGAGCTGGTGCTGATCAAGCCTTATTGGCCCGACGTGTTCCGTGGTTTCACCCCGTCGCTGTCGGCCATCAGTGACGCCGCACCGTTGTACCTGGCCATCGGCATATTGGGCGCCACGGTGATGCCCCATAACCTGTACCTGCACAGCTCCATCGTGCAAACCCGGCTGTTCGGCAAGGACCTGGCCAGCCGCCAGGACGCGGTCAAGCTGGCGCGTATCGACACCATTGGCTCACTGGCGCTGGCGCTGCTGGTGAATGCGGCGATCCTGGTACTGGCCGCTGCGGCTTTCCATCAGACAGGCCACACCGACGTGGTGGAAATCCAGGACGCCTACCACCTGCTCGACCCGCTGGTGGGCGGTGCCTTCGCCAGTGTGCTGTTTGGTATTGCGCTGTTGGCTTCCGGCCAGAGCTCCACGTTCACCGGCACCATTGCCGGGCAAGTGATCATGGAAGGCTATCTCAACCTGCGCATTCCCTGCTGGCAGCGACGCCTGATTACCCGTGGCCTGGCGCTGATCCCGGCGTTCCTCGGTGTGTGGCTGATGGGCGACGATGCCATCGGCAAGCTGTTGATCCTCAGCCAGGTGGTATTGAGCCTGCAGTTGCCATTTGCGTTGTACCCGCTGATTCGCATGACGGGGGACAAGCGCCTGATGGGGCCATTCGTGAACAGTTTGCCAACGCGGCTGTTGGCTTGGAGTTTGTTTGTGGTGATCAGCGGGGCGAATGCGTGGCTGATCGGGCAGTGGTTGTTTTGAGCGAAGTGATTTACGTCAAGACGGCCAATGATGTGTATTTCGCCACTATTGGGTCGGAGGTCACTAACTTCATCGGCTCAATGATAGCCGTCGCAATGATGAGCCTATCAAACGGGTCCCTGTGATGGTGTTCAAGGTCCTTGACCGCGATGGCGTGCTCCGGGGTTATGGGCAGTTCCACGTAGCCGCTTTCCAGGCAGTATTCGCGAATTTCGTCCAGGTTGACGTTGAGCTTCCCGAGCCCGACCTTTATCGCCAGCTCCCAGAATGTGGCGGCACTGACGTAAATTTCAGCCGCGTTCTCGATCAGCTTTCTGGCCTTCGCTGACAGTTTTGGATCATCGCTCAGGGCCCAAAGCAGGATGTGGGTATCCAGCAGTATTCTCATGGGTGGTTTCCCTCAAACGCATCCAGCATGTCGTCTGGCAATGGCGCATCAAAGTCATCCGGCACCACCAGTTTGCCCTTCATTGCGCCGATTCGCCGGCCTGTCGGTTTCCCGACAGGAACAAGGCGAGCCATCGCGCGCCCATGCTTGGCTATGGTGATGATTTGGCCGGCGGCGGCATCATCGACCAGTTTTGATAAATTATTTTTTGCTTCACCCAACGGTACGGTAATCATTTGGTCTTCCCGAGGTTTTGGCCAAATATAGCCAAAATTTCGTAAGCAGGCAAAGATCAACCGACTGCTGGTGGAAGGTGATTTTTGCAGGGACGATTGTAGGTTTCCGAACGGGTAATGACTGGCATCCATGACGTCTCTCCTGAAGGAATTCGTCGAAGTCTGCCCGAGTGCAAGAGGTTTTTGACCCATGTTTTGGAAAATCAGATCGGACTTACTTAAGGGGAGACTTTTCCCGACAGTGCGGGCCGAATAGTTTCCCACGGTTACTCAACGGTCCCAGTACGGCACGGCCCCAAAACACTCGACGAAGTAGTCGATCACCGTCCGCACCTTCAACGACAGCCGCCGACTGCCCGGCCACAGCGCCGCAATCTGTTGCGGCTCCAGGGTCGTCGCCACTTCATAGTCGGTCAGCACCGCCTGCAGCGTGCCGGCACGCAGCCCTTCGCCGATCAACCAGGATGGAAACACCACCAGCCCCAGGCCCTGCTCGGCGGCGTGGGTCAGGGTGTCGGCGTGGTTACCGGTGATCGGGCCCTTGACGCTGTAGGACGTCCAGTCGTCCTGGTCGCGGCGGAAGAACCAGCGTTGTTGGCCGGTGACGCCCTTGTAGGCCAGGCATTGGTGGTTCACCAGTTCGTCTGGATGCCGGGGGGTTCCGAAGCGCTCCAGGTAGCCAGGGCTGGCAGCCAGGCGAAAGCGCTGGGGCGCGAAGATTCGCGCCTGCATGCCGGAATCGTTCAGCACGCCAATGCGAAACAGCAGGTCGGTGCCGTCTTGCAACGGGTCGACGTAGGTGTCGGTTTGCTGGATATCCAGTTGCAGCTTCGGATACCGCCGGCACAACTCCCCGAGCCACGGCGACAGATGGCGCTGGCCAAACACCATCGGCGCATTGATACGCACCAGGCCACTGGGTTCGTTTTCCTGTTCCTGCAATGCCTGACCGGCGACTTCCAGTTGCTCCAGCATCAACCGCGCATGATGCCCCAGCAGGCGGCCTGCTTCGGTAGGGCTGACCGCGCGCGTATGGCGGTACAGCAACTGTTGGCCCAAGGCCTGCTCCATCAACTGGATTTGCCGGGAAATGGAGGAGGGCGCCAGCCCTTCACGGCGTGCGACTTCGGAGAAGCTGCCGTAATCCAGTACCGCGACAAACAGGCGAAGCGCCTTGAAACTCAGTTCGTTCAAGCCCTGCATCATGACTCCTTGCTGTGCGAATTACGCAAAGGTGTTGTCGGCATGCTCCCATTTATCGCACAGCAGTGCCACCGGATAATGCGCGCCATTGTTCCTCTCCCTAACGCGCAGGTGATGTATGCAGGCTTCTTCAGTGGCGGGTGTGGCTCAGGCCAGGCCCAAGACGTTTCTTCGGTTGTTGCTATTGCCGCTGGTGATTTTCGCCGGCATGGGCTTGTCGGTGGAGGCCGGCTTGCTGGGCCCGCTGGGTGTGCAGGTCGGCCACTTGTGGGCGACCTTGAGTATCTTCGGCGTCGGCTCGGCGATCCTGTTTTTGCTGTTGCTGTTCAGCGGCCCGCAAAAGGGCCCGGCGTTGACCGACCTGCCGCGCTGGCAACTGATCGGCGGCTTCCTGGGGCCGATGTACGTGGTGGTGTTGACCCTGGCTACGCCACATATCGGCATCGCGATGACCATGATTGCGATCTTGTCGGGCCAGGTAGGCAAAAGCGTGTTGATCGACCATTTCGGCTGGTTCGGCACCGCCCGCAAGCGGGTCAATGTTGAGCGCTGGATTGCACTGGCGTTGATTGTGGTGGCACTTGTTCTGATTGCGCGAGGTTAAGTCGATGAACCTGATTCTATTGTTGGTGTTGGTCGTGGCCGCCGGTGCGGTATTGAGTGTGCAGGCCGCCATCAACGGCCGTCTCGGGCAGGCGGTGGGCGTATTGCGCAGCAGTCTGCTGACCTTTGTGGTGGGCGCGATCAGTACGGGCTTGCTGATTCTGTTCTTCGAGCCAGCCCACGCCGTCAGCCTGCTGGACGTGCCGAAATGGCAACTGACCGGCGCGTTGTTCGGGGTGGTGTACATGATGGTGATGGTCGGCGCGGTACCGATTGTGGGCACGGCGGTGGCGACGGTGGCGGTGATTGTGGGGCAGTTGGGCATGGGCATGCTGATCGACAACTTTGGCTGGCTCGGCAACCCGGCGATCGAACTGTCCGGCAGCCGGATCGTGGCGATGCTCTGCCTGGCGCTGGCCCTGGTGTTCATGTATCGCAGCAACGCTCGTCGGGCTGACTGAAGGGCCTTTGAACCTTGAATCATTGCCTATAGTCACTGCTTGAGGTGCCGGCGTTCGCCACACCTGGACGACCACGAAAAAGGAGTCTGACCATGCAAGAGAAAACATGCGCCTGCCCTCACTGCAACTGCCAGTTGGGGAAAACCGCAGTGATGAAGGATGGCAAGGGGTACTGCTGCCAAGGCTGCGCCGAGCATCATGCCCATGGTGAGCCTTGTGCATCGGCGACCGGATGCGAATGCGCCAAGTCCGCCCACGGCTAACGCGAACGACCTGTACCTGTAGGAGCGAGCTTGCTCGCGAAAAAACCGAGAGCGGCGCGGGGCACCAAATGCCCCGCGTTATCGTTAACGACCTTCGCGAGCACGCTCGCTCCTACAGTTTTCAGGTAGTTTTCAGGCAGTGGAGCGCGCATCCGAGCGGCGCCACTGCACGTTTTCGATACCGAATTTCTCGGCCTGGGGCTGGCTCGTCTTCTTCACCTGCTCCCGGGCAAAGCGCCCGATACGGCCTACGCCGGCATCGCAACTTGCCCAATGCCAGGCTTCGGCGTTGTCGAGTTTTTCCAGACGGATGATGAACGACTTGGGCTGGCCATGCAGCGTGTAGTCGATCACGAAAAGTTTTGCGTTAGTCATGGACCCGTTAACCCTCCCTGTGTCTTTAAGTGACCCTCCTGACGCGGTAAAAATTCACTCGGATTATCCGCCGCAGGTCTTATCATGGCTCTCCGCCCTGAATGATGTGCCCTCCATGGCCCTCGCCGCGCCGCCCGACCTCAGTGATCACGCCGTCCCCGTGCAACCTTTGGCGCGCACTTACCCGCGCGGGTTGTACATCGAGCCCCATCAACATGATTGGGGCCAGTTGCTCTATGCCATGAGCGGCGTGATGTGGGTCGAGACACCCCAGGAAGCGTTGGTGGTGCCGCCCCAGCGCGCGGTTTGGCTGCCGCCGGGTGTCGAGCACGGGATACGCGTGGTGTCGGACTTGCAGATGCGCAACATCTACCTGCGCCCGGCGCTGGCGGCGACCCTGGACAGCCAAGTGCAAGTGATCGAGGTCGGCGGGCTGCTTCGCGAACTGATCGTGGCGCTGGTGGAGCAGGGCGACCAGGGTGACCAGGCCTACTACGAGGCCGTGGTTGGCCTGGCCCTGCTGGAACTGCAGCGGGCCCGACGCTCGCCGATCCGTATCGCCTTGCCCGTGGGCGCCGATCGACGCCTGACGAGTGCCTGTCAGGCGGTAATGGCGTCACCCTCCCTGGATATTCCTTTTGAACAGCATGCCGAAGCGGCCGGTGCCAGCGTGCGTACGTTGGCCAGGCTGTTTCAGAACAGCCTGGGTATGGGCTTTGCCGAGTGGCGCCGCCAGGTGCAGTTGGCCACCGCCGTGGCCGAGTTGATCCAGGGCCAGCCGGTCAGCGCTATCGCCCGTTCCCTGGGGTATTCGCCGAGCAGTTTCAGCGACATGTTTCGCCGCGAACTGGGGATGGCGCCGTCGCAGTATCCCGTCTGAGGCTTGGCCGAAATCCTGAAGCAGTTGGCCGATGCTTCGGATTTGGCTTCCCTACACTGCCCGCATCAACCCTTGCTGCGGAGTGTTCCATGAATTACCTGATTTCCCTGGCCATCGGCCTGTCGGTCGGCGTGATTTACGGTGCCCTGGACTTTCGCTCGCCCGCGCCTCCTGCCATCGCCCTGGTCGGGCTGATGGGCATGTTGATGGGAGAGAAGCTCTGGCCCATGGGCCGGCAGATGGTCAGCGCCTGGTTGTCCTGAAACCCTTTTTAACCTCGATGGATATTGGCCATGAAAGCACTGCAATTTTCCGCCACCGGCGATCTCGCCGCCCTTGCTTACGTCGACGTCGCCACGCCGGTGCCGGCGGCCGGTGAAGTCCTGGTGCAGATTAAGGCCGCCGGGTTGAACCCCAGCGATGTGAAGAACGTGCTCGGGCGTTTTCCCTACACCACCTTGCCACGCATTCCCGGGCGGGACTTCGCCGGGGTGGTGGTGGAAGGTCCGCAGGAACTGGTCGGCCAGGAAGTCTGGGGCACCGGTCGCGACCTGGGCTTTTTCGCTGACGGTTCCCACGCCCAGTACCTCACCGTGTCGGCCAAGGGCGTGGCGCACAAGCCCAGCCATTTGAGCTTTGCCCAGGCCGCCAGCCTCGGCGTACCGTACACCACGGCGTGGGATGCCCTTGAGCGCAGCGGTGTCGGCAAAGGCACTCGCTTGTTGGTGATTGGTGCCAATGGTGCTGTGGGCAGTGCGGCTTTGGCCCTGGCGAAAATTCGCGGGGCCCAGGTGCTTGGGGCGGTGCGTCGGCCGGAACAGGTCGAGGCCTTGCGTGAGCAGGGTTTCGAGGGCTTGTTACTGGGCCAGCCGGAAGCGCTGGGAGGGCAGGTTACTGCGCTGTTCGATACCGGCGCCGATGTGATCTTTGACACCACCGGCTTCTGGTTGCCGGCAGCGGTGGCGGCACTCGCACCTTTTGGCCGTATCGCAATCATTGCCGCGCCGGTGGACGGGCACGTGCAACTGCCGGCCCTGGCGTTGTACCGCAAGGGTGGTTCGGTGGTGGGGATCAATTCGTTGCTCTACAACTGCGAACAGTGCGCGGTGATGCTGGAGCAGTTCGGGCGGTTCTTCGATGAGGATTTGCTGCCGCTGCCGACCGGTTTGCGGGAAGTGTCGCTGGCTGAAGGTGTGCAGTGCTTTGAGGAAGTGAACCGGGGCAGTGCAGACAAGATGATCTTCCTGCCCTGACCCGCTCATTGTGGGCGCGGGCTTGTGTGGGAGCGGGCTTGCTCGCGAATGCGGTGGAACAGTGCCGAATGTATTGGCTGACACACCGTATTCGCGAGCAAGCCCGCTCCCACATTTGATCTTTATTCAGGCTTCGGGAACGCCTTTTTCCCACGCCGACCAGTTCTTCAGAATCGCCTGTACCAGCGGATTTCCGGTGCGGTACAGGTTCTCCAGCGCCGGCACGAAACCGCCCTGGTCTGCGTACTTCAACAGGTTGTCCACTTCACTGTAGCCCGGATACGGCCGATCAAAGTCGGAACCGGCCCGCACCACCGCCAGGCGCTTGATGTCCACCAACCCTTCACGGCTGGCCCGCAGCAACGCTTCATAGGTGGAGTTGTCTTCCTGCTGGGTGGTGCAGTACACACCTTTATTGTCCGTCAGCAACTTGGTCCAGACCTCGGCGCGCTCACTCAGGCGAGTCCCGGAGAACCAGGTATTGCCGGCCAGGGTGTCGCACTGGGTGACCTGCGGCGGCTGATTGGCCGGCGCGTAGGGATAGTGTTTGCGCCAGGCCGTGGACTCCTTGCTTTCACTGAGTTCGACTTTCTGCGACAGCGCAAACGCCTTGGCTTGCAACTTGGGATTGAGCTCGAACACCTCGGTCTTGTAGTCCAGTGGCGGCTTCTCGTTCGGCCCCTTGGTATTGATGCCGATGTAGCCGGTCGGCCAGTCCTTCGGCGCGTCCCGTGAATCCAGCTCCCATTGGGTGCCGAACTCCACCAGGTAATGCGCCCACGCGGCGGTGCCGATGGTGCCGTGGTGCGGGTTGATCCCGGCAATCCCGGCAATCAGGAAGTAGCTTTGGCGCAGGTCGAACTTGGGCGACAACGCCAGTGCCAGGGTCGAGGCGGCGGCGTTGGTCTGGCCCATGCCGGTGACCAGCAGGCACACGTCCTGGGTGTTGCAGCGAATCACCGGATACTCGGCCGACAAGCCCGGCACGCGTACTTCCTGCTTGAGCTCCAGGCGGTCGATCCAGTTCTGCGCCTCAGGGGCGAACATGGTGATCAGCATCACCTTGGGCTTGATCGGGGCCACTGCATCAGCCAGCACGACCTGCGGCAACAGCGCCCCGGCGGCCAGGCCGATGGCGATAGAAAGGCGGGTAAAGGTCTTCATCTACTGCTCCTTGTTCACACTCAGAATTGATAGCCCACACCGGCGTAGTAACCCCAGCCGTTGGAGCGGGCGCGGAAAGTACCGTCGCCAAAGTTCAGCTCGCTGCCGTCTTCCCAGTTGCCGCCATTGTGGAAGTAACGGCCTACCAGGGTGAAACGCAGGTGAGTGAACGAATACAACAGCACGTTTGTTGCAACCAGGGAGTTGGCGGTGCGCGCAGGGTTGTCTTTGTGCAGGTCCGAGCCGAAATCGTAGTTGGTGAAGCCGATATAGGTCAGCGACGCACCATTGTCGAAGCTGCCGATGGGCACGATGTATTTCATCTGCGCACGGTAGCCGTCCCACGAATACTCGTTGCTGGCGCCGTAGTTTTCCCACTGGTAACGGCCGTAGAAGTTGGCCGACAGGTTGACCCGCGAGTGGGTCTCGATGTCGGTGCCGAGGCCGCTGTACAAGGTGTTGGCGCGGTTGGCCTTGTTGCTGCCGTGGTCGTAGATCCAGTCAAACGCCACGTACCACTCTTTGAACGGCCCGATGGCCAGGCTGCGGCCCGCCAGGTAGTCAATGGAGATACGCGGCTCGTGCTCCATGAACACTGGGGAGCCGTGGTCCCACGCGCCTTTGTCATTGCTGTTGCCGATGCCGAAGATCTTCGGGATGTCGACGTAGCCATACAGTTCGAACGGGCCCTTGCGGCCGAAGTATTCGTACTCCAGGTACACGTCATCGGCGGGTTTGGGGCCGAAGCTGATGTCTTTGCTGCCGATTACCGTCAGGTCCTGGTTGAACCAGTCCGACAGATACACGCCTTTTTTGGAAGGGCTGGCTTCGGGGGCCAGGGTTTCGCCCTGTGCTGAGTCATCGGAGGGTTTTTCCTGCGCCAAAATGGGTGCACTGAGTACTCCCGTAACGGCAGCCAGTAGCAGGGAAACAGCAAAAGGGGTGGCCGACGCGGGCCGTCTGGAAGTGGGTTGCATTGAAAATCCCTGTTCTTACGCGGTTGTGGCCCGATTCTTCGGGTTGAGGTGAACCTGGTGGCCAAGTTCGTTCCGCAAACGTTTGCACAGGTTGTACCAATTTGTGTCAATTGCATGAAGGAATTGAGAAAAGTGCGATTTAGTCGGCCTTTTGGTCAGAAACGTAACGGACCGGATGAAGACGTGTGTGGCATCCTGCAGGACCTCGCACTGGGAGTCGTCCGATGTTCGATCACTATTTGAAACGCTGGAACCTGACACCCGAGGGTGACGCCATCATCACCCCCGGCAGCGACCTGCTGCCGGTGCGCTGGGACGGGCAGCCGGCGATGCTCAAGATCGCCCGCGAGCCTGAGGAAAAGCTCGGCGGCGAGTTGATGACCTGGTGGGCCGGCGAGGGCGCTGCGCGAGTGTTTTTGCATGACGGCGATGCGGTGCTGATGGAGCGCGCAACCGGCCCGGGTTCGCTGATGCACATGGCCCTCAACGGCCAGGACGATGGAGCCAGCCGCATTGCCTGCGCCACCGTGGCGTTGTTGCATGCGCCGCGCCCGTCGCCACCGGCGGGCTTGCACTCATTGGAGCTCTGGTTCCGCTCCCTGTGGCTCGCCGCTGAGGGTAAAGGCGGGCGGATACGCGAGTGTGCCGCCACGGCCCGCAGCCTGCTGGCTTCACCTCAGGACCCGGTGGTGCTGCACGGTGATGTGCACCACGACAACATCCTCGATTTCGGCCCCCGGGGCTGGCTGGCGATTGATCCCAAGCGGGTGACCGGCGAGCGCGGCTATGACTACGCGAACCTGATCTGCAATCCGGATTTGCCCACTTGCACCGATCCGGCGCGATTTGCACGCCAGATCGAGATCATCGCCGGGGCCGCGGGCCTTGAGCGCCAGCGCCTGTTGCAATGGGTGGTGGCGCACGCCGGTTTGTCGGCGGCGTGGTTTCTGGAGGACGACCAGCGGCACCGGGCCGATAGGGAACTGGAAGTGGCGCGTCTGGCTCAATGCGCCTTGGTAAACGGCAGCGCCTGATCACCGTTGCGGTTGAACAGGTACATCGCCGTTTCCCTTCGATACTCGCTGGGTGTCTGGTTCATCTCGATGCGAAAGTGCCGGTTGAAGTTGGAGAGGTTGGCGTAGCCCACTTCAAAGCAGATATCGGCCACTGACATTTCGCTTTGCAGCAACAAGCGACAGGCGCGCTGCACCCGGAACTTGCGCATCAGGTCGATAAAGCCGTGGCCGGTGACACGCTTGAAGAACCGCGAGAAGCCCGGCTCGCTCATGTCCAGGCGCTGGGCGATCACCGACAGTCGCAGGTCGCCGGTCAACTCCGTCATCAGGTAGTCGAAAGCCTTGTGAATGCGCTCCGAACTACGGGCGTCCAGGCTTGGCGTGTAACAGGCACTGGCCAGGCGATGGGCTTCCCCGGACGGCGCCTGCATCAAGGTGTGCAGCAGCTGGATGAACAGAATCAGGCGCGCCAGCCCTTGGGCAGGGCCGATGGATTCCAGCAGTTGTGCGGCCTTCAGTGCCGTCTCGCCGGTGAACTCCAGGCCGCGCCGGGCCCGGTCAAACAGGCCTTGCAGGTCGCCCAGCTCAGGCAGCGTGGTGCGCAGGGCCAGCAGCGCGGCACCGTCGAACTGCAACACCACATCGCGCCCCGTCAGGTACTCGCCCGGGGCGAGGTCGCCGATCCAGTCGTGGGGCAGGTCGGGGCCGATCAGCGCCACATGGCCGGCGCCAAATGCGCCGATATAGTCGCCCGCCACCAGCTTGCCGCTGCCCTGGCGGATCAGGTGGATTTCGAATTCGGGGTGATGGTTCCAGCGAGCGAGTTCGAACGGATAGTCATGTTCGTACCAGCGAAAGCCATGCTCGGGCTCGGCCAGAATCACTTCCAGCTCGGCGGGGCGTTGCTCGAAAAGGGCGGATCGGCTTGCGGGCATGGGCTTGGCCCTTCTGGGCTTTTTGGAATGGCACCAAAATACGCCCTTTGTCCAAGTAGCCGCTACCCCGGGTTTTGCCCGCCGCTGATACTTTTTTGATCTTCGCGATGCGGTTAAAAAAGTATCAGCCGGGCATCCGCCAGTCGTTTGTCCGGCCCTGGGCAAGCTGCTGTAATCGGGCCGTCAACAACAAAAACAATAAGTGGAAACCGCCATGTTCAAGATTCCGAAAGCGCTGTTCCTGCTCTCCGGCCTCACACTCGCGATGGCCGCCCATGCTGCCGAAACCGTGACCATCGCCACGGTCAACAACAGTGACATGATCCGCATGCAACGCCTGTCCAAGGTGTTCGAACAGCAGCACCCCGAGGTCAAGCTCAACTGGGTAGTGCTCGAAGAAAATGTGCTGCGCCAGCGCCTCACCACCGACATCGCGACTCAGGGCGGCCAATTCGACGTGCTGACCATCGGCACCTATGAAACCCCGTTGTGGGGCGCCAAGCACTGGCTGGAACCGATCACGCCGCTGCCCGCCGATTATGACGTGGAAGACATCTTCCCTGCAGTGCGCCAGGGCCTGTCGGTGAACAACACCCTCTACGCCTTGCCGTTCTATGGTGAAAGCACCGTCACTTATTACCGCACCGACCTGTTCAAGCAGGCCGGCCTGACGATGCCGGAACATCCAACCTGGACCCAATTGGGCGAGTTTGCCGCCAAGCTACACCAGCCCGCCAAGGACCAATACGGCATGTGCCTGCGGGGCAAGGCTGGCTGGGGTGAAAACGTCGCGCTGCTGAGCACCATGGCCAACGCCTTTGGTGCGCGCTGGTTTGACGAGCAATGGAAACCCGAGCTGACGAGCCCGGAATGGACCGCGGCGGCAAACTTCTACGTCAGCACCCTGAAGAACTACGGCCCGCCGGGGGTTTCCAGCAACGGTTTCAATGAAACCCTGGCGCTGTTCAACAGCGGTAAATGCGCGATCTGGGTCGACGCCAGCGTCGCCGGCTCCTTCACCACCGACAAAACCCAAAGCAAAGTCGCCGACAGCGTGGGCTTTGCTGCCGCGCCGACCGAGGTCACCGACAAGGGCTCGTCGTGGCTGTACGCCTGGTCCCTGGCGATCCCGGCCACCTCCAAGCACAAGGACGCCGCCAAAGCCTTCATCACCTGGGCCACTTCCAAGGAATACATCCAGCTGGTGGCGGACAAGGAGGGCATCACCAACGTACCGCCGGGCACGCGCCAGTCCACCTACAACGCGGCGTACCTGGCCGCTGCGCCTTTTGCCAAGGTGACCTTGCAGATGATGCAACACGCCGACCCGGCGCACCCGTCGGCCAAACCCGTGCCGTACGTGGGCATCCAATACGTGACGATCCCCGAGTTCCAGGCCATCGGCACCTCGGTGGGCAAGCTGTTTTCGGCGGCGCTCACCGGCGGCATGACCGTCGACAAGGCACTGGCCGAGGCGCAGTCCACCACGATGCGCGAAATGAAACGCGCCGGCTACCCGAAATAACCACCTTAGGGACACTGCATTCATGAAACGACTGGAAGGTAAAAGCGCGCTGGTCACCGGCAGCGCCCGAGGCATTGGCCGGGCGTTTGCCCAGGCCTACATCAACGAAGGCGCCACCGTCGCCATCGCCGATATCAACCTGGAACGGGCCCGGGCCACCGCCACGGAGCTGGGCCCGAAGGCCTATGCGGTGGCGATGGACGTCACCGACCAGGCGTCCATCGACGCCGCGATCGCCGCCGTGGTAGCGCAGGCCGGCAAGCTCGACATCCTGATCAACAACGCCGCCTTGTTCGACCTGGCACCCATCACTGAGATCACCCGCGACAGCTTCGACCGGCTGTTCTCAATCAACGTCGCCGGTACGTTGTTCACCTTGCAGGCGGCGGCCAGGCAGATGATCAAACAGGGGCATGGCGGCAAGATCATCAACATGGCCAGCCAGGCCGGGCGCCGGGGTGAAGCGCTGGTGGCGGTGTACTGCGCGACCAAGGCGGCGGTGATCAGCCTCACGCAGTCGGCGGGGCTGAATCTGATCAAGCAAGGGATCAATGTGAACGCCATCGCACCGGGCGTGGTGGACGGTGAGCATTGGGACGGGGTGGACGCGATGTTTGCCAAACACGAAGGGCTGCCGCTGGGCGAGAAGAAAAAGCGCGTGGGGGCAGAGGTGCCGTTTGGGCGGATGGGCACGGCGGAGGATTTGACCGGGATGGCGGTTTTCCTCGCGTCCAAAGAGGCCGACTACGTGGTTGCCCAGACCTACAACGTCGACGGCGGCAACTGGATGAATTGAGTCGGACGCATCTCCTTGAACCACCGCAGATCAAAAAATGTGGGAGCGGGCTTGCTCGCGAAAGCGGTGTATCAGTCAACCTATCCGGCGACTGACACTCCGCATTCGCGAGCAAGCCCGCTCCCACAGTTTGATCTGCATTGCCCAGGGAAGGGTGCTTGGTCTTATTCGGCAAAACTGCGATCAAAGAAGTACACCGCCCCAGGCTTCAGGTTCTCCACTGTCGCCTGCGGCCGTCCGCCCTCGCCATGCTTCTTGCGCCCCGTCTCCCGCAAAAAGCCGGCGTCAGTCAACTTCAGCAACCGCTGGCGAATACTGGTCTTCAGCACCGGCCGCGCCAGCACCAGCGAAAAGATCGTGGTCGCCTCCGGTGCACTGAACTCATTGCCTAAAAACATCAACGGCAAGCTGCTGTACAGCGACTTGGAAAACAGCCTTTCCTGTACCGCCGCCACAATCGCGTTGTGATCGAACGGCAACTTGACCGCGCCTGCCGCCACCGCATCCAGCGAGAACCACCGCTGATGCCCAGCCAGCGTCACCTCGTCAGCCACAATCGCCAGGTAATAGGTTGACGACGACCAGCACCGCGGATCGCGAAACGCATCGCCCACCGTCCCCACTTGCTCATACCAGGCCAGCGCCAGTCCGACTTTGTCACTGGCCCGCAACCGCTCCACGGCATCCTGAAGGCTCAGATCTTGCACGCCGCCATTCACTACCACGCCCGGTAACGCCCAGTGCCCGGCGAAGGGCTCGGCTTCGCGCTGGTTGAGCAAGATCTTCAACTCCCCGGAGGCACGGCAATAGAACAGCACGCACAAGTCGACGGTGTGCAGGTAAGCGCTAAGGGTGGGGGCGTGGTCTGGCATGTCGGGTCCTGTTGGCAGCGGTAGGGCACAGTCTAACGGATCAAACGGCGATGTCGTGTACTCGATCCAGCATAGGTAATTAAATGTTTCTTGCCATGAAAGTACATGACGTGTACTTTTGTATCCAGGCCACAGGAGAACACGCACATGACCGTCTCTAAGAACGCTATCGCCTCATTCGACGTCGACGCCCAGAAGAGCTTCACGCCACTGTGCCCCAATGAATTGCCGGTCGCCGGCGGTGACGAGATTGGCGCCGAGCTCAATTACATGGCCAGCCTCGCCGGGCGCCGTGTCGGCAGCAAGGACGCCCACACCCCGCACGCGCCCTGGGTGGTGCAACACCACAGCGAGATGCTGCAACCCACCGGGCTGGCGCATGCCGACGTCACCTGGGTCGCCCACTGCGTACCGGGCACCGAGGGCTTCACCTTGCTGGACGAACTGCCCCCGCCCTATGACTACGACTACTTCATCTGGAAAGGCGTCGAGCCCGACCTGCACCCCTACGGCGCCTGCTACCACGACCTCCACGATAAACTCTCCACCGGCGTCATCGAATACCTCAATGCCCAAGGCGTCCAGCGGGTGATCGTCGGCGGCCTGGCCCTGGATTACTGCGTCAAGACCACCGCCTTGCAACTGCTCAAGGCCGGCTTCGAAGTGATCCTGCACCTGCCGGCGTGCCGTGGCATCAGCGAGGACGGCGGCGTGCAGGCGGTCAACCATCTGCAACAAGTCGGTGTTGTGATTACCCGCAATCGGGAAGAACTGGCCGCGATGGCCGCGCGTTAAGGAGTACCTCATGGAAAGTGCATACGACTACGAAAACAGTGTGATCCAGGGTTTGCTGGACACCGACTACTACACCTTCACCATGATGCAGGCCGTGCTGCACCAGCACCCGAATGTCGATGTGGAATACCAGTTCATCGTCCGCTCCAAAGAGAAACTCGGGCACCTGATTCCCGAGCTGCGGGTCGAGCTGGAAAAACTCGCCGGCCTCAGCATGCGCGAAGGCGAGCTGCGCTTTCTGTTCAACCAGCGCCGTGAGTACCTGACCCCGGATTTCGAGCGTTTCCTGGGCCTGTTCCGCTTCAACCTGCGGTATATCCACGTCAGTGAAATCGACGGCCAACTGAACATTCGCGTGGTTGGCCCGATGCTGCACTGCATCATGTTCGAACAGCCGGTATTGGCCCTGGTCAGCGAGCTGCGCAACCGCGACAAATACCCCGACGTGACCCTCGAAGACGTCACCCGCAAGCTTTATCAGAAGTTCGACTGGCTGGAGAAAAACCTCACCCGCGACGAACTGGCCGACCTGCGCGTCTCGGACTTTTCCACCCGCCGCCGGCTGTCGTTCAAGGCCCAGCGCGAAGTGGTCGACATCATGCGCCGTGACTTTCCCGGCCAGTTCATCGGCACCAGCAACGCGCACCTGGCCTACGAATTCGACTTGCCGCTGATCGGCACCATGGCTCACCAATGGCTGATGGTGCACCAGCAACTGGGCCGGCTGCGGGAAAGCCAGAACGCGGCGCTGGAAAACTGGGTGCGCGAATACCGTGGCCGGTTGGGCATCGCCCTGACCGACTGCATCAGCACCGACTTTTTCCTCAAGGATTTCGACCTGTACTTCGCCAAGCTGTACGACGGTTTGCGCCAGGACTCCGGTGACCCGATCGTGTGGGCCGACAAGGTGCTGGCCCGCTACAAGGAGCTGGGCATCGACCCGATGACCAAGGACCTGATGTTCTCCGACGGCCTGAACTTCGAAAAATGCCTGCCGATCCTGCGGCACGTGCGGGGCAAGGCCAAATTCGGCTTCGGCATGGGCACCAGCCTGGCCTGCGATGTGGACGGCGTAGAACCGCTGAGCATCGTGATGAAACTGGTGCGGGTGCATGGCGAGCCGGTGGTGAAGTTCTCCGATGACCCGATCAAGAACGTCTGCGAAGACGCCTCGTTCCTGCAGTACGCGGCGCAGGTGTTCAACGTCAGCAACGTCAATCCGCAATTGGGGGTGTGACATGCACACACAGGCACGTATCGCACACGCACTGAATATCAACCGGCTGCTCGGCAAGGGTGGCGAGGGCGCTGAGCTGCAACGGCGTATCGACTTCATCAAGCGCACGTTGCGCCGGTCCGGCTGCCACGCGTTGGTGCTGGGCATCAGCGGCGGCGTCGACTCACTGACCGCCGGGCGCCTGTGCCAACTGGCGGCGGAGCAACTGCGCAACGAGGACTACGAGGCGCGGTTTATCGCCATGCGCCTGCCCTATAAAACCCAGACGGACGAACGCGACGCCCAGGCCTCCCTGGACTTTATCGCGCCGGACCAGATCGAGACGCTGAACATCGCCGCCTGCGTCGACGGGCTGATGGGCAGCCTGTCTGCCGCGCAAGCCAGCGCCGAACGCATCGACTTTATCAAGGGCAACGTCAAGGCCCGGGCGCGGATGATGGCGCAGTACGCCGTGGCGAATTTGTATAACGGCCTGGTGGTGGGCACCGACCACGGCGCAGAGGCGTTGATGGGTTTTTTTACCAAGTTCGGTGACGGCGCCTGCGACCTGGCACCGCTGTCCGCCCTGACCAAGACCCAGGTGCGCCTGCTGGCCGGCGCCCTCGGCGGGCCACCGCACTTGGTGACGAAAGCGCCGACCGCCGACCTGGAAGAGCTGGCCCCGGGCAAGCTGGATGAGCTGGCCTATGGCTGCAGCTATGACGAGATTGACAGCTATCTGATGGGTGAGGCGGTGAGTGAGCGGGTGAGGACGATTGTGGAGAACGCTTACCTCAAGACCGCTCACAAGCGTGCATTACCGGCTGTTCCCGACTAAGACTTCCTGTTCCTTCCCGGCACTGTTGACGTTGACCGTACGCGCCACACTCACGCGGTCACCGTCAAACTCGCACACTACCCGGTCGCGAAACGCCGTCTGCGGGTAGATCCAGGTCATCTCCAGCGTCCTGGTATCCAGCCAGCGCGCGCCGGCAACGATCTGCGCATCCTTGAATTCATAACCGTGGTGCAACGCCCGGCCCGGCATGTTGGTGGTGCCGGCGATCCAGTGATCAATCCCCACCTCTAGGGCATGAGTCGCCTTGCTGTCAGTCAGTTGGAAGCGCAGTACATTGCCTTCGACGGCGAACGCCAATTGCTGCACATCCAGCCCGTTGGGCTCTACCTGATACACGCCCGTGAAATCTCTCGGCCCTGCACACGCTGAAAGCAACTCAGGCCGCTGTGCCATGCTCGCCAGACGTTGCTCCAACCGTGCATCCGCTTCGGCTTTGATCGTGCAATCATCGCCAAACGCCGCCGGAAAATGCCGCTCGACAAACGGAATCAGCTCCGCCGAATTCTTCATCCCGCCGATCACCACCAGCGTTGCACCGTACTCGCGGAACACCATCGCCATCTGCACAAACACCCCGACCGCGCTGAAGGCGTGTGCCGGTTTCATCATCCAGTGATAACCGTAGCGGCTGTTCGGCCCGCCTTGTGGTTGGGTGGCCGCTGCAACCCAGGCCGCCGGTAGAACCTGCTTGCCATGCCACACGCCACCTTGTGCATGCAGCACACCGAGCTTGAGCATCGCCGAGGTCGGTGCCTTCAAGCCATTGCCGCCGGGGTTCACGCCATCGGGGCCGATGTCCCAGCTTTCATTGTGGATGTCCAGCGGCACAAACAGCCGGGGCTTGAGGTACGCGTGCAAGGTTTGCCCGGTGACCTTGTTGATCAGCGCCGACAGCATGTAGCTGGCCGCACTCGTATAGACGTAGGTGGTACCCGGCGCATAGGCCAGCGGGATTTTGAAGAACTCGGCAATCCAGCTGGTCTCGATGCCGCGCCATACTGCGCCCGAGGTGTTGGCGGCGTGGCCGGTGCGCATGCTCAGCAGGTGCTCCACGGTCATGTCTGCCAGGCGCGGGTCGGCATCCGCCGGCAGAAACTCGGGAAAGAACTCCACCAGCCGGTCATCCAGCTTCAACAAGCCTTCATCCAGCGCCAGGCCAATGGCACACGCCGTGAAGCTTTTGGCCACCGAGTGCAGTACCCGCGGCTCGTTCGGGTCCACCGGCCAGCTCCAGCCTTCGGCGACCACGTGGCCATGGCGGTGCAGCATCAGGCCTTGCAGGTCGAGGCCGGCGGCTTTCACTTCATCGAGAAAGGCAATCAGGTGCTCGGGGTCAACGCCGACGCTGCTGGCGCTGGCGCGGGACAAACCATCGTAGGACATGGGCATAAACAGGCTCGTGGGGGAGAGGGGAGTCAACGGCTGCGGTGCACCAGCCGCGAATAGGAAATCAGCATGCTGGTCAGCTCCTGGCTGACGCTGGTGAGCGGTGATGAACGGCGGCTGATCAGGCACACATCGCGCGTCGCCAGCGGTTCTTCGATGGCGATAGTGGTCAGGGCGCTGGAAAACAGCTTCATCCCCGGCAGCATGCGCGGCTCGATGGTCAGGTAATCGGTTTCCGAGACGATGTGCAGGGTTTCCAGCAACGAATCGGTGGTGATCGCGATCTTCGGCGGCGCCAGGCCTTGGGTGCGGAACAGTTCGATCAAGCGGTTTTCCGCACCGCCCACCACGCCGGCCGGCCGCACGCTGATCCACTGGCAGTCGGTAAGGGCTTGCACGGATTTTGCCTGGGCTTGCGGGTGGCCCTTGCGCGCAATAATGCCGGCGTTGGAGCTGTAGAGTCGGTCGATGGCCAGGTCGATATCAGCAACGTTCGGCGCCAGCGGGCACAGCACGAAATCCAGGCGGCCATCGCGGACTTTTTCCACCAGGCCCTTGGTGGTTCCGCTGGCTACGTGTACCTGCATGCGCGGGAAGCGCTGGGTGAAGTTGCTCAGCACGGGCAGCAGCAATTCGGCCAAGGGTTCGGAGGTCACGCCCAGGGCAATATGGCCTTCGGGTTCGCCTTTCCAGGGTTGCAGGTCGAGCAGGGCGCGTTCGCAGTCGAGGGTGATGGAGCGGGCACGGGCCAGGAACACCTCGCCGGCGGGGGTCAGGTTGATGCCCTGGTTGGAGCGTTGCAGCAGCACCACCCCGAGTTCCTTTTCCAGGGTCTGGATCGATTGGGTCAGGGTGCTTTGCGCCACATCCAGCTGGCGTGCGGCAGAACGGAAGCTGCCTTTTTCAACCACGGAGCAGAACGCACGAAGATGGGTGAGGGTCATGACAGTCGGCTCAGTCAGTGCTGCATTTAAACCATTGAATGCCAGCCAGCTTATCTGATGACTATAGGTGCGCACAGATCGGTATGAGCGATCGCGATCATTATTTCTGATCATTGAAATCGCATTTTTTCCCGCTACAGGCCCTGGTTTCTCGGTACGGTAAGCCCAGGGCGGCACATGGACGGTTGATGATCGGATAAACCGAGCCCGATCACTCGGAGCGTTCTTCTCAAGCTCATTGGGTGGCGAATAAGATCGGTCCAGGAACATTCGCACACCGTTATCAGCGACTAAAACAACAACAACTATTCAGGTGTTCGGCCGTGCCTCTTTTTGGGTCCTGCCAGCGTCCGAACCCAAGCGTAAGGATCATTCAAGGTGCATTTATCATGAACAAGACTTTAATCCTGGCTGGCGCCTTGTCCGCCGCGCTGATGGGCACTGCCCACGCCGAGAATCTGTTGAGAGTCGCGTTGAACGCTGACATTCGCAGCACCGAGCCAGGCGTCAACCGTGACACCAACTCCGACGCCGTCATCCTGCACATTACCGAAGGACTGGTGGCCTTCCGTGAGGATGCCACCGTCGGCCCGCTGCTGGCCAAGGACGTGCAGGTGTCCGACGATGGCCTGCGCTACACCTTCCATCTGCGCAGCGGAGTCAAGTTCCAGAACGGTGCGCCGTTGACCTCTGCCGAAGTGTTATGGACCTGGAAGCACTACCTGGACCCGAAAACCCAATGGCGCTGCGCCCCGGAATTCGACGGCCATGGCGGCGCCAAGATTGTCGACATGAGCGCCCCGGATCCACTCACCGTGGTGTTCACTCTGGACAAGCCTAACGGCCTGTTCCTCACCAGCACCGCGTTGCCGGAGTGCGGTGGCAGCGGCATACTGCACCCCGACTCGGTGGTCGATGGCCAATGGAAAGCGCCCATCGGCACCGGCCCGTTCCGCTTGGGCGAATGGAAACCCGGTCAATACATCGACCTGCTGCGCAACGCCGACTACACCCCGCGTGACGAGAAAGAACCGGATGGCTACACCGGCAATAAAACCACGACCCTCGACCGTGTACGCCTGCTGGTGATCCCCGACCCGGCGGCGGCCAAGGCGGCGTTGCTGTCGAAGAACGTCGACCTGCTGATTGACGTTACGCCCCTGGACGCTACCGAACTGGCCGCCAACCCGGGCATCAAGGTCACCTCCAGCGGCACCATGTCGGTCAACGCATTGCTGTTCCAGACCCGCGACCCCTTACTGAAAGATGTGCGCCTGCGCCAGGCCATCGCCCACTCGCTGGACTCCGCACAAATCGTCGCCGCCCTGACCGGTGGCCGTTCCCAGGCCAACAACTCGATGGTCGCCAGCGGTAGCCACTACCATCAGGCCGTCGAGAATCAGGGCTTCGATTTCGACCCGGCCAAGACCGCACAGCTGCTGCGGGAAGCCGGCTATAAAGGCCAGCCGATCAAGCTGATCGTCAACAAACGTTACGCCGCGATCTTCGACATGGGCGTGTTCGTGCAAGCCATGGCCAAGGCCAGCGGCCTCAACCTGGAACTGGAAACCCTGGAGTGGGGCACTCAGTTGGAGCGCTACCAGACCGGTAACTACCAGATGATGGCTTTCCCGTACTCCGAACGCCTCGACCCGGCCCTGAGTTTCGACTCGATGACCGGCAACAAGGACAAGGAAGCGCGCAAGGTCTGGGACAACCCCCAAGCTCAGGAATGGCTGCGTGAAGCCCAGCGTGAAGGCGATATCACCAAGCGCCAGGCCTTGTTCGACCAACTGCATCAGCAGATGCTCAAGGACGTGCCGATGATCCCGATGTACAACGGCAATGCGATTGCAGCCAGCCGTGATTACGTGAAAGGCCTGCGCACCTGGCCGGTGTCCAAGCCGCGCTTGTGGACCGTCAGCGTGCCTGCGACCGGGAGTAACTGAGGATGTTGCGTTTCATCTTCCAACGGCTGGCGATGTCGATCCCGACCTTGCTGCTGATCTCGCTGATGGTGTTCGCGATCATCCGCCTGGTGCCCGGTGACCCGGCGCTGCTGATGCTCGGCGACATGGCCGATGCCCACAGCCTGGAGGTCGCCCGCGCGTCCCTGGGCCTGGACCAGCCGCTGCCGCTGCAGTTTGTGATCTGGCTCAAGGCAGTGCTCAGCGGTGACCTCGGGCATTCCATCACCACCAACGAAGCGGTGTTGCCGCTGATTCTTGACCGCTTCCAGGTGAGTGCCGGGATCGTACTGGTATCGGTGTTGCTCGCGGCGTTGATTGCGGTCCCGGCGGGCTTGCTCTCGGCGTGGAAACAGA
Source organism: Pseudomonas sp. ATCC PTA-122608 (assembly GCF_001952855.1). GTDB lineage: Bacteria > Pseudomonadota > Gammaproteobacteria > Pseudomonadales > Pseudomonadaceae > Aquipseudomonas. Next base: position 59,312 of record NZ_LPNO01000024.1, on the reverse strand, counting down.
ACAGTTCCCTGGACTTTGGCGTGGTATCTACCGCCACTTTGTTGCTGTCGATCCCGAGCTTCTGGCTGGGATTGCTGTTGCTCTACGCGTTCGGCATCAAGCTCGGCTGGCTGCCGGTGGTGGGTTACGTGTCGTTCGGCCAATCGCCGTGGCAAGCCTTGAGTTTTATCGTGCTGCCGATCGTCACTCTGACGTTGGTGGAACTCGGTGCGATCACACGCATGGCCCGCGCCAGTGCAATTGAAGTGCTGCGCCTGGAATACATCACCCACGCCCGGGCCAAGGGGTTGTCGGAGCGGGCGGTGTTATGGCGCCATGCACTGCGCAACTCGTTTGCGCCGACCCTGACCCTGATCGGCCTGATCCTCGGCAACCTGCTCAGCGGTATCGCGGTGCTCGAAACGGTGTTCACCCTGCCAGGCATCGGCCGGCTGATGGTCGACGCTATCTACGCCCGGGACTACCCGGTGCTGCAAGGCTGCCTGCTGCTGGTGACCTTTGTCTATGTGCTGGTCAACCTGTTGGTGGACCTGCTGTACCCGCTCTTCGACCCCAGGGTTAAGTTATGAATAAGCCTCTACCTGCCGCACCCGAGGTGCTGTTGCCGGCACCGGCGCGTGTCCCCAGGGCCTGGCGTGTTCCGCCGCTGAACGCGTTGATCGGCGCGCTGCTGCTGGCCTTGTTGTTGATCATGGCCTTGCTGGGCCTGGTCTGGACGCCCCATGACCCATTGGCCCTGAACCTGTTGGCGCGCTTGCAGGCGCCCACCGCCGCGCACTGGCTGGGCACCGACGAATACGGCCGCGACGTGCTGAGCCGCTTGATGATTGGCGCGCACACCAGCCTGTGGGTGAGTGTGTTGACGGTGACGCTGGCGATTACTGCCGGCACGGTGCTTGGCCTGCTGGCCGGGTTCCTGCGGGGTTGGGTCGACCGTGGCCTGATGATGGTCAACGATGCCTTGCTGGCGTTTCCCGGAATCCTGCTGGCCTTGGGCTTGATGGCAATCATCGGCCCGAGCCTGTACGGCATCGTCTTCGCCTTGAGCCTGGCCTACACGCCATCGGTGGTGCGGGTGGTGCGCGGCACGGTGCTGTCATTGCGGGAGAAGGAGTTTGTCGAAGCCTCGCGGGTGATCGGCAACTCCGAGCTGTACACCATGCTGCGGCACATCGCGCCGAACTGCGTGGCGCCGGTGTGCGTGCTGGCTACCAGCATGTTCGGCTGGGCGATCCTGGCGGAAAGCTCCCTGAGTTTCCTCGGCCTGGGCGTACCGCCGCCGGCTGCCACCTGGGGCAACATGCTCGCCGCCAGCCGGCCGTATATCGCCACGGCCAGTTGGCTGGGGCTGTTTCCCGGTGTCTGCATCGCCATGGCGTTGCTGGCGTTCAACCTGTGTGGCGATGCCTTGCGCGATCGTCTCGACCCACGGATGAGTAAATGACCATGACTGACATCCTTCTGGCAGTCGACCGGCTGAAAATCCGCGTGGGGGCCAACGGCCCGCTGGCGGTCAACGACCTGAGCTTCACCATCGCCCCCGGCGAAATCGTGGCGCTGGTGGGCGAGTCCGGCAGCGGCAAGACCATGGCCGCCCGCGCCGCCATCGGCCTGCTGCCACCGCCGCTTGAGCAATGCAGCGGCCAGGTGCGCTTCCAGGGCCATGACCTTGGCAGCCTTGCGCCTGAGCAACTGCGCCAGTTGCGTGGGGCGAAGATCGGCATGGTGTTCCAGGAACCCATGGTGTCCCTCAACCCGTCCATGAGCATCGGCGAGCAAATGGCCGAAGGGTTGCGCCTGCACACCAAGCTGACGGACGCGCAGATCCGTGAGCGCAGCTTGGAAATGCTCGGGCATATCGGCATCAAGGACGCCGAACGATGCCTGGCGGCGTTTCCCCACGAGTTCTCCGGCGGCATGCGCCAACGCATCATGCTCGCCTCGGTGATGCTGCTGCGCCCGGCCTTGCTGATTGCCGACGAGCCCACCACGGCCCTGGATTGCCTGGCGCAACTGGACGTGTTGAAGCTGATGCTCGACCTGACCCGCGAGCAGGGCACGGCGATCCTGTTTATCAGCCACGACCTGTCACTGGTGGCTCGCTACGCCGACAAAGTGGTGGTGATGCGCGAAGGCCGCGCGGTGGAGCAGGGCACTATCGAACAGATCCTGCTGGCGCCCAAGGCCGAGTACACCCGGCAACTGCTGGAAGCCCTGCCTCGGCGCGGCACCCTGGCGCCATTGCCCAAGGCCGACCGGCCGTTGCTGACGGTCAAGGACGTGTGCATTGAGCACCCGGGGCCCCGCAGACTCTGGGGCCGCAGCCAGTTCAAGCGCGTGGTGCATTCGGCCAACCTGTCCATCGCACCGGGGGAAACCCTGGCGTTGGTGGGCGGCAGCGGCTCGGGTAAGACCACTCTGGGCCGGGCGATTGTCGGGCTGAACAGCCCGTGTTCCGGCGCCATCGAGTTTGAGGGTGTGGACATTCTCAAGGCCGGCAACCGCGACCATCGCCTGCAATGCCAAATGATTTTCCAGGACCCGTATTCGTCCCTCGACCCGCGGATGAAGATCGGTGACATCCTCGCCGAACCCCTGCGCCATGTGCCCGGTATGACGCCCGCGCAGCGTCGTGAGCGGGTGGCGAAAACCCTGGTGGACATCGGCTTGGCGGAGCAGTTTGTCGAGCGCTTTCCGCACCAGTTGTCCGGTGGCCAGCGTCAACGCGTGGCCATCGGCCGGGCGCTGGTGCGGCACCCGCGACTGGTGATTGCCGATGAGCCGATCTCGGCGTTGGACATGACCATCCAGAAGCAGATTCTTGAGCTGTTCGAACGCCTGCAGGCGCAGTACGGCTTTGCCTGCCTGTTTATCTCCCACGACCTGGCAGCGGTGGAACGCATCGCCCACCGGGTAGCCGTGATGAGCGAGGGCCGGGTGGTGGAAATGGGCGCCCGCGACCAGATCTTCGACAGCCCGCAACACCCTTACACCCGCAAGCTGCTGGCCGCTGCCAGCCCTTTGGAGAAACTTGAAAACGGTGGCTACCGCATCCGCCAGGGCCCCGTACCGCTAGCGCTGTAACCCAGGACAGGCATCACCCGCCGCGCATATCGCTGATTTGCGCGAACGGCGAAGCCATGCCCGAAGAACAATAAAAACACCAACCCCCACCACACTGCCAGGAGCTAAAAAAATGAAAAAATCCCTGACTCAACTGATCACCGGCGTCGGCGTCGTCAGCAGCGGGCTGGTCCCGTCACTGGCCCATGCGGACTTCATCAAGGACAGCAGCGGTACGCTGGAACTGAAGAACTACTACTTCAACCGTGACTACCGGGAAGCGGCCTCCCAGTCGATGCGCGCCGAGTGGGCCCAAGGTTTTATTCTCGGCATCAAGTCCGGTTTCACCGAAGGCACCGTGGGCTTTGGCCTGGACCTGACCGGCATGCTGGGGGTGAAACTCGACTCCAGCCCGGGGCTGTCCGGCACCGGTTTGCTGCAGCGTGACAGCGACAAAAACGTCTCCGACGAGTACTCCAAGCTTGGGGTGACCGCCAAGGCCCGCTTCGCCAAAAGCGAGCTGCGTGTGGGCTACCTGGTACCGGACCTTCCGATCCTGCAACCCAACACCAGCCGTTTGTTCCCGCAGTCCTTCAGCGGCACCCAGCTGGTGTCCAACGACATCAGCAACCTGAAAATCACCCTCGGGCAGATCGACCAGGCCAAGGACCGTGACTCCACCAACTACGAAGACATGAAGCTGACCACGGTGAGCAAGGTCTACAAGAGCACCGCGCTGAGCGACCAGTTTCGCTTTGCCGGTGGCGACTATTCGCTGACCCCAAACACCTTGCTCAGCTACCACTTCGCGGCGCTGGACAGCATCTACCAGCAGCAATACGTGGGCTTCAAGAACAACTTCGGCCTGGGGCCGGGCACTCTGAAAACCGACGTGCGCTACTTCAAGTCCGACAAGGACGGTGCGGGCCTGGCAGGCAAGGTCGACAACAGCGCCTTGAGTAGCCGCCTGACCTATCAGTACGGCGGCCACAGCATCGGCGGCGGCTTCCAGCAGCAATACGGCACCACGCCGTTTACCTACCTGGATGGCTCCATCAGCTACCTGTTCACCGAGTACCAGTTCAGCAACTTCACCCAGACCAAGGAGCGCGCCTGGCACGCCCGCTACGACTACAACTTCGCCGACCTCGGCCTGCCGGGCCTGCTGTTTGGCATCAAGTACGCCAAGGGTGATTCGGCCGAGGTGCTCGGCTTCAACCGCGAAGGCCGCGAGTGGGAGCGCGACCTGGACCTGGGCTACGTGGTGCAGAACGGGCCGTTCAAGGGCGTGTCGATGCGCTGGCGCAACGCAATGAGCAAAGGTAACTACTTCAACGACGTTAACGAAAACCGCGTGATGTTGGGTTACACCCTGGCGCTCTGGTAACAGGCTCTTGTGGGAGTGGGCTTGCTCGCGAAGGTGGTGGATCAGTCAATGCATTCGGCGACTGGCACTCCGTTTTCGCGAGCAAGCCCGCTCCCGCACTGATCGGATTACCAGATCAAGATAGTGTGGGCCGCCCTTACAGACGATCACGCCGGCTCGTTAATATTTCTTCAGCGTTCATCACTCGAATATCGAGATTCCCGGTTTATGAAACTTAAATCACACCCCTTGCTGCAAGCGACACAAGGTACCCACAGGCACGTGGACAGTGAGCATTACGGTGCAGTGGGTGCAGGGCGAAAAATCTATATCCAGGCGGCGCTGCATGCCGACGAAACCCCGGCACTGCTGGTTGCCGCGCAACTGCGTCGGCAACTGGCGGAACTGGAAAATGCCAACCGCCTGAATGCAGAAATCGTGCTGGTGGCCGTGGCCAACCCGGCTGGGCTCAGCCAATACATCATGGGCGCGCCAAGCGGGCGTTTCGAACTGGCCAGCGGGCGCAACTACAATCGGGGCTTCCCGGTGCCGTACCAGGCGATCGCCGACAAGATCGAGCACCTGCTGGGGCCGGACATCGACGCCAACCGCCAACTGATCCGCCAGGCCTGGGGCGAGTGCCTGCAGGACTCCCGGCCGCTGGACGAATTCCAGTCGCTGCAACGCACCCTGATGCTGCTGGCCCACGACGCCGATATCGTGCTGGACCTGCACTGCTCCCGCGAAGCGGCGATGCATGTGTACACCGGCGAAGCGGTGTGGGCGACCGTGGAGCCGCTGGCGCGTTACATCGGCTCTGAAGCCTCGTTGCTGGCCACCGATTCCCAGGCCAATTCGTTCGATGAGGCGCTGTACCTGCTGTGGGTCAACCTGCGCGAGCGGTTTGGTGATCGGTTTCCGATTCCGGACAGCAGCGTGGCGGTGACCGTCGAGCATCGCGGCCAGCGCGATGTGTCTTATGAATTGGCTGAACATGACGCCACGGCAATTATTGATTACCTGACGCATTTGGGCGCCATTGAAGGTACGCCACGGCCATTGCCGGCCCTGCGTAACCCCGCGACGCCGCTGGCCGGCAGCGAACAGTTCTACGCGCCGAGTGCCGGGGTGCTGGTGCACCGCGCGGCGGTGGGCAGCCGGATCGAGGCGGGGCAGGCGTTGTTCGATATTGTTGATCCCCACAGTGGGCAGACCACGACTGTTGTCAGCCATAACACGGGCGTGCTGTACATGCGCCGCGACGTGCGCTTCGTCAAACCCGGCGATCCGCTGGGGCGCGTATCCGGTGCCACACCGATTCGCAGCGGCAAGCTACTCAGCGCCTGATTTGCCCGCTATGGAATAGGGGCAAAATGTGGGAGCGGGCTTGCTCGCGAATGCGGTGTGCCAGTCAATGCATGTGCTGACTGACCCACCGTATTCGCGAGCAAGCCCGCTCCCACATTGGATCTTTGTTGTTCATTTACTATTTATTTGGCAGGACATCCCTCATGCACCCCAACCCGGCAATCACCCTCGAAAACCAATTCTGCGCCCACAACTATTCCCCCTTGCCGGTGGTGATCGTCAAGGGCGAGGGCGTATGGGCCATTGGTGATGATGGCAAGCGTTACCTGGACATGATGTCGGCCTATTCCGCCGTCAGTCACGGCCACGTCCACCCACGCATCCGCGCCGCCGCCGTGGCGCAGATCGACAAGATCAGCGTGGTGTCGCGGGCGTTCTACAGCGAGCCCTTGGGTAACTTTCTCAAGACCCTGTGCCGCATCACTGGCTTCGACTCGGCCCTGCCGATGAACAGCGGCGCCGAAGCCGTGGAAACCGCGATCAAGGCGGCCCGACGCTGGGGCTACCGAATCAAGGGCGTCCCGGCCAATCAGGCAAACATCGTGGTGGCCGACAACAACTTCCACGGCCGCACTTCGACCATCGTCGGCTTCTCCTCGGAGGCTGACTACAAAGCTGACTTCGGCCCATTCTGCAACGGCTTCACCGAGGCCCGCTTCGGTGACATCGAGAGCTTTCGCCAGGCCATTACCACCGACACCTGCGCGGTGCTGATCGAGCCGATCCAGGGCGAGGCCGGCATTCGCGTGCCACCCGCCGGCTTTCTGCGGGAACTGCGCCAGCTGTGCGACGAGACCAACACCTTGTTGATCCTCGATGAGATCCAGTCTGGCCTGGGCCGCACCGGCAAATGGTTTGCCTTCCAGCACGAAGGCATTCGCCCCGACGCGTTGATCCTTGGCAAAGCCCTGGGCGGCGGGATCATGCCGGTGTCGGCGTTCGTGGCTGATCACTCGATCATGGATCTGTTTGACGCCGGCAGCCACGGCTCGACCTTCGGCGGCAACCCGTTGGCAGCGGCTATCGGCCTTGAAGCGTTGAAGGTGCTGGAAGAGGAGGGTTTGATCGATAACAGCGCGCAACTGGGCCAGTACCTGGTGGAGCGCCTGAAGGCAATGAACTCGCCGGCTATTCGCGAGATACGCGGGCGTGGCTTGTGGGTGGGTGTGGAGCTGGACCGCGATGCCCGGCCGATCTGCGAAGCCCTGCTTGCCGGAGGTCTGCTGACCAAGGAAACCCACGAAAACGTGCTGCGCATTGCGCCGCCGTTGTCCATTACCCGCCAAGAGCTGGACTGGGGCCTCGAGCGTATCGAGCGGGTGTTCAAACAGCTATGAGCGAGTTTCTCAACCACCTCGACATCGACGGTCAGCGCTTCGCCTGGATCGACCTGCACCAGATGCTAAGCCCGACACAACTGCAGCGGCTGCCGTATTCCCTGCGCATCCTCCTGGAAAACATCGCCCGTTGTGCCCCGTTATCACTGCCCCAGGTGTTAGCAAGGGCCATCGGCGACGGGCCGGATTGCGAGGTGCCATTCCAGCCCAATCGGCTGATGTTCCACGACACCACCTGCTTGCCGGCCCTGGCGGATTTCGCCGGGATGCGCGACGTAGTGGCCGAGCTGGGCGGTGATCCACGGGCGGTGAACCCGTCGATCCCGGCGGTGCTGACCATCGACCATTCGGTGATCGTCGAGCACTACGCCGAGGCCGGCGCGGTAGACGCCAACCTGGACATCGACTTTCGCCGCAACAGCGAGCGCTACCGCTTTATCAAGTGGGCCCAGGCCAGCCTCGACAACTTCAAGGTGATCCCGCCGGGCACCGGCATCATTCACCAGATGAACATGGAGTCCATCGCCCAGGTGGTGTGGGAAAGCGCGCCGCGTGACGGCCACGTGCTGTTGCATCCGGACTGCATGGTTGCCACCGACAGCCACACACCGATGATCAATGCCATCGGTGTGCTGGGCTGGGGCGTCGGCGGGCTGGAAGGGCAGGCGGCGATGCTCGGTGAGCCGGTGCCGATTCCTTATCCGCAGGTGGTGGGCATTCGTGTCACCAACGCGTTGCGCGACGGGGTGACGGCCACTGACCTGGCGTTGACGGTGACCGAGTTGCTGCGTCGGCGCAGCATGGTCGGCAAGTTTGTCGAGTTCACCGGGCCGGGCTTGCCGTCCCTGAGTTGGGCAGCGCGGGGCACGGTGGCGAACATGGCCCCGGAATACGGCGCCACCGTGGTGTTTTTCCCGTTTGATGACGAGACGCTGGCGTACCTGAACCTGAGTGCGCGCCCGCAAGCCTTGATCAACAAGGTGTCGGCCTACATGTCGGCGCAATCGCTATGGCGCCGGGAAGACGTTCCCGAGCCGATGTTCGATGAGTTGATCGAGCTGGATCTGGCGCAGGTGGAACCAAGCGTCGCCGGGCCACATCAGCCACATCAGCGCCAGTCGCTGGCAGACGCTGGCGCCTCGTTTCATCAACACGTGAGCGCTGACCCACAGGATTTCTTCGAGCCGTCGTTCCAGGTGCCCATCACCCATGGCGCGGTGGTCATGTCCGCGATTACCAGTTGCACCAACACCGCCAACCCGGCGCAGATGGTGCAGGCCGGGCTCTTCGCCCGCAACGCCCGCGCCCGTGGGCTGACACGCAAGCCGTGGGTCAAGACGTCGCTGTCCCCGGGCTCGCGGGTGGTGGCCGACTACCTTGAGGCCGCCGGTTTGCTGGAGGATTTTGCCGCGCTGGGTTTCGACCTGGCGGGTTTTGGCTGCATGACCTGCATCGGCAATTCCGGCAGCCTTGAAAGCCATGTGGAAACCTTCGCCCAGCAAGGCTTGAAGGGGGTGGTGGTGCTCTCCGGCAATCGCAATTTCGAAGGCCGGGTCAATCCTAAAGTCCCCGCCGGTTACCTCGCATCGCCCGCGTTGTGCGTGGCCTATGCGATTGCCGGCAGCATCGACATTGACCTGTCGGCCCAGCCCCTGGCGAGGGATGCCCAGGGCCAACCGGTGTTCCTCCATGAGCTGATGCCCAGCGAAGCCGAGGTGGCTGCGCAAGTGGCGCAGGTGGTGCGCCCGGCGCTGTTCCGGCAGCGCCAGGAATTGCTGTGGCAAGGCACTCACCATTGGCAGGCGCTGGAAGCCGACGGCAGTGTGCAGTTTGCCTGGCACCCGGACTCCACTTACCTGCGCCGCCCGCACTACCTCGCCGGGGTAACGCCGGCGCCGGCTTCGTCGTTGTCCATCAGCAACGCCCGGGCCTTGGTGGTGCTGGGGGATAATGTCACCACTGACCATATCTCCCCGGCGGGCAGCATTCCCGCCGACAGCCTGGCCGGGCACTGGCTGCGTGAGCGCGGTGAAGCGCTGGCGGACTTCAACCAGTATTCGACCCGCCGCAGTAACCACGAAGTGATGGTGCGCGGCGCGTTTACCAACCCGCGCCTGAGTAACCTGCTGTCCAGCGATCAGCCCCCGCGCCAGGGCGTCTGGGCCTGGAATGCCGACCACAGCGACTACCTGCCGCTGTACCTCGCCGCGCAGAGCTATGCCGGCACGCCGACGGTGTTGTTTGCGGGGATCAATTACGGCGCCGGCTCCAGCCGCGACTGGGCGGCGAAGGTCCTGACCCTGCTGGGGATCAAGGTGGTGGTGGCCCGCAGTATCGAACGGATTCATCGCAGCAACCTGATCGGCATGGGCGTGTTGCCGCTGGTGTTCGATGAGGGCGCATCGGTGCAGGACTTGAACCTTGATGGCAGTGAATCCCTGAACTTCCTTGGCCTGGATCACCTGCGGGTCGGCGAGAACCCGATTACTTTGCTGATTGAGCGTGCCGCTGGTGAAACAGCGCGCACCGCGCTGACCTTGCGCCTCGACTCGCAGCAAGAGCTTGGTTACCTTGAACACGGCGGCGTCTTGCCCTTTGTGATTCGCAAGACCGTGCAAAGAACTGTTCAAGGAGCGCGTAATGATTGACCCGCAGGTACTGCAACAACTGGCCCCCGAGGGCGTGCTCAGGGCGGCCATCAACTTCGGCAACCCGGTGCTGGCCCAGCGCGGTGAAGGCGGCGAGCCCCAGGGCGTGTCGGTGGCATTGGCCACGGCCCTGGCCGATGAGTTGGGTGTGCGGCTTGAATTAGTCACGTTTGAAGCCGCAGGCAAGGTCTTCGCCGCGCTGGCTGACGACATCTGGCGCGTGGCGTTCCTGGCCATCGAGCCGGTGCGCGAGCAGGAAATCGCCTTCAGCGCGCCCTACGTCATCATCAAGGGCACGTACCTGGTGGCGGTTAATTCTCCTTTAAGCAGCGTTGCGCAACTCGATGCTCCCGGCCAGCGCATTGCCGTCGGCCAGGGCGCCGCGTATGACCTGTACCTGAGCCGCACGGTGCAACACGCCGAACTGGTACGCGCGCCCACCTCGGCGGGGGCGGTGGACCTGTTTATCGAGCAAGGGTTGAATGCGGCGGCCGGGGTTCGGGATTACCTGCGAACCCGGGTCGACGGGCGTTGGCGCCTGCTGGACGATGACTTCATGAGCATCAGCCAGGCCGTCGCGGTACCGGTGGCGCACGCAGCCGCTGCCGCGTTCGTCAAATCCTTTGTCGAACGGCAGAAAGCCAATGGCTTGGTAAAACAGGCGTTGTCGCGCAGTAGGCAAAGCCCGGAGCTGGCGGCTCCTTAGAGACGGCGCAGGAAAGATTTGACGATTTTCTGGGTGGCCTGGGTGGTGTCCAGGTCTTTCATCTGGGTGAAGGGATGCCACTGGCATTCCTTGATTTCACTCAGCGGCCGGGCTTCGTCGATATTCACCACCGACGCCTCGAACACGTGGTGCAGCGTGTCGCTGGCCTTCAGTTCCTGCAACAACAGCAAACCGTCGACGTTCAGCCCGGTTTCCTCTTCCAGTTCCCGCGCGGCCGCGCCCACTGGCCGCTCGTCGCGCTCGACCTTGCCGCCGGGCAGTGCCCATTTCGATCGGGCTTTACGCACGAACAGGATGTGCCCGTCGTGCTCGCAAATCACCGTAGCCCTTATTTTCATCGTCTGTGCCCCCGCAGTGAGATGATTGTCATAAAAGTGTAATGCAATTGTCATGCTCAGTCTTTATCCGGCAGGCTGGAGAGGGGGCCGGAAAACACCGATACTGCCCCATCGAAAAAACCTCACCTGAAGGAGATGCAGATGAACACCGTACGCTGGGGCATGATCGGCTGTGGCAGTGTCACTGAACTCAAGAGTGGACCCGCCTTCTACAAAGCGCCAGGTTCGGCGCTGGTTGCCGTGATGGGGCGCCGCGAGGAAGCCGTGCGCGATTATGCGGCACGCCATGGCATTGCCCGGTTCTACACCGACGCCCAGGCGCTGATTGACGACCCGGAAGTGGACGCGGTCTACATCGCCACGCCGCCCGACAGCCACCTCGAATACAGCCTGATGGTGGCCGCTGCGGGCAAGCATTGCTGCGTCGAAAAACCGATGTCGCTGAATGCCGAGCAAAGCGCGTTGATGCAACGCACCTTCGAGCAGGCCGGACTGCACCTGTTTGTCTCCTATTACCGGCGTTCCCTGCCGCGCTTCCAGCAGGTGCGGGACTGGCTGCAGGACGGGCGCATCGGCGAGTTGCGCCATCTGACCTGGACCTTGTGCAAGCCGCCGTCTGAAGACGATGCCAGCAGTGCCAACTGGCGCACCGACCCGCTGATTGCCGGCGGCGGGTATTTTGCCGACTTGGCCAGCCACGGTTTTGACCTGTTCCAGTACCTGGTCGGGGATATCGTCGATGTGGCCGGGTTTACCGCGCGCCAGGCCGGGCGTTACGCCGCCGAAGATGCCGTCACCGCCTGCTGGACGTTCGCCTCGGGCGCGTTGGGCATGGGCTGCTGGAACTTTGTCGCGGACCGTCGCGAGGACTTGGTGGAGATGATCGGCAGCAAGGGCCGCATCACGTTCTCGGTGTTCGATGAGGCGCCGTTGCGGCTTGAGGGCGAGACCAGCGAAGCGCTGGAGGTGCCCAATCATGCGCATATCCAGTGGCATCACGTACTCGGGATGAACGCGCATATTCGCGGCGAGAGCAAACACCCGGCGCTGGCGATCGAGGCGTTGAAGACCGATCGGGTCATGGACCGGGTGCTACAACGTAACCCCAACCTGGCGGTCTAGCAGTGCTTCAATTTTCTGTTTTTAAGGAATGAACGGATGAAAATCAAAGCAGCCTGGATTGTGTTGTGGTGGGTACTGGCAAGTGCCGCGACGGCAGCGCCGCGGGCCCAGGGGCAGGCCGGGGAGTTTGATCTTTACGTGCTGTCGTTGTCCTGGTCGCCGACCTTCTGCCTGACGCACCCCGACGACCAGCAATGTTCGGGCAAGGGCTACGGGTTTGTGCTGCATGGGCTGTGGCCGCAATACGCGAAGGGTGGCTGGCCGGCGTCCTGTGCGCCGCAGTCGCGCTTGTCGGATGCCGACTATGCTCGGGGCAAGACGTTGTTCCCGTCGCCCAAGCTGCTCAAGCACGAATGGGCCAAGCACGGCACCTGCAGCGGGCTTGAGGCATCAGCCTATCTGGACAAGACCGACGCGGCGCTGGGCGTGGTCAAGATCCCGCAGCAGCTGGAACCCTTCAATGTCCCCAGCGGCCTCGCTGCGCGGGACATTGAAGCGCTGTTTCGCGAGAGCAACCCGGCCATGGGCAACCACGGCCTTGCAGTGATCTGCAAGGGCGCAGTGCTGACCGAAGTGCGGGTGTGCCTGACCAAGGACCTGGCATTCGCCGGCTGCCCGCGCAGCGTCAAAAGCCAGTGCCGGGATGGCGACATTCGTATCCCGACCCAGCGTTAAGCGGACTCAGGCGGGCCCATAACTTTTATGGGTCTGCTCGATCTCTTCCACCAATTGGTCAATGCCCGCCAGGCGCGCCCGGTTGTCGTGGTCCCAGGGATGAAACCCGGGCTTGAAGTAATGCAACCAGGGCAACGCCATACGCGGAAACACACCCTTGGGCCCATAGAGAAACTTGAGCATCCGCCAGAAGCCCTTCAAATGCCCGCCTGAACGCCGGTCGGCAAACAGCAGGCGCAGGTGGAAATCAAAGATCACCACCCAGAACAGCAGCGTGGTGGTCAGCATGGTGCCGGTGCGCAGTAAATAACGCAGGGGCCCTGGCTTGATCACGCTGTTCCACACATCAAAGGCCACCGCCTTGTGCTCGGTTTCTTCCAGGGCATGCCAGTACCACATCTGCTGATAACCCTTGACCGAATCACCGAACCGCGACGGGTCGCTGAGGAGGATTTCCGCGAGCATCGCGGTGTAATGCTCCAGGGCAATGGTCACCGCCAGATTGAACGAGGCGGGCATGTACTTCTTTTGCGCGTCGAGGATCATCTTCAGCCGGCGATCCAGAGTATGCGCGGGCAGCCCGGCGGCTTGCAGCAGGTCGTTATAGGCCACGTGCTCGCGGCTGTGCATGGCTTCCTGGCCGATGAACCCCTGGATTTCCTTCTTCAGTTCCGGGTCTTCGATGCGCTGGCGATAGTGGCGCACGCTGTCCATGAAGAACAGTTCGCCCTGTGGAAACAGCAACGACAGCGCGTTGAAAAAGTGCGTGATGAACGGGCCTTGTTCATGCCAGTTCTTGATGCGTTCGGCCGGCAGGGCAAAACGGAGGTCGCGGCGAATCGGCAGCATGGTCGGTACTCCAGTTCAGAGACGGTGCTCTTCGTTGGTTTCAAGGACGGGCGAGGGCGCACTGCGATGTTTGGGCGCCATGCGTTTGCTGGCGAACACCACCAGCGCTTGATAGGCGGCCGGCAGGCAGCGGGCGAGCAGGTCCAGGAAGTAGGCGTCGCGGCCGATCAGCACGCGGCGTTTGTTTTTGCGTACGCCGTTCAGGATCACTTTGGCGGCCTGGTCGGCGTCGGTGATGAACAGCTTTTCAAAGTCGGCTCGGGCCTGCTGTTCGCTGTGGATCAGAAAGCCGGTCATGTTGGCGTCGATTCGGCTACTGCGGCAGATGTCGGTGCGGATCCCGCCGGGGTGCACGCAGGTGGCCGAGACCCCGCTTTTTTGCAGGTCGAGTTCCTGGCGCAAGGATTCGGTAAAGCCGCGCACGGCGAACTTGGTGGCGTTGTAGCCGCTCATGCCCGGCTGGGCGAACAGGCCGAACACGCTGGAGGTGTTGATCACATGGCCGTCGCCGCTGGCCTTGAGGTAAGGCAAGAAGGCCTTGGTGCCGTAGACCACGCCCCAGAAGTTGATCCCGACGATCCACTCCAGGTCGGTGTAATCCACGCCTTCGACAGTGCTGGACAGCGCGACGCCCGCGTTGTTGAAGATCATATTGATCTGGCCATGTTCCGCGGCGCAGCGGGCCGCCCAGTCCTCCACCGCCTGGCGGTCGGAAACGTCCAGCACCTGCGAGGTCACCAGCACTGGCGCAAGCACCTGGGCCTTGATCAGCGCGACGGTCTGCTCCAGGCCCTGGCTGTTTTTATCCGCCAGCGCCAGGTGGCAGCCTTCACGCGCCAGCGTCAGGGCCAACGCGCGGCCCATGCCTGACGCCGCGCCGGTGATGGCCGCCACGCGGCCGTTGAATGACTTCATGACAGGCTCCCTTCTGCGGTGGGGTGGGGATTTGCGGCCGGGCGCGAGGTGGACGGCACCGGCACCAGGCTGGCGACGTAGTCCTTGAGGGCGAAATGCCGGGTGACCTGCTTGAAACGCCAGGTGGAACCGGGCCACAGCGTGGTGTTCTTGCCGGTGCGCGGGTCCAGGTACCAGCTCTTGCAGCCGCCGGTGGTCCAGATGGTGCCTTTGAGTCGGTCCTGCAGCCTGGCGTTGTAGGCGAGTTCGACCACGGGCTTGACGTCCACCGTGGCGATGCGATGGCGCTGCATTTGGCGCAAGGCATCGAGGATGTAGGTGACCTGGGCCTCGATCATCAAAATCATCGAGTTATGCCCCAGCCCGGTGTTGGGGCCGACAATCAGGAACAGGTTCGGGTAGCCCGGCACTGTGGTACCCAGGTACGCGTGGGCGCCGTCTTGCCAGGTGTCCATCAGGTCGATGCCGTGGCGGCCGATGATGCAGTCCCGGGGCAGGGGATCGGTGGCCTGGAAGCCGGTGCCGAAGATGATGCAATCGGCCGGATGCTTGATGCCGTCGGCGGTGATCACCCCATCGGCCTCTATGCGCAGCACGTTGTCGGTCACCACCTGCACATTGCTGCGCGACAGTGCCGGGTAGTAGTCGTTGGAGATCAGCACGCGCTTGCAGCCGATGGTGTAGTCCGGGGTCAGGGTCTTGCGCAGGGAAGGGCGGGCCACTTGTTTGTGCAGGTGGCGCACGGCGATTTTCTGCACCATTTTCATCAGGCGCGGGTGCAGGGCGAAGCCCACGACGCGGCCTTCCAGCGCCCAATAGTACGCACCGCGCACCAGGCGCTGAGTGAAGGGCAGATGCTTGAAGGCCCAGCGCTCGACGCGTGAAATCGGCCGGTCGGGTTTGGGCATGATCCACGGCGGGGTGCGCTGGAACAGGTCCAGATGGGCCACCTGCGGCGCGATCTGCGGCACGAACTGAATGGCACTGGCGCCGGTGCCGATCACCGCCACGCGTTTGCCCTTCAACGAATAGTCGTGGTCCCACTGCTGGGAGTGGAAGCGCTTGCCCTTGAAGCTGTCCAGGCCGGGAATGTCCGGCAGCGCCGGGCGCGACAAGCCACCCATCCCGGACACCAGCACCCGCGCGCTGACCTGGCGGCCATTGCTGAAACTCAAGCTCCAGCGCTGTTGCGCCTCATCAAACACCGCCTTCTCCAGCCCCATGCCAAAGCGCAGGAACGGCGCCAGCTCGAAGCGTTGGGCGCACTGTTCCAGGTAGGCGCGGATCTCCGGCTGGGGCGCGAATTGCCGCGTCCAGTCCGGGTTGGGTGCAAAGGAAAACGAATAGACATGGGATTGCACGTCGCAGGCGCAGCCAGGGTAGTGGTTGTCCCGCCAGGTGCCGCCGAGGGCATCGGCCTGCTCGGCAATAAAGAAGTCGTTGAACCCGGCTTCCTTGAGTTTGATCGCCATGCACAGCCCGGCAAATCCGGAACCGATGACGGCGATGTCGACGGTGTCATGGGCATTCATAGGCTGTCCCTCGTGGGCCAGTGGCGCCTTACGGGTTTCGACATCGGATGTGCTCCTTGTTTTTGTTTTGGCTTTTAGATAGAACACCATTGCAAAGAAAAATTGAATTTATTATTTTAAAAAAGATTTTAAATAATCTACCTGAAAATTTCGTCTAGGCTACGACCCAGTTCCTCAAGTGCGACTTATCCGACGGACGAGGGCTTTTACGCACGCAGTTAGGTCCAGGGTGTGGACGATGGCTGAGGTCTTGACCAATACCGGTCGGGCCGCCAGCAACGCAGGGATGCAGAGGACCGAGCTATGGCTGTCGAGTGGGTTGTCGCTGCGGGTGTGTTTGTAGGGTTAAGCGTAGTGTTGTGGGGCTTCAGTGCCCGGATGACACGGCGAATAGAAGCCGCTGTTCCGATCAACGGGCGCTTTCTGGAGATCAACGGCGAGCGCTTTCATTATGTAGACGAGGGCAAGGGCCCGCCGTTGGTGATGATCCACGGGCTGATGGGCAGCAGTCGCAACCTGACGTATGCCTTGTCTGCCCAGTTACGTGAGCACTTTCGGGTGATCACCCTGGATCGTCCGGGTTCGGGCTATTCCACCCGGCGTGCCGGGACGGCCGCCGACCTGCCTGGCCAGGCCCGGCAAGTCGCCAGCTTTATCAAGACCCTGGACCTGGATAAACCGCTGGTGCTGGGGCATTCCCTTGGCGGGGCGATTTCCCTGGCCCTGGCGCTGGACCATCCCCACGCGGTGTCCGGATTGATCCTGGTGGCGCCGCTCACCCATCCCCAGCGCTTGCTGCCGCTGGTGTTTATGTCGTTGGCGATACGTCCGGGATGGCTGCGACGCTTTATGTCGCACACCCTGACCCTGCCCATCGGCCTGCTGACCAAAGGCTCGGTGGTCAAAGGCGTGTTCGCCCCCGACCCCGCCCCGGAAGACTTCGCCACTCGCGGCGGTGGCTTGCTGGGCATGCGCCCCGACAACTTCTATGCCGCCTCCACCGAGATCAACCTGGTCAACGAGTTCCTGCCGGACATGGTCAAGCGCTACCCGCGACTGACGCTGCCCATCGGGCTGATCTATGGCGCGCAAGACAAGGTGTTGAACTTCCGCAAGCACGGCCAGGCCCTGGCCAGCCTGGTGCCGGGCCTGAAGCTGCAGTTGGTGGAAGGGCGTGGGCATATGCTGCCGATTACCGCTACAGAGCGTGTGGCGGCCGTGGTCGAGCAGGTGGCCAAGCGTGTCCGGCCCCCGGAAAGCGCCACGGTGGTGCATCCGTCGTTTGCCGTGGTGAGTAAATAATTGTGCGACTGAACTCGCGGTTCGACCCCGTCAATGCTTGCCCTAGACACCTGACCAATCGGCTGAAAAAGAGACTGCCCGGTCACGTTCATAAGGGTTCAAGAATTTAGTTGACGACCTAACGATTCCGCGCTATTTATTTAAAAAAATATTTCAATGTCTAATTTGAAATAATTTTTGAAATGCCTAAGAGCGAATAAAATAATGAAAAAAACGCCTTTTATCGCATGGTTGAATTCTCGGAGCAGTCATCGCTCCGTGTACCTGTTCAGTGTTGATTTTTGCTCCCTGCCTACCTGCCTCGTACGGAGGTTGCCATGAATCAGACCCTGGCCGCCCCGAACGTCTGGACCGACGCCAAGCGCCACCTGTGGTGGCTCGGCATCATGCCCCTGGCAACCCCCTTGCTCTCAGGCACCCTGGCCATCACCACCGGTGTGCAACAACTGTGGTGGGTTGGCGTTCTGGTGATCTTCGGCCTGATCCCATTGATCGACGGCCTGCTGGGTGAAGATGTCAGCAACCCGCCGGAATCCGCCGTCAGCAACCTCGAATCCCAAAGCTACTACCGCTGGATCGTCTACACCGGCGTGCTGTTTGTCATCGCCTCGGTGCTGGTCACCGGGTGGCTGGCGGCAGGCGGGATCGACTGGATCATCAGCGGCGGTCTGCTGCACGCCACCGCTGCGCTGGACCCGTCGAGCTGGCTGGCTAAAACTGCCGCATACATCACGGCCCGCACCCAACTGCACGGCGAAATCAGCTGGTTCACCTACCTGGGCATGGCGATGTCCACTGGCGCCGCCACCGGCATCGCCATCAACACCGCCCATGAGCTGGGGCACAAACCGCGCCTGCTGGAAGTCATCCTGGCCAAGATCACCCTGGCACCGACTTTCTACGGGCACTTCTATACCGAACACAACCGTGGCCACCACGTACGCGTTGCCACCCCGGAAGATCCGGCCAGTTCGCGGTTGGGGGAGAGCTTCTGGGCCTTCCTGCCGCGCTCGGTCTGGTTCAGCGCCCGCTCGGCATGGAACCTGGAACGTGAACGCCTGCGCAAACTCGGCCTGCCGGCCTGGCACTGGAAGAACGCCGTGCTCAGCGCCTGGATGTACAGCGTGGTGTTGTGGGGCGCGATGATCGCCTGGCTCGGTGCGGCAGTGATTCCGTTCCTGATCATCCAGGGCATCTACGGCTTCTCGCTGCTGGAAGTGGTGAACTACGTTGAACACTACGGCCTGAAGCGCCAGAAGTTGCCGAACGGGCGTTATGAACGCTGCTCGCCCCGGCATTCGTGGAACAGCAATCGGATTGTGACCAATATCTTTCTGTTCCAACTGCAGCGGCACTCCGACCATCACGCCAATCCAACCAGAAGTTATCAATCCCTGCGTCACTTTGATGAATCGCCGCAACTGCCATACGGCTATGCCAGCATGATTGTCTGGGCTTACGTGCCGTACTTGTGGCGACGACGCATGGACCACCGAGTCCTTAATCATTATGCCGGGGATATTACCCTGACCAATCTTCAACCTTCACAACGTTTGAAGTACATGGAGAAGTACAGCAACACCACCAAACCCTTCTAACGTAAGCGGTCAGTCGTAGGACGTACTCGGGATCTGTGTATCGCGCAGGTTTTCATCGCCCAGGCTTTACCGGTTTCGAGTACGGCTTAGTTGCAAGAAAGTTGTTTGACCCGAACAAAAATAAAATTAAGGGAAGGACGTACACCATGCAAAATCCTGCCAAGTTCACCACGCACATTGTATTGGCCGCCCTGGGCCTGATCGTTTACCACCAGGCCCAGGCCGCCCGTATCGAACCCGCCGGCAGCGCGTTTACTGCTCAGGGCCCCATCAGCTTTTCCAAGGGCGCGCTGATCAGCGCGGACTGCACCATCAAGGTCGCCGGCAAGGTGGCGGCGGATGGCTCGTCGGTCAACGTCGATAAAGTCGAGTTCGACGGCGGCCTCAAGTGCAGCCGGGTGGAAGCGATCAACTTGCCGTGGGTATTGGTGGCGAAAGATACCAAGAGCGGCTCGATGTCGAAGATCGCCGTCGATGTGCACGCCTTTGGTTTGGGCGGTAAATGCGGACCTTCTACCGCCGATGGCACGTGGGATAACGCCACCGGCAAGTTAGAGGCTGCCAATGTGCCTATCGGCGAAGACTGCACGATTAAAACGGTGTCGATCAAGATGCCGCCGACTTTCAAAGTTGTTGAGTAACAGTTAGGCGTTGTAGCGGTAATTGAATTGAAATTTGGCTGGAAAGGGAAGTTCTGCAGATTCACCGTGACCTCTCGATCATGGCCATTACCCCTGGCGAAACGACTCGCCATAACATGTGAGGAAAAACAATGAAAAGCTTGAAAACCCTCGTTTGTGCAACTTCTTTCGCAATGTGCTTCGGCGCAGCTTCCATGGCAAGTGCGGCCTCCATCTCACCGGATGGTCCGTTCTCGACCAGCGCCGGCACCATCGTCGTGAAGTCGCCTTCGTCCTTCGGTGCAGCCGTGACCTGCGGCATCACCTTTACCGGCAACGTTAGCGGTGGCGTGGCCTCGATCAACGGTGCATCCCTGACCGGTGGCGGTCTGTGTGGCCTGCCAACACTGACCAACCTGCCTTGGGTACTGACGGCTGCAACGGGTACCACCGGTAGCGTCACCAACGTCGGCTACAAGATCACCTCGATCCCGGCCACCAACTGCGGCCCAACCACCATCGCTGTGACCTGGACGCCAGGCACCAAAACGCTTTCGGCAGCCAATCAGGCGCTGACCGGCAACTGCACCGTGGTTTCGCTGAGTGTTGTTGCCCCAACGCTGACCGTTAACCCGTAAGCGCGACTCCGTAAAGGGCTGATCACCCCGTTCAAAGACCGGTGCCTTGTGTGAGGCACCGGTTGGGGAAACCACCGGTGGAGCCGGTTGGATACTTTCAAGCCCCGATGACCTGTGGTCTGAGTCCGTCGGGGAGAACAGGACCCACGTGTTGAGCGCAACCCGTCAAGCCATGAATGGCCACTGCACCCTGGTGTCGTTGAACGCCACGCTGACCGGTTCGCTCACCCGCAATCCCTGAATACCGATACACCGTTCCAGGACAGGCGTTCTTTGAAAGACGTTCTGTGGTTATACGACCCACCGGCAGGGGCCGGGTGTAAATAATAATAAGGAGTGCCGCATGAACAATAAGAAACAACACGCTCACACGTTACTGGGACTGGCCCTGTTGGGGGGCTTGATGACCGCGGGGCAAGTCCAGGCGGGTGGGTTCTCCACACCGACCTACGGCGCGCCTGGATGGGGTCGTGCGTTTGGTGGCGGTTCACTGTTCAAAAATGACCCCAGTGCCGCGTACAACAACCCGGCAGCCATGGCCTTTATCGATTCAACCATCGCGCAACAGACCGTTGACTACGCTCGGGTCAAGATCAAATACAGCGGCCAGGCCTATGACTACGCGGGCAACCCGGTGACCAATACGCCCGTACTGGATGACCTGGGCAATACAGGCGACCCGGCCCTTAACAATAATAATGGCGGGCAAGGCGGCTTCACTGCTTGGCTGCCAACCGGCTTTCTGGTGATTCCCATGGGCGACCGTTTCGCCTTTGGTCTCAGCCAAGTCGTACCGCAGGGTATGAAAACCACCTGGAACGAAGATTCAAAACTGCGGGATTTCGCGGTCGATACCAAAATCGAGACCATTGGTCTGACCGGCTCCCTGTCGTTCAAGGTGAATGATCAGTTCTCGGTCGGTGGTGGTGCCATCGTCCAGCGCAGTCAAGGGTTTGTTAGCCAGAACATTGATTTGCTGGCCGCTGCGGATGTTTCTCCTGGGCTGGGAGGCTCGGGTTTCCCCACGGGGCTGGGGCATTCCCTGATGCGTGTGAAAGTCGATAACATCTCTGTGGGCTGGTTTGGTGGCGTGGTTTGGAAGCCGACGCTGCAAGACACACTTGGCTTGAACTATCACGCCAAGATCAAAAACAAGATGACCGGCAAATACAATATCTACACCGATGCCATCGGCCGTAACGCGATGACCAATCCGATCGGTCCAAACGGCGAAACCCTGGTTGAAATCGCCTACCCGGGTCTCAAGCTGTTCCCGGACGGTGCCCACGCCAGTACCCAACTGGATATCCCGGCGACCGCGTCGATTGACTGGGTTCACCAGTTCAACGACCGCTGGACGTTGGGGGTGAGTGCCACCTGGACTGAATGGTCTTCCTTCCAGGACCTGACGCTCAAGTCCCAAGGCACCACCATTGTTGCCATTCCCTACAACTACAAAAACGCCTGGATGACCTCGATTGGCGGCGACTACAAAGCCACCGACGAACTCACCCTGCGCGCTGGTGTGGCTTACGACCAGACACCTACCCGCAACTCCACCCGTGACCCGCGAATCCCGGACGGTGACCGTTACTTCCTGGCCTTTGGTGCCGGTTATGACATCAAGGCGGTTCCTGGCCTGTCGGTGGATGCCGCGTACTCGCACCAATTCGTGCAGAAGGTCAACCTGAAGACCAAGAACGTTGATCGTCTCGGTGGGGCGCAGTTGGATGGCGAGGCTGAATCCTCAGGGGATGTGGTCAGCTTGTCGGCAACCTATAAGTTCTAAGGTTGTCGAGGGCAGTCGTGGAGAAGGGCAGCCAGCGCATCTTGCTGCCCGGCTCCACGCTGTCGTCCGATTTCGATTCCTTGCGCTTAACCTGCAAGGCTGACTTTGTTCAGCCGCTATTTTTTCGTTAAAACATTAAATAAAAATTTCAAAACAAAATTTGAATTTATCTTTTCAAGTTTGTAGTGTGGCTTTACGTCACAGGTCATTCCGATCTGCCCGGGCGTTTGCCGTACCCTGAATTGAGTAGAGGTATCCCCATGGTTATCTGGTTATTGGCGGGACTCGCAGCAGCGATTGCCCTGGCGTATCGACAAGCCGCTGCCACCTTCTGGCTGGGTGCCGGCCTGGTCTGGCTGGCGGTCGGTTACCTGTTCAGCGTGGTGGCCGGTTTCGGCGCCAGCGTGGTGGCGTTGCTGGTGGTATTGCCCGCGTTGCTGCTGACGATCAAACCCCTGCGCCGTGCGCTGTTGACCAGCAAGGCCCTGGGCCTTTTCCGCAGCATCATGCCGGCGATGTCCGACACCGAGCGCGCTGCCATCGAATCCGGCACCGTGTGGTGGGACGCCGAGCTGTTCAGCGGCAAACCGCGCTGGGAGCGCCTGCTGCAAGCCGCACCGGCGAGCCTCAGCGCTGAAGAACAGGCCTTCCTCGACAACGAAGTGGAGACCCTGTGCGACATGTCCAACGACTGGGAAACCACCCAGGTCTGGCAAGACATGTCCCCCGAAGGCTGGCAGTACACCAAGGATGCCGGCTTCCTCGGCATAATCATTCCCAAGCAATATGGCGGCAAAGGCTTCTCCCACTATGCGCATTCGCAAGTGGTGATGAAGCTCTCGACCCGTTGCTCGGCGGCGGCGATTTCGGTGATGGTGCCCAACTCCCTGGGCCCGGCAGAACTGCTGCTGCACTATGGCACTGACGCCCAGCGCAACTATTACCTGCCACGCCTGGCCCGTGGCGAAGACATCCCGTGTTTCGCCCTGACCAGCCCGTATGCCGGCTCTGACGCCGGGGCAATTCCAGACCTGGGCATCGTCTGCAAAGGCCTGCACGAAGGTGAGGAAGTGCTGGGTTTCCGCGTGACCTGGGATAAGCGCTACATCACCCTCGGCCCAATCGCCACCGTGCTCGGCCTGGCATTCCGTGCCGAAGACCCAGACGGTTTGCTCGGCCAGCCCGGCTCCCTGGGCATCACCTGTGCGCTGATCCCGACTTCCCATCCGGGCGTGAACAGCGGCCGGCGTCACTGGCCACTCAACGCCGTGTTCCAGAACGGCCCAACCACCGGCAAGGATGTATTTATTCCGCTGGAATGGGTAATCGGTGGCCGCGAACAAGTCGGCAATGGCTGGCGCATGTTGATGGAATGCCTGGCGGCTGGCCGGGCGATTTCGCTGCCGTCGGCCAACGTCGGCCTGGGCAAGGTGGCCGTACGCGGCACCACCGCTTATGCGGCGATGCGCAAACAATTCGGCCTGCCCATCGGCAAGTTCGAAGGCGTGCAAGCGCCCCTGGCACGCATGGCCGGGCATCTGTATGCCTGCGACGCTGTGCGCAAGGTCTCGGTGGCGTCGCTGGATGCCGGTGAAAAGCCGTCGGTGATCTCGGCCATCGCCAAATACCACGTTACCGAGCGGGCGCGGATCATCGTCAACGACGGCATGGACATTGTGGCCGGCAAGGGCATCTGCATGGGGCCCAACAACTTTCTCGCCCGGGCTTACCAGCAAAGCCCCATCGCCATAACGGTGGAAGGCGCGAACATAATGACCCGCTGCCTGATCATCTACGGCCAGGGCCTGATTCGTTGCCATCCCTATGTGTTCCGTGAGATGGAAGCGGCGCGCAACACCGACCGGCGCAAGGCCCTGGTGGATTTCGACAGCGCGATGTTCGGCCATCTGAGCTTTGTGCTGGCCAATACCGTACGTGCTGCGGTGCATTCGCTGACGGGCGGGCGGTTGATTTCCGTGCCCGGCAAAACCGATCCCGCGCTGGCGTCCTACTACCGCCAGGCCAATCGGTTGTCGGTGGTACTGGCGTTGATCTCGGACATTTCCATGGGCGTGCTGGGCGGTGCCCTCAAGCGCAAGGAAAGTATCACCGGGCGGCTGGGAGACATTCTGTCCCAGCTGTACATCCTGTCCTGCGTGCTCAAGCGCTTTGAAGATGATGGCCGGCCCCAGGCAGATTTGCCGCTGGTGCATTGGGCGGCCCAGGACGCGTTGCTGCGGGCCCATGAAGCCCTGGCTGAAGTGCTCGACAACTATCCGTCGAAAGCCGCAGCGGTGGTGGTGCGTGGCTTGACCTTCCCGTTTGGTATTCCACTGCGCAAACCGTCGGATCGCCTGCTGGCGCAAGTGGCGGAATTGGTGCAAGTGCCGGGGGAAACCCGCGACCGCTTGCTGGGCAATTCCTACATTCCGCGTCCGGAAATCGACAAGCTTGCGTATGGCGAACTGGGCTTCCGTCTGTTGCCACAAGTGGAACTGATTGAGGCGCGGCTTAAGGGTGCGATCAAGCAAGGCCTGATCGAACCGATGCCGATTTCCGGTACTGCGTTTACCCCGTGGCGGGTCAAGGCACGGGCGCTGGACCTGATCAGCGACGACGAAGACAGCTTGCTGGCGCGTTATGTGGAATACGGCGATCACGCGATCCAGGTGGACGACTTCCCGCAAGACTTCGGCTTGCTGGAAGCCTTGCAACAGCGCCAACAGGCACTGGAACAGGCCGCCAAACCGACCGCCAAACGCCGCGCCAACCAAAGCGAAAACGCGCCGGTCAACTGACCCACTGTAGGAGCGAGCTTGCTCGCGAAGGTCGTTAACGATAACGCGGGAAACCTGACACCCAACGGCGCTCTCCGGTTTTTCGCGAGCAAGCTCGCTCCTACAGAGAATTACGACAGGATCCTTTTATGAGTGACAGCTACCTCTCATTCGTCAATTCGCCTTGGGGCCGCTGGCTGGCCCGAACCGCGGGCCTGCCGCAACCCCTGGCGCTGCAACGTCATCGCAGCGGCCAACAAGGCCTGGCCAACCCGGTGATCGTCGCCGGGGCAGGGCGCCTGACTGCTGAGATCCAGCGCATCTTCAGCGCCACCGACACGGTGCCCGCCACCGCAGCGACCCTCAAGGCGCCTTCTACAGTCAAAGTCCAGGGCGCGGTGTTCGACGCCAGCGACATCGCCGACCTCAAGCAACTGGACGAGCTCTACGCATTCTTCCATGCCAACGCCAAACGCCTGGGCCAACACGCCCGGGTGGTGGTGCTCGGCACCGCGCCGGAGTTGTGCAAGGACTTGCCCCAGGCCATCGCCCAACGCGCCCTCGAAGGCCTGGTGCGCTCACTGGCCAAGGAGCTGCGCCGGGCAATCACCGTGCAGTTGATCTACGTCGCCCCAGGTGCCGAAGGCGCGCTTGAAAGCAGCCTGCGGTTCTTCCTGTCGCGGCGCTCGGCCTATGTCTCGGGGCAGGTGGTGCGCCTTGAGAAACCAGTCGACACCCAAGCCGACATCAACTGGGACAAACCTCTCAGCGGCCGCCGTGCCTTGGTCACCGGCGCGTCCCGTGGCATTGGCCTGGCAATCGCCCAGGTGCTGGCCCGTGACGGCGCGCAGGTGGTCTGCGTGGATGTGCCCCAGGCCCAGGAATCCCTGCAACAGGCGGCCAGCAGTGTCGGTGGCAGCGCACTGGCGCTGGACATCACCGCCACCGACGCCGCGCAGCAACTGCAAGCCCATATAAGCCAACACGGCGCATTCGACGTGGTGGTGCACAACGCCGGGATCACCCGCGACAAGACCATCGCCAAGATGACCGAAGCGGCGTGGCGCAGCGTACTGGCGGTGAACCTGGAAGCGCCGCTGCACCTGAGTACCGCATTGCTGGAAAACCAGGGCCTGAACCCCGGTGGGCGGATCGTGTGTGTCTCGTCGATTTCCGGCATTGCGGGCAACCTCGGGCAAAGCAACTACGCCACGTCCAAAGCCGGTGTGATCGGTCTGGTGCAAGGTCTGGCACCTCAGGCGGCGGCGCAGCAAGTGACCGTGAATGCGGTGGCTCCCGGTTTTATCGAAACCCAGATGACCGCGAAGATCCCGCTGATGATTCGCGAAGCGGGGCGGCGGATGAATTCCATGTCTCAGGGCGGGCAACCCATCGACGTGGCAGAAACCATTGCCTGGCTGGCGCATCCGGCTTCCGGCGGGGTCAATGGCCAGGTGGTGCGGGTCTGCGGCCAAAGCCTGTTGGGAGCCTGACCTATGGACTATGTAACGCAGATTATTGACCCGCCGCCATCACGCTCGCGGCTGTTGCTGGACGGGGTATTGGCCCTGCGCAAACCCAAGGTGGAAGGTACGCCGACGTTACCGAAAGACCGCTTGGTACGGTCGGCCGTTGAGCTGTCTGCCCAGGGGATTGCGGCCTACGGTCGCGCCTGCGGTTTCCGCCGTGAGCAAGGCGTGCCGCTGTCCTATCCCCATGTGCTGGCGTTCCCGCTGCACCTGATGCTGCTGACCCGGCCGAGCTTCCCGTACCCGGCCAGCGGCATGGTGCATTTGGCCAATCGCATCCGTCAGCATCAACGCCTGGACGCGGGCCAGGCCCTGCGGCTGGAGGTGTATTGCGAGCGCTGGGTCGCCCATCCCAAGGGCCAGGCCCTTAGCATCGCCACCCGCGCCTACAGTGCGGGTACCCTGGTGTGGGAGAGCGACAGCCTGTACCTGCGCCGTGACGTAAAAGCCCCGGTCGGCGAACCGTGGGGCGATGTGCTGTCGTTGCAGGAGGAAGGTTTGCTACGCACCCAACGCTGGGTGCTGCCGGCCGACCTCGGGCGGCGTTTCGCCAAGGTCTCGGGGGATTTCAATCCGATTCATACCTCGGTGATCGGCGCCAAACTCTTCGGCTTTCGCCGGGCCATCGCCCACGGCATGTGGACCCTTGGCCGCGCACTGGCCGCCCAGCAACCGCCGGGTGGGTTGGAGCAGGCCGAAGCCCACTGCGACTTCAAGTTGCCGATCTTCCTGCCCGGCCAGGTCGCCTTGTGGAACGTCCCGCCAACCGGCGCGCGTCGTGAGTTTGAAGTGCGCAATTTCGCCGGTGACAAACCCCATATGCGTGGGCTGTTTATCTGGAATGAGAACCCTCGATGAGTGACTACAGCTTCAACCCGGCCCCGACCCGCCGCGTGGCGATTATCGGCGGCAACCGTATTCCGTTCGCTCGTTCCAATACCGTGTATGCCCATGACAGCAACCAGGATTTGCTGGTCGCTGCCCTGCAAGGCCTGGTGGATCGCTACAACCTTCAAGGCCTGCGCCTGGGCGAGTTTGCCGCCGGTGCGGTGATCAAGCATTCCCGGGATTTCAACCTGGCCCGGGAAAGCCTGCTGTCCACCACGCTGTCTCCGGAAACCCCGGCGTACGACCTGCAACAAGCCTGTGGCACCGGCCTGGAGGCCGCGTTACTGGTGGCGAACAAGATCGCCCTTGGGCAGATCGAAGTGGGCATTGCCGGTGGTTCCGACACGACGTCCGATGCGCCCATCGGCATCAACGAGTCCCTGCGCCGGACCTTGCTTTCAGCCAACCGCGCCAAGGGTACCGGCGCCAAGTTGAAGGCACTGATGAGCGTGCGCCCGTCGATGTTCTTCAAGCCGCTGTTGCCACGCAATGGCGAGCCGCGTACTGGCCTGTCCATGGGTGAACACTGTGAAGAAATGGCCAAGCGTTGGCAGATCAAGCGCCTGGCCCAGGACGAACTGACCCTCACCAGCCACCAGCGGTTGGACGCGGCGTACAAGCAGGGTTTCTTCGATGATTTGATCAGCCCGTATCGCGGCCTGGCCCGGGACAACAACCTGCGGGCCGACACCAGCCTGGAGAAACTCGCCGGCCTGTCCCCAGCCTACGACCGCCAGAACGGCACACTCACCGCCGGTAACTCCACGCCCCTGACCGATGGCGCCTCAGTGGTGTTGCTGGCCAGCGAGGAATGGGCCGCCGAACGCGGCTTGCCGGTTTTGGCCTATTTAAGAACCGGCGAAACCGCAGCAGTGAATTTCGTCGACGGTACCGAAGGCCTGCTGATGGCCCCGGCCTACGCCGTGCCACGCATGCTCAAGCGCGAAGGCCTGACGTTTGCCGACTTCGACCTGTTCGAGATCCATGAAGCCTTCGCCGCCCAGGTGCTGTGCACCCTCAAGGCCTGGGAAGACCCGGATTACTGCCGCAACCGCCTGGGCTTCGACGCGCCGCTGGGCAGCATCGACCGCGCCAAAATGAACGTCAACGGCGGCTCCCTCGGCTGCGGTCACCCGTTCGCTGCCACTGGTGGCCGGCAGCTCGCGGCACTGGCCAAGGCTATTCACCAGCGGGGCGGCGGCCGAGGCTTGATTTCGATCTGCGCGGCGGGCGGGCTGGGCATTACCGCTATCGTCGAAAAGTAGTTCCCACCATAAAAACAACAAGGAGACTGCCATGAACGCTGTAAGCCTGGAACAGACCGAACGCCTCTGGTTGAACGCTTACCTGCCCGGCGTACCGGCAGACATTGATGCAGGCATCGAGGAATACCCGTCGTTGCGCGAGGTGTTCCTGGAGCACCTGCACAAATTTCGCGAGCGCGTGGCCTACGTCAGCATCGGCACCGAGATGACCTACGCCGACTGGGAAGTACAGGGCATCGCCTTTGCCGCGTGGCTGCAAGCCCAGGGCGTGAAGAAGGGCGATCGGGTGGCGCTGATGATGCCCAACTGCTTGCAATACCCGATCTGCCTGCTGGGCACGATCCTCGCGGGCGCCGTGGTGGTCAACGTCAACCCGCTCTACACCGCCCGAGAGCTGCAGCATTTGCTCAAGGACAGCGGAGCGGAGACCCTTGTGATCTTCGAAAACTTCGCCCACACCTTAGAGAAAGTGGTCGCGGCCAGTACCGTCAAGCGTGTGGTGATTGCCGCCATCGGCGATCTGCTCGGCACCTTCAAGGGCGCGGCGATGAACTTCATCCTGCGCAGCGTGCAGAAGCAGGTTCCGCGCTTCAACCTGCCGGGGGCGGTGCGCTTCAACCAGGTGCTGAAGCAGGGACGCGGGCAGACCCATCTCGCGGTGCCGATGAATCGTGAAGACCTGGCCTTCCTGCAATACACCGGCGGCACCACCGGCGATGCCAAGGGCGTGATGCTCAGCCATCGCAATATTATCGCCAACCTGTTGCAGGCCAAGGCGTGGGTCGGTGATCAACTCGACCAGAACCAGCAGGAAACCAACGTCACGCTGCTGCCGCTCTACCACATCTTTTCCCTGACGGTGAACTGCTTGATGTTCATGTGCCTGGGCGGGCGCAACATCCTGATCGCCAACCCGCGGGACGTGAAACGGGTGCAGATGATCCTGCGCAAGGAGCGTTTCAACGGGATTGCCGGGGTGAACACGCTGTTCAATGGCCTGCTGGAAAACAAGGAGTTCTGCGCCCGGGACTTTTCCGATTTGCGCATGGTGATTGCCGGCGGCATGGCCACCCACACTGCCGTGGCCAAGCGCTGGAAGGAAGTCACCGGCTTGCCGATCATCGAAGGCTACGGCCTCACCGAGTGCTCGCCGGTAGTGAGCATCAGCCCCATCGACATCTCACGCATGCGCGAGATGGAGTTCACCGGCAGCATCGGCGTGCCGCTGCCGTCGACTTGGGTGCGGTTTGTTCGTGAGGACGGTGAACTGGCGGAGCTGGGCGAGCAGGGCGAACTGCAAGTACGCGGGCCGCAGGTGATGCAGGGTTACTGGAAGCGCCCGGCGGAAACCGCCGAGGTGCTGGATGCCGAAGGGTGGTTGTCCACCGGCGACATCGGGGTAATGAATGAGCTGGGCTTCATCCGCCTGGTGGATCGCAAGAAGGACATGATCCTGGTGTCCGGGTTTAACGTGTACCCCAACGAGATCGAAGACGTAGTGGCGCTGCATCCCGGCGTGGCGGAAGTGGCGGCGATCGGGGTTGAGGATGGCGTGACCGGCGAACGGGTGAAAATCATCGTGGTGCGCAAGGACCAAAGCTTGACCCAGGAGCAGATTCTGGCGCATTGCCGGGAATACCTGACGGGGTACAAGGTGCCGCGGTTTGTGGAGTTTCGTACGCAAGAATTGCCCAAGACGACGGTGGGCAAGGTGTTGCGCCGGGCACTGCGCTAATCCCGAGTGAACGCCGTCAAAAATGTGGGAGCGAGCTTGCTCGCGAATGCGGTCTGTCAGTCAACATCTCCATCGACTGATCCACCGCATTCGCGAGCAAGCCCGCTCCCACATTTGATCTTTGGTGGCTGAAAGGACGCCATCAGTCGTCGAATCCCACCTGCTCATGTATCTCATCGACCTTCAATTCCAGCCGATACGCCACGGCAATAAACAATGCCTGGCACAGGCACAGCGTCGCGCTCAGTGACCTGAACGCAAACGACGAGCCTTCATTCACCAGCAACACCGTGCTCGCCCGCTTGGCCAGGGGCGACAGGTTGCTGTCGGTGATAATCAGCGTCTTGGCCTGATGGTGCTGGGCAATCCGCAGGCAGTGCTGGGTTTCCTTGCCATAGGGCGTAAAGCTGATGGCAATCACCAGGTCATTCGCCCGTACGCTGCGCATCTGCTCGCGGTAACTGCCGCCCAACCCCGACACCAAATGAATCCGCTTGTTGGTGTGCTGCAGGTTGTACACCAGGTAATCCGCCACGGCGAACGAGCGGCGCACGCCCACCACGTAGATATTGTCGGCATTCACCACCAGGTCCACGGCCTTGTCGAAGGCCACGTCATCCAGTTCCAGCCCCAGGCGTTCGATCCCCGACAGCGTGGCATTCACGCACTCACGCGCCAGGTCGCCGCCGCTGGCTTTCTGTGACTTGTTGGCGATCATGCTGCGGATGCGCTGCTGGTAGTTCTGCACCGGCGTGGTCTTGTGGGTGTAGGCCTCGCGGAACAACGCCTGCATCTCACTGAAGCCACTGAACCCGAAACGCTGGGAAAACCGCACGATGGCCGACGGGTGCACTTCGCATTCACGGGCGATGTCGCTGATGCGGTCGACCATGATCCGGTCGCTCTGCTGGCTCATGTAGCTGGCGATGCGCTTGAGCTGGCGCGGCAGGCTCTCGTACTCATCTGTGATCAGCTGCAACAACCGCTCGGCGTTCAGCGGCGGGCTGGCGAGTGCGTCTTCCGGGGCGCTCTGGGACATAGGGAATCCTTCTGGCTTGTTCTTATAGGGCGCGTTGAGTCGCCCCAGACAATAAGTCGATGTGCGCAAGTCTACAGGGTAGGCGCAAAAAAATACCTCGGCATCCTGGCCCTCGGTGCAGCTGAAACGATGCACCGTGGCTGGAACACGCCAATGGTGGCTTATTGGAAAATATATTCCACAAAAAATATTTATAGAATAAATATTGATTGGCGTCGCCAGACGTTCTAGTCTGCTTGCACCAAGAGCGTATGCCGCCACCACGACGGCACACGCAGGCTGATAAAAATAACAGGAGCCAGCATGGGCCAGACTCGTTTTGCCAGTGGGCGTCAATTGGATCTGATTTGCCTGGGACGCCTGGGCGTCGACCTTTACGCACAACAAGTGGGTGCACGGCTGGAGGATGTCTCAAGCTTCGCCAAGTACCTCGGCGGTTCCTCCGCCAACATCGCGTTCGGCACCGCGCGGCTGGGGCTCAAGTCGGCGATGTTGAGCCGGGTAGGAGACGACCATATGGGGCGTTTTCTGCTGGAGTCCCTGGCCCGTGAAGGTTGCGATGTCAGCGGCATCAAGGTCGACCCGGAACGCCTCACCGCCCTGGTGCTGCTGGGCCTCAAGGACCGCGAAACCTTCCCCCTGGTGTTCTATCGCGAGAACTGCGCCGACATGGCCCTGCGCGCCGAAGACATCAGCGAAGCGTTCATCGCTTCCAGCAAGGCGCTGCTGATCACCGGCACTCACTTCTCCACCGACGGCGTGTACAAGGCCAGCGTCCAGGCCCTGGACTACGCCGAGAAACACAACGTCAAACGCGTGCTCGACATCGACTACCGCCCGGTACTCTGGGGCCTGGCCGGTAAGGCCGACGGTGAAACCCGTTTTGTCGCCGACCAGAATGTCAGCCAGCATGTGCAGAAAATCCTCCCGCGTTTTGACCTGATCGTCGGCACCGAAGAAGAATTCCTGATTGCCGGTGGCAGTGAAGATTTGCTCACTGCACTGCGCACGGTGCGCGGCCTGACTTGCGCAACCCTGGTGGTCAAGCTTGGCCCGCAGGGCTGCACGGTGATCCACGGCGACATCCCGGCCCGCCTCGAAGATGGCGCGATCTACCCTGGCGTACGGGTGGAAGTGCTCAACGTCCTGGGCGCCGGTGATGCCTTTATGTCCGGCTTCCTCAGTGGCTGGCTTGAAGACGCCAGCGACGAGCGCTGCTCCCAGCTGGCCAATGCCTGCGGCGGCCTGGTGGTGTCGCGCCATGCCTGCGCACCGGCGATGCCGACCCGCGCCGAGCTCGATTACCTGTTCAACAGCCCGGTGCCGATTACCCGTCCGGACCAGGACGCGGTGCTGCAACGCCTGCACCGGGTCAGCGTGCCGCGCAAAGCCTGGAAGCAGCTGTTTGTGTTTGCCTTCGATCATCGCTGGCAGTTGGTGGAACTGGCCCAAAAAGGCGGCCAGGACCCGGTGCGCATCAGCGCCCTCAAGCAACTGTTTATCCAGGCCGTGGAACGGGTTGAAAGCAAACTGGCGGAGCAGGGCATCGAGGCTGACGTCGGGATTCTGGCCGATCAACGCTTCGGCCAGGACGCGCTGAACGCCGCCAGCGGTCGCGGCTGGTGGATCGCCCGTCCCGTTGAAGTCCAGAACTCACGACCGCTGGCCTTTGAACACGGCCGCTCGGTGGGCAGCAACCTGATTGCCTGGCCCCAAGAGCAAATCATCAAGTGCCTGGTGCAATTCCACCCCGACGACGAGCCGCTGCTGCGCCTGGAACAGGAAGCTCAACTCAAGGCCCTGTATCAAGCGTCCCTGGTCAGCGGGCATGAGTTGCTGCTGGAAATCGTGCCGCCCAAGGATCATCCGTCCACCTATCCCGACGTGCTCTACCGCAGCCTCAAGCGCCTGTACAACCTGGGTATCTACCCGGCGTGGTGGAAGATCGAGGCGCAGTCGGCCGCAGACTGGAAAAAGCTCGACGAACTGATCCAGGAACGCGATCCCTACTGCCGGGGCGTGGTACTGCTGGGCCTGAACGCTTCCGCCGAATGCCTGGCCGATGGCTTCCAGCAAGCCAGCCAGAGCCAGACCTGCCGCGGTTTCGCCGTGGGCCGCACGATCTTCCAGGAGCCAAGCCGTGCCTGGCTGGCGGGGGAGATTGACGATGAGGGGTTGATTCAACAAGCCCAGGGCATATTCGAACAGCTGATCAATGCCTGGCGCAGCGCCCGCGGTTAATTGATTCCACTGTAGGAGCGAGCTTGCTCGCGAAGGTCGTTAACGATGACGCTGGCATTCTGGATGAACGCGGCGTCCTCAGGTTTTTCGCGAGCAAGCTCGCTCCTACAGAAAGCCCGATTTCACGTTATCTGAAAAACAATAATAGGTGCAGCCATGCCCGCTATCCGAATTGGCATCAACCCGATCTCCTGGAGCAACGACGACCTGCCGGCCCTGGGCGGCGAAACGCCGTTGAGCACAGCCCTCAGCGAAGGCAAGGACATCGGCTACGAAGGTTTCGAACTCAACGGCAAGTTCCCCAAGGACGCCAAGGGCGTTGGCGATGTGTTGCGCCCGTATGACCTGGCACTGGTCTCCGGCTGGTACTCCAGCCGCCTGGCCCGGCGCTCGGTGGCGGAAGAAATCGAGGCCATCGCCAGCCACGTCGAACTGCTTCGCGAAAACGGCGCCAACGTGTTGGTGTACGGCGAAGTCGCCGACTCGATCCAGGGTTCGCCGGTACGCCTGATGGAACGCCCGCGTTTCCACAGCGAACAGGCCTGGCAGGAGTACGCCGACAAACTCACCGAACTGGCGCGCTTCACCCTGTCCCAGGGCGTGCGCCTGGCGTACCACCACCATATGGGCGCCTACGTCGAATCCCCGGAAGACATCGACCAACTGATGCGCCGCACCGGCCCGGAAGTCGGCCTGCTGTTCGACTCGGGCCATTGCTACATGGGCGGCGGCGAACCCATCGAGGTGCTGCGCAAACACATCGACCGCATCTGCCATGTGCACTTCAAGGACGTGCGCAAACCGGTAGTGCAACTGGCGCGCAACCAGATGTGGAGCTTCCCGGACTGCATCGTCAACGGCACCTTCACCGTGCCCGGTGACGGTGATATCGACTTCGCCGCACTGCTGGACGTGCTGCTCGCCGCCAACTACCAAGGCTGGCTGGTGGTGGAAGCGGAACAGGACCCTGCCGTGGCGCCGAGCTACATCTATGCGAAGAAGGGCTACGACACGCTGCGCGCGCTTCTCAATGAGAGGGTTGGACAATGAGCCTGTTGGTCAAAAGCAGCAAACGCGGGCAAACCATGGTCGCCCTGGAAGAAGGGCGCCTGGAATATGTGGGCTTCTCCGCCTACCGCCTGAGCCTGGGCGAAACCCTGCCGGTGACGGCCGGTGATAAAGAGCTGTGCCTGGTACTGCTCAGCGGCCGGGTGAATATCCAGGGCGAAGGCTTCAACTGGGAAAACCTCGGTGATCGCCACTCGGTCTTCGAAGACAAATCCCCCTTCGCCGCCTACTTGCCACCGGGCACCGACGCCCAGGTCACCGCGTTGAGCGACGTACAAATTGCGGTCTGCGCCGCTCCCGGCTCCACCGATGCAGGCCTGGCACCCCGTCTGATTCGCCCCGAACAATGCAAGCGCAGCGTACGCGGCAAGGGCGCCAACACCCGCTATGTGTGCGACATCCTGCCCGACAGCGAGCCCGCTCATTCGCTGCTGGTAGTGGAAGTGCGCACGCCCTCCGGTCACTCGTCGAGCTACCCGCCCCACAAGCACGACACCGACGACTTGCCGCACCAGAGCTTTCTCGAAGAAACCTATTACCACCAGATCAACCCGCCCCAGGGCTTTGTGTTCCAGCGGGTCTACACCGACGACCGCAGCATCGACCAGGCCATGGCCGTGGAAAACAGCGATCTGGTGGTGGTGCCCAAGGGGTATCACCCGGTCAGCGTCCCGTATGGCTACGAGTCTTACTACCTGAACGTGATGGCCGGCCCCAAGCGCGCCTGGCACTTCCATAACGACCCGCAGCACAGTTGGCTGCTGGATCTTTAAGCACTTTCGACGGAGAACAAGAACAATGAGCAACGCCCCGGTAATCGGCCATTACATCAACGGCCAGGTGCAGGACAGCGCCAGTGAGCGCTTCAGCAATGTGTTCAACCCGGCCACCGGCGAAGTCCAGGCCCGCGTCGGGTTGGCCAGCCAGAAGACCGTCGATGAAGCCGTCGCGTCGGCACTGAAAGCCTTCCCCGCGTGGTCCGAGCAATCGTCCCTGCGCCGTTCGCGGGTGCTGTTCAAGTTCAAGGAATTGCTCGACCAGCACCATGACGAATTGGCGGAAATCATCAGTCGGGAACACGGCAAAGTGTTCTCCGACGCCAAGGGCGAAGTCACTCGCGGCATCGAGATCGTCGAGTACGCCTGTGGCGCGCCTAACCTGCTGAAAACCGATTTCAGTGACAACATCGGCGGCGGCATCGACAACTGGAACCTGCGCCAGCCACTGGGCGTGTGCGCCGGCATTACCCCGTTCAACTTCCCGGTGATGGTGCCGCTGTGGATGATCCCGATCGCACTGGCCACCGGTAACTGCTTCATCCTCAAGCCGTCCGAGCGCGACCCGTCCGCCAGTTTGCTGATGGCCCGACTGTTGACCGAAGCCGGGCTGCCCGACGGTGTGTTCAACGTGGTGCAGGGCGACAAGAGCGCGGTCGACGGCCTGTTGCAGCACCCGGACATCGAGGCGATTTCGTTTGTTGGCTCCACGCCAATTGCCGAGTACATCCACCAGCAGGCCACTCAGCGCGGCAAGCGTGTGCAGGCGCTGGGCGGGGCGAAGAACCATATGATCGTGATGCCGGACGCCGACCTGGATCAGGCGGCAGACGCCTTGATCGGCGCGGCTTACGGCTCGGCCGGCGAGCGCTGCATGGCAATCTCGATTGCCGTGGTGGTGGGTGATGTCGGTGACAAGTTGATCGAAAAACTGCTGCCGCGTATCGACCAGTTGAAGGTCGGCAACGGCATGCAGAAAGACAGCGAAATGGGGCCGTTGGTCACCGCCGAGCACAAGGCCAAGGTTGAAGGTTTTATCGACCAAGGCGTGGCCCAGGGCGCGAAGCTGATCGTCGACGGTCGTGGCTTCAAGGTACCGGGCGCGGAGGGCGGCTTCTTCGTCGGCGCGACCTTGTTCGATAACGTCACCACCGAGATGAGCATCTACCAGCAAGAGATCTTCGGGCCGGTGCTGGGCATTGTGCGGGTGGCGGATTTTGCCAGCGCCGTGGCCTTGATCAACGCCCATGAGTTCGGCAACGGCGTGTCGTGTTTCACCAGCGACGGCGGCATCGCCCGCGCCTTTGCCCGCACCATCAAGGTCGGCATGGTCGGCATCAACGTGCCGATTCCGGTGCCGATGGCCTGGCATTCGTTTGGTGGCTGGAAGCGCTCGCTGTTCGGCGACCACCACGCCTACGGTGAAGAAGGCATTCGTTTCTACAGCCGCTACAAAAGCGTGATGCAACGCTGGCCTGACAGCATCGCCAAGGGCCCTGAATTCAGCATGCCAACCGCCAAGTAACTTTTTCGAGTGTGGAGCACAACAATAATGAAGTCGCCTCTACGTTTTGCCCTGAACCGCATGGTCGCCCCCAGCCTTTCCCTGCCGGACTTTATCCAGCTGGCGGTGACCCTGAAATGCGACGCCATCGAGATCCGTAACGACCTCAAAGGCATCGAGATTGAAGACGGCACCCCCGCCAGCCGCGTGCGCGAGCTGTGCGCGGTACACGGCATCACCGTGCTGTCGATCAACGCGTTGTACCCGTTTGATGTATGGAATGACGAGCGCCGCGCCCAGGCGATCAAGCTGGCCGCCTATGCCCGCGAATGCGGTGCGCAGGCGTTGGTGATGTGCCCGTTGAACGACCGTGCCGACCCGCGCAACGAAGCCCAGCGTGCAGCCGGTTTGCGCACTGCATTGACCGAACTGGCGCCGATCCTGCGGGAATACGGGATTCTCGGTTTTGTCGAACCTCTGGGGTTCGAAGAATGCTCCCTGCGCCGCAAGCGCGTGGCGGTGGATGCGATCAAGGCCATCGGTGGCCTGGATGTGTTCCGCGTGGTGCATGACACGTTCCACCACCACCTGGCCAGCGAACATGAGTTCTTTCCCGAACTGACCGGGCTGGTGCACATCTCCGGTGTGGAAGATGCCGACGCACCGCTGAATTCGATTCGCGACGGTCACCGTGTGCTGGTGGGCGAGGGCGATATCCTCGGCAATGCCGCGCAGATCGACACTCTGCTCAGCACCGGCTACAGCGGTTACCTGTCGTTCGAACCGTTCGCCGAAAGCGTGCACGGCCTGGCAGATATCAAGCAGGCATTGGGGGCGAGTATCGCCCACCTGCAGAAACGATAAGGGGCACTCCATGACCACAACCCGATTGACCATGGCCCAGGCCCTGGTGAAGTTTCTGGATAACCAGTACATCGAAGTCGACGGTGTGCAGAGCAAGTTTGTCGCCGGTATTTTCACGATTTTCGGTCACGGTAATGTGCTGGGCCTGGGCCAGGCCCTGGAGCAGGACAGCGGCGACCTGGTGGTGCATCAGGGCCGCAACGAGCAAGGCATGGCCCACGCGGCGATTGGTTTTGCCAAGCAGCACCTGCGCCGCAAGATCTACGCGTGCAGCTCTTCGGTAGGGCCGGGCGCGGCGAATATGTTGACCGCTGCGGCGACCGCGACGGCCAACCGGATTCCGCTGCTGCTGTTGCCCGGTGATGTCTACGCCAGTCGCCAGCCCGATCCGGTACTGCAACAGATCGAGCAGTTCCACGACTTGAGCATCAGCACCAACGACGCGTTTCGTGCGGTCAGCAAATACTGGGACCGCATCAACCGCCCGGAACAGCTGATGACGGCGGCGATTCACGCTATGCGCGTGCTCACCGACCCGG
This sequence comes from Pseudomonas sp. ATCC PTA-122608, assembly GCF_001952855.1. Classification (GTDB taxonomy): domain Bacteria; phylum Pseudomonadota; class Gammaproteobacteria; order Pseudomonadales; family Pseudomonadaceae; genus Aquipseudomonas. Next base: position 21,200 of record NZ_LPNO01000024.1, on the reverse strand, counting down.
CGGAAACCGGCGCCGTGACCCTGGCGTTGCCGCAGGACGTGCAGGGTGAAGCCTGGGATTACCCGGATTACTTCCTGCAAAAACGCGTGCACCGTATCGACCGTCGCCCGGCGACCGAAGCGATGCTGGGGGATGCCGTGGCGGCGTTCAAGGGCAAGCGCAAGCCGCTGATCGTGTGTGGCGGCGGGGTCAAATACTCCGGCGCGAATGCCGCGCTGCAAGCCTTTGCCGAGCGCTTCGACATTCCTTTCGCGGAAACCCAGGCGGGCAAGAGTGCGGTGGTTTCAAGCCATCCGCTGAACCTCGGCGGCCTCGGTGAAACCGGCTGCCTGGCGGCGAACCTGCTGGCACCGGAGGCCGACCTGATCATTGGTATCGGCACGCGCTATACCGATTTCACCACCTCGTCGAAGTCACTGTTCAAGCATCCCGAGGTGCAGTTTCTCAACCTCAATATCAGCCCGCGCGACGCACTGAAACTCGATGGCGTGCAGTTGTTGGCGGATGCCAAGGTCGGCCTGGAAGCTCTGGCTGAAGCCTTGGGCGACTACCGTTCCAACTGGGGCGATCAACCACGGGATGCCAAGGCGCAATTGGACGTCGAGGTCGATCGCATCTACCAGGCCGAATACCAGACTGAAAACTTCGTCCCGGAAATCAATGACCACATGGACCCGGCGGTGCTGCGTGAATTTATCGAGCTGACCGGTTCCTGCCTGACCCAAAGCCGCGTACTCGGTGTGCTCAACGACACCCTGGCCGACGACGCAATCATCGTCGCCGCCGCCGGTAGCTTGCCCGGTGACTTGCAGCGCAGCTGGCGCAGCAAGGGCGTCAACACTTACCACGTCGAATATGGCTATTCGTGCATGGGTTACGAGGTCAACGCCGCGTTAGGCGTCAAGCTGGCCGAGCCGGAGCGCGAGGTGTACGCACTGGTGGGCGACGGCTCCTACATGATGCTGCACTCGGAGCTGGCCACCTCGATCCAGGAGCGGCGCAAGATCAACGTGGTGCTGCTGGACAACATGACCTTTGGCTGCATCAACAATTTGCAGATGGAACACGGCATGGACAGCTTCGGCACCGAGTTTCGCTTCCGCAATCCCGAGACCGGCAAGCTCGACGGTGGTTTTGTACCGGTGGACTTTGCCATGAGCGCGGCGGCCTATGGCTGCAAGACCTACAAGGTCAACACCGTGGAGCAGCTGCAGGCGGCGCTGGCCGATGCGCGCACGCAAACGGTGTCGACGCTGATTGATATCAAGGTCCTGCCGAAAACCATGATCCACAAATACCTGTCGTGGTGGCGAGTCGGTGTGGCGCAGGTGTCCACCAGCGAGCGCACCGACGCGGTGGCCAAACAACTCAATGAACGCCTGGCAAAGGCCCGGCAGTACTAATAACAAGAGGAGTGTTTTCATGTCTTTGAAGTTGGGTGTTATCGGTACTGGCGCCATTGGCCAGGATCACATTCGTCGTTGCAGCCAGACCTTGCTCAACAGCCAGGTGGTGGCCGTCACCGACATCAACCTTGAGCAGGCTGCCAAGGTCGTCTCCGACCTGAAGCTCACCGCCGAGGTGTATCCGGACGGCCACGCACTGATCAACTCGCCGCAAGTCGAGGCGGTGCTGGTGACCTCCTGGGGCCCGAGCCACGAAGAATTTGTTTTGGCGGCGATTGCCGCCGGCAAACCGGTGTTCTGCGAGAAGCCGCTGGCGGTGACTGCCGAAGGCTGCCGCAAGATCGTCGAGGCCGAAGTGGCCCACGGCAAGCGCCTGGTGCAGGTGGGTTTCATGCGCCCGTACGACCAGGGCTATCGCGCCTTGAAAGCCGTGATCGACAGCGGCCAGATCGGCGAGCCGTTGATGCTGCACTGCGCTCACCGCAACCCGACGGTGGGTGAGAACTACAAGACCGACATGGCGATCACCGACACCTTGATCCATGAGCTGGATGTGTTGCGCTGGTTGCTGGCCGATGACTATGTGTCGGTGCAAGTGGTGTTCCCGCGTAAATCGAGCAAGGCATTGGCCCATCTGCGTGACCCGCAGATCGTGCTGCTGGAAACCGCCAAGGGCACGCGCATCGATGTGGAAGTGTTTGTGAACTGCCAGTACGGCTACGACATTCAGTGCGAAGTGGTGGGGGAGACCGGTATTGCGAAATTGCCGGAGCCGTCCCAGGTGCAGATGCGCAGCGGGGCCAAGCTGTCCAACGCGATCCTGATGGATTGGAAAGACCGGTTTATCGCGGCGTATGACGTTGAGTTGCAGGCGTTTATCGATGGCGTAACGGCAGGGCAAGTGGGTGGGCCGTCGGCGTGGGATGGTTTTGCGGCGGCGGTGGCGGCGGATGCGTGCATTGAGGCGCAGAACAGTGGGCAGATTGTGAAGGTGGGGCTGCCAGAGCGTCCGCATTTCTACGGCTAACCACAACCCTCACTGATGGAACGCAGTCAGTGTGGGAGCGGGCTTGCTCGCGAATGCGGTGGGTCAGTCAATGCAAATGTCGACTGAAAAACCGCCTTCGCGAGCAAGCCCGCTCCCACATTTGACCGAGTTCCTACCTCAAATTCGGGAGATCTCAAGCATGCGCATCGCCCTAGACCCCTACATGTACCGCCATCTGCCTCTCGGCCAAATGGTCGACAAGGCCGCCGAGCTCGGCTACCAGCACATCGAACTCTCACCCCGGGAAGACTTCCTGCCGTTCTACAAGGCCGCCCGGGTCGACCGGGCGCGCATCAAGGAGTTTCGCAAGGCCTTGAGCGATGCCGGCGTGCAACTCTCATCCCTGCTGCCCATGTACCACTGGGCCGCCGCCGACGAAGGCCTGCGGGTTGCCGCCGTACGCAACTGGAAACGCGCGATCCAGATCGCCGTGGAAATGGACTGCGAGCTGGTCAATACCGAATTCACCGGCCAGTCCGACAACCCGCTGGTGTGCGAAAACCAGTTCATGCGCTCCATGGACGAGCTGATGCCGGAGTTCGAACGCGAAGGCGTCAAGCTGGATATCCAGGCCCATCCGTATGACTTCTGCGAGCGTAACAACGAGTCGGTGGACATCATTCGCGGCCTCGATCGCGACTGGATCAACTACCTCTACGCCGCGCCGCACACGTTCTTCTATGACGACGGCAAGGGCGATATCGCCTCGATGCTCAAGTACGCAGGCTCCAAACTCAGCCACTTGATCATCGCCGACACCTACAACCACCGCGCTTCGTCCAACCTGCGCTACATCGTCAACCCGCCGGGCGTCACCGCCACCGTGCACCAGCACCTGGACATCGGCCAGGGCGAGGTGAACTGGGAGGCGTTTTTCGGCACCCTGCGGGAAATCAAGTTCGACGGCATCGCCACGGTGTCGGTGTTTGCCTGGGAAGACCGGCCGGATGAATCCAACCGGATGATGCTGGAGCGGGTTACCCGCGAACTCTGCTGTTAGATCGTGGTGGCTTGCTCTGTGGCGAGGGAGCTTGCTCCCGCTGGGGGGCGAAGCGCCCCCAAAAGCTTGCGACTGCTACGCAGTCGAGCGGGAGCAAGCTCCCTCGCCACAATTAACCAAGGAGTATTTTTATGCGAATCGGACTGGTTGGATACGGCAAAGGTGGCCGTGTATTTCATGCACCCCTGATAGCCAGCCTGCCGGGGGCGACCTTTGTCGGCGTGGTGACACGGTCACCCGAACGTCGCCAGCAACTGGCGACGGATCACCCCGGAGTGAAGGCCTTCGACAGTATTGGGCAGATCGTTGAGGCCGGTGTCGACGTGCTGGTGATCTCAACCACCCTCAAGGGTCGCCCGGCCTTGGTGCTGGAGGCCATTGAACACGGTGTGGCCGTGGTCAGCGACAAACCCTTCGCCAGCAATGCCGAACAGGCCCAGGCCTTGATTACCGCCGCCGAGCGTCAGGGCGTGCTGCTTAGCGTCTATCAGAATCGCCGCTGGGATTCGGACTTCCTGACCCTGCGCAAACTGATCGACGCCGGTGCCCTGGGTACCGTCACCCGCTTTGAATCCCGCGTGGAGCGCTACAACCCGGGCTCCGTGGGCAACGCCAGCGGCGGCGGATTCCTGCGGGACCTGGGCAGCCATCTGGTAGACCAGGCCATGCAGCTGTTCGGCCCGGTGGACCGGGTGTTCGCGCAGTTGCACTACACCGCCGATGAGCCCAACGTGGATCACGGCTTCTTTGTATCGCTGACCCACACCAACGGGGTTATTTCGCACCTGTGGGGCAGTGCCCTGCAAAACAGCCAGGCCCCGCGTTTTCGGGTGAACGGCACCGCCGGTTGTTATACCGTCGAAGGGCTGGACGGTCAGGAAGACGCGCTGCTGGCCGGCAAGACCCCGAAAACCGAAGGCGAGCACTGGGGCGCCGAAGAACACCGACGCTGGGGCTGGTTTGAGCAAGGTCCGGATCGTGAGCGGGTGCCGTCGGAAAAGGGCCGCTGGAATCAGTTCTACAGTCAGTTGCAAAGCGCCGTGGAAGGTCAGGGCGAGTTGCCGGTGAACGTCCTGGATGCCTTGGCAACCACCCGTGTACTGGACGCGGCGCGCCTGAGCGCCGAGCGTCAGCAGGTGGTGGAAATGGCGGCTGTGGAGTCGCACAGATGAAAAATAGAATAAAATTCTAAAACAGGTTGATATGGAAATTATTTTCCAATAAAGTCATTCCAGGTTGCATAAAGTACGTTCGGACTCGATTCGAGCGACTCGACAAAAACAAGATCAAAACAACCAGGTACCGTCAGATGAAAATCTTCAACGCTGTACTGCGAGTTTTACGTCCTGCCCTCAAGCCTCGCGGTCTGCCCCGCGCCCGGCCGTTTTACTTCTCCCTCCTGAATGTCCTGTGCGTCGAAAGCAAGGGTTCCCTGGTGTGCTGCATTCCCGGGGCGCCGATCGTTCGACTGCCGACCGCTTCGCTCTGAAAAACGCAACGTCCACAAAACCAACAAGAAATTGGAGACAGACCGTTCATGAAGACCCCGATCCGTTTTACCGCGCTGGCCCTTTCCATGATGCTCGCCAGTGGTTTCGCCACGGCGGCCGATATCAAGGTGGGCGTGAGCATGTCGGCGTTCGATGACACCTTCCTGACTTACCTGCGCGAGGACATGGACAAGCAAGCCAAGTCCTACCCCAAGGGTGACGGCGTGCAGCTGCAGTTCGAAGACGCCCGCGCCGACGTGGTCAAGCAACTGAGCCAGGTCGAGAACTTTATCAGCCAGAAAGTCGACGCCATCATCGTCAACCCGGTCGACACGGCGTCTACCGCCAATATCAGTAAAGCGGCCCTCGCAGCGGGCATTCCGCTGGTGTACGTCAACCGTCGTCCCGACCAGACGGATCTGCCCAAAGGCATCGTGGCCGTGACCTCCAATGACGTCGAGGCGGGTCGCCTGCAAATGCAGTACATCGCCGAAAAGCTCGGCGGCAAGGGCAAGATCGTGATCCTGTTGGGTGACCTGGCGAACAACTCCACCACCAACCGCACCAAGGGTGTTAAGGAAGTTCTGGCCAAATACCCGGACATCAAGATCGAGCAGGAACAGACCGGCATCTGGCTGCGTGACAAGGGCATGACCCTGGTCAACGACTGGCTGACCCAGGGCCGCGAATTCAACGCAGTACTGGCCAACAACGATGAGATGGCGATTGGTGCGTCCATGGCGTTGAAATCGGCGGGGACCAAGCCGGGCACCGTGTTGATCGCGGGGGTGGATGGCACGCCGGACGGCCTGAACGCGATTACCAAGGGTGACATGGCCGCCTCGGCGTTCCAGGATGCCAACGGCCAGGCCGTGGGCTCGGTGGAAGCGGCACGCAAGATGGCCAGGCACGAGCCGGTCGAGCAGAACGTGGTGATCCCGTTCAAGCTGATCACCCCGGACAACGTCAAAGACTTCAAGTAGCCCTTAATAACAACAATAAACCGGCAGGGCAGCCACGGCGGCCCTGCTGACGGAGTACCCGATATGTTTGCTCAAGCGACTGCTTCCCAGCCTCCCGGTATCCAGCCCCTGGTACTGGAAGAACCCTATCTGCTGGAGATCTCCAACATCAGCAAAGGCTTTCCCGGCGTCGTGGCCTTGGCCGATGTGCAACTGCGGGTGCGCCCCGGTTCGGTGCTGGCGCTGATGGGAGAGAACGGCGCGGGCAAGTCGACGCTGATGAAGATCATCGCCGGCATCTATCAGCCCGACGCTGGTGAAATCCGCCTGCGGGGCAAGCCGATTGTGTTTGAGACACCGCTGGCGGCGCAGAAAGCCGGCATCGCGATGATCCACCAGGAACTCAACCTGATGCCGCACATGAGCATCGCCGAGAACATCTGGATCGGCCGCGAACAGCTCAACGGCCTGCACATGGTCAACCACCGGGAAATGCACCGCTGCACCGCCGAACTGCTGGCGCGGCTGCGGATCAACCTCGACCCGGAAGAACACGTCGGCAACCTGAGCATCGCCGAGCGGCAGATGGTCGAGATTGCCAAGGCCGTGTCCTATGACTCAGACATCCTGATCATGGATGAGCCCACCTCGGCGATTACCGACAAGGAAGTGGCCCACCTGTTTTCGATCATTGCCGACCTTAAGTCCCAGGGCAAAGGCATCATCTACATCACCCATAAAATGAACGAAGTGTTCGCCATCGCCGATGAGGTGGCGGTGTTCCGCGATGGTGCGTACATCGGCCTGCAACGGGCCGACAGCATGGACAGCGACAGCCTGATCTCGATGATGGTGGGGCGTGAGCTGAGCCAGCTGTTCCCGGTGCGCGACAAACCCATCGGTGATCTGCTGCTGTCGGTGCGCGACCTGCGCCTGGACGGAGTATTCCAGGGCGTGTCGTTTGACCTGCACGCCGGGGAGATTCTCGGCATCGCCGGTTTGATGGGCTCCGGTCGTACCAATGTGGCCGAAACCATTTTTGGCATCACTCCAAGCTCCGGTGGCGAGATCCAGCTGGACGGCAAGACCGTGCGCATCACCGACCCACACATGGCCATTGAGAAGGGCTTCGCGCTGCTGACCGAAGACCGCAAGCTCAGTGGTCTGTTCCCGTGCCTGTCGGTCCTGGAAAACATGGAGATGGCCGTGCTGCCGCTTTACTCCGGCAACGGCTTCATCCAGCAAAAAGCCCTGCGGGCCCTGTGTGAAGACATGTGCACCAAGCTGCGGGTGAAAACCCCGTCGCTGGAGCAGTGCATCGACACCTTGTCCGGTGGCAACCAGCAAAAAGCCCTGTTGGCCCGCTGGCTGATGACCAACCCGCGACTGCTGATCCTCGACGAACCCACCCGCGGTATCGACGTGGGGGCCAAGGCCGAGATCTACCGGCTGATTTCCTACCTGGCCAGCGAAGGCATGGCCGTGATCATGATTTCCTCGGAGCTGCCGGAGGTGTTGGGCATGAGCGACCGGGTGATGGTGATGCACGAAGGCGAACTGATGGGCACCCTGGACCGCGCCGACGCGACCCAGGAAAAAGTCATGCAACTGGCTTCCGGTATGACGGCGGTCCACTAACGAACAGACGGCGCCGGCCCGTTGCGGCCGGCGCAATGCGATAAAAAAAGGTGAGTGGTTATGAACGCGATACTGGAAAGCAAACCCGAGGAAAAGAAGCCCGCCGCGGCGCCGGTCAAGCACCGTCGACGCATGCCCACCGAGCTGAGCATCCTGCTGGTGCTGATTGGCATCGGCCTGGTGTTTGAGTTGTTCGGCTGGATCGTGCGCGACCAGAGCTTCCTGATGAACTCCCAGCGCCTGGTTTTGATGATCCTGCAAGTGTCGATCATCGGCCTGCTGGCAATTGGCGTGACCCAGGTAATCATCACCACCGGGATTGACTTGTCCTCGGGCTCGGTACTGGCCCTGTCGGCGATGATCGCCGCCAGTCTGGCGCAGACTTCCGACTTTTCCCGTGCGGTGTTTCCGTCATTGACTGACCTGCCGGTGTGGATACCGGTGGCGATGGGGCTGGGTGTGGGGCTGCTGGCGGGGGCAATCAACGGCAGCATTATTGCGGTCACCGGGATTCCACCGTTTATTGCGACCCTCGGCATGATGGTCTCGGCCCGTGGCCTGGCGCGTTACTACACCGAAGGCCAGCCGGTGAGCATGCTCTCGGATTCCTACACGGCGATCGGCCACGGCGCGATGCCGGTGGTGATCTTCCTGGTGGTGGCGGTGATCTTCCATATTGCCCTGCGCTACACCAAATACGGCAAATACACCTACGCCATCGGCGGCAACATGCAGGCGGCGCGCACCTCGGGGATCAACGTCAAGCGCCACCTGATCATCGTCTACAGCATCGCCGGCTTGCTGGCCGGCCTGGCCGGTGTAGTGGCCTCGGCACGGGCTGCCACCGGGCAGGCGGGCATGGGCATGTCCTATGAGCTGGACGCGATTGCCGCAGCGGTGATCGGCGGCACCAGCCTGGCAGGCGGAGTAGGGCGCATCACCGGAACCGTGATCGGCGCGCTGATCCTCGGGGTGATGGCCAGCGGGTTTACCTTCGTCGGCGTGGATGCGTACATCCAGGACATCATCAAGGGCCTGATCATCGTGGTGGCGGTGGTGATCGACCAGTATCGCAACAAGCGCAAACTCAAGCGCTAACACGGTCCTGAAACTTACACAGATCAAATGTGGGAGCTGGCTTGCCTGCGATAGCATCAACTCGGTCAATCTTCCAGACCGAGTCGCCTGCATCGCGGGCAAGCCCGGCTCCCACATAGGCGTTTTGCCACCAACGGTTAACCGTTTGTCTTCTATATAGCTCCACAACACTGAATTTCTTGCTATAAACGCACTCCGATGACCGTTCGCCGAGCCCGTCCTGGTGCCTTTGCGGGTTATCTTGGAAAAAATGCCTGTCATTTCAGTTGCTGAGCCCTCAAGTCGGCCTTAGACTGCCGCCCCTCGTAAATTGAGTGCCGGGTGGCGCTTGAAATGGACGGCGCCTTTCCGAGACCTGCTGAGGTCGGCCGGAACGCTCCCTTATTCGCCTTAATGCACGTATTTTTTATAGAGAAATCAATGACAAAGGAAAAGTTGCTGGCCATGCCGGCGGATGACTACATGAATGCCGAGCAGCACGCTTTTTTCGAGCAGTTGTTGCAAGACATGAAAGTGGAACACCACGAGCGCATCGAGCAGAACCGCATCGCCATCGAAAGCCTGGACACCCCGGCTGACCCGGCTGACGCCGCTTCTGTCGAAGAAGAGCGCACCTGGCTGGTGAATGCCATCGACCGCGACCAGCGCATGCTGCCGCAACTTGAGCAGGCCCTGGGCCGTATCAAGGAAGACTCCTTCGGCTGGTGCGATGACAGCGGCGAGCCTATCGGCCTCAAGCGCCTGCTGATCAGCCCTACCACCAAGTACTGCATCGAAGCCCAAGAGCGCCACGAGCAAATCGACAAGCACCAGCGCCAAGCCTGATGCCGCCCGTGTAGGAGCGAGCTTGCTCGCGAAGGTCGTTAACGATAACGCGGGAAACCTGATACCCAACGGTGCTCTCAGGTTCTTCGCGAGCACGTTCGCTCCTGCATAGATTTCGCCCGTGTTACCCCCGTTTATTGATCTGCTGCAAGCCCCCCACTAAAGGCCCATGGATAATGGCTACATAGTGGCGTCTAATGCAGTCACAATAACGACGAGCAGCGGGGTAACGAACATGGCTGGAGACGGATCTCTCATGGGCGCAGCAGTGTCACCACCAGTGGTGGCGCGTCAGTTGCCCGGCTGGTTGACGCCGCTCCTGCAAAGTACCGCCTTGGTGCTGTTGCTGCTGGGCCTGGCGTTCGCCCAACTCTCGATTTACCTGTGCCTGCCGGTCGCCCTGCTGCTGATCTGGCTGCCTCGCCTGACACATCGCACCCCCAGCGTTACCGCGTCCGAAGCCACCGATGCTATCGGCGAGCTGACCCGCGACCTGTCCTACACCACCAGTCATAACGCATTGTCTGCTGCCGGCGTGGCCTATTCGGTCAAGCAACTGGCGGCCAGGCTGCAATCACAATTAGGCGCGGCGCAGCAGATCGTCAGCAGTGCCGAAGTGATGATCGGCACCGAGAAAGTCACTTCGGAACTGAGCCGCCAAGCCCTCGGCGCTGCCAGCCAGGCCCATCAACGCAGTACCGAAGGTCGTGAAGTGCTGGCGCAATCCATCACCCGCATGCACCAGCTCAGCCAGCGCGCCAGCGACAGTCGCCAATTGATTGAGGCGTTAAGCCAGCGCAGCGAAGAAATCCAGCGCGTCACCCTGGTGATTCAGTCGATCGCCAGCCAGACCAACCTGTTGGCCTTGAACGCGGCGATCGAAGCGGCTCGGGCCGGTGAGCATGGTCGTGGGTTTGCGGTCGTCGCCGACGAAGTGCGTGGCCTGGCCGGACGAACCGCCACGGCTACCGATGAAGTCGGGGTGATGGTGGCGGATATCCAGCAAAGGACCGCCCAGGTGGTGGAGCAGATCCGGCAATTGTCAGCGGATTTGCAATCCGGTGTAGAGCAGGTAGAGCACGCCGGGGAGCAACTGGAGAGCATCGCCACCCTTGCAGCGAATGTGGAAGGGCAGGTCAACGTAATCGCCCAAGGCACAGACACCAATCGCGCCCAACTCGACAGCCTGTTCCATGCAGTGGAGCAGATGCGCAGCGATTTGACCGTCAGTGATCAGCAGACCCAACAGCTGGCTGCCGCCGCCGTGCAAATGGAAGGGCAGGCTGAAACCATCAGCGAGCGCCTGGCCGAGGTCGGCCTGGACGACTATCACCAGCGCATCTATGACCTGGCCCGCGAAGGGGCGAGCCGGATCGCCGCGCAGTTTGAAGCCGACGTACTGCAAAACCGCATCAGCCTCGATGACCTGTTCGACCGCAGCTACACCCCCATTCCCAACACCCGGCCGAGCAAATACCACACGCGTTTTGATGGCTATACCGATCAGGTGCTGCCAGCGATCCAGGAAGCCTTATTACCTCGGCACGAGGGACTGGTGTTCGCGATTGCCTGCACGCCACAGGGTTACGTGCCGACCCACAACAAGGTGTTTTCCCAGACGTTGACCGGTGATGCCCAGGTAGACGCGGTACAAAACCGCACCAAGCGCAAGTTTGAAGACCGTACCGGAATCCGCTGCGGCAGCCACCAGCAGGCGGTGTTGTTGCAGACCTACACTCGCGATACCGGTGAATTGATGCACGACCTGTCGGTGCCGATCACGGTCAATGGCCGACATTGGGGTGGCTTGCGCCTGGGCTACAAACCCGAGGGGCGCTGATTCAGCGGGGGATTGTTGCAGGTTATGCAAGGGAGCTATTCCGGGGATAGCTTTTTCCAACTGGAGGAAAACCGTAGCATGGCGAACATTGTTAGCCAGCTAACTAATTCTCTGGAGGCGTTCCATGCAAACCAAAGTCGATGTCGCCGTGATGATTGGCAGTGGCGTACCACCCACCCTGCGCGCGCTGGGGCAAAAGGCCTGTTGGGTGGTGTTGCTTAACGGCGAGCAGCGCGGCACGGCGTTTGCCAGCCGCGATGAAGCCGAAGAGTGCAGGGCTGCCTGGGAGGCGTTGTTGCACCTGGAGCAGTCAGACAGCCTGCATTGAAAGGTTAGCGTGGCTGGTGCAGGCGCTGGTTCAGCTCATCGACCGCAATCGCCCAAACGGCGTCTTCACGCAGTTCATCCTTAAGGAATTGGGCTTGTTGCGGTGACCAGAAATCCGCGTCAATCAGCTTTACATCGTTGGGCAGGGTGTGTTCGCCGATAAAGGCGTCAATCGCCTCGGGGGACGATTCCAGTCCAAGTTGTTCAAACAAGGCTTCGAGGGTGTAAGTCGGCGCTTCCATATCGTTCTCCATGCAGGCTGATCATCGTATGCATGGGAGGTTTGAGGCGGGGCAGAGTTCGATCGGATTTTTGCGCCGGGTAATCAGGAAGTCAGCGCGCCTGAATCGACGGCGGCCTTAAGGGCTTTGGCAGCATCCTTGGCAGCCGTGTTGGCGGCGTCTACGGTTTTGAACCAGCGGTCCTTTTCTACCTGGTGGGTCGTCACGGTGGTCAGGGGAGCCTTGGCCCGCATCACAATCACGGCTTGGAACTCACCGTCTACTTCTCTGGCTTCGCCATGGATGAAAAATTCGCCAATATCAAATTCCGTCACGTATAGCCTTCCCTTGGAGGTAATTGCGCTGATGAAACCTGAACCGCAAGGGGACAAATCTCAATGGACGGACCAGTATGGCAGTTGTTACGCGCTGGCGGCGCAGTAAAGTCAACCAGATGACGAAACGCCAACCCAGGTATTCAACCTTGGGTGGCGCAGAGGATCGCTTCCAGTTGCCTGGCCAGTTCGCACGCCTCGCTATGGCCACTGCGAAAGCCCTTGATGCGTCCGCTGGGCACTTCAAGGATATGAAAGAAGTTTCTTCCGGCAGGCAACACACGGTAGAGCGCCGAATGCAGGCCACCGTCGTGGGTGTATAGGGAGTAGAATTGGCGGTCATCCATAAAAGATGAACCCGTGTTCGAGGGTGTGGCAATCGGTTGAGGTCGTTGCATAATCAGCTCCTGTCGATCGAACTTGCGGACCCGTTTGCAGTATTTCGGGTGGTTTTAACCCGTGGTGCTGTTTTAGTATTGTCGTCAGCATCTGGCGTTCGGTTCCATCCGAAGCATTAATTTCTGTGTTTGATGTCGGAAACTGCATTTTTTAAAGGGTTATTATCTGAAGTGGGTCGGCCAGTGTTCTCTGGTCGTTAAACCTGTGATCTCCTGCAACGCCTGGCGACCTGCGTAAGGTGCGTCGGGCACGTCTGTACTAGTCTTGCGGCTTGGCAGAGTGATCTTCTTCAGTTTTTATCAATGAATTTGTTGTGTGATCGTGCCGTTTCGGCCGTTTTTTTGTGCTGCCCGCTTGGGCGGACAGCACCCTTTTGATGTGGGGGCGTTTCCTTGGCAGTCAGTAATCTGGATATGCACGCGTTATTCGTGCTGGGTGATTTGCGCGCAAAGTTGGTCAAGCAGTTTCAATCCCGTTTCGTCTACGTCACTGAACAGACACCTGAAGGTATCTACATCGCCGAGATCGACACCGAAGCGGCGCTGGTGGTGGACGATAAGCCGCGCCTGGAGCTCAAGGTCGGTGATCATTTCCGGGCGGCTGTATTGCCCAGTCGCGAAGGCGGCAAGTTCGAGCTGAAGTTTCGCGATATCAAGTTGACGGTGTATGGCTTGGGCGATTACGCCTTTGTGTCCACGACTGTCGGCCAGGGCATTGTGTTCAAGGAAGGCCACAGTGTGATGTTGGTGTTTGCTGCCAATGAGCAATTGGTAGAAGGCTTGACCAAAACCCTGAAGGCCGTCACCGGCAAGGCCGCCAAATGGCGCAAGGGTGAGCTCGTGACCTTCAAGGCCAGCGAGTAATGAGCCAGGGTAGGGCGCAGTTCCACGAGCAGTACCTGCTCGATGCCCAAGCCAGGGCGGCGAAATTGTTTGCCCGCAAATCCGAGTTGCAGGGCGCCTGGTTAAACTGGGTCGCCGGCCAGTTGTATGAACTCAAGCCCGCCGAATTCGCCAGCATGGTGCGCCGCGAGTTGCAGCGGTTGACCAATCCGCCGTAAAAGCATGCGACATGCCATGTTCGCCGGAACCTCTACTACAGTTGAGTTGACTTAAGTATTCAGAGGCTTCGCGGTGTTACAGCAAAGCCGTTCGCTATTGCTGTAGGCATGAGGTGCAAAGCATGAAAGGAATTCGAGCGCTGTTGGCGGCCTCGCTGACGACCCTGAGTTTGTCGGCGGCGTCGCTGCCCGTATCGGCCGCCCAGGCGCCGATTCATTTTGCAGACCTGAACTGGGAAAGCGGCAGCCTGATCACCGAGGTGCTGCGGGTGATTGTCGAAAAGGGCTATGACCTGCCCACCGACACCTTGCCCGGCACCACCATTACCCTGGAAACGGCCCTGGCGAAAAACGACATCCAGGTGATCGGCGAAGAATGGGCCGGCCGTAGCCCGGTGTGGGTCAAGGCCGAGGCCGAAGGCAAAGTGGTGGGGCTCGGGGATATCGTCAAGGGCGCCACCGAAGGCTGGTGGGTGCCGGAGTACGTGGTCAAGGGCGACCCCGCCAAGGGCATCAAGCCCCTGGCGCCGGAACTGCGCAGCGTGAAGGACCTGGCGCGCTACAAGGACGTGTTCAAGGACCCCGAAGCGCCGGCCAAGGGCCGTTTCCTCAACAGCCCGATTGGCTGGACCTCGGAAGTGGTCAACAAGCAAAAGCTCAAGGCCTATGGGCTTGATGATAGCTACGTGAATTTCCGCAGTGGTTCGGGTGCCGCGCTGGACGCCGAGATTGCCTCGTCGATCCGCCGGGGCAAACCGGTGCTGTTCTATTACTGGTCACCTACTCCGCTGATGGGGCGCTACAAGCTGATCCAGCTGGAAGAGCCGCCATTTGATGCCGAGGCGTGGAAGACACTGACGGATGCGGACAATCCCGATCCGAAACCCACCCGTTCGCTGGCTTCCAAGCTGAGCATTGGTGTGTCTACACCGTTCCAGAAAGAGCATCCGCAGATTGCCGAGTTCTTTACCAAGGTCGACTTTCCGATCGAACCGTTGAACAAGGCGCTGGCCGAGATGAGCGAGAAGCACAGCCAGCCGCGTGAAGTTGCCCAGGCGTTCCTCAAGGATCATCCGGAGATCTGGAAGGCGTGGCTGACTGAGGATGTGGCGCAGAAGGTCGAGACCAGCCTGAAATAGCACCGATATAACAGCCCGATTGAGATCAAAAATGTGGGAGCGGGCTTGCTCGCGAAAGCGGTTTTGCAGGCAACATTTGTATTGACTGACTCGCCGCTTTCGCGAGCAAGCCCGCTCCCACACTGACCTCATTTTTACCTTGAAACTTGCAGGGACTTAGAACTTGGTCTGCACCGCCAGCTCGAACGTCCTCGGCGACCCGAGGTAATACGCCGGCGACACATGGGCAAACTCGGCATACACCTCATTCGTCAGGTTACGCACCCGGCCCGTCACGGAGGTGTGTTGATCGACCTTGTAAGTCAAAAACGTCCCGAACAAGGTATACGCCGGCACCGTCAGGGTGTTGGCGTTATCGGCATACACCGACGCCACATACCGTGCATCCACACCCCCTTGCCAATCCTCCGCAAAATCATAGGTCAGCCACAAATTGCCCACCTGCTTGGGCACATTGGTCGGCGTATTGCCCTTGCGCGACACCACCGCACCGCTGGCGGTTTTCTCGTTGAAGTCCTCATACTCGGCATCGACCCAGGCATAGTTGCCCTCCACCAATAGCTTGGGCGTGACCCGCAACGAACTGGCCAGCTCGATCCCCTTGGACGACTGCGCACCCACCGGAATGCTGTTGGTCGGGTCCTGCGGGTCGGTCACGGCGAAGTCCTTGCGCTCGATCTTGTAGGCGGCGACGGTGGCCGAGCCGCGACCGTCCAGGTAGTCGAACTTGCTGCCCACTTCCCACTGCTTGCCGGTGGACACGTCGAACACCTGGGTGGTGCTGCTCGGCTGTTCGGCGGCGGTGCTGTATTGCACGTAGACATTGGCTTGTGGAATGAACTGATACGTCAGGCCGATGCGTCCGGTCACCGGCTCCCAACTGCGCTTGACGTGCCGGGGATTGCTGGCGGTGATGGCGCGGTGGTTGGTGACCTCAAGGTCAATCGCGTCATAGCGCAGGCCGGTGAGCAGCGACAATTTATCGGTCAGCCCCAAGCGGTTTTCCACGAACAGCGCCTTGGTGGTGACGGCGTTGGTCTTGTCCGGATCGAAGCCGGGTTTGGTGCCGGGAAGGTCATAGAAATGCCCCGGATCGTAATTGTTCGGATCCACTGTGTTTTTGGCGGATACGTTCAACGGGTTGCTGGTGGTGCTGTTGACCTTGTACTCAAAGCCGCCCGACCAGGTGGTGCTCAAGCCGAAGAACGTGTCGTCATGGCGCAGCTCGAACTGGTTGCCGTTCTGCTCACCCTGATGCCGCACCTGATAGGCCGTCGAGCGATTCACCGCGCTGTTATCGGCGTTGTACTGGTAGGTTTCCAGGTTGCGATAGTCGCGCTGGCTGTCGAGGTGATAGAGCGTGTTTTTCAGGGTGGTGCTGTCGTTGATCCGGTAGTCGATGATCGAGCGCACCCAGATTGTGCGTTGCTCATAACGACCGTCGGCGACGTTGTAGTTGTTGAAGCGGTTGTGCTTGTCGATCTTCAACTCGCCCGACTTCGGGTTGAGCACCGGCGTGCCCCAGTAGGGGCTGTCTTCGTGTTCGTCCTGGTATTCCAGGGCCAGGGTGTGGGACAGGTTCGGGGTGAAATCACTCAGCAGGGAAAACGCCACGCTCCAGGCATCGCGCTGTTGGCGATTGATATAGGTGTGGTTGGTGTTGCGGCTCACGTCCAGGCGCGCGTAGTGCTGGACCTCAGCGCCCGGCTCGGTCAGCGCGTGGTTCAGACCGAAGGCCATCCCGGCGGTATCGTAGCTGCCATACGTCAGTTGCCCTTCGGCAGCCTGTTCCTCACGGGTGGCCAGCTTGGTCACATAGTTCAGCGAACCACCGACGGAACCGGCGCCGTTGATCAGCGAGGAGGGGCCGCCGACCAATTCGACCCGATCATAAATCCACGCATCCACCGGGCGAGCCAGGCCGCCGGACACCGCGACGCCATTGAACATCTGGGTAATCTGGCTGCTGGTAAAACCCCGATAAGAGATAAAACCGCCAAACCCCGGCGGCGCGCTGGCGTTGACCCCGGGCAGGGTATTGGCCGCGTCCTGAAACGTCTTGGCGCCTCGGCGCTCGATGTCGTTGCGATTGGCAATGGCGATGGACGCCGGAGTTTCCCGCACGCTCAGCCCCAGGCGCGAAGCCATGCCGCTGGACTGATCCAGGGCCAGGCCGGCATCGCCGGTTTGCTCGCCATCAATGGTGGTCGGTGCCAGCTCAATCGCCCAGGTGCTGACAGGCAGGCAGCCGAACAGGCCCGCCAAAAGGGGTAAATGTTTCATGGTTGAATCCTGAAAAACATGGCTTGAAAACAACCCACAGCCGTCCGCACTCCGAAGGAGGCAGCCGCATGGGCAAATCAAAAAAGCGCAGGTATCAGGCGAAGGCGGGTGGGGCGCGCGGATTAGCCGCAGGCCAGGTGAAGCGGGCAGGAATGTCAGCGCTGGCAACGATGGCTGGCGGCGGCGCATGGGGTTGCGGCAGCACCGCCACATTGAGGCTGGAGTTGAGCGCCGGGCCCATGCCGCCGGTGGAGCACAGCGGGCAACCGAAGGCTTTCGAGAGCGTGGGCAGGGATTCATCGGTGGACTTGTAAGGCGCCGGCGCCTGGGTGCGCGGGTCCACCGTACAGAACTGGCCGCCGATACCGTTGAGCTGCATCCCGACCATTTGCCCATGACCAATGCTGCAGGCGAACACATTGAACAGGACGCAGCAATAGAGCATCCAGGCAATGAGCGAGCGGTCGGTACGGGCGAGTTTCATGGGGCGGCACTTTACCATCAGCCGCCGACGAATTGCCTGCAAAAAATCTCAAGAGGTCTATCCTCTTTCGGACTTTTCCAAGGATATCCAGCCATGAGCTTTTTAGTCGCGCGATGGATTGTCGGGGTTTTTGGCTGTATCAGCCTGGTGCATTTGTACTGGGCCGCCGGTGGCAAATTGGGCGTTACCGCCGCCATTCCGCAGCTGCCGGGTGAATTCGCCAGCGGGCCACGCCCGGCGTTCAAGCCGTCGGCGCTGGGTACGTTGCTGGTGGGCGTGGGGTTGGTGGCGATTGCGGTGTTGGTGTGTTTGCGGGCCGGGCTGTATTTCGAGCCGGTGTCCAACCACGCGTTGCAATGGGGGATCAGTGCGGTGGCACTGGTGATGTTTGCCCGGGCGATTGGGGATTCGGAGCTGGTGGGGTTTTTCAAGAAGGTCGGCGGGTCGCGGTTTGCGCGGCTTGATACGTTTTTTTACTCGCCGTTGTGTTTGGTGTTGGGGGCGGGGTTGTTGGTGGTGGCGTGGAGTTGAGGGCGAGTGTTTACCGCGAAAGAGTGAGTTTTGCGCTGGGTAAACTCGAATGCTCGCCTGGTGACAGCTGGTCAGGGGGCGAGCAGGGTCAAGGATTCAGGAAGTATAGGTTGGACATTGAATCAGTGATTTTTTGTGCTTTTCCTTGTGCTACATAATTATTGAATTCAAGTTTGAGTGTGTTCTGGTTAGTGTACTTTTTGTACCGGTGTGGTACTTCGCATGCGTATATATAAAGCCGCCACGGGTCGAAGCCGTCCACCCTTTCGTTTGGGCCGTAGTCGAAATCGATACATACTCCGGAAAAATCGACTCTGCAGCCAATTCCGTGTAGTTCGTAGGAGATGTTGTCAGTGATCCTCCCGCGTTGCGGGATTTCTTTGCTGCGCCATAGCCGGAGGATGTTTTTTGTTCCGAATGTTTGTTCAAGTAAATTAGTCGCCTTGTTTACTTGAGTTTGGTACTCACGAATTAGGTTATCTAGATTTTGACTTTTCATGTTGTTAACTTTGTGATAGGGCGCTGCGTGTTTATATAAGTGTTTTGTTGTTTTGTATTTGATCAATGGTGTGACACAGCTCTCGTTTCGATTGCTAGCCAGATCGTTACTAATAGCACGCTGAGTCAGGGGCATTTGTATAGACCGATGGGCCGCAAAGCGATGAATATTTGGTTTTAAGTTCGATCAAAGATTTAGATGATTGAGCACGAACCAAAAAATAGCTTTCATGTTTTTCGATGGTAAGCTTCATTTTTTGAGTGTTGGGTATATTTTTTATTAGTACGTCGCTAAGGCCACCGCAGCTCAACCCTAATCTGCAAGTGTTGAATCCTGCTGTAACCCATTTAATAGGTGGGTTGTCAGGGATTTCAGAGATGTCAAATGCTATGTGGATGTGTGAATGATCGTTATTGATGTCTACTGAGAATAAAGTGATTTCTCCGATGGGTATGGGGGTTGTGAACACCTTGTTGAACAAAATGCTTCCGTCAAAGTCGTTCCAGAATTTCATTTTTTTTCCTTAAATAAATAGTGTTCTTTCGCTCCGAGAATTTTGCCGTTTCGTGGTTTTCGATTCGGAAAAAATGGACTGATCTATTTGAAGTTTGGAAATTTTCGTAGGTATATCTGATCACATCTATCGCGTTATCCATTACCCCCCTATGGGAAGCTGCCGACTTCAAGCCTCGTCGTACGGCAGGTCGGCGTAATCTATGTGACCTTCAAATGCTAGGCAGGCGATCCAATGTAGCTGTTCAGGAAAAATGTAGGTGTGCTGAGGGAACTCTGCAAAGATATCAAGTGCTCTCCTTAGGTCGGCTATCGCTATTGAGTAAGCATATTCAATAGCTGAATCGCCTAGGAAAATCACCCTCTGAACCCCAAGACTATTCAGCTTTTCTGAGATTTCACTGAATGCTAAGGATTTATCTATATGGCTCAGGTCGGTTGCGTTCTGCAGGATCTTCCAGTTGATTTGACTTCCAGAAAAGGTGATTTTTTGTTGTATTTTATTTATAAGGTTTTCCTCATCTTTTTTAGGAAGTCGCTCGTAATGAATGTTGTCTGTTTTTAGGGATTTTTCAAGTTCGGTATCGAAGTGGTTCATGTTTATTTGATTGCCTTGTTGGTTTTAAAATGTGATGAGTTCTTGGGGAGTATGGTGTGGATTTTTTGATGCAAAAATATATGTGCGCGCCAGTGTTGTTGTAGTTGTAGCGGATTCAGGTGTTCGTTTATGATTTGGTGTGTATGTACCTGTAGACATCTTGTTGGGTGATTTCTCGGATTTCATTTTTTTTGATTGCGCTTACTAAGTTTTCTTGAGCATCAATCATGCTTATAAATTGAGCGGCGGCATGTGTTTCTGAATCAAAAAACCTGCAAAGTATCGTATGTGTTTGATTTTTAAGGAAGGTGCTTGTGCTTTCGGTAGTGGCTCTTTTCTCGAAAATAGTCATGTCGATCCAAAGCTGTTCTATTGCAGCACCGGATTTTTGCATCACTAAAATAGTTTCGCTTGAGCCTTCCAGAGCGGAATTTATTATTTTTTTTGGATTGGTTGGAAGGTTTTTTATTATAGAGTATATGTTTGTGTTTATGTTTTTTTCGAATACGTCTCCATTTTTTATTTGGTCAGATAATCTCTTTTTTAGTAGGTACTCCTCTGTCTTTGAGAAGAACTCGCCCCATCCTATCGACCGCCATTCTCGTTTGATCGGCCACTCTTCAAGTAAATATTCAGCTACATTGCACCAGGAGCTCCAGACTCCATGGAAGTCATGATCGATTAACGTTAATGTGGAAAATCGAGCATCATCTATCTGCTCTATTTCATTCCAAGGTTTTACTCCAACTTCATTTATGTATGCTGTTTTCATGGTTTTTCCTTGAAATACGTATGTGAGTCATCGCCTATCTTCAAAGGTACTTTTATTTCGTCAACTGTGTTTTTTGTGTTGAAGTGTGGGCCGTGATTGCCCTCTACATGACCTAGCGAGTGCTCATAAATTTTGGTCATATGGCCTTCTTTAAGGCTAAAAACATATGTCCTGCCCGATATGTATTTATCTTGATCACGGATCTTATCTCTTTCAACCGCTATAGGCTGCGTGCTTCGTGGAATACCACCAATCTCTTTAGCTCTTCTCAGCGCTGCATTTCTTGAGAGCTTACTATCGAAGCCTTTAGGCGGCTCTACGTCGCCCTCGTTTACCTTGGCTTTGCTCGCTGGGTCTTCAGCACGATGTGTCGGCTTACATCCATCTCCTCCCGGACAGGTACTCAACCCCAACGGATCCACCCACCCCGTCGGGTTGGGCACGTATTGGTAGCCGTTCAGCCCACCCGCCAGTTTCACCGGATCGGGCGTCAGATAGCGGCCAATGTCCGGATTGTAGTAGCGATGGCGGTTGTAGTGCAGCCCGCTTTCCGGGTCGAAGTATTGGCCCTGGAAGCGCAGTGGGTTGGTAACGGTGTTGACGTCCAGCTTTGCGATTTGGCCGTAGGCGCGGTAGTGGGCGGACCAGACGATTTCGCCGTCGGGCGCGGTGAGTTCCTGCGGGGTACCGAGGTGGTCGAGTTGGTAGTGGAAGGGTTTTACGTCTTCCGGG
>NZ_LPNO01000023.1 GCF_001952855.1 Pseudomonas sp. ATCC PTA-122608 | reverse complement strand
AGCGCAAAAGTAAGCAAAACGCTCTTGCCCCACCACTCGGCACCTCGCTTGGGCTCGGTGTGCCCTCACTCCGGCTTTGGAGCGTGGGCCGCCGCGATGGGCCATCCTTGGCCCAGCGCGGCTAACCCGGCGTCCTGCCGGGTTACCCACGCTCCAAAGCCTGCGTTCGGCCAGCGTGGTTTAACGGGGCGCCTAAGATCAAGATCAAAAGCAGATCAAGGGCACAGCGGCCTACAGGCCGGCTTGAATGTGGTGAAGCAACAGCAACAGCAACAGCAAAATCAGAATCTAAAGCGGGCACGGTCCAAATGTGGGAGCGGGCTTGCTCGCGAAGGTCGTTAACGATGACGCTGGCATCCTGATTCAACGCGGCGTTCTCAGGTTTTTCGCGAGCAAGCTCGCTCCTACAGGAAAGCAGCTCTGCTTTCGCTCTTAACACTCAAGCCGGCCTGCAGGCCGCTGTGCTCTGCTTTTGATCTGCTTTTGATTTTGATCTGCGGGCCCCGTCAACCACGATGGCCGGAGTGCGGGCATGCCGAGCCTAGGCGAGGCACCGAGTGGTGGGGCAAAGACCTTTTGGTTACTTTTGGCTGGGCCGGCATTCCGGGCGTTTGCCAAAAGTGACCCGCTGTAAGAGCGGAACCATAGGCGGCCGTTACCTAAATAACGGATATGTACCCAATCACCCCTCAAACCGCCCGCAACGCCAAAATCGCCAAATACAGCAGCACCACACCGCAAGCACCATAGCTAACCCTTTGCCACGTAGGCGAAGCATTCCGCCGCAGCAGGTTGACCAACGCTGCAATCAAAAAGCACGAAAGCACCGAAGCCAACATGAATCCCGCAAAAAACATCAACGTCTGCCCATGGCTCGGCGTCGCCCCAACTATCCCCGACAGCGCGCTGCCCAAGGCCCCCCAATAGACAATGTTCTTCGGGTTGGCCAGAGAAATCGCCGCCCCCACCATCAGCGCATTCTGCCCGGACCTGGCCGGCGCACTTTCGGCTGCCGGCAGGCGCCAGGCATCCATCAGGCTGCGCACCCCGAGCCACGCCAGATACAACCCGCACACCGCCGTCAGCGGTACCCGCACCGACTCATGCTGGATCAACAACGCCATGCCCGTCAGCCCAACCACCGCCCACACAGCATCACCCACCAGCGAGCCAATCTGCACCAACAATGCAGGCGTAAACCCGTGCAACAACCCACGGCGCAGGGTTTCCGCCAGCACCGCCCCCGGCGACAGGCAAAACACAAACCCAAACACCAGCGCCGAAAAAAAGATCGTCAACATGCGCAATACCCATGTAGGAGCGAGCTTGCTCGCGAAGAAATCACAGACACCGCAGAGCACCAGGCTTCCCACGTCATCGTTAACGACTTTCGCAAGCAAGCCAGCTCCTACAGTGAATGCCGGCATTTTAGGGAAGGGTGCGGAAGTCGTCTTGAACCAGATTGCGCTTTTCAGCCCTTGAGCACGCGTTGATAGCGCCCCGGCGTAATGCCGTAGGCCGCACGAAAATGCCGGTTCAGATGGCTCTGGTCAGCAAATCCCAGGGCGTGGGCCACCTGCGATGCAGCAATGCCTGAGCGCAACAGCCCCTTGGCGCGCCGGGTGCGCAGTTGCATCGCCCACTGGCGCGGACTCAGCCCGGTTTCTTTCTGAAAAGCCCGCAGCAGATGGAATTTCGACAGGCCCAACTCGTCACCAAGGGTATCGAGTGCCACGGCCTGATGCAGGTTTTCAGCCAGCAATTCCTGGGCCTTGATCACCATCCTGCGACCCACTGACGTGCTGCCAGGCAACCGCACGCCGCTGCAACTGACCACCTCGCCAAGCAGCACCACCAAGGCGTCCTCACTTAGCTCTCTGGTCAGCGGATCGGCACTCAACGAATCCTCAATCGCACCGGCGAGTTTCATCGCCAGTTCTGGCTGGAAGCACAGCGAACGGTCAAACTCCAGATGCCCCAGGCCCAGGTCAGCCGCCAATTGGTCAGCAGACGCATACAGGCTGACAAACCGCCACGGCTGCCCCTCGGCCGCGCCGCCGCCCTGAATCTGCCCGGGGTTGTACAAGGTGATGCTGCCGGGGCCGGCCTCGAACGTGCGGCGGTCCAGCCACACCTGTTCCTCGCCGAGCAGGTTGACGCCGATCACGCATTCATCATGGCTGTGGCGGGCAAACGTCAGGCCGGTGCACGAGGTGCTGCTGACTTCGTAGTTGCCCAGCCAGGCGTGCTGCATGGAACTCATTGAGGTGGCTCGCAGGGACGTTTGCCCGCGAGCATACGCCGGAAAAGGCCTTCAGATCGACCGTTGATTGACCCGTTTCGACAGCGCCTCGCTACTCTCCTTGCGCTCCGAATAACGGTCCACCAGGTCCGGGCGATCACGCAGCAGCAGGGTGAACTTCACCAGCTCTTCCATCACATCTACCACGCGGTCGTAGAGTGCCGACGGCTTCATGCGGTCCTGATCGTCGAACTCCATAAAAGCCTTGGGCACCGACGATTGATTGGGGATGGTGAACATGCGCATCCAGCGCCCCAGCACCCGCAGTTGGTTCACGGTGTTGAAGGACTGCGAGCCGCCGCAGACCTGCATCACTGCCAGGGTTTTGCCCTGGGTTGGGCGCACTGCGCCGAGTGCCAGTGGCACCCAGTCGAGTTGCGCCTTGAACACCGCCGACATCGAGCCGTGACGCTCCGGCGAACACCAGACCTGGCCTTCAGACCACTGCATCAGTTCCAGCAGTTCCTGGACCTTGGGGTGGTCGTTGGGAGCGTCGTCCGGCAGCGGCAAACCCGATGGATTGAAGATGCGCGTCTCGGCGCCAAAGTACCGCAACAGTCGCGCCGCTTCTTCCACCAGCAGGCGGCTGAACGAGCGCGGGCGAGTGGAACCATAGAGCAGCAGGATGCGTGGCGGTCGTTCAAATTGTTGAGGCGTGGACAGGTTTTGATGCAGGTTGGGCAGGGTGCTCATCAGGCTCTCCGGTTACAGCGCGGCGATGCGATCAAGCTCGGCCTTGAGTTCGACGGGGTTCAGGCTGGCGAACGGGATCGCGAAAAAAGCCCGGCAGCGCCGTTCAATGATTTCCAGGGTGGCGCGGAACGCGGCGTCGACCTGGGCTTCATCGCCTTGAACATCAGACGGGTCTTCCAACCCCCAATGCGCCTTGATGGCCGGGCCGAAATACACTGGGCAGGCTTCCCCGGCGGCCTTGTCGCACACGGTGATGACGAAGTCCGGCGGGCTGCCTTCAAAGGCATCGTTGCCCTTGCTGTACAAACCTTCGGTGCTGATACCAGCGGCCTTCAGCGTGGTCAGGCTGCGCGGCAGCACCTGGCCCTTGGGGAAACTCCCGGAGCTGATGGCTTGGAAACCGTCCGGCGCCAGATGGTTGAACAAGGCTTCCGAGAGAATGCTTCGGCAGCTGTTGGCGGTGCACATGAACAGGACTTTCATCAAACGGACTCCGTCAGAAACTCAGGCGCAGGGCGAGGGCGGCGAGGGTGATCAACAGCACCGGCAAGGTCAGCACAATGCCGACCTTGAAGTAGTAACCCCAAGTGATGGTGATGCCTTTGCGCGCCAGGATATGTAGCCAAAGCAGGGTGGCCAGGCTACCGATGGGGGTGATTTTCGGGCCGAGGTCGCTGCCGATCACGTTGGCGTAGATCATCGCGTCCTTGACCACGCCCACGGCATGGCTGGCCTCGATGGAGAGCGCGCCGATCAGCACGGTTGGCAGGTTGTTCATCGCTGAAGACAGCAGCGCGGTGAGCACGCCGGTGCCCAATGCCGCGCCCCATACGCCGTAGCCGGCGAAGGTGTCGAGCCAAGTCGCGAGGTAGTCGGTCAGCCCGGCGTTACGCAGGCCGTAGACCACCAGGTACATGCCCAGGGAGAAAATCACGATCTGCCAGGGCGCTTCCTTCAGCACCTTGCGAGTGGAGATTTTGTGGCCCTTGGCGGCGATTACCAGCAGTAGGGTGGCGCAGGCGGCGGAAATCGCACTGATGGGAATGCCCAGCGGTTCCAGGGCAAAACAGCCCACCAGCAGAATGCCCAGCACCCACCAACCGGCGCGGAAGGTGGCGCGGTCGTGGATCGCGCTGGCGGGATCGTCGAGGTCGGCCGGGTCGTAGGTTTGCGGAATGTCACGGCGGAAAAACCATAGCAATACGGCGAGGGTCGCGGCGACGCTTACCAGGTTCACCGGCACCATCACGGCAGCGTATTCGTTGAAGCCGATCTTGAAGTAGTCGGCCGAAACGATGTTCACCAGGTTGGAGACCACCAGCGGCAGGCTCGCGGTGTCGGCGATAAACCCGGCGCCCATGACGAACGCCAGGGTCGCCGCCGGAGAGAAGCGCAGCGCCAACAGCATCGACATCACGATGGGCGTGAGGATCAGTGCCGCGCCGTCGTTGGCGAACAAGGCCGACACCAGCGCACCCAGCAGTACCATATACGCGAACAACCGCCGACCGCGTCCACGGCCCCAGCGCGCTACATGCAAGGCAGCCCAGGCAAAAAAGCCCGCTTCATCCAGCAACAGGCTGATGACGATCAGTGCGACGAACGTCCCGGTGGCGTTCCAGATGATGTGCCACACCACGGGGATGTCCGCCAGGCTGATAACGCCAAGGGCCAGGGCCAGGATCGCGCCCATTGTGGCGCTCCAGCCTACGCCCAGGCCCTTGGGCTGCCAGATGACCAGGATGATGGTGAACAGGAAGATAGCAACGGCTACAAGCATGAAAAGCTCTCCGCAGGATCAGCAGCAGGCGCTGGCCCGTTGTGGTCGGTCGCCCATGGTGTCCAGACGCTGGGCGTCTGTGTTTAACCAGGCTTGGTTGGCTTGCAGAGTGGTGTCGAGCACCGCCGTTACCCATGCCGGCAAGGCCGGGTTGAGGCGGTAATAAATCCACTGGCCCTGGCGACGGTCCAGCAGCAACCCGCAACTGCGCAGTTGCGCCAGGTGGCGGGAGATTTTCGGCTGGCTGTCGTCCAGAGCATGGATCAACTCGCACACGCAAAGTTCGCCTTCACGCAGGATCAGTAACGTCAGCCGTGCGCGAGTGGCGTCGGCCAGGCATTTGAAGACGTTGGGTGGGGAGAAAAGATCTGACATGGTCAGCGGCCTGATACATATGGAAATACGAATATACGTATTTCCATATGTATCGGTCAAATCCTGTTTCGATTGACCTGCGTCAACGGCCTGGCAATCGACGACAAGTGGTTGAAATTAAACTGAAACACAAATGTCCTAAAGTGCCTGCCCATTGGTGATGAAGGAAGAAAACGTGTGACCCGTGCCACTCGCAACCTGCGCAAGACCCTCGATTCCGTCGCGGACAATAACGAAACCGCGGCCTTTGACCTGATGCGCGCCGTCGAAAAGCTCAGCGATGAAGTGCTGCGCCAGCGCCTGCTCAATACCATCCACCGGCTCAACCAGGACGCCCACGAACTGCGCGAAGCCCGGGACGCGGTGGAGCGGGTGTCGGTCAAACTGGCTTGAGCACGATCGTTCAAGACAATCCCTGATACCGCTGGCATGCTTGTCGACTGACTGTCGATGAGCCTGTTGTGTATGCCTAACGCTCTGCCTCTGAACGCCTTTTCCCGTGGCGCGATTGCGATCATTCCATTGTCCCTGGCCTGCGCGCCCTGGGGGCTGCTGGCCGGTTCCACTGCAATCGATGCCCAATTCACGCCGCTGGAAGCCCAAGGGCTATCGACTATCGTGTTTGCCGGTGCTGCACAGCTGGTGGCCATCGGCATGGTCAAGAGCGGTGCCAGTCTGATTTCGATCCTGCTGACCACCTTGCTGCTGACCTCCCAGCATTTGCTCTACGGCATGCACATGCGTCCCACGCTGTCGCCGCTCAAACCACGGTGGCGCATGAGCCTGGGCTTTTTGCTGACCGACGAGTTCTTCGCCCTGGTCAGCCAATATGACCGCCAGACCTTCAACCGCTGGTACGCCCTGGGTGTCGGCCTGACGTTCTATATCATTTGGAATCTGTTCACTTTCGCCGGCATCGTGCTCGGCAAAAGCATTCCCGGGCTCGACCAGTTGGGCCTGGAATTCTCGATTGCCGCGACCTTTATCGCCCTGATCACCCCCGTAGTGCGCGACGTGCCAACCATCGTCTGTGTCGCCGTGTCGTTGCTGTGCTCGGTGTGGCTGAGCTACCTGCATTGGGAATCGGCGGTGGTGGTCTCCGGTGTATTGGGGATGAGCGCGGGGTTTGCCTGCAAGCGCCTGGGAGTAGGGCAGCGATGATCTTCGTGATGATTTTTGGCATGGGTTTGATCGTGTTTCTCAACCGCTACCTGTTCATCGAGCCGCGCCTGCCGGTGCGCCTCAATCGCGGGGCGCGGGAGTTTCTCGGGTTTGCCGTACCGGGGATGCTCACCGCCATCTGTGGGCCGATCATTTTTCTGGCCGACCACAAACTCAACCTGAGCGTGAGCAACCCTTACCTGCTGGCCGGGGTGTGCGCCGTGGCGTTGATGTTCTGGACCCGCAGCGTGCTGATCACCGTGTTGCTGAGCATGGCGCTGTTCTATCTGTTCCGCTGGCTGCTCTGAACAGCAAACTCCTGCTACGGGGGGGCGCAAAACCAAGGCAAAAAAAAGCCCGCGGGAGGGCGGGCTAGAAGGGAGACTTCTTAAAAATGAGCCTGCCGACTATAGGCGGCCAAGTCTCCCTTCACAGTGAAACAAAGTTCACTCTCCGGACAGTTTGGCGACAGCTTTCCCTCCCCGGATGGGGAAACAGGGGGCGGTTCGTCGTGTGTTCAGGAGCGCAGCCCGAGCGGGCTGCGATTTTGCATCAGCTTTTTGCGTTGAGTTTGCGCAGTTCGTCGTAAGTCGCCGATTGCACAAACCAGAAGCCGGAAATGATGCACCAAATCAATGTGCCGCCAATCAGGGCGCCAAGGCCTGCCAGAAAGCTCTGGCTGAACATCACGACCAGACCTGTAAGCCACAGGAAAGCCAGCGCGATGTAGAGAACGGTGTTGTTGACGCCGATGACGAAATCTTTCATGAGGCTTCCTTTCTAGGTAGTGTCCCGTGGGCCTCATCAGTGAGGCCCAACGGTGCAATCATAATGCCATGACTGCCTTTCACGCCACCTCGGGTGCAGGTCCTGCAGGTTTCTGCTTGTTGGCCTTCGCCTCCGCCGCCAGGCATTCCAGGGCAAATTGCTCGGTGTAGGTCATCTGGATCGGGGTGCTTTCGCCTTTGACGGTGCGCTCGCCGTCCAGGATGTAGCGGATGCGCTTGTCGGTCACGCCGATGCGTTTGGCGATCCACGAAGGCGTTTGGCCGATGCGGCTGATCAGCTTGTCGGCGTAGTCGGTGGAGGGGTTGTAGCGCTCGGCGTTCGGTGTCATGGGGGTTCCGGGTAAAAGCGGGTTCGTAAGTAGGCGGCAGGGTGACGCAATTATCATTCGGTGTCGCCTGCTAATGGTACAGTCGCGTTTTTTCCAAGGAAGCTTCGGTATGCGGATGGTGGTAATTGGCGCTTTGGTACTGGCATCGCTGGCCGGTTGCGCGGGCTCGAAGATGAAAGAGGCGCGTACCGGTACGCCCTATAAAACCCTGGCCTCGGACAAGGCCCCGCTGGTGGTTGCCCAATGTATCCAGTTCGGTTGGCAGGACGAAGCGGTGTTCGGCGTGGATGCCGGTGGCTTCATGGAACCTGCGCAGGCCGGTGGCTTCACCATCTACACCACGGCAGGCGATTACTTTGTCGACGTGCGCAGCGCGGGCGCGGGTGCCAGCGTGAATTATTACGCGGCCCAGGATGACTATCCGGCCAAGCGACGCCTCGCCGCACTGGCGACTTGTCTGTAATCCGTTGCGTTAGAAAAGTTCAGAAATGCCCTGCGGACAGCCTCGCGGGCATTGTTTTAGTATTTTCCTGCTCGCCCGGCGTGACGGCTCTTTACCGGTACAGGGACGTCGAGGCCGGAACGTCGGGCGGGCAACTCTGTTCTAGCGTGGCATATACCCCAGGTGCCAGCGCCGGGGAATCTTCAGCGACACCAGCCCCAACAGCGCCGACAGCAACCCGCTGACCAACAGCGCACGAATCCCCATCTGGTGTTCCAGCAATGCACCGATCACCGCACCGGCAAACATCCCGACCCAGGGGATCAGTTGCACGCGCCAGCCATTGCGGCGTTCACCCAGCATCCAGCGGCCCAGCCCGCGACCAAATCGCGACAGCGCCCCCGTGACATAAGTAAGCCCCACCGGTAATCCGTTCACCTCTTCGACGGCAGCATTCAGCATGCCCATGGCGATGATCGCCGCCAGTAATGACGGCAGTTGCTCGTCGAACGGCCAGGCCGCGGCACCGCACAGCAGCGTGGCGATGCACAGCAACAAAGGCAGCGCATGGCGCCGGCTGATACGGCTGACCATCACGCCCAGCGCGTTACCGGCGATGAACGTTGCCACCAGCAACGTCAGGCGCGCGGTGAGGCCCAGGTCGCCTTCGCTGATCGCCACGGCGAGGCGCGTGGTGTTGCCGCTCATGAACGAGACAAAATCGCCGCTGGCCATGAAGCCGATGGCGTCGGTCATCCCCGCCAGCACGGAAAGGCTGGCCACCAGCATCAGCCCGACACGCCCGCGCCATTTATGGCGATGCAGCAAGGCGGCGTTGGTGTAGGGCTTCAAGGATGAAGGCAGCATGGGGCCGGGTTCCTCGGTGAGATTATCCGGCCACTACCGTAGGACGCTTTGCGTTCGGCTGCAATGACTTGGGGCACTCACAGGCGTTCTGCCAGTTGCTCCAGAAACATCGCCAGCCCCACTTCCTCGGCTTTCAGGCCTTTGCGCACCCGGGGCTTGGGCAGCTTTGCCAGCTCGCCCAGGCTGAAATGCTCCAGCACGGCCGGGTGGATATAGCACTTGCGGCACACCGCCGGGGTGTTACCCAGTTGCTTGGCGACGTTCTTGACCATCTCCACCACATGCTTCTTGGCGTCGGATTCCGGCTGCCATTCAAGCTCGCGCAATACCGCCAACGCCAGGGCCGTGCCGGCCCAGGTGCGGTAATCCTTGGCGGTAAAATCCGCGCCGGTGAGGCTGTGCAGGTAGGCATTCACGTCGGTGGAACTGACCGTATGGCGCTCGCCGTTCTCGTCCAGGTACTGGAACAGGTTCTGCCCCGGCAATTCCAGGCAACGTTTGATCACCGTGGCCAGGCGCCGGTCCTTGACGGTGATCTGGTGCTCGATGCCGCTCTTGCCGCGAAACTGGAACAGGATCTCGCTGCCCTTGATGTCTACATGGCGGGTGCGCAGGGTGGTCAGGCCGTAGGAGCGATTGTCCCGAGCGTACTGAGTGTTGCCGACGCGGATCAGCGTAGCGTCGAGCAGCATCACCACCGTGGCCAGGACCTTCTCCCGATTGAACCCAGGTGCCGCGATCTGCGCTTCCAACTGCTTGCGCAATTTGGGCAACGCGCTGCCGAATTGTTGCAGCCGGGAATACTTGTCGGTGTCACGCACCTCACGCCAGCGTTGGTGATAACGGTACTGCTTGCGCCCCCGGGCATCACGGCCGGTGGCTTGCAGATGGCCGCGCGGGTCGGCGCAGATCCACACATCGGTATACGCCGGCGGCACTGCGAGGGCGTTGATGCGCTTGATTTCGTCGGCATCGGTTATGCGTGTGCCGTCGGCCTTGAAGTACTGGAATTTGCCCCGCAGCTTTTTGCGGGAGATCCCGGGCTGGGTATCGTCGACGTAATGCAGGTCGCGGGGCAGGTCTGCAAGCAACGCAGGATCGGGCATGGCGCAAATTCCTTGGCAGGTATTTCTGATTGACCGCAGGGTTCTGCGGTCGTGCCAATGGATTCAGGCCAGTACCGCCACCGCCTTGATTTGCGCCCACAACGTCTGGCCGGGATGCAGTTGCAACTGGTCCCGTGAGTAACGGGTGATGCGCGCCAGCAGCGGCGTGCCGGCCGCATCCAGGCTCACCAGCACATGGGCTGCGTTGTCCGCGGGAATCTCCTGGGTCACCGTCACCGGCAGGCGATTGAGGATGCTGCTGTGTTCCTCGGCCTGCAGGCTGAGGCTGACGTCTCGCGCCTGGATCTTGAAACGCAACGGTTTGCCCAACGCCAGCGGTGCATGGGCCACGCGCATCTGCAATTGGCTCGCGGGCAGTTGCAGGGTCAGCAACTGGTAGTGGGCGTCGTAGGCGCAAACCGTTCCGTTGATCACCACGCCGGCGTCGTCGCCCAAGGCCATGGGCAGGTCCAGCCGGGCCAGGGTTTCGCCGATGGGGCCGCTGGCCAGGGCCTTGCCGTCGCTGAGCAATACGATGTGATCAGCCAGGCGCGCCACTTCGTCCTGGGCATGGCTGACGTACAGCACGGGGATCTCCAACTCGTCATGCAGGCGTTCGAGGTACGGCAGGATTTCGCTTTTGCGTTTGTTGTCCAGCGCCGCCAGCGGTTCGTCCATCAGCAACAGGCTCGGGCTGGTGAGCAGGGCACGGGCGATGCCGACGCGCTGGCGTTCACCGCCGGAAAGGTGCTGCGGATTGCGGTCCAGCAAGTGGCCGATGCCCAGCAGCTCGGTGGCCTGGTCCAGCTCCACGCGGCGCTGTTGGCGCGGGATGCGCTTGAGGCCGAATTCCAGGTTGGCCAGCACCGACAAATGCGGGAACAGGCTGGCTTCTTGAAACACGTAGCCCAGGGCCCGCTTGTAGGGTGGCACGAACAGCCCTTTGCGGCTGTCTTGCCAGACTTCGTCGTTGATCTGCACGAAGCCCTCTTCGGCCCGTTCCAGCCCGGCGATGCAGCGCAGGCAGGTGGTCTTGCCGGAGCCGGAATGACCGTACAGCGCCGTCACTCCGCGACCGGGCAGTTGCAGGTTAACGTCCAGGGCAAACCCGGAATACTTCAGTTGCAGGCGCACCTCGATCATCGACATCAGCTCCAGCCCGCTTTGGTTTTACGGCTGGAGTAGAGCGCCAGCAATACCAGGAAAGAAAACACCACCATCGAGCCGGCCAGCCAGTGGGCCTGGGCGTATTCCATGGCTTCGACGTGATCGTAGATCTGCACCGAGACCACCCGGGTCTTGTCTGGAATATTGCCGCCGATCATCAGCACCACGCCGAACTCGCCGACGGTGTGGGCAAAACCGAGAATCGATGCCGTGATAAACCCCGGGCGCGCCAGGGGCAGGATCACCGTGAAAAATGTATCCCAGGGATTGGCCCGCAACGTAGCGGCCACTTCCAGCGGTCGAGTGCCGATGGCGGAGAAGGCGTTTTGCAACGGCTGCACCACAAACGGCATGGAATAGATCACCGAACCAATCACCAGCCCGGCGAAGCTGAAGGTCAGTGTGCCCAGGCCCAGCCATTGGGTGAACTGGCCGAAGTAGCCATTGGGGCCCATGGTCAACAGCAGGTAGAAGCCGATCACCGTGGGTGGTAACACCAACGGCAAGGCCACCACCGCACCGATGGGGCCGCGCCACCACGAACGGGTGCGCGACAGCCACAGGGCGATCGGAGTGCCGATGATCAGCAGGATCACCGTGGTCAGAGACGCCAGCTTCACGGTCAACCAGATCGCGGAAAAATCGGCACTCGACAGCGGCATTTACAGTTCGTACCCGTAGGACTTGATCACCGCGGCGGCTTTCGGACCTTTGAGGTATTCAACCAGGGCCTTGGCGGCGGCGCTGTCCTTGCCCTTGTTGAGGATTACCGCGTCTTGCTTGATCGGGTCATGCATCGACGACGGCACGATCCAGGCCGAACCGCTGGTGACCTTGCCGTCCTTGTAGATCTGCGACAGCGCTACAAAGCCCAGCTCAGCGTTGCCGGTGGACACGAACTGATAGGCCTGGGTGATGTTCTGGCCTTCTACGATCTTGTCCTTGACCTTCTCGGCCAGGCCTTCCTTCGCCAGCACTTGGGTGGCAGCCAGGCCATAAGGCGCGGCTTTCGGGTTGGCGATGGACAGGTGCTTGAATTCATTTTTCTTCAACACTTCGCCCTTGGCATCCACGTAGCCTTCCTTGGCGGACCACAGCGCCAGGGTGCCTACCGCGTAGGTGAAGCGCGAGCCCTTGACGGTGTCGCCTTCGGCTTCGAGTTTCTGCGGGGTGGTGTCGTCGGCGCTGAGGAACACTTCAAACGGCGCGCCGTTCTTGATCTGGGTGTAGAACTGGCCGGTGGCGCCGTAGGCGGCGACCAGCTTGTGGCCGGTGTCTTTTTCAAAGTCAGCGGCAATCGCCTGGATGGGTGCGGTGAAGTTGGCCGCCACCGCCACCTGGACTTCATCGGCGTACGCCGAGGAGAAGGCAAACGCGGCGATCAGGGTGGCGAGGGCCGTGGGGGCCAGGCGTGAGGCGCGAATCATCATCAAGAAGCTCCTTGGGGGATTACCGACTTTGCGGCTTGTTATAGGCAGAAGGGCGTACCGCTATGTATGGGAATATATAGCGGTTGGCCACTGCCGGTACAGTGCAAAGTTGTCCCGGGAGTTCAGGTTCAGCGTCGGCCGAGTTTTTCCAGGGTCTGCGCGGCCAGCTCCAGCGTCAGGTCATAGGTGGAGATGTCCTTGCCAAGGCGCAGCGCCTGGCCCGACCACAAGTTACTGAAGCCGGCTTCATCCTTGGCTTTCAGTGGCATCAATGCACCGCCAGACAACGGAAACGCAGGCGCTGTCGGGTTGATCGCGCCCAGTTCCCGCATCACTCGGTTGATGATGCCGCGCGCCGGGCGCCCGGTGAACAGGTTGGTCAGCGCGGTTTCACTGGCCTGGGCATTGCGCAAGGCGTGGTGGTGTGACTTCGACACGGTGGCCTCGGGGGTAAACAGGTACGCCGTGCCGATCTGCACCGCCGACGCGCCGAGGGCGAAGGCCGCGACGATGCCCCGCGCATCCCCGATGCCGCCGGCTGCGATCACCGGCACCTTTACGGCGTCGACGATCTGCGGCACCAGCGCCATGGTGCCAATTTGGCTATTCAAATCGTCGCTGAGGAACATCCCGCGATGGCCGCCGGCTTCCGAACCCATGGCGATGATTGCGTCGCAGCCGTGCTGTTCCAGCCAGATGGCCTCTTCCACGGTGGTGGCCGACGACAGTATTTTCGCCCCGGTGGCCTTGACCCGGTCCAGCAGGGATTTTTCCGGCAGGCCGAAGTGAAAACTCACGACTTCCGGACGGAATTCTTCCACCACTTTGCAGGCGGCGTCGTTGAACGGTGCACGGTTGGAGACGGGCGTCGGTGCATCAAAGTCGGCGCCCAGTTCGTGGTAGTAGGTTTCCAGCAGGTTCTTCCACTGAAGGTCGCGATCAGCGTCTGGCGCCGGCGGCTGATGGCAGAAGAAATTCACGTTCAGCGGCCGCGAGCTGGCCTGGCGAATGGTGGTGAGTGCTTCGCGTAACTGCTCGATGCTCAGGGTTGCCGCCGGCATCGAACCGAGGGCGCCGGCCTGGTTGGCGGCAATCACCATGGCGGTACTCGTGGCATTCGCCATGGGCGCCTGGATGATCGGCAACTCAATGCCCAGCAGGTCAAGAATTCGGGTGTCTGGCCAGGTGCTCATGGGACGCTTCTCCAACGGTGGGATGCTGTGCCGTCGTTTTAGCAGGGCCATGCAGCACCAGGCCAGTCTGTTTTATTCACTGGACGAATCCAGTGTTTCATGGGCGGGCATCAGTCGATGGCGTGGCCCAGTACTGCATGAATCCGCTGGGCAATATGTGCGGCGTGGGTTTCCAGGGCGAAGTGGCCGGTGTCGAGCAATTCCACCACGGCGTTGGCGTTATCGCCTTTATAGGCATGGGCGCCCGGCGGGATGAAGAACGGATCGTTCTGGCCCCAGATCACCAGCGCCGGCACTTGCGTGGCCTTGAAAAACGCCTGGAACGCCGGGTACAGCGTCAGGTTGTTGCGGTAGTCGAGGAACAGGTCCAACTGGATTTCGTCATTGCCGGGACGCTGCATCAGGAGCACGTCGAGCATGTAGGACTCAGGCGCAACCAGTTCGGGCTGCAGGACGCCGTGCAGGTACTGATAGCGCGTGCCTTCCAGGCTGATGACCGCGTTGCGAATCACCTCGCGATTGGCTTGGCTCGGTTCGGCCCAATAGGCCCGGATCGGATCCCAGGCGTCACCCAAACCTTCCAGGTAGGCATTGCCGTTTTGCGATATCAGCGCGCTGACCCGTTCCGGGTGTGCCACCGCCAGGCGCAGGCCCACCGGCGCGCCGTAGTCGAACACATAGAGGGCATAGCGGCTGAGCTGCAGGGCGTCGGCGAAATGGCCGACGGTAATCGCCAGGTTGTCGAAGCTGTAGTGGTAATGGCGTTCGGCAGGCACTTCGGTGAAGCCGAAGCCCGGCAGGTCGGGGGCGATGACCCGGTAGCGGGTGGCGAGCAATGGGATCAAATCGCGGTACATATGGGACGAGCTGGGAAACCCGTGCAGCAGCAACAGCACGGGCGCAGACGGGTCGCCAGCTTCGCGGTAGAACACGCGCACGCCATCGGCATCGAGGTGCTGGTAGCGAACAACCGGGGCTGAAATCGACATGATCGGAATCCTCTTTGTAACTGGATAAAATAGTTATTTGGGTTACTGGTTTCGCAGGCTGCGCTTGAAAAAGTAACCTGTCAAATTAATTTAATAGGTTACTTTGCAGTAAGTTTAGTAACTATCCAAAAGCGTTATCAGCGGTTACGATGTCGCGGACTTGAAGAGGATTCGCCATGACCGTCATCACACCATCCCCGCTGGAGCCCTACGTTTTGGCCGATCATCCGGTGTTGGACATGCTCAATACCCGGGCGAATGTCGACGGTGTGCCGTTTGAATTCTGGCAAGGCGATACCGATGTCGAGCGCTGGCTGGTGCGACTGGGCTGGTGCGAGGAGGGCGCGGTGCCGGTATTCGAGGAGGGCGCTTTGCTGGGCGCGGCGCAGGGACTGCGGGAAGTGATCCGGCTGTTGCTGGAACAGCGCAAGGCTGGGCAGCAGGGTGATCCTGCTGCGCTGAATGCATTTTTGCGCAAGGCGGTCAGCCATCCGCAACTGGCTTGGCCGGCGCCGGGCGAGGTGCGCCTGGAGCGCCAGCGCAAACAGCAAACCGCCGAGCAATTCCTGGCGCCGATTGCCGAAGCGGCGGCGATGTTGCTGGTGGAAGGGGATTTCGGGCTGATCCGCACCTGCGAGCATCCCGAGTGCGTGCTGTGGTTCTACGACCGGACCAAGGGCCACAAGCGCCGCTGGTGCAGCATGGCGCTGTGTGGCAATCGGCATAAGGTGGCCGAGTTTCGCAAGCGCAAGCTCTTGTAGCGTTCTTCAGGATTCTGCCGGGCTTTCGCGCTCGAGCAACTGCCGTTTGCGCTCAACGCCCCAGCGATAACCCGAAAGGTCGCCATTGCTGCGCACCACCCGATGACAAGGAATCGCCACGGCCAGGTTGTTGGCACCACACGCCTGGGCCACGGCGCGATAGGCAGTCGGTGCGCCGATGCGCTGGGCAATCTCGGCGTAGCTGGCAGTGCAACCCACCGGGATTTCCCGCAAGGCCTGCCACACCCGCTCCTGAAACGCAGTGCCACGCAGATCCAGGGGCAAGTTCAGGCCCAGGGCCGGCGCCTCGATGAAGCCCACCACTTGGGCGATCAGTTGTTCGAAGTCGTGATCGGCGCCCAGCAGATTGGCGCGGGGAAACTGGTCCTGCAGGTCACGCACCAGTTTGTCCGGGTCATCCCCCAGCAGAATCGCGCACACACCGCGATTGCTTTGCGCCACCAGAATTGCGCCCAACGAGCATTGGCCGACGGCAAACCGAATATCCGTGTTGGTGCCGCCTGCTTTGTAGTCGCCAGGCTTCATGCCGAGCAACTGGTCAGCGGCCTCATAAAAACGGCTGTTGGAATTGAAGCCGGCGTCGTACAGCGCATCGGTCACCGAATGCTGGTCCTTGAGCCCGTCGCGTACTTTGCGCGAGCGATGGGCGCTGGCGT
This sequence comes from Pseudomonas sp. ATCC PTA-122608, assembly GCF_001952855.1. GTDB lineage: Bacteria > Pseudomonadota > Gammaproteobacteria > Pseudomonadales > Pseudomonadaceae > Aquipseudomonas. Next base: position 55,796 of record NZ_LPNO01000023.1, on the reverse strand, counting down.
AGCGCTTGGGTGTGAGGCCGGTCACCGCCTTGAACACCCGATGGAAATGAAACGGACTCAAGCCGGCGAGGGTGGCCAGGTCTTCAAGGGCTGGCAGGGTTTCGGCCTGTTCGATGTGTCGGCAGGCGGCTGCCACCAGTTGCGCGTGTCGTGCGGCCACCTGGGTCTGGTCTCCCGAATAGCGCTTGTTGGGCCGGTAGCCCGCGGCTTCGGCCTGTTGCGGGGTGTCGAAGAACTCGACATTCTGCGGGAGCGGCCGGCGCGCGGAGCTGCTGGGGCGGCAGTAAACGCCGGTGGTTTTCACGCCATAGACGAAGGTCAAGTCGGCCTTGGCGTCGCGGGCGACGATGGCGGCCCAGCGTGGGTCTTGTTCGATGGCGTGGCGCGCGGTCATGGCGGTGGCTCCTGGTTGAAGAATGCCAGGTTAGTCCCCTGAGGCATTCGCAACACTCCGATGCTTGCGGTCAAATTCATCCGGCCGTGCGAAATGTCATGTTGATGCGCTGCGGGCCCATGACCGGATGTGTGCCTGGCTTGATCGGCATCACGCCGTGAAAGCGCAGGCGATCGACGCCGCCCCATACCACCACATCACCATGGAAAAGCGAGACTTTTTGTGGCTTGTCGCTGCGCTCATGGCCGCCGAACAGAAAAATCGCCGGCAAACCCAGTGACACGGACACCACTGGAGCGGCATAGCGGCGCTCGTTCTTGTCCTGATGCAGGGACATTTTCGCGCCCGGCACATAGCGGTTGATCAGGCAGGCATCCGGTTCGAAATCCTCGAAACCCGCGTCTGCCGCCGCCATGAGCGCCAATTGGCGTAGCGCCTCGGGCATGGCTGGCCAGGGTTGCTGGTTGTTGGGGTCAATCGCAGAGTAGCGATAGCCGGTGGGATCGGTCGTCCAACCCAGTTCACCGCAACTGCTCAAGGCGGCCGACATGGTAAAGCCGCCCGGCGTGACCATTTGCCGGAACGGCGATTGAGCCAGTACGCGCCGCAGTTCCGGCAGCAAACGTTCGACCCAGGGCAGGGCGTAGCCTCTGAGAACGTAGGATTGTTCACCGATTTGTTCGCGTCCCGGGGGCTGTTGCAAGGCCTCGTCGGCAAACAAATCGGCAGTTGCTCCGGGATCGGTCTTACTGCGCATCGTGAAAAATCACTCCCAAGGTATGCCGCGTACCACTGTGCAGAACACTGACCCCATGGCGCAAGGTCACTCGATGAAACCCTCTCACGCTGGGCATGGGTCGCTGGTTGACCGCGAAGATCACGGCGTCGCCCCTGTTCAGCGGTACGACCTGGGCCCGGGATTGCATGCGTGGGCGCTGTTCGGTCAGCACCAGTTCGCCGCCACGAAAGTCCTCTCCCGGCTGCGACAGCAGGATGGCAACTTGTAAGGGAAATACATGTTCGCCGTACAGATCCTGGTGCAGGCAGTTGTAGTCGCCGGGGCCGTATTGCAGCAATAACGGGGTAGGGCGCTGTTGTCCCGCAGCGTGGCAACGGGCAATGAAGTCAGCATGGTGTGCCGGGTAGGTGATCGGCAGGTTCATCTGTTCGTTCCAGCGATTGGCCTGGGGGACCAGGTACTGATACAGCTGCTCGCGCAACTCGCTGACCCGGGTGGGCAGCGGATAGCGGAAATACTTGTACTCGCCCCGACCGAAGCCGTGCCTGGCCATCAGCACATGGGAGCGAAACCGTTCGTGCTGCGGGTAGTGGCCACTGAGCTCCGCACATGCCTGCTGGCCCAGCAAGGCCGGAATCAGTGCGTTGCCCTGTTGATCGAGGTCGCGCTCAATCGCGCGCCAGTCCAGCTTGGCCAGGCGCTCTTGCAGTGAGGTAGATGGCATTGACGAGTTCCTGTGGCAGCGGATAAAGGCTGCCAGTCTAGGAAGTCGCCAGCGTTACGACACTCCGATGCTTGCGCTCGAATTACAGAGCTTTGCTCACATTGATATCGGTGATTTCGTCGCTGGCATCGTGCATTTTCGCCAGGGCTTCCTTGGCTTCCTCAACGCTGCCTGCTTGCAGTTGGGCGAACTCGAAGCGGCGTTCACCGTTAAGTTTGTACTTGATCACATATTTGGTGGTAGTCACGGGCATTCCTGTCAGCTCAGTTTCGAATTGGTGCGGCGCACGATGCGGATCTTGTGGGACAAGGTCGGCTTCTTGGTCACGCTGATGGCGCGGCGGGTCACCACGTCCAGGGTGATGTTCCAGAACCCGGTGCTCGGCGCGGTGATTTTTGCCGGGAACTTGTCGAATGCGCCGCCGTGGTAAGTGTGGCGGCCACCGTTCTTGAAGCTGCGAAAGTTCGCGTCGCTCATCAGGCGGATGTTGCAGGTTTGCGAGCATTCAATGACGACAATGTCTCCTTCATTAAGGTGTTCGCGTTGGTGGATGAATTTCATGAGGTGTCTCCAGAAGGGCTTTTTCTGAAAAATCAGAACGATACGTAGGATAAGATGGAGTTTATCAGCCCCAGCACGTTTATTATCGGACCGTCGTCGACGACTTCGACAATTTAAAACAGTTATTTACCGAGTTATCAGGGATAAATCCTACGTGGGCGGGAGAAAAATACCTTCTTCGCTGTCGTAGGGTCTTTATCGGAGGTTTTTAGTATGAAGTGGAGTGTGTTGGTTCTGGCCTTGGCGTTGGGTGGATGTGCTTCGGTGGCGGATATCAAGCAGACCCCACCGACGTTGGCAGTGATCTCCGGGAAAAAACCTCAGGAATACGCGGCGTGTGTGGTCCAGAAACTGTCTAAAACCCGCAGGCCGTCGCAGATTGAGCCTCACAAGGAGGGTGTTCAAGTTATCGTACCGCAGAAGTTTTCTGCCGATCCGTCGGCTATCTTCGAGATTGAAGAACGTTCCAGCGGTAGCAGTATCAAGCTCTACGAGAGCATGTCCAATGTGCCTATTCGTCCGGGTGACGTGAAGGCTGCCGGGGAAGCTTGCATTTCCGGCTGAGTCTGTAGGCCCGCCACTTTCGAATCCGATCAAAAAACCCGACCTGCCGTTGCAGTGTCGGGTTTTTTTGTGTGGGATTTTCGGTTTGTAGTCCTTTTCCTTCGGCTAAGGGTGTTGTAGCTGTCGGACCATTACCCTACCATTTGTAGGCTTATGCCTAATTCGCCTAAGCATATAACTATAAAAATGGAGTCGTGATGATGTCTCTGGAACGAGTACTGATGGGTAGCGCGCTGCTGCTGATACTGGGCAATGCTCATGCGCTGGAGGGAAAAAACGTATTTACACAGGGTGGCTCGCAGCCCGGGGCCGCGCCGTGTGTGGCTTGCCATGGGGCGGATGGCCTCGGGCTGGCAGCGGCGGGCTTTCCGCGCTTGGCCGGGTTGCCAGCAGGCTATTTGCGCAAGCAACTGCAGGATTTTAAAAGCGGCGCCCGTAACAGCCCGGTGATGCAACCGCTGGCAAACGCCCTGACGGAAGAGGAAATCAGCGCTGTGACCCAGCAGCTGGCGGCGATGCCTGCGCCTGCGCCTGTCCTGATCCACCGCAGCGAGATGCCAACCGAGGCTGCACAAAAGATCGCCCTGCAAGGCGCGTTGGAGCGCCAGATTCCGGCCTGCGTCAGTTGTCATGGACCGGCCGGTGTGGGTGTCGGCGACGCATTTCCGCCCTTGGACGGGCAATCCGCCACCTATCTGGCGGCGCAACTGAACGCCTGGCGCAGTGGTACGCGCCGTAACGATCCGAATGACTTGATGGGCCATATCGCCAAATCCCTCAGCGCTGAAGAAGTGCAGGCCGTGGCCACTTATTTTGCGTCGTTGAGCGGCCAGGAGGCCAAGCCATGAAGCTTTTCTTATTGGCAGCCCTCGCCAGTGTGCCTGTCCATGCTGCCACCATCGCCATGGAAGATCAGTCACAGTTGCAGCCAACCGCCAGTCCGACGGCTGCCGCGCAGTTCCAGCCGCCGCAAGAGAGCGAGCTGCCGGACAACGCCTACGGCAAGCTGGTGAAGCAGGGCTACGCACTGTTTGTCGACACCAGGCGCCTGGCGCCGCAATTTGTCGGCAATGGCCTCAATTGCAGCAATTGCCACCTCGACCAGGGCCGCCTGGCCAATTCCGCGCCGCTGTGGGGCGCCTACCCGATGTACCCGGCGTATCGAAAAAAGAACGACAAGGTCAACACCTTCGCCGAGCGCTTGCAGGGCTGTTTCCAGTTCAGCATGAATGGCGGCACGCCACCGACCGCAGACAGCCCGGAGATCACCGCGCTGTCGGTGTATGCCTACTGGCTGGCGAGCAAGGCCCCGTTGGGCGTCGAGCTGCCAGGGCGGGGTTATCCGGAGGTGCCGGCACCCGCCAAGGGTTACGACCTGACCCAGGGCGCAGAGGTCTATAAAGGCCAATGCGCGGTGTGCCATGGCGCCGAAGGCCAGGGCCAGAAAGTCGGTGACAGTTACGTGATGCCGCCGCTGTGGGGTAAAGACTCCTACAACTGGGGCGCTGGGATGCACCGTATCAATACGGCAGCGTCCTTCATCAAGCACAACATGCCCCTGGGCAAGGGCGGCAGCCTGAGCGACCAGCAAGCCTGGGACGTGGCGGCCTACGTCAACCGCCACGAGCGACCTCAGGACCCGCGCCTGGTGGAAGGCTCCGTGGAGAAAACCCGGGTGAAGTTCCACGCCAATGACGGCGTCAATCTTTACGGGCAAACGGTGGATGGCGTGCTGATTGGCCAAGGCATCCGTTAAACTGTCGGTAACCCACAAAAAATGCCGCTGAATCAGCGGCATTGTCTTTTCGGAAACTTATTCATGAAGCGTGAGCAAGTCAGAGAACAACATGCAGGGGGGCATATTTCTGCGACCCATGTGATTCAAAATCCCGCGGATACCGGCGAGTGGATCGTGTTCTTCAAAAAGAGCGGCGGTCGCAGCTATTTYCTGGTGGATGACCAGGATGAAGTCGAATCCTTTTCTCGCCTGGATGACTTGATCGAGACCATTCGCGGCCTGGGCATCAAGTTCGCCGAAATTCACATGTAATTACTTGCAAACTACCGTCACGCTGCGGGTCTTGTAGTTGCCGACATCCTTGCCCAGGGTCTTGTCGCTTTCTTTCAGGGCCGGTGTGCCTTCGGTGCCGACAATCCGGTAGCCGGTGCCCGCGCAGGACGCATCAGCCTTTTCATAGCAACTGGCCCAGGAGTTGGCTTCGCCGGAGCAATCGATCGCCAGGCCTTGTTCGCCATTTTTCAGCACGGTGTCGGAAGTGGTGGTGCAGCCACCGGTAAGCGCCAGTACCGCAATCAGTGCCAGGATCTTGTTCATGTAGGAGTCGTCATTAGGGTGTTGGAGGGAAGCGCTGACACTGTCGTGGGGCGTTTCAGGCGAGATTATAGCGAACCGCCATCAAGGTACAGACAAACACAAAAAAGCCCCGTTAAACGAGGCTTGATTGGCACTACTGCGGGTATTACTTGGTCTTGGGACGTTTGCTCGACGCGTGGCCGGCTTCATCTACGAACACTTCGGCCACGGCGCAGGCTTGAGCTTCGGTCGCGAATGCCCCGGCAACGCTGTCGCCGTGGAAGTTGATCAGGTGCCAGCCATCCGCTCGCTTGGTGATCAGGTAGCCGTTCACGCCTTTTGGTTCTGACATCTATCAATCTCGTTGTCTGGTTCAAGGCGGTAATGATAGCGCCAAACGGCCTGGGGCGGCGCAAGTTGTTGCAGTTCAGTGCCGATCGGCATAAAGCGTGCTAAAAAGGTTTAAGCCCTTTGAATGACGGGCGCAAGCCGACGATTTCTAACAGCGGCGAAGGCACTGGATTGAATGCTGGCGGAACTTACGCCGACTTTTTTTCTCTATGTTGACATCGCGGCGCCTGCAGGACCCATTGTAAGGTGACTGCGGCCTGATTAGACTGCGCCGAATTTCGTACGCACAGCCCTTTGTAAGGACTCATATGATCAAGAAATGCTTGTTCCCAGCAGCCGGTTACGGCACTCGCTTCCTGCCAGCGACCAAGGCCATGCCCAAAGAAATGCTGCCGGTGGTGAACAAGCCACTGATCCAGTACGGCGTGGAAGAAGCACTGGATGCCGGCCTGAACGAAATCTCGATCGTGACCGGCCGTGGCAAACGCGCCCTGGAAGACCACTTCGACATCAGCTACGAGCTGGAAAACCAGATCAAGGGCACCGACAAGGAAAAATACCTGGTCGGCATCCGTAAACTGCTCGACGAGTGCTCGTTCTCCTACACCCGTCAGACCCAAATGAAAGGCCTGGGCCACGCGATCCTGACCGGTCGCCCGCTGATCGGTGACGAACCCTTCGCCGTGGTACTGGCGGATGACCTGTGTGTAAACCTGGAAGGCGACGGCGTCCTGACCCAGATGGTCAAGCTGTACCAGAAGTACCGTTGCACCATCGTCGCGGTTCAAGAGGTTGATCCTCAGGAAACTAACAAGTACGGCGTGATTGCCGGCGACGATATCGGTGATGGCCTGATCCGCGTACGTGACATGGTTGAAAAACCGGCGCCGGAAGATGCTCCGTCGAACCTGGCGATCATCGGTCGCTACATCCTGACTCCGGACATCTTTAAGCTGATCGAAGAAACCGAGCCGGGCAAGGGTGGCGAGATCCAGATCACCGACGCCCTGCTGAAACAGGCAAAAGACGGTTGCGTGATTGCCTACAAGTTCAAAGGTCGTCGTTTTGACTGCGGTGGCGCTGAAGGCTACATCGAAGCAACCAACTTCTGCTACGAGCACTTCTACAAGACTGGCAAGGCTTACTGATTCACGGTTGCCTGCTTGATCTGGGAAAGCCACCTTCGGGTGGCTTTTTCGTTTTTCGGCCCCATGTAAGCAGGTATGCTGTTGTCCTGCCGAGGAGAGTGAAATGGCCTACGATTTTGACCTTTATGTAATTGGCGCCGGTTCCGGCGGTGTGCGCGCTGCACGATTCGCCGCAGGTTTTGGCGCCAAGGTGGCAGTGGCTGAAAGCCGCTACCTGGGTGGTACCTGCGTGAACGTAGGCTGTGTGCCGAAGAAGCTGCTGGTGTACGGCGCGCATTTCGCCGAAGACTTCGAGCAGGCCAGCGGGTTTGGCTGGTCCCTGGGTGAAGCAAACTTCGATTGGGCGACCCTGATCGCCAACAAGGACCGCGAGATCAACCGCCTCAATGGCATCTACCGCAATCTGCTGGTCAACAGCGGCGTGACCCTGCACGAAGGGCATGCGCGGTTGGTGGATCCGCATCAGGTGGAAATCAACGGCGAGCGCTTCACCGCCAAACATATCCTGGTCGCTACTGGTGGCTGGCCGCAGATCCCGGAAATCCCGGGGCGCGAGCACGCCATTGGCTCCAATGAGGCGTTCTTCCTCAAAGAGTTGCCCAAGCGTGTGCTGGTGGTCGGCGGTGGTTACATCGCTGTCGAGTTTGCCGGGATTTTCCATGGTCTGGGCGCAAAGACCTCTCTGCTGTATCGCGGCGACCTGTTCCTGCGCGGTTTTGACGGTTCGGTGCGCACGCACTTGAAGGAAGAGCTGACCAAGCGTGGCCTGGATCTGCAATTCAATGCCGACATCGAGCGCATCGACAAGCAGGCCGACGGTAGCCTGAAAGCCACCTTGAAAGACGGCCGCGTGCTGGAAACCGATTGCGTGTTCTACGCCACCGGCCGGCGCCCGATGCTCGATAACCTGGGGCTGGAAAACACCGGCGTCAAGTTGGACAAGCGCGGCTTTGTCGAAGTGGATGATCTGTACCAGACTGCCGAACCGTCGATCCTGGCGATTGGCGATGTGATCGGTCGTGTGCAACTGACGCCGGTAGCGTTGGCTGAAGGCATGGCCGTGGCGCGCCGCCTGTTCAAGCCTGAGCAATATCGCCCGGTGGATTACGCGATGATCCCGACAGCGGTGTTCAGCCTGCCAAACATCGGCACCGTGGGCCTGAGCGAAGAGCAAGCCCGTGCAGACGGTCACAAGGTGCAGGTTTTTGAAAGCCGCTTCCGGCCTATGAAGCTGACCCTGACCGAGTGCCAGGAAAAGACCCTGATGAAGCTGGTGGTCGACGCCGAGACCGACAAGGTCCTGGGTTGTCACATGGTCGGCCCCGACGCCGGGGAGATCGTGCAGGGCCTGGCGATCGCGCTCAAGGCGGGCGCGACCAAGCAGCATTTCGACGAAACCATCGGCGTGCACCCTACGGCGGCGGAAGAATTCGTCACCATGCGCACGCCGGTGGCGCAGTAATCAACCGTCGGTAGTTGCCTCTGGCGCCGTCGCAACGACGGACGCCAGGCGCAGCGCCTCGATACTTGCCTGGGCTTTGACCAGGTCCAGCTCCAGGGTTTTGTGGGTCTGCTGATGTTCGGCCAGCGCTTCCTGGCGCGTCTGACTCTCCAGCAGTGCAACCCGCAAGCGTTCCTGCAACAGGGTGCGCTCGCTGTCGATCACGTTCACCTGTTCGCTTAGCTGGCGCTGCTGATCGCGGTCCTGGCGGGCCTGTTCCTGCAGTGCGCTCAATTCCTTTACGGTCACTCGATGTTCAATCAGCAGGCGCTCGTTATCGCGATGCAGCTGGGTGATCTCGTCCTGGCGCACCATCGCGCTCTGCTGAGCCTGACGCAGCTCGGCCTGTACCTGCTGCAGTTGGCCTTCGTGGCGACGCTGTTCCTGCTCGCGCTGATCCTTGATTGCGTTGCGGTAATGCTCCAGGGCATCCCGGGCGTGCAAGTGCTTCTCTTCCAGTGAGCGTATCTGCTCGTCCTTGTCGTTGATCCGCAGTTCGTAATCGCTGCAGGCCTGGCTCAGCCCTGCGTTGCGGGTTTGCTCGGTTTGCAGGCTGGAGCGTGTGCTTTGCAGGGAGGCACTTTCTTCGGCCAAAGCGGCTGCCTGGATATCGAACTGCTGCTTGAGCTGACTGTGGGTGGCTTCCAGTTCCTCGACCTGGGCGAGCAGGGCGGCTTTCTGCTGCTGGAACTGCGCCAGGGCCAGGTCGATAGGCTCCTGGGCCTTCTCCTTCAGGCGCTGGGCCAGCCGCGCTACCAGTTCGCCGAGCTCGTCGTCGATGGGGGCTTCGGTGATGGTCTGGCGGGTTTCGCTTTCGTCCAGCTCCTTCAAATAGCGGTGAATCGTGGTTTTCGAGCCGGTATTGCCCATCTCGATGCGTACTGCATCGATGCTCGGGTTTTCGCCGCGGGCGAGGATCGCCAAGCGTGCCGTTTGAACTACTGCTTTATTGATGCCGCCGCGAGCCATGGAGTCTCCGTCGATTTAGTACTGTGGTACGTAGTATGTATATACGTACTATATCATGATTATATTTAGCCTGAAATTGATGATTTAACAGATGGGATATTGGCGTATTATCCCGTGTGATCAAGGTTTTGAAGTGGACAACGCCCCATGGCAGTACAGATATGAGTGAACTGGACCGTTATCTGAATGCGGCCACCCGCGATAACACCCGCCGCAGTTATCGCGCGGCGATCGAGCATTTCGAGGTGAGTTGGGGTGGTTTCCTGCCGGCGACCAGCGACAGCGTGGCGCGCTACCTGGTGGCCCATGCGGGCGTGTTGTCGGTCAATACGTTGAAGCTGCGCTTGTCGGCATTGGCCCAGTGGCATACCAGTCAGGGTTTTCCCGACCCAACCAAGGCGCCGGTGGTGCGCAAAGTGCTGAAAGGGATTCGCGCCGTGCACCCGGCTCAGGAAAAGCAGGCCGAGCCATTGCAGCTCCAGCATCTTGAGCAGGTGATTCAGTTTCTCGAACAGGAAGGCCGCGACGCCCGAAGCGCAGAAGATCATCCCCGCTGGCTGCGTGCCAAACGTGACGCGGCATTGATCCTGCTGGGTTTCTGGCGCGGGTTTCGTAGCGATGAGCTGTGTCGGTTGAACATCGAGGACGTGCAAGCAGTGCCCGGCTCGGGCATTACCCTGTATTTGCCGCGCAGTAAAAGCGATCGGGAAAACCTTGGCCGCACTTACCAGACGCCGGCGTTATTGCGCCTGTGCCCGGTGCAGGCCTACAGCGAGTGGCTCAGTGCTTCGGCGCTGGTGCGCGGCCCGGTATTTCGCGGCATAGACCGCTGGGGCAACCTGGGCGAGGAGGGCTTGCACCCCAACAGCGTGATCCCGCTATTGCGCCAGGCCCTGGAGCGCGCCGGCATTGCAGCGGATCAATACACCAGCCACTCACTGCGCCGGGGCTTTGCCACCTGGGCCCATCGCAGTGGCTGGGACTTGAAGTCGTTGATGACTTACGTCGGCTGGAAAGACATGAAATCTGCCATGCGCTATGTTGAAGCGACGCCCTTTCTAGGCATGACCCGCGCATCCCTCGAGTGATTGAAGGTTTCTTCTATTAATACAGTCCCTTGATAGTGAAAACCAATCGTCAGCATCAGGTTTGCCAATGAGCCATCGGCCGGGAGAGTGGGTAGGATTCACCCCATCAACTTACTAAGCCCTTCTACAAACCTGACGGAGAGTCAACGATGCCTATCATCAACAGCCAAGTAAAACCGTTCAAAGCTACCGCCTACAAAAACGGCAACTTCGTAGACGTGACTGATGCTGACCTGAAAGGCAAATGGTCTGTCGTCTTCTTCTACCCAGCCGACTTCACCTTCGTCTGCCCAACCGAACTGGAAGACCTGGCTGACAACTACGCCGAATTCCAGAAACTGGGCGTCGAAATCTACAGCGTTTCTACCGACACCCACTTTGCCCACGCTGCCTGGCACAACACTTCGCCAGCCATCGGCAAAATCCAGTACACCATGATCGGCGACCCGACCCTGACCATCTCCCGCAACTTCGACGTACTGATCGAAGAAGCTGGCCTGGCAGACCGTGGCACCTTCGTGATCAACCCGGAAGGCCAGATCAAAATCGTTGAACTGAACGATGGCGGCGTTGGCCGTGACGCTTCCGAGCTGCTGCGCAAAATCAAGGCTGCTCAGTACGTTGCTGCTCACCCAGGTGAAGTGTGCCCAGCCAAGTGGAAAGAAGGCGAGGCCACCCTGGCTCCGTCCCTGGACCTGGTCGGCAAGATCTAAGCCTGTGAAGTACCAAGGGCGGGTTACCGCACTTAAGTAAGCTGCATCCGCCCTCAAAACGCCCGGGCGAGATTCGCTCGGGCGTTTTTTTGTCTGCAATAAACCGAATTAATAGGAAATCGCCCGTATGTTGGACGCCAATCTTAAAGCTCAGTTGAAGTCATACCTGGAACGGGTCACCCAGCCGATCGAGATCGTCGCCTCCCTCGACGACGGTGCGAAATCCCAGGAAATGCTCGCCTTGTTGCAGGACGTAGCCAGCCTCTCAGCGCTGATTACCCTGCAAAGCGATGGCAACGATGCGCGCAAGCCTTCGTTCTCCATCAACCGCCCGGGTGCCGATATCAGCCTGCGTTTCGCCGGCATCCCAATGGGCCATGAATTCACTTCGCTGGTGCTGGCGCTGCTGCAAGTCGGCGGCCACCCATCGAAGGCCAGTGTCGAAGTGATTGAACAGATTCGGGCCCTTAAAGGCGAGTTCAGCTTCGAGACTTACTTCTCGCTGTCGTGCCAGAACTGCCCGGACGTGGTCCAGGCGCTGAACCTGATGGCGGTACTGAACCCGAGCATCCGCCACGTCGCAATCGACGGTGCGTTGTTCCAGGCCGAAGTCGATGATCGTCAGATCATGGCCGTGCCTAGCGTTTACCTGAACGGTGTGAACTTCGGCCAGGGCCGCATGGGCCTGGAAGAGATCCTCGCCAAGCTCGACACCAGCGGCATCGAGAAACAAGCCGAGAAAATCAGCGCCAAAGGAGCCTTTGATGTGCTGGTCGTCGGCGGTGGCCCAGCCGGCGCAGCTGCAGCGATCTACGCTGCCCGTAAGGGCATTCGTACCGGCGTGGCTGCTGAGCGTTTTGGTGGCCAGGTACTGGACACCATGGCGATCGAGAACTTTATCTCGGTGCAGGAAACCGAAGGGCCGAAACTGGCCAGTGCCCTGGAAGAACACGTCAAGCAATACGACGTGGACATCATGAACCTGCAGCGTGCCAGCGCGCTGATCCCGGCGAAGAACGCGGGTGAGCTGCACGAAATCCGTTTCGAAAGCGGTGCGACCCTCAAGTCCAAGACGGTGATCCTTGCGACTGGCGCCCGCTGGCGTGAAATGGGTGTGCCGGGTGAACAGGAATACAAGGCCAAAGGCGTGTGCTTCTGCCCGCACTGCGACGGTCCGTTGTTCAAGGGCAAGCGCGTGGCGGTGATCGGCGGCGGTAACTCCGGCGTTGAAGCGGCCATCGACCTGGCTGGTATTGTCAGCCACGTGACCTTGCTGGAATTCGACAGCAAACTGCGCGCCGATGCGGTATTGCAGCGCAAGCTGTACAGCCTGCCCAACGTTGACGTGATCACCAGTGCGCTCACCAGCGAAGTCAAAGGTGACGGTCAGAAGGTTACCGGCCTGGCTTACAAGGACCGTGACAGTGGCGAGTTCAAGACCGTTGACCTGGAAGGTATCTTTGTCCAGATCGGCTTGCTGCCTAACACCGACTGGCTCAAAGGCACCGTCGAGTTGTCGCCCCGTGGCGAGATCATTGTCGATGCCCGTGGCGAGACTTCACTGCCAGGTATCTTCGCAGCTGGCGACGTCACCACCGTGCCATACAAGCAGATCGTGATCGCCGTGGGCGAGGGCGCCAAGGCTTCCCTGAGTGCTTTCGATCACCTGATCCGCAGCTAAGCTGCCGGCTCTGAAACGAAAAACCCCATGAGTGATCATGGGGTTTTTTTATTACAGCGGCGTTGGCTGAATGATTTCAACCCAGTACGCATCCGGGTCTTTCACAAAGGCCAGGCTTTTCATGCGGCCATCACTCAAACGCTTCTGGAAGTCGCAGCCCAGCTCTTCAAAGCGCGCGCAGGCAGCCACAATATCCGGTACCGAGATGCAGATATGGCCAAAGCCACGCGGGTCGGTGTTGCCATTGTGGTAGGCAAAGTCCGGGTCGTTTTCGGTGCCGTGGTTGTGGGTCAGTTCGAGGATGCCCGGAATCGACTTCATCCACTGGGTGCGTGCGGCAGCGTCGGCCGGGATCTGGGCCTTGTCCACCAGGGCCAGGAAGTACAGGCTGAATTCGGCTTCCGGGAAGTCACGTTTTTCAACCAGGGAAAAACCCAGTACGCGGGTGTAGAAATCCAGCGACTTGGTGATGTCCTTGACCCGCAACATGGTGTGGTTGAACACGAAGTTCGTGGTGGCGGTGTCAGGTTGGGCGGTTACGCCCGGAAATGTGTTCAGTTCGTGCAGGCTCATGGGCCCTCCAGAGAAGAATGGGGCAAACGTAGCTCTAGTTCGAGCGATCCCTTGGCTTGCGGCTGGCATCCGTGCAGCCGGCCCATGATACGCAGCCCTGCCGGTTGCGCCAAATGAAAAAGGTCACGCAGCCCTTGCGAGCAGCGGGTGCAGAGGCCCAAACTTTGTCGCTTGAACCTTGAGTGTTTTTTGCAATGATCGGATTACGCGCACCGCTGTTAATGACCCTGGGCCTAGTGTTGGGCAGCAACGCCGTATGGGCGGCTGACCCGGAAATTCATTGGCCCAGCGGCTGGCAAGTGGAGGAGGTAGTGCCCGACGATCAGGCGGCGGCGCAGCCGTCGGCAGTGTCCCGCCAGCGTGCAATCAAGAATGATGAAAATGGCGCGACCTTGATGGTCATGGAGTTGACGGGTACTCCGATTGAAGCGGGGCATACGGTCAATTTGCAAGGTGTGTTGCTGGAAATGCGTAAATCCATCCAGAAAGACTTTGCTCAAGGCGGTTATCAAAGTGTGTGCACCAAGATGCACCCCACAACATTGAGTCGGCTTGAGGCTTTGGAAACTACCTGTGTAATCACCGAGAACGGTCGGCATGTGCTGTCGCAAACGTTGGTGGGGGCGGTCGATACCGATAAGGCCTATGTTTTTTCATTCGCAGGCCAGGCCGCAGCTTACGAGTCAAGCAAGGATGAAGTCAGTTCGGTGCGCGACAGCCTTAAACTTTGATTGCTCTAGGCCAGGTCGGGATTATTCGAATTGAACAAAGTGAAATGTTTTTTAAAGTTCGTTTTTGAAAGTGCCAGCGTCTGATTTTGTTTCAATATCGATGGTTGTAAACGAAGAAGCCCTGCATGTGCAGGGCTTGTCTTAGTGCGTTTGTACTAGCTGCAAAGCATTAGCCACGAAGCCAGGAATCTACAGTGGCCGCGCCGTATTGTTCTTTCCATGCCTTCAGGCCGCGGTGGTTCCCGCCCTTGGTTTCGATCAGTTCGCCAGTGTGCGGGTTGTGGTAAACCTTGACCACACGTGCACGGCGCTGTTTTGGTGCGGTGGCGACGGAAGCGCCGGACTTGCCCGCGTTAGGATCCAGGATGGAGATGATGTCGCGCAGGCTTTTGCCGTAGGTTTTCATCAGCCCTTGCAGCTTTTCTTCGAATTCGATTTCTTTCTTCAAGCCAGCGTCGTTCTTCAGGGATTCCAGCTGGGCAAGCTGTTCTTGAAGGGCTTTTTCTGCTGCGCGAAATTCGGCGAGTCTGGACAAAATCTATACTCCAATAGTGTATTTGGCTGATATCTACTGCAAACAAAGCGATAAGCCAAGAGCCTTAAGGCAACTCAACGAAAGTGGCCTTCCTGCCAATTCTGCACAGGCAGGAAAAATTGTAGTAGTTAATCAGCCTTGAGTAAATCATGTCTTTTGTATAAATAACAATATTTCCGTTGAACTGGATGGCTATTCAATGGCTGTTCAGGAATCTAATGAATTCAGCACAAGGTACAGGCTTGCCAAAGAGGTAGCCCTGCAAGAAATCAACACCTTGGGCGGCAAGATATTCACATTGTTCTGGTGTTTCGACGCCTTCGGCAACCATGCCCAGGTCGAGCTTGGCGGACAATTCAATGATGCTGTCGAGTATATGCCGCGAGAGTGCATCAACACCGATCATCGCGACGAAGCTCTGATCTATTTTCAAGTAATCGACATTGAAGTTGCGCAAATAACCCAGGCTCGAGTGGCCGGTGCCGAAGTCGTCGATCGCAATCATTACCCCCATTTCGTGCAGCGCCTGGAACAGCTGGTGGGTGATATCCGTGGGTTCGATCAACTCGCGCTCGGTCAATTCCAGTACCAGAATCACCTTGCCTGGCGGGAAGGCGCCGAGGAATTCCCGGCAGTCCTCCACCAGTTTCAGGTCGTGACAATGGCGGGCAGTGATGTTGATCCCGACGTGAAACCCCTCAGCGAGTTGCTCTGCGTGGGGCGCCAGCTGCGCAGCCGTCTGACGCATCAAGGCGCGAGTCATTGGCACGATCAGGCCCGAATGCTCGGCCAGGGGAATAAACAGGTCCGGGCGCACCAGGCCTTCCTTGGGGTGATTCCAGCGCATCAGCACTTCACAGCCGGCCCACTGGCGAATGTCGCCGCCGCGCACCACCGGCTGGTAATAGGGCACGAATTCATTAGCACCCAGGGCACGTTGCAGCTCAAGGGTCGGTGCCGATGAGCGCTTTTGCAGCCAGTGGGCGAGGATGCCTGCCAATACGCCGAAAAACACGACAAGAACGAACAGTGCAGGATACCGCGCCTGCATGTAGCGCCAGGTTTCGCCCTCCGGCATCCCGGCTTCCACGCTGTAGGTATAGCGCTTGGAGTCGAGATGATGGTGCGCGAGGGCAAATGTCGGCAATGCTGTGCTGTGGACCTTGCCATCCGACGCCAGCCAGTTGGGCCCCACCTGCAACACCAGGTCGGTATATCGGCTGATCAGGCGCAAGGCGTTGGTCAAGTGATAGCCATCAACGGAGGCGAAGGCACCCCGGTCGCCCTCGGTGAGGCGATACACCAGCAAGGCCGTGTCGGGTGTGACCGGATTGCCTTTCATCAGCCAGAGGCGGCCGTCGACGTAGTCCTCCGGGTTGACCGGCGACAGATAATTGCCGCCGAACAACGAGCTGCAATAGATGTTTCTCTGCCAGGACAAGGTCGTGGCGCGCACAAAAGGCCGGCGGGTGACTTGTTCCCGTAGCGCCAATTGTGTCGGGTTATCACATTCATGCCCGGCCAGGGGCAGCAGGGCCTGGGCGGCGAGGGCGGTGTTGTCGAGCATCAGGTCAAACTGGCGCACGGCTTCCTGAGCGGTTTGCGCGGTGCTGTGCTCCAGCGTGCGCCCGGCTTGCCAGTACAGGATCAGCACACCCAGCAGAATCGGCAGCGCGCCACTCAACAGGGTGATCAGGTGGCGAGTAGTGGCTTTTCTTGGGCCTTTGACGGTCAGTGGCATTTGCGCGGCCTGTAGCGGGAAGGGGCAATAAGACGCTCAAATGCGGTCGGGACGTCCAACAAAGCGTTTTGGTATTGGCCATGATAGATGGCGGCACGCGACCCTGCATGCTCAATCAAGCTGCAAGCGTGTGGCCAGTTCAATAAACGCCAGGGTCGCCGGCGAGGATTGCCGTCGATCCAGAACCGCCAGCCCCACCTGGCGCTTCACGGCTGGTTTGAGCGGTTTGATCAGGTAGTCCGGCTCGGTGGATTCAGGCAGTGACGACTCGGCGACAACGGTCACGCCGTCACCCCGGCGCACGGTGTCCAGGGTACTGAGCAGTTGTGAGCAGCGGTAACGCACATCCGGCTGCAGCCCGGCGCCGACGAACAGCCTTGAGACCAGTTCGGACGAACCCGCCTGGGTCAGGATAAAGGGCTCGCCGCACAGCGCCTTGAGGCTAACGCTCGACTGCGCGCCCAGGTGATGTCCCGCTGGCAACAGCGCGACCAACTGATCCTCGATCAACGGGAACGTATCGAAGCGCTCTTCAGGCAGCACCACAAACCCCACGTCGACGCGCCGTTCTTCCAGCCACTGCATCACCTGCCGATCCGGGCCTTCGTCGACGTGCACCTCAATGCCCGGATGCAACTCGCGAAAGCGTTGCAAAATCTTCGGCAACAGACGAATCGATGAAGTCGGCCCAAACGAACCAATGCGCAGCGTGCCGCGTTTCATCCCGCGGGCATCGGCGGCTTCCTGTTGCAGGGTGTTGGCCAGGCCGAGCATGGCCCGGGCGCGCAGCAACAACTGTTGACCGATATCACTGAGTTCCACCTGGGACTGATGGCGGCGGATCAACTCCACCCCCAATTCCTGCTCCAGGGATTTGATCGCATGGGACACCGCCGACTGGCTGATGCCCAGGCGATTGGCGGCAGTGGTGAAACCTTGCAACTCGGCCACCAGGGAGAAGATTTCCAGTTGGGTAAGGGTCATGAGCATTTACTCATTTTACGATGACAAGGGATTAGCCAAACAATAAGCCAATCCTGTGTTTTTTGAGTAGAAATCTGATGACGCCAACCTCTGACCGTCTCACGTATTTGAAATTGGCGGCCGTGACCATGATTTGGGGCGGCACCTTTGTGGCCGGCCGCTATCTGGCTGCAGGCCTGGACCCGTTGTTGGCGGCGACTCTGCGCTTTGTGCTGGCAAGCCTGGCGCTGCTGGTGTTCATGGCTGTGGCGCGCCTTCGCCTGGTGCGCCCGACCTCCGCGCAACTGGGGCAATTGACCGTGCTCGGGTTCTTCGGGATTTTTTTCTACAATCTGTGCTTTTTCTACGGCCTGCATTACATCAATGCGTCCCGGGCGTCGTTGATCGTCGCACTGAATCCGGCAGTGATTGGCCTGGCATCGTGGCTGCTGTTCAAGGAGCGGCTGGGGTCGCTGAAGCTGCTGGGAATCGCCTTGTGCCTGAGCGGTGCCGGGCTGGTGATCGTCAGTCGCAACCCGCAGTTGCTACAGGGCACGGCAGATGCGTGGGTCGGTGACCTGCTGATCTTTGGCTGTGTGGTGGGGTGGGGCGTGTACTCGTTGTTTTCCCGCGGCCTCAACCAAAGCCTTGGGCCTTTGCAAACCGTGACCTGGTCGATCCTGTTGGGCACGCTGATGCTGACGATCACCACGCTGTTAGCCGGACAATTGACGGTCGCCGCAGTGAGCAGCATTGATCTGCCGCAACTGCTGAGCTTGTTGTACCTCGGCGTGCTGGGTTCGGCACTGGCCTACATCGGCTACTACGATGGCCTGCGCCGCATCGGCGCCACCCGCGCGGGCGTGTTCATCGCGCTCAATCCGCTGACCGCGGTGATTTGCGGTGCAATGCTGCTCGGCGAGCAACTGACCGTGCCGATGCTGCTGGGCGGGGCAGTGATCCTGCTGGGCATCTACCTGTGCAACAAACCCCTTGCGCGGGCCAGGGCAATGGGGATTTGATAAGAGTACGGACAAACGCGGTTACGCTGTGTAGAATCGATTTACGCATACAAGAATAAGGACTTGCGCTAACGCAAGCCTCGCCCGTAAGAGACTGATGCAACCATGAAGCTACTCGGGTCCCCCCTCATCTTTGGTGACTTCCTCGCCCGCAGCGTGCGGGGTATCTCCTGTGCGCCACCCGCTGACCTCATCCTTGCTCGCAAATAAACATTTGTAATTACAAGAATGATGAGGCACCGAAAATGGCAGACCTATACGAAAACCCAATGGGCCTGATGGGCTTTGAATTCATCGAATTCGCATCGCCAACCCCGGGCACCCTGGAGCCGATCTTCGAGATCATGGGCTTCACCAAAGTCGCGACCCACCGTTCCAAGAACGTGGACCTGTTCCGTCAGGGCGAGATCAACCTGATCCTTAACAACGAACCCAACAGCATCGCCTCCTACTTTGCGGCCGAACACGGCCCGTCGGTGTGCGGCATGGCGTTTCGCGTGAAAGACTCGCAACAGGCCTACAACCGGGCACTGGAACTGGGCGCCCAGCCGATCCATATCGAAACCGGCCCGATGGAGCTGAACCTGCCGGCGATCAAGGGCATTGGCGGCGCGCCGCTGTACCTGATCGACCGCTTCGGCGAAGGCAGTTCGATCTATGACATCGACTTTGTGTACCTCGAAGGCGTTGAGCGCAACCCGGTGGGCGCCGGCCTCAAAGTCATCGACCACCTGACCCACAACGTGTATCGCGGTCGCATGGCCTACTGGGCGAATTTCTACGAGAAGCTGTTCAACTTCCGTGAAGCGCGCTACTTCGACATCAAGGGCGAGTACACCGGCCTGACCTCCAAGGCCATGAGCGCCCCGGACGGCATGATCCGCATCCCGCTGAACGAAGAGTCGTCCAAGGGCGCCGGGCAGATCGAAGAGTTCCTGATGCAGTTCAACGGCGAGGGCATCCAGCACGTAGCCTTCCTCACCGATGACCTGGTCAAGACCTGGGACGCGTTGAAGAAGATCGGTATGCGCTTCATGACCGCGCCGCCAGACACCTACTACGAAATGCTCGAAGGCCGCCTGCCAAACCACGGCGAGCCTGTGGACCAGTTGCAAGCACGGGGCATCCTGCTGGACGGTTCGTCGGTGGCGGGGGACAAGCGCCTGCTGCTGCAGATCTTCTCGGAAACCCTGATGGGCCCGGTGTTCTTCGAATTCATCCAGCGCAAGGGTGATGACGGTTTCGGCGAAGGTAACTTCAAGGCCCTGTTCGAATCTATCGAGCGCGACCAGGTGCGTCGTGGTGTGCTCACCACTGACTGATCGTTGATGTAAAAAAGCCCGGTCGTGGGTATCCGCGACCGGGTTTTTTTTGCCTGGAATCAGGCCCTGCGCTGGCGAACCAGGTGCTTGAAACTTTCGTATACCAGCACCATCACCGCCAGCCAGATCGGCAGATAGGTCAGCCATTCCCCCGCCTTGATGCTTTCTCCCAGCAACAAGGCGACCCCGAGCAACAGCACCGGCTCCACATAGCTGAGCAGCCCGAACAGGCTGAACGCCAACAAGCGGCTGGCAATGATGTAGCACACCAGCGCCGAGGCACTGATCACGCCCAGCATCGGGATCAAGGCATACAAGCCCTTGTGCGCATCGAGCACGGCAAACCCCTGTTCGCCGCTTTGCACGAACCACAACGCCACCGGCAACATCAGCGCCATGTCGAGCCACAGCCCGCCCAGGTGGTCGGTCTTCAGGCGTTTGCGCACGATGAAGTAGATCGGGTAACCGATGATCACCACTAACGTGGCCCAAGAGAAACCACCTACCTGATACAACTCATTCAGCACGCCGAGGCCGGCAAAAAACACTGCGATCTTTTGCAGGCGTGACAATTGATCGCCGTACACCAGGCGCCCGGTCAGCACCATCGTCAATGGCAGCAGGAAATACCCCAGCGAAACATCCAGGCTGCGCCCATTGAGCGGTGCCCACATGAACAGCCACAACTGCACCCCGAGTAAGGCTGAAGACACCAGCAGCCCGAAGATCAACCCAGGTTTGGCCGCCACCCGCCGAACCAGTTCCCACACCCGCCGCCACTCGCCGCTGACGATCATGAACACGGTCATGCAAGGCGCTGTCAGCAACATCCGCCAGCCGAAAATCTCCAGGCCGCTCAAGGGCGTCAGCAGCGACGTGAAGTAATACATCACGGCAAACAACACCGAGGCCAAGACCGATAACACAACACCTTTAGACACGCTGTCCTCGCGAAAACCGATTCATACAAAAGAAGGGAGATTTCAGGGAGGGAATATAGTGCTTTTAGGGTGAGATGTTTGCTCTGTTTCGTGGCGAGGGGGCTTGTCCCCCGTTGGGCTGCGAAGCTGCCCCAGAAAAGCGGGAGCGCTGCGCACTCCAACGGGGGGCAAGCCCCCTCACCACAAGTCAGGTGTATGCCGCTCGGCTATCGGGCAATGCGTCCCGAGACAAAGTGGCTTACGTCATTAAACCCTGGCGTCGAGGCATGGCCCGGGGTAACCAGCGAATCAATGAATGCCTCATCTTCTGCCGTGATCTTCACCTCCAGCGCGCCGGTGTAGGCATCCCACTGCGCCTCGGTGCGCGGCCCGACAATCGCCGAGCTGACCGCCGAGTTGTTCAGCACCCAGGCAATCGCAAACTCGACAATCCCCACGCCACGGCCCTGGGTGTATTGCTGGATCTGCTGGGCGATGCGCAGGGATTCAACGCGCCATTCGGTTTCCAGGATGCGCTTGTCCTGGCGCCCGGCGCGGCTGCAGGCTTCAGGCGTAACGTCCGGCGCATATTTGCCACTGAGCACGCCACGGGCCAGCGGGCTGTAAGGCACCACGCCCAAGCCATAGGCGGCGGCCGCGGTGATCTGCTCCGCCTCGGCCTGGCGGTTGACGATGTTGTACAGCGGTTGGCTGATGATCGGCTTGTCCACACCCAGGCGCTCGGCCACGCGGATCACTTCAGCGATACGCCAGCCGCGGTAGTTGGACAGGCCCCAATGGCGGATCTTGCCCTCGCGGATCAAATCGCCAATCGCCGAAATCGTGACTTCCAGCGGCGTGTCGTGGTCTTCACGATGCAGGTAATAGATGTCCAGGTAATCGGTGTCGAGGCGCGTCAGGCTGGCTTCCAGTGCATTGAAAAGCCGCTTGCGGCTCAGCCCGCTGCGGTTCGGCAGGCCATCCACCGGGCCGATGCCGACCTTCGAGGCCAACACCCAATCCTGACGTTGGCGGGCGATGGCTTCACCGACGATTTCTTCGGAGCGCCCGCCGGTGTAGACGTCGGCGGTGTCGATAAAGTTGATGCCTTGATCCCAGGCCTTGTCGATGATGCGCAGCGAGTCCTCGGTGTTGGTCTGCTCGCCAAACATCATGCTGCCCAGGGTCAGTGCGCTGACCTTCAACCCGGACTGGCCCAGTGTGCGGTAAATCATCGTGAACACCTCATAAGGGGGAGACAGTCCCTATCCAATACCAGACAGCAAGGCTCTGGAACAAGCCCTGGGACGGTTATTGCGGTAATAGTTCGGCGCAACGCAGTTGCAGGAAGCGGTGCAGTACCTTGACCCGTTCCGACACTTGCAGCCGATGCGGACACATCAGGTTAAACGGCGTCGGCTCGCCTTGCCAATCGGTGAGCAACGGCACCAGGCGCCCGGCCTTGATGTCGCGGGCCACATCCAGCCGCGCTTTATAGGCGATGCCATGGCCGGCCAACGCCCAGCGCCGGACAATCTCGCCGTCATCGCTCAGGTAGTCGCCGCTGACCTCGACTTCCTGCAGCAACTCGCCTTGGCGAAAGTACCAGGTGTTGTTCGCTCGACCCTGGCGCATGTAGCGCAGCGTGCTGTGTTGCGCCAGATCCTGGGGAATGCGTGGGGTACCGTAGCGCGCGAGGTAGTCGGGGCTGGCGCAGGCCACGCGCTGGTGATCGGGCACCACCGGCAGCGCCACCAGACTGGAGTCCCGTGGTACGCCGAAGCGCAGGGCGATGTCGACGGTTTCGCGGAACAGGTCGGCATTACTGTCGTTGAGCAGCAATTGGAGGCGAACGTTGGGGTGTTCGAGCTTGAACTCATCCAGCCAGCCCAGCAGCACATTGCGCCCGAAGTCCGAGGGCGCGGCCAATTGCAGCAAACCGCTGAGGCTCTGGCCTTGCTGCTTGATCGCTTGTTCGCCTTCGGACAACGCCTCCAGGGCCACGCGCACGCTGTCGAGGTAGCGCCGGCCTTCCTCGGTCAGACGCATGCTGCGAGTGGAGCGCGCCAGCAGCCGAATGCCCAGGCGGGTTTCCAGGCGCTTGAGGGCAATACTGGCTGCAGCTGGGGTCAGGCTCAAGCTGCGGGCGGCCGCCGACAAGCTGCCGGTGTCGGCGGTGCGCACAAACACTTCAAGGTCGAGGATTGAGCTCATCTGTAAAAATCCTTTAAAGATCTTGTCGTTTTACCGGGATTTTTCAGCGATTGCCAAGCTGGGAAGATGAAACCTCATTTATCAGCCAGGTAGTTCTTCATGACTTCTCCCCTCAGCGGCAAAACCATCATCGTCATCGGCGGTAGCAGCGGCATTGGTGCGGCCGTGGCCAAGCAGGCTGTGGCACGCGGAGCCCACGTGGTGCTGGCGGGGCGGCGCTTGTCTTCAACCGTGGAGAACGGTGTGCGCAGCGAGCAGGTAGACGTGACCGACGCGGTCTCGTTGCAGCGGTTGTTCGAAACAGTGGGGCCGTTTGATCATCTGGTCTACACCGCAGGCCCTGCGGTACAGGCCAAGACCTTGATCGAGACGGACCTGAACCTGGCGCAAGACAACTTCAACGTGAAGCTCTGGGGTTCGCTGCGGGCGATCCAGTCGGCTCTGCCTTTTCTCGACGAGCGCGGCAGCATCACGCTGACCTCGGGTCAACTGGGGCGCAAAACCGTGGCAGGGCAATTCATCAAGACCGGGATCAACGCGGCCACTGAAGCGCTGGGCAAACAGTTGGCCAAGGAGCTGGCGCCACGTCGGGTGAATGTGGTCAGTCCAGGCGTGATCGACACCGAGGCGTATGCCGGGTTGTCCGAGGAGCAGCGGCTGGCGATGTTTGCCAAGGCGGGCGGGGCGTTGCCGGTGGGGCGAGTGGGGCAGGCTGAAGAAGTGGCGGCCGGGTATGTGCTGGCGATGGAGAACGGGTTTGTCACGGGAAGCGTGATTGACGTCGACGGCGGTGGTTTGTTGTAAACAGACATCAGACTGTGGGAGCGAGCCAGCTCGCCCCCACACTGACGGTGTTACACCTTCAAGGTGCGCGTCATCCGCAACGCCAGCACGCTGCCCGCGACGATCACCGCCGCCAGCAAGTACAGCGCCAGGTCCGTAGACCCGGTGGCATCCTTCACAAACCCGACGATGTACGGGCTGAGGAAACCCGCCATTTGGCCCATGGAGTTGATCAACGCCAGGCCACCCGCCGCAGCACCTGCGCTGAGCATGGCGGTGGGCACCGGCCAGAACATCGGCAGGCCGGTGAGGGCGCCCATGGTGGCGATGGTCAGGCCGAGTATCGCAATCGCCGGCGTGGTCGCAAAGTTCACCGCAATCACCAGCCCGATCGCGCCCATCAGCATCGGCACCACCAGGTGCCAGCGCCGCTCTTTGCGCAAGTCCGCAGAGCGGCCCACCAGCAACATGAACACCGCTGCCAGCAGGTATGGAATCGCACTGAGCCAGCCAATCACCAGGTTATCGCTGAAGCCCATGTTCTTGATGATCGACGGCAGCCAGAAGTTGATGGCGTACACACCGCTCTGGATGCAGAAGTAGATCAGGCCGAATGCCCAGATGGCCGGGTTCTTGAATACTTCCAGCAGCGAGTCGCTGGTGGTTTTCGGCTTGTTGGCCAGGTCGGTCGCCTGGTCGGCTTCCAGCACGGCACGCTCATGGGGCGTGAGCCACTTGGCGTTGGCGAAGCTGTCGCTGAGCAGGAAGTAGGCGAGGGCGCCGAGGATCACCGTCGGTACGCCTTGCAGCAGGAACATCCACTGCCATCCCGCAAGCCCGCCTTGGCCGGCGGCAAAGTGGTTGAGGATCCAGCCGGAGAACGGGCTGCCCAGCAGGCCGGACACCGGAATCGCCGACATGAACAGCGCCATGATCCGCCCACGGCGGAAGGTCGGGAACCACTGCGAGAGGTACAGCACCACGCCCGGGAAGAACCCGGCTTCAGCGGCGCCGGTCAGCAGGCGCAAGCCGTAGAAATGGGTCGGTGTGGTGACGAACAGCAGGCAGGTGGACAATGTGCCCCAGACGATCATCATCAGCGCAATCCAGCGCCGTGGACCGAATTTGGTCAACGCCAGGTTGCTTGGCACGCCGCACAGCACGTAGCCGATAAAGAATATCCCGGCACCAAGGCCGTACACGGTCTCGCTGAACTTCAAGGCGTCGAGCATTTGCAACTTGGCAAAGCCGACGTTGACGCGGTCGAGGTAGTTGAACAGGTAGCAGATGAAAATGAAGGGGATCAGGCGCAGGGTAATGCGCTTGTATACGGCGTTTTTATCGTCATCGGTGGCCTGGGTAACAGCGGCGCTCTGTGACATGGCAGTCTCTCTTTATTATGATTTTTCGCGATGCGAGGGTAACGTTGATCGCCCAATGAGTCTCGGCCACCTCAAGGGTTGATGTCTTTGTGCTCGCGCACAGTCAGGCACCATTTGCGCTGTGCCTATGAACAACCCACTTTCCAGGAATTTAGCCCCATGTTCGAGCTGGATCATGACTTGGCGCAGGATATCGTCAATCGCACCATGGCGATCCTGCCCTATAACGTCAATGTCATGGACAGCCAGGGCCTGATCCTGGGCAGCGGCGAACCCGAGCGCATCAACACTCGCCATGAAGGCGCACAGCTGGTGCTGGCGAATGTACGCGTGGTGGAGATCGACAGCCAGACCGCCAAGCACCTCAAGGGCGTGCAGCCCGGGATCAACCTGCCGCTGTTGCACGATCAGCGCCTGATCGGCGTGCTGGGCATTACCGGCGAGCCGGAGCTGCTGCGTACCTATGCACAACTGGTGCGCATGACCGCCGAAATGCTGGTCAGCCAGCGTCACCAGCAAGCCGAGCAGCAATGGCGCCGGCAGCGTTGCGATGACTTGCTGGCGCTGCTGCTGGCCGAGACCGGCGACTCGCCACGGCTGGTGGATGAAGCGCAGCAGCTGGGCCTCAAACCGCAGATGGCACGTACGCCGTACCTGTTTGAACTGGGCAGCGGCCAGTCGGCGGAAGCCTTGAGCGCCTGGCTGACCTCGCGCTACCCGGACAGTTGGTGCGTCAGCTCCGCACAGTTTTCCCTGCTGTGGTGCCGACCGGCGTCGGTGCAAGTCGACAACCCGCGCCTGCTGGAAAAACTCGACGGCCTGGGCTGGAACATCCTGCGGGTTGCCGTCGGCGGGCAAGCAGACGGCCTGCCCGGGCTGCGCCGTTGCTACCGGCGAGTCGGTGATCTGCTTGCCTATGGCCGCGATGTGCTGCCCGAATCGCGGCTGCTGACCCTCAATCGCTACCGCCTGCCGGTGATGCTCTGGCGCCACCGCAACGACGACGCCCTCGACGAACTGCTCAACCCGTTGCGCAAGGTGCTGGCCAAGGACAGTAACGGCCAGTTGCAGGCAACCCTGCGCAGTTGGTGCGATCACGACGGCCAAAGCCAGGCCTGCGCCGACGCCCTGGGCATCCACCGCAACAGCCTGCGCTATCGCATGGAGCGCATCGCCGAGCTGAGCGGCGTCGACCCGTTGACCCTTGACGGCATGCTCGCGTTGTACCTGGGCGTGCAGCTACTGCCGCAGGCTTTGTCCAAATGAACAACAAACCCCAGCCACTCTTGTGCAATGGACAGGCGTTATTGCCGGTGCCAACTGGCAGCATGGGCGTTATAAAAACCGGAGAAAGCCCATGAAAATCATCATCGCCCCCGACTCGTTCAAGGACAGCCTGAGTGCTGAAGGCGTGGCGAATGCCATTGCCGAGGGGTTGGCCAGCGTGTGGCCCGACGCCGAGCTGATCAAGTGCCCGATGGCTGACGGTGGTGAGGGCACGGTGGAGTCGGTACTCGCCGCCTGCCAGGGCGAGTTGCGCACCAACCGTGTGCAAGGGCCATTGGGTGACAGTGTCGACGCGCACTGGGGCTGGTTGGCCGAGAGCCACACCGCAATCATCGAAATGGCCGAGGCCAGCGGTCTGCAACTCGTGCCACCGGGTCAGCGAGATGCGTGTTCCAGCAGTACCTTCGGCACTGGCGAGCTGATCCGCGCCGCCCTGGATGCCGGCGCCCAACGCATCATCCTGGCCATTGGCGGCAGCGCCACCAACGATGGCGGCGCGGGGGCGATGCTGGCTCTCGGTGTGCAATTGCTTGATGCCGAAGAGGCAGCATTGCCCCTGGGCGGCCTGGCGCTGGCCAAGTTGTCGCGCATCAGCCTTGAGCAACTGGACCAACGCCTGAAAGAAGTGCGCTTCGAAATCGCCGCCGACGTGAACAACCCGCTGTGCGGTCCCCACGGTGCTTCGGCGATTTTCGGCCCGCAAAAAGGCGCCAATCCCCAGCAAGTCGAACAACTGGATGCCGCTCTTGGCCATTTCGCCGATCACTGCGCCAAGGTATTGCCCAACGATGTGCGCGACGAACCCGGCAGCGGCGCCGCCGGTGGCTTGGGGTTCGCCGCCAAGGCGTTCCTTGGCGCGCAGTTTCGTGCAGGTGTTGAAGTGGTCGCCGAGTTGGTAGGCCTCGAAAAAGCGGTGCGTGGCGCTGACCTTGTGATCACCGGCGAAGGCCGCTTCGACGCCCAGACCCTGCGGGGCAAAACCCCGTTTGGCGTCGCGCGGATCGCCAAACAGCACAACGTGCCGGTGATTGTGATCGCCGGCACGTTGGGTGAGGGCTATGAGCAGATGTACGCCCACGGTGTGGATGCCGCGTTCGCGTTGCCATCGGGACCAATGACCCTGGAACAGGCCTGCAGCGAGGCGCCTCGCCTGTTGCGCGAGCGCGCCTCGGACATCGCCCGGGTCTGGAAATTGGTGGCTGCGCGGCCTTGATAATTGCGGTGCTGGGCTCGCCATCCTGAGGCTTTGCCGCCTACACTGGCCCGCCATGTGTTTTCAAAGGATGAAACACCATGCACACACCTGAACCCAAAATCGTTATCACGCGCTTCACCGAGGCCCACCTTGACGGCGTCGCTGCGCTCTACAACGACCCGGCTGTCTGCCGTCAGGTGCTGCAAATGCCTTTCCAGTCGGTCGAGGCCTGGCGCAAACGCCTGGTGCAGGACAACGAACGGCGGCTACAACTGGTGGCGGTGCATGCCGGTGAGGTGATCGGCCAGCTCGGGCTTGAACAGTATTTGCGTGTGCGCCAAAGCCACGTCGGTTCGTTTGGCATGGGCGTGGCCACCGCCTGGCAGGGCAAGGGCGTGGGCTCCCGGCTGCTGAGCGCGGCGCTGGAGGTGGCGGATAACTGGATGAACCTGCACCGGGTGGAACTGACGGTGTATGCCGACAACGAAGCCGCTCACCGCCTGTACCACAAGTTCGGCTTCGAGACCGAAGGCCGGCTGCGGGATTACGCCGTGCGTGACGGCGCATTCGTCGACACCCTGACCATGGCGCGCATTCGCCAGCCTGCCTAGTCGTCCTGCAAGGCAAACGCCACCGCAGCCTGCGCATGCAGCTCGGTGGTGTCCAGCAGTGGCAGGTCGCTGTGCTGCGGCTTGATCAACAGACTGATTTCCGTGCAGCCGAGGATGATGGCCTGGGCGCCACGCGCCGCCAGGGACTCGATCACCCGTTGGTACACTTCACGCGATGCGTCGCTGATCACCCCGACACACAACTCTTCATAGATGATCCGGTGCACGGCCTGGCGCTCTTCCGCGTCCGGTACCAGCACGGTCAGCCCCTGTCCGGCCAGGCGTGACTTGAGAAATGCCTGCTCCATGGTAAATGCGGTGCCCAGCAGGCCCACGGTCAGGGTGCCGGCTTCCACGGCCGCCGCGCCGGCGGCGTCTGCAATATGCAGAAACGGTATCGACACCGCCGCCTCAATGCGCGGCGCCACCAGGTGCATGGTGTTGGTACACAGCACGATGCATTCGGCGCCACCGGCTTGCAGGCGGCGGGCGGCGTCTTCGAGGATCAGCGCCGCGTCATCCCAGCGCCCGGCGTGCTGGGCCTGCTCCACCGGGCCGAAGTCGACGCTGTACATCAACAGTTGTGCCGAACGCAGGGGCCCGAGCTGGTCGCGCACGCGTTGGTTGATGATGCGGTAATACTCGGCGCTGGACTCCCAGCTCATGCCGCCGATAAGGCCGATGGTGCGCATGCGATGCTCCTGAATTGGACGGGCGAGGGCACCACATTACCCAAGCGCTGCGCTTTAGTCATACGCCAGCGTGCGGCATCTGCCATGATCAAGGCTCGCAACATGGGTCACCCAAGGAACACGGCAATGGACGATGTACAACAACTGGGCGAGATGCTTCGTCATTACGCCGACAGCGAAGCCCACAAGAAGCAGCAGTTCGAAGTGCAGTCGGCCCATTGGGCGCAGAAGATCGGCGAGTTGTTCGGCCAGATCGAGCAGTGGCTGGAGCCGGTAAAGACTGTCGGCTTGCTGGAAGTGCAGCGCGAGGCGTACGTGGCTTCCGGCCCCAGCGTGCCGGTGGAGACTTCCACCTTCAAGACCGAGAAACTGACCATCCATATCGCCGGCAAACCGGTGGAGTTCGTGCCGGATGTGATGGGCGTTGGTGGTTTGATTTCGTTGTCGGTGATGGGCTTGACCGCTGCCCGCTACGGCAGCATTTCCCTGGTGTTGCTGCCGGGGAAAAACGACTGGTTGTGGAAGAAAACCAACGGCCTGAAAGACCCGGACACCTTTGGCTTCGATGCCAACTTCCTGGCGTTGCAGTTGCAGAGTCTGATTCCCCGCGAACGCGGCTAGTCGCTCAATGTGGTGCTTGTGTGGGAGCGGGCTTGCTCGCGAAAGCGGTGTGTCAGTCGCTGTATATGTTGACTGAACCACCGCTTTCGCGAGCAAGCCCGCTCCCACAATCAGATCTCTATATTGCCCCAGTCCTGCTTTGTTTCCTCAGGCGCCACCGCGTTGACCCGCTTGCCCGTGGCCAACTCAACCCGCCGCGCCACTTCCGGGTCATCGGCAAACGGCATCAGGCTGGCTTCATCCAGGCTCTCCTTCGATTGGCCCCGCAAGCAATACTCCACCGCGCCATACAGGCCGATCACCGCTGCCAGGTTCAGCGCTATCTCCCACATCAGGCGATCTGCGCGTCAAGCTGCGCCACCTTCAGGTCCGCCACGCGCACCGTGCGCCAGGTGTTGTACGCCATCAGCAACATGCCGCTGAGGAAGAACACCCCGCCGACAAAGCGCACCACAAACCCCGGATGGCTGGCCTGCAAGGCTTCCACAAAGGAGTAGGTGAGGGTGCCGTCATCGTTCACCGCCCGCCACATCAAGCCCTGCGTGATGCCGTTGACCCACATCGACGCGATGTACAGCACCGTGCCGATGGTCGCCAGCCAGAAGTGCATATTGATCAGCCCCACGTTGTGCATCTGCGCGCGCCCGAAGATTTTCGGGATCATGTGGTACAGCGAGCCAAACGTGATCATCGCCACCCAGCCCAGGGCGCCGGCGTGGACGTGGCCGATGGTCCAGTCGGTGTAGTGGGACAGGGCGTTGACGGTCTTGATCGCCATCATCGGCCCTTCAAACGTCGACATGCCGTAGAACGCCAGCGACAGCACCAGGAAGCGCAGGATCGGGTCGGTGCGCAATTTATGCCAGGCCCCGGAAAGCGTCATCATGCCGTTGATCATCCCGCCCCAGCTGGGCGCCAGCAGGATCAGCGACATCGCCATGCCCAGGGACTGCGCCCAGTCCGGCAGCGCGGTGTAGTGCAAGTGGTGCGGGCCGGCCCAGATGTACAGGGTGATCAGCGCCCAGAAGTGCACGATGGACAGGCGATAGGAATACACCGGCCGCCCGACTTGCTTGGGCACGAAGTAATACATCATCCCCAGAAAACCAGTAGTCAGGAAGAAGCCGACCGCGTTGTGCCCGTACCACCACTGCACCATGGCGTCGGTGGCGCCGGAGTACACCGGGTAGGACTTGAACCAGTCCACCGGGATCGACAGGTGATTGACCACGTGCAGCATCGCGATCACCACGATGAACGCACCGAAAAACCAGTTGCCGACATAGATATGCTGGGTCTTGCGCTGTACTACGGTGGTGAAAAACACGATGGCATAGGCCACCCACACCACCGTCATCCACACCGCCCCGGTGAACTCGATTTCGGCGTATTCCTTGGTGGTGGTGTAGCCCAGCGGCAGGCTGACCAACATGATCACGATCACCGACTGCCAGCCCCAGAAGGTGAAGGCGGCAAGCTTGTCCGAGTACAGCCGTACCTGGCAGGTGCGCTGTACTGCGTAGTAGCTGGCGGCGAATTGCGCGCTGCCGGCAAAGCCGAAAATCACCAAGCTGGTGTGCAGCGGGCGCAGGCGGCCGAAGGTGGTCCAGGGCAGGTCGAGGTTCATTTCCGGCCAGACCAGTTGCGAGGCGATCCACACGCCCATGGCCATGCCGACCACGCCCCAAACGATGGTTGCAATGACGAACTGACGCACGACCTTATAGTTGTAGGCCTGTGCGGTTGATGGTGGTTGCATGCTTAGTCCTCCCACGGTTCCAAGTGGGCGGCACTGTAGGAAGTATGGGCAGAACAATACAGACTCAGACCCGGGTCATTAATACGGATCAGCCACTCACCTGTGTTTTTCGCCGGTTACCCCCGTCAAGAAATCGTTTTCTGCCACTGCCCGACGGATTCCGCGCTGATACTTACCCCGCCACACACAATCACCACCACATCCTCAACCCCGGCAATCGCGGCATGCTCCAAATAAGCCACGGCCAACGAAACGCCGCACGCCGGTTCCACCAACTGCCTGAGATCATCGGCATACCGCGCCACGCCCATCATCGCGTCGGCATCGCTCAACACCACGCACTGATGGGCAAACCTGCAGATATGCTCAACCGGCCACGCCGCCACCTGGGTCGCGGCCAACGACTTGGCCAGGGTATCGATCTTCGCCAGGCGCACCGGTTTTCCAGCCTCCACGGCCGCAGCGAACGACGCTGCGCCTGCCGTTTCACAGGCAATCACTTTGCAGTCGAATCGCCGATGGCGCTCCAGCCCCGTCAGTACGCCCGCAAGCAATCCACCGCCACCCACGGAGGTCACGATGGCGCCCACCTGAGGGCAGTCCTCGAGAATTTCATCGATCATGCGGCTGTGACCTTCCCACAACAGCGGGTGATCAAAGGCCGGCACGTACAGCGCGTCCGGTGCTTCGGAAAATTGCAGCGCCAGCTCGTTGGATTGATCCCACAGATCACCGTGCACCACCACCTCGGCCCCGGCCTGGCGGATGCGCGCGCGGGTCGCTTCGGGGGTGGTGGTCGGCACCACGATCCGCGCCTGCAATCCCAGGCCCCGCGCCGCAAAGGCCGTCGCCAACCCTGCATTGCCGCCGGAGGGGCACACCACGGTGGTCTTGCCCTGGCTGGCCGCGTAGGCACACAACGTGGTCATCCCGCGCAACTTGAACGAGCCGCAAGGTTGCAGGTTCTCAAGCTTCAGCCAGATGCGTCGGGTAGCGGTGGACAAGCCGGGGTGCAGGATCAACGGGGTGCGAATCGGCAGCATTTCACAACTTCCTTATTGGTTGGGCTGCCATCCTACCTCAGCGGGTGGCCGGCACCAGCGGTTCAGCCGGTGTCTTGCAGCGTGTCACATGGCTGATGCCCATGATGATCAGCGGCGTAAACAAGGCAATGTAAGCGTTGTCGATGCCCCACGGATTACCGGCGAGAAACCAGCCCACTGTCGCCAGCAACGAGGCAATGATGCTCAGGAACGCACCCGTCGCCGTGCCGAATTTCGGTGCGTAGAACACCATCAACACCAGCACCGCCAGGGACGCGCGCAATGCCTTGCCGAGGAAGGCGATCATCAGCACCTTGTCCGACGTCAGCGCCAGGGCAATCGGCAACAGGCCGACGGCGATGGTCGCCAGGCGCACGAAGCGCAGGGACTTGGCGTCGCTTTTTTCCGGGTTGAACCACGGCTCATAGAAGTCCCGCAGCAACAACGTCGCCGAGCCCATGCTCACTGCCGAAATGGTGCCGAACAGCGAGCCGGCCAGGCCCGCGACTACCAGCCCGGCAGTCAGTTGGTCCATGCTGGCGATCAGGGTCGGGAAGGCTTGCAGCGAATCGACATTGGGGAACAGCACGGCGCTGCACATCCCGATCAATGCCGCGCCGATGCCGAACGGCACCATCAGCACCGCCACGTAGAAACACGCCCGCTGGGCCTTGCCCGCATGGCTGACGGTGTTTACCGCCTGGATCACGTATTGGGTAGAGAAGATCGAGCCGATACCGGCGATCATCCAGGCGATGATCTGGCCCCAGCCGACGGTGGTCCAGTCAAACATGCTGGCCGGCAATTGCGCCTGCAACTGGCCGATGCCGCCTACTTGCTTCAAGCCGAACCACAGGGCCAGGCCGACGCCGAGGTATTTCAAAGCGGCGTGGACGAAGTTGGTGTAGATCACCGAGCGCATGCCGCCGATGCTGACGTACGCCACCGAGACCACGCCGACGATCACGATTGCCAGGGTTCGGTCCACTTGCATTACGCTGGCTAATACGGCGCCGCCGCTGGCGTAGATCGAGACGGCGACGATTTCCAGGGCAAAGATGGTGATGATCGATGTGGCGAAGCGAGTGCGTTGGCCGTAGTTGCGTGCGAGTACGCCGGAGATGGTGTTGTCGCCCAGGTCTTTGTACTTGCGGGCCAGTAGCCAGGCGAAGAGTACGAAGCCGAGGGCCAGGGCGAACAGGTTCCAGGCGGCGGAGATGCCTACCTTGAAACCGGTTTGGGCGGTGCCGATGCTGACTGCGGTGCCGATAAATTCCGAGAGCATCAGGAAGCCGATCAGGAACGCCGGGAAGTGGCCACCGCCGGTGGTGTAGTTGTTGGCGCTGCGGGAATGACGGCGAACGCCGTAGCTGATCAGTGCCAGGCTCAGCATGTAAATGCCAGTGATGGACAGCACGATCCAGGAGGAGTGGGTGGGCATTTTTTTATACTCTTTAGGTATTTTTGTAATTGTGGGTAGTTTCCTCTGGCGTGTTTGCTTTCGTCTAATATCGGGTTGGTATGGTTTGATACTCTTTTGGTATGGGTGTATATCCGTTATTTAGGTAACGGCCACCTATGGTTTCGCTCTTACAGCGAGTCACTTTTGGCAAACGCCCGGAATGCCGGCCCAGCCAAAAGTAACCAAAAGGTCTTTGCCCCACCACTCGGCGCCTCGCCTAGGCTCGGCATGCCCGCACTCCGGCCATCGTGGTTGACGGGGCCCGCAGATCAAAATCACAAGCAGATCAAAAGCAGAGCACAGCGGCCTACCGGCCGGCTTGAGTGTTAGAAGCAGAGGCAAGATCCAGAGCGAAAGCAGAGCTGCTTTTCTGTGGGAGCGGGCTTGCTCGCGAAAAACCTGAGAGCGCCGCGTTCATCCAGAATGCCATCGTCATCGTTAACGACCTTCGCGAGCAAGCCCGCTCCCACATTTGGACCGTGCCCGCTTTAGCTTCTGATTTCGCTGTTGCTGTTGCTGTTGCTTCACCACACTCAAGCCGGCCGGTAGGCCGCTGTGCTCTTGATCTGCTTGTGATCTTGATCTTAGGCGCCCCGTTAAACCACGCTGGCCGAACGCAGGCTTTGGAGCGTGGGTAACCTGGCAGGACGCCAGGTTAGCCGTCCTGGGCCAGGGATGGCCCATGACGGCGGCCCACGGTCCAAAGCCGGAGTGAGGGCACACCGAGCATTAGCGAGGTGCCGAGTGGTGGGGCAAGAGCGTTTTGCTTACTTTTGCGCTTTTCAAAAGTGAGCCGCTGTAAGAGCGGAACCCATACAAGCCATCACCCAAATAACGGATATACCCCCCGACCATCCTCACACCTCAGCAAGGCTTCCGGTATATCCCCCGCACACTCCAAAAAAGCCAAATTGACGGTCTATCCACTACTGGATATGTTGTCTGAATGAAAAAGCACACTCCCGAACAAGCGGCCTTGATCAGCCAACTCGAACAGATTGCCGAAGGCCTGAGCAAGACCTTCAGCCCGTTTTGCGAGGTCGTACTCCACGACCTGCGCGACCCCCAGCACGCAATCATGGCCATCCACAACAACCTCTCCGGGCGTCAACCGGGTGACCCCGCCACCGAGCTGGGCCTGGCGCGGATCGCCGATCCCGATTACCCGCAGGTGATCGCCAACTACCAAAACCAGTTCGCCGACGGCCGCCAGGTCAAGAGCACCTCCATCGGCATCAAGGACTCCACCGGCAAATACGTGGCAGCCTTGTGCATGAACGTTGACCTCTCGCTGTTCCGGGGCCTGCAGGGCATGCTGGAACAATTCGGCTCGGTCAGCGGCGACCGGCCCGCCGAGTCCCTCGACCCGTCCGGCGCAGATGCCATTCGCGCGCGTATCGACCAGTTCGCCGCACGCCTGGCGACCACCCCGCGCGCCCTCAAGGCCGCCGACCGGCGCTTGTTGATGCAAGAGCTGAAAGAGGCGGGCGTGATGGACATTCGACGTGCCATGGAAACCGTTGCCTCGCACCTTGGGGTCTCGCGGGCGGCGGTCTACACCTACGCCAAATGACCTACGCCGAACGTGCCACGGCTTCGATTTCAATCAGGTAGCCGTGGTGCAATTCCGGCACCGGCACCACCGCGCGGGCCGGGCGGTGCTCCCCCAGCGCAGCGGCGTACAGGCCGTCAAATTCAGGCCAGTGCTTCACGTCCACCACATACACGGTGACTTTCACCAGGTCTGCGGG
Organism: Pseudomonas sp. ATCC PTA-122608; assembly: GCF_001952855.1. Lineage (GTDB taxonomy): Bacteria > Pseudomonadota > Gammaproteobacteria > Pseudomonadales > Pseudomonadaceae > Aquipseudomonas. Next base: position 20,442 of record NZ_LPNO01000023.1, on the reverse strand, counting down.
CGAGCCGCCTGCCGCCTTCAAGATCGCCAACAGATTGTCCAGGGCCACTTGGGCCTGTTCGGCAAACGACGCCTCAAGGTTGTGACGCCCATCGGGGCTCACCGGCAATTGCCCGGAGATGTACAGCGTGCCCTGATGACTCACGGCCTGGGCGTAGTGCCCGGCAGGCACCGAGGCTGCGGGGGTGTGGATGATGTTCATTGTGGAGTGCTCAGCAGCGTCGCATAGGTTTGGAGGTCGACGTTGCCGCCGGTCACGATAATGCCCACGCGTTGGCCCCGGAACTGATGCTTGAGGTTTCGCAGGGCCGCCAGACCAAGGCAGCCGGTGGGTTCCACGACCATTTTCATGCGCTGCATTAAGAACTTCATCGAGGCCACCAACTCGGCATCCGAGACGGTGAGGATATCGGTCACGCTCTCGCGAATGATCGGAAAGGTGTGGTGGCCCAAGTGCTGGGTCTGGGCGCCATCGGCGATGGTGGCGGGTGTGTCGATGTGCACGATGCTGCCGCTCCGGAATGAACGCTGGCCGTCATTCCCGGCTTCGGGCTCGACCCCGTACAACAGGCAATCGGGCGACAACGCACGGGTGGCCAAGGCGGTGCCGGAGAGCATGCCGCCACCGCCCAGGCCGACGAACAAGGCGTCGAGTGGGCCGGTAAATTCCAGCAGCTCCTTGGCGGCGGTGCCCTGGCCGGCCAGCACGTCCGGGTGGTCGTAGGAAGGGATCAGGGTCATGCCGTGTTGCTCGGCCAGAGTGCGACCGATCTGCTCGCGGTCTTCGGTGATGCGGTCGTAGAACACCACCCTTGCGCCATATTCCCGGGTAGCGGCGACCTTGGCGGCGGGGGCGTCGGTGGGCATCACGATGGTTGCCGGCATCTGCAACAAACGGGCGGCCAGCGCGATGCCTTGCGCATGATTACCCGAGGAAAATGCCACTACCCCGGCCTTGCGCTGTGCCTCGTCAAACCGTGAAAGCGCATTGAACGCCCCACGAAACTTGAACGAACCGGTGCGTTGCAGGTTTTCGCACTTGATAAACACCTGGGCGCCGGTCTCGGCATCGAGGGTGCGAGAGGTGTACACCGGCGTGCGGTTGGCGAAGCCCTCCAGGCGTTCGGCGGCGTTGATCACGTCATGGTACGAAGACGATTGCATGGAAGGGATCTCTCGAAGGTTGTTATCTGGATAAAATATCCATATCTGTACAAACTGTAAAGTCATGTTTCATGCTAGCGTTTCGGACTTCTCTGATCTGTAGAGGGCTCGACGTTGATTCGACTCACCGATTACATCGCTGATTTTTCTCGTTCTCCGCTGGCGCCCTGGGCTGATCTGGCGCCTTGGGAACTGGTTACCCAGGCGCCTGGCGTGGTTCGCCAATTGCTGGCGGGGCTGTCTGACGAAGATTATGAAATTCATGACGAGATTGCCGTGCACCGGACGGCGATCGTTGAAGTTGGTGCTGTTTTAAAAGCGCCGCTGATTGTTGGTGCTCACTGTTTTATCGCTGCTGGTGCTTACCTTAGAGGTGGTTGCTGGGTGGATGAATATTGCATTTTTGGGCCTGGCGCAGAGCTCAAGACATCCTTTGTTTTCAGCGGCAGCAAGTTGGCGCACTTCAATTTTGTCGGTGATTCGGTGCTGGGGCGCGGGGTTAATCTGGAGGCTGGGAGCATCGTCGCCAATTACCGGAACGAGCGTGACGACAAGCAGGTGCAGGTGCGCGTTGACGGGCAGTTGCAGGGTACTGGTTGTGACAAGTTTGGCGCGTTGCTGGGGGATCAGTGTCGGGTGGGTGCCAATGGGGTGTTGGCACCGGGGGCGGTGCTTGCGGCGGGGRGTGTGGTCAGGCGGGGGGAGGTTTTTGATTGTGAGGAGTGGGGGGTGGGGGTACATATCCGTTGCTGCGGTAACGGCGGCTTATGGTTCCGCTCTTACAGCGGGTCACTTTTGGCAAACGCCCGGAATGCCGGCCCAGCCAAAAGTAACCAAAAGGTCTTTGCCCCACCACTCGGTGCCTCGCCTGGGCTCGGCATGCCCGCACTCCGGCTCGGCTCCGCGGGCCGCCGCGACGGGCCATCCATGGCCCGGCGCGGCTAAATCGGCTTCCCTGCCGATTTACCCGCTCCACCGTGCCTGCTTGCGGCCATCGTGGTTGACGGGGCCCGCAGATCAAGATCACAAGCAGATCAAAAGCAAGAGCACAGCGGCCTACCGGCCGGCTTGAGTGTTAAAAGCAAAAACAAAGCTGCTTTTCTGTTTTATGTAGGAGCGAGCTTGCTCGCGAAAAACCTGAGACCGCCGCGTTCATCCAGAATGCCAGCGTCATCGTTAACGACCTTCGCGAGCAAGCCCGCTCCCACATTTGGACCGTGCCCGCTTTAGCTTCTGATCTTGCTGTTGCTGTTGCTTCACCACACTCAAGCCGGCCTGTAGGCCGCTGTGCTCTTGATCTGCTTTTGATCTTGATCTTAGGCGCCCCGTTAAACCACGCTGGCCGAACGCAGGCTTTGGAGCGTGGGTAACCCGGCAGGACGCCGGGTTAGCCGCGCTGGGCCAAGGATGGCCCATCGCGGCGGCCCACGCTCCAAAGCCGGAGTGAGGGCACTCCGAGCCTAGGCGAGGAGCCGAGTGGTGGGGCAAGAGCGTTTTGCTTACTTTTGCGCTGTTCAAAAGTGAGCCGCCGTAAGGGCGGAACCATAAGCGGCCCTGACCGCAGCAACGGATATACACACCCACCCCATTTACGACCCATCCAAACCAAAAACGACCCCCTCCGTTGACGCCCCACCCCAAACCCCTATTAAGTACTATTAATGCGCATTAATAGGATCAATCAACCACCATGCTAAGCCGCCCGTTGCGCCGCAAACGCCAGAAGCTCTCCGACGTCATCGTCGAGTCGGTCAAACGCTCAATCGTCACCGATGCCCTGAAACCCGGCGACCGTTTGCCCACCGAACGCGAGCTGATGGAAAGCTTCCAGTGCTCCAAAGGCTCCGCCCGCGAAGCCCTCAAGGCGCTGGAAGTCGAAGGCCTGGTCAACACCCGCACCGGCCCCAGCGGCGGCGCCTACCTCAACCAGGCCGGCACCGAACCCGCCAGCCGCGCCTTGCGCAACTACCTGCACTTCCAGCACCTGGACGGCGAACAGGTCTACCAACTGCGCAAAGTCATCGAAGTCGAACTCGCCGTCTCCGTGCTGGGCCACCTGAGCGAAGACGACTACCGCGCCCTCCAGGACAACGTCGATTTCTGCAGCGCCCCCGAAGACAGCGAAGCCGGCCAACGCGAACAACGCATCGCCGAACTCGAATTCCACAACCTGCTGGCCAAGGCATGCCCCAACCCGCTACTGAGCTTCATGGCGCAATTCCTCAACGACCTGCTGCGCGACCTGGTCGTCCTGAAAAAAGCCTACAAACCCAAGCGCAAGCAATTCGACGCCGCCAACCTCGACTACCACAAGCAACTGCTGATCGCCTTCCGAGCCGAAGACGAAGCCACCGTACGCAGCCTGATGCACGAACACATGTGCGACGCCGAACACCACATGACCGCCCTTGAAGGTGAAGTCAGCCCGCACTTTCTATTGGAGTTCGATCACAACCACTGACACCCCCCAACCCCCAATAAAAGGCCTGACCACAGGCCGTGCTCCACCGTATCGCCATTGCCACTCCTGCCAATAACTAATCCAGGGAGTCACCCCATGCAGCGTCGTACGTTGTTGAAAGCCAGTCTCACCGCCGCAGCCGCCCTCAGCCTTCCGCTGAGCGTGCGTTCTGCATTCGCCGCCGAGCCCTTTACCTTTTACGGCCTCAAGTCCATGTCTGGCGCCTTTGCCAGCTATGGCAAATTTGCCGACATGGGTTCACGCCTCGCGGTGGAACAACACCCCGAGCTGCTCGGTCGCCCGTTGGTCTACAAGGTGATCGACACCGAAGGCAACGCCGGCAAGGCCGTGCGCAAGGTCCAGGAAGCAATCCAGCAGGACGGTGCACGCTTCTTCCAGGGCTGTACCCTGTCGTCTTCGGCACTCGCGGTGGCCAAGGAAGTGAGCAAGGCCGGTGGCGTGTTCATGACCCCGGTGGGCGCCGATGAAGTCACCGGCAAGGACTGCAACAGCGCCACCTTCCGTTGGTCGGTACCGACTTACGGTGCGATCCGCGAGACCATCGTGCCGCTGATCAAGCTGCTGCCCGACGCCAAGCGCTGGTACACCATCACCCCGCAATACGTGTTCGGTGAAGCCCTGCTCGAAGGCGCCAAATCGGTGCTGGCCGAGCATGGCCTGGAACACGCCGGCAACAGCTACCACTCGCTGCAGGAACAGGAATTCTCCGGTTACCTGACCAACGCAATCGCCGCCAAACCCGATGTGCTGGTGCTGCTGAACTTCGGCAGCCAGTCGTCCAACACCCTGCGCCAAGCGGTGAACTTCGGCATCAAGGAGCGCATGAAAGTGCTGCTGGTGTGGTCCGCCGGCCTCGATCAGTTTCAGGAGCTGGGCAGTGACGTACTGGAAGGCGTGTACCTCGGCGCGCAGTACTGGCATCAGGTCGACACCCCGCTCAACCGCGATTTGGTGAAACTGACCAAGGCCAAATACGGCATCAACCCCACCTACCCGCTGGCCGCTGACTACATCAGCACCAAGGTCATGCTCGAAACCATCATCTCCACTGGCAGTTTCGACGGCCCGACCGTGGCTAAGGCCATGCAGGGCTTGAGCTACGAAGGCCCCACTGGCAAGGAATCGATCCGCGCCGGCGACCATCAGGTGATCAAGGATTACTACCTGCTGGTAGGCAAGGCCGCCGCCGATATGGCCGACAAGGACGACCTGGCCAAGGTGCTCAGCTCCGGCCAGTCGTTCCCACCGGTGGAAGCCACGGGCTGCGTGCTCGGCTGATCCGCTGAAAATCTACTGGTGACACAGCGCAGGGCCGCTCACGCGGCCGCCTGCCGAGGGTTCCTGCATGCTTAATCTTTACCTGTTCCAGATTCTCAACGGCCTGGGCCTTGGGATGATTTACTTCCTGATCGCGGTCGGCTTGACGATCATTTTCGGCTTGCTGAACTTCGTCAACTTCGCCCACGGTGCGTTCTTTTTGCTGGGTGCCTACATCTGCTACACCGCCGTCAGCCTCACCGGCAGCTTCTGGCTGGCACTGCTGATTGCGCCGCTGGTGGTGGCCGCGCTGGCCTGGGTGATCGAGCGATTACTGATCCAGCGGATTTATCACTTGCCGCACATGTTCCAGATCCTGGTAACGCTGGGCATCGCCCTGATCATCCAGGAAGCCAGCGTGATGATCTGGGGCCCGGTGGGCAAAAGCGTCGCCGTGCCGGAATTACTGCGCGGGGTACTGGTGGTCGGCGATTTCGTCTACCCCTACTACCGGCTGTTCCTGATCGTGTTCTCCGGCCTCGTTGGCCTTGGCCTGTGGCTGCTGCTGGAACGCACGCGCTTCGGCGCCCTGGTGCGCGCCGGCAGTGAAAGCACGGAAACCGTGTCCCTGCTGGGCACCAACATTTTCCGCCTGTTCTCCATGACTTTCGCCCTCGGCGTGGCCCTGGCCGGCGTTGCCGGTGTGCTGTTCGCGCCGTTGCGCGGCGCCCAGCCCTTTGTCGGCCCGGAAATCCTCGGCGTGGCCTTCGTGGTGGTGGTGATTGGCGGCATGGGTTCCTTCAGCGGCGCACTGGTCGGCGGCCTGTTGGTCGGCGTGGTGCAAAGCCTGATGACCACACTCTGGCCCCAGGGCGCGAGCCTGATGATCTACGGTGCAATGGCCGTGGTGATTCTGGTGCGTCCTTACGGCCTGTTCGGGAGAGCCTGACATGAGCGAGAAAAATCCCCTGCCGTTCGCCAAAACCCAGTCGCGCTACATGCTGCTGTTGGTGCTGGCGGTATTGATCGGCTTACCGTTGATTTTGCCCTCGGCGACCCTGGCCACCGAGATCCTGATCTTTGCCATGGCGGCCCTCGCCTGCAACCTGCTGCTGGGTTACACCGGGCTGCTGTCGTTCGGCCAAGGCATCTTCTTCGGGGCCGGCGCCTACTGCGCGGCGTTGCTGATGATCCACCTGCAACTCGGCCTGTTCAGCGCATTGCTGGGCGCTGCGGTCGCCGGTGGTTTCCTGGCGTTTCTGGTGGGCGCCCTGGCGATCCGCCGCACCGGCATTTACTTCGTGATGCTGACCCTGGCCTTCAGCCAGATGGCCTACTTCGTCGCCTACACCCTGAGCGACTGGACCGGCGGCGACAACGGCCTGCTCAGCGTGCCGCGCCCGGAAATCCGCATCGGTGACACGGTGCTGTTGTCCCTCACCGATGCCCGCGCGTTCTACGGGTTTGTCGCGGTGCTGTTCCTGCTGATCTTCATCGGCGCGCGCCGGGTGATCGCCTCGCCATTCGGCAGCACGTTGATGGCAATTCGCGAAAACGAAACCCGCGCTTCAGCCATCGGCTACGACACCCGCCACTTCAAGATACTGGTGTTCGTACTGTCTGGCGCCGTGACCGGGATTGCCGGGGCGCTGTACGCGATGCTGCTGCACTTTGTGCCGCTGTCGAACATCGACCTGGCGATGTCCGAGAACATCCTGATCATGACCATCGTCGGCGGCACCGGGTCGCTGTTCGGCTCCTTGCTGGGCGCCGGCTCCATCGTGCTGCTGGGGGACTTCCTGTCTGACCTGTGGCCGCGCTGGCTGATGCTGCTGGGGGTGATTCTGATCCTGGTGGTGATCTTCATGCGCGGCGGTTTGTGGGGCGGCTTGTCGACCCTGTTCGAACGTGTGCGCGGCAGCCGCAAGGCCGACGTTGTGAGCAAGGAGAAGCTGTCATGAGCATCCTGTTGGAAACCAAAAACCTGGAACTGGCCTACGGCGCATTCCACGCGGTGAACGGCGTCAACCTCAAGGTGGAAGCCGGCACCATCCACACCATCATCGGCCCCAACGGCGCGGGCAAGACCAGCCTGTTCCACTGCCTGACCGGCGAACGCCAGGCCACTGCCGGGGCGATTCATTTCGACGGCAAGAACCTGATGCGCAAACCGGCCCACGGCCGCGTCGGCCTGGGCATGGCCCGCTCGTTCCAGCTCACCAGCCTGTTCCAGAACCTCAGCGTGCGCGAGAACCTGCGCCTGGCCGCCCAGGGCCGCGACGGTGCCCGCGCCCTGAACTTCTGGCGCCGGGTCGACAGCAAGCGCGAACACCTGGAGATGGCCGACCAGGTGCTGGAACGCCTGCAACTCACCGCCCGCGCCGACACCTTGGCCGGCGAGTTGTCCCACGGCCAGCAACGGGTGCTGGAAGTCGGCATGTCGATCTGCTCCAGACCCAAGCTGCTGATGCTCGACGAACCCACATCGGGCATGGGCATCGACGACATCCCGATCATGACCCAACTGATCAGCGACCTCGGCCGCGACCATACCGTGCTGCTGATCGAGCACAACATGAGCATCGTCATGTCCATCAGCCAACGCATCACCGTGATGAGCCACGGCCAGATCCTGGTGGAAGGCACACCGGAATTCGTGCGCGCCGACGAGCGCGTGCGCACCGCCTATTTGGGAGAAGCCGCCTGATGCTGACCGTCGACAATATCCATTCCTACTACGACAAGAGCCACGTCCTTGAGGGCGTGTCCCTGACCGTCAATCCCGGCGAACTGGTGACCCTGCTGGGGCGCAACGGTGCCGGCAAGACCACCACCCTGCGCAGCATCCTCGGGATTATCTGCCCGCGCCAGGGCCAGATTCACTTCAACGGCCAGCCGCTGGTGGGGCAGAAAATCTTCGAAATCGCCCGTCAGGGCCTGGCACTGGTACCGGAGAACCGCGGGATCTTCCGCCTGCTGACCGTCGAGGAAAACCTGCGCATCGCGGTGCGCAAGACCAGCCGCTGGCAGATGGAAGACGTGTACGGCATGTTCCCGCGCCTCAAGGAGCGCCGCAAAAACGCCGGCCACGCACTGTCTGGCGGCGAGCAACAGATGCTCGCCATCGCCCGCGCCCTGCTCAACGATCCGAAGCTGCTGATCCTCGACGAACCCACCGAAGGCCTCGCGCCGGTGATCGTCGACGAACTGGTGAAGATCCTGCGCAAGGTCAAGGAAGACGGCCTGCCGGTGCTGCTGGTGGAACAGAACCTGATGGTCTGCGACAAGCTCGCCGACCGCCATTACGTCCTCGAACAAGGCCGCGTGGTGTACGAAGGCAGTGCCGAAGCCTTCCGCGCCGACCCGACGATCAAGAACCGTTACCTGGCCCTGAGTGCCTGACCGGAGACTGCTGATGAATAGTTTTGCGCAACCGCTCCAGAGCAACGCCCCGCTGATCAACCGCGACCGCCTGTGGCAATCGTTGATGGACCTCGCCCGCCTGGGCGCCACGCCGAAAGGTGGCGTATGTCGCCTGGCCCTCACCGACCTCGACCGCCAGGCCCGCGACCTGTTTGTGCAATGGTGCGAGGCGGCCGGCTGCAGCGTCAGCATCGACGCCATCGGCAATATCTTTGCCCGCCGCGCCGGGCGTAATCCGGCACTGGCGCCGGTGATGACCGGCAGCCATATCGACACCCAGCCTACCGGCGGCAAGTTCGACGGCTGCTACGGCGTGATGGCCGGCCTGGAAGTGATCCGCACCCTTAACGATTTGAATATAGAGACTGAAGCACCGATCGAAGTGGTGGTGTGGACCAACGAAGAAGGCTCGCGTTTCCCGCCGTGCATGATGGGTTCCGGGGTGTTCGCCGGTAAGTTCGACTTGCAGGAAACCCTCGACAAGCAGGACGAGCAAGGCCTGTCGGTGGGCGCCGAATTGCAGCGCATCGGCTATGCCGGTTCCCGCGCGGTACTGGGCCATCCGGTGGGTGCCTATTTCGAGGCGCATATCGAACAGGGCCCGGTGCTGGAAGACCAAGCCACCACCATCGGCGTGGTCATGGGCTGCCTGGGCCAGAAGTGGTTCGACCTGACCCTCACCGGCGTCGAAGCTCATGCCGGCCCCACCCCGATGCACCTGCGCAAAGACGCCTTGGTAGGCGCGGCGCAAGTGGTCAGCGCGGTGAATCGCATCGCCCACGAACAGCAACCCCATGCCTGCGGCACTGTCGGTTGCCTGAGCTTGCACCCCGGCTCACGCAACGTGATTCCCGGCCAAGTGCACATGACCATCGACCTGCGCCACCTGCACGCCGACAAGCTGCAAGCGATGGTCGACGAAGTGCGCCAGGTGATCGAAGCGACTGCCGAGCAACACGGCCTGAGCTTTGAACTGACGCCTACTGCCGACTTCCCGCCGCTGGACTTCAACCCCGCCTGCGTCAACGCCGTGCGCGAGGGTGCAAGCGCCCTGGGCCTGAGCCATATGGACATCGTCAGCGGCGCCGGGCATGACGCGATCTTCGTCGCCGAACTGGGCCCGGCCGGGATGATTTTTGTGCCATGCGAAGGCGGCATCAGCCACAACGAAATCGAAAACGCCGCACCGGATGACCTGGCAGCGGGCTGCGCCGTGTTGCTGCGGGCCATGGTCAACGCGGCGCAAGGAGGGAAAGCGGCATGACGGATATCGCCAACCTGACCGCTGTTGAGCTGCTGGCTCTCTATCGGGATAAAAGCCTGTCGCCGGTGGAAGTCACCGAAGATGCATTGCTGCGAATCGAACGCTACAACCCGGCGGTCAACGCCTACTGCCACGTCGACCCGGAAGGCGCCTTGAACGCGGCCCGAGCCTCGGAACAGCGCTGGCTCAAGGGCCAGCCGTGCGGCGCGCTGGACGGTGTGCCGGCGTCCATCAAGGACCTGACGCAGACCATCGGCATGCCGACGCGCAAGGGTTCGCGCACCACCTCCGCCGAGGGCCGGTGGGATGTGGATGCGCCCTTCTCGGCCTTCATGCGCAAGGCCGGCGCGGTGCTGCTGGGCAAGACCACCACGCCGGAGTTCGGCTGGAAAGGTGTCACGGATAATCCGTTGTATGGGATTACCCGCAACCCGTGGAACACGCGCATGACGGCGGGCGGTTCGTCCGGCGGTGCCGGTGCGGCAGCGGCCTTGAACCTGGGCGTGCTGCACCAGGGCAGCGATGCCGGTGGCTCGATCCGGATACCCTGCGCCTTCACCGGCACCTTTGGCATCAAGCCGACCTTCGGTTACGTGCCGCAATGGCCGGCCAGTTCGATGACCATTCTGTCCCACCTGGGGCCGATGACCCGCACCGTGGAAGACTCGGTGCTGATGCTGCAAACCATCGCCCAGCCGGACCCGCGGGACGGGTTGATCGGCGCGCCACGGACCACGCCATGGTTGCAGGCCGGGGCTGACTTGAAGGGCCTGCGTATCGCCTACAGCCCGAATTTCGGCTATGTGGACGTGGACCCGCAAGTGGCCCGGGTCGTCGCCCAGGCGGTCGAAGGTCTGGTGCAGTTGGGTGCCCATGTTGAACAGATTGATCCGGGGTTCAGTGATCCGCTGGAGGTGTTCAATACCCTGTGGTTCGCCGGCGCGGCACGCCTGGCCGGGCCGTTGAGCGATGCGCAACGGCAACTGATGGACCCGGGGTTGCTGCGCATTGCCCGACTGGGCGAGCAGATCAGCCTCAGTGACTACAGTGCGGCGCTGGAAGCACGGGCTGCGCTCGTCGCGCGCATGGCGGCGTTCCATGAACATTACGATGTGCTGGTGTCGCCGATGATGCCGATCACCGCGTTCGAGGCCGGGCATAACGTGCCGCCGGGTTCGGGCCTTGGGGAATGGATGGAGTGGACGCCGTTTACCTATCCCTTCAACCTGACCCAGCAACCGGCGGCGTCGGTGCCGTGCGGGTTGGCCGCGAATGGCTTACCGGTGGGGTTGCATGTGGTGGGGGCGCGGTTTGCGGATGAGCAGGTGCTGAGGGTTTGCCAGGCGTATGCCAAGGCTTTCCCGACCTCGCACTTGCAAGCCCCAAAAACCCCAACCTGAAATGCAATCAAACTGTGTGCGGGCTTGCTCGCGAAGGCGGTGTATCAGTCAAGGCATCCGGTGACTGACACACCGCCTTCGCGAGCAAGCCCGCTCCCACATTTTTGTCCGTATTCCGATCATCAGCCCCTACAATGCCTCCTATCATCCAAGGGGGTTTCATGGACATCGAACTGGCACGCACCTTCCTCGAAATCACCCGCTGCGGCAGCCTCGCCGCGGCGGCCGAGAAGCTGCACGTCACCCAGACCGCGATCACCGCCCGCGTCAAAAACCTCGAAAGCCAGCTCAACAGCACCCTGTTCGTGCGCAACCGCGCCGGTGCGCGCCTGACCCCGGACGGCGAGGCCTTCGTGGTCTACGCCAACCAGTTGGTACAAACCTGGGAAGCCGCCCGCCGCGACCTGCCGTTGCCCGATGGTTACCGCAACGTGCTGCACATCGGTGGCGAAGTCAGCCTGTGCAACCCGTTGATGCTCGGCTGGGCCCAGGCCCTGCGTGAACACATCCCCGGTCATGCCTTGCGCACCGAGATTCGCGAAGGCGAATACCTGTTGCGTCAGCTGGAACTGGGCGTGCTGGACGCTGCACTGGTGTTCCAGCCGCAATACTGGCCGGGGTTGCAGGTGGAGCAGGTGCTGGAAGAAAAGCTGATCCTGGTGCAACTGGCGGCGCGGCCCGAGCCCTACGTGTATATCGACTGGGGTCAGGGCTTCCGCCAGCAGCACGACGCCGCCCTGCCGGACAAGGCCCGCGCCGCCTTGAGTTTTAATCTCGGGCCGTTGGCGTTGCAGTACATCCTGGAGAACGGCGGCGCCGGGTATTTTCGCACGCGGGTGGTGCAGAGCTACCTGGACAGCGGCGTGATGGAGCGGGTACCCAAGGCACCGGAGTTCAGTTTTCCGACGTACCTGGTGTATTCCCGCGAGCGCGACTCGGCGGTTTTGCAGCAGGCACTGGCCTTGCTGCGGGCGGTGGTGGAGGCGGAAAAGGATTGGTCGCAGCGCTGGGATCCGGTGATTTGAAGCCGTGCACATGGTAGCCTCAGGTTGTTTTCTCCTGGTTTCCCCCTGCCGATGAACAAGAAAAAATCCGTCACCATCAGCGACATCGCCAAACGGGTCAACATGACCACCATCACGGTGTCCCGGGCGCTGAGCAAACCCGACTTGGTCAAGCCCGCCACCCTGGCGCGGATTCTCGAGGTGGCGCGGGAGCTGGACTACGTGCCCAACGCCTTCGCCCGCGGGCTCAAGCGCAGTGAAAGCCTGATCATCGGCGTGATCACCGCCTCGGTGGACAACCCCTTCTACAGCGAGATGATCAAGGCGATTTCCCGCGAGGCGAAAAAGCACGGCTACACCATCATGCTGGTGGACACCGACGAGCTGGAAGAACTGGAAAGCAAGGCAGTCGACACCCTGTTGGGCTACCGCGTGGCAGGGATCATCCTGTCGCCGGTCTCCGACGAGCCCAGCTACCAGCCGGACTACCTGGAACGCCTGGGCAACGGCAAGACCCCGGTGGTGTTGCTCGACCGCACCATCCACGAGAGCCCGTTCAGCCGCGTGGTGCTGGATAACTACCACAGCGGCATCGAGGCGGCGCAGTACCTGGTGCGGCAAACCCCGAATCTCAAGCGCCTGCTGGTACTGACCGGGCCGGAGCATTCGCGCATCACCATGGAACGCCTCAAGGGCTTGAAAGAAGTACTGGCCGATCACCCGCAGGTGCACGTCGAAGTATGTGCCGGCGACTACACGCTGATGCCCTCCTACCTGCACACCCTCGACTACCTGGCTGAGCACTCGGCGCCGGACGCGATCATGGGCTTCAACCAGCTGATCACCCTCGGCGCCTTGCGTGCGTTGCGCATGCACAACATCCCCCACGAAAGCCTGACCATCTGCGGCATCGACCGCCTGCCCTTCGCCGATATCTTCGGCGTGCCGATTGCCTGCGTGGCCCACGACGCATCACTGGCCGGCAGCAGCGCGGTGCGGCTGCTGCTGGACCGCCTTGAAGACCCGCACAAACCGCGGGACAAAGTGGTGATCGCCGGCAAACTGGAGAACGGCTAGCGGCTGGTATACCCGCCATCGATCGGCAAGCTGACGCCGCTGATCATGCTGGCGGCATCGCTCAGCAGGAACAGCACCGGCAGGGCCACCTCCGCCGTTTCGGCAAACCGCCCCAGCGGGATCGCCGCCAATGCCGGGTCGCGCTTGGCGGGCGCCGACCAGGCCATCTGCGCCATGGGCGTGAGGGTGACGGTGGGGTTGACGCTGTTGACGCGAATCCCGAAACGTCCCCATTCCGCGCATTGCACGCGGGTGATGGCGTCCAGTGCGGCCTTAGAAGCGCAGTAGCCGAGGTGATCGTCCAACGCTACGAGTGAGGCCTGGCTGGAAACGTTGACGATGCTGCCCGCGATCTTGGCTTCAATCATTGCCGCGGCGATACGGCTGGCGACCTGGGCGGCGGCGCGGGCGTTGACGTTCATCACCTGATCGAAGGCTTCGGCGCTGATGGCGGCAGCCGGTTCCAGGCGAGAGATGCCGGCACAGTTGACCAGGCCGTGCATCGGCGGCAAACCTTGCAGGGCCAGGTCCAGGGCGGCGCTGTTGGCGATGTCCAGGCACAGGGTTGCGCAGCCGAGTTGGGCCAGGGATTGGGCGTCGCGGCCCAAGGCGAAAACCTCGGCGCCGCTGGCGATCAATTGCAGAGCGATTTCCCGGCCGATGCCGCTGCTGGCGCCGGTGACGAGGATGCGCTGGTGGGTGAAATCAAAAGTGGTGTTCATCACAGGAACCTTGGGTGTGAAGCCCCTGTAGGAGCGAGCTTGCTCGCGAAAAACGCAAGGGCACCGCGTACCTTCAGGAAGCACTCGTTATCGTTAACGTTTCTCGCGAGCAAGCTCGCTCCTACAGGCTGTGCATCAGTGACTTCAGCACCGGGTACAGTTCAAGATAATTGGCGAATGAGTGGTCGTAGGCCTGGGTATTCCCAACCTCCGGCTCCGCCCGCAGCTCCAACTGCACCCAGCCCTTCTCCATCTGCCGATCATCCACCAACCCCACCGCATGGGCCGCCAACAACGCCGCGCCCAGTGCTGCCTCCACCTCTTGCACAATGGTGTAAACCGGGTAGTGGGTGATGTCCGCAATGATCTGCATCCACAAATCCGAATGGCTCGCCCCACCGACCACGATCAACCGTGGATCAAGGGAATGCGCCCCACGGGAGCCCGCTTCGATATTGTGCCGCAGGGCAAAACTCACCCCTTCGAGCACCGCGCGGTACAGGTGGATACGGCTGTGATACAGGTTCAGCCCGACAAAGCTGCCACTGGCGCGGTCATCCCACACCGGGCTGCGTTCGCCCATGAGGTACGGCAGGAACAACAGCCCTTCACTGCCCGCCGGGATCTTCGCGGCGCTCTGCTCCAGCAGCCACAAACTGTCCTGGCCGGTGTCCCTGGCCTGCTGCTCTTCGGCCTGGCAGAACTGCTCGCGAAACCAACTGACCGACGCCCCGGCAGTAATCGCACCGCCGAAGATGTACAGGTCCTGATGGCCGTTATAGACGTGGGGCATGCTCACCAGGCCATGGCGCGCGTCCACCTGCTGATTGAGATAACCCCAGCACATGCTGGTGCCGATCATCGCCACGTGATTGCCCGGTCGCGTCACTCCGGCGGCCAATGTAGCCATGGCTGCATCCACGCCTCCGGCAAGGATCGGCGTACCCGCCGACAAGCCCAATCGCCGGGCCCATTCCTCGAGTAACCCGCCCACCACTTCACCGGAATACAGCAAGCGCTCCGGCATCATCGCCAACGGAATCTCAAGCGCCGCCAGCATCTCGGCCGACCAGCCACGCTGCACCACATCGTAGACGCCACCGATATTGCCGGCGCTGCTGTGATCCACCGCCAACTCACCGGTCAGGCAATAGTTGATATAGCTGTTGGGCGGCAGCAGGTAGCGGGTGTTGGCCCACACCTGCGGCTGATGCTGCTTGAGCCAGAGCATCTTGGTGAAGCCGTAGTAGCTGTCCACCGAGTTGCCGGTAATCGCGAACAGCCGCTCCAGGTCCACATGCTCGCGCACCCACTCCACTTGCTCGCCCGCGCGCCGGTCCATCCAGATCAGGCACGGGTGCAGCGGCGTGATCTGCTCGTCCACAGCAATTCCGGAGCCGCCATACAGGCTGCTGATGCACAGCGCCTTGACCTGCTCTTTCCCTATGCCGGCCTTGGCCATGCACTGGGCGACGCAGGTCTCGACCGCATCCAGCCAGACCTGCGGCCACTGCTCGGCCCAGCGCACTTTCGGGGTATCCACGCGATACCCCTGGCTGTGCTGGGCGATGATCAGGCCGTCCGCATCCACCAGCAGCGCCTTGGTGCTTTGCGTGCCGATGTCCACACCCATTACGTAGTTCATCTCAGAGCACCGGCTTCAGCAGCACCTTGATCGACTTGGTCGAGTTGGCCAGTTCAAACGCCTCGGCCCAGTTATCCAGCCCGAAGTCATGGGTCACGATGCCCTTGGAGGTCACCAGGCCGCGCTCGAACAGGTCGATGGCCACCGGGTAGCAATACGGCCCCAGGTGCGCGCCGCGTACGTCCAGTTCCTTGCGGTCGCCGATGATCGACCAGTCGGCGCTGGTCTCGGCACCAAACACACTGAACTCGACAAACCGCCCGAGCTTGCGGATCAAGTCCAGGCCCTGGGTAACGCCCGCCGGTACGCCGGTGGTTTCGATGTACACGTCGCAGCCGTAGTTGTCGGTCAGGCTATTGATGATCTCGCGAGCATTGTCTCGCGACGGGTTGATCACCACGTCGGCCCCGTACTGCTTCGCCAGTTCCAGGCGCTCGTCGACCATGTCGATCACCACCAGTTTCTTCGGCGTTTTTAGCGCCGCCACCTGCACCATGCACAGGCCCAGGGTGCCGGCACCAGCAATCACCAACACGTCATCCAACTGGATCTCACCGCGGTTGACGGTGTGAATCGCGCAGGACATCGGCTCGATCAGCGCCGAATCTTCCAGGGACACCGACTCCGGAATCTTGTGCACAATGGCGGTCTTCGGAATGCGCATGTACTGGGCCATGCCACCCTCGGCGACTTCACGCTGGAAGCCGAAGATGTTGTGCACTTCACACATCCAGTACTTGCCGGACTTGCAGAAACGGCACTTGCCACACGGCACGATCTGCTCGGCGATCACCTTGTCGCCGACCTTCACTTCAAAGTGTTCCTCGGCACCCTCACCCGCTTCCACCACGTAGCCGAAAAACTCATGCCCCGGCACCACCGGCGCCTTGACCCACGGGTTGTCGCCGCCCCAGAACATCGCAGCGCCCGAGTGGCATTTGCAGTCACTGGCGCAGATGCCGCAGGCGGCGATACGGATCACCAGTTCATTGGCCCGCGCCTGGGGTTTGCTGATGCGTTCCAGGCGGTAGTCTTTCGGGCCGTGGCAGACGACGGCTTGCATTTGGTTGTGCTTTTCCATGATGTGCGGACCTTTCTTGAGCATGAGAGAACCCATCGCGGCCACCATGGCCGCGTGGAGATAATCGGTTTACTTGTGGCGCTGACGGCTGATAAAGATCGCCAGCAAAATGATCCCGCCCTTGATCACGCTCTGGACGTAGGGCGAGACCCCGAGCATGTTCAAGCCGTTGTTCAACACCCCCAGCAGCATGGCGCCGAGCAAGGTTCCGACGATCACCCCGCGCCCGCCGGCAATCGAGGCGCCGCCCAGGACCACGGCGGCAATCGCGTCGAGTTCAAACGACACCCCGGCATTCGGCTGGCCACTCATCAAGCGCGAGGTCAGCACCAGCCCGGCAATCGCGGCGGTAAAACCGCTGATGCCATACACCAGCAACTTGAAGCGCGCCGCCCGCACACCAGACAGGCGCACCGCTTCCTCGTTGCCGCCAATCGCGTAGATATAGCGACCGATGCGGGTGTGTTGCAGCAGCACATAGGCCGCCAGGTACGTCACCAGCATGATCAGGATCGGCACCGAAATACCGAACAGGCTTTCGCGGCCAAAGAAGCCAAACCACTCCGGCAAACCGGAAACCGGGTAGCCATCGGTGTACATCAGGCCGAACCCGCGGGCGATGCCCATGGTCGCCAGGGTGACGATGATCGGCGGCATGTGCAGGTAGGCGACAAACAAGCCGTTGCCGATGCCGAAGGCCACGCCGACCAGCATCCCGGCGCCAATCGCCAGGCCCGGCGGCAAGCCGGCGACCATCAAGCCGGCGGTCAGGGTGCCGGACAAGGCCATCACCGGCCCCACCGACAAATCGATGCCGCCGGTAAGAATCACGCAAGTCATGCCCACCGCGATAATCGCGTTGATCGACACCTGGCGCGCAATGTTCGACAGGTTGTTGGCGGTGAGGAAATTATCGCTGGCGAAGATCATCACCAACGTCACCACCAGCAGCCCGACAAAGGGATAAAACGCCGGTGAGCGAATCAACCGCGCCAGGTTCAGCCGCAGCCGGCCAGGCGTCACGGCATTAATGGACGTATTCACTTGAGCCCCCTGTTGCATGGCGCATGACCTCTTGAGGATTGACGGCAGACGCTTCCAGTACCTTGACGATGGCGCCTTTATGGAACACGGCGACGCGGTCGCACATACCGATGACTTCCGGCAGTTCCGAGGAAATCATGATGATTGCGTAGCCTTGTTCGGTGAGGCTGCGCATCAGTGCGTAGATCTGCGCCTTGGCCCCCACGTCGATGCCACGGGTGGGTTCGTCAAACACCAGCACGTCACAGTGATGGTTGATCCAGCGGGCAATCACGACTTTCTGCTGGTTGCCGCCGCTGAGGTTGAACACCCGGCTCTCGCCGCTGGGAGCCTTGATCGACAGCTGGCGCATCAGCGCTTCGACGCTGGCGCATTCCTTGTCCTTGTCGATCAGGCCGCTGGCGTTCTGGTATTTGGGCAGGTTGTTGAGGGAGATGTTTTCGCGAATGCTGAAGTCGGTGATCAGGCCTTCGGTCTTGCGGCTTTCCGGCAGCAGGCCGATGCCATGGGCCAAGGCCTGGGCCGGGTCGTCAAGGGTGATTTTTTCGCCGCGCAGCCATACGTCTTTGCTCACCGATGGCAGCGCGCCCATCATGCCCAGCGCCAATTCGGTACGGCCGGAACCCACCAGGCCGGCAAAGCCGAGAATCTCGCCCTTGTGCAATTCAAAATGGTTATGGGGGCCGTTGCGCACCAACTGGATGTCCTTGACCTCCAGCAACAGCGGCCCGCGTTCGCTGCTGGGCTTGGGCGGAAAACTGCACTCCAGGCGGCGGCCGACCATCATTTCCACCAGGCGGTCGATATCGCTGTCGGCCACATCGGTGACGCCCACATTGCCGCCGTCGCGCAGCACGCTGATGCGGTCGCACACCTGGAAAATCTCCTCCAGGTGATGAGAGATAAAAATCACCGCCACGCCCTGGCGCTTGAGCTCACGCATGATCTCGAACAGCAGCTCGGCTTCGCTCGGCGTCAGCGTGGCGGTGGGTTCGTCGAGCACCAGCAGCCGCGCATCCAGGGCCAGGGCCTTGGCGATCTCGACGAACTGCTGTTCGGCCACACTCAGGTGCTTGACCGCGCATTGCAGGTCGATGCTGACGCCGAGGCGCTTGAACAACGCCTCGCTCGCCTCGACCATTTCGCGCTTGCGCAACAGGCCGAAGCGGTTGCTCAGCTCATGGCCGAGGAAGATATTTTCCACTGCCGTGAGGTAGGGAATCAGGCTGAATTCCTGGAACACGATGCCGATACCGGCGGCAATCGCATCACGGTAGGTCGCGAACTGCCGGGCCTCGCCGTCGATCAGGATCTGCCCTTCGTCCTGGTGCTCGACCCCGCCAAGGATCTTCATCAGGGTCGATTTGCCCGCGCCATTTTCCCCGAGCAACGCATGAATTTCGCCGCGCTGCACTTCCAGGTTGATCGCCCTGAGGGCTTGCACCCCCGGGTAGCGCTTACAGATATTTTCCAGTTTCAGAAGACTGCTCATACCGCCGACCTCGCATTCAGATGGATGACCTGTGCCCCACGCCTGGCGTGGGGCCTGGGTGTTTTACCAGCTGAAATCCTTGGCCTTGGCCTGGTCGATCAGGGTGATGTCCACCGGGATCGTGGCCGGCACTTGCGAGCCCCATTTCTTGGCCAGGGCGATGCCCAGGGCCAGGCGGATCTGGTCACGGGGGTATTGCGCGGAGGTGGCGATGAATTTGCTGCCGGGTTTCTGGATGGCCTTGATCGCTTCCGGCGCGCCGTCGACGCTCACCAGTTTGACGTCCAGGCCACTGGCTTCGATGGCCGAGAGTGCACCGAGGGAGCCGTTGTCGTTGACGCTGAAAATGCCCTTGAGGGTGGGCTGGGCCTGCAGCATGTTTTCGGTGACGGTCAGCGCCTGGTCACGTTCCTGCTTGCCGTTCTGGATGCTCACGATCTTGATGTCCGGGTGCTTGGCCACGGCCTCTTTGCAACCGCGTACGCGTTCCAGGATCGGCACCACGGCGATGCCGTCGAGGATGGCGATATTGCCCTTGTCACCGATGTTCTTGGCCAGGTATTCGCAGGCCTGGAAGCCGGCGTCGAAGTTTTTCGAGCCAACGAAGGAGTCCAGTGGGCCTTCGGCCTGGGCGTCGACGGCGACCACGACTACGCCGGCGGCATGGGCGGATTTGACGGCTGATTGCACGCCGACCGAGTCGGTGGGGTTGATCAGCAGAATGTCGATGCCCTTTTGCAGCATGTCTTCGACGTCGCTGACCTGTTTGGACACGTCGTGGCGGGCGTCGGTGATGATCAACTGCGCACCGATGGTCGCCCCGGCTTCCTGCAGGGCGTCTTTCATGGTGACGAAGTAAGGGTTGTTGATTTCCTGGAAGGACGCGCCGATGCGGATGGGGGCGGGTTTGGTGTCGGCCAGGGCCAGGCCAGAAGTGCCAAGATTGATGCTCAGAGCCAACAAACACAGGGTTTTCGGAAGCATTTTCATGGTGGGGATCTCTGTTTTGTTTTTATTTTTAGAGCAAATGTTATCGTTAACATTTTGTAAGAAGCTAGCAAAGAAATTGGGGGGTCGCAAGGGGTGTTTGATCGGTGGTGGCGGGGGTGGTGTACATATCCGTTGCTGCGGTCAGGGCGGCTATTGGTTCCGCTCTTACAGCGGCTCACTTTTGAAAAGCGCAAAAGTAAGCAAAACGCTCTTGCCCCACCACTCGGCTCCTCGCCTAGGCTCGGAGTGCCCTCACTCCGGCTTTGGAGCGTGGGCCGCCGCGATGGGCCATCCTTGGCCCAGCGCGGCTAACCCGGCGTCCTGCCGGGTTACCCACGCTCCAAAGCCTGCGTTCGGCCAGCGTGGTTTAACGGGGCGCCTAAGATCAAGATCAACAG
>NZ_LPNO01000022.1 GCF_001952855.1 Pseudomonas sp. ATCC PTA-122608 | reverse complement strand
CATCGTTAACGACCTTCGCGAGCAAGCCCGCTCCCACATTTGGACCGTGCCCGCTTTAGCTTTTGATCTTGCTGTTGCTTCACCACACTCAAGCCGGCCTGTAGGCCGCTGTGCCCTTGATCTGCTTTTGATCTTGATCTTAGGCGCCCCGTTAAACCACGCTGGCCGAACGCAGGCTTTGGAGCGTGGGTAACCCGGCAGGACGCCGGGTTAGCCGCGCTGGGCCAAGGATGGCCCATCGCGGCGGCCCACGCTCCAAAGCCGGAGTGAGGGCACACCGAGCCTGGGCGAGGTGCCGAGTGGTGGGGCAAGAGCGTTTTGCTTACTTTTGCGCTTTTCAAAAGTGAGCCGCTGTAAGAGCGGAACCAATAGTAGCCGTAACAAAACCAACGGATATGCCCCCAATCACCGCCCCCAACGCCATATGCCTGACGCCCCGAACCGCTGAGTGAGCCGTTGTTGGCCTACCAGCGGTAAGTCACCGAACTCGTACTGTTTGCCTTCGGTGGGCACAAACACTTGCCCGGCCTTGCTCACACCCGCTACCGGGAAGAACGATTCGCTGTAGCTCAGGTACGGTGCCAGGCCGTTGCCAGCCTTGTACACCAACCCTGCGCGCGAGGTGGTGGCCTCGTCGAACTTGATCTGGTCCTGGAAATACACGCCTTTTTGCAGGGAGTCGATCTGCGAACCACGGTCGGTATTCGGTAATCGGTTGACCACGACCGGCTTGTTGTTGATGGAGTTCGCAAGGTCCAACGACGGAGCATTGCCACGGAAGTTGTGGGCGGTGTGCATGGAATGAAAGCAAGCACGGGCCAGGTAGGACCCCTATATTTATGCGGCCCTTGCTGATAAATAGAGCGGGTGAATCCCCAAGTAGATACCCGGTGTAATCAATCATGAAGCGCCATTTCGAAGATTTGCAGTTGGGCAGCATCGAGCTGTTCTGCCTGGCTGCCGAGGCCAGCAGCTTTACCGCCGCCGCCCAGGTGGCGGGCGTGACGCCAGCGGCGGTGAGCCGCAGCATCTCGCGGCTGGAAGAACGCCTGGGTTCCCGGTTGTTTGTACGCACCACCCGCAGCATCCGCCTGACCGAGGGCGGCCGGACGTTTTTCGAGCAATGCCGCCAGGCCCTCACGCAACTGGTGGAAGCCCAGCAGGAAATGATGGGCGCGCAATCGGTGCCGTCCGGGCTGTTGCGCATCAGCATCCCGACCACCTACGGCCATCACCGGATCCTGCCGCTGCTGCCGAAATTCCGTGCGCTGTACCCGCAAGTCACCGTGGATATCCACATCAGCAACCGCAATATTGATTTCGTCGCCGAAGGCTATGACCTGGCCATCCGCGTGCGTGCCCAGCCGGACTCGACGCTGATCGCGCGGTTGCTGGAAGACGCCAAGCTGGTGGTGGTTGCGGCGCCGTCGTATCTGAAGCGTGCCGGCACGCCCCAAACCCTGGAGGATTTGCCGGACCATGAGTGCATCCAGTACGAATTGCCGAGCAACGGGCGGCGCATTTCCTGGTTGTTCCAGGTGGACGGCAAGGAGCGAGAGTTTGCCGGTGAAGCGGGCTACAGCTGCTCTGACGATGTGCTCGGTGGCGTAACCCTGGCCAAGCACGGCGCGGGGCTGTTCCAGACCTACAAATTCATCGTCGAGGACGAGTTGGCCAACGGCAGCCTGGTGGAGGTGTTGCAGCCTTACGGTGGACGCTCACGGCCGTTTACCTTGCTGTATCCCCACGGCCGCTACGTGCCCCATCGGGTGCGGGCGTTTGTGGACTTTCTGCTGGAGCATCGCGCCGAATGGGCGGCGCTGTAGCGGCGGATAAATCCCAGGTCAGCATCAGTTGGCCGATGGCAGTGTCGATGGCATTAGCGTCGACGCCATCCCGAGCCAGGATCGACACGCCTTGCAGGAAACTATCGTAGACCGTGGCCATGGCACGGGCGTTGGTCTCGGCAGGTAACTGGCCTGCGCGAATGCCACGCTCGACGCAATGCACAATGCCCGCTCGGGTGCGCTCCCGTGAATGAGTCAGTGCATGGGTGACTTGCGCGTTCTCGGGGGAGGGCGCGCTCATCACGCCCAGGGCTACCATGCAGCCTTTGGGATGCCCCTCTTCACACTGCATGCGTGCGGATTGGCGCAGCGCGGTCTCGATGGCCTGGCGCGGTGGCAGGCCGTCATCCCACAGGCATTCGGTGACCTGGGCGAACGTCGCCAGATAACGCTGCACGCATTCCTGGAACAGCGCGTCCTTGGAGCCGAACGCCGCGTAAAAACTCGGCGCGGAGATGCCACCGCCCAATCCGCTTTTCAACTGGCTCAGGGACGTGGCGTCGTAACCGTGCTCCCAGAACAGGTGCATGGCCTGTTCCACGGCCTGGTCGCGGTCGAAAGTGCGGGGGCGGCCCATCTGCGCCATGGGGGAATCCTCTCGGGTAATGAGATAAATACTAGTCGATACATAAGTCGTTGACAACGCTACGTGGTGCGCCCAACATTTATATCGATCGGTATTTAAGTCCTCTAGTTCAAGGAGTTTCCCTGTGACCCCCTCAACCACCTTATCGGCAGACGCCGTTCCCGACCGTTTGCCCATCGGCGCCTTGCTCGCCCTGGCCATGACCGGTTTTATCTGCATCGTCACTGAAACCCTGCCGGCAGGCCTGTTGCCGCTGATCAGCGATGGCCTGGGCGTTTCAGCGTCCATGGCCGGGCAGATGGTCACCGCGTATGCGCTGGGTTCGGTGTTGGCGGTGATCCCGCTGACCATCGCTACTCGCGGCTGGCGTAGACGCAATGTGCTGCTGCTGACCATCGTCGGTTTTCTGCTGTTCAATTCCATCACGGCGCTGTCTTCCCACTACGGGCTGACGCTGCTGGCGCGGTTCCTCGCCGGGATGGCCGCGGGGCTGGCCTGGAGTTTGTTGGCCGGCTATGCGCGGCGCATGGTTGAACCGCATCAGCAGGGCAAGGCATTGGCACTGGCCATGGTGGGCACGCCGATTGCGCTGTCACTCGGCGTGCCGCTGGGCACCTGGCTGGGTGGACTGGTGGGCTGGCGCACCACCTTCGGCATCATGTCGGCGCTGACCCTGGTGTTGATCGTCTGGGTGCTGGTGAAAGTGCCGGATTACCCCGGCCAGTCAGCCCATCAGCGTATGCCGTTGCGCAAGGTGCTGACCACGCCGGGCGTACGGCCAGTGCTGGCGGTGGTGATCTCATGGATGCTCGCCCACAACATTCTCTATACCTACATCGCGCCGTTCGTGGCCCCGGCGGGCTTGGTGGATCGTGTGGATCTGGTGTTGTTGGTGTTTGGTATAGCGGCGCTGCTCGGGATTTGGGTGACCGCTCGGTTGGTGGATGTGGCGTTGCGCAAGACGGTGCTGGTCAGCCTGGCGGGCTTTGCGGCGACGTGCCTGGCGTTTGGTTTTCTCGCGCAGGTGCCCGGGGTGATTTATGTCGGTGTGGCGGTGTGGGGCTTGAGTTTTGGTGGCGCGGCAACGTTGCTGCAAACCGCATTGGCGGACGCGGCCGGCGATGGGGCAGACGTGGCGCTGTCGCTGAATGTGGTGGCCTGGAACAGCGCCATTGCGGGAAGTGGTGTGGTGGGCGGAGTGTTGCTCGATACCTGGGGTGTGGCGTCATTCCCGTGGGCAATGTTGGTGTTGCTGGCGGTGGGTTTTGCGATTACGTGGGCCGCTCGCAACCATGGTTTCAAACCTGGGCACCGGGCGCACGGCAAGCCTGCGGTTGGCGGGCACTGATATTTCCAAAGTCGTTGAAATAACCGGTTCTAACATCAGACAAATCTTAAAATAATCCGCCAATCAGCCGATATCCCGAGGCATAGGCTTTTAACCCCGGGAGTATTGGCATGAGCATCAAGAGAATGTCTGCAATCCATGTTGGCCTGCTGTTCAGCCTCTCCGGCGCCTGCATGGCCGCGAGCCCGGTGGGGCAGGGAGTCATTTACTTTCACGGCAGCATTGTCGAGGCGTCTTGCACGCCGCTGACCATGGCCGACGGACTAAAACTCAGCAACTGCCCGAGCCTGGCACGTGGCAGCGCCATCAGCGTCCGTAACGTGGAGCCGGTGAGCTCGGTCACTGCCCTTGATCACAGCGCCGTCAGCGTGAAACTGGTCGCCGACAGCGGGCGGTCGGGGCCTTATTACCAGCAGCAATACACATTGGTGGATGGCCAAGGGAAGCCTGTGAATTCAGGCAAGTACCTGGTGACATTGACCTCCCCTTAAGCGGAAAAAAACCGGCTTATTCAGGTGCCTTGACTAGCATGTACTTGCTGAAATTATTGATGTGATCATCGAGGTTATCCTCAAGCATCATTCGGTACTGATCACAGAAATACTTCAGCATCGCCTCACGGGCCTGGGCCATTTCTTCGCCGGATTTAAAGCTGCGTGCGCTGACCCAGGCATTGAACCGTGTGGTGCCGAACATCATAGAGGCGCTGATTTTGCCTAGGTCGGCGAACGCCCTGAACTGCTCGTTGGACAGCTCGATGTGCGCGTCCGCGCGATCGTAGAAGCCGTTGTCGGTGGTGTCTGGCATTGCGATTACCTTCCTGTTCGTGAGTGCGGCGAAGGTACCGCCGCGCTCCCCGGGAAGGCAACCACGTTGGCCGCTTCAGGCCTCATTTATTGCGCGTCACCCTCCACACCGTGTTGGCCAGGTCATCGGCAATGATCAGCGCACCCTTCGGATCAACAGTGACCCCCACCGGCCGCCCGCGAGTCTTGCCATCATCTCCACGGAAACCCGTGGCGAAGTCCAGCGGTTCGCCGGCCGGCTTGCCATTGCTGAATGGCACGAAGATCACCTTGTAGCCCACCGGATTATCCCGGTTCCAGCTGCCGTGCTCGCCCACGAAGACGCCGTCGGCATATTTCTCGCCCATGGCCGGGATGGAGAAGTCGACGCCCAGTGCGGCAACGTGGGAACCCAGGCTGTAATCCGGTTTGATCGCGGCGGCGACCTTGGCCGGGTTTTGCGGTTGGGCGCGGGTGTCGACGTTCTGGCCCCAATAGCTGTAGGGCCAGCCGTAGAACTCACCTTCGCGCACCGAGGTCAGGTAATCCGGTACCAGGTCCGGCCCCAGTTCATCCCGCTCGTTGACCACCGCCCACACCTGTCCGGAGCCCGGTTGAATGGTCAGGGCGGTCGGGTTGCGCAAACCGGTTGCGTAAGGCTTGTGAGCGCCGGTGGCGGCGTCGATCTGCCAGACCATCGCCCGGTCGATCTCGACCTCCATGCCGCGTTCGGTGATGTTGCTGTTGGACCCGATGCCGACATACAGCGAGCGGCCATCGGGGCTGATCGCCAGGGATTTGGTCCAGTGATGATTGATCGCGGCAGGCAGGTCGGTGACGGTGGTAGGTGGGCCACCGGCCTTGGTCTGGCCGTCCTCGTAGTCGAAGCGCACCAGCGCATCCTGGTTCGCCACGTACAGCTTGCCGTCGGCAAAGGCCAGGCCGTAGGGCGCGTTGAGGTTTTCGGCGAACACGGTTTTCAACTCGTAGGTGCCGTCACCGTCGGCATCCCGCAACAGGGTCAGGCGATTGCCGCCCTTGACCTTGGTGTTGCCCTCGGCCTTGATCACGCTGGCGATCACGTCCTTGGGCTTGAGCTTCGCCGCGCTGCCGCCGCGGCCTTCGGCGACGAGGATGTCACCGTTGGGCAGCACCAGGGTCTGGCGCGGAATCCGCAGGTCGGTGGCGATGGCCGTGATGCTGAAACCCTCGGGCACGGTGGGTTTCTGCTCACCCCAGGCCACCGGTTCGGCGATCTTCATGCTGGGCAGCAGGCCGCGTTGAGGTTCCGGCAGTTTGGGGTCCGGGCCGCGAGCCTGAGTGCTGTCGGCTTCGCCACCGCAGGCGCTCAACAACATCGCCATGCTTAAAACGGTCAGCGTGCTGGAAGGCTTCATTGGGCACCTCCCGAACGCAGGTTGGTCAGCCCGACCCACGTGGTCACGCAGGCCAGCAGGGTCACGATGGCAGACAGCACCAGGCCCGAAGGCATCACGGCCCAGGCATCTTTCGCATGTTCAAAAGCGTTGACCAGGCCCAGTGCCCAGGTGACCAGCAACAGCAGGAAGTACACCGTGGGGCGCCCGGCCTTGCGGTCGGCCCGCAGCAGGTTGACCAGCGCAAACAACCCCGCCAGCCCACAGAACACCAGGCCGCCGGCGATCAGCCAGGCGGCGAAGTTACTCCATTGGATCTGGTAGGTCTGGTAGTAGGCAATGTCACTCAGCAGAGCGCCGAGAAACAGCGGGACGGTACCGGCAAGCAAGGTCGCGTGAAGCGGGCCAGGCGTACAGCGGTAGGTGAGGGCGGGGGTGACGGTCACGGGCGGCTCCTTATCGTTGAGCGGCCCTGATGAGGCTCATCAGGGCCGCGCTGACTGCGCTTAAGGAAGGAGCCTGCTGCCTGCGCGTTAGTTCACCGTCTATTCGTTTCTAAATATGTTGCGTCAGTTGATGCGTGGATGCTGCTGCACCAGGTTTTCGCGCTTGGCTTCCAGCTCGGCGATTTGCGCGTCGATGTCTTCGATCTTCTGCTCGATATTGTCTTCGTGCTCCTGCAGCAGCTCTTTGGCTTCCTCGATATCCGAAGCCGCCGGTGCTGCGCCGCGCAGGGGTTTGTTGGCGGTTTCCTTCATGGTCAGTGCGGTGAAAAGCCCCAACACGGCAAACACCATCAGGTAGTAGGCCGGCATGTACAGGTTGTTGGTGGTCTCTACCAGCCAGGCCATGGCGGTCGGCGTGAGGCCGGCCACCAGGATCGAGATGTTAAAGGCGCTGGCCAACGCGCTGTAGCGGATGTGGGTAGGGAACATCGCCGGCAGGGTGGACGCCATCACGCCGATAAAGAAGTTGAGCACCACCGCAATGATCAGCAGCCCCGAGAAAATCAGCCCGAGCTTGCCGCTGTTGATCAGCATAAAGGCCGGAATGGCGAGGAAGAACAGCGCGATGCTGCCGAACAGAATGAAGGGTTTACGCCCGATCTTGTCGCTGACAAAGCCAATCATTGGCTGCACGAACAACATGCCGACCATGATCGCGATGATGATCAACACGCCGTGGTTTTCGCTGTAGTGCAGGTTGTGCGACAGGTAGCTCGGCATGTACGTGAGCAGCATGTAGTAGGTGACGTTGGTCACCACCACCACGCCGACGCAGGTCATCAGGCTGCGCCAGTGCTTGGTGGCGACTTCCTTGAACGACACTTTCGGGCCGCCCGCCAGGCCTTCGCGATCGCCTTGTTCGAGTTGCTCCACATGCTGTTGAAAGGCCGGTGTTTCTTCCAGGGCATGACGCAAGTAGAGCCCGATCATGCCCAATGGCAGCGCGAGGAAGAACGGCAGGCGCCAGCCCCAGGACTGGAACGCCTCTTCGCCGATCACCGCCGAAATCAACACCACGACACCGGCGCCAAGGACGAAGCCGGCGATGGAGCCGAAGTCCAGCCAGCTGCCGAGGAAGCCGCGCTTGCGGTCCGGTGCGTATTCGGCGACGAAGATCGACGCGCCGGTGTATTCACCGCCTACCGAGAAGCCCTGGGCCATCTTGGCCAAGAGCAACAGGATCGGCGCCCAGATCCCGATCGAGTCATAGGAGGGGATCAACCCGATGGCAAAGGTGCTGATGGACATGATCACGATGGTCGCGGCCAGGACCTTTTGCCTGCCGTATTTGTCCCCCAGTCGGCCGAAAAACAGGCCGCCCAACGGGCGAATCAGGAACGGCACCGAGAAGGTCGCCAGGGCGGCGATCATCTGTACGCTGGGGGATGCCTCGGGGAAAAACACCTTGCCGAGTACATAGGCGACAAAGCCGTATACGCCGAAGTCGAACCATTCCATGGCGTTGCCCAGCGCAGCGGCGGTGATCGCCTTGCGCATCTTGGCGTCGTCGACGATGGTGATGTCATCCAATCCAATCGGATTGACGGTTTTCTTGCGTGATTTCATGGGAATTACTCAGCCCTGGTCCATTTCATTGCCATTGTTTTAATGGCACGTGCTCTTTGGTCAGATACATGCGGACACTGAATAATTCACCGTTGGCTGGATTTTTTTGTTAACGGCCCAGCAAAAATCAATGGATCCGGTCGCCCCCCAGAGAATCACGCTGCATCGATTGCAGGTTTTTCTCGATGGTTTCGCAAAGGGCTTCCATCTGAATCTGGTGTTCGCTGTCACGAAACGGGCTTTGCAAATCGGTGCCGATGCGTTCGATGGCCAGCAGCATAAAACCCACCACCGTGGACGCCAGCGGGGTGAACCAGCCCAGGGATTCCACCAGGCCTACCGGCACGATCAGGCAGAACAGTGAAATGAACAGCCGTGGGAAATACACGTAAGGGTAGGGCAGCGGCGTGTTGGCGATGCGCTCCATGCCGCCCTGGCTATTGGACAAATCCACCAGGGTTGATTCCAGCCGCGCCAGGCGAATGCTGTCCAGGCGCCCGGCCTTGTATTCCTGGGCCAGCAGGGCTGCGGAGCCATTGAGAATGTCGTTGGAAAAGTTATTGGTACTGGTGCTGCGGGCAAACTCGTCGGCCGGCAGGAACGCGCGGATTTCCTCCGGGCAAGGTTGGCCCCGCAAGTGCGCCGCCAGGCAGTTCACGTAGGCCACGTGACGGCGCAGCAACGTCGACTTTATCGGGTTGACCTCGTTGTTCGGGTCATCCAGCAGCGTCAGCACTTGCCGCGCAAAGCTGCGGGAATTGTTGACCATTGCGCCCCACAAGGTGCGTGCTTCCCACCAGCGGTTATAGGCGCTGCTGTTGCGGAAACTGATCAGCACCACCAGCGCCGAACCGAGCAAAGTCAGTGGCATCAGCGGCAGGTTGATCTTGCTGTTGAGGAACAGCATGAAGTCCACGGTGACGGCGATATCCCAGAGCAGCAGCCAGAACAGTGCCCAGCCTACATAGCCCATGGTCTTGATGATCAAGCGGTATTTTTTGATGATGGCAGCTTTCAAACGGAAACCTCGCGGCGAGCGGTAAACATCAATGCCCTAGCTCGGACGGTGTTTACCGGGTAAAGGTTCGCCGGGGTGCCAGGTCTTCAGGCCTTAAAAGTCAGAACGAAGCGGATTTCGCCTTGGGGCTTGCCGTCCGGTGCGGGTTGTTCAGGCACGAAACCGCAGCGGGTCAGGACTTTTTGTGAGCCCACATTCTCCGGGTACACGTACGCCACCAATTGCTTGAGTGCCCAACGCGCCTGTGCCTCGTGGATCAGATGGTTCAGCGCCAGGGTTGCCAGCCCTTGCCCGCACGAGCGCTCGCCCACGCGGTAACCGACTTCGGCAGAGCCCTTCGGTGAGTCGATGCTTTTCAGATTGGCGCGACCGACGATTTCGCCGCTGGCGTCTTCGATCACGAACGGGTGCCACGCGCCGGCGGCAAGGCCAGATAAATAGCCTTCAATATGCTCGGCGACGCCCTGTACCGAATAAAACGAAGGCGCGCGCGCCTCGATATGCGACTCGAACCACTCACGGTTACGGGTTT
Organism: Pseudomonas sp. ATCC PTA-122608; assembly: GCF_001952855.1. Taxonomy (GTDB): domain Bacteria; phylum Pseudomonadota; class Gammaproteobacteria; order Pseudomonadales; family Pseudomonadaceae; genus Aquipseudomonas. The sequence continues at coordinate 66,974 of NZ_LPNO01000022.1, read as the reverse complement.
CGAAGGCCAGCAATGCTTCAGTGTCCGTACTGCTCAGCTCGCGAACGCGAAATGACGTCATTGCTCAAATCTCCCGGGTTGTTCTGTCCATTTAGTCATGTTTTCGTCATAAAGGCGTGTGAAATTTGCCTGCCAAAAATATGAAATCATGGAGTTTTTCCGATGAGGGTAGTCACCTCCGGCTCGGCGTATCTGGACATTGATGCGTACGCCTGTTGCATCGCGTATGCCGAGTTGTTGAATCGCCAAGGGATCGAGGCGCGTGCCGTCAGCAGTGCTCCGCTGAATGCCAGCATCTCCAGGACCATACTCGGCTGGCCATCGTCGCTGGACGATTACCGGCCCGGGCCCGGTGATGAGTTTGTGATGGTGGATATCTCGGACTTCCACCACTTCGACCCGGTGGTCGTGCTCGATCAGGTGGTGGAGGTGATTGACCATCACCCGGGCTTTGAAACCTATTGGGCGCAGAAACTCGGGCCTCACGCAGACATCCAATTGATCGGCGCGGCGGCGACGCAGGTTTTCCTGCGTTGGGAGGCGGCCGGTTTATTGCCGCTGATCAGCGAACACAGTGCCGCGTTGCTGGCCACGGCAATCCTGGACAATACCCTGAACTTTACCGGGCAGTTGACCACCTCGGCGGATATTCGGGCTTATGAAACCCTCGCTCTGCGGGCGAAACTCGCGGCGGACTGGCCTGAGCGATATTTTCATGAGTGCCAGGCCACTATCGAATCAGACCTGGCGGGCGCGCTGGCGGGCGACATGAAGTGGCTGAAGGCTGACAGCAACCTGCCGCTGGTTTTCGCGCAGATGACGGTGTGGGATGCCGGTGCGCTGATCCGAAAGCATCGCTCGACCATCGTTGATTGGCTGGCGGCCCAGGGTGAGGACTGGCTGGTGAATATCATCAGCATCCGTGAGTGCAAAAGCTATTTCCTGGCTGAGCCTACGGTCAGCCAACAAAAAATCAGCCAGGTGCTTTCCATTGACTGGCAGGCCGGGATGGCAGTGCTTGATCGTTCGCTGTTGCGCAAGGAACTGGTGAGACTGGCGGCCACTGATTGACGGCGCTCGCCAATGCGACGTTCCTCTTTGATGAACCCGGAATACAATGGCCAAGGTATTACCGAAAAGGAACGACAGTTGAACGAACACACATTGTCCATGCGCCTGGAACGCGTGGCGGCCCATATACCCGCCGGGGCGCGCCTGGCGGATATCGGCTCTGATCACGGTTATCTGCCGGTGGCGTTGATGCGTCGCGGCGCTATTGTGGCGGCGGTGGCGGGCGAAGTGGCCTTGACGCCGTTCCGCGCAGCCGAGCGTACGGTGCGCGAGAATGAGCTGGAGCAACACATCACCGTTCGCCTGGCCAGTGGCCTGGCGGCAATCGAGACGGCAGACGGGATCACCGCGATCAGCATCTGCGGCATGGGCGGCGAGACGATCCGCGACATCCTCGACAGTGACAAGGCACGCCTCAGTGGCCAGGAGCGCCTGGTGCTGCAACCCAACGGCGGCGAGCAACCGTTGCGCCAGTGGCTGATGGAAAACGGCTACCGCATCGTGTGCGAAGAGCTGCTGCGGGAGAGTCGCTTCTTCTACGAAATCATCGTTGCCGAGCGCGCCGGGCCGGTGACCTACACCGCCGAAGAGCTGTACTTCGGCCCGCTGCAAATGCAGGCGCGCCGCCCGGAATTCCTGCTCAAGTGGCAGCGCATCCTGCGCCACAAACAGCAGACCCTCAGTGACTTTGCCCAGGCACGGCAGGCGGTGTCCGAGGACAAGGTGCGAGAGGTTGCCCAGCAGGCGCGGTGGATTACCGAGCTGCTGGCCTGAAGGTCAGCCGGCGATGGTGTTCAGCTCTGCCAGCACCTCATCCGAAAGATCCAGTTCGCTTACCGCCATGTTTTCACGCAAGTGAGTGACGGATGACGTGCCGGGGATCAGCAGGATATTGGGTGAACGACGCAGCAACCATGCCAGGGCCAATTGCATCGGGGTGACGCCAAGCCGCTGTGCAACGTTCGACAACACCGCAGACTGCACCGGCGAGAACCCGCCCAGCGGGAAGAACGGCACATAGGCAATGCCGTCCTGGGCCAACTCGTCGATCATCGCGTTATCGTGTTGATGGGCGATGTTGTACAGGTTTTGGACACACACGAAGCGCACGATTTTTCGCGCCTCGGCCACCTGCGTCGGGGTCACGTTGCTGATGCCGATATGGCGTATCAACCCTTGTTGTTGCAGCTCGGCAATGGCACTCAGTGGCTCTTCGATCGAGCCTTCGGCAGTGCCCATCACGCCGTGCATGGCTCGCACATTCACCACGTCCAGCACATCCAGGCCCAGGTTGCGCAGGTTGTCATGCACGGCCTGGGTCAGCTCGGCCTTCGACGACGCATTGAACCAGGCGCCATCGTCGCCACGACGGGCGCCCACCTTGGTGACGATGGTGAGGTCGTCTTTATATGGATGCAGTGCCTCACGAATGATCTGATTGGTGATATGCGGTCCGTAGAAATCGCTGGTGTCGATATGGTTTACGCCGGATGCGATGGCCTCGCGTAGTACTGCGAGCGCCGCCTCACGATCTTTTGGCGGGCCAAACACCCCGGGACCAGCCAGTTGCATGGCGCCGTATCCGATGCGGTTGACGGTACGATCGCCGAGATTGAAGGTGCTGAGGTTCATGGTTGTAGCTCTTGCTTGGCGGGAGGAAGCCTATAATATGAAGGATCCTTCAGGTTTTGAATTCGCATTCCATGAGCACTCTCAAAGCGTCACTAAAGCCAAGAAAATCAGCGGTTCAAGCCCGGTCGGCGGCGACGGTCGAAGCGTTGCACACGGCGACCCTTCAGGTTTTGACCGCTCAGGGTTTGGTCCGCTGCACCACGACCCGCGTGGCCGAACGTGCGGGCATGTCGGTGGGCAGTCTCTATCAGTACTATCCAAACCGCGATGCACTGCTCGCTGCGGTTTTGGAAAAGCATCTGGTCCATGTGGCCGAGACCGTCGAGCAGGCCTGCGACCAATACCAGGGCACGACGGTTGCTGAAATGGCATCGGGGTTTGTTACGGCTTTTCTCGCCGTGAAACTGATGGATCCGACGGCGTCCAAAGCCCTCTATGCCATCGCGGGTGAGCGGGGCGGCGCGGAGCTGGTCGTGCGGATCAACAAGCGGATGGTGGCCGCGATTGCAGCGATGTTGGCGACGGCGTCGGATGCCCGTTTTGAAGACCCATCCCTGACCGCCGCCATCTCGCTCAGCGCGGTGGTGGGACCGGTGCGGGCGTTGCTTGAAGGCAATGCATCAGCGGCCTTTGAAGCCGGGCTGGAACAGCAGGTGACACGCATGCTGCGGGCTTATCTTCAAACCTATCAGTCACTTACGTAAATCGTGCGCAGGGTATTTTGCAGCACGGCTTCGCACTAAAGTGACATCCATGGGTCCATAAGCCCCGCAATCGAACTTTGAAGATTTAACCCATGCACCTACGCAAAATTGCAGTTGGGCTATCGGCCCTTGTTTTGCTTTCCACCGGGGCAGAAGCTCGTGGTCTGCTGGACCTCATCAAGCTGCCTGCCGAGCATCAGCCACACACCTCCCGCTCGGGTTCCATCAGCCAGGGTGCCGCCCTGGATCTCTATTCAAACAAACAGCAACGGGCTTCCTTCGATGGCTGCGCCGATCTGTTCCCGTCCGCGCAACCGATCAACACGGCCACGGTGCCGGCCACCATGAAACCCCTGGCGCTGTGCTCGGATAATTTTGCGGTGCTCTACTCGCAAACCAGCAAGACCCCGCTGGTAGTGGTCGAACGCCTGAATGCCAGCCAGTTGCAGGACGCCAAAGGCGAAGAACGCACCAACCAGTTCTACGCCGACCCGCGCATTCCCAAGGGCGCACGCGCCGAGTTGAGTGACTACCGTGGCCAACATCCGGCCGTGGACCGTGGCCATCAATCCCCGGCCGCCGATGCGCCGAGCACCAACGCCATGGCCCAATCCTTCGCACTGTCGAACATGGTGCCCCAGGACCCGACCAACAACCGCAAGATCTGGAGCAAGGTCGAGGCGGACGTGCGCAAGTTTGCCAAGCGCGCCGACGGCAATGTGTACGTGTTCACCGGCCCGCTGTTTGACCCGGGCTACAGCACCATTGGCAACAACAAGGTCTGGGTGCCGACCCGCCTGTTCAAACTGGTGTATGACGTGTCGTCCAAGCGCGCCTGGGCGTATGTACTGCCCAACGCTGAAACCCGTATCCAGAAGCCAATGGATTACGAAACGTTTGTGAAGACTACCGGGCTCAAGCTGTTGGGGAATTTGCCGGTGACGGGGTCAGTTGGGCGCACTTGATGGCTTGAAGCTGTTGGCGTTACTTGCCCTTTTTCAACGTCTTCAAGCGCAACGTCGCGCGCTGCACAGCGGCCATTTTCTCTGGCCGCTTCATCTTTTTCCATTTGCGAATGTCATCCTTGGTGCGTCCACAGCTGACGCACAGCTCACCACTGAGCTGGCAGGTTGAGACGCACGGATTCTCGATATCCTTAGCCAAGGCTTCGCCCCTTTACCGCATACAGTTTGGTCAGGCGCAGACGCCAATCGCCGCCATGCTGGAGGTGACATTCTTCCTCGGAATCGAAGCGAACGTAGCGGTCCGAAGAGGGGCGATCCATGCCTGCGTCTTCCAACGCCGTGGCCGTCAGCTTACGCATGCGTTGGTCCAGTCCGCTTGAAAGAGCCAGTTCCTTGTTCGCACGTGTGTCGAATACCCAGATGACGACCAGGCTTTGTGCAAAGGCCTGGTAGTCGACTTCGTGGGTCAGCCAATCGAAGCCGGTGATTTCGGCCTTGGCGATTTCACAGGCTTCGGTCAGGGTCGTGACCAGGCGGCGCTCGATGCGCGCGCTGTCGCGTTTGGTTGAAGACATGGGGAGTCCCTTATGAGCGAGGAGGGTGATGATACGCGAGAGAGCAACTGTGGGAGCTGTCGAGGTTGATCGTTCCTACGCTCTGCGTGGGAATGCCACCTCGGACGCTCTGCGTCCAGCTGACGATGCAAGGCTCAAGTCCTGCGCGGTGGTGACGCGGAGCGTCACAGGATGTATTCCCACGCAGAGCGTGGGAACGATCAACTGTGCAAACCTGCGAAGCTCGACAGCTCCCACATTGGATTCGTTTTGCCTGTCAGATTTTCTTCGGCCGATCCAGCTTGCGCGTCATGGTGTACACCGCCACCCCGGCGGCCAGGATGCCGGAGGCCGCGCCGACTGCCAGTGCCCAGCGTGGGCCGAGGTGGTCGGCCACCCAACCTACAATCGGAGCACCAATCGGTGTGCCGCCAAGGGCCACGCCCACCCGCAGGGCGATCACTCGGCCGCGCATGGCGGGCTCGGTGGTGAGTTGCATCAGGCTGTTGGTGGTGTTGCTGAAGGTCAGGGCGCCCACGCCGATGATCACCAGCGCCCCGGCGAACAGCCAGTAATTCGGGGCAATCGCCGCCATGGTGCAGCCCACCCCGAACACCAGCGCGCCGTACAGCAGTGACTTGAAGTGCGGCCGCTCGCGGCCCGCGGCGAGCAGCGCCCCGGCGATGGTGCCGATGGCCAGGGTTGACGTCAGCAGGCCATAGCCACGGGCATCGGCGTGGAACACGGTGACGGCCATGGTCGAGATAAAGATCGGAAAATTCATGCCGAAGGTGCCGATCAAAAACAGCATGACCAAGATCGCCATCAGGTCTGGTCGCGCCCACACATAGCGCAAGCCTTCCGTCAGGCTGCCCTTGGTACGCAGCGCTCGCAGGCTGGTGTGCAGGCCGGAAACCCGCAGCAGGAACAGCGAGGCCAGCACCGCGAAAAAGCTCGCGCCATTGAGCAGGAAAGCCCAGCCGGTGCCCACCGACGCGATGGTCACGCCGGCCACCGCCGGGCCAATCATGCGGGCCATATTGAACGAGGTGGAATTGAGCGCGATGGCGTTGGACAAGTCTGCCTCGCCTACCAGATCCGCCACGAAAATCTGCCGCACCGGCGCGTCGAACGCCGAGGCACAGCCGGACAGAAACGCGAACACATACACGTGCCACAGCTGCACGATGCCGGTCAGGGTAAACACCCCCAGCATCAGCGCCAGCACACCCATCACGCCTTGGGTAACGATCAGCAACTTACGCTTGTCGTAGTGATCGGCCGCGAAGCCGGTCCAGGGCAGCAACAGCAATTGCGGCCCGAACTGCAACGCCATGACGATGCCGACGGCCGAAGCGTTATGCGGCGTGAGCTGGGTCAGCACCAGCCAGTCCTGGGCCGTGCGTTGCATCCAGGTGCCGATATTCGACACCAGGGCGCCGACAGCCCAGATGCGGTAGTTGACGCTGCGCAGCGAGCGGAAAATGCCCATGGAACTCACACCGGCCTTGAGGGATTACCACCGTTGAAACGCCCGAAGTGCTGCGCCAGGAAAACACTCAGCGCCAAGGCCCCGAGCCCGAGGGCGAGCACATCAGCGGCGCTTTTTAGGTCGAAATTCCCGACCCGGTAGACCAGCACGTAGCCGATCACCAGGTTGAGAAAACCCCAGAGCACATTCAACGTCGAGGAAGACCGCCCTTGGCCGCGCGGCTTGGCAAACGGCGTCTGGAAGGACTGGCCCATCAGGCCGCTGACGCAATGCGGCACCGCGTTGGCGAGGAGCACACCGCCGAAGAAGTAAGACACCAGGTCATGCCATTGCATGGTCATGCCTCCCTGGTTGCGAGTCGACGATGATCAGCGCGGTATTCGGATCCAGCGAGGTGATGGTCATGCTATGCCCTCGAACGGGTAGGGGTAGTTCAAAAGTCGGCAAGGCGTTCCAGCAGCTTTACCGCCGCCGCGAGTTCAGCTTGTTCTTCGGCAGACAGTTGCTCCTGCAGCGCCCGCAGCAGCCAATCGTCCTTGGCTGCCCGGCTGGCGATCAGGTGTTTACGAAAGCCGGGAGTCAGCTCGATCAAGGTTTGCCGCCCGTCACTGGGGTCGGGTTTGCCCCTGATCGCTTTCATCGTTTCCAGACTGGCCACAGTGATGCGCATGGACTGCGGCCGCACGCTTTCCGCCCGTGCCAGGGCCGAAACGGTACTGGGCCCGTCACGGTCCAGGCGCAGCAGCACCGACTTCTGGGCGGAGGTGAAATCGTTCGGATGGGTTTGTTCCCGCAGCCGACGTATCAGCTTGCCCAGGGAGATACGCAGCTCGGCGGCCAGGGCGGCGGAGTGGGCTTCGGAGGTGATGGAAGGTTTGTTCATGTCCGGACGTTAGCATGCGTGCAGAAAAACTGTACAGTTTAACTGTATGAATTTTTATTCATAAAAGGCGCCGCATTCCCTGCACGCCATAGAGCGCCATTGCAGAAGGCAGACTGATCAACCACTCTATTGACGATGTTCCACCCTGCATAGGCGCTCTTACGTGACACCCAACACTGATGAACAACGCCGCCAACTCAAAGCGGCCTGCACTGTCGAGATCAACGGGTTTGCAGAGCCCACGCCTGCCCAGTGGTTCCAGGAAATGGCGGATTGGGCGCAGGCCAACGACGTATCCCATGACAATTATGGCAGCGGTCAGTTGATCGAAGGTTTTGAAGCCAAGGTTGCCGAACTGCTGGGCAAACCCGCTGCGGTGTTCATGCCCAGCGGGGTGATGGCGCAATTGATCGCGGTCAACATCTGGAGCGAGCGCCGCCGGCTGCCGCGTTTCGGGATACATGCGTCTTCTCATTTGCAGCTCCACGAAGAGCAGGCGTTTCAGGCTTTGTTACGCCTCCATGGAGTGATGGTGGGGCACCGGTTGCGACCGATCCTGGCCGACGACCTGTCTGCGGTCGCCGAGCCACTGAGCTGCCTGGTGGTGGAGCTGCCCGCGCGTGAAATCGGTGGGCAACTGCCAGAGTGGCATGAGCTGGAGGCGTTGAAAGCCACGGCTGCAGCCTCGGATACACCGCTGCATATGGACGGCGCACGCCTGTGGGAAACCCGGGCTTTTTACCAGCGCTCCTACGCCGAAATTGCCGAAGGTTTCTCCTCCGTCTATGTCTCGGCCTACAAAGGCCTGGGCGGTATCGCCGGCGCGCTCCTGGCGGGCGAAACCGACTTTATCCAACAGGCTCGCCTGTGGCGTAAACGGCTGGGCGGCACCTTGATAAAACAGAGCCCGATGGTGGTCTCCGTCGCCATGCGCTTTGATCAACGCCTGGCGATGCTGGACGCCTGCTATCAGCGGGCCTTGAGTTTGGCGACCTGCCTGCAGGCGATCCCCGGCATTCGTATCCTGCCGCGTACGCCTCAGGTGAACATGCTTCACGTCTGTTTCGACGCAGACCGTGCGGCACTGCTGAGCGCGCGCGATGAGATTGCCCGAGCACACGGTTATTGGCTGTTCACACACCTGGAACCCACAGAGGTGCCGGGGTGGTGCAAGACCGAATGCTACGTGGGTGACCGACTATTGGGTGTGGAGAATCAGAGAATTTTGCAGCTGTTCACCGACTTGATGCGGCATGCAACTCAAGACGTCTGACGCTATAGCTCCCCTTAAATCGACTGTCGCCGACTGGCCCCAGGCGGCTGCCCGGTAACGCGCTTGAACGCCCGGCTGAACGCCGCCTGGGAGTTATAGCCAAGGCGCTGCGCCACGGTTTCGATCGGCAACCGCTCCAGTGTCAGCCACTGGCTGGCCAGGCGCATCCGCAGTTCGGTGGCGTAGCGCAACGGGGGCGTGCCAACGGTGGTTTGAAAGTGCTGGGCGAACACCGAGCGCGAGGTATGACATTGCGCTGCCAGCTCCTCCACCGTCCAATCGCGCCCGGGTTGCTGATGCAACGCCAGCAGGGCCTTGGCCAGGCGTGGGTCACGCAGCGCCGCCACCAGGCCGGACGCATTCCCGCACGCACATTCAACCCAACCCCGAACCACCATGGCCGCCACCACCTCAGCGAGGCGCGCCAGAATGCCGGCGAAGCCAATGCGGGCGCTGCTGACTTCACGCTCCATGGCCGCCAGGATCGGCATCAGCCCCGGATAACGCTGGCCCTTGGCATCGATCAGCATCAGGTCCGGCATCAGGCGGCCAAGGCCGTGCAAACTCCCTAGTTCAAACTCCATGCAGCCGCTGAAGAGCAGGGCGCTTTGAGCCACGCCCACATCGGCCCGGGCATCCACGGCACACACCGCATCACCGAGGGTTGCGGCGTTGAAGCTGTCGATGTCCTGCACCGGCACGTCCGGGCTGGAGAGCACCTGATGGGAACCGCCATGGGAGATGAACACGGCATTGCCTGGCGTCAGTTCATACAGAGTGCCGTCTTCGGTACGCAGGGTGACGCAACCGGCAGCGATAAGGTGGAAGTAGGCGTGCCCGGGCTTGGCCGGGAAGCCCAGGCCAAACGCCGGCCCAGCCTGGATGCGCCGGTACTCGACACCCCGCAGGCGCATGCCGCGCAGCAGCTCGTTGATGAGATCAGAGGACTGGTCGAACGGATCCGTGGGCATCATTTCCGGGGTTTCGGTAAAGGATTCGAGATTTTTCATCATAGATCATCCTGATCGTCGCACCTAGACTGCCGGTCGCAATAACTTTTGAAGGATGACCGTGATGAGCAGTTGTGTGTGTGACGCCGTAACCGGTGCAGATGTAGCGCCCGCGACGCCGGCCTGGATGGCGGTGTTTTCGTTGGCGATGGGCGTGTTCGGATTGCTGACGGCGGAGTACCTGCCGGCCAGCCTGCTGACGCCGATGGCAGCCGAGCTGGGTGTTTCGGAAGCTTTGGCGGGGCAGGCGGTGACGGTCACGGCGGTGGTGGCCTTGTTCGCCGGGTTACTGGTGCCGGGCCTGGCCCGAGGGATTGACCGCCGCGTGGTGTTGCTGTGCTTCAGCGCATTGATGATCTGTTCCAACCTGCTGGTAGCCGTCTCGTCGAGCCTCACCGTGTTGCTGCTGATGCGTATCCTGTTGGGCATCGCACTGGGTGGCTTCTGGAGCATGGCGGCGGCGGTGGCGATGCGGCTTGTACCGGCGGCGCTGCTGCCGCGTGCCTTGTCGATCATCTTCAGCGGCATCGCGGTGGGCACAGTCGTGGCGGTACCGCTGGGCAGCTTTTTGGGTGGGCTGTACGGATGGCGCAGCGCTTTTCTCGCAGCCGCCGCAGTGGGCGGCGTGACCCTGGTGTTCCAGCTATTCACCCTGCCTCCACTTGCACCCCGCCGGACGGCACGCTTGAAAACCGTGCTTGAGGTACTGCTGCGTCCGGGCATCGCCGTGGGCATGTTGGGATGCGTGCTGGTGCATACCGGGCACTTTGCGTTGTTCACCTATATCCGGCCATTCCTGGAAAGCACCACCGGCGTCGGCGCCGAAGTGCTGGCGTTGATGTTGCTGGGTTTCGGCGTTGCAAACTTCGCCGGCACGCTGCTGGCCGGCTGGCTGTTGGTGCGTCTGCCGCGCGGCACCTTGGTGTTGATGCCGGCCCTGGTCGGCGTGGCAGCGCTCGCCCTGGCGCTGTTGCCGGCTACCGTGACGGGCCAGGTGTGGTTGTTGATGCTCTGGGGCCTGGCGTTTGGCGGCGTGCCGGTGGCCTGGTCAAACTGGGTGGCCCGGTCAGTGCCCGATCAGGCCGAAAGCGCCGGCGGCATGGTGGTGGCTTCGGTGCAGTCTGCGATTGCAGCGGGTGCGGCGACGGGCGGCGCGATGTTTAGCTTCAGTGGTATCGACGGTGTGTTTGTCGCGGCAGGTATCTTGATGCTGCTGGCGGCAGTGTTGATTGCGCTGAAGGTGAAGGTAGAAGCGCCTCCACAAGGTGCAGAGGCGGGGCCGGCGTTTCATCTTTGAAAAGGCGGCGTACTGGCAACGTTTGGTGTGAAGCGCATCGGTGGGTTCTCCGGCACCCGGCGCGTAGGGGGGACAACTAGACCCCCTTGGCCTCGCCAATCAGAATATCCTCGAAAAACGCCCCGATCGGTTGGGTCGGATGGCACAGCTGAATCTCCAAAACCCAGACCATCTCGCTCGGCACGATCTCGACCTCAGCCAGCTTGTCCTGCCCGAACAAAGCATGCGGGAAGTCGGCGATGCGGTGCCCGGCCAGGTTGCGCTCAAGGCGCCAGCCTTTAGAGAGGGCGCTGTGCTCGGCGAAGTCGTACAGCTCGCGTCCGGTCAGCCCGCGGTGCCAGGCGCTGCGGGTTTCGTCGAACACTTCATGCAGTGCTTTCACGCAGGCGCCATGCAACGAGTGTTCGCCGAAGACGAAGGTGTCGCCGTAATCGCCTTCATAGCCATCCCACACCGGGCCGAGGTCGACCACGGCGATATCGGTGGCGCGCAGCTTGCGTTGCGGGTCGATGCCTTGGCGCGGTGTGCGGATGGTGTCGTCGCCAAAGCGGATATAGGTGGGGTGCCAGGTGTGGGACGCGCCCATGGCCTGCAAGGTTTGACTGGCCATGTCGAGGGCTTGCGCGGTGGTCATGCCGACTTTCAATTGGTCGGCGATGGCGGCCAGGGCCCTGACCGTCTGCTCGCGGGCAGCGAGCATGCCGTCCTGCGAGTAGCGTGGGCCGACTTTTTCCAGCACCGGGTGCAGCGTCTTGAGTGAATCCGTTGGCGTCAATGCTCCGCTGGGAACGAAGGCTTCGGCGACAAAACGGTGAGCCTGGGCGCCCGCTGCCAGACAGGTTTCGCGGACTTGGCTGATCATCTTGCTGTTGCCGCAGGCGTAGATTTGGCTATCCGCCCAGTTGTGAGGCTGTGTCAGCGCAACCTGTTGCACGCGGGCGTCTACCGACTGCACTCGATGCCAGTGAAAGCGTGGATGTGCCTGGCTGGCCCGCTCGAGAAACTCAGCGTCGTAGAAGTCCGCCGGCGACGAGTTCCCCCAATACAGGGTGACTTCGGCCTGGCGTGCCAAGGCCGTCAGCAACAAGGGCTTGATACCGGCATAACCGGTCCCGGTGGCGAACAGCACAACAGGGCGCTCATCGTCGTGTTGCCAGGTGCAGGCGCCCACGGGGCCTTCGAGTTTCACTGCGTCACCCACTTGCAGGGTCGGCAGGATGCGTTCGGAAAACAGGCCGCCGCTGATCTGGCGAATATGAAACACCAACCGGCCTTGATCCTGTGCGGGCAGATTGGCGACGGAGAAACAGCGGCTGTCGCCGTCGTCGAGGCGAAACCTGACGTACTGGCCGGCCCGCACGTCGAGTGGCTGGGCGGTCAGTAACACCAGCTCGACGATGTCGGCGCTCAACGCGCGCTTGCTGATCACCTGTGCGCTGACTTCCAGGGCTGGCGTGTCCAGTGACCAGCCGGGAATTTCCAGGCGCATGTCGCTGCAGGCATGGCTCTGGCACAGCAACATCTCGTCAGCCGCGAGAGGGTAGGAGGCGGCCGGGGTGTCGGGTGTGAGCACCTTTTCGCGGTACTCGCCCGACACCACCTTGACCTTGCACGACCCGCAGGCGCCGCGGCGGCAGGAGAAGGGTACGGCGAGACCGCTGGCGAGCATGGCGTCGAGCAGCAATTGTTCGGCGGCTTCGAAGGATTTGCCCGAGGGCAACAATTCAACGACATGGCGGTTGTGCATAAACACCTCGGGGCAATTGAGGTTCGATTGTTGCGTTAGACTAGGACCAGAAGAACCTCCAGTTTTGGATAATTCACATGGTCCAGCTCCGAAAATGGCGCCCGCTGCTCAAGCTCGATGGCGCGCAGCCGCAGGCGTCGTATAGAAAGATCATCGAGGGTTTGGTAAGCGCGATTGTCGAGGGACGCCTGCGCCCCGGAACGCTGTTGCCCGGCACGCGGGAAATGGCGCAACTGCTGGACGTGAACCGCAAGACGGTAATCCTTGCCTACGAGGAGGCGGTGACCAAAGGCTGGCTGGTCAGCATTCAACGTCGCGGCACCTTCGTCAGTACGCAACTGGCGACAGGAGCGGTGACTGCCGCCAGCGCGCCGACGTCGTTTGCCCCCGCGTTGCGGGAGGTGCCTGCTGCGGCCTATTTCACCCCGGGCGAGCAGGCGACAGCGCTGCAACATCGGCCGGGCGCGCTGTTTTTCGATAATGGCGCCTGTGACCATCGTTTGCTGCCCCAAGCCGTCCTGCATCGCTATTACCGCAACGCCTTGCGCAACAGCTTTACCACCAACACCGTGCGCCATGGCACAGAAGGCAGCGGCCAGTACCTGCGCAACGCCCTCGCCGAAATGTTGCGCCACAATCGCGGCCTGAATGTCAACGCGCAGCAGATCTGCCTGACCCAAGGCGTGCAGATGTCGCTGTACCTGGCCGCCAGCGCGCTGCTCAAACCCGGTGATGTGGTGGTGGTCGAACGCCTGAGTTACCCACCTGCCTGGGAGATTTTCCGCCAGTTGGGCGCGCAACTGGTCACCGTGGACCTGGACGACGAAGGTTGCCGGGTCGACCAGCTCGATGAACTGTGCCGCCTGCACAACGTGCGGATGATGTATGTCACCCCCCATCACCAGTTTCCTACCACTGTCAGCCTGCGTGCCGGACGTCGCCAGCAACTCCTGGAATTGGCCCGGCTGCATGATTTCTGCATCATCGAGGAAGATTACGACCACGAGTATCACTTTTCCGGACGGCCCTATTTGCCCCTGGCCAGCGACAGCGCGCAGCGTCATGTGATCTACATCGGCTCGCTGTCCAAGTCCCTGGGCAGTACCTTCCGTTGCAGCTATATCGTTGCCCCGTCGAACCTCATCGAAGTGCTCGAGCGCACGGCGGCGGTGAGCCTGGGCCAGGGCGATGCCGTCATGCAGCGGATGCTCGCGGACTTGATCAACGATGGCGAGTTGAAGAAGCATCTGCGTCGGGTATCCAAGGAATACCGTCGGCGTCGGGAAACACTGCTGAGTTGTTTGCTGGAGGCGTTTGGCGAGCAGATAGCCGTGCAGGAGCCGGAAGGCGGGCTGGCGTTGTGGGTCAGGTTCGCCGACTCAATCAACGTCAATCAACTGGCTGAAAAAGCTCTGGAGCTGGACCTGGTGGTGCGCAGCGGTCGCCTGTTTTCACCCTTTGATCACCCGGAGAATGCCTTGCGCCTGGGTTTCGCCTCGCTCAATCCGGAGGAAATCCGCGCCGCCACGCAGCGCCTGGCTCAGGCGGCGCGGGCGATTGGGGAAGCGGCTAAATAATGATGCCGGCTGAAAGGTGAATGTGTAAGGATATGTTACTTAGCTTTTGATACTGCCCATTACAGGAACCGACTCTGATGCTCGCTGCCTTCAGACACTACCCGTTTTCGGTCAATCTGCTGCTGTCATCTGCGTTGTTCCTGACACTGGGGCGCGCCATTACCCTGCCGTATATGGTGATTTATCTGTCATCCAACTTCACGTTGGGCATCAGCGAGATCGGCCTGGTAGTGGGCGGTGCGATGCTCGTCGGCTCGTTGCTTAGCCTTTACGGCGGCTACCTGACTGACAAGATCTCCAGCTATCGATTGATCCTCAGCTTCACGGGGTTTTTCACCGTTGGCTTCGTCGGCATGTGCGTCACGTCCCACCTGTGGCTGTTTTTCCTGTTTCTGGTGTCGTTCAATTTTGCCTATTCAGTGATCGATATCGTGGTCAAGGCGGCGTTTGGCAAACTGCTGCCGGAAGCCGAACGCGGCAAAGTGTTTTCGGTGCGCTACACCCTGATCAACATTGGTTATGCGGTGGGGCCGTTCATTGGCGCCGGGCTCGCGCACATGGACATGAAACTGCCGTTCCTGGTGTCTGCGATCCTGGGCATGAGCTTCTTCCTGACCTACATGGTGTGGGGCGACAGGAGCCTCAGCTCCGCCGACCCGGCCAATGCCCCGGTGTCGTTCGTCGCGGTGGGGCGCATTCTGCTCAAGGACTATCGCCTGGTCTGCTTCACGGTTGGCGGCGCATTGAGCGCCGTGGCGTTCGGCCAGTTCACCGGCTACATCTCGCAATACCTGGTGACCACAAGCACACCGGAATTTACCTACCGGGTCATCAGCTCGGTGGTGGCGGTTAACGCGACGGTGGTGATCTGCCTGCAGTACATCGTAGGCAAGCGCATTACCAATGAACATTTGAATCAATGGCTGACAGCGGGTTTCAGCCTGTTTCTGCTGGGTGTCGTCGGCTTTGCGTTGTCCACCACTGTGCTGCATTGGGCGTTGGCCGTGGCGATCTTCACCGTGGGCGAAATCATCGTCTTCCCGGCCGAGTACATGTTCATTGACCGCATCGCGCCGGACCACTTGCGCGGCATGTATTACGGCGCGCAAAACCTGTCCAGCCTCGGCGGTGCGCTGGGGCCGGTGTTGTGCGGCTTTGCCCTGGCAACGCAGTCGGCGCATTTCATGTTCTACATGCTCGCGGCGTTTATCGTGGCGGGCGGGTGCTTCTATCTGATGGGCGCCTCCTATTCCAAACGCCATGACACTGCACGCGGCGATCGCGGCCAATGAGTGCTTTACCTGCCCTCTAAAAACGGGGGCTATTTGACCTTAATGATGACCTTGCCCTTTGATCTTCCTTGCTCGACATAGCTCAAGGCGTCGGCTGTCGACTCGAAAGAAAACGTTCGGTCGATCACCGGTTTTATAACGTTGGACTCAATCAGCGCAGTTATCTTGTCCAGTTGGGCGCCGCTGGCACGCATAAATACAAACCCATAGCTGATGTTCTTTTTGCGCGCTTTCCTGCGGATCCCGCTGCTCAACATACGCATAACGAGGCCGAGTACCCAGGGCAGCTTTTGCTCTTGGGCAAACTGTGGAGTCGGTGGCCCTGAGATGGATATCAGTTGCCCCCCGGGCTTCAGAATGGTCAGCGACTTTTTCAGCTCATCAGCGCCCAGGCTATTTAGTACGACGTCATAATCCTGCAGAACCTTTTCAAAGTTTTGTTTCTTGTAGTCGATGACGACATCTGCTCCCAGTGCCTTGACCCAATCCACGTTACTCGTGCTTGTGGTTGTCGCAACGAACGCACCCAGATGCTTGGCAAGCTGGATGGCCAAGGTGCCTACGCCACCGGAACCTGCGTGGATGAACACCTTTTGGCCCCGTTTCAGCTTGGCGGTTTCAACCAGCACTTGCCAGGCCGTCAGTGCAACCAGCGGGAGGGAGGCCGCTTCTTCCATGCTGATGTTTTTCGGTTTCAGCGCGAGCGCGCTTTCATCTACCGCAATCAGTTCGGCGAATGTGCCTATGCGCTCCTGAGGCGGGCGTGCGTAAACTTCGTCACCCGGTTTGAAGCGCCGCACCGAGGACCCTACGCTAAGGACCACTCCCGCCAGATCATTACCCAGGATCAACGGGAACGAATACGGCAGGATCAGTTTGAATTCGCCTGTACTGATCTTCGAGTCGAGCAGGTTGACGCTTGTGGCATGCACCTGAACAAGAACGTCAAAGGCACCCACTTCAGGGGTGGGTACCTCGCGGATACGCCCATTCTCTTTACCGTAACGGTCGATTGAAAATGCTTTCATGGCGATTCAATTTTCATGGCTTTGTAGCGCTCGGCGACCTCGGATTGCCGAATTTGCGACAGTAAGCCTTGGCGCGCAGCCTGCAGGGCATCCCAGCGGTCGGCATCCTGCAAGGGCGGAATAGTCACCGGCTCGCGACGATCAAAACCAACCAGCGCCGCATCGACTAGATCTCCAACGTCCATGACATCAGTCAGGGTATTGATGTCGATACCTGCCCGCTCCCAGATTTCAGTACGCGTAGCGGCTGGCAAGACGGCTTGCACGTAGACGCCTTTGGGTGTCAATTCCAGGCTCATACCTTGTGATAGAAACAGCACAAACGCCTTAGTAGCACCGTAGACCGTCATGCCGAACTCTGGTGCCAGGCCAACCACGGAACCTATGTTGATAATTGCGCCGTCCCCTGCGTGTGCCAGGCGTGGGGCGATGGCGCTGGCAAGCCGTACCAGTGCCGTCGTGTTGAGCGTCACCAACTGACCAACGCTGTCGGTGGACTGTTCGATAAAGTTGCCGGATTGCGCGGCGCCAGCGTTGTTCACCAGGATGCCAATGCTGGCGTCATCGCGCAGGCGTGTCTCGACGGTCGCCAAGTCGCTGCTTTGGGTCAGGTCAGCCTGAAGGACATCAATCGCGACATTGTGTTTTTCACGCAGTTTCGCTGCGAGCGCGTCCAGTCGGTTCTTGTCGCGGGCCACCAGCACGAGGTCGTGGCCACGTTGTGCGAAGCGCTCGGCATAGGTGGCGCCGATGCCCGTGGAGGCGCCTGTGATCAGAACGGTATTAGGGATGCTCATGGCTTTACTCTCTGCTGTGTGGGTGTCGATTGGCGATTCATGTGTATTGCTGGAAAGCGATGTTCAATGGTGACTCTGGTTACTTTCAGTAAGTGTCGGGTAGTCGATGTAGCCCGCTGCGCCGCCGCCATACAGAGTGGTTGGGTCGAATGCGGATAAAGCCGCATCGGTCTTGAAGCGCTCCACCAAATCAGGCGTTGATCAATGACCGGATATTGCGCCGTGGCGGCTAAGGCATGCGGCAGTGGTTTTATGATGTCGATCATAATCAAAGCTGTCAACAACTTTGATTATGATCGACATCAGAGTATAGTCAGGCCATTGTTCAAGAGGCCTGGAGGCGAGAAATGAAGATCACCAAGACACAGTCACTCGCCAACCGAGCGCACATTGTGGAAACGGCTTCAGAGCTTTTTCGCGAACGTGGTTACGACGGTGTGGGGGTGGCGGAGCTGATGGCCACTGCCGGTTTTACCCAGGGAGGGTTCTACAAACACTTCGGTTCCAAGGCGGATTTGATGGCCGAGGCAGCTGAAAAAAGCCTGGCGCAATCCGTAGCCAGCACCTGCGACCTTGATGTTGCCGGGTTCATAAATCTGTACGTGTCGCGAGATCACAGAGACGGCCGGAGCGCGGGATGCACCATGGCCGCGCTGTGTGGCGACGCTGCCCGCCAGTCAGATGAGTTAAAGGCGACCTTTGCCAGCGGAGTAGAAAGCACGCTGGCAGCACTCGAGGAAAAGTACCAGCCGCGTGAGGGTGCGACGAAGCAGGACGTTCGAGCAAAAATGATCGACCTGCTGGCGCATGCAATCGGTGCCGTCATGTTGTCGCGGGCGTGCCCGGATGACTCTCCTCTCGCGGATGAAATACTCGATGTTTGCCGTGCTGAGTTGGTGGCGTCATTGCCGTTGGCGCAACAAAATGATCGCTAGGGTTCCAGCCAGTCGGAATGAAGCTGCGGAAAACGCTCTTGCAGCCACTCAATGAAAACCTGAACCTGTGGCGCCAGATGCGTCCGGCTTGGGTACAGCAACGACACAGGGCGCGGGGCTGGCCGAAAGGGTTTTAGAATTTCCACCAAGCCGCGACTGTCCAGATGCTCGGCCACGGTGATCCCGGGCGCCTGGATTATTCCGAAGCCCGACACGCCGCACTGAACGTAGGCATTCGACTCGGTGACAGTGATGCCGGCGTTGCTCACAAACGTTCGATCCTGACCGTTTACCGAGAAATGCCAAGGCAATGTCCTGTTGCTCTGGCCGGACAAAAAGTTGACGCCTCGATGGGAGGCCAGATCGTCGAGGGTCTCGGGTACGCCATGCTCATGCAGATACTCGGGTGCGGCGCAGGTCACCATGGTCGCCATCGCGATGGGGCGAGCGATCAAGGTCGAATCCGGTAGGTCGCCGATACGCAGAGCGCAGTCGATGCCTTCGCCGATCAGGTCGACGGCTCGGTCGGTCACGCCCAGAACCATGCTGATACCCGGGTAGGCGTCGGTGAATTCCTTAAGGCCTTTGATGAATTCAATTTGCGCGAATGCGGTCGGGACATCGACGCGAAGTCGGCCTGTGAGCGTTGCGCCGGAGCGGTCGAACATTGAGGTCGCGGCAGAAATACCCGCCAAAATTTCCTGCACCCGCTCGTAGAACCTCTCGCCCTCGGCGGTGAGCGCCACCTTTCTTGTGGTGCGCTGGAACAGGCGCACGCCCAATGACGTTTCCAGCTCCTGGATATACCGAGTGACCTGGGGTCGCCCGATGTCCAGCGATTCGGCGGCTTTGGTAAAGCTGCCGAGTTCGGCAAGCCTGGCGAACAGTCGCATTGATTGAAGCAGTTCCATAACGCTTTCCTATGACCCCGCCTACTCACGAAGTTGAACTGATTGTTGCCCAAGAATAGAACAATCATGTCTTTTTTCACGCATTTATTGCCCACCGTCAAAAGCGAAAAATACCCCCAAGGCCGAACCGGTTCTGGTTCAAGGCCATGAAGTGAATGTGGAGATGCGCAATGAAAGCTTGGTTATTGAACGATTTCGGACTCGACAACCTGCACTTGGGAGAGGTGCCGACTCCGCAACCAAAGGCTGGCGAGTTGCTGGTCAAGGTCGGTGCCGTCTCGCTCAACTTTCGCGATAAGGCTATCGTCGACGGCATTTATGAACCGCATAGGGTGCCCAAGCCATTGATCCCGGTGAGCGATGCAGCCGGCACGGTGGTAGCGGTCGGTGAAAACGTCTCGCGGTTTAAAGTCGGTGATCGCGTCAACTCGCATCTTTACTCACGTTGGCTGGATGGCGAGCCGGGGCCGAACGAACCCGATTACTGCTTCGGTTCGCCGTTGCCTGGCGGTTTGGCCGAATACATGATCATCCATGAGGACAGCGCCGTCGGTGCACCCGACAACATGAGCGATGCAGAGGCGGCAACACTGCCTATTGCTGCACTCACGGCCTGGTATTCGCTGGTGGATTACGGACAAATCCAGCCGGGCCAGACCGTATTGGTTCAAGGCACTGGAGGTGTGTCGATATTTGCCGTGCAGATCGCTACGGCCCTTGGCGCGAAGGTCATCGCAACGTCGAGTAGCGACCAGAATCTGCAAGCCGTGAAGGCGCTGGGGGCTGTGGCGGGCATCAACTACAGAACGACGCCGAAATGGGCAGATGAAGTGCTGAAGCTGACCGACGGCAAGGGCGTGGATCTGCTGCTCGATGTGGCCGGTGGCAGCGGCATCAATCAATCGGTCGCCGCCACCAAGGCGTCGGGGCGTATTGCGCAGATCGGCTTTCTGACAGGGCAAACCGTTGAACTCAATCTGATGCCCCTCATTTTCCGCCAGACGACCCTTCGTGGTATTGCCGTGGCGCCGCGTTCATCATTCGACCGGATGAATGCGTTCCTCAACGAACACAAGATTCGTCCCGTGATCGATCAGGTATACCCGTTTGAGAAAGCACGAGAAGCTTACGAACATCTCGCGAAGGGCGCATTTGGAAAGGTTGTGATTAAAATCGCTTAACAACGAAAAGGCGCCCTTTGGCGTCTTTTTGCAGCTCGGCTGGGCCGGTAGGTCTGAAATGGCTAAGTCGATATCTTGGCTTGATTGCCATCGTTAGCCACTTGCGCCGTACATTAGCAGGTGTCTTTGCAGGTGCGTTGTGATTGATTTACCGCTACCTTCCCTGGAAATCGCGCAATAAGGACGACGCACATGGATGTTGGAATGGCTCATGCGATCGAGACCGCAGAAAGCGAGTATTTGTGTTCCCGCGTTGAGAGTTTGTCTCGGATAAGTGGAAACCCCTTTGGTGCTCGTGTGTTTTTCAACGAAGCGTTTCCATGCTTTCAAGTAAAGGCATCGCCCAGCCCGATGTTCAATCGCATCTACGGCGACAGCACCGGCAGCCCCCAGGCACTGTTGAGCCTGCTCAAGGAATCAGCAGAGTACTCGACCGTAACGCCCCTTATCGGCAAGGTCTCGACGCTGGAACCGCACGCTTTTGTGGGGGAGGGGCGACTGGAGCGCCTGAGGGGTTGGACGCACCTGCAGCTCGCGTGCTCCATCGAGGACGTGGTCTTGAACCACCACGCATTCGAAATCGAAGAAGCCACCTCACACACGCTGCCTGAGTTCGCAGCCGTTCATGCGAGTGGCTTTCATACCAAGCCAGAGCATCGTCAGATGAGCCAGGCTTCGTTTGCAGGACTGATGGCAAATGACCGTCTGAAAATCTACGTCCTTAAAGCTGATGGACAGGTGGTTGCAGGCGCGTTGATGTACCTGGCCAGCAACGGAGTTGCCTACCTTGGGACGGCAGCCACCCGAAAAGATGCACGAGGCTTGGGTTACCACGGAGCCCTGATCTCTCACCGCATAGAGCATGCGAAGAAGCACGGCAGCCTTGTGATCGCCGCAACTGCGCTTCCCAGTTCGCAAAGTCGCCGTAATTTGCAGCGCACAGGGCTAACGGCATCTCACGCTCAGGCGCTGTATCGTTTGGTGGGTAGTTGAGGTATGTCGGTGTGAGCGGCTGTTATTGATCGATAGCTGTCTGCCGCGACGGGCAGCAACCGGCCAATAGCAGAAACTCGGCTTCGGCCGTTTTCGACCCAATGCAGCCAGTTGTCATCCGAGGCTGAAGTCGATCAGTTATCGCCTGTCGGAGAGGACAGGAGCGGCGTCTAAAATAGCAAAATAAAGTTGGATGATTGGCGGCAAACGGCGCATTTAAATTAAATTCATGCGCCGTTTTTGAGACCTTGGAAGACCTGATTTTTTCTTGTGACGATTTGTTAGGGAGAGTTAGGGGCGGCCGGTTGCATTTCCATTTCCACCCGCCAAAAGTGGTCCTTCGAGCTATGCCAGCATGTGAAGCATCTCCATGAACATCGGACCTGATAGATCACGTATCTCTCCGTCGTCAGCAACCAAGCAACCTGCGGCGCCAGCGAATGACTGTTGGTCATGCGCTGGGATGTCCAAGCTGCAAATGATCCTGTAGCGAAACAGCCAACCGCAGGCGACGCGACCGCACAGTTCTACCGTTTGATGATAGCCATCAACGGACAGGGGCCGGGCACCGTGGGCCTGCGCAAGGCTATATGCTGTACTGCCGGTAGATTCGCGTTGGGAAGATTTGTTGTTCATACGTACTGGAAACGGCTGGAATAGCAGCCGATTATCTACTCGTTTGGTTTGAATGTCTGGGCGCCCGCTATGGGTCGATTATGGCCCTCGCGACAGTCAGAGATCGGCCAACGCGGCGTTCGATCCACTACCTTCCAGCCGAAAAGCGAAAACCTCCCGATCTGTGAAAGTTAGTCTCCAAGGGTACGCATTATTTCCTCGACCACCGGCTTCGTGTATTTCTCACTGGGGTCAGTTCCCGGTGGGTCGTTACTACGGAACCATTCACCTTGATCGAATGCCTGGTAAAGCAACAAAGCGGGCTGAGGCATGTCGTTAGTCATTCCTACTTCAACCACAGTATTTATGATCCCGTTCATAACGCCGTTGCAAAACTCATAGAGCAGAGATCCTTGTATGTAGCCTTCCGCAACCGCGACGGACAGCTCGTTCAGCACATCATGCGGTGCAACGCCGAACCTTTCGCAAATGGGGACTAGATCACTCAGCGTTAAACCGTCTGCTTCCGCTTTCACCGACAGTTCCTTGAGTTCGATCTTCGGTAACACCATGAGCATGGGCTTCTTCCGGTTAGGTGCGAAAGGGGGTCGTTCATGAGCGGCAGCAACCGGTCAATCGGTCAGTCGACTGATCAGGTTGAGACGGCACAGAAGCGGACATAACATCAGGCAGATAAATAACGCCCGACTCTCGCTTCCAGTAGCGTGATCAACGCTGGTGCCATGTATTCGTAATCGTCAGAAATATTCAGGCAGATGATACGTTTATTCGCCAACTCCGAGGTGAAACGAGCAGTGAGTTTCTTTCGATGGTTTTGCTCCATCACAAAAATGAGATCGGCCCACTCGAGAAGCTCCTGGCTTACCAGCACATCCGCATCGTTATTAACACCAGCCGATGCTGTCTCAACACCCGACCAATCAGCAAAAAGTTGCTCGGCGGTCGGACTACGTAAGCGATTTTTGCCGCAGATGAACAACACATTCAAAGTGGTTTAACTCCAAACTTTTCCGGCGATCCGAAACTCAGGTTCGGACACATACTGACAGCTTAGCTTGTGGGAACCATAGAAATGCGTCCGCTCCGGGCAATCGAGAAAAGCCCCTCGCGAGCGGCTGCTATGGGTCGAAGGCGGTGGTTCATGAGCGGTAGCTGTCGGCCAAAACTGGTCGTTGGCGGTGACCTGAATTGGCAGATCCACGCAGGCACTCTGGACTGAGAACTTAATGCACGGATAGAACGGACTATTTCGACAGGCACTGTCAGGTGTTATCCGCTACGTAGTAAAGAATGTACCCGGAATACACGAGAGAACCGGCCGCCACTTCTGCTTTGAAGCACTCTGTGATTGCATCCTCATCAGCAAAACCGTAATCCGACAACTTGTCGCCGGCAAAACTAGCAAGTCGCCATGCGTCGAAGCCATCGATTTCACCACGATCCCCAAAGTCAAAGTCTACTGTACCTGTGGGGAGGCTTACCGCGCAGCCATAGCCGTGCTTGAAGTAACGAACTCCGCCTTCCAGCTCTCCACGCTGAGGAATGTCGGTTACCACCCAATCCGTATTGGTCGGGGGTCGTGGGATACCAGACCGCTGCATCATGTCCACCGCGGCGGCAACGCTTGCTTGGTAGTCACTGATCAACATGGCGAGTTGGTTATTCATACAGTCTCACATTATAAATAAGCAGCACTGAGGCCAGAGATTGAAGAGGGTAGCATTCGAAGCAACTTCTCCAGCAGGCGGCAAGAAGCGGCATTGCCGTCGGCTACAACTGCGTTTAGCACCTTCAGCCCGATTGCGTCGTGGGCGTAATCCATGACCCGTTGCATTGATTCAAAACCGTAGCCCTTCCCCTGTTGCCCGCTGAGAAACAAGTAGCCGACTTCTGCCGTCACTTCTTCATCGGGCACAGGCTTCAATCCCGTGACCCCAACGGCACAACGATCCAGGCTCAAGCGGTTAAACAAATCGGGTATCTTTAGCCGCCTCAGCCGCCAGTCTGCCTCAGGCTCAGCGCATGATCGATAGTTTAGGGAAAAATGGAATGACACTCAGGGTGATGGTGGTCGGTGGCTACGGCAATTTCGGCAGCATCGTTTGCCGGCATTTGGTGGTGGCGCCGGGCATTGAACTGGTGATCTCCGGCCGCGACCCGCACAAGTTGCAGCGCAAAGTGGATGAGCTGAAAAGCCAGTCGGGCACCGCCTGCGAAGGCTGGTGCGGCGATGCCATGGGCGCCGGGTTCGCGTCCGTTTTGCGGTCGATGAACATCCAACTGGTGATCCACACCGGCGGGCCGTTCCAGGGGCAATCCTATGCGGTCGCCCAGAGCTGCATCGACGCGGGCGTGAACTACTGCGACCTGTCCGACTGCCGCACCTTCGTCAATGGCGTGAGCGTGCTGGATGCACAAGCCCGGCAGACAGGTGTGGCGATCCTCAGTGGTTGCAGCTCCGTGCCGACACTGTCGTCGGCCATCATCGATCAGTACCGCTACCGCTTCACCCGCATCGACGCGATCGAGCACGGCATTTCCTCTTCGGCCAAGATGCCGGGCTTGTCCACCGTCGAAGGCGTGCTGGCTTACGCGGGCAAACCGATCAAGCAACTCCGGCATGGCCAGGTGCATGAAGTGCTGGGCTGGCAGGACCTGACGCTGCGCAAGATGCCTGAGCTCGGCACGCGGGTGTTGGCGAATGTGGACGTGCCCGACATGGACATCTTCGCCAGTCGCTATGGCGCCCACACCCTGAGCTTCAAGGCTGGCGCGGGGCTCAAACTGGGTGGTGTCGCCAACTACCTGCTGGCCCAGGCGCTGCGCACGGGAATCGTGCGAGACCATGTCGCCTGGGCTGCGCGCCTGCATCGGCTGGGTACCTGGTTCGAGCGCTTTGGCGATGGCAAAAGCGCGATGTACATTGACGTGCAAGGCCTCGGCACTGAAGGGCAACCGCTGTCCCTGGCGGTGCAACTGACGGCCCTGAATGACAAAGGCCCGGAAATCCCCAGCTGCGCCGCCGTTGCCCTGGCCCTCAAAATCGCCCAAGGCTACGTGCCCGAACCCGGTGCGCGACCGTGCGTTGGCGAAATCACCGTCGATGAATACATGGCCGCCATCAACGACCCGGCGAACCTCAGCCTGGCCGTGCATTTCTCTGACGGGCAGGGCTGAACCATGCTCTATCTGGGCCTGAAGTACATTCACATCATCGCGGCGATTTTCCTGTTCGGCTTCGGCATGGGCTCCTACCTGTACCTGATCGCCGCAAGCCGTACGGCCAACCCGCAAGTGATCGCCCAGGTGGCACGGATGGTGGTGCAGTTTGATACCTGGATTACCACGCCGGCGGGCTTTATCCAGATCATCACCGGCTTTCTGCTGATCAAGCTTGTCGGGTTGCCGCTGACCACCGAATGGGTGCTGACGTCGCTGATCATCTTCCTGTGCGTGGGGGCGCTTTGGCTGCCGGTGCTGGTGCTGCAGAAGCGGTTGCAGCAGATGGCGCTCAGTGCGGTGGAGACGGGCAGGGCGCTCGATGATGGATACCGCGGCGTTTACCGGAAATGGTTCTGGATGGGCGTTTTCGGGTTTTCGGGGATGTTTGTGATCGTGCTGATCATGGTGACGAAGATGACGCCGTGGCAGTTGATTGGGCTGTGTTGCTGATAAAAGGAACTGCCAATGAGTGAAACCGAAATCCAATCCACCTCACCGGATGATCGCTACCGGGTCGAGGTGACGCCCTGGGAGGCGCGGAATACGCAGTGGGTGTGTTCACCGCAGATTGTGGATACATGGCAGGGGAGCTGTGTTTTTCAGTTTGAGGACGCTCGTTGGTCGGCGGATCAGTCGGTGTGGCTAAACCCAACCACAGTGGAGCTCAAGTTGCGCAAGTTCCCGGGAGATAAAACAGGGCGGGGCGTGTGTGTGGTGATTGATTGTGCAGGGCTTGTTGCACGCTTGGGCGATGGCAGCGTGGTTGAGTTATCAGTGCTGGAAGCTGCGCTTGATGCCATTGAGCTGAAATAAAGGCCCGTTCAGGGCTTGGTATTCCAAGCCACTGCACACAACGCCAACCCCGCCACATTCAGCGACACCGGATTAAACGCCTCCCTGAGCATCGCCGGGCTGAACACCGCCACATCCACCAGCAGCCCCGCCAGCGCAGCCGTAGCCACTGCAATCGGCCAGGCGCTGCGTGGTGAAAGCAGTATCCATACCGCCAGGACAATTTCCCCAACCCCCGCCAGCGTGGCGAACACCTGCACTTGTTCGATCCCGTGAGCCTGGATCATCGTCCGCTCGCCCTGGCTCAACCACAGCAGCTTCGGCACCAGCCCATGGTAGGCAAGCATGAACGCCAGGCCGCCTCGGGCGATCCAGTTGATGCGCACAAAGGTATTCATGGCTGTTCTTTCAAAAAGCGCTGCTCATGATCCGGATCGGGCAACAGGCAAGTGTCGTATTTCCCGAAAAGCCGATAGCGATTGCGTGCGATGCGATCGTAAGCCCAATCCCGAAGAAAGCGCGGGATTGCGCGCAGCACCAACAGCGGGCGCCAACGGGCAGGCAGTTGCGCAATGATTTCGAACACCGCTTCCGAACGCGTCCAATAGTGCCGGTCGCGGATCACTGCGATGGTGTCGAACTGATCCAGCGGCAACCCCGCCCAGGCCAATAGCGCCTGACCTTCGGGCGACTGAACGGCCGCCAACCGCACACGCCGGTCGCGGTCATGGCGAATCAGGAACCTCGCCCAGCCGTTGCACAGCTTGCACACACCGTCGAACAGCACCACGGTTTCGCCGGGCTTAAGGAGTGGTGCGGGAGTAGGGCGGGTGTGGGAGGCGGGCATGTGTGTGGGTCCAGTCGGGCCGGGTTAGCCTGGATCATACTCGCGTTCGCCCACACTGTTCAGTCCGGGAGTGGAGATCTAACAAGCAAAGAAAATCCAGTGTGGGAGCGGGCTTGCTCGCGAATGCGGTGGGTCAGTCAGCACATTTTTCACTGCCACACCGCATTCGCGAGCAAGCCCGCTCCCACAGTTGATCTTTGTTGGATTGGGCATTGCGTTCACAACAGCCGAACCTAGCGCGACAACACCGGCGCTGCGCCTTTTTCCTCCGCGCCCACATCATGCAGCGAAATCCGTGACGTCTCCGGCAACGCTAACCCACCCGCCAACGCCAGCAGCGCCACCGCAATCAGATAAAATGCCGGCGACAGATTGCTGCCCGTGGTGCTGATCAACCACGTCGCCATCAACGGCGCCGTACCCCCAAAGATCGTATAAGCCATGTTGTAAGTAATCGCCGAAGCGGTATACCGCGTGCGGGTCGGAAAGGTCTCCGACAGCAACGCCGCCGTCACCACTCCACACAACACCGCGCCCACCGCCAGCAACATCACCCCGACGATAGACGCCGCGAACGAGCCGGAACTGGCCATCAGGAACGACGGGTACACCACCACCATCAACAACACACACGCCGTCATCACCGTGACCCGACGCCCCACCCGGTCCGAATACAACCCCGCCAGCGGGCAAATTGCCGCCGCGAAGATCAGTGCAATCAGCGACACCAGCAACGCCATCGCACGGCTCAGCCCACCCGCCACCTGCAGATAGGTCGCGAAGTAGGTGGTGAACATATAAAACGACAGCGCCGTGAGCGACACAAAAGCGCCCAGGCAGCAGATCGCCGCACCATGGTTGCACAGGGTTTCCTTGAGCGGGGAGTGGGCGACCGCGTGTTCCTGCTTCACCGCCTGGAACGCCGGTGTCTCATCCAGCTTCCAGCGCAGGTAAAGCCCCACCAGGCCCAGCGGCGCGGCGATCAGGAACGGTAGGCGCCAGCCCCAACTGCCCATCGCCTCGGCGGACAACGACGCTTCAAGTGCGTAGGCCACCACCGCTGCGGCAGCGAAGGCGGAAAAGGTCGACACCGGCACAAAGCTGCCATACCAGGCGCGCTTGTCACTCGGCGCGTGCTCCATCAGATAGGCACAGGCCCCGGCATATTCTCCCCCGGCGGAGAAGCCCTGGGCGCAGCGGATCAGCGACAACAGAATCGGCGCCGCCACGCCGATGGCGGCGTAGGTGGGCAGCAGGCCGATCAGCGTGGTGGCGCCGGCCATCAGCAAAATCGTCATGGCCAGCGTGCGTTTGCGGCCGATCCGGTCGCCGAGCATGCCGAAGAAAATCCCGCCCAGTGGCCGAAACGCGAAGGCCACGGCAAATACCGCGAAGGTCTTGAGCAGCGCCGCGCTGGCGTCGCCGCTGGGGAAGAATTGTTGGGCGATGGTGGTGGCGAGGAAGCCGTAGACCGCGAAGTCGAACCACTCGACGAAGTTACCGATGCCGGCGGCGATGATCACTCTTCGCAGGGTTTGCGGGCTGACCTGTTCGGTGGAGGGGCTCGTCATGGGGGAAGGCCTCGGCGGTGGTAGGGGGATGCTTGATTATCGGGGTCGGCCGTTGGGCGGCGGGGCTCAAAAGAGTCGTCCGCGTAGCCAGTAGCGACTTGATGGGGTAGGGCAGAGGCAGGAATTGGGCCAATACATGTGGCCCGCAGGGTGAAATGATTTGAATCCAGCGCGCGCCTTGTAGAGAATCCCCGCCTTTGGCTCGAAAGGATGCGTGCGATGAAGTTCGATGGGACTTTCCAATACCTGGGCAATCACGGGATCGTTTTCAACGTCTCGCAGATCACCCTCACCGACAGCGATCGCGGACGCCTGAGCGAGCTGCATTTTGGCGAAGCGAAAAGCGCCCACTATGAGGTCAACCGTAAGGTCGTCGAGGTGTACGACAAGATGTTGGCCAAGAACCTGCCGTGCCAGATGATGATCGGCATCTCCAAGCCGCTGACCCGGCAACAGGGCGATACCCTCAATGCCCAGCGCACCAGGATCGCTAACCTGGCGGCCTCGGCCTTCGCTGGCGCCACCGCTTATGTGGCCACCCCCTACGTGGGCGCTCCTGTAGGGATCGGTGTGCGCATGTATGTGAATGACACCCTGCCCACCTATCATGCAGGCGACGTCCTGGTCAGCATCGAGGCGCAGGTCAATGGCGGTATCGGTCCGCAGCGCACCGTTTCCACACTGATCATCAAGACCTGACTGGAGAAACACATGTCCGAAATTATCCAGCTGGTTATTGCCCTGGTGCTGTTTTTTCTGCTCGACCGGTTTCTGAAGGCGTATCTGCTTCGCAAGTGGCTAGGGGGGCTGCTGGTGGTGGTAGGGGCGGTGGGCTGCGTTGTGGCGAGCCAGACGCAGTTCTTAGGGCTGGATCTGGGGCTGATGTCGATCTTTGCCGTTCCGCTGGGATTGGGTTTGTTCAAGAGGCGTCGGCGGTTCGAGCCGATTGGCTGACGAGAGGCAGGCATTTCCGCTGATTGGCGCTCGTTCAGCCTTGGTATTGCTCAACCCGGCCCCATAACTAGGGCTGTATCCATCCAGGGGAAGAACACGCCATGAGCAACCAAACTGAAACCGCCATCCTCGCCGGCGGCTGCTTCTGGGGCATGCAAGACCTGTTGCGACGCTACCCCGGCGTGCTGCAAACGCGCGTCGGCTACACCGGCGGCGATGTGCCGAACGCCACCTACCGCAACCACGGTAACCACGCCGAAGCCATCGAGATCGTCTTCGACCCGGCGGTGATCACCTACCGGCAGATCCTCGAGTTCTTTTTCCAGATCCACGACCCCAGCACGCCTAACCGCCAGGGCAACGACCTTGGCCCCGGCTACCGTTCGGCGATTTATTACCTGAGCGAACAGCAACGCGACGTGGCGGAAGACACCGCAGCGGATGTGGATGCCTCGGGGTTGTGGCCAGGCCGTGTCGTGACGGAAATCGAACCGGCGGGGCCGTTCTGGGAAGCGGAGCCGGAGCATCAGGATTACCTGGAGCGGATTCCGAATGGCTACACCTGCCACTTCATCCGCCCCAACTGGAAACTGCCGAAACGCGGTTAAAAATGTGGGAGCTGGCTTGCCTGCGATAGCGGTGGCCCAGTCGAATCAATTATCGACTGATGCGCCGCCATCGCAGGCAGCCAGCTCCCACACAAGGCCCTCTCCTACAAAATCTCCTATCCCCTCAGCGCATCTGCAGAATAATCGGGCTACTGCTCGCCGGGCCGGTGTGCTCACGCAACTTGCCCACTGCCTTCGCATCCACCGCACCGCCCTGATTGCCCCAGGTACCGCGCACAAACGTCAGCACCTCGGCAATCTCCTGATCCGACAACTGCTCCCTGAACGCCGGCATGCGATAAGCATCCGCCACATTCGCCGCCACCACCCGCTGCGAGCCATTCAAGGTGATATTGATCGCCGAAGCATTCTCCTTGGCCAACGCCGAAGTAGCACCCGCCAGCGGCGGCATCCAGTCCGGTTGCCCTTTACCTTCCAACCCGTGGCACGACGCACAACGGGTCACATAGGTATGGGCGCCCGGTGCATCCAGGCGTTCCGCAGCCGACACTGCCTGATACTGCCAGGCCTTACCATCACGCTGCTCGTCCCCCGGCAACGACCTGAGATACCGCGCAATCGCCGCCAGGTCATCGTCGGTCATGAACTGCGTGGAGTTGTTGAACGCCTCGGTCATCGACCCATAAACCACCGCATGTTTATTGCGACCGGTCTTCAGGAATTGCACCACCTCCGGCTCACTCCAGCGCCCCAGGCCCGTGTTGTGATCGTCCCGCAGGCTCGGTGCGTACCAGCCATCCAACAAGCCACCGGCCAGATACGGTTTACCGCTCTCATCCAGCGCCTTCTCGTTAAAGGCCAAGCCCCGTGGCGTGTGGCAACTGCCGCAATGCCCCGGCCCCTGCACGATGTAGGCGCCGCGGTTCCACAGCTCATCCTTCCCAGCCTTCGCTACGTAGGGCTTGCTGTCGGTAAACACGCCATTCCACAGCGCGATGGGCCAGCGCATATTCAATGGCCACGGGATCGAACTCTTGATATTCGCCTGCCGCACCGGCGCCACGCCCTTCATGAAGAACGCATACAACGCGCGCACATCATCGTCGCTGAGCTTGGCGTAGGACGGATACGGCATCGCCGGATACAGCCGACGCCCCCCCGGCGCGACACCCTGGCGCACCGCGCGGTCGAAGTCGGCGAGGCTGTAGTGGCCGATACCCGTTTCCGGGTCTGGTGTGACGTTAGTGGCATGGATCGCCCCCAGCGGCGTGGCCATTTCCAGCCCACCGGCAAAGGGCTTGCCGTTGGGCACGCTGTGGCACGCCACACAGTCGCTGAGCCGGGCGACATACTCGCCTCTGGCGATCAGCGCCGGGTCTGCGGCGACAGGCTCGGCGCCCAGCGGCGAAACCGGCTCACGGGTGACATACCAGGCCAACAGGCCTGCCGCGACCAGGCACGGCAGCGCCAGCCAGCCAACGGTTCTTGCGAATCGACGGTTGTTCATAAGTGCTCAGGCCCCGGTCAGGTGAAGGAGTAGCGGCTTAACGGCATGCTGCGAATGCGCTGCCCCGTCAAGGTCGCCACGGCGTTGGCCACGGCAGGTGCCACGGCTGGCAGCGGCGGTTCGCCGATGCCACCCATTTTTTCCCCGCTCTCGATCACGCGCACATGCACCCGCGCCATCCGCGAAGGCGGCAGCACCGGATACAAATCGTAGTTACGCGCCCGAGGCAAGCCGTCCACATACACCGCCTCTTCCAACAGCACCTGGGACAAGCCCAGCGACACTGCCCCATGCACCTGCGCCTCGACAATCGCCGGGTTGACGATGCTGCCCGGGTCGATCGCCTGCCAGATGTCATGCACCTTGACCTGCCCGTTCTCGATCGACACCTCGGCGATCACCGCCGTCTGCGTGCCGAACGGCGACGCCATCGCCACACCACGGGCGCGCTTGCTGCCGTCTTCGGCGGTAAACGGGCCACGTTTCCAGCCCCCCGACAACTCGCCCACCGCCTTCAGCAGCGTGGTCAACCGCTGGTTATCCCGCAACAGATGCAGGCGCAACTCGAACGGGTCTTTACCGCCCTTGTCAGCCAGTTCATCCAGAAAGGCTTCATAGAAAAAGTCATTCAGCGAGTTACCCACCGAGCGCCAGTAACCCAGCATCACCGGGCCCTTCACATAAATCTGCGCGATGCGCTTGTTGGGAATCGCATACGACTTCCCGGACAACCCCTCCAGCGCCGTCGGGTCGAGCTTCTCGCCCTGTTTACCGGCCAGAGCCTCGGTCGGCCCCTCCGTGGCACTCACCGCTTCAATCGCCACCGGCCAGCCATCACTGTCCAGCGCCCCACGGAAATTCACCGCCGCGACAGGACGCAGCACATCCCGCAGAAACTCTTCTTCACGGCTCCAGATCAACTTCACCGGGCGCCCGACCGCCTTGGCCAACTCAATGGCCTGTGGGTAAGGGCTGGCCGAGTCATACAGAAAATGCCGGCCGAAAAACCCACCCAACAGCGGCGAATGCAGGTTAATCCTCGACGGGTCCAGGCCGGTGCGCTTGGCGATATCGGCCAGGAACATATCCTGTGCCTGATTCGGCAGCCATATGTCCAGCGAACCATCAGGATTGAAACGCGCCAGCGCCGAAGGCGGCTCCAGCTGCGCATGGTGCAGATACTGGTTGTGGTAAGTGGCCTCGATCTTGGTCTTGGCATTGGCCAGCGTGCCGGCCACATCACCCTCGTTCTCATCATCCCGGGCCGGGCCGGTTTCTGCGGCCAGGCGCTTGAAATGCTCGTCGCTGGAAAAGTCCTTCGGCATCCCGCGCACTTTCGAATCCGCCGTCGGCTCCAGCCAATCCACCTGAATCGACTCCACCGCACGCTTGGCATGCCACCAACGCTCAGCCACCACCGCCACCGCACCCGGCAGGCGATGCACCGAATGCACCCCCGGCATGGCCTTGACCTGGTCCTCATTGCGCAGGCTACCCACCGTCATGCCCAACCGGGGCGCATGCTGCACCGCCGCGTGGAGCATGCCGTCGACCTTCATATCAATGCTGTACAGCGCCTTGCCGGTGGACTTGTCATACGCATCCAGACGCTTCACCGGCTTGCCGATCCAACGGAACTGGCTCGGATCCCGCAGCTTCACGCTGGCCACGTCTGGCACCGGCAGGTCCATCGCACGCCCGGCCAACTCGCCATAGGTAAGGGAACGCCCGGACGCCGCGTGTACCACCTTGCCCGGCTCGGTCGACAACTCACCCACCGGCACCTTCAACGCCTGCGCCCCAGCCTCCAGCAACATCGCCCGGGCCAATGCACCCAGCCGGCGCATCGTCGGGTAACTCATGCGCACCGACATACTGCCGCCGGTGATCCGCATGCCATTTTCCATCACCACAAAGGCTTCGCCGGGCGGGGCGCACTCAACCAGGAAAGTGGCCGGGTCGGCGTCCAACTCCTCGCCGACAATCTGCGCCATCGCCGTAAACGTGCCCTGGCCGCCTTCGATAAAGGGGCTGAGCAAGCGAATCGTGTTATCTGGACGAATCTCCAGGAACGCCGGCACCTGCGTACCGCGCTCACCAGCCGCCGCAGCAGTGGCCGCCTGCACCCGGCCAGAACCCAACGGCAGACCAAAGCCAATCACTAACGCACCCACGGCCGTACTGGCCAGGAAACGACGGCGGGACAGGTTCACCGGGTCATTCAACGCCGCGACCAAAGGCAGGGCAGCGGGATCAATGCGAACGTTCATCAGGCCTCTCCCTTCGCAAGGTCATGCACCGCCGCATGAATCGCGTTATAGGTGCCACAGCGGCAGAGATTGACCATCGCCGCGTCGATCTGCGCATCAGTCGGCTTGGGCGTTTGCTTGAGCAGCGCCGTCGCCGCCATCACCTGGCCGGACTGGCAGTAACCGCATTGAGCGACCTGATACTCGACCCAGGTCGCCACCACCCGCTTACCGACATCATCCGACTCGATCGCCTCGATGGTCGTGATCTCCCGACCGACCACCCCGGAGACCGGCGTGACGCAGGAACGCACCACGTTGCCGTCCACAAGCACCGAACACGCACCGCACTGCGCCAGACCGCAGCCATATTTGGTGCCGGTCATGCCCAGGTTGTCGCGGATGACCCAGAGCAGAGGCGTGTCGGGTTCTGCATCGACTTGGTGGGTCTGCTGGTTAATTCGTAATTCCATGGCTCACCCGCTGATCATCGGTTGGTTTTGCATTTTTTTAGTATTTTTGGGCGGTGAAGTGGGGCTTCGCCGCAGGGCATCGTTGGCCCGTTATGGTTCACGCGCACGTGGTTTGAGTAGTTTAGCTGGCGTTTGGATTGACTCTAGACCGTAGGTCAGGGGGGCGCTATGCGGAGGGTGAAAGGTCGGAGGATTAGGCAAGTATTCGACAGGAATGCGATAGGGGAGGCGAGAGTGTGCGCGTAAGCGTCAATCGGTGGACGTTCGATCTACGAAGCTTCGTGGTTGCCCTGGTCAGCACAGTAGCTGTAACTTCGTCCCTTAGTTAGCGAGGATATTTCATTGAACGACTCTGAACACCTGAAAGAACTTTGCGCCCGTTTCAATTCTGGAGAACAGCTGAGTTTTACGTTTTTCTGGGGGCACCAACGCAGCAAAACGGCCGTCACCGCTTCGTGCTTCAGCCAATGGTTCGAGGCTGGGTTCATTGTCGAGGGGCAACATTACCCTACAGCCGAACACTTCATGATGGCCGAGAAAGCGGCTTTGTTCGACGATCAGGAAATCCGTGCGCAGGTGCTCTGCGCTCCTACACCTAATGCCGCCAAAGCACTTGGCCGCAACGTGCGCGGATTCAATGACAAGGTTTGGCTGCAACACAGATACGACATCGTCGTTCGAGCGAACCAGGCTAAGTTCTCTCAGAATCCACCGTTGAACGAATACCTTCTACAAACCGGTTCGCGGGTTATTGTCGAAGCCAGCCCGGTTGATAACATCTGGGGGATAGGGCTCGCACAGGACAACGCGGATGTGAACAATCCGAATCTGTGGAAAGGTTTGAATCTGCTGGGATTTGCGCTGATGCAGGTGCGGGATGGGACAAGTCTGCCAACCCCAAGGTAGTGCCCTTACCTTACTCACGGAAAACGCAAAAGCCCTGGTATATGCCAGGGCTTATTGCATGCGGCCTTATCGAAGACAGCGCGTTAATCAACAGAAGCTGAGTCGCCCGAGTTTTCGTCGATGCGTTCGAGCGGCGGCTTCTGGCCGAAAGCAATCACCGCTTTAGTCGTCCGCGCCAAGCTTCTCGACGCCCTATGCGGCGAGTCATCGGGCTAGTGAGTTGCAGGGTTAGTCATTAGCCAGGGCAGGGCGCTTCGCGGTCGAGGAGCCTGGCGTTGATTGGTCAAGAGTGGGTTGTTATCAAGGTGCTGGTAGCTGGACAATAGGTCCGGACGAGCCGGCAACCATGGACCAAGTGTGCGTACTTTTGGTTCGCTCGGCTGGGATCTACGAACTGCAAGATTACTGATCGGAAAAAAGACCAATGCTAGGGAAAGTCAGCAAAAAATATCTCGTCTGGGGCGCGGTTGCACTCTGCGCGACCCTTCTGTCCGGGTGCGCGACGTCGCGCTACGACGGCAAGCACGCACCGGACCCGAGTAAGGCGATCATCGTGGGTTCGATTGGTGAGAGCTATCTGATGCAGCCGCATGGGCTGGTGGTTGAGATCAGGCAAAAGGGAGGGCCCGGCACCGTACTGCGGCTGACGACCTTGGGCAATGAAGATGACCAGCCGTCACCAAATATACTGGGCCATTTCTTCATGTATGAAGTGCCGCCTGGTGAGTATGAGTACACGCAGTGGAGTTACGTGTATTACGCGGGAAGATCCATGCCGCGCCCTGTGCCTGCGGTGTTCTCGGTGAAGGCCGGGGAAACCCTCTATATCGGCGATCTGCGCGCCGATGCCCTGCGCTTCTGCCTGTCCAACGTGAATAACGCCGAGAACACTGTGGAGGAGCTGAAGCGCAAGTACCGGATGCTCAAGGACCGCAACATCGTGAATTTGACGGCAAAGAGCGGTTTTGCGCCTTGGCCGAGTTCTGATGCCACTGACTTCGGTAAAGGGCTCTGCACGCTCTGAATCCGGTACCGGTGACAGTCACCGATACCGCCGCCCATTGATCCAAGTTCAAGGAGTTCCATGCCATGAAGCGCTGCACGCTACTCTGGGCCAGCCTGTTCGCGGCCCTGGCCTCACTGACCGGCTGTATCAGCGGTCCGGACCTGACAGGCCAACCATTCTTTACGTCACCGGCAGAACCCCGTCCGAACGAGGCCACGGTGTACTTCTATCGCACGTCGGCCAGCATCGGTAACGGGGTCGCCCCGACCATTCTGGTCGATGGCCGCGCCATCGGCAGCTTGCCCTCCGGTAGTTTTTTCAAAGCCGGCATTCCCGCCGGCAAGCACAGCGTCGCCTCCACCTCGCCACCTATCATCAGCGGTATGGTTAACAAACGTTTCGATATCACCGTCGAGAATGGAAAGGTGTATTACATCGCAGACCAACTCAGCACTTCTGTCTACAAGGACGGACAGACCTTGGGCGAAGTAGATGAGGGTCGTTTCGGTGGAACAATGTTTTACTCGCGCTACGCGCTTGTGCCTGCCGAGGAAGCGTTGCGTTCTATCAAGTGGTGCCAGGAGCTGCCGGCAACCGCACCGTAGCCATGCGTAACCCATGCTCCGGCCAGCCTCGTTCCAAGCCTGCCGTGGCAGGATAGATTGTTGAGGGAAAATCCGACCAGCCCTACGGGGCTGCATTGGAGAGCGTGACCACGATAGAAAATCGTGAGACGTGATCTGATCTTCCTATACTGGCCATCCCAGCATGCCAGGCGAAGCGCAACCTATGCCCATCAAACCCAATCAAAACGCCCCAGTGACGTTAGTCCGCGCTCAACAAAGCGACTTGGACGACCTTGTTGCCCTTCGAATTGAGGCCATGCGCGAAAGCCTGGAGCGCGTCGGGCGATTTGATCCGGTACGGGCGCGCGAGCGATTTGTTAGCGGTTTTGAAGTCCACAGCACACATCACATTGAGGTGTCTGGGGAGAGGGTTGGCTTTGTAGTGGTCAAGCATCACCCCAATGAACTCGTGCTCGACCACCTATACGTGAGGCCGAGCGCGCAAGGATCAGGGATCGGCTCTGCTGTGCTCACTCAGATTTTCAAAGTAGCGGATGCGGCTGCACTCCCGATTAAAGTAGGTGCCCTCAAAGAAAGCGCCTCGAATCGTTTTTACACCCGCCATGGTTTCCAGTTCGTCGAAAGCAGTGAGTTCGACAATTATTACGTCCGCCAGAATCTTACGGAGAGCGGCCCGGCGCGTTAGTGGGTTGAAGGGATGCAGGAATTTCCGCTCATCAGCGACTCTAAGCGCTAGCCTGAAACCAGCAAATAAAGGGGACGGCTTCATTAACAATGGATCCGTCCCTTTTCGTCCCGCCTCTCGACTTACGCGACCTGCGCCTTTGCGGGAGGCGGGGCAGACTTGCGATAAGTCAGCAGCACAATCCCCGTCACCACAATCACCCCGCCCACCACCTGCCCGGCGCTGAGCATCTGGTCGAGCACGATCCAGCCCATCAACAACGTCGCCAGTGGCTCAATGTTCATCACCGGCGCATTACGCGGCATATCCAGGCGCGGCACTGAAATGAACAGCACGATAAACCCCGTGCCATACAGCACCACCAACGTGGCCAGTGCCAGCCAACCGGTACTGGTGGCCGGCAGGTTCAGGCCATCGACAAGCGCACCGCTCAAACCCGCGAGGTTGACGCTGCTGAACACAATGAAAATCGTCAGCAGACTGCGCACCGAACCGCGTACCTGAGACAACTTGTGGTCGGTGATCCACAGCGCGCAGGCGAATACGAACGCGGCGCAAAAGGCCAGGGAGACGCCGAGCAGCCATTCCGGGCCGAGGGTGGTGTTGGCGGAGAGACGGCCGGGTACGTCCAGCACGAAGACCAGGCCCACCAGAATCAGGCCCATCAGCAAGGCGGTGCGCGCGGTGGGGCGTGGACCGCCGAGTGCCCAGGTGAGCAGGGCTAGCAGGATGGGGAAGACGTTGGCGACCAATAAGGCCAGCGCCACCGGGACGCGGGCGACGGCGGAGTAGAGGCAGAGGCTTTGGGTGGCGATGAGCAGGCCCAGGAGGATTTGCCAGCGCCATGCGCCTTGGGGGAGGCGGAGGTTTTGGCGTTGGTATAGGACCAGTATCGCTAGCACTAACAGGGTGCCGCCGGAGCGCATGAGGATTGCCAGCAGGACTCCGGCGCCGTCGTCGAAGGCTACGCGGGCGGCGATGTGGTTGCCGGCGAAGGCGCAGCCCATGCAGAGGAGGATCAGGACGGCGATGTGGCGGGGGAATTGGGTGGGGGCRGGGGGAGTCATGGKGGGGGCTCGGGGAGTTGGCGCCATCGTCGGGGATGGGGAATTATTTTTAGGTTGTCGTACAACTTGGTGGTGGGATTTGTAACGTGTTTGGTGGGAGGGGGCAAGGGTGTGTTTTAGTTTGATTGGCTAAGAGTGCCTATAGAAGCAGCTTCCACCGAAATTCGTAGGGGGAGCCGGGCCTGGGACGGATATCTCTAATTCAGCTGGTCGTTAGAAGGAGATCGTATGAGTCTTTTGGCGGAAGCGTCCCAGCGTGTTTCCGGCAACTAGGTCGGAAAGGGACGGATTTATTGATTTGGAATAGATCGCTTTTGTCCCAACAATATGGAGATAAGTTGAATAATTCGTGATGTTCGAGAGCGGCTGTTCGCGAAAGACCGTTTTCGGCCAAAAGGAGCCAGTCGAAGGAGTACAGCGAATTAGAGGCGATTCAGCTCTTGCTTGTATTGAGTATTCAGCTATGGTTTTGGAGAGTTACAAGATTTAGTTTGGTGAAGTAATCAGCTGCACCACATTAATGAGTTAAGGGGTAAATATGAAGGCTCTCACCGTGTGTTCTGCATTGGCAATTTTATCTTTTTCGGCTGTGACGTTTGCCGTTCCTCCTGAGTGTCGAGAGCCTAACGCCCCTTCCGGCTGCTTCCATTTAAAATATAAGCTCGTTCCAATCGAAGAGTGTGCAGAAGCTCCAATATTTGATCCAGAGACAAATAGGGTGACTTATCCGTGTGGATTTAAAGTTGTGAAAAACCCTAGTAAAATTATCAGTGATGACGTCTCTAGCAACCCATCGGCTAAGTCAGCCATCAAAAAAGTTACGGCGCCGGCTATTCAGCCTAAATATGTAGGGTCAACAATACACGACAATGGAGATGGCACATCTACCATTGATCATGGCGGAGACGCGAAAGAAACGATAAATACTGCTGACGCTGGTAAGACGGTAAAAGATTATGGGGAGAAGGGTATAGTTATACATTCAAAGTAGTCTTTCCAAGAACAGCACTAGACAAGATACTTGGTGATGAAGGGTATATTCAGTGTCGCTGGGCGGCGATCAAAACCTCACCAAACTGACCAGGGATGCTCCAACTGAACGGCGAAGCGTACCTGGCTTCCAATGATAGGCACCATTCGACTTGGGCGAACCATGGCAAAGGCCCGCTCTGGGTCGCAAGTAGCCGGGTGAAGGCTGCGCTCCAGAGGGCCTTTCAAATCAGCGAAGCCCCTGTTCACAGACGAGCCTACCGTTTGACTCAACTTTTCGGATAGATTCGGCAGTTAGAAACTAAACCGTGAAAGGAGTGCGAAGGGTGCCGCGAGATAAAGCGTTCTACAAAAGTCTTGGTCATGAGTTGATGAAAGAGTTGGCCGAGACGATCAGTATCGAGTTGATTTCCGGTGGAGCGTTCGGGGCTTATGAGACAGTGGAGCTGCCCAACGGGATGCATGTACGGTTCACTAGCTGGCGTGGGGGGGAAGGGCTTTTTTACATCATTTTGTTTAAGGGCGCTAAGTACGTATTTGAACTTGATTTGTCGATGATTGTGCATCAGAGGGGGCGCTTCACGTGGCATCTCAAAGTACCGAGGCATCAGCAGAATGTCGCCCTGCTTGATGGCTGGTTGGATGCAGCAGCGAAGTTTGACGATGGCTATTCACAGTCTGTCAAAAGTGTTAAGAGCCGCCTAGAGTCCGGCCTCAATACGCCCCGTACTGGTTATCGATTTATTGATGATGCGGAGTGGCCGGTTGTCTGCGAGCATTTTCTTGAGTTGATGACCAAGGCGATAAAGGAGCACACAACCGACGACGGGGCGGATCATCAACGAGCGGAGGCGCGAGATGACGACGGCAGCACTGTCACGGCAAAGCGCAAAGCCCGACGTGATCAAAGTCGATTCAGACTGAACCTGATGGAGCTGTACGATAGCGCTTGCGCAATATCCGGCGAATGCGTTGGGGAGGTGCTTGAGGCTGCCCACATTGTGAGCCACTCTGAGACCGGCGTGAACCATACGGGCAACGGGCTGCTACTGCGTTCTGATCTCCATCGGCTGTTTGATAGCAGCCTCATCGCGGTTGACCCGAAATCACTCAACATAGTGGTATCACCGCTGTTAGCTGAATCGGGATATCAAAGATATTCCGGGAAAAGGCTCAGGTCACGTATAGACGGCTCCGGTCCTGACCCTAAATATCTTCAGAGAAGGTGGAATCAAGCTGGTTTGGAGAACTAAGCAGCCCGAACCATTCGAACAGCAGGCCTGCATCTTCGTATTTGCGGCTCTGCTACCTCTGGAAAGCAGCAGAATCAGCTGTGGGTGAGGGTTGCTTCTGAACCGAGGCCCCCGCCGCTGAGCTTTCATAGATGACCTTAGCGAAGGGCTGCTTTGGGGCTTTTCGGACTTGCTTCATTACTTCAAGTCTCGCAAGGAATATGCTGCTTCCCGAATATCGAACTTATCCGATCAGATGGAACTCTGTTTCGCTTTGTCGGGGCTGACGTTTGAAGGTATGAATCGTCCCTAATTTCGTAGACACCCGACGGCCGCTTCTGGCCGAAACCAGCCCTTTAATTCCCATACCGGTCTACCATGCCATCCCCCGGCAGTGGTTTCACGCGCTACCGATCTCAATCTCAAGGTATCGCCCATGACCTCGTTCACCCGCACCACCCCATCCCGCAAGTCATCCGAGGCATCCCAATGAGCATCGACCAAATCAGCCTCCCAAAAGGCGTAGGCCCTCAGGCCATCAAACTCCTCGACGCCATCACCGGTGCTGACACCAAAGAAGACCTGAACCGCGCAGGCGGCAAAGCCGAAGGTTTTGTATTGGGGCTGGAAAGCGCCAAAGCCATCAAAAGCCAAATCGCCGAGTCGCTGTATGTGGCATACGACGACGCGGCGAGTAATCGGTTGGGTGAGTTGAAGGGCTAGTCCCGCAGGACTGCGTTGTGCTTTACGTCCGAGGTGTTTCGCGGTCCATCAGTTTTCCGATCAGCAGTACGCTCAATTCGCTCAGTTGGTGTATGGCCAATGCCACGTCGCGGTCTTTGCCGGTCAGTTCGTCGGACAGGTCGAGCAGCAGGGCGCTGATGGAGGAAACGGTTTTGTAGCTGTTGGCGATCAGGATTTCGTTGCTGACGCGGGAGGGAACGCTCAAAGGGCGGTCGTCTCTGGGACGGTGTCGGTGGCGGAATTCAGGTCGTGCTCACGGAGAAAAAGAGGTCGGATTTTTAATCGAAAATAAA
This sequence comes from Pseudomonas sp. ATCC PTA-122608, assembly GCF_001952855.1. Taxonomy (GTDB): domain Bacteria; phylum Pseudomonadota; class Gammaproteobacteria; order Pseudomonadales; family Pseudomonadaceae; genus Aquipseudomonas. The sequence goes on along the minus strand of NZ_LPNO01000022.1, from coordinate 25,302 downwards.
TAACCTCCCTTTTTATTCAGCGTTGTGCCGGGTTATCCAGGTAGATCAAGTCCTTTCATTAACTGTCGGGCCAGGAAATATCATCAGAATTCAACCATGTTATCCGAGCTGATTTAATTCTCGGATTCTTTAAAAAATCTTCCACCGCTAACCATGCTACGTCGGGCTTTAAAAATGAGCCTTCAGGTACGAACTGATCATCACCAAAATCCTTAACTACATTAATTTTATTCAGTGTACCCACTGAATAAAACTCAGCGCCTGTTCGTTCTCCGGATATTCGGATGTTGTATCTAACTGAAATTCCTAACTCTTTATTCTCTAGCACTGATAGCTCGGACTTGTCACCTTCGTCACTAATATAGCTAAAAACTCCATCACCGGACCCTTTCTGCCACTTTGAAGATTGATAGTTCAAGAAGAACTCAGCATATGCCTGAGGATCTGGATCAATATCAACGTCATGATCAAGAAAGAAACATTTTAATTCAGGCATAACACGCTCGCTAAAATTGAGTTAGGCAACCATCACATACAGTCTTTTTAGAAAAGACGGGAAGTGGTACTGACCACATCGATCAATGACATTTGCGGCTTTGCCATTCACTCCAGCAGTTCTCCGCAACTATATCCGGATAGCCGCGTTCCCTTTCCATATCGAGTGCCACGCTGAATGGAAGGGTGATACAAACCGCCCGGTCTCGAATATCACAGACCTCAGCCTCGGTAAGAGTTGAGCCCTTTCTGTCTTCAGCGGCGGTGAGAACGGCTACGAGGGCTGGTACAAATACTAGGCACAGCGGATCAGCGTCCATGAATCACCTGTTGGGTTTCGACTTGGCTCATTACAACGAACCACGCGGCGTTCAGCAATGGCTGAATGAACCGCGCACCTCTCGCCGAGTCGCTGTATGTGGCATACGACGACGCGGCGAGTAATCGGTTGGGTGAGTTGAAGGGCTAGTCCCGCAGGTCCGCGTTGGGCTCTACGCCCGAGGTGTTTCGCGGTCCATCAGTTTACCGATCAGCAGTACGCTCAATTCGCTCAGTTGGTGTATGGCCAATGCCACGTCTCGGTCTTTGCCGATCAGTTCGTCGGACAGGTCGAGCAGCAGGGCGCTGACGGAGGAAACAGTTTCGTAGCTGTTGGCGATCAGGATTTCGCTGCTGACGCCGGAGGTGACGCTGAAGAGGGCGGTTGTCTCTGGGACTGTCTCGGCATCGGTGCCGGGATTGAGGTAGTGATCAATGGCGCGCTGGGCAGCCTGGTGGAGTTTTTGATCCGGCTTGTTTGGCGGATTCGGCGTTATCTTGAACATATAAGTATTCCTGAGTCGGGCCGCCACCTCGTCGCTACTAAACGATAGGGTGGCAGCTGTGCGCAGGTTAGTAGACCGGTGAATACTTAAAGCCGGCGCGCCCGAGGGCGCCCTACGCACAGCCACCATCAAGCACAGACAGGACGTCTGGAAGATGAGGTTCATGCACGTAAGTATTCAAAGCAGGGCTACTAAACCCGATCACTGAGTTTTCAGCGACCGAGCAACCTTAGAGATGGCCACCCAGGTGCACAAGCCGGCGGATTCTGACGCAAGCGTAGGCAAAGGAGCAAGGTGCTACGGCCTACGCAAAGTCTCCTTTATCCCGCAAATGGAAGCACCAGCCGGTACGCCCTCAACCCCAAATCACTCAACCCCTCCAGGCTCTCGCCCTGGCCAGGCATGAGCAGGCTGATCCCCAGATAATGCTCAAGGTGCAGGGTGAGGGTCTGGCCTTCGACGCACAAATCCCAATAGCGCTGATCCAGCCCGTCGGCCTTTACGGTCCATTCGCCTTTCAAACCGTGCTCCAGCGTTTCGGCGATGGCGGCGAACAATTGCCAGTCGGACGTTTCCGAAATCTGTATTTCCATAAGGGATCATCGATAGGGTGAAAGGGCGTGTTTCGCCGTGAGATGCTTGTCGTAGAATGTGACAGAACCTGCGCAGCTTTCAAAGGAATGAACCCCTGGCAAGCCACGCCCCACCGCACGGAAGCTTGTTTATGAAAATCCCCCTCTGGATTGCCCTGTTCCTGGGCTGCCTGTTACCGCAACTGTGCACGGCCAACAGCCCGCACATCGACCCGCACGCCGAGAGCCTCTATCAGCAGGCTGTGCCGTACCTGCAACAAGCAAACACCAAGCTGGAAGCGGTGCCTGCGAACTTTCCCACCGCCAGCGCAGACGAGAAAAAGCGTACCCAAGTGCTGGTGGAGGAGGCAGGCGAGTTGCTCAAGCCGGCGATCAAGTTGCTTGAACAAGCTGCCGCGCTGGGCCACCCGGTGGCCCAGCATCGCCTCGCGATGATCTACGTGATGTTCTACCCGGTCGACGAGATCAAGGAAAAAGCCTGCCCGTTATTCCAACGCAGCTTCCTACAAGGCTTTGCACCACCGGCGCTGCAGCTTTCATCCTTTTGCTTTGAATTTACGGACACGCCTGAATTCCAGACAACGCTGAAGGCCATTGCAACCAGCGCGCCCGCGTATGAGCAATATTTCCCGCAGCCTGCGGTGAAGTTTGAATGCAGGGCCGAGATGCCTCAGGGCATGGCGTTGCAGTGGGGCAGCAGTCGGGATTATCAGGCTGAAATGTACCGGCTGCTGGGGGGCAGTAACCGTGCGCAGCGTACGGAGTATTACCAGCAAGCGATCGCGATCAATGATTGCTACAAGGCGAAAAAGCGCCTGGGGTTAAGTCAGTAACCGGGCGTATATGAATGACTATTTGAGACGCTTGCTGCGTTAAATTCACCCGCAACCCTCCATGCGATGACCGTTATGAAAGCTCCGAGAATGACCAAGGCACACGCGCTTCAACGAGCTCAACAGCTGGTGGCGCTAGGCTGGACTGTTAAACATGAGTTCATGGCTGACGGCGAAATATACGAGTGGTATCTGGAGTGGGAACACGCTGAAGACCCGCCGTTGGAAGATAAGGATAAAGCGGGCCGCTAGCCGTTCTGTGCCGAGGGCGCAGAGGAAAGAAAAATACACTTTTTGCTGCGCGGGGCGTCCAACCCTGAAACCGCCGTCAAGGCTTTCATCTCCAGGCAGCTGCTCTCAGCTAAGGACCGATTATGGTGACGTTGTTTATTTTTCTTCTGGCCTGCGGTGCTGCGGCGAGCACCGGCATTATCTTCAAACCGGGCGACTGGTACGCCACCCTGGTCAAACCCAGCTTCACGCCACCCAACTGGCTGTTCCCGGTCGCCTGGACGATCATCTACCTGTTGCTCGCCTGGGCCGGCTACCGCTTGACCCTGATCCCCGGCAGCGAAATCGTGCTGGCGCTATGGGCCGCGCAGATCGCACTCAACACCCTGTGGACGCCCGTGTTCTTCGGCGCCCACCGGATTTTCGCCGGGATGGTGATCATCACGCTGCTGTGGCTGGTGGTCGCCGCCATGGTGTTGCTGACGGTGCGGCTGGATTTGATCACCGGGCTGATCCTGTTCCCGTACCTGGTGTGGCTAAGCGTTGCGGCAGCGTTGAATTTCTCCATCCTGCGCAATAACCGCTGAGCTTGGCGACGTGGGGAGAGGGCGGAAACATCATTGCCATGATGCCCACGCACACTGGCCAAGGTGAACATCTCTTTTAGAGACAGAGGGAATACAGATTGGGAACTCATACGCTGTGGCCTGCTGAAGAACATGAACTGGCGCAAATGCAGCGCTTCAACCAAAGGCTCGCCTGGTTGCCGCGTTTTCGCATCCGCAACCGCGTGACGCCCCGGGTGATCCAGGCGCTGTTGCGCTCCGGCCAGATGGTGGCCGGCAACAAGTTGCTCAAGCATGGCCTTCAGGCAGAAAGCCGCCGGGTGGGCTCGGTGCCGCTGCGCATCATCCGGCCGAAGGGCAAGGCTAAGGGCGTGGTACTGGATATCCATGGCGGCGGTTGGGTGATCGGCAATGCGCAGATGAATGACGACCTCAACGTGGCCATGGTCAACGCGTGCGACGTGGCAGTGGTATCGGTGGATTATCGGCTGGCGGTTAACACGCCGGTGGAAGGGATTCTGGACGACTGCCTGGCTGCGGCGCGCTGGTTGCTCGCGGACTGTGAGGAGTTTGCCGGCCTGCCGGTGATCGTCGTCGGCGAGTCTGCCGGAGGGCATCTGGCGGCGGCTACGTTGCTGGCGCTGAAGCAATGGCCCGAGTTGCTGGCGCGGGTGAGCGGGACGGTGCTGTATTACGGCGTCTACGATTTGACCGGCACACCGAGCGTGCGCACGGCGAAGCGGGAAACGCTGTTGCTGGATGGGCCGGGCATGGTGGAGGCGCTGCGCTTGCTGACGCCGGGCCTGAGTGATGAGCAGCGTCGGCAGCCGTCGTTGTCACCGTTGTATGGCGACCTTGCGGGGCTGCCGCCGGCGCTGATGTTTGTGGGGGATCTGGACCCGTTGTTGGATGACACGCTGCAGATGGCGGAGCGGTGGGCGGGGTCTGAGGTTTATCTGTTACCGCAGGCGGCTCATGGGTTTATTCATTTTCCGACGGCGATGTCGGGCAGGGTGCTGGCTTACAGTCGTGAGTGGATCACGGGTCGTTTACGCTCGGTTAGTTGATATCGGATTTTTACAACAAGGCCACATGGAAAGATGAGCATAAAAAAAACATTCATCGCGTCGCTGGGGATTTTATCGCTGGTTCAAACGTCACTGTCCTTTGCGGACAACGTTAACGGGAAAAACATTTATCTGCAGCGATGCGCCATGTGCCACGGCGCGGATATCAAAGGCACGGGACCCTTGGCGAATAAAAGCAATCCGCCTACGCCTGACCTGACAACGACTACTTTCAAAAAACGCTTGAGTGATTATCCGGGCGTTATCGTGTCGTCCGTCATTCTTCGTCCAAATGGCGACCTGATTCCCAGAACGTTGCGGGAGAACGGTGTAAAGCTGTCGCCGTTCTCCTGGAAGGTTCAGGACTTCCGCGACTTGAATCAGTACATGAGTGGTGTGATTTCAAAAAGTCGATGATGCTGTGATCGTTCCCACGCGCAGCAAAGGAATGCATACCGTGACGCTCCGCGTCACCAACAGCGGGACGCAGAGCGTCCCCGGCTGCGTTCCCACGCGGAGCGTGGGAACGATCAATTAGCAACCGCTCAACGCCACCTGCGGACGCTCACCTGCAAAGAAGAACGGCCGCAAACGCACGCCCACGCTGTTGCCGATAAACGCCGCCACCAACCACACCCATCCATGCAGGCTGCCAGAGGCAATCCCGCTGAAGTACGCGCCGATATTACAGCCGTACGCCAGTCGCGAGCCGTAACCCAACAGCAACCCACCAATCACCGCGGCGAACAGCGAGCGTGCCGGAATCTTCAGGCTTGGAGCGAAACGGCCGGCTAGGCCCGCAGCCAACAGCGCACCAAGGATGATGCCGATGTCCATCACGCTGGTAACGTCTTCCCACACCGGCGCTGCCAGGGCTTTGGCGTTGCCCGGCATTTGCCAGAACACCCAGCTGCCCACGTCCACGCCCAACCCGCTGGCGACCTTGGCGCCCCACAACGCGAACGCCGAAGTGATACCCCACGGCCGCCCGGCCAGTGCCAGGGTGGCGTAGTTGAGCAGGGCCAAGCCAATCGCGCCCCACACCAATGGCCATGGCCCGCGCAGGAAGCGGCGCAGGCCCTGGTGCTCGCTGGTGACGCCGGCTTCGAGTTGCCCGTGACGGCCTTTTTCCAGGCGCACGGTGACTGCCGCGATGATCCCGAACACCGCCAGGCTCAGCAGCAACGCCGGCACCACGCCGAAGCTTTTGACGATGGAAACCGCCGGGAACGAAGGAAGGGCAAACCACCAGTCGACGTGGTGAGTCGCGATCAACGAACCGCAGATAAAGAAGAACAAGGTCACCAGCATGCGCGCGTTACCGCCGCCCACGGTGAACAGGGTGCCGGACGCACAACCGCCGCCCAGTTGCATGCCGATCCCGAAGATAAATGCACCGAACACCACCGACACTCCGGCCGGCGCCACCAGCCCGACCACGGGTTGGCCTAACAAGGTGCCGGCTCCCAGCGCGGGGAAGAACAGCACCACGGCAATCGCCAGCATCACCATCTGCGCACGCAAGCCCGCGCCACGTCGGTCGGTGATGAACACCCGCCAGGCCGAGGTGAAGCCGAAAGCGGCGTGGTACAGCGTCAAACCCAGTGCGGCGCCGACCACCAGCAACAGCACTTGGCGCGAGCCGACGCTGTTTTGCAGGAAGATGGCGCCGAACAGCAGGATGACAAACGCCAGCAGGGGCGCGAGCGGCTTGCGCGCAGGGGTTGTAGAGAGGGAAAGGCTCATCGGGTATCTCGGTTCGTAGGCGGTGGGTTAAAGGCGAGGGTGCCGAGTATAAACCTCGCACCCTTCCACTGGCGTCTCGAATCCTCCAATGAGGGGTATTAGCCGAGGCGAACTGACAGCTCGACGTCATCGCCGATCGGCACCGACAGGTAGCCATTTGCCGGAGAGCGCACCCGGGCCAGGTAGTCGGGGCAGTAGTTGGTGTTGTCGGCGATGATCAACGCGCCGGGCTTGAGGCGGCTTTCCACCAGGTTCAGTACATCGCCATACAAGGCTTTGGCGCCGTCGAGCAGCAGCAGGTCGATGGTGTCGGGCAGGCCGCTGGCCAGGGTGACCAGGGCATCACCTTGGCGGATCTCCACGAGGTCGCTCACGCCGCCTTGCTCCAGGTGTTGCCGCGCGAGGGCGATCTTCGAGGGCTCGAACTCGCTGCTGATCAGCGCGCCGCCGCCGTTGTCCCGCAGGGCGGCCGCCAGGTGCAGGGTGGACAGGCCGAACGAGGTGCCGAACTCGACAATGGCCCGCGCTTTTGCGCTGCGGGCCAGCATGTAGAGCAGGGTGCCGGTGTCGCGGGAGACGGGCAGCCACAGGTCTTTCAGCATCCCGTAGAGTTCCAGGTAGTCGGTTTTGCTGCGCATCAGGCGGTCGCGTTCTTCAGGCGTCACGGTGTTGAGGACGGGGCTGGTGGCGGCATTGGCTTGTGTGTACAGCCGTTCAATCAGAGCCGCCATCGGGGCCGAGGTAAGCGTATTCATGGGGATGTCCTGTTGCTGGTTGAGCGCCGTGAGGCGCCGGGCTAGTATGCGAATGATTCATCGCATTTAAATTATGCGAACAATTCGTCACATTCGCTATTCGCATTCGAACCGCCGCAGGCACGCCCCATGACCGATCGCCAGACCTCGCAGATTTCCTCACGCAAAGAGCCCAAACAGGCTCGATCCACCGAGTTGGTGTCGGCCATTCTGGAAGCGGCTATTCAGGTTTTGGCCAAGGAAGGCGCCAGCCGTTTCACCACCGCCCGGGTTGCGGAGAAGGCGGGCGTGAGCGTGGGCTCGGTGTACCAATACTTTCCTAACAAGGCGGCGATCCTGTTCCGGTTGCAGACCGACGAATGGCAGCAAACCTCGCAAATGCTCAGCCGGATTCTGGAGGACGTGAGCCAACCGCCTCTTGAGCGGCTGCGCACGCTGGTGCATGCATTTATTCGGTCGGAGTGTGAGGAGGCGCAGATGCGGGTCGCCTTGAGCGACGCGGCACCGCTTTATCGAGATGCGCCCGAAGCCCATGAGGTTCGGGCGGGAGGGCAACAGATCTTTCAGACGTTCATGCTTGAACTGCTGCCGCAAGTTCCTGAGGCGACCCGCGACCTGGCGTGCGACTTGATCGTCACCACCTTCAGTTCGGTGGGCAAGGAATTCTCGGGAAGCCCGCGCACCGAGGCGCAAATTACTGCCTACGCGGACGCGATGGCGGATATGTTCGGTGCGTATGTGACGGTGCTTAACCAGGCAGCACGATGACCCGCACAGCGGGCCATCGTTTGAAGCGGTTACCTTAACGGCGGTTCAGCCACACCGTCTGCGCATTGCAGAATTCTCGCACACCGAAGTGCGACAACTCCCGCCCGAATCCACTCTTCTTCACACCCCCAAACGAGACTCGAGGGTCGGACACGCTGTAGGCGTTGATGAAGATCCCGCCGGTTTCCAGCTGGTTGGCGATGTGGCGTGCCTTTTCCGGGTCGGTGGTGAACACGCTGGCGGTCAGGCCGAATTCACTGTCGTTGGCCAGGGCCACGGCGTGGTCGGCATCCCGGGCGGTGATGATGGAGGCGACCGGCCCGAACAGTTCCTGTTTGAACGAGGTCATCTGGTCGGTGACGTTGGCCAGCACGGTGGGTGCGTAGAAGTTGCCTGCGCCTTCGACTTTATGGCCGCCCAGCAGCAAGGTGGCGCCTTCGGCCAGGGTGGCCTGGACCTGGCCGTCGAGTTCATCCCGCAGGTCGAAGCGGGCCATCGGGCCGATGTAGGTCTCGGTGGCGGTCGGGTCGCCCATCACCAGCTTACGGCTGGCTTCGAGGAATTTGGCGGTGAAGGCTTCAACTACACCTTCTTCGATGATCAGGCGCTTGGCGGCGGCGCACACCTGGCCGGAGTTCTGGAAGCGGCCGATCAGGGCGGCTTGCACGGCTTCGTCGAGGTTGGCGTCGTTGAGCACGATGAACGGGTCGGAGCCGCCCAGTTCCAGTACACATTTCTTCAGCGCGGCACCGGCCTGGGAGCCGATGGCCATGCCGGCACGCACGCTACCGGTGAGGGTGACGGCGGCGATGCGTGGGTCGGCGATGGCTTTGGACACGCCGTCGGGGGTGACGTTGATCACTTCGAACAGGCCATCGGCGAAGCCTGCGCGCTGGAAGGCCTGTTTCATCAGGTACGCGCTGCCCATCACGTTAGGCGCGTGTTTGAGCACGTAGGTGTTGCCGCTGAGCATGGTCGGCACGGCGCCGCGCAGCACTTGCCACACCGGGAAGTTCCACGGCATCACGGCGAGGATCGGGCCCAATGGGCGGTATTCGATTTGCGCGGTGCCGTTGTCCACCAGGGTGGCTTCCGGGGCGAGCATGGCCGGGCCGTGGGCGGCGTACCACTCGGCGAGTTGGGCGCATTTCTCGATTTCGCCACTGGCCTGGGCGATGGGTTTGCCCATTTCCAGGGTGATCATCTGGGCCATTTCTTCGGCCTGGTCCCGCAGGGTGCTGGCCAGGGCCAGCAGCAACTCGGCGCGCTGGGCGACGGGGGTAGTGCGGCCGTTGCGGAAGGCGTTGATCGAGCGGGTGAGGGCGGCGTCCAACTGCGCCTCGGTTTCGTACGGGTAGCTGGCGACCGTTTCACCGTTGGCGGGGTTGATCGACAAGGCGTGGGTCTGGGAGGAAATGGAGTTCATGGCACCGTCCTGCGCAGTGAATGGGATGGACGCCAGCGTACGGGGCTGTATCTTTTTCGGAAACTGAATAATATTAAGCAATATGTTCACGTTTGGAGAATGACTTGGATCTGGTCCAGCTGGAAATTTTCAAAGCCGTTGCCGAGCAAGGCAGCATCAGCGCCGCCGCGCAGTTGATCCATCGGGTGCCGTCGAACCTGACCACGCGGATCAAGCAGTTGGAGCAGGATCTGGGCGTGGATTTGTTTATTCGCGAGAAGAGCCGATTGCGGTTGTCGCCAGCCGGGTGGAATTTCCTCGGGTATGCCCGGCGGATTCTCGACCTGGTGCAGGAAGCCCGGGCGACGGTGGCGGGGGAGGAGCCTCAGGGTGCGTTTGCCCTGGGTTCGCTGGAGAGCACGGCGGCGGTGCGCATCCCGGCATTGCTGGCGGCGTATAACCAGAAGCACGCCAAGGTTGAGCTGGACCTGACCACCGGGCCGTCCGGGACGATGATCGAGGGCGTGTTGTCGGGGCGGCTGGCGGCGGCGTTTGTCGATGGGCCGGTGCTGCACGCGACGCTGGAAGGCGTGGCGGTGTTTGAGGAGGAAATGGTGGTGATCGCGCCGCTGCACCACGCGCCGATCACCCGGGGGCAGGATGTGAGCGGGGAGAGCATCTACACGTTTCGCTCGAACTGTTCGTACCGGCACCACTTTGAGCGCTGGTTTTCACAGGATGGTGCGGTGCCGGGGAAGATCTTCGAGATGGAGTCTTATCACGGAATGCTGGCGTGCGTGAGCGCTGGCGCGGGGTTGGCGTTGATGCCGCGGAGCATGCTGGAGAGCATGCCGGGGTTTAAGACGGTGAGTGTGTGGCCGTTGGCTGATACGTTCCGGATTTTGAATACCTGGCTGATCTGGCGCCGGGGTACGGTGTCACAGAGTTTGAACAGCTTTGTGCGGTTGCTGGAAGAGCGCGGCCTGGCCCTAACACCGTAGCAGCTGTCGAGCGTTAGGGAGGCTGCGATGAGGTCGGCACAGGCGATATTGAGGGTGCCTGACCCACCGCAATCGCGGCCTCGCTAAAGCTCGACGGCTCCCACATTTGGTCTTTGTCAGTCGCCAAATTGCAGGGTGCCCATGGCCAGTTTGGCGATCAGGGCGCCAGCGCCCGGTTGCATCAGTCACACAGGTTTTCTGTGGGAGCTGTCGAGCTTTAGCGAGGCTGCGATGAGGTCGGCACAGGCGATATTGATGGTGCCTGACCCACCGCTATCGCGGCCTCGCTAAGGCTCGACGGCTCCCACATTTGGCCTTGGTCGGCCGCCAAATTGTAGGGTGCCCCATGGCCAATTTAGCGATCAGGGCGCCGGTACCCAGTTGCATCAGTCACACAGGTCCCCTGTGGGAGCTGTCGAGCTTTAGCGAGGCTGCGATGAGGTCGGCACAGTCGATATTGATGGTGCCTGACCCACCGCTATCGCGGCCTCGCTAAGGCTCGACGGCTCCCACATTTGGCCTTGGTCGGCCGCCAAATTGTAGGGTGCCCCATGGCCAATTTAGCGATCAGGGCGCCGGTACCCAGTTGCATCAGTCACACAGGTCCCCTGTGGGAGCTGTCGAGCTTTAGCGAGGCTGCGATGACGTCGGCACAGTCGATATTGATGGTGCCTGACCCACCGCTATCGCGGCCTCGCTGAAGCTCGACGGCTCCCACATTTGGTCTTGGTCAGCCGCCAAATTGCAGGGTGCCCATGGCCAGTTTGGCCATCAGCGCGCCGGCGCCCAGTTGCACCAGCCACAGGGCCAAACCGCCGAGGAATACGCCGAGGGCGATTTGCAGTACCAGGCTTTTCTGGCGCTTGACGGGGGGCGGGCGCGGGGTGAAGTGGTCCAGTTCGTCGCGGTCGGCACGCAGGTCCAGGTCGTCGTTTCTCATAGGCTACTCAAGGGAAGGGACTGTCTTGCTGTCAGTCTAGGGGTAGCGGACCGAAAGCAGCGAATTTTTCAGGGCAATGCCCCACTTCTTAAGCAAGCCACCCATCCTGTGGCGAGGGAGCTTGCTCCCSCTGGGGCGCGAAGCGGCCCCCATTCAGGCACCGCACTCATTCAGAAAGTTCAGGGTGGCAGGTTTTAGGGCCGCTTCGCAGCCCAGCGGGAGCAAGCTCCCTCGCCACGTTGAGCGCGCGCAGAATGAAAAAGGGGAAGCCACTGGCTTCCCCTTTTTCGCATCACAACAGGCTTACAGCACCTGAACGATGGCCTTGGTCACTGCATCAATGTTCTTCTGGTTCAACGCCGCCACACAGATACGACCGGTATCCAATGCGTAGATGCCAAACTCGTTGCGCAGGCGCGTCACTTGCTCAACGCTCAGGCCGGAGTAGGAGAACATCCCGCGCTGGCGACCGACGAAGCTGAAGTCGTGGCCCGGAGCCGCCTTGGCCAGGTCGGCCACCATCTGCTCGCGCATGCCGCGAATGCGCAGGCGCATTTCGGCCAGTTCGGCCTCCCACTGGGCGCGCAGCTCAGGGTTGTTCAGCACCGCTGCAACGATCGCCGCGCCGTGGGTCGGCGGGTTGGAGTAGTTGGTGCGGATCACGCGCTTGACCTGGGACAGGATGCGCGCGCTTTCTTCTTTGGAGTCGGTAACGATGGACAGGGCGCCCACGCGCTCGCCGTACAGCGAGAACGACTTGGAGAACGAGCTGGACACAAAGAAGGTCAGGCCCGACTCGGCGAACAGGCGCACCGCAGCGGCGTCTTCGTCGATGCCGTCGCCAAAGCCCTGGTAGGCCATGTCGAGGAACGGTACGAGGTTTTTCGCCTTGACCACGTCCAGCACTTGTTGCCAGTCGGCCGGGCTCAGGTCGACGCCGGTCGGGTTGTGGCAGCAGGCGTGCAGCACGACGATGGACTGTGGCGGCAGGGCGTTGAGGTCTTCCAGCAGGCCGGCGCGGTTGACGTCGTGGGTGGCGGCGTCGTAGTAGCGATAGGTCTGTACCGGGAAGCCGGCTTTTTCGAACAGCGCCTGGTGGTTTTCCCAGCTCGGGTCGCTGATGGCGACGACGGCGTTGGGCAACAGTTGCTTGAGGAAGTCTGCGCCGATTTTCAGGGCGCCGGTGCCGCCGACCGCTTGGGCGGTGATGACGCGGCCGGAGCTGATCAGTGGCGATTGCGCGCCGAACAGCAGCTTTTGCACGGCCTGGTCGTAGGCGACAATACCGTCGATCGGCAAGTAGCCACGGGCGGCGTGTTGCGCCACTCGAATGGCTTCCGCTTCGGCAACGGCACGCAAGAGTGGAATCTTCCCCTCCTCGTTGCAGTAAACGCCCACGCCAAGGTTCACCTTGGTGGTTCGGGTATCGGCGTTGAATGCTTCGTTGAGGCCCAGGATTGGATCGCGTGGTGCCATTTCGACAGCGGAGAACAGGCTCATTTTTGCGGCAGCTCTATAGAGAGTGGAGGGACGTGTCGCGCTCCAGCCGAATGCACTAGAGCGGTGCACAAACGGGGAGCTAGTATAGAGGCCATCACTGCTCACGGCGACAGCCGAAACGGCTTTTCGGCCAAGTTTTTCGGTTTATTTACCGACCGTTAGTCTTATTGCAACGTTGATCGGCAATGGCATGTAGGACGTTTGCCTTGAAACCCGTGACATTTGCCTCCACTTCTACAGCTATCATGGTTTTTTCCTGCAACCTGCGCCGAACAGTCGCGGGTCGCGGTCTTTTTCGTCCCCGCTGCTTTTTCCGGCCCCGGGGTGACTCAAGAGGTACGTTATGTCGGATTTCCAGCTAGTCACCCGCTTCGAGCCTGCCGGCGATCAACCGGAAGCCATCCGCCTGATGGTCGAGGGCATCGAAGCCGGCCTGGCGCACCAGACCTTGCTCGGGGTGACCGGCTCCGGCAAGACCTTCAGCATCGCCAACGTGATCGCCCAGGTGAACCGGCCGACCCTGGTGCTGGCGCCGAACAAGACCCTGGCCGCGCAGTTGTATGGCGAGTTCAAGGCGTTCTTCCCGAACAATGCGGTGGAGTACTTCGTTTCCTACTACGACTACTACCAGCCGGAAGCCTACGTACCGTCGTCCGACACCTTTATCGAGAAAGACGCCTCGATCAACGACCACATCGAGCAGATGCGGCTCTCGGCGACCAAGGCGCTGCTGGAGCGCAAGGACGCGATCATCGTCACCACGGTGTCGTGCATCTACGGCCTGGGCAGCCCGGAAACCTATTTGAAGATGGTGCTGCACGTCGACCGCGGCGACAAACTCGACCAGCGCGAACTGCTGCGGCGCCTGACGAGCCTGCAATACACCCGCAACGACATGGACTTCGCCCGAGCGAGTTTCCGCGTGCGTGGCGATGTGATCGACATCTACCCGGCGGAATCCGATCTGGAAGCGATCCGCATCGAGCTGTTCGACGATGAAGTCGAGAGCCTGTCGGCCTTCGACCCGTTGACCGGCGAGGTGATCCGCAAGCTGCCGCGCTTCACCTTCTACCCGAAAAGCCACTACGTGACCCCGCGCGAAACCCTGATGGGCGCCATCGAGGGCATCAAGGGCGAACTGGTGGAGCGCCTGGAATACCTGCGTTCCAACAACAAGCTGGTGGAAGCCCAGCGCCTGGAACAGCGCACCCGCTTCGACCTGGAGATGATCCTCGAACTGGGTTACTGCAACGGCATCGAAAACTACTCGCGCTACCTTTCGGGCCGCGAATCCGGGCAGGCGCCGCCAACCCTGTTTGATTACTTGCCGGACGACGCCTTGCTGGTGATCGACGAGTCCCACGTCAGCGTGCCGCAGGTGGGCGCGATGTACAAAGGTGACCGTTCGCGTAAAGAAACCTTGGTGGAATACGGCTTCCGCCTGCCGTCGGCGCTGGATAACCGGCCAATGCGTTTCGACGAGTTCGAAGGCATCAGCCCGCAGACGATTTTTGTCTCGGCCACGCCGGGTAACTACGAGGCCGAACATGCGGGGCGTGTGGTTGAGCAACTGGTGCGCCCAACCGGCCTGGTGGACCCGCAAATCGAAATCCGCCCGGCGCTGACTCAGGTCGACGACCTGCTGTCGGAGATCGGCAAACGCGTGGCGCTGGAAGAGCGGGTGCTGGTCACTACGCTGACCAAGCGTATGTCCGAAGACTTGACCGATTACCTGGCCGACCACGGCGTGCGCGTGCGTTATTTGCACTCGGACATCGACACCGTTGAGCGCGTGGAAATCATCCGCGACCTGCGCCTGGGTGCGTTCGATGTGCTGGTGGGGATCAACCTGCTGCGTGAAGGTCTGGACATGCCGGAAGTGTCCCTGGTGGCGATTCTGGATGCTGACAAGGAAGGCTTCCTGCGGTCCGAGCGTTCGTTGATTCAAACGATTGGCCGAGCGGCGCGGAACCTGAATGGCCGGGCGATTCTGTATGCGGACCGGATTACCGGCTCCATGGAGCGCGCGATTGGCGAGACCGAGCGGCGTCGCGACAAGCAGATTGCCTACAACCTGGAACATGGGATCACGCCGAAGGGCGTGTTCAAGGATGTGGCCGACATCATGGAAGGTGCGACCGTGCCGGGCTCGCGCAGCAAGAAGCGCAAGGGCATGGCCAAGGCTGCGGAGGAGAATGCCAAGTACGAAGCAGAATTGCGTTCGCCGAGCGAGATCACCAAGCGTATTCGTCAGCTGGAAGAGAAGATGTACCAGTTGGCGCGGGATCTGGAGTTTGAAGCGGCGGCGCAGATGCGCGATGAGATTGGTAAGTTGCGGGAGCGGTTGCTGGCAGTGTGATGATCGTTGTGGCGAGGGAGCTTGCTCCCGCTGGACCGGGCTGGCGCTCCAGTGCGAAGCGCTCCCAGGATTTTGGGGCCGCTTCGCAGCCCAGCGGGAGCAAGCTCCCTCGCCACAGGTTATTTCAGTGGGCTTCCCCAGCCTTAAGCCCCGCCGGCAACGCCTTGGTCAACAAGATCGCCACCATACTGATCCCCAACGCCAACCCCACAAAGTGAAACGCATCGTTGTAGGCCATGATCTGCGCTTGTTGATGGGCAATCTCACTCAACTTGCCCAACGCCGCCGTCTCGCTGCCAAACGTCTCCGTCAGCCTGGCCATCCGCTCCGCCACCTGCGGATTGGTCGGCACAATCGCCTCGCGCAGGTAATCAAAGTAGGTCTTGGTGCGCGCATCCAGCAGCGTCGCCAGCAACGCAATCCCGATCGCCCCACCCAGGTTTCGCAAAATATTGAACAGGCTCGACGCCGACCCCGCGTCCTTCGGCATGATGTACGCCGTGGCAATCAACGAAATCGTCACCATGATCAGCGGCTGCCCCAGCGCGCGGATGATCTGGATTCGGTTGAACTGGTCGCCGGCGAAGTCCGGGTTCAGCACTCCCGATGAAAAGCTCGCCAATCCAAACAGCCCGAACCCCAGCGTGCACAGCCATTTGGGCGACACGTATTTCATCAGCTTGGGCACCAGCGGAATCAGGAACAGCTGCGGAACGCCCATCCACATGATCACTTCGCCGATTTGCAGGGCGTTGTAGTTCTGGATCTGCGCCAGGTACAGCGGCAACAGATAAATCGACCCATACAGCCCCACGCCCATCCCCAGGCTGGAGATGCTCGACAGCCCGAAATTGCGATTGCCGAGGATGCGCAGGTTGATCAGCGGGTTGGGCTTGGACATCTGCACGATCACAAAGGTGATCAGGCTCAGCAGGGCGACGGTGCCCAGGCTGACAATCAGGCTGGATTCCAGCCAGTCCTTGCGATGGCCTTCCTCAAGAAACACCTGCAAACACCCAAGGCCCACGGCCATGGTGACGATGCCGAGGTAGTCGGTGCTTTTGAGCAGGTCCCAGTTGGAATCCTTTTTCTCCAGGCCGTACAGCAACCCGGCGATCATGATCAGGCCCGGCGGGATGTTGATGTAGAAAATGTATTCCCAGCCCCAGTTCTCCGTGAGCCAGCCGCCAATGGTCGGGCCGATGGACGGGGCGAAGGTGGCGGTCATGGCGAACATCGCCATGCCTTTGGCGCGGTGATGCTCGGGCAACTTGATCAGGGTGAGGGTGAACGCCAGCGGGATCAGCGCGCCGCCGGTAAAACCCTGCAAGGCGCGGAACACGATCATGCTTTCCAGGCTCCAGGCCATGGAACACATCAGCGAGGCGATCAGGAACCCGCCGGAAACCCACACCGCCAGGCGGCGCGCCGACAACAGCTGCACCAGCCAGGCGGTGAGGGGGATCATGATGATTTCGGCCACAAGGTAGGAGGTGGAAATCCACGAGCCTTCTTCAAGGGTGGCCGACAGTGCGCCCTGAATGTCCTTGAGGGACGAGTTGGTGATCTGGATGTCGAGCACTGCCATGAAGGCGCCGAGCATCACGCTCATGACCGCGATCCAGTCGCGCCGGGTCGGTTCTCCGATCGGGGCCAGCAGTTGATCACCGGCCATCTTGCGGGTCTTTGATATTCACTTTGACCGTCACCGACATGCCCGGGCGGATTTTGCCCTGTAGCGGGTTGTCGGCGGCGAAGGTCAGTTTGACCGGAATCCGTTGTACGACTTTGGTGAAGTTGCCTGTGGCATTGTCCGGCGGCAGCAGGCTGAACTGCGCGCCGGAGGCGCCGAACAGGTTGGCGACACGGCCTTCGATTGGGGTATCGCTGTAGGCGTCGAACGTCAGCTCGGCCTTTTGCCCGGGCTGCATGTGGCCGATCTGGGTTTCCTTGAAGTTGGCCTGCACCCAAATGTCCCGGTCCGGGACGATCGACAGCAGGTAGGCGCCGGCCTGCACATATTGGCCGTTGCGCGCGGCACGCTGGCCGATCAGGCCGCTGATGGGCGCGTGGATTTCGCTGCGGGTCAGGTTCAGTTCGGCCTGGGCCAGGTCGGTCTTGGCGTTGGCGATCATCGCGTCGAGGCGCTTGATCTCGGCGTTCAGGGCGTTGACTTGCTGGCGCTGGCCCTGCAGGTCGGCCTGGGCCATGGTCACCTGGGAGCGGGCGATGTGGTTGTCGGCGTCGAGGGTGGTGACGCGTTCTTCGGAGACATAACCGGGCTTGCGCAGGGTTTGTGCACGGTTCAGGTCGATCTGCGAGCGGCCGAGGGTGGCCTGGCTGGAAGAAACCTTGGCTGCACCGGCGGCGATCAGGCTGGCTTGCTGGGTGAGTTTGCTCTGGGCCTGCACGCGCTCGGCTTCGCGCATGGCCAGGGCGGCGTTGGCGCGGTCGACGGCGAGGTGGAAGTCGTCGCCTTCGAGCTTGACCAACAGTTGGCCTTTTTCCACGTGTTCGTTGTCGCCCGCCAGCACCTCGACGATGCGCGCGCCAAGCTGGCTGGAGACGCGGGTGATCTCGCCCTGGACGTAGGCGTTGTCGGTGCTTTCATAAAAGCGGCCCTTGAAAAACCACTGGGCGAAAAAACCCGCGGCAATCAGGACCACGATAAACAGGAAGATAAACAGGCGGCGTTTGAGCGGGGCGGGCATGGCGATCATGTCGGTAACAAAAGGTAATGGAATATAGCCAGCGAACCGTCTGGCAAATAGCCATGTCGAGTCTTGAGACCGGAGCTTGTCTCATATGCCCTTTGTTCGCCTCCCCACGCTGGAGCCCAAGGGCTTGGGGCTGTTACCATTCGCCCCTTGTTTCATTTTCAGTTTTATCGCCAATTCGAGACCCGCCATGACCACCGTCCGCACGCGCATCGCGCCATCGCCTACTGGGGATCCCCACGTAGGTACTGCTTACATCGCCTTGTTCAACTACTGCTTTGCCAAGCAGCACGGCGGTGAATTCATCCTGCGGATCGAAGACACCGATCAACTGCGTTCCACCCGTGAGTCGGAACAGCAGATTTTCGATGCCCTGCGCTGGTTGGGCATTACCTGGGCTGAAGGCCCGGATGTCGGCGGCCCTCACGGCCCGTATCGCCAGAGCGAGCGCAGCGACATCTACAAAAAGTACACCCAGCAGTTGGTCGACATGGGCCACGCCTTCCCGTGCTTCTGCACCGCCGAAGAGCTGGACCAGATGCGCGCCGAGCAACAGGCCCGTGGCGAAACCCCGCGCTATGACGGCCGCGCACTGCTGCTGTCGAAAGAAGAAGTGGCCCAGCGCCTGGCCGCCGGCGAGCCGCACGTTATCCGCATGAAGGTGCCGAGCGAAGGCGTGTGTGTGGTGCCGGACATGCTGCGCGGCGACGTCGAGATCCCGTGGGACCGCATGGACATGCAAGTGCTGATGAAGACCGACGGCCTGCCGACGTACTTCCTGGCCAACGTGGTCGATGACCACCTGATGGGTATCACCCACGTACTGCGTGGCGAAGAGTGGCTGCCATCGGCGCCGAAACTGATCCTGCTCTACGAGTACTTCGGCTGGGAACAACCGCAGCTGTGCTACATGCCGCTGCTGCGTAACCCGGACAAGAGCAAGCTGTCCAAGCGCAAGAACCCGACTTCGGTGACCTTCTACGAGCGCATGGGCTTTATGCCTGAGGCGATGCTCAACTATTTGGGCCGCATGGGCTGGTCGATGCCGGACGAGCGCGAGAAGTTCTCGTTGCAGGAAATGGTCGATAACTTCGACCTGTCCCGCGTGTCCCTGGGCGGGCCGATCTTCGACATCGAGAAACTGTCGTGGCTCAACGGCCAGTGGCTGCGTGACCTGCCGGTGGAAGAGTTCGCCAGCCGCGTGCAGCAATGGGCGTTGAACCCCGAGTACATGATGAGGATCGCGCCGCTGGTGCAGGGCAGGGTGGAGACGTTCAGCCAGGTCGCACCGTTGGCGAGCTTCTTCTTTGCCGGTGGCGTGAACCCGGACGTGAAGCTGTTTGAGTCGAAGAAACTCTCGGGTGACCAGGTTCGCCAGTTGATGCAGTTGATCCTGTGGAAGCTCGAAAGCCTGCGCCAGTGGGAGAAGGATGCGATCACCGCGACTATCCAGGCGGTGGTTGAATCCCTGGAATTGAAACTGCGCGATGCCATGCCGCTGATGTTTGCCGCGATCACCGGGCAGGCCAGTTCGGTGTCGGTCCTCGATGCGATGGAAATTCTGGGCCCGGACCTGACCCGTTTCCGTCTGCGCCAAGCCCTTGATTTGCTTGGTGGTGTGTCGAAGAAAGAAAACAAGGAATGGGAAAAGCTGCTGGGCGCTATCGCTTAAGTAAGCTGTTGTAACGGTCAAACCCCGGTTTTCCGGGGTTTGCTCGGTAAGTGATTGTTATCTCGGCAAAAAATTTTGGAAATTGTTGAAAATAAATTTGACACGTTTCAAATACGCCATTAAGATTCGCCCCGTCCTCACCGACGAGGGGCTATAGCTCAGCTGGGAGAGCGCTTGCATGGCATGCAAGAGGTCAACGGTTCGATCCCGTTTAGCTCCACCAATTTACAGGTTCAAGGTCTGGCCACACCGTCCTTGAGTTCGATCAGGTCTCAGCTCTGATCAGTTGTTTAGAAGGTTTGTGTCCCCTTCGTCTAGTGGCCTAGGACACCGCCCTTTCACGGCGGTAACAGGGGTTCGAGTCCCCTAGGGGACGCCAGTTTCAACAAGCAGTTCGAAAGGTCTGCTGCGCCGCGAGGCGAAAAATCCGGGGCTATAGCTCAGCTGGGAGAGCGCTTGCATGGCATGCAAGAGGTCAACGGTTCGATCCCGTTTAGCTCCACCAATTTACAGGTTCAAGGTCTGGCCACACCGTCCTTGAATTCGATCAGGTCTCAGCGCTGATCAGTTGTATAGAAGGTTTGTGTCCCCTTCGTCTAGTGGCCTAGGACACCGCCCTTTCACGGCGGTAACAGGGGTTCGAGTCCCCTAGGGGACGCCACGATTACCCGCTCTGCGGGATTTTTAAGGGTCATTCAATTATTGAATGGCCCTTTTGTTTGTCTGGCGTTTGGCCAATCCTCCTTCCTCTTCTCTAAATGTTCTTCTGACCAATGGTCATGCCTGTAGCTTGCGAAATATTATTATGGTAATAATATTCGAAGCATGAGATTCGGAGGCAACGATGAACGATAAAAAAGCGCAAACCCGCGAACGTATTCTGCAAGCTGCCGGCGCCGCCCTGGTGCAGCGTGGCCCGGCCGAGCCGAGTGTGGGCGAAGTGATGGGCGCGGCGGGGCTCACCGTCGGTGGTTTCTACGCGCACTTTGAAAGCAAGGATGCGTTGATGCTGGAGGCCTTCACCGCGTTGTTGGCCCGGCGTCGTGCATCCATCGATGACATGGATTCGACCTTGACCGGTGAAGAGCGCCGCGCCCTGGTGGCAGCGTTCTACCTGTCGCGCAAGCACCGTGACTCCACCGCCCAAGCGTGCCCGATCCCGGCCACCGTGGGCGAAATGAGCCGCTTGCCGGATGAGTTTCGCCAGGCCCTGAACGAACACTGCGAGCTGATGGCCGCACAGCTGGCCGCCAGCCCCGAAGAAACCGACAAGGCCCTGGCCGACATGGCACTGATGATCGGCGGCCTGTCGCTGGCCCGCGCCCTGGGCCCAGGTGAGTTGTCGGACCGTGTGTTGCGTGCGGCCAAGTCCGCGGTGCGTTAAGAGCGGCCTTCTGGCCTGAGGGATAAGCGATGGGCACGTTGAAATGGGTTCGTGGCGTCAATGGCACCTTGGGCCGGCTGGCGCCGCACACCGTTGCCAGCAAGATGCGTCGGGTGTTTATGACGCCTCGCGATCTGCCGCCCCGTGACTGGGAGTTGCCGTTGCTGGCGCAGTCCGAGCGCATCACCTTGCGTTTCGGCCTGTCGGCGCTGAAGTGGGGCCAAGGCCCTGCGGTGCTGTTGATGCATGGCTGGGAAGGGCGCCCGACGCAGTTCGCCAGCCTGATCACGGCATTGGTTGCGGCGGGCTATTCGGTGGTTGCGCTGGATGGTCCGGCTCATGGCCGTTCGCCGGGTCGCGAAGCCCACGTGCTGCTGTTCGCTCGCGCCATGCTGGAAGCCGCTGCCGAGCTGCCACCGCTGCATGCCGTCGTCGGCCACTCCATGGGCGGCGCCAGCGCGATGCTCGCGGTGCAGTTGGGTTTGCGCACTGAGGCATTGGTGAGCATCGCCGCACCCTCGCGGTTTCTCGACGTGCTGCGTGGTTTTGCCGGCATGGTGGGTTTACCGGCCCGTGCGCGTTCGGCGTTTATCCAAGAGGTGGAACTGACCATGGGAATGCCTCTCAGGCACCTCGACGTGGCTCATTATCAGATGAATATCCCGGGCCTGATCGTGCATGCCGAAGACGACACGTTCGTCTCGGTCAAAGCCTGCCAGGTCATCCACGACGCCTGGTTCGACAGCCGCCTGCTGCGCCTGGAGCAAGGCGGGCACCAGAAGGTGCTGGCAGATCCGCGCGTGATCGAAGGCGTCCTGGCGCTGCTGGCCGGCCGCCACGTGCCAGAGCGCCAAACCGCCTGAGCCATGGGTTACACTGCTCGCCGCCGACATTAATCGACCGGGAGCACCGCATGGGCTGGGATTTGGCAACGCCGTTTATCATCGATCTTCAGGTCGGTGCCGAAGACATCGACGGCCTGGGGCACGCCAACAACGCGGTGTACGTGTCCTGGCTGGAGCGTTGTGCCTGGCGCCATTCCCAGCGCCTGGGGCTGGACCTCACCGAGTACCGCCGGCTGGACCGTGCCATGGCCGTGGTGCGTCATGAGATTGATTACCTCGCCGCCGGCTACGAAGGCGACGAGCTGCAGTTGGCGACCTGGATCGTCGACTGGGACCAGCGCCTGAAAATGACCCGACGCTTCCAACTGGTACGCCCGCGTGACGGCGCCACCTTGCTGCGGGCGCAAACCACCTTTGTCTGCATCGAACTGTCCAGCGGCAAGCCCAAGCGCATGCCGGCGGAATTTCTTGAAGGTTACGGCCCTGCGCTGCAAGGCGAATTACCCTCCGGCGCCTGAAACCCGTAAACTGCGCCACGTTTTTCGTTGAGTGTTTTCCATGCAAATTGCTTTGGCGCCCATGGAGGGGTTGGTCGACAACATCCTGCGGGACGTGCTGACCCGGGTCGGCGGTATTGATTGGTGCGTGACCGAGTTCATCCGGGTCAACGACCGCCTGCTGACGCCTGCCTACTTCCACAAACTCGCCCCTGAGTTGCTGCACGGTGCCAAGACCGCTGCCGGCGTGCCTCTGCGCGTGCAGTTACTCGGTTCAGACCCGGTGTGCCTGGCGGAAAACGCGGCCCTGGCGTGCGAGCTGGGCTCCCAGGTGGTTGACCTGAACTTCGGTTGCCCGGCCAAGACCGTCAACAAGTCACGGGGTGGGGCGGTGCTGCTCAAGGAGCCGGAACTGCTCAACCAGATCGTCGAGCACGTACGGCGTGCGGTGCCGGCGCATATTCCGGTCACTGCCAAGATGCGCTTGGGCTTCGACAGCCCGGACGGTGCCCTGGTGTGCGCCACGGCCCTGGCCGAAGGCGGCGCGGCGCATATCGTGGTGCACGCACGCACCAAGGTTGACGGCTACAAGCCGCCCGCGCATTGGGAGTGGATCCCGCGTGTGCAGGAGGTGGTGAAGGTGCCGGTTTTCGCCAACGGTGATATCTGGAGCGTTGAAGACTGGCGACGTTGCCGGGAAATCAGCGGCGTGGAAGACATCATGCTCGGCCGCGGCCTGGTGGCCCGTCCCGACCTGGCCCGGCAGATTGCTGCCGCACGTGCTGGCGAAGAAGTCGTGGAGATGACCTGGGCGCAGATGCAGCCGATGCTTCATGAGTTCTGGAGGCAATCGGTGGAGCAACTGACCGAGCGCCAGGCCCCTGGCCGTTTGAAGCAATGGTTGGCGATGCTGACCCGCAACTACCCCGAGGCGGTGGAGTTGTTCACGGCGATGCGCCGGGAAACGGACCTGGAGCAGGTCGGACAATTACTGGGAATACCTGATTCTGGCGCGCAGGCGTTGGCACTGAAAGATTGAGTTCATATATATAAGCATTTCAAGCTTGCATGAGAGGGCGCCGTTGGCGCCCTTTTTTGTGCTTGCGATAAAGTGTCTCATCGCCGGAGTACGCGGGCGCGCGGCAGGTTTTTAATCTTGTGTTGTTGTTTTTTATCCGCCTTATATTTGCTTGATATGTGTTAGGTGGTGCGTATTTGCTACATGTTTTTACTGTTGGGGTTGATGTATTTTATTGGATTGCTTAGTTGGGTATGTGGGCGCGCCCGATAACATAAGTCTGGTTTGATTGTATGAGTGACTGATTTCATCGATTTGCCGATGGCGCTGAGTATTGCTCAATGTATCGGGTTCTGGGGGCGGAAGTCGAGTAAGAACACGACATTTTCTGGAGTGTCCATAGGATAACGTCCTGGTTTTAATTTTGATGTCCTTATGTGAGGGCTGATTATCGGAACTCGATGGCTGCAACCCCCACGAAAGTAGGGAGTGTGCATTGCTCGTGTTTGTTTTCAGTTCAACATCAGATCAATTGATCCCCAGGCCAGTAACGGTGTTTGGGGTATCGCTTAATAAGGATTTATCAATGTCCAATTTGTCAGTTAATAACTTTCCGCGCTTAAATAATGATCTTCACTCGCAGGTGACGGATACGCCCAAGCCGGTGCCTAATACTGCCAGCGATTCCCCTGCAAGTACGGTCAGTAACTTGCTGAAGAACGGTACGGCTGTTGCAAAAGACGGCACCGTGACCTTTAACAAGGACGCGCTTGAAAAGTTGTTCGAGATGTTTGAGTTTGCGTTCAAGGCGATACGCAACATGCTGTCGGGCCAGGGAGGCCTGCCCAGACCGATGCCCGATGCAGCACCGCAGTCCAATAAATCCGAGCAGAGCGGCGATGCGTTGGCTAAGGTCAAGGCTGACAGCAATCCAGCAGTGCCGACCCCGGCAACCAACATCAAGCCGGATGTGAAACCAGCGGTTCAGGACCTTGCGCCCAAGGTTCAGGCGGACAGCAATCCAGCGGTGCCGACCCCGGCAACCAACATCAAGCCGGATGTGAAACCAGCGGTTCAGGACCTTGCGCCCAAGGTTCAGGCGGACAGCAGTCCAGCAGTGCCGACCCCGGCAACCAACATCAAGCCGGATGTGAAACCAGCGGTTCAGGACCTTGCGCCCAAGGTTCAGGCGGACAGCAGTCCAGCGGTGCCGACCCCGGCAACCAACATCAAGCCGGATGTGAAGCCAGCGGTTCAGGACCTTGCGCCCAAGGTTCAGGCGGACAGCAATCCAGCGGTGCCGACCCCGGCAACTAACGTCAAGCCGGATGTGAAGCCAGCGGTTCAGGACCTTGCGCCCAAGGTTCAGGCGGACAGCAATCCAGCGGTGCCGACCCCGGCAACCAACGTCAAGCCGGGTGTCAACCCAGCAGTTCCGGCGCCGACGCTTAACGTCGCGCCTGAAACGAATGCGTTATCAACGCGACACAGGATCGACCCTGGCTTCCGGCCGGACGCATTCCCGGACAATAGGGTGACTACCAATGTCACCGTTCAAGTTATGAACTGTCCCTGCCCTCATCCCGAGGTGCAACCCGGGTCGCAAGATCGAATGACGCGGCGAGTCGATGGCAAAAAACCGATTACTCCTAACACGTCAGTAACCCCGGGTGTCGATAACCAGACTCCAGTTGTTCCTAACAGGCCAGCAACGCCAAGTGTTGATAACCATGCGCCAGTTGTTCCTAACAGGCCAGCAACGCCAAGTGTTGATAATCAGGCGCCAGTTGTTCCTAACAGGCCAGTAACGCCAGGTGTTGATAACCACGTACCAGTTGTTCCCAACAGGCCAGTAACGCCAGGTGTTGATAACCRGACGCCAGTTGTTCCCAACAGGCCAGTAACGCCAGGTGTTGATAACCAGGTACCAGTTGTTCCCAACAGGCCAGTAACGCCAGGTGTTGATAACCAGGTACCAGTTGTTCCCAACAGGCCAGTAACGCCAGGTGTTGATAACCGAACGCCAGTTGTTCCCAACAGGCCAGTAACGCCAGGTGTTGATAACCAGGTACCAGTTGTTCCCAAC
>NZ_LPNO01000021.1 GCF_001952855.1 Pseudomonas sp. ATCC PTA-122608 | reverse complement strand
CTCTAGCCATTTTTCTCCAATCTCGCAGTGACTGTGGGGTGACGCCGATTGCAACGGCGAGTTCTGCCACCGCTCGATTAAGGGGCGGCATCATTTGCAGAACCGCCCAATCCTTGAAGTCATTGTCATAACGTTTCGGCATTGCCAAACACCTTCGCCCCCTTGAATGATTGAGTCAAACATCAGAGGTGACAGATAGGCTGACACGGGGGGCGTTTGCCAAAAGTGACCCGCTGTAAGAGCGGAACCCTAAGTGGCCGTTACCGAAGAAACGGATATGTACTCAATCCCCACATCTCATGCTAACCCCCTGGCCCGCCAGCAAAACACCGCACTAACCGCAATCGCCGCCCCCGCCACGCCAAACACCCAAGGCGCCGACGCCACCGGCAACAACAACCCCGCCAGCAAAGGCCCAAGCCCCGCTCCCACATCCCGCCAAACCGCATTCGACGCCAACGCAGAAACCCGCATCGCCCCCGGATTACGCTCCGCCACCAACGTCGTCACCAGCGGCAACTGCAACGCGCGCAACACCAACACCGCCGCCGCCCCCACAATCACCCAGTGACTACCAAACGCCCCCAACGCCAACGCACTAAGAAACGAAAACAGCAACAACATCGAAGTAGCACCAAACTGCTGAGCGAAGCGCCCCCCTAGCGGACTCAGAAGCAACTCCGAAACATATCGCAGCGCCATCAACCCACCGGCAATCAATACCGCATTCCCACCCAGCATCTTCTGCGCCTGAATCGACAAACCAAAGATAAACAGCCCATCCAGCGCCACCCCTTCGATAAACGACCAGGTCGCCACACTGTCAGGCAACTTGAACCGCCGCCCCGGCGTGCCATGCAAATTGTGACCCGCAGTCGGCAACCCCCGCGCCATCCACAACCCCACCAGGCAACACACCGCCAGAATCCAAAAGATCGGCCGCGGCCCCACCTGTAACGTCAGCCACCCACCCAACGGCAAAGCCAGCATCGGCCCCAGGGCAATCAACGCCCGCGACCGCCCCGCCCGCCGCGCTGCACCCAGCGGTTCAGAGGTGGCCAACACTTGAGTGGAAAGGTTCAACGCCGCAAAACACAGCCCCCAGACCAACCGCAGCCCGAGCAAGGCCGCAAAGCCGGACAGCATCGAGTTGCCAAGGGCACACACCGCCGCCGCGCCGGCGGCGATGGAGCACGTCAGCCGATCACCGTTGCGGGCATAGAAATTCAGAACATGCTTGTAGCCGAAGATCCGCACCAGGCGGTTGGCCGCCAGCAGCACCCCGGCCTGGGCCAGGGTGATACCAAACGCCTGGGACTCCATCGGCAGCACCAGGTACAGCAACACATCACTGGGCAGGCACAGGCCAAGGGTCAGCGCGGCACGGCGGGAGTGGGAATCAGCACTGCGTTGGGCCAGATCAGACATAAAGGCTGAAACATTCAGAATTATTTAGACGGCCACGGTAGCCGCCTACCTCAATGTTTTACAAGGCCCAAATAATTAAACCTTGGCGCCGTCCTGCATCAGGCGCAACCCGCTGGCCACCGCGCCCACCAGTGCGAACCCGCACCCCAGCCACAACGCGTACTGCGGACCGCTGCTCAGGGACAGGTGGAAGCACAACGCCACCAGCGAAGCGCCGAGTGTCTGCCCCATCAACCGCGACGTGGCGACGATCCCGCTGGCACCGCCACTGCGGGCGATAGGCGCACTGGTCATGATCGCCTTGAGGTTGGGCGACTGGAAGAACCCGAACCCGGCGCCACACAGGGCCATGCGCCAGCCGATATCGAAGGTCGAGGCGTCGTTGCCCAGGGTCGCCAGCGAGGCCATGCCCGCGCTCAGCATCACCAGGCCGATGCCACACAGCAACGCCAGGGAGATACGGTCCGCCAGCCGCCCGGCAATCAGCGCCATCACTGCCACCACCGCCGGCCACGGCGTCATCAGGAAGCCGGTGGCCACCTGGCTGTGACCCAGCACCGTTTGCAACAGGAATGGCAGCGACACAAACGCCAGGCCCTGGGCGCTGAACGCGCAAATTGCGGTGAGGGCCGACAAGGTGAACAGCGGGCGCTTGAACAGATCCACCGCCAGCATCGGTGCCGGGTGCCCAGCCTGACGGCGGATCAGCAACAGCCCGCACAGCAGCGCCACGGCGATCAGTCCCAGGGTCAACACCGCCTGCGCGCCGTGCACCGCCGAACCCAGGCCCAGCACCAGCAGGGCGAACAACCCGGCGCAGAGAATCGCCGCCAGCCGGTCGAAGGCATGCCCGGTGATCGGGATCACCGGAATCGCACGCCCCCCCAGCCACAAGGCCAATGCGCCCAGGGGCAGGTTGATCAGGTACAACCAGTGCCAGGTGGCCACCGACAGAATCGCCGACGCCGCCGTGGGCCCCAGGGTAAAGGCCAGCCCCACCACCAGCGAGTTATACCCCAGCCCCCGGCCCAATATTTTTGCCGGGTAGATATGCCGCAACAGCGCAATGTTCACGCTCATGATCGCCGCCGCGCCCAGGCCCTGCACCACCCGGGCGGCGGTCAGCGTCGGCAGCGACCAGGCCAGCCCGCAGAACAGGGACGCCACCACAAACACCAGCAAGCCGCCGAGGAACACCCGGCGGTGGCCGACCACATCACTCAGGGAAGCAAAGGGCAGCACCGCAGCGATGGTCGCCAACTGGTAGGCATTGACCACCCAGATTACCGAGGCGGAGTCGGTGCCAATGCCTTCGGCCAGGGTCGGCAACGCGGTGTTGACGATGGCCGTGTCGAGGGTCGCCATGCCGATCCCCAGGGAAATGGCGACAACCGCCGCGAGACGTTTATCACTGGGCAACCCATCAGCTACTGAAGACATGGACAATCCGCACACGTGGCAAAGGCCTGTAGATTACGGGCAGCGGCCTTTTTTTTCAGCGGGCAAATGCGTGGCTGTCCAAATATTCATGTTCAGGTGCGCCAGTTGCCCATTCGGGCCATCTGCACCAGCACCTCGGCCAGGGCGGGCTGCGGCGCGCTGTTGACGGTGACCAGCGCCACACAGCGGCTCGGCCGCAAGGTGGCCGCTGCCGTGACGGCACGGCCGCCGAGATCGAACCCACCCAGCACCGCTTCAGGGATGTGCAAGGCGTTCATCAGGTCCAGCACGTCCTGGCCGAGAACGACTTCCTGAGTGACGGCGGGTGCAGCCTTGTCCAGTTGCGTGGTGCTGCCATGGCCCCGCAGGTACGGAATGACCACCCGAAAGCCCTGGGTCACCAGATGCGGCGCGACCTCGGCAAAACGCTTCAAGTCGCCATCAGCCCCATGCAGCAAAATGACCGGCCGGCCGTCTTCCGGGCCGGCTTCGTAGTAGCCGATATCCAGCAGGTCGGTGCTGACCTGGCGAATCGTCCAACGCGCAGGCGCCGCCAATACCGGCAATGACAGCGCGACCGAGGCAATGGCGCTGGAAATCAGAAAGCGACGACGATTGAAAAAAGACATGGGTTTATAGCTCCGAAAAATACGCCACAGGAAGGTCGTCAACGACCCCCACGATCAACTCACTGCCGATCCAGCCGGCCAGCCACTCACCGGCTTGCGCCACGCCCTCCTCTTCCCCCAGGCGCTCCACCAGAAACTCGCACAGCCCGGCAAAACTGCCGTCGCCTTGCAGATGCACCAACGCCTGGAATTCCAGGGCCTCGACTTGCCGCAAGCGCGAGGTGAACTGCCGACGCCACACCAGCAACCCACCGGCCTCGGCCAGCATCACCGCCTCGGGCGCCGGGGTTTGCTGCCATAACGCCGACCAGATCGCCTCGGCATTAGTGGTCAGCCCGTGGCAACGCAGCGACGGCGTGAGTTGCAGGCGTGCCGTGTCCCAATCCACCGCCGCCAGCACATCCATGGGCAACGGGCTGGCATCGGCGGCGACAAATGCCTCGTTGAGCGACGACTCGATCCAGGCCAGTTCATGCACGTCGGGATTGTTGGGGAACCGTTCACCCAGGGTCAGGTGAAAGCCCTCGGGATAGACGTCCAGGGTCCAGGCATGGGGCGGATACCGGTCGATATGGCTGATGCACGCGGCCAGAAACGCCTCATCCCCCAGCCAGCGCCGCAGGTTGGGAAACGCCTGCTCCAGGCAACCCACCAACTGCGCGCGGTAGTTATTCTGGTAAACCGCCAGGCCTGCGGCCTTGTTACCCAGCAACTGGGCCGACTCCTGCGAGGCACTCACCAGCCAGGTGTGAAACGCCTGCTGCCATTGCGCGAGATTCATGAGCGCACCTGCGCACGCTTGTAGGCCTCGGAAGCACCCAGCATGCGGGCAATGGACAGCTCCTCCAGCAGCTCTGCCAAGGGCGGAATCTCGTCATCGCGCTCGATCATCGTGGCGACCGGGCCGAGCAACGCAACAGCCCTGGCATACAAATCCCAGACCCCGTCACACACCGGGCTGTCATGGCTGTCGATCAGCAAATCGCGGCCCTGACTGTGGCCGGCCAGGTGAATCTGCCGCACCCGCTCGGCCGGAATACCGTCGAGAAATGCCAGGGCGTCGAAGCCATGGTTGCTGGCGCTGACAAACACATTATTGACGTCCAGCAACAGCTCGCAGCCGGTGCGCCGGGACATGGCGGCGATGAATTCCCACTCGCTCATGGATGCGCCATCAAAGGCCAGGTAGCTGGACGGGTTTTCAAACAACATCGCGCGGCCCAACACGTCCTGGGCCATGTCGATATTGGCGCATACCCGGTCCAGTGCCTCATCGGTATAAGGCACCGGCAGCAAGTCATGGGAGTTGAAGCCTCCACTGCGGGACCAGCTCAGGTGGTCGGACACAAACAGCGGTTCGATCTCGTCCACCAGCGACTTGAGGCGCTTCAGATAATCGAGATCCAGCCCCTCAGCCGTGCCGATCGACATCGATACACCGTGCAGCGCCACCGGGTACCGCTCACGAATCTGGCGCAGGATATGCCGGGGCTGGCCGCCCGCGACCATGAAATTCTCGGAGATCACTTCAACGAAATCTACCGCCACCGGGGTCTCCAGGAACTCACTGTAGTGCTCCTTGCGCAGCCCCAGGCCGTAGCCCGGAAAACGCGGATTGGGTGTCGGCATCACATGGTCTCCGTTAAAAAACTGTAGGAGCGAGCTTGCTCGCGAAAAACCCAAGAACAACGCGAGGCGTCAAGCACCCCGCGTCATCGTTAACGGTCTTACTTCGGCTCGGTAGTGGTACCACCCAGCTTCAAGCACTCGGACGGAGTCTTAACGACAACGCCCTCACCCTTGCAGCTGTTGAGACCCTTGCAATCGTTCTTGGCCGTGGCGCACAGGCTTTCGCCTTTGCAGTTGTTCACGCCGTAGCAGCGACCCGGCTGTTCCGGCTGGTCGGCGGCGCTGGCGGCAGCGGCAAAAGACGCCGACGCCATGGCGATCAGGGCGGCAGCAGTAGCAAGACTCAAACGGGATTTAATGGATGTGCTCATGGGTATTACTCCTCAGGGTGGGGTTTATTTGATGACGGATGCAGCGTCTTCGATGACCTTCGCCACAGCCTCGGGCTGGGAGATGTACACCGAGTGGCTGGCCTTGATTTCAGTGACTTTCGAGCCGGCGCGCTTGTACATCCAGCGCTGCAGATCGGGGCTCAGGGCACGGTCTTCGGTGGACACCACGGCGTAGGTCGGTTTCTTGTGCCAGGCCGCAGCCCACACGGTGCCGCCGAACAGCGCAGTGGTGGCCGGCACTTGGGAGGCGGCCATGAAGTCGGTGCGGTTGGTGGTCAGGTCGGCAGCAAAGTCGGCATTGAATTTGGTGCGATCAAAGAACAGGTGCCCGTCGCGGGTCTGCTTGACGTCATTGCTCGGCGCCGGCATCGAAGACAGCAGTTGGCTCATGTTTTCGCCGACTTCCGGTTGCAGGGCAGAGACATAGACCATCGACTTGACCTTGTCGCGGTCACCGGCAATCGAGATCACCCCGCCGCCGGAACTGTGACCCACCAGCACCACCGGGCCGACTTGCTGCTCCAGCACTTCGCGGGCCTCGGCCACGTCGGCGGCGAGGCTTTCATGGCCCTGATGCACTACGGTGACCTTGTAGCCCTTGTGAATCAGGATGTCGTGCACCACTCGCCAGCCGGAGCCATCGACGAAGGAACCGGGCACGATCACCACGCTTTTACCGGTGCCCGGCTGGGGCTTGGCTGCATCGGCGGCCGAGGCCACTAACGGTGCAGCGAGTGCCATGGCGATCGCCAGGGAAGAAAGAATACGCATGCGACTCTCCACAGGCCTTGGGGCCTGATCATTGTTGTGAAAGGGTTAACGGCGTTGGCCGGACAACACGCGATCCAGTGACCAGGCCCCGCCGCCATACGCCAGCAGCGGCAACAACAGCCCGGCCCAGGTCAGGTGGGTCGGCCAGGCATCGGGGTACACGAACACCTCGATCACCAGGGTCATGCCCAACAGCGCGGCGGCCGCCGGGCGGGTCAGCAGGCCCAGCACCAGCAACAGCGGGAACAGATGCTCGGCGTAGGTCGCCAGGTGTGCCGCCCAGTCAGGCGGCACCAGCGGCAAGGCGTATTCCGAACGAAACAAGGTGTAGGTCGACGGCTTGAGTTGCAGAAAACCGGTCACCTTGGTGCGGCCCGAGAGGAAAAACACCGAAGCGATACCCACGCGAGCCACCAGCAACAGCAGCGCCTCAGGCAGCACACGCTTGAGCACCGCAGGGGCCAGGGCAATCATGGTTGTTCCGTCAGGCTGCCGAAGCCTTTGGGGGTTTTGATCTGGGTGCAGGTACCTTTGTCCACCAGCACCCAGGCGTTGCCCTGGTAATCCGCCTTGGCGGTACCGGCGCAGGAAGTACCGGCACCGGCGGCGCAATCGTTGGCCCCGGCGAGGGACACGCCGAAGCATTTTTCCTGAGGTTTGGCATCCTCGGCATGGGCGGTGGCGGCGAAGGCACCGAGGGACAGTGCGAGGGTGGCAGCAAGGGCCGCGTAGTGGCGCTTCATGGTTGAATCTCCTGGCTTGACTGAATGTGGCCAGGGCGCTTGTGCGGTGCGTGACCACTTGCGCCATCTGGTAGACAGATTTAAAGCCAGGCGTGTATCCCGTCTGTGTCGCGTTCCCTCCTGCTAATCATGCCGCTGTATCAGATGGGTGCTGATACACAGTCTGATACACAGCCAAAAAAACCGCGCCAAACCACCACCGTTTTATTCGGCATCCCGAACGACACAATTAGAAATATTCGCCTTTCCGAACACTCCTCTCTCGCCGCCTCCGACGACCTTAAAAATCACCATAAATTTCATACGGTTGTTGTCATCTTTGTTACATGCCAACTGGCATACATTCTGCTACATCAGGTTTTCTAGTAATAAAATGTTTCTGAATTGAAACAGTCTCATCGCCTGAACCCCAACGGCCCCGCGCCCTATAACAATGTCCATGCCCCAAAGGAGGGCGGCAATTCTCACCTTTTTGATCGACTTCAACTCTCCAAGCCTGCTGCCGCACGTAAGCACCCAAAAGGGCGAATGGCCTGATCGCCAATAACAAGCCCGACTACAAAAAAGGACAAATTGATGAGTTCGAGCAAATACCACGCAGTGTCCTTCACGGACCTCGTCCCCCAGGCCCCGGACCACACCGAGAGCGCAATCGGTTTTGGCCCCTTTCTCTTGTTGGCGCGCCAGCATGTATTGCTGCGCAACGGCGAGCCGGTGACTCTCGGCAGCCGCGCCTTGTACTTGCTGATCGCTCTCGCCAGCCGGGCTGGCGAGTTGCTGGAAAAGTCCGAACTGATCTCCTTCGCCTGGCCCAAGGTGGTGGTGGAGGAATGCAACCTGCGCGCACAGATCGTTGCGCTGCGCCGGGCGTTGGGGGATGACGGCAACTTCAGCTACATCGTCACCGTGCCGGGCCGGGGTTACCGGTTTGTCGCGCCCGTGACGATGCAGGCGGTGAGTGAAGGCGCTATGACCCAGGCCCTGCTGCCCGCCCCGACCATGGAGGCACCGAACCTGCAACCGCCGCCCACCACGGTGATTGGCCGCGAACAACTGATCCTCAGCCTCGCTGACCAGCTTCTAAGCCAGCGCTTTGTGACCA
This sequence comes from Pseudomonas sp. ATCC PTA-122608, assembly GCF_001952855.1. Taxonomy (GTDB): domain Bacteria; phylum Pseudomonadota; class Gammaproteobacteria; order Pseudomonadales; family Pseudomonadaceae; genus Aquipseudomonas. Next base: position 78,885 of record NZ_LPNO01000021.1, on the reverse strand, counting down.
TCACCGGCCCAGGCGGCATCGGCAAGACCACCGTCGCCCTGGCCGTGGCGCAACTGCTGCAGGGCCGCTTTCACCAGGGCATGTGCTTCGTCGACCTGGCCCCCGCCACCAGCGGCCAATGGGTGGCCGGCATGCTCGCCAACGCGCTGGGCATTCAAAGCGTGAGTGACGACCCCTTGCAAAGCGTGGCCTCGATGCTCGCCAACAGCCCGTTGCTGCTGGTGCTCGACAACTGCGAGCACGTGCTGCAAGCCACCGCCGACGCCGTCGAAGTGCTGCTGCGCTGCGCGCCCCAGTGTTGCGTGCTGACCACCAGCCGCGAACCGCTGCGGGCCGAAGGCGAGCGGGTGCACGACCTCGCACCGCTGCTGGTGCCGGACGAAGACTTAAGCTTGAGTGCCGAGCAAGCCATGACGTGGTCGGGCATCGCGTTGTTCATCGAACGGGTCAAGGCCCTCGATCCCGGCTTCGTGTTCAAGGACACCGACGTCGCCGCCGCCAGCGCCATCTGCCGCAAGCTCGACAGCAATGCCCTGGCCATCGAAATCGCTGCGGCGCGGGTGCGTACCTTTGGCATCCAGGACCTGGTGGGTTTGCTCGACGGCAGTTTCCGCCTGCAAATGACCGGCCGACGCACCGCCCTCGCCCGCCATCGTTCACTGAGCGCGACGCTGGACTGGACCTACTCGATGCTCACCGGCGACGAGCAGGCCATGCTGCGTCAACTGGCGGTGTTCACCGGTTCCTTCACCCTGGATGCAGTCAAAGCCATGACCGCCAGCAGCACCCTCGACGCCCGCAACGCCCTGCCCTTGCTGGAAAGCCTGATGGACAAGTCGCTGCTGATCGCCGGTGAATCGCAGTTGCTCAAGCGCTACCGCCTGCTGGAAACCACCCGCGCCTACGCCCTGGAAAAACTCAACGAACACGGCGAAGCCGACGCCACCCGCCGGCGTCATGCACGGTATGCCCTCGGGGTTTTGCAGGAAGCCGGGCAAACCCTCGACAGCCTTTCTCCCGAGACCTGGGTTGGCCTCTATGGCCCGGAAATCAACACAGTCCGCGCCGCACTGGAGTGGGCCTTTTCAGCCTCGGGCGACCTGCCCACCGGCATCGAACTGACACTGGGCGGCGTGCCGTTGTGGCTGCGCCTGTCGCTGGTCAGCGAGTGCCGTACCTGGGTCGACAAAGGCCTGGCCAGCGCCGACACCACCCCGCTGCCGCTGCGCCAGCGCATGCTATTGCAAACGGCCTTGGCCAGCGTGCTGATGCTCACCTACGGCACCGGCGGGCCCATGCGCGAAGCCTGGCGCCAAGTGCGCGAAGACGCCCGCGACCTGGGCGATGCCGAGCACAAACTGCGGGCGCTGTGGGGCCTGTGGAGTGACCGCTGCGGCTGCAACCAGTACGCCGAAGCGCTGGAACTTGCCGAGCGCTACATCAGCCTGAGCCACAGCGGCAACCAGCAACTGCTGGGTAAACGCATGCGTGCAGTGGCGTTGTTTCACATGGGCGACCTGGCCGGCGCCCGGCAGAATATCGACGAGGCGCTGGGTTCACCGTCGGCGCCGCGCTCGCACATTATCGACGTGCATTTCGACCAGCGCATCGCCGCCCGCTGCCTCAAGGCGAAGGTGCAGTTGCTGGAAGGCGATGTTGACCCGGCGCTGCGCCTGATCGGCAGTTGCGTCGATGAAGCCATCACCCTCGATCACCCCGCGACCCTCTGGTACACCCTGTGCCTGGGGGCGATTCCCCTGGCGCTGTTGGCGTCCAACCTGCCCAAGGTGCGTTATTACCTGGGCTTGCTGCAGAGCAGCACCACCCAACAAGACTTGCATATCTGGCGCCAGTTTCGGTTGTGTTTCGAGAGTATTTTGCTGATTCGCCAGGGCTCGCCTGAGGAAGGTGTGCCGCTGTTGGGTGAGGCGTTGCATCACTTGAGTGGGCAGGGAGACAGCCAGCTGTATAGCTTGCTGCGCTGTGAATACGCCTTGGGTCTGGCGCGACTGGGGCTGGAGAAGCTGGCGCTGGAGGTGTTGGAAGACACCTTGCAATTGGCGCTGGGGCGGCATGAGCATTGGTTCGTGCCGCAGATGTTGCGTATCAAGGCACAGCTGATCTTGCGTCAGGCCCAGTATGGGTCGGTGGACAAGGCCAAGGTGTTGCTGCGCCAGGCGTGGGTGGATGCGCAGTTGGCCGGGGCGCACTTTTGGCGGGCGCAGATTGCCAGTGACCTGGCCAGGTTGCAGGAACCGAAGATGCGGATTGCTTCGTTGCCCCGGTTTCAGCATCGGTAGGCGGCCGTTATTCGGTACGCACTTGAGTGTTCTGGGGTGGGGGCAATGTTATGGGGCAGGATTTCTGATCGGGTCGGGTACATATCCGTTTCTTCGGTAACGGCGGCTATTGGTTCCGCTCTTACAGCGGCTCACTTTTGAATAGCGCAAAAGTAAGCAAAACGCTCTTGCCCCACCACTCGGCACCTCGCTTGGGCTCGGTGTGCCCGCACTCCGGCAGCACGAAGTGGGCCGCCGCGACGGGGCGTCCCTGCCCCGTCGCGGCTAAACCGGCGTCCTGCCGGTTTACCCGCTCCGTACTGCCTACGTTCGGCCAGCGTGGTTTAACGGGGCGCCTAAGATCAAGATCAAAAGCAGATCAAGGGCACAGCGGCCTACAGGCCGGCTTGAGTGTGGTGAAACAACAGCAACAGCCAAATCAAAAGCTAAAGCGGGCACGGTCCAAATGTGGGAGCGGGCTTGCTCGCGAAGGTCGTTAACGATGACCCGGGCATCCTGATTCAACGCGGCGGTCTCAGGTTTTTCGCGAGCAAGCTCGCTCCTACAGAAAAGCAGCCCTGCTTTCGCTCTGGATCTTGCCTCTGCTTCACCACACTCAAGCCGGCCTGTAGGCCGCTGTGCTCTTGCTTTTGATCTGCTTGTGATCTTGATCTACGGGCCCCGTTAACCACGATGGCCGCAAGCAGGCACGGTGGAGCGGGTAAATCGGCAGGGAAGCCGATTTAGCCGCGCCGGGCCATGGATGGCCCGTCGCGGCGGCCCGCGGAAGCGGGCCGGAGTGCGGGCATGCCGAGCCTAAGCGAGGCACCGAGTGGTGGGGCAAAGACCTTTTGGTTACTTTTGGCTGGGCCGGCATTCCGGGCGTTTGCCAAAAGTGACCCGCTGTAAGAGCGGAACCCTAAGTGGCCGTTACCTAAATAACGGATATGTACTCAACCCCAACCCCCTAGCGAAACCGCGCAATCACCGCCTCCACCACCGGATTCGGCCGCTGGGTATTCCACGCGACAGCCGTAGTCACCACATTGAGTTTCTGACTCAACCCACGAAACACCACATTAGCCGGCGCCAGCTTCTTCAACGACGCCGGCACCAGCGCAATCCCCTGCCCATAGCTGACAAAGGCAATCTGCGAGGCCACCGACCGCACCTCATGCAGTACCCGAGGCGAAAACCCACTGGCACGACAGGTAGCGATCAAATTGTCGAAATACACCGGACTGACGTTGCGCGAAAACATCACCAACGGCTCGTTAGCCAGACTCGACAAACTGATGCGCGTGCGGCTCGCCAGCGGGTGATCCGCCGGCAACGCCACCACCAGCCGGTCCTCCGTCAATGGCAATGACTGCACCGAAGCCCCAAGGTCGCCATCCAACCGGGCAAACGCCAGGTCGATATCCCCAGCCTCCAGCGCCGGCAACGCCTCGACGCTGTCGATTTCCCGCACCGACACCGTGAGCTGCGGGTAATCGAGCTTCAGTTGCTCAATCAACCCCGGCAGCACATCGAACATCGCCGTGGAGATCGCGCCGATGGTCAACATCCCCGACTGCCCCGCCACCGCTTCTTCCACGGCGAGCTCCAGGCGCTCCAACTGCTCGGCGAACTTGCGCACCGCCGGCAGGATCGCCGCGCCCACCGGGGTGAGTTTTGCGCCGCGTCGGGAGCGGTCGAACAGCTTGACCTTGAGCGCCTGTTCCAGCACCTGGATCTGCTCGCTCAGCGGTGGCTGGGACATGCCAAGGCGCTTCGCCGCACGGCCGAAGTTCTGCTCTTCAGCTACCGCAAGGAACAACCAGAGGTGGCGAATCAGGCGAAAATTGATCATGGTTTTATCCATAGGTTAAGCGTATGCAAGGCTTCTGTACTTCGTAATATACCTATCATAGCCACTCACTGACACTGGCCGCCTCCGTCACCCGAGGCTTGCCCATGACCCCTGACCGTTTGCTCGATCGCCTGGCCGCACTGGACACCAACACCGTGTCCGACGCCCTCGACTTCCTCGGACTGCCCGGCGCCACCGTGGGCCTGCGCCCGCTGTGGAACTGCCCGAAGATCGTTGGCCGCGCCAGTACCGTGCTGCTCGGCCCCAAGTCCGACATCGCCCCCACCGTGCACTTGATCACGCCGGTGATCGAACAGGTTGAAACCCGCGACCGGGTGCTGGTGATTGCCGGCGGTATCGAGGGCATTTCCTGCTGGGGCGACATCATCGCCAACGCCGCAGCGCGCAAACACATACGCGGCACGGTGATTGATGGTTTCAGCCGCGATATCGACGGCAGCGAAGCCATCGGCTATCCGGTGTACGGGAGGGGCGTGACCATGATCAGCGCGCGCAACCGCGTGGTGCAGCTCGACGCCGGCGTGACGCTCAACGTTGCTGGCGTGAGCGTCAGCGAGGACGACTACGTGATCGCCGATACCTGCGGCACGGTGTTCGTGCCCCAGGCGGTGATCGAAAACGTCCTGGACCTGGGCGAGCGCATCGCCCGCCGCCAGGACGGCATGGTGCAGGCGGTGCGCAGCGGGCGTTCGGTGGTCGAGGTGATGCACGACGCACAGTTTGAGGCGATCACCCGATGAGCGCCGATATCCAGCGGCTGAACCCGCGCCTGGCCAGCGCACAACCGTCCGCCACCTATCGCATCATGGACCGCGTCGCCGAACGCCGGGCACAAGGCGCGCAGGTTATTTCGCTGTGTGCCGGCGAGCCGGATTTCGACACCCCGGCGCATATCCGCGAGGCTGCGATCCAGGCCATCGAAACCGGGCATACCCGCTACACTCAGGTGGCCGGTGCGCGGGCCCTACGGGAGGCGGTGGCAGCGAAGTTCCGGCGCGAAAACGGCCTGGACGTGTCCTGGCAGGACACCCTCGTGTGCAACGGCGGCAAGCAGGTGATCTATAACGCCCTGGCGGCCACCCTCAATGAAGGCGACGAGGTGATCGTGCCCGCACCGTACTGGGTCAGTTACCCGGAGATGGTGCAACTGTGCGGCGGCAAAGCGCGCATCGTCACTTGCGATGCCGACAGTGGGTTCAAGCTGACACCCGAGGCCCTGGCCGCTGCAATCACCCCGCAAACACGCTGGCTGATCCTCAATTCACCGTCCAATCCCACCGGCGCGGTGTACAGCGAGGGCGAGCTACGGGCGCTGGCCGAAGTGCTGTTGGCCCACCCGCAGGTGCTGATCCTGGCCGACGACATCTACGAGCACCTGATCTTTGACGGCCAGGTGTTCCATACCCTGGCCCAGGTTGAACCCCGGCTGGCACCGCGTACATTGACCATGAACGGCGTGTCCAAGGCCTACGCCATGACCGGCTGGCGCATCGGTTTCGCCACCGGCCCACGCTGGTTGTTGGAGGCCATGGAAAAGCTGCAAGGCCAGCAAACCTCTGGCGCCTGCTCGGTCTCGCAACAAGCGGCACTTGCCGCGCTGGAAGGCCCCAAGGATTTTATCCGCAACAGTCGCGTGGTGTTCCAGGCGCGCCGGGACTTGATGGTGAAGTTGCTGAATGACACGCCAGGCCTGACGTGCATCAGCCCCGCCGGTGCGTTCTATGCGTTCGCCTCCTGCACGGCGCTGATCGGGCGTACCTCGGCGGGCGGCCGGGTACTGCACAGCGATGAAGATGTCGCCCTGGCGCTGCTGGATGAGGCCAATGTGGCCGTGGTCCACGGCAGCGCCTTTGGCCTGGGGCCTTACATTCGCATCGCCTATGCCCTGGATGATGCGTCGTTGCGCCAGGCGTGCGAGGCAATCCGCGGCTTCTGCAGCAAACTGCTGATCGAAGAAAAAAAGTGATGAGTTCACATAGATAAATATCGCTAATGGTGGCGTTCGGCCCTTCTTAAGATTGGGGCCGAACAGGACAACACTCACAACAACAAGGTCCGCCCTCATGTCTATGCCTGAAGTCATAAAACCCGCTGTGCGCAGCCAATACCGCTGGGTGGTTGCGGCGCTGATTTTCCTGATCTACACCGTCGCCGCCGCCGACCGGGCCAACCTCGGTGTGGCGCTGCCGTTTATTCGCCAGGAATTTGAAATGAGCAATGCCCAGGCCGGCGGCCTGGTCAGCCTGTTCCTGCTGGCTTACGCCCTGGCACAACTGCCGTCGGGCTTTGCCTTCGGCCGCTTTGGCGTCAGCCGGATCCTGCCGGGGGCCATGGTGCTGACCTCGTTGCTGACCGGCCTGGTGGGCACCGCCAGCTCACTGCTGGCGCTGAAACTCTATCGCCTGGGCCTGGGCATCGCCGAAGGCCCGCTGCCCATCAGCATGACCACCACCATCAACAACTGGTTTCCGGCACGGGAAAAAGGCACCGCGTCGGGGATCTTTTTGTCGGCCGTGAAGTTCGGACCGGTGATCGTGCCGCCGCTGTGCGCCGTGATCATTTCGGTGTGGGGCTGGCGCGAGATTTTCTACTTCTTTGCGATCCCGGGCATCGTGCTGGCGGTGGTCTGGTACTTCCTGGTCACTGACCATCCGTCCCGCAGCCGCTTCGTCAACCCGGCCGAACTGCAGTACATCGTCGAGGACACGGCAATCAGCCAGACCGCCCGCGTGCACAAGACGCCGGCCTGGGTTGAGAGGCTCGACCGGGTCATCCGCACCCGCGATGAAAAGCCTCTGGAAACCAACCGCCAGGTGTTCAAGTCGTGGAACATCTGGGGTTGCGCCACCAGCTACTGCTTTCAGCTCGGCGTCTCCAGCGTGCTGCTGGCGTGGATTCCCACCTACCTGATGACCGTCAAGCAGTTCTCGATCATGAACATGGGCCTGGTCTCGGCAGCGCCCTGGGTGGGCGCGGTGCTGGGCAACCTGCTGGGTGGTTTCTGCTCGGACCGCCTGATGGGCGGGCGCCGCAAGCCGGGCATGTTGCTGTCGGCCGTCGGCACCTCGTTGATGATGTACCTGCTGATCAATTCACCGGCCGAACCCCTGCCCTACGGCTTGCTGCTGATGCTGACCGGCGTGGTGCTGAGCCTCGGCTTCTCGTCCTACATGGTCTACCCGATGGGCCTGACCACCAAGAAGACCTTCCCGATCTCCAACGCCATCGTGAACATGATCGGCCAGTTGGGCGCCGCCGCCACGCCCTTCATCACCGGCCTGCTGCTGGACAACTACGGCTGGAACTACGTGTTCGCCTGGCTGGCGATCGGCTCGTTCATCAGCTTCATCATTTTGCTGACCATTGCCGAGCCCCGCCCGGCCTCCAGCCAACCGACCTGATTTGTCACCCCACGAGGAGTTACCCATGTCGCCCCAAGACCAAGAATTGGTTGACCTGTTTGCAGGCCTGGACACCCCGGGCGTGTCCGACGCCCTGGACAAACTCGGCCTGCCCGGCCAGTGCCTGGGAATCATGCCCCTGGACAACTATCGCCAGGTGGTGGTCGGCCCGGCCTTTACCGTGCGCTACGTCAGCGCCAGCACCCCGCCGGGCACCGTAGGCGACTTTATCGATGACGTGGCCGAAGGCGATGTGGTGGTGATCGACAATGACGGGCGCACCGACTGCACGGTGTGGGGCGACATCATGACCCAGTACGCCGGCAGCCAGCGGATCGCCGCGACGGTGATTGATGGCGTGTGCCGCGACGTCAGCAAGGTCCTGGGCGACGGCTACCCGCTGTTCACCAAGGGCCGGTTCATGCGCACCGGCAAGGACCGGGTTGAAGTGGAAGCGGTAAACCAGCCGGTGTCCATCGGCCAGGCCCGGGTGTGCGCCCGGGACATCGTGGTCGCCGATGCCAATGGCGTGGTGATCGTGCCGCGTGAGCGGGCCCATGAAGTGGCAGCCTGTGCGCGCTCGATTGAAGCGGTGGAAGCACGTATCCGGGGATTGCTCGATGAAGGCAAATCATTGAGGGAAGCGCGGGCAGTGCTGGGTTATCACACCCTGCAACGCAAGGGCTGAGACGCACCGGGCCGCTCCGCTGATCCAACAGATTTGCGCAGCGGCCCCTGCATTCCTCACACTACCCGCCCTCACCGCCTTCCCCGGAATGTGAAAAATGTCCGACCTGTTGCTCAAGCCTGCCCTGCCCGGCATTGCGTTGAGACGATGGCGTCTGCTGCACCGCGTCAAACAGACTCACGCCGCCGAGTTGTTCCACGTCACCCAGTCGACCATTTCCCGCTGGGAAAGTGGCGTGCAGGCCATGGAGCCTGCAGCGCACCGACAACTTGAACAGTTGCTGGCCGCACGCCTGGAAGCCGCCGCCGATCAGGCCCTCGCCCGGCTGGTCAAGGAAAGTCCGCGCCCGATGCACCTGGTTTGTGACCTGACCCATCGTCTGCTGGCTTGCTCGGCCTCCCGTGCCGCCGAGTTCAGCAGCCCGTTGGCGGACCTTCTGGGGCATTCACTGTGGCGCTTCGTGACGCCGGAAATCCTGCGCATGGAGTCCGCGCTGGATGACTCGGGCTGGCGCGACAGCCTCGCCCCGCCGGCCCTGGAGTTCATCACCGGCACCAACGACTCCACGGTTGTACCGATCCGCCAGAGCCTGTGCCGCTGGACCCGCATCCCCCTGAGCGATGGCACCGCCGCGCGGCTGGTCGAGACGCTCTAACTCCCCGGCGCATATTTTATGCGTGGACGCTTCGCACCACCGCGCCTAGTCTTGAATCCTTAACCGCGACCCTGCCGGGGCAGATTCATGGACATCGAAAAACTCAAGGGCCGCCTCGACTTCCTGCGCGAAGCGGAAAAACTCAAGGACGTGCTCAGAAGCGCGCATACCTCTTCCGGCCGCACCGAAAGCACCGCGGAACACAGCTGGCGCCTGTGCCTGATGGCAATTACCTTCGGGGATGAGCTGGCCGGCCTCGACCTGCTGAAAATTCTCAAGATGTGCGTAGTCCACGACCTGGGAGAGGCCATCCACGGCGACATCCCGGCAGTCGACCAGGCGCAGTTCCCCAACAAGAGCCAGCAAGAACACGACGACCTGCTGCTGTTGACCCGGGCACTGGATGAACCGCTGCGAGCCGACATTCTGGCCCTGTGGGACGACTACGAAAACGCCCGGTCTGCCGAGGCCAAGGCAGTCAAGGCCCTGGACAAGCTGGAGACCCTGCTGCAACACAACCAGGGCCTGAACCCGCCCGACTTCGACTACGCCTTCAATCTGGCCTATGGCAAGAAACACACCAGCGCCTGGCCGATTTTCCAGACACTGCGCGAGATCATCGACCAGGATACAGAAGCAAAAATCCAGACTCTCAACCGGTAGCGCGAACTAGTTCGCCGGCCGCAACAGCTGCATCTGCTGGCGATAGTCATCCGTCACCTGCCGCGACTGGCCGCTACTGGTAATCACCCTCGGTGTGATCAGCACGATCAGTTCGGTGCGGTCCTTGGACTTGCTGGTGTTGCCAAACAACCAGCGCAAACCGGGGATTTTCCCCAGGTACGGCACCGCACTCACGCTCTCGGCGTTGTCCTGCTTGATCAGCCCGCCGAGCAACACGGTCTGGCCGCTTTGCACCGCCACCTGGGTGGACACCGAGCGTGTGGAGATACGCGGGTTGTTGGGCGTGTCGCTGCTGTTGGTGGTCTGGTTCTCGGCGTCGCTGACCTGTTGCTGGATGTCCATGTACACCAGGCCGCCCGGGTTGATGCGCGGCACCACGTCGAGGATCACCCCGGTCTGCACGTATTCGACGCTGCTCAAGGTGCTGTCGGAATTGCCGGTGTTGACCGTGGTCTGGCTGATGGGGATGTTGTCGCCCACCTGGATCTGCGCTGGCTGGTTGTTCATCACCACCAGCGACGGCGCCGACAGCACCTGGGTGCGGCCGTTGGTTTCCAGGGCATGCAAGGCCACTTGCAGGTTGGAGCTGACGAAGGAATAGAACAACGAATCTGCGCCCAATCCCGCCCCGCCACCGCCCAGCGCGCCCTGGCTGCCAGGAGTATTGGCCACCGTGGTGCTGGTGGAATTACCCGCCAGGCGGCCCAGGTACCATTGCACCCCGAGGTCCAGTTCGCCGGTGAGTTTGACTTCGAGGATGCGCGTCTCGATCTGCACTTGCAGCGGCGGATTGTCGAGGCGCTTGATCGCCGACTCGATCTCCTTCCACTGCACCGGGCGGGTGCGTACCAGCAGTTGGTTACTGCTTTTTTGCGCGGTGATCCGGGTGCCGGCGTCGAGGCTTTTGGCGGCAGTACCGTCGGCGGCGCCCTGCTCTGCGCTTTCACTGTCTTCGTTGGCGCTCGGGGCCTGATCCTCGTCGTCGCCGGCCTGCTGGTTGTTGCTGATGCCCGCGCTATTGCCGCTGTTGTTCAGGCCACCCGAGGTGCCGCCGCTGGTATTGAGTGAGGACAAGGTCGCCGTGCGCAAACCCGGCGCCACCTTGGCTGGCGTATCGTCCTTGATCGCGCCGGTGCCGTAGATCTGCCGCAGGTACTTGGCGAGGTCTGTGGCCTTCATGTTGCGCACGTCATAGACGTACATTTGCGGCTCGTTGCCGCCGCCTTCGTCGATCGTATGAATCCAGTCGCCGACTTCGCTGAGGTACTGCGGCTGGGAGGAGATTGCCACCACCGAATTGGTCCGCTCAATCGGCAGGAACCGCACCATGCCCGCCAGGGGCATGCCGCTGTCGGGGCCGAACATCTTTTGCAACTCGGGCATCAACTCCGCGACCGAAGCCCGCTGCAAACCGAACACCCCGACCGACATGCCTTTGAGCCAATCGACGTCGAAGGTGTCGATGGTGTCCTGGTAGTTGGCCAACTCATCCGGCGTACCGGCCAGGCTCAGCACATTGCGCGCCGGGTCCACCAGCAGGAACGCGTTTTCCGGGGCGAACGGTTTGAGCAGTTTCTGCATTTCCGTGGCCGAGATATAGCGCAACGGAAACAGCCGCGCCGAGAGCCCGCTGGAGGGTTGCGACACGCTCATTTCCGGCACCAGCTTGCCCGCCACCGCCTGGTTGGCGGGCAGAATCACGTAGCGCTGGCCCTGGCGGATCATCGCATTATCGGTCCAGGACAGCAGGGTTTCGAGGATCGACAACGCCTGCTTCTTGTTCACCGGCTTTGAGGTGGAAAAGCTCACGTTGCCTTTCACGCCCTGGGCGATGCTGTAGTTCTCGTGCAACAGGTCGCCCATGACGCTGTTGATCACCGCTTCAATCGGCTGGTCGGCGAAGTTGAACACGATGTCGCCACTGGCTTCATCCTTGACCGCCGGCGCCGGTGCGGGCTGGCGCACGAACTGCTGGTTACCGCGAATCAACTGGCGCTGGGGCGGCGTGGGCGCCTGGGGTTGGCGACTTTCAGCCGCAGGCGACTCGCTGGCCGGGTCCACGGCGGGCCGTTGCGAACCGGTGCCCTGCATCGCCTCGTGGAGCAAGGCATCGTCCGGGTCGAGGTGATCGGGGAATGACCCACAGCCGCCCAGGGCGACGGCGGTGGCCAGGCAAAACACGGTGGTGCGCAAGGCGCGAGGGGAAGTATCGATCAAGGGGCGGGCTCGTGAGGAAGGGAAATCGGGGGGGTGGTGGACGGCGGCGGCAAACGCAGGGCGCTGAGGCTCAGGGTTTGCGTGCGGCCGTCCAGCACAAAACGGGCGTGCAGCGGTGTCAGGTGTTCCAGGCGCCAGCCGTTGGGCAGGGTCTGGCCTTGGTGGACCTTGAGTGGCGGGCCGTCTGCGGGTTTGAGCAGCGCGACGCGAAGGTCGCCGTCGAGCAGCACGCCGGTCAGCTTCAGGCTCGACAGGCTGGAAATCTCGGCCTGGCCCACGGCCGCGTCGGGGCTGCGGTCGGGGCTGAACAGCGGCGCCTGCCAGGTGCCGGCGAGGCTTTCCAGGGTCGCACTTGGGGCCACATGAACCTTGGCCGAAGCATTGGCGCGCGTAGCGGAGGCTGGCTCATCCAGCCACTGGGGCGCATCGCCGATGCTGCTCAAGATGCCCACCATCAGCAGGCCCAGCAGCCCGGCTACACCGAGCAATCCCCACTCCAGAGGGCGCAATGAATTGATCATCGGCGGGCCTGCGTGGCCGCTGCCGGTTGCAGATAACCGCGCACCAACAGGTGCACCACCAGCTTTCCGGCACCGCCGCTGGCGGGGGCATTAGGGGCCCGGCGGATGCTCATTTCATCCACGAACAGGAACGGTCGCTGGTACTCCAGTTCATGCAGGATCGCGGTCAGGGGCTCGATGGCGCAGTTGAGGGTCAGGCTGACTTTCACCTGGCGATAGGGCTCGGTGTCGTCCTGCTCCGGAGTGATGGGCATGCGCTGGGTCAGGCTGCAACCGCCGCCGAAGCTGGCGCGGCTGCTGATCAGGTCGGCGATGCGTTGCATCAGGTCGGCCGCCACGGCGCTGGGGTCATCTCCCGGCAACAGGCTGGTGCTGCTGGCCGGGTCCTGGCGGGCTTGCTCCAGTTGCTCGCGCAAGGCGGCGCCCTGGTGCAACAGGCCGGCATAGCGTTGCTGTTGTTCGCGCAGCTGTTCTGCTTGCTCGCCCATGTCGCGCAATGGCCCGGCGAACCAGCTGTCGATCAGCAGCCAGTAACCGCCGCCCAGCACCAGCGCGAGGATCAGCAAGGCCGCGCCGCGACGTTCACGGGGTGTCAGTGGTCGGCGCATCGGCGGCCTCCTGGTGCAAGTGGGCGCGCAGGGAAAACTGATCCTTGCCGGTTTGCGCATCGGGCTGGATCACCCCTTCGAACTGGGCGTTTTCCAGGCTGTGGCAGGCCTTGATCCGGGTGATCATGGCGCTGGCCTTGGCGCTCTGCCCGGAAAAGGAAACGTCGGCGCCGTCATTGACCTCCAACTGGTCGATCCAGGTGTCGGCGGGCAGGCACGCGGTCAGCTCATTCAGCAGCGCGGCCAGTGGCGGTTGTGCCGATTTGCGGCGGATCAGGTACTGCGCGGCGCCACGGGTGTTGAGCAGTTGTTGGCGCAGGCTCTGGATCTCGGCAACCTGGGCTTTTTGCTGCTGCACCTGCGCATGCATCACGTCGAGCACCCGCTGCCGGTCGTTGAGCCACAGCAGCATCGCGGCAATCAGCAAGGCACCGCACAGCCACGGCAGGCTGCGTTGCAAACCCTTCCCGGCCGGACGCTGGCGCGGACGCAATGGCGCCGGCAGCAGGTCGATACCCATCAGCCCGACCCCGTCGGCCACATCCACGGCATGGGGCTGCAAGCCAAGGGCCGCGCATTCATCAAGCATCTGGTCAAGGCGCTCGCGCAGGATCGCCACCAGTGTCACCTGCAAGTGCGTGGGTGTACGGCGCTCCTGGCGCACGACGAAGTACAACTGGGCGGCATCGAACGGGGTAAAACGGTCCAGCTCATAACCCACCACTGTCGCCAGGTTACGCGCGGCGGCCGGGGGCAACTGCACGGTTTGCACCAGCACCGCCGAGGGTGGCAGTACCAGCACCCGACGCGCCTCGCCGGTGAGCTGTTCCACGGGCGCCGTCAACGGCCAGCGGTAGACATGCTCGGGGATGTCATGCAGCGACAACCAATCCGGCAGGCAGCCATGCAGCTCCTTGAGCCACAGCTGCCAGCCCAATTGCAGCACACTGCCGCGCCAGCGCTGGGCGAAAGGTGCCACCAGCACTTGCAGCCGTGCGGATAAGTGTTCGTTCATTCTTGCCAACGTAGGACTCGATAGGGTTGTGCGCTGCCTTGCGCGGGGCTCAATAACACCGTGGCTTGCAACCGGGCGTGATAGCCGCCGGGACGTTGTGCGCGACTGTCGATCACCAGCACATCACCGGGGTCGGCGCCCGTCGCGCTCTGCCGGGGCAGGTTCAACGCCTGGCGCATCAATGGGCTGGCGAAAGCAGGATCGGGCCGGTCCAGACCACTCCACAAGCTGATTTCCGGGACCAGCCGGCTGTACAGCGCCTGGGTCATGCCGGGCAATTGCCGCAGTTCTTCCACCACACGGAACGGCGGCAGGCCTTCGTTGCGCCGCACTTCCAGGTCACTGGCGAGCCGGCTGGCCTGGGCCTGGGTGGCGCCGCAAGCCAGGGCCAGGCGGGCAAAGTCGGCCGCCTCGGCGCTGTTCAAATACAGCTTGCCGCGCTCGCTGTGCAGGCTCACGAGCAGCTGTGCGTCATCAAACACCAAGGGCATTTCGCGGCCGTCGGCAATCCATTGTTTGCGCTGCAACGGGTCGGCCAGAGCCTGCATGGCCAACGCCACGCCCGCCTCCGCCGCCAGCAACGCCTGGGTGTGCTGGCGATGCCACAGGGCCTGGCGGCTTTCCAGTTGCACCCAACCGGCCAGGCCGCCCAGCAGCAGGCTGAGCAATGCCAGCACCCACAGCACCAGCAGCAGTGCAACGCCGCGCTGACGCTTCATTGGTCTGATGCTCCGCTGGACAGATTCAGGCGCAGGGCAACCACTTGGGTCACCCACGGCACCGGCCCGTTGACGCGCGCCGCAATGCGCACTGCATAAGGCAAGCGTTTGGTCCACGGCCAGTCACTGATCCAGCCGGTGGCCTGGCCCTTGGGCGACACGCCGCGATAGCTGAATTGCAGATCCTCGACGTTCTTCAGCAACACCTGGGGCTCGCTGCGGGTGGCCGGCACACTCACTTGGGCACTGGACTCAAACCGCGCGAACGCCACTTGCAAATCGCGCTGCTCCTCGGGCCCGGTTAACTGCAAAGTGAAGCGCTGGATACCGCCACCGAGCACACCGGGCAAGGTCGCGACGAATTGCAGGCGTTGGGCGGATCCGGCAAAAAAACCGTTGGTTTGGCTGTCGTCCTCAGTCACGTCCAGCGGCAGCGCCTCGCTGATAGAGGTGCGCAAAAACTGTTGTGCGGCGCGCATTTCATCGAGGCTGACCGTGTAGCGCTGGGCCTTGAGCACCGCGCGGTTGGCACCCAGCAACGCGCCGCCCACCAGCGTCAGCAACACACCCAGCAAACTGAGCACGATCATGATTTCCAGTAAGGTAAAGCCCTGTTGACGCTGATTCACGGGCCAGCCCTGTCGGTGACAGCGCGCAATTTCAAGGTGCTGAAATGGGCCTGGCGCCGGGCCTCACTGACGGTAAGGTCAAGGCGAAACAACCGCGGCTGGCCGATACGGGTTGGCTGCTGGGCAATGGTCAATTGCCAATCGATGCCGTCGCCCAGGCTGCCCTGGCGAGTGCCGCTTGCCAGCGGGCCGGATCCTTCCTGGTCCATCACGCTCAAGGCGGCATGGGTCAGGCGGTCGCTGTGGGCGACCTGCAACAACGAGCGCGCGCTCTGCCCGAAAGCGACCAGCAACACCGTGCTGCAAATGGCCATGAGGGTCAGTGCAGCAAGCATTTCCAGCAAGGTGAAACCCGACTGACGCTTCATGGCAACGCCTTGGACTGCACGCTGCCAGTCAGCCAGCCAATATCGATGCGCCAACGCCGCGAGCCATTGGCCAACAACAGGTTGCCGCCGGTGGAACTGCCGTCAGGGTAAAACTCCACCGCAGAGCCTGCTTGCTCGGCGGTGTGCAGGGTCACTTGCAGGTCGGCCGGCCAGTGTTTGACCGGGCGTCCCGGCGCATGGAAGCTCAATTGGTGCATGTCGAACAGCGTCTTGGCCGGCGCCCCGCTGACAATCGCCCGCGCCCGCGTGCTGCGCAGGGCATCGACCATCTGCCCAACCGCCTGACGCTCTTTGGCAACCCGCAGGCCTTGTTGCAGGCCAAATCCCACCAACCCGGCCGCGATGCTGATCAACACGATCACCACCAGCATCTCCAGCAGGGTAAAGCCGCGTTGGAGGGCCTGCATTATTCCCAGTTGCCCAAGTCAGCGCTGTAGCCTTCGCCGCCGGGCTGGCCGTCTTGACCGTAGAAAATCAGGTCGAAGGCCCCATGTTCACCGGGGAAACGATAGCCGAAGGCATGGCCGAACGGGTCCTTGAGGTCTGAGGGCTTGGCGTACGGCCCGGCCCAACCGGCGGCGTTGCCGGATTTCTCGACCAGTTGCTGCAAACTCTTGGGCGGCGACCCCACATCCAGGCCGTAGCTCTCGATCTTCATGCTCAGGCTGGCCAGTTGCGCCTTGCCCGCGCCGTACTTGCCCTTGTCGACATTGCCGCCCACTTGGCGCACCACGATGGTGGCGACGATCCCCAGCAACACGATCACCGCGAGCATTTCCAGCAAGGTAAAACCGCCTTGGCGGCGGGCGGGTTTGAAACGGGTATGGCGCATCGGCTTGCTTCCTCGGGTTTTCATATATTGCTGGTCAGACTCATCAACGGCAGCATGATCGCCAGCATGATCACCGCCACCAGCACCGCCATGACCACGGTCAGGGACGGCACCAGGGCGGCGAGCAGGCGGTCGATGCCGCGCTTGGCTTCGACGTCGAACACGTCGGCGACCTTGAGCAGCATGCTGTCCAGTTCACCGGCCTGTTCGCCGACTTCAATCATTTGCAGCGCCAGGTCCGGCAGCAGCGGTTGGCTGCCAAACGCACTGGCCAGGGTGCCGCCGCCTTTCACCGACTCGGCGGCCTGGGCCACTTGTGCCTGCAAGGCTCTGTTCGTACAGACCTGGCGAGCGATCACCAGCGCTTGCAGCAACGCCACGCCGTTGCTCAGCAAGGTGCCAAGGGTGCGTGCCAGGCGTGCGGCTTCGACCCGCTGCAACAGCGGGCCTATAACTCGGATACCCAGCACGCGCCGGTCGTACGCTTCACGGTGTCGAGGGTTGCGCAGGCGTGCCGCCAGGCCCCAGACAGTCACGATCAACCCGGCGAGCACCGCCAGGCCATAGGCGCCGAGGAACTGGCCGAGTCCCAGAATCACTTCGGTGATCAGCGGAATCGGCACGCCCAAGTCCTTGAAGATCGGCACGAACTGCGGCACCACGTAGGCCAGCAACAGCGCCAGCGAACCGAGCACGCCGACGACCAGGAAGGCGGGATAGATCAAGGCATTGATCACTTCGCCCCTCAATAACTGGCTGCGTTCCAGGTAGTCGCTGATCTGGCGCAGGGTGTTCTCCAGCGCGCCGCCGGCCTCGCCGGCGCGGACCATGCTCAGGTACAGCGGCGAGAATTGGCTGCCCTCCTCCTCCAGCGCTGCCGACAAGGGTTTACCGGCCTTGACGTGCTCGCGGATGCGCTCGATCAACGCGCGGGTTTGCGGCTGGCCGGGTTGCTTGAGCAGGATGCCCAGCGAGCGTTCCAGCGGCTGGCCCGCGCCGAGCAGCGTGGCCAATTGCTGGGTAAAACTGACCAGCGCCGCGCCATTCAAATGGCCGCGCCCGAAAGCGTTGCGCAGCCCCTGAGCGCTGGCGGGATCAATCTGCAACAACAGCAGCCCACGCTTGTGCAGCGCGGCGACGGCGGCGGCCTGGTCCTTGGCTTCCAGGGTGCCGTTTTGCGCGACGCCCTGGCTGTCCAGGGCGCGGTATTTGAACAGGCTCACGCGCCCTCTCCACGGGTGACGCGCAGCACTTCTTCAAGGGACGTGACACCCGCCACGGCTTGGCGCAGACCCTCTTCATGCAGGGTACGCAGGCCACTGCGGCGGGCAGCTTGTTCAAGGGTCGCGGCATCCGCCTGGCGCATCAACAAACTGCGCAGTTCGTCATTCATCACCAGCAATTCGGTGATTGCACTGCGGCCGTGGTAACCGCCGCCGGGGGCGTTGGCGCGAGGCCGGTAAAGCAGGATCGGGCGCTGGTCGGTGAAGCGGTCGAGGCCGTGTTCCTCGATCAGTTCCGGCGGGGCTTCGAACGCCTCGCGGGTCGCCGGGTCGAGGCGGCGCACCAGGCGCTGGGCGAGGATGCCATTGACGGTGGACGCGATCAGGTAGCTCTCTACGCCCATGTCGAGCAGGCGGGTGATACTCGCCGCGGCGCTGTTGGTGTGCAAAGTAGAAAGCACCAAATGCCCGGTCAACGACGATTGAATAGCAATGCGGCAGGTTTCCAGGTCGCGGATTTCACCGATCATGATCACGTCCGGGTCCTGGCGCACGATGGAGCGCAGCGCCCCGGCGAAGTCCAGCCCGATGGCCGGCTTGACCTGGATCTGGTTGATGCCTTCCAGTTGGTATTCCACCGGGTCTTCGACGGTGATGATCTTGCGCTCGGCGGTATTGAGCCGCGACAGCGCGGTATAGAGCGTGGTGGTTTTACCCGAGCCGGTGGGGCCGGTGACCAGCAGGATGCCGTGGGGTCGCTCGAGCACTTCAAGAAAGGTTTCCAGGCGCTGGCCATCAAAACCCAGGCTCTGGAAATCGAACTGCACGGTCTGGCGGTCCAGCAGGCGCATCACCACCGACTCGCCAAAACTGGTGGGCACCGTGGACACCCGCAGGTCCAGCTCCTTGCCCTGGATGCGCAACATGATCCGGCCGTCCTGCGGCAAGCGCCGCTCGGCGATGTCCAGCCGCGCCATGATCTTGACCCGGGAAATCACCGCCGCCGAGGAGCTCGATGGCGGCGCCTCGGCTTCATGCAGTACACCGTCGATGCGGTAGCGCACCTTGAGCTGGTTTTCGAAGGGTTCGATATGGATGTCCGACGCTCGATTCTCAACGGCCCGCTGCAGGATCAGGTTGACCAGGCGAATCACCGGCGCCTCGGACGCCATGTCCTTGAGGTGTTCGATGTCTTCCAGGGCGCCGCCCTGCTCGTCGAGATTTTCGATCAGGGTGCCCATGGCCGAACGGCCCTGGCCGTAATAGCGCTCGATCAGGGTTTCGACTTCATTGCGCGGGCCTACCGCCAGCCACACCGGCACGCCGCACGCATACGCCAGGGCCTGGAACGGATACAGCAGCGCCGGGTTGGCCGCCAGCACACGCAAGCCGCCGTGGCTCCAGCCCACCGGCACCACCTGGTAATGACGCATGAAGCGTTCGGTCAGCGCCGGCAGCGGATCGAGCACGGGCGGTGCGGCGTCCGCCAGCAGCAACGGAGCGCCAAGCAAATCCGCCCAGGCCCGCGCCAGCTCCACTTCGGAAACCAGCCCCAGACGCGTCAGCAGGCCGAGCAGTTCAGGGTCGTCGGACTCCTGAGATAACCGTCGGGCGCGTTCCAGGTCGACGGTTTTCAAACCGGCCTGCTGCATCAGCCATGCACACACCTGTTCGGTATCCGGAATCTGCATTCGGCAAGCATCGATGGGCGTGGACGGCATGGGCTGGGGCATCTGCGAAATCTGAGGGGCTATTTAAAAAAACTGTTGCCGTGGCGCCTGCTGGTAAGGCGCCCGGAAACAGGTGCATCCAACCTTAGTTGGAAGTTTTTGGCGCAGTCGCCTGGCTGTTACTCAGCGGGCGGCCGCCCTTGGTGGTTTCGGCCTTCTGCTTCTTCGCCGCCTTGGCATCGTGGGCCTGGGTGATCACCGTGGAATCGGCGGCACCGGACTTCGCGTCAGCGTCCGTCGACTCGACGGCCATTGCCGCCCCACTTAGCGCAACGCCCAGTACAACACCGGCACTCAACAGGGAAATCTTCATTAACTTTCTCCAGATAAAAAACAATCAATCGCCCAAGCACGGTCCTGACAGGGTCAAGACCCTACACCAAAGCATTTTGTATTACAGCCCATTTGGATTATGGCCATTTAGAACTACTGGCGAACGCCACTAGTTAGCCATGACTGCGCATATTTCCTTAAACCAATCGACTAGTAGGTTTAATCTAAGTTCATAAACGTAAGAAAATATTTCTTATTTTACGCAGATATTAGCTTTCGTTTGACATTTTACGGCAAGAATTGACTTAATTACGGCGTTTTAGCGGTTCAAAATGCCATCTCGTGATATCGCATAGACACTACTCAAAACAATAACTAGTTCAATTATTACACTTTTAAAACTGCGGAATCCGCCCCGTAATCGCAATTAGCCATCGGCAAAAAGTTGCGACAAAGGTGAACTATTGCCCGTAAAAAAGTGACGAGCGTGCACAACGAAATGCACTTCTCGGCACCCAGCTATCAATAATCAGTTGTCGGAGAGTCCCATGAGTAAACGCAAAATGATCGGTGCGCAGTCGGCATTCGCCCTGCTGGCGCTCGCTGTGTCCCAGGTGCATGCGGCCACCAGCCCCGCCCTCGATGAAGCGCGGGTAAACCGTGCCGAAAAGGCCGCAAACAAGACCCTGGCCAAGATGACCCTGGAAGAAAAACTCGCCTATATCGGCGGCACCGGTGGTTGGGACGTCAAGCCGCTGACTCAGTATGGCGTGCCGCAGATTCATGGCGCCGACGGTGGCGTGGGTGTGCGCTACACCAGCGAAGGCAACGACCAGGGCGTGGTGTACCCCTCCGGCCCGAACCTGGCGGCCAGCTGGAACCCGCGCCGCGCCATCGACCTGGGCCGTGCCCTGGGTTACGACACCGCAAGCGGCGGTTATCAATTCGTCACCGGGCCCGGGGTGAACCTGTACCGCATGCCTTACAGCGGCCGGGCGTTTGAGTACCTGTCCGGTGAAGACCCATTCCTTGGCGCCAGCCTGGGGCCGGCGGTGATCAATGGTATCCAGTCACGCGGGGTATGGGCCAACGCCAAACATTTCGCCGCCAACGACCAGGAAAGCAACCGCTTTCACCTCGACGAGACCATCAGCGAACGGGTGCTGCGGGAAATGACCCTGCCGCCCTTCGAATCCGCCTCGAAGAACAGCAAAGTGGCGATGATGATGTGTTCGTTCCAGAAGGTGAACGGTGAGTTCGCCTGCGAGAACAAGCACCTGATGCACGACATCCTGAAGACCGAATGGGGCTATCCGGGCTTTGTGCAGAGTGACTACAACGCTGTGGTCAACGGCTTGCCGGCGGCACAGGCGGGTACCGATCTGGACATGATGGGCTACCAGATGAACAGTACTGTACTCAAGCCGTTCCTCGACAGTGGCGAACTCGCCGGCGCGACCATCGATGACAAGGTGCGGCGCATCCTCAAGCAGATCTACCTGTACAAATTCGACAGCAAGGCGCCGCTGACCACCCATAACATGAACAGCGCAACCAGCAACCGCGTGGCGTTGAATGCGGCCCGCGAAGGCATCGTGCTGCTGAAAAACCAGGACAGCCTGCTGCCCCTGGACGCGAAGAAGGTCAAGCGCATCGCCGTGGTCGGCAACCTGGCCAAATACGCACCGCCCACCGGATTCGGCAGCGCCAATGTGATGGCCGCCAACTACATCAGTGAACTGAGTGGCCTGCAGCAACTGGCGCCGAACGCCAAGGTCGAGTTCATCGAAGGGCTGTCCCTGGACCAGACGGCGTCCAACTGGACCCACACCGACAGCGACGGCAACAGCGTCAAGGGCTTGAAGACCGAGTTCTTCAGCAATGCCAACTGGTCCGGCGACCCGGCTGCCACCCGCACCGACAACCATGTCGACCTCGACTGGTCCACCGACAGTCTGCCGGTGAATGGCAACACCGCCGCCACGTCGATCCGCTACAGCGGCCAGATCACCCCGACCGTCAGCGGCGAACAGGTGTTCAAGGTGCGCGCCGACGGTGCCGTGCGCCTGTACGTCAATGGCCAGAAAGTGCACGACAACGGCGACGGCAACCCACTGCCCAACAACAGCATCCCGCCGACGATTCCGGTGTTCGCCAAGGTCAATCTTGAAGCCGGCAAAGCCGTGGACATCAAGCTTGAGTACTCGCGCCGCAAAGGCTACATCTCGACCATGGGCGGCCTGGTAGGCGTGCAAATGAGCTGGGCCTCGCTGGTGGCGCCCAAGGACCTGGCCCAGTACGACGCGGTGCTGGTGGCGGCAGGCAACAGCAATGAGTACGAAGGTGAAGGCTTCGACCACAGCTTCGATTTGCCGGAGTACCAGAACCTGCTGATCCAGAGCATTGCCAAGGTCAACCCGAACACCGTGGTCACCCTGCACGGTGGCACCGGGCTGAAGATGAGCGACTGGATCGACCAGGTGCCGGCGGCGCTGCATGCGTTCTACCCGGGGCAGAACGGCGGCCAGGCCCTGGCGGAGATTTTGCTGGGCAAGGTCAATCCATCGGCCAAGCTGCCCATCAGCATCGAGCGCAATATCGAAGACAACCCGATCTACGCGACTTTCCCGAAATTCGACAATCAGGAAACCCTCACGCAGATGAGCTACAAGGACGACCTGTTCCTGGGTTATCGCGGCTACGAGAAAAAAGGCATCAAGCCGCTCTACCCGTTCGGCTACGGCCTGTCGTACACCACCTTCGGCTACAGCAACATCAGCGTGACACCCGGTGTCGCGGTGGCGGGCGCGCCGATCAAGGTATCGTTCGACCTGAGCAACACCGGCAAGGTGGCGGGCGCTGAAGTCGCCGAGCTGTATGTGGGCCAGAACCACCCGAAAGTCGAACGGGCACTGAAGGAACTCAAGGGCTACAAGAAGGTGTTCCTCAAGCCCGGCGAGAGCAAGCGCGTGACCATCGAACTCAACGACCGCTCACTGGCGTACTTCGATGTGGCGAGCAAGCAATGGGTGGTGGACGCCGACAGCTTCAACCTGTCGGTCGGCGCCTCGTCCCAGGACATTCGCCTGAACGCCAAGCTGGTCAACCCGTTCCGCCAGGAACTGTCGACCACCACCAGCAACCCGCTGCCACGCTCGGCGCTCAACTCCACGCTGCGTGAGCTGCCAACGGTCAAGACCGGTGGTGTGCTGCATCAGAACCAGGGTGACTCCGGCACCAGCGACGGTGACGGCTACGACACCTCGGATGACAGCAACCAGGGCAGTGCTGTGGGTAACTGATAAAAACCTGTAGGAGCGAGCTTGCTCGCGAAAAACGCAAAGACACCGCGTTAAGCCAGGATGCCCGCGTTATCGTTGACGTCCTTCGCGAGCAAGCTCGCTCCTACATTATTTACGCCCGTATGGCCGCATCGACCCGCGCGATGTAGGTATCGAAACGCGCCACCAGGTCCACCTGATCGGGAAAGCGCAGCCACTGGATCTGCAAGCCGTCCATCATGGCCAGGATCTCTTCCACCAGCCCGGCGATGTCCACATCGGCGCGCACCTCGCCCATGGCCACAAGGTCTGCAAACTGCCCGTGCATGCGCCGATGAATGCCCGCATAGCGCTCCTGAAACCAACCCCAGGCCGGATGGGTGTCCAGCAGGCTTTCCGCATTCAGAATCGTAAAAGCCCGCACCACCCCCGGCGCTGTCGCGTTGGAGCGGTTGATCGCCCGCAGGCTGCCGAGCAACCCGGACAATGACTTCTCGGCCCGAACCTCATCGGCAATCCGCTGATTGACCTCGTCCCGGCGTTGCAGCACGCCCATCAACAACGAAATCTTGCTGGGAAAGTGATGCAGCAGGCCGGCCACCGAGATGCCGACGATCGCCGCCACCTGCGCCATCGAGGCGCCGCTGTAGCCTTCCATGGAAAACACCTGTAAAGCAGCGTCCAACAGTTCTTCCCGGCGCTTTTCGCCTTTGGGCGCACGGCGGGTTCTGGGCGCGGTAGCGGGTTGTGGCTCGGTCATTGGCAGGTCCTTTTGGCAGGCCTGCACCGTATCCAAAATGGCCAGGCGCCGCAAATAAACCTCAGCCGCTCTCGCGCTCGATCAAGCGGCAGTTAGCCCGCAGCCGTCACGCCCACCGCGTAATGCAACGGTTCGCGCTCGGAAAACGGCGGACCTGTTTTACCAGAACCGCCTGCTCCCCAAGCCTGTGGAGGTCAGAAAAGCAGTGTGGCAGGCCGCCGAGGCATCGAATCAGAAGTCGACCGTGGCCGACAGCAAGTAAGTACGCGGCGTCGACAAGGTCAAACCCGGCTCGCTGTCATCCGAGGCACCGGCCGAACTCCAGTAGCGCCGATTGGCCACGTTCTCGACGTTGGCCCGCAGGGTGATGTGCTTGTCGTCGACCTTGAAGGCGTAGCGTGCGCCAACATCAAGACGGGTCCAGGCGTCGATTTCCTTGACGTTGGACTGGTCCAGGTACTGGGAGCTGGAATAGATCCCGCGGCTGGTCAGGGTCAGGCCTTCAACGGTCGGCACATCCCACTCGGCGCCGAGGTTGACGTTGTACTTGGGCGTGGCCGGCGCGCGGTTGCCGTCGAAGGTGCCGTTGGTGGTGTTGGTCAATTCGCTGTCGATGTACATCACCCCGCCCAGCAGGCGGAAGCCCTTGAGCGGTTCGCCGAACACGCTGAGTTCGACACCGTCGTTCTGGCGCTTGCCGTTGGGGCCGAAGACCCGCGTGGTGGCGTTGGTCTCGTAGGCCGGCTGCTTGATCCGGAACACCGCAGCGGTGACCGCGAACGCCCCCGCGTCGTACTTGGCACCGACTTCAACCTGGCGGCTGATGAAGGGCGGGAAGATTTCATCCTCGTTGATCGAGGTCGACGGCGCGATCTTGCCTTGGCTCAGGCCTTCCATGTAGTTGGCGTACAGCGACAGCTTGTCGGTGGCCTTGAACAGGATGCCGCCCGACGGTGAGATTTTTTCCTCGTCGTAGGCGGTGTCGCCTTTGACGTCATCGGTCCAGTCATCCACCTTGACCCGCTGCCAGCGCGCACCGAGGGTCAGCAGCAACCGGTCATCGAAGAAGCCCAGGGTGTCGGACAACGCCACGCCGCTGAAGCGGTTTTCGGTGTAGACCTTCGAGTCAAATCGCGTTGGCCGGCTTGGCGTAGGTGTTTCTACCGGATTGTAGATATTGCTCGAACCTGGCGCATAGCGTGCGCCGCCGTTTTCGAAGTCCATATAGAAGTAGCTGGCCGCCAGGTTGACCTCATGGCTGACCGGGCCGGTATGAAACCAGTTGCGCACGCCCGCCGTGGCGGTACGCACGTTTTCGTCGCGGGTGAAGTCGCGGGGCTGCACGCTGAAGTCACCGGCGTTGTTGGTCACCGACACCGCATGACGCAGGAAGTCATGGTTACTTTTACGCGCGCCGACACCGCCATAGAGCATCACGTTGTCACTGAGGTCGAACTCGCCGTTGACCGTGCCGAAGGTGTCGTTGGTGCTCGCCTTGCTCCAGGGTTGCGCGTAGTTGTGACGCACGTCGTTGGCACTCGGCACCTTGGCATTGGGACCAACTTGCACGCGCTCCTGCGGGGCGTCGGTGTCGCGCTCGGTGCGGCCGATGTCGGTGGAGAGTCGCAGGCGTTCACCGCGAAAATCCAGGCCCAGTACGGCCATTTCGCGATCGACACTCTGGTCGTCCCAGGCAGTGTCGCCGGACTGCTTCACGCCGTTGAAACGCAGGCCGAATTTATTGTCTTCACCAAAACGCCGGCCTATGTCCACGGCCCCGCCCGCCTGGCTGTCGGAGGCCCAACTGCCGGTTAACGAGGTGATGGGCTTGTCGGTAGCGCGCTTGGGCACCACGTTGATCCCGCCGCCGACGCTGCCCCGCGGCGAGATGCCGTTGATCAGTTGGCTGGGGCCTTTGACGATGTCGACGCGCTCGGCCATTTCCATGTCGATGGTGTAGGTCGGCAGCACGCCGTAGAGGCCGTTGTAGGCGACATCGCTGTTAAACAGGCTGAAACCGCGAATGGTGAATTGTTCATAGCGCCCGCCCGCCGGGTTGGTGGCACGCACCGAGGGGTCGCTGGCGATCAGGTCGCCGAGGGTTCGCGCCTGCTGGTTCTTGACCGCCTCGCTGGTGTAGGTGGTCATGCTGAACGGGGTTTCCATGAAATCCCGTGAGCCCAGCAAACCCTGGGAGCCACGGCGTGCCACCTGGCCCCCGGCGAAGGACTCGCTGCCGGCATCGCCGACGGTGCCAAGAATCGAGGTGGGTGCCAGTTGCAGGCTGCCGCCTTCCGGAATCGGGGTCAGCATGTAGGCCTGCTCGCCCAGGGGTTGCAGTTGCAGGCCCGAGCCTTGCAGCAAGCGGGCAAACCCTTCTTCGACGCCGTATTCGCCGGACAACCCGCTGCTGTTACGGCCGCTGACCAGCGCCGGGTCTACCGAGAGGTTGACCCCGGCCAGGCCGGCGAAACGGGTCAGCGCGGTGCTCAAGCTGCCGGCCGGCACCTGGTAGCTGCGCCGGGACGCGCCGTCTTCGGCATAACTGATGGGGACGAACAACGGGCTGGCACTCAGGCTCAGCATCAGGCTGAAATTCAGCAGCGGGCGGATTGCGGGCATTGGAAGAAGCTCTCGATTTTGTTCACTTACCTGGAATGACCAGCCACGTGAAAAAAAGGGACAGGCTTCAGCCACTATTTTTTTGAGGATTACGGTTTGATGCCTTTCAGCTTTTGGAGCAGCTCCATCAACTGCTCCAGGGATTCCTCGCCGAACTGCTCCTGAATCTTCTGGTAGTTGCTTTCCATCCCGGCGCTCATGTCGACAAAACACTGCTGGCCCTGTTCGGTCAGGGCGACGAAGACCCGGCGCTGGTCTTCGGCGGATTTGCGCCGGCGCACGATGCCGTCACGCTCCAGCCGGCCCAGCACGCCGGTCATGCTCGGCTTGAGGATGCACGCGAGGTGCGCCAGTTGATGGCTTTCGAGTTCGCCCTGCTGACGCAGGATGCGGATCACCCGCCATTGCTGTCGGTCAGGTCATGTTCATTGAGCAGTGGCCGGAAGAACGCCATGGTCGCTTCGCGGGCCTGGAGCAAGGTGAGCGTAAGGGACGGTCTAGGGGTGGGCATGGTTCACGCGCAGTAGAGGTCGAAGCGTCGAAGCTTAGAGTCGGTGTCCGGTGCATGCAACCCGAGGCAGGGAACAAATCATTAATTTAGAAACGATTTTTAAAAAACCTGCTAATCCCGCTATTCAGCCTATAGATAACATGTTAACAATATGCCGCCCCCGACCTAGCAGAGGGCGCATACCAACAAAAACAACAAAAGGAACGCCCCTCATGCATTCGTGCCTCTTTCGCACGGCGGCAAGCGCTGGCCTGTGCGCCGCGTTTACCCCTCTGGTCGCCCACGCCGATTTCATCCAGGACAGCAAAGCCAGCCTGGACCTGCGCAATTTCTACATGAACCGCGACTTTCGCCAGGCCAACGCGCCGCAGAACAAAGCGGACGAATGGGCCCAGGGTTTTGTGCTGCGCCTGGAGTCGGGCTACACCGAAGGCGTGGTCGGTTTTGGCGTGGATGCCTTGGGTGAAATGGGCTTAAAACTCGATTCCAGCCGCGACCGCCGTGGCACCGGGTTGCTGCCGTCTGGCGCCAGCGGCGAGCCGGCCGACAGCTACAGCGAACTCGGCCTGACCGCCAAGCTGCGCCTGTCGAAAACCGTGCTCAAGCTCGGCACCCTGCAACCGATTTTGCCGGTGGCCGCCTACAACGACACCCGGCTGCTGCCGTCGACCTACAACGGTGAACTGGTGACCTCCCAGGACATCGACGGTCTGACGTTGAACGTCGGCCGCCTGGAAAAGCAGAACCTGCGGGACTCCTCCAACAACGAATCCATGAGCTACGGCGGCGTCACCAGCAGCCACCTGGATCTGGCAGGCGGCACCTACGCAATCAATCCGCACCTGGCGGCGACTTATTACTACGCGCAAATGCAGGACATCTACCGCCAGAACTTTATCGGCCTGGTGCATGACCTGCCGCTGGCCCAGGGCGTGAACCTGCGCACCGACCTGCGCTACTTCGACACCCGCGAGCAAGGCAGCACGCTGTTGCGCAGCCCTACCCGGGTCGACGGCGGGCGGATCGACAACCGCTTTTTCAACGGCATGTTCAGCCTGTCGGTAGGCGCGCACAAATTCGGCCTGGGCTTTCAGACCCTTTCCGGTGACGGCGACTTTGCCTTCCCGGGGCAAGACCCGTACTCGGTCAACCTGGTGACCATCAATATCTTCACCAAGGCCAACACCGATGCATGGCAAGCGCGCTACGACTACAACTTCGCCGCCCTCGGCCTGCCCGGCCTGACCTTCATGACCCGCTACGTCGACGGCAGCCACGCGCAAACCGCCACGGTGCGCAACGGCCGGGAATGGGAGCGCGATACCGACCTGATCTACACCGTGCAAAGCGGCCCGCTGAAGAACGTCAACGTGCGGCTGCGCAACGCCACCCTGCGCTCAAGCAACGGCCTGACCAGCGACATCGACGAAAGCCGGGTAATCATCGGCTACACCGTGGCCCTGTGGTAACGCCGGGCGCCTCAACGCAACCCCGATTGACGCTGGCGGTATTCCCCCGGCGTCATTTGCGCGTAGCGCTGGAAGAACCGGCTGAAATACGCCGGGTCCTTGAACCCCAACTGGTAGCAGATTTCATTCGCCGAGCTGCCGGTGAACAGCAGCAGGCGCCGGGCTTCCTGCATCAGCCGTTCGAGGATCAGGCGTTTCGAGGGCAGGTCGGCGATCCGCCGGCACACCTCGTTGAGTCGCGCTTCAGTGACGCCGATACCGTCGGCATAACGCGACAGCGGCCAGTGTTGGAGGTAGTGGTCTTCGATCAGTTCGTTGAAGCGGTGGAAGATTCGCAGGTCTTCGTGACGTGCCGGCCGGGCTTCCAGGGAATTGGCGCAGAGCCGCAGCAGGCTGATCATGATCAGCCGCGTCAGGCTGTCCAGCGCCGAACCGCGTCCGCTGGCCTGGGCGTTGATCTCGCTGCACAGCTCGTCGAACAGGAATTCCAGGCGGCGTACCTCGGGATGAAACTCCGGCGCCAGCCGCGCCAACGCCACACAGGCCGCCGGCAATTGCGCGCCGGGGGCCAGGCTTGGGTCGGCGTCAATCAAGGCCCACACCAGTTGCTGGCGCACGGTCAGCACATGGCCGTCGGCGTCGGCTTCGGTGACGAAGGAATGCGCCACCGTCGGCGGCGTGAGGAAAAACATCGGCCCGGATTCGAGGTACTGCTGGTCGTCCAGATAGACCCGCACCGCGCCGGTCTTGACGTAATGCACCTGGAAAAACCGGTCATGACGATGCACCGGCATGTTCCGGCCAAAAAATCCCGCCAGGTTGCCGAGCCGGTCGTAGTGCACCTCGGCATCGCTGTAACGCTGGTCGTAGACCTGCCCGATGTTGATGTTGGGGATCGGCTGACGATCGCTCATCACTGCATTCTCTTTGTTGTTTTGAGTGCCCTGAAATATTGCCACGCTTGACGATAGTTAACATCTTAATTATAACGTTAACAGGTTAACGAATATCCCACGGAGCAGGCCCGAATCTGCCCCGCCACTGCCAGGAGAAAAGCATGAGCCGTGCCCTGCATGATGTTGCGAACGGCACCCTGTTCGGCGTTGCGCTGAACTACCAGGGGTTGCTGAACCAACGTCTCGCCGAATTCGAACAAGCGCCTTACCAGAAGCCACCGGTGAAGCCGGTGCTGTTCATCAAGACGCCCAACACCCGCAACGGCCACGACGGCGTAGTGCTGCACCCTCAAGGTGAACGCCTGCAACCCGGCCCGGCCCTCGGGGTGGTGATTGGCAAGACCGCCAGCCGTGTCAACGTCGAAAACGCCCTGGAGCATGTGGCCGGCTACACCATCATCAATGAGTTCAGCCTGCCGGAAGACAGCTACTACCGCCCTGCGGTGAAAGCCAAGTGCCGGGACGGTTTCTGCGCCTTGGGCCCGGAACTGGTGGCCCGCGACCAAGTTGCCAACCCGCACCAACTGAGCGTGAAGCTGTTCGTCAACGGTGAACTGCGCCAGCAAAACTCCACCGCCAACTTCGTGCGCAGCCTCCCGCAATTGATCGCCGAGATCAGCGAGTTCATGACCCTGCACGAGGGCGATGTGCTGATCACCGGCACGCCCGAAGGCCGCGTGGATGTGCATCCAGGCGACACGGTTGAAGTCGAGATCAGCGGCCTGGGCCGCCTGGTCAACCACATCAAGGCAGAGGAGCTGTCATGAAACACGCGCGTATTCGCTTTGAAGGTGAAGTCCATTCGGTACAGGTCGAAGCTGAGAACGCCGTGCGCCTGGCCGACGGTCGCCTGCTGGCTGAAGACCAGGTCGAATGGCTGCCACCGGCCAACGGGAGCATGTTTGCCCTGGGCCTGAACTATGCCGACCACGCCGCCGAACTGGCCTTCAAGCCGCCGACCGAACCGCTGGCGTTCATCAAGTCTCCCGGCACCTACACCGGCCACAACCAGGTGACCTGGCGCCCGGACAACGTCGCCTACATGCACTACGAGTGCGAGCTGGTGGCGGTCATCGGCAAACCGGCACGCAACGTCAAGCGCGAGAACGCCCTGGAGTATCTGGCCGGCTACACGGTGTGCAACGACTACGCGATCCGCGACTACCTGGAAAACTACTACCGCCCCAACCTGCGGGTGAAAAACCGCGACGCCACCACGCCTGTCGGCCCATGGATAGTCGACGTCGCCGACGTGCCAGACCCGAGCAACCTGAAGCTGCGCACCTGGATCAACGGTGAACTGCGCCAGGAAGGCAGCACGAAAGACATGATTTTCGACATCCCGTATTTGATCGAGTACCTGTCCAGCTTCATGACCCTGCAGCCCGGCGACATGATCGCCACCGGCACGCCGGAAGGCCTGGCCGATGTGGTGCCGGGAGATGAAGTGATCGTGGAAGTGGAAGGCGTGGGTCGCCTGGTTAATCGAATTGTCAGCGAGGCGGACTTTTTCGCCGCCCGGAAAGAGGCTTGAGCAACATGATCAAACACTGGATCAACGGCCGTGAGGTCGAAAGCAAAGACACCTTCATCAACTACAACCCGGCCACCGGCGAAGCCATCGGTGAAGTCGCCAGCGGCGGCGCCGAGGAAGTGGCGCAGGCGGTAGCGGCGGCCAAGGAAGCCTTTCCGAAATGGGCGGGAACACCGGCCAAGGAACGTGCCCGCCTGATGCGCAAGCTCGGCGAGCTGATCGAACAGAACGTGCCACACCTGGCCGAACTGGAAACCCTCGACACCGGCCTGCCGATCCACCAGACCAAAAACGTGTTGATTCCCCGGGCGTCCCACAACTTCGACTTCTTCGCCGAAGTCTGCACCCGCATGGACGGCCACAGCTACCCGGTGGACGACCAGATGCTCAACTACACCCTGTACCAGCCGGTGGGTGTGTGCGCATTGGTGTCGCCGTGGAACGTGCCGTTCATGACCGCCACCTGGAAGACTGCGCCGTGCCTGGCGCTGGGCAATACCGCGGTGCTGAAAATGTCCGAGCTGTCGCCGCTGACGGCCAATGAACTGGGGCGCCTGGCGGTCGAAGCCGGGATTCCCAACGGCGTGCTGAACGTGATCCAGGGCTACGGCGCCACCGCCGGTGATGCACTGGTGCGCCACCCCGACGTGCGGGCGATTTCCTTTACCGGCGGTACTGCCACCGGCAAGAAAATCATGCAGACCGCAGGGTTGAAAAAGTACTCCATGGAACTGGGCGGCAAGTCGCCGGTGCTGATTTTTGAAGACGCCGACCTGGAACGCGCCCTCGACGCGGCACTGTTCACCATCTTCTCGCTGAACGGTGAACGCTGCACCGCCGGCAGCCGGATCTTCATTCAGGAGAGCGTCTATCCGCAGTTCGTCGCCGAGTTTGCCGCCCGCGCCAAGCGCCTGATCGTCGGCGACCCGCAGGACCCGAAAACCCAGGTCGGCTCGATGATCACCCAGGCCCACTACGACAAGGTTACCGGCTACATCAAGATTGGCCTCGAGGAAGGCGCCACCCTGCTGGCCGGCGGCCTGGAACGCCCGGCCAACCTGCCGGCGCACTTGAGCCGCGGGCAGTTTATCCAGCCCACGGTGTTTGCCGATGTGAACAACCAGATGCGCATCGCCCAGGAAGAGATCTTCGGCCCGGTGGTGTGCCTGATTCCGTTCAAGGACGAAGCCGAAGCGCTGCAATTGGCCAACGATACCGAGTACGGCCTGGCGTCGTACATCTGGACCCAGGACATCGGCAAGGCGCATCGTCTGGCCTACGGCATCGAAGCCGGCATGGTGTTCATCAACAGCCAGAACGTGCGGGACTTGCGCCAGCCATTCGGCGGGGTAAAAGGTTCCGGCACCGGCCGTGAGGGCGGCCAGTACAGCTTCGAAGTGTTTGCCGAGATCAAGAACGTGTGCATTTCCATGGGCAGTCACCACATCCCGCGCTGGGGTGTGTAACCCGGATATAACAACGCTCCCTGTAGGAGCGAGCTTGCTCGCGAAGAACCCGCAGGCGCTGCGGGCTAACAGAAGTGCTGCGTTATCGTTGATGTTTTTCGCGAGCAAGCTCGCTCCTACAAAAAAATAAATACTCAGGAGAATGATCATGGGCGAAGTGGTTCTGGCAGCGAAGATCTGCCACGTCCCCTCGATGTACCTGTCGGAACTGCCCGGCAAGCACCACGGTTGCCGCGAAGCAGCCATCGCCGGGCACAAGGAAATCGGGCGGCGCGCCCGTGAGCTGGGGGCCGACACCGCCGTGGTGTTCGACGTGCACTGGCTGGTCAACAGCGGCTATCACGTCAACTGTGGCGAGCATTTCAAGGGCACCTATACCAGCAACGAACTGCCGCACTTCATCAAGAACATGGAGTACGAGTACCCGGGCTGCCCGGAGCTGGGCGAGTTGATCGCCGCCGAGGCCAACCTGGCCGGCGTGCGCACCATGGCCCACAACATCCCGAGCCTGGAGCTGGAATACGGCACCCTGGTGCCGATGCGCTACATGCACATGGGCGTGCCCGACGAGCAGAAGTTCGACGTGATCTCCATCGCCGCCTGGTGCGCCTGGCACCGCCTGGAAGACAGCTTCGCGTTTGGCGCCGCCGTGCGCCGGGCCATCGAGAAGAGCGACCGCAAAGTCCTGGTGCTGGCCTCGGGTTCCCTCTCCCACCGTTTCTCGGACGACCGCGAAGCCGAAGCCAACATCCACAACTGGACCCGTGAATTCGACAAGCAGATGGACCTGCACGTGGTGGAAATGTGGAAGCAAGGCCGCTTCAAAGAGTTCTGCGCGATGCTGCCGGACTACGCCGAGCACTGCTTCGGCGAAGGCAAAATGCACGACACCGCAATGCTCCTGGGACTGCTGGGCGGGCCGGACTACAACCAGCCGGCCGAGATCATCACCCAGCCGTTCGGCAGTTCGGGCACCGGCCAGATCAATGCCATTTTTCCCCTCTGATCCGGGAGCCGCACATGCCGCACTTCATCGCCGAATACACCGACAACCTCGAACAGCAAGCCAACCTGCCCGCTTTGTTCGAGCAGGTTCACGCCGTGCTGGGCGACAGCGGCGTGTTTCCCCTCGGGGGTATTCGCAGTCGCGGGGTGCGCCTGGACACCTGGCGCATGGCCGACGGCAAGCATGACTACGCCTTCGTCCACATGACCCTCAAGGTCGGCCACGGGCGCGACCTGGAAACCCGCAAGACGGTGGCCGAAGCCCTGTTCAACGTCATCACCGAGCACTTCGCCGAGCTGCAATCCCAACGGCTGCTGGCGTTGTCGTTCGAGATGATCGAGCTGCACCCCGAG
The DNA here is from genome assembly GCF_001952855.1 of Pseudomonas sp. ATCC PTA-122608. GTDB lineage: Bacteria > Pseudomonadota > Gammaproteobacteria > Pseudomonadales > Pseudomonadaceae > Aquipseudomonas. Next base: position 45,191 of record NZ_LPNO01000021.1, on the reverse strand, counting down.
CTGAATTTCAAGCAGAACAACGTGCACGCATTCCTGAAGAACCAGGCGGGCTGACCACAGCACACCTTTCCACCCATGGCCACTCAAACAAAAAAGAACAACATCATGAGCACAGCCAATACCGCCGACAGCACCACCCTGATCGAACATCAGCGCACCCACAGCATCGTCACCTGGCGACTGATGCCGTTGCTGCTGATCTGCTACCTGTTTGCCCATCTGGACCGGATCAACATCGGCTTCGCCAAGATGCAGATGAGTACCGACCTGCATTTCAGCGACACGGTGTACGGCCTCGGTGCCGGCCTGTTTTTCATCGCCTACGCGCTGTTCGGGGTACCGAGCAACATGGCCCTGGACCGGGTCGGGCCGCGGCGCTGGATCGCCTGCCTGATGGTGGTGTGGGGCGTGCTGTCCACCAGCATGCTGTGGATCGAAAGCTCCACCGGCTTCTACGTGCTGCGCTTTTTGCTGGGGGTGGCCGAGGCCGGCTTCTTCCCGGGGATCCTGGTGTTTCTCAACCGCTGGTACCCGGCACGGCGCCGGGCGCAAGTCACCGCGCTGTTTGCGATTGCCGTGCCCATGGCCGGTGTGGTCGGCGGGCCGTTGTCCGGTGCGATCCTGGAGCATTTCCATGATTTCGGCGGGCTGCGGGGCTGGCAGTGGATGTTCCTGATCGAAGGCGCGCCGGTGGTGCTGCTCGGTCTGGTGGTTCTGAAATACCTGCCCGACAGCTTTGAAACCGTGAAGTGGCTGGAACCGGCGCAAAAGCAGCAACTGCGCGAGCAACTGAGCAGTGAAGAACAGCGCAAATCCATCACCTCCTTCGGCGGCATCGTGCGTGACCCACAGGTGTGGCTGCTGGTGGCGGTGTACTTCGCGGTGATGCTGGCGGTGAATACCCTGGCGTTCTGGATGCCCACCCTGATTCACGGTGCCGGTATCGGCCGCGACAGCCAGGTGGGCCTGCTGAGCGCCGTGCCGTACCTGGCCGGGTGCTTCTTCATGATCGGCTGCGGACGCTCATCCGACCGCAACCGCGAGCGCCGCTGGCACCTGTGCGTGCCGTTGTTGATGTCGGCCATCGGCATCGCAGTGGCCGGGCTCTCGCCTACCAACCCGACCCTGGTGCTGGGCGGCCTGATCCTGGCCGGCATGGGCGCCAGTGCGGCCTTGCCGATGTTCTGGCAACTGCCGCCGGCGTTCCTGTCCAACAGCACCCAGGCCGCCGGCATCGCGTTGATCAGCTCGTTCGGCAGCATTGCTTCGTTCCTCGCGCCGTACCTGATCGGCTGGATGCGCGACACCACCCAAAGCGCGAGCCTGGCCCTGTATGTGCTGGCGCTGCTTATCGCCCTCGGCGGCCTGCTGGTGCTGCGCACCCACGCTGCCATCGTCAATCCCCAGTAGAGATTTCGTCATGCTTGATCAAGCCCACATCCAGCAAGCCGCCGCCCGCCTCGACCAGGCTGAGCGTTCCCGTGAACAGGTGCGCCAGTTTTCCCTGGAACACCCGAACATCACTATTGACGATGCCTATGCCATCCAGCGCGCCTGGGTGGCACAGAAAATCAAGGACGGGCGCAAGCTGGTCGGGCACAAGATCGGCCTCACCTCCCGCGCGATGCAGGTGTCGTCGAACATCAGCGAGCCGGATTACGGCGCCCTGCTCGATGACATGTTCTTCGACGAAGGCACCGATATTCCGTTCGAGCGCTTCATCGTGCCAAGGGTGGAAGTGGAACTGGCGTTCATCCTCGGCAAGCCGCTCAAGGGGCCGAACTGCACGATCTTCGATGTGCTGGACGCCACCGAATGGGTGATCCCGGCCCTGGAGATCATCGACGCCCGCATCCAGCAGATCGATCCGCACACCAACGCCACGCGCAAGGTGTTCGACACCATTTCCGACAACGCCGCCAATGCCGGCGTAGTCATGGGCGGCCGCGCCGTACGCCCCACCGAGATCGACCTGCGCAAGGTGCCGGCGGTGTTGTACCGCAACGGAGTGATCGAAGAGTCCGGGGTGTCGGCTGCCGTGCTCAACCACCCGGCCAAGGGCGTGGCCTGGCTGGCGAACAAACTGGCGCCCTACGACGTGACCTTGCAACCCGGCCAAATCATCCTCGGCGGCTCCTTTACCCGCCCGGTGGCGGCGAATCCGGGCGACACCTTCCATGTCGACTACGACATGCTCGGTTCCATCTCCTGCCGCTTTGTCTGAATACTGGAGGACTGCTTCATGGACATGCCCATCAACCGCTTCAAGCAGCGCCTGCAACGTGGCGAAACCCAGATCGGCCTGTGGCTCGGTTTGGCCGACGCCTATTGCGCCGAACTGGCGGCGAATGCCGGGTTCGACTGGCTGCTGATCGACGGCGAGCACGCACCCAATGACCTGCGCGGCATGCTCGGCCAGTTGCAGGCCGTTGCGCCTTACGACAGCCAACCGGTGATTCGCCCGGTGATCGGCGATACCGCGCTGATCAAGCAGGTGCTGGATATTGGCGTGCAGACGCTGTTGGTGCCGATGGTAGAGACGGCAGAGCAGGCTCAACAGTTAGTGCGGGCCGTGCGCTATCCGCCCTTTGGCGTACGGGGCGTTGGCAGTGCGCTGGCACGGGCTTCGCGCTGGAACAGCATTCCGGGTTATCTGGATGAAGCGGATGCCCAGATGTGCCTGCTGGTGCAGATCGAGAACCGTGAAGGCCTGGACAACCTCGACCTGATTGCTGCGGTTGAAGGGGTGGACGGGGTGTTTATCGGGCCGGCGGATTTGAGTGCGGCCATGGGGCATCGGGGGAATCCCGGGCATCCCGAGGTACAGGCGGCGATTGAGGACGCGATTGGGCGGATTCAAAAGGCTGGCAAGGCGGCTGGGATCCTGAGTGCGGATGAGAAATTGGCGCGGCGGTACATCGAGTTGGGGGCGGCGTTTGTGGCGGTGGGGGTGGATACGACGGTGCTGATGCGCGGGTTGCAGGGGTTGGCTGCCAAGTTCAAAGACACCGCAACACCTGCGACTACCGGCGGCGTGTACTAACTCTTTGAAACGACAAAGATCCAAAATGTGGGAGCGGGCTTGCTCGCGAAAGCGGTGTATCAGTGCCAGATTTGTTGGCTGACCCACCGCATTCGCGAGCAAGCCCGCTCCCACATTTGGATCGGCGGTGTGTCAGCGTTTGATGGTTTTCAACTCATCCAACAACCTCAACAACACCTGCAACTTCTCCTCCCCAAACTGCTCCTGCAACCGCTGGTAATTCTCCTCCATGCACTGGCTCATCGACTCGAAACTGGCCTTGCCCTTCTCCGCCAGCGTCACCAGCACCCGCCGCTGATCCTGCTCGGCCTTGCGCCGGTGCACCATCCCGGCCGCTTCCATGCGCACCAGCACGCCGGTCATGCTCGGTTTGAGAATGCACGCCAGTTCCGCCAGTTGGTAAATCTCCAGCTCGTCATGCTGGCTGAGAATTCGAATAACTCGCCACTGCTGCTCGGTCAGCCCATGCTCATTCAGCGAGGGCCGGAAAAAACTCATGGCCGCTTCACGGGCCTGCAACAGGGTCAAGGTCAGGGATTGTCTGGGTTTCAACATAGGCTCAGGGTCACGATAGATTTAGTTAATGTTTTAACGAAACTCTAACACTCTCCTCCCCGCCTCACGCTATAACTTGTGAACCCGGCGAAGGCTCTGGCGCGCAGGATCAAAAAGCCCGGCACACAGAATCAAGACATCCAGCGCGCCAACGCCCTTAATACACTCATTAGCTCTTCACTGTCAGGCAGCGCAATGATCAATATCGAAACGCCGACCTATTACACGGCAACCAAGAAATACAACCTCAGCTTCCCCACCCTGGAACAGGATGTGGAAGCCGACGTGGTGATCATCGGCGGTGGCTTTTCCGGGATCAACACCGCCCTGGAACTCGCCGAAAAAGGCATCACCAACATCGTCGTGCTGGAAGCGCGTTACCTGGGCTTTGGCGGCACCGGGCGCAACGGTGGGCAGATCATGGCCGGCATCGGCCACGACCTGGAGAAGATCAAGAAGGACGTGGGTGAAGACGGCCTGCGTCAGATCTTCGAGATCAGCGACCTGGGCGCCGACATCATCAAGAATCGCATCGCCAAGTACGACATCGATGCCGACTTCTGCCATGGCTACGGCTACATGGGCTTCAACGCCCGCCAGGAAAAGACCCTGCGCGCCTGGGAAAAAGACTTCAAGTCCATCAACACCCAACACGAGATCCGCTTCCTTGGCGGTTCCGACGTGAAGCAGATCATCGGCTCCGACGCCTACAGCAGCGCCCTGCTGCACATGGGCGGCGGGCATGTGCACTCGTTGAACCTACTGCTGGGCGAGGCCAAGGCCTTGGCCGGCCACGGCGTGCAGATTTTCGAGAACAGCCCGGCATTGGAAGTCAGCTACGGCGAACGCATCACCGTGCGCACCGGCCGCGGTTCGGTCAAGGCCAGCAAGCTGTTGTGGGCCTGCGACAGTTTCCTCAACAAACTGGAACCGGAACTGCACCGCTCGACCATCAACACCTATGCGTTCCAGATGATGACCGAGCCGTTGTCCGAAGAACTGATCAACCGCATCAGCCCGATTCGCGGGGCCTACAGCGACATTCGCCCGGTGATCGACTACTACCGCGTCACCAACGAAAACCGTCTGCTGTTCGGGGCCGCCACGCCGTTGGTGGAGCACATTCCCGGCGATTTGAAAGCCTGGAACCGCAACCTGATGCTGAAGATCTTCCCGTACCTCAAGGACGTGAAGATCGACCTGGCCTGGGGCGGCCCGATGGCCTGCAGCCCGAACCTGTTCCCGCAGATCGGCACCCTGCCCGGGCGCAGCAACGCGTTCTATGTGCAGGGCTATTCAGGCTTCGGCGTGACGCCGAGCCACATCATCTGCAAGGTGCTGGCCGAAGGCATGAGCGAAGGCTCGGCGCGGTATGACCTGGTCAGCTCGATCCATCGCCCGACCATCATCGGCAAGGACGCGATCCGCCCGCTGCTGCTCACCGCCGGCAAGTCCTGGCACCAGCTCTCCGGTTATTGGAACGGCCGCCGCTAAAGCCCGACACCTGACACTAACACCTGACACCTAACACCTGACACCTAACACCTGACACCTAATACCTGACACCTGACACCTGTAGGAGCGAGCTTGCTCGCGAAAAACCCGAGGGCACCGCGTTCATCCAGGACGCCAACGTCATCGTTGACGACCTTCGCGAGCAAGCTCGCTCCTACAGTTGATCGCTAATTTTTTCTCATCAGGAGCAACTGCCATGACCCTCGTTACCCTCAAAAAAGACATCCAGCTATCCGAACTCGACGCCTGGGGCACCGTCGCCGATCTCGGTTCGACCATCCTCGAAGGCGAAGTCCGGGCCTTCGGCAAAATGACCTTCGGTGCCCCCACCGACCCGGTCAGCAGCGCCTATTTCGGCACTACCCAAGGCAAATTCCGCATGGTCTATCCCTTCGCCGAACAAGCCACCGTGGTCACCGGCGAGGTGGTGCTCACCGATGAATCCACCGGCCAGAGCACCCGCTACCAGGCCGGCGACAGCTGGTTCGTGACCAAGGGCACTCCCGTGCTGTGGGAAGTGGTCAGCGAAAGTTTCGTCAAACACTACTTCGCCGTGGTGTGATGGCCCCGGCTGCCGCACCCGTCGGCAGCCTTTTGGCGCAGGTGACCTACCATGCACGCCCTCCCCGTCCACGAAGTCGCCGGCCAGTGCCTGCAGGCTTTCACCCGCTTGATTCCGGTCAGCCAGGCCGCGTTCTACTGTGTCGACCGCCACCTGCAAGCCCGGGATTTCCAGTTGCACGGCATGAGCGGCGAGATGCACCGCGACTACCTGGACAACTACCGCCAATTCGACCCGTTGCAACCACGCAACTGCCTGTCCAGTGGCTTGGCGGTGGTGCCGCTGGGTTTTGCCATGGCCCGCCAGCCGGTGCGGGATACTCGGCGCTATGGGGATTTTCTGCGGCGCTATGGCGTGGTGGATGTGGTGGAAATCCTCGCCCAGCGTGGCGGCCAGCCCCAGGCGGCGATTTCGTTGCTGCGCACCGCCGACCAGGGCGCCTTCACCGGCGAGCAACTGGCCCAACTCAACGCCCTGCAAACCTTGCTGCAGCTGGCCGTGGCCAATATGCAACCCGCTGAAGATGCACTGGCCAACCTCACGCCCAAGGAGCGCCAGATCGCCCTGTTGTTGCGCCAGGGTGCCAGCAACAAACAGCTGGCCCGGGAGCTGGAAGTCGGCCTGCCCACCATCAAGACCCACCTGATCAACCTGTTTCGCAAGACCGGCGTCAGCAGCCGCACCGAGCTGGTGGGCAGCCTGTTTCTGTAGCCCGCCTCAACCATCCGGTTGATACCCGGGCCTGCTCCCGAGCGCGATGATCCGAGGTGTTCATCCACCCAACCGGAGCATCGCAAATGACCACACCTTCTGACTGGATCACCGTGGGAGCCCTGGCCGACGGCTTCGCCCCCGAAGCGTTTATCCTGCCGAACCTGGCGGACCTGAGCGGCAAGACCTTCACGCTGTATTTCGCTAATGGCTGGCAGATCGAGCACCGTTTCGAGCGCGACAGTCTGTCCTGGGTCGCGGCCGACGGTCACTCCAGCGGCAGCGCATCCTACCGCGCGACCTCGGTGCGCCCCGGCTTGTACCTGGTGGATTTCATCAAACGCGAAGGCGCCCAAGCCTGGTCGGTCAGCCTGGTGCTCGACACCGCCAGCGCCTCGTTCACCGCCGTGCTCGGGCGCATGCCCACCCAGGAACAAACCCGCGAAGGCCTTTACAGCCGCGCCCTGGCCGGCAAACCGCTGACTTCAGTGGAGGTGGAATTCCTCCACGGCAGCCTCGACCGCCCCTGGCAAGCCGGCCAGTGCCCCCACGCGCCCACCACCGAACTGACCGGCCTGCGCAACCAGTACCGCTACAGCCCGAGCGAGGTCTACGAGCACATCTACCTCAACCACCAGTTCTACGCCTGGCAATGCCTCAAGGGCGTCGAGCAAGGCCTGTGCGACACCGACCGCTGCCATTACTACAAGATCGCCGACCAGTTGTACCTGTTCGTCTGGCGCGAAAAAATCATCCCCACCCTTGGCCTGGTGCTGATCGACCTGCAACAGCACCGCAGCGATGGCAAGATCTTCGGCTATGCCGGGGCGGCTTTCGATGAGCTGTCGAACTTCCCCATCAGCTCCTACTGCCAGGTACTCAACCGCACGGAGCATCCCGATGACTGAGCCGCGCACGATTGTGATCACCGGGGCCGGCACGGGCATCGGTGCCGCGTGCGCCCGGCTGTACGCCGCCGAGGGTGCGCATGTGGTGCTGATCGGCCGTCGTCGCGAGCCGCTGGAGCAGGTCGCGGGGGAAACCGGAGGTTTGGTGCTGGTGGGTGATGCGGCCTGCCCTGTCACGTGGGCGGGCTTTGTGGAGCAGATTCGCCAGCGCTTCGGGCGGATCGACGTGCTGCTGGCCTGCGCGGGCGGCCATGGCATGGGCAGCGCCACCAACACCAGCCCGCAGACCTGGGAAGCGGCGCTGCGCAGCAACCTCGACAGCGCTTTCTACAGCGCGCGGGCGTGTTTGCCGCTGCTGCTGGAGAGTGGCGGGAACATCGTGCTGATGGGTTCGATTGCCTCACTGGCCGCCGGGCCCGAAGTGTGCGGCTACACCACAGCCAAACATGCATTGCTTGGGCTCAACCGTTCGCTGGCCCGGGATTACGGCCCGCGCGGGGTGCGGGTAAATGCGGTATGCCCGGGCTGGGTGCGCACGCCGATGGCGGATGAAGAAATGCAGCCGTTGATGGATTTTCATGGCGTGACACTGCAAAACGCCTACGACCGGGTGTGCGCCGACGTGCCGTTGCGACGCCCCGCCAGCGCTGAAGAAATCGCCAGGGTGTGCCGCTTCCTCGCGTCCAGTGAAGCGTCGATCATTACGGGTGCGGCGCTGGTGGCGGACGGTGGTTCGAGCATCGTCGATGTACCGACGTTGGCCTACGCGCATATGGAGCTGAATCATGGATGAGGACCTGGATTTCAGCGGGCGCAGCGTATTGGTGACGGGTGGCGCCCAGGGCATCGGTCGGGCCATCGTCGAAGCCTTTGCGCTGCGAGGTGCGCGGGTGATGATCGCCGATCTGCAACTGGCCCAGGCACTCGCGCTGGAACTGTGCGGGCGCGGCTGCCAGGTGGAAGCGGTGACTGTGGATCTGGCGGATGCGGCTGCGGTTTTCGCGCTGATTGCAGGGCTGGAACAAGGTTGGGGGCGGCTGGATATTCTGGTGCATAACGCCGGGTATTTTCCGCTGACGCCCTTTGCCGAAATCACTCCGGCGATGCTCGACCGCACCTTGGCGGTCAATCTCTCGGCGTTGTTCTGGCTGACCCAGGCGGCATTGCCCATGTTCCGTCGCCAGGGCCAGGGCTGCGTGCTGGTCACATCTTCAGTCACTGGGCCGAGGGTGGCCTTTCCGGGCCTGAGTCACTATGCGGCGTCGAAGGCCGGGGTCAACGGGTTCATTCGCAATGCCGCGCTGGAGCTGGCCGCTCTGAATGTGCGAGTCAACGGGGTGGAACCCGGCATGATCGCCACGCCCGCCATGGGCAATCTGGGGGATGATCAGGTGAACGCACAGATCGCCAGCCGGGTGCCGCTGGGACGGTTGGGTGCGCCAGCGGATATTGCCGGGGCGATGCTGTTTCTGGCATCGGACCTGGCGGGTTACATCACCGGGCAAACGCTGGTGGTGGACGGCGGCTCGACCTTGCCGGAGGTTTAACGAAACGTCCTACCGAACGGCCAGATAACCTCTACTCCCCCGCCTTGAGAACCGCTGCAAAGTCCCTCGCCTGATCACACAGTGCGAGGGAACGCCGATGCTTTTTCCGATTAATGCCCTGCCCGATGGGGCTGTCTCTTGATTCCCGCCATAGGCTTTCTGGTCGTGGCGGCGATGGACCCGAAGACGCGCGACGTCGACGGGGTTCTCAACGACTTCACGCACTGCCTGAACACCTACGACGCCTGGGCCGAAAGCTTCTGGAGCTTTTCGGCGCTGGATGTCGAGCAGGTGTTCAAGGTGGGGGATGAAGTTGCGCTGGTTGCGCCCATCACCCGTTCTCTTTATCCCAGCAGCACCGTCGCGACCTGCAAAGCCAACGCGTCGTTGAAGCTGGTGCATATGTTCCAGAGCACGCGGTTCGTGCCCATCGGCAATACGCCAGTGATGCTGCAGGAAGTCGCGCAAGACGGTGGCCCCCTCGGCGACCCCATCCATAAAACCATCGGCCCCAGCGGCATTCTCGAAGTCACCGAGTGCACCGTCGACCGGCAGTACCGGGTCAGCTTTTACCCCAACGTTTCCAAGGACCACGTCAAGGCGCTGTATGCCTCCTATCAGTCCGAGATCAGCTCGCTGGAAGGTCGCTTGCGTGACGAGTGGACGAGCACATTCAAGCCGATATGGGAGAGCTATTCCAAGGCTGACTTTGTCGATCGGTACACCTCGCTGCAACAGGCGTACGCGCAAGGCTTTGGCAACGTGCTTTACGGTCTGTGGGACGGTATTGCGCAACTGTACCAGTGGCTGGCAGATATCAAGCCCAACAGCGAAAAGCTGCTGCAGTACCTCTCCCAGGCCGAGCTTGGAGCGCTGCTGCAGCTCAGTAATGAGGCGATTGCCAAAGGGTTGCTGATCCTGAGTGATGAACCGTTGCTGTTCATCTACCTGTCCGCAATGGTCAGTTGGATGCGCATGCTGCCACCGCATTACATGCTTGAGTTGCTCGGGGAAATCACCACCGAGGTGCTGCTCAACCTGCTGTTGCTATGGGCTACCGGTGGCATGGGTGTGGCGGTGCGCTTGGGTGCGCAGGTGCTGGGCAAGGTCAAGTCCGAGCAGGCACGGGAGTGGTTGGAGCAGATTGCCAAGCTGGGTGGTACGGCCCCGCTGGATGGGCATGCGGAGGTACTTAAGCCGTTATCACTTCAGAGTCATGCAGTGCCGGTGAAGGCGGCGGCGGTGCCGTTGAAGGCTGGCGTGGAGGAAATTTCGAACCCGGCACCGATGGTGCGGGAGCCCAAGACGGCGCGAACAGCGCTGGTGAAGCAGGAGCCCGTGGATGATGTCCCTGCTTCTGCGAAAAACCCCAACGGGGATGCTTCGGTCTGTTCGGCAAATACCTGTACCAATGGCTGCCCGGTGTCGATGGTTACCGGTGAGGAACTGCTGACTCTCACAGACGGCTCGTTGGAAGGTGTGCTGCCGTTTGCCTGGACGCGACTGTATCGCAGCAGTGCCGTGGAAGTGGATTGCGGGTTGGGGTTTGGCTGGAGTCATTCGCTGGCTCAGCGCTTGGTAGTGAGCGGTGAATCGGTGGTGTGGACCGATCACGAAAACCGCAGCACCACCTTTCCCCTGCCCTCTGCTGCGCGGCCGGCCATCACTAATAGCCTGGCGGAAGCGGCGATTTATCTGGGCGCTTTGCCTGATGAGTTGGTACTGGCTCAGGCGTCGCTTTTCTACCACTTCCGCAACGGTGTGCTGACGTCGATCAGCGATGCGTACGACAACCGACTGCGCATTTCCCGAGACTATTCCGGGCGGATTCAGCGGATCGATAACCACGTTGGTCAGGGATTGCTACTGCGGTATGACCGTGGACACATCGTTGCGGTCGACTATCAGGTGCAGCGGGAACTCGGCTGGGTTACTGAGCAGAACGTTGTTTCCTACAAGTATGACGATGTGTGGCGGTTGGTTGAGGCGACCAACGCTGTCGGCGAAAGCGAACGTTATCGCTACGACGATCAGCAGGTGATCCTGGAGCGGGAACTGGCCGGTGGGGCGAGTTTCTTCTGGGAGTGGGAACGGACTGGCAAGGCTGCAAGGTGTGTCCGGCACTGGGCCAGCTTTTCGCAGATGGACACGCGGTATGTGTGGGACGACAACGGCACTGTCACCGTGCACAACGCCGATGGCAGCCAGGAAGTCTACGTTCACGACCAGCGCGCACGGCTGGTGCAGCGAATCGATCCGGACGGCGCGCAGCACTTCAAATCCTACGATGAAAAAGGCCGGCTGACGGTCGAGCAGGACCCGCTGGGAGCGGTGACGGCGTATCAGTACGACGAAGCCGGTCGGTTGATTGCGCTGTTTCCCGGTGACGATGCACCCACGTCCTACGAGCATGACAACGGGTTCGTACGGGTTGTACGCCGTGGTGACGCGGTGTGGAAATACCAGCGCAACGATCAGGGCGATATCACCCGTAAGACCGATCCGGACGGCAATTACACCGAATACACCTACACCAAACACGGAAAGCTCACCGGCGTCTGGTATCCGGACAACAGCAGCCAGCGGTTGATCTGGAACGAGCGTGGCCAGCTCACCGAAGAGAAGCTGGCGAATGGCGGAGTGCGGCGTTATTGCTATGACGACCTGGGGCGGCAGGTGGCTTGCGAGGATGAGCATGGCGCGCTGACCCTGTATCAGTGGGACGCCGTGGGCCGCTTGCTGAACGTGATTCAGCCGGGCGGCGCCACGCGCGAATTCAGCTACAACCCGTACGGAAAAATCACTGCCGAGCGTGACGAGCTGGGTCGGGTTACTCGCTATGAGTATGCCGACGGCCTGCATCTGATCAGCCGTCGGATAAATCCCGACGGCACGCAGCTCAAATACCGCTACGACAATGTTCGGTTGTTACTCACCGAAATCGAAAACGAGGTTGGGGAAACCTATCGGCTCGAGTACCACGCCAATGGCCTGATCCAGCAGGAGACCGGCTTTGATGGGCGCCGCACCGCCTATGCCTACGACCTCGCCGGGCACCTGCTGGAAAAGACCGAATACGGCGACGACGGCAGTCAGCTGGTTACCGGTTATGCGCGCGATGCGGCCGGTCGCCTCGTAAGGAAAACCCTTCCCGACCGCAGCATTGTCGATTACACCTACGACCGCCTCGGCAACCTTCTCAGCGTCGACGACGGAAATTGGCCGCTCCACTACGAATACGACCTGCAAAACCGCCTCACTGCCGAGCACCAGGGCTGGGGGACGCTGCGCTACCGCTACGACGAATGCGGGCAACTCAACTACCTGCGCCTGCCCGATAACAACCGCCTCGCTTTCCACCACGAAAAAGGCGGCGACCTCGCCACCGTCGAGGTGAACGGCAAACCGCTCACCTCGCACCTGTTCAAATCCGGCCGTGAACACCAGCGCCAGCAAGGCCAACTTCTCAGCCACTACCACCACGACGACCAGGGCCGCCTGCACGCCCACGCCATCACCCAACAAGAACAACGCCACCAACGCCGCCAATACGACTACGACAAACGCGGCAACCTGACCCGCATCCTCGACACCCGTAAAGGCCAGCACGACTACCACTACGACCCGCTCGACCGCCTGACCCGCGCCAACCATTCGCACGATCTGCAAGAACGCTTCGTCCATGACCCGGCGGGCAACCTGCTGATGCAAGACCGCGTCGGTCCCAGCATCGTCAAAGGCAACCGCCTGTTGATGCAAGGCGACCGTCATTACGACTACGACGCCTTCGGCAACCTCCTGCGTGAACGCCGGGGCCGCGCTCAAAAACTGGTCACCGAATACCGCTACGACTGCCAGCACCGCCTGATCGGCGTCACCCAACCGGACGGTACCGAGGCCGCATATCGCTACGACCCGTTTGGACGGCGCATCGCCAAAGTCGTCAACGGCGAGACCACCGAATTCTTCTGGCAAGGCGACACCCTGATCGCCGAACACAGCACCGATCACCACCAAAGCTACCTCTACGAACCCAACAGCTTCCGCCCGTTAGCGCTGCTCAAAGGCTACGGCCCGGAAGACGTAAAACCCTTCCACTACCAACTTGACCACCTCGGCACCCCACAGGAACTCACCGCGCCCGACGGCGAAATCGTCTGGTCCGCCCACTACCGCGCCTACGGCCAAATCGCGAAGCTGGACGTCAACACCATCATCAACCCACTGCGCTTCCAGGGCCAATACTTCGACCCGGAAAGCGGGCTGCACTACAACCGCCATCGCTACTACAATCCGGACATTGGCCGCTATCTGACGCCTGATCCGGTGAAGCTGGCGGGTGGACTGAACGGATACCAGTACGTGCCCAACCCGACGGGGTGGGTAGATCCGTTGGGGTTAAGCTGTAAAGCTACAGCCTGCCCAGGCCAAATAGTCGCCGATGGGCCTTATAGCGAAATTGTTCCTGGTGGAGGTTTAGCTGCTCACGAAGCTGCCGGAGGACATTTGATGCAAAAGCACATTGGTAGAACTGACCAACAACTGGCAACACGTCTTAAAAATGAGCCTCATGTGCCTACGGCATCTACCTTCCCTGATCGCGCGACAGCCGAGTCAGCTATATCAAGCGTGATAGCAGGCAACAAAACCAAAATAAATTCGTTCGTTAAAGGAAAAGACAAAAAAATTGTTATTACTCAAAAGCCTCCTCAACCAGTTGGAACCAGCCTGAAGCGAGGTGCAAAAACAACCGTCCCCGGACGGGAGATCTACCTGATTTTGTACAAAGATAAAAGCATGCCCGATGGCTATAGAATTCAGACCGGATATCCGAATCCATGAATAACGATTATTCACAGCTGCAGCAACTTCTCGCGGGTTACTTCAATCAGGATTGGGTTGATGAGTTTGATAGTGCGGACGATGTGATCCTAAGCTTTATAGCTGAATCCTCAACAGAAACTTTTAAAACCGCACACCTTGAGTTAAAAGCCCTTTTACATGCCAACAAGACGGAGCAAGCGTTACAGCATTTTTTATTCTCAGATATTGGCTGTGGCTACTATTATCCTCACGATTGGAAAAGCGGGAAATTGTGGCTGGAGCACATTGACGCGCTTTTGAACCAAAGAGGCGAATAACTTCGATCTTTTAAGATATTTATAATGAAGAAGGTGCTCGGAAAGCCCCTTCTTCCTCCCCTACCCCACCTGCTGCAACCGCCCAGCCCGAAAATCCTTCGGCGACACTTCAAACTGTTTCTTGAACGACCGACTAAAGTGCGCCGAATCCGTAAACCCCCACTTATACGCAATCGACGTGATCGACTCACTGCGCAAAAACGGGTTGGTCAGATCATCCGCACTGCGCTTCAACCGCGCCCGCTGGATATACCGGCACACACTGTCATCCTGTTCCTCAAACAACCGATACAAATGCCTTACCGAGATGTTCAACCGACTCGCCAACCCCATCGGGCTCAATCCTGGCTGGGTCAACGATTCATCAATCACCTTCTGCACATAGCTGCGCAAATTGCTGCCTTGCAACCCGCCGCAATCGTCCCGCTCATCATCTTCCTGCTCAAACGCCGACCCCAGTAGCGAAACAAACGCCGACTGCAACGCCTGCCCCTCGCCGACCGCGCCTTCGCCGTTCAACGCGTCTTTGCACAATTGGTCCATCAGCACATGCAACATGCGCCCGCAGGCTTTGCTTGAGGAGATTTTGCCGAAGGTCTTGGGCTGGTTGCCGAACTGTTTGCACACCTCTGCGCGGGACAATGACAGTGAGGCATGTTCGATCAGCCCGAACGGGGTGATGTCGATGGAGCCCACCGAGTCCATCAAGAGTAATTCGCCGGGGGCGAGTTGCACGCTCTGGCCGTTTTGGGTGATCTGGCAGTAGCCGCTGCGCTGGCTGACCAGGAAACAGTTCTGGTCGTCATCGTGGTCGGCGCGGGCTTTGGGGCGTTTGATCAGGCCGGCGTTGGTGCGCAGGTTGGCCAGGGGCAAGCCACCGCGGGAAAAGGTGCTGATGCTGCCGATGAACAGCGAGCGGTTGAAGGCCAGTTCTGTGTCGAAGTGACCGCAAACCGCGCGCAGATCCCGGGTCCAGCGGTCCAGCCCGTCTTGCCCAATCTGTTGCATGCTCATGGTAGTTTCCACCTTGGCTTTTTGTTTTTGTCGGGCAATAGTTAACATGTTATCTATATGCGCGCAACAAGTACGTGTCTGCCAAGGTGTTTGCACTATTGATGCCAAATCCTGCGGTCAGTGGGCCTGTAATGCGCGCTGGAAACCGCTCAAGGCGTCCAGCAGCCAGGCACGTTGAATGCTGCTCAGGGCGATATAGCGCCGAAACGCCGGCATGCGGTTGACCACCTCGCTGCCGCCCATATGCTCAAGCCGCACGCACCACTGGTGATCCACCAGGTCGATGCGCAGGCGCTTGAAGTCCAGCGGCATCAAGGCGCGATACAACGCACTGCCCTCCTGCAACTCGGTTTGCAGAACGCCTAAAACTTCCTTGTTTCCCGAGCGCTGCCGACAGCGGATTCCAGTGCGTCGAACGGCCCCGGTGTGGTGCAGTTCGAAGCTCGCCGTGCCCTGCTGCGAGGCAGGCAGGTGCAGTACGAATTCGGTCATCACCAGGTGCATCAACAGTTGCGATTCGGTGCGCTCGACGATCTCCAGTTGCAACCCGAGTTCGTCCAGGGTGACCCGGGCCGTCGTCGGGCCGCACACCGCATAACCGGCGAGGCCAAGGTTGCGCCGCAGGTGTTCCAGCGTAACGCCGGGACGATAACCGGCAGGCGCGCGCCGGGCGCTGAACAGCTCAGACAGTTTTTGCAGCATGGCTGATATACCCGTTGTGCGGCTGACCCGATTCATGGGCGAACTCCTTGGCTAACACCTCTTCCACCGAGGCGGGCTTGAATGGATTGACCTTCTGCACCACCAGGGTCCAGAACAGCGCGTACGCCGCCGTGCAACCGAGCATCACGCCGAAGGGAATGTAGATGTCAGCAGGGTTCATCCCCGGCGGCGTGATAAACCACATGCCCAGCAGGATGCCGATGCTCGACAGAATCTGCGGCAGCGGAAAGAACGGCGAACGGTAGGCACGAGGCAGATCCGGCCGGCGAATCCGCAGGATCACCACCGACAATGTCACCAGCAGATAAGCAAAACTCCAGGCACACACGGCGGCCAATACCAGGTGCATGATGTTGTCGGTGTTGCCTCCCAGGTACAGCGCGTGCAGGCACGGAATCAGCATTGCCACCAGGATGCACAGCAGCGGTGTCTTGAAGCGCGGGTGCAGGTACGTGAAGACCTTGGGCAACGCGCCGTCCACCGCCATGCCGTACAGGATCCGTGGTACACCGGCCATCAAGGTGTTGATGGTCGCAGCACCGGCAAACAGGAAGCCGATACCCAGCCACATCGGGCCGATGCTGCCCATCACCTGCTCGGCGAATTTCGGGATCGCCATCGGCGTATCCAGCAGGTGCACGCCGCCCGCCGCGTCGATCAATACGTTCTCCACCTGGCGCTTCATGGCTGCGCCGTAGATGAACATGCAGGTGGCCACCCCCAGCAACCCCAGCACCATGGCCTTGGGCATCACCTTGGCCGAATTGCGCAGGTCCGGCGCCAGCGGCGTGACGAACTCGCAACCGACGAACATGAACATCGCCATGCCCACCAGCGACAGGATCGTGATCAGGTCGGTGCCCACCAGGGATTCACCGAACCAGCCGTCCAACTGCACCGCCGGAGCCGCGATCAAGCCCAGCACGCCAAACACCATCAGGGTGGTCCACATGCCAAAGGTGAGGATGATCTCGGCGCGGCCGAACGCGCTGACACCAAACGCATTCAGCACCCCGAACACAATCACGAAGCCAACCCCCAGCAACCATGAGCCGCCGGCAGATTCCGCCAGGGTATTGAGGTGCTCGAAGTTCACCAGCGCCATCACCCCGGACAGGATCGTCTCAGCGGTGCCGGCAAACACATGCACGATCAAGTACGCCGACAAGGTGCCGGTGATCGCAAAGAACCGGCCCATGCCGCAGTTGATGTAGTCGTAGACCGAGCCGGTGGTGGGCAGGATCGAGGCGGCTTCGGCGAAGGTGGTCGCCTGGGCCAGCATCATCACCACCGCGATCAACATTGCTACCGCGAAGGCGCTGCCGCCGATGCCAAACCCCATGGTTGCGGTGAGGATCACCGGGCTGGCCATGATCAGGCCAATGGTGCTCGCCAGCGCCGTGGGAAAGCCCACCGTGCCGCGTTTCAAGTGTTCGGTGAGCCGGTCGTTGATCGACATGGTGCAGATCCTCAAGAAGCGGATTTTTAGAAGTATTGGCACTCTGCGCCCCGCCCTGGCTGATCGTCTTGCTCCTGGCTGCCGCCGGTTTTGTTGCTGCCTGCCACTGTCCCGCCGCTGGCGGCCAGGGTCAATTACCTGGCACGCAGAGGAAAGACTTGGCCCGCCCCCGCTCGCACTAATGCGCCCTCAACTCAACCTGCTGGGGACTATAACAATGGAGCACACACAAAAAACCCGTCGGCTGTACAAGGCCGTGAGTCTGGGCATTGCGCTGATGGTCATCGAGTCATCGGCCCGGGCGTTCGAGCTGTACGCCGATGACGACACCCAGGTCACCGGCAACTTCCTCGCGGTGTACGGGATGTTCAACAGCCGCAAAAACTATGACGGCACCACCGGCGGTTCCACCTGGCGTGAAGGCTTCATCAAATATGGCTTGAGCGTTGACCAGCGCTTCGGCGCCCTGGGCAGCGTGTATGGCACGGCCAACCTGGTCAGCTCCGGCACCTGGGGTGATGGTGATGCGTCGGGCGTGACCACCGGCAGCGAGCGCACCACCAAGTTCGACGAAGCCTTCGCCGGTTGGCGCTCGGGGGAGCTGTTTCCGGCGCTGGGCAAGGATGGTGTGGACCTGTCGTTCGGCCGCCAGATCATCATGCTCGGCGACGGCTTCATCATCAATGACGACGGCCCGAACCTCGGCAAGGGCGTGGACGACGGTAAGTTCAACCGGGGCGGCGCCTACTACATCGCCGCGCGCCATGCCTTCGATCAAACCGCCGTGTTACGCCTGGGGGGCAAGGACGGCGTGCATGGCAGCGTGATGTGGATCAAGTCCGACAACCGCGCCCAGGCCAACACCGAAATGGCCGCCGGCACCCTGGACTACACCGCCGCACCCGGCACTGTGGGGTTGACCTATATCCATGGCATCAGCGTCGACGACCGTTACGCCAATGACCTGCAAAAACAGCGCGCCGGGATGAACCTCTACAGCCTGCGGGGCGCCGGCAATGCAGGGATCGAGAACGCACACTTTTCCTTTGAATACGCCTGGCAGGACAAGGACGCCGGCCCGGAAAAGGCCTGGTACACCGAGGGCGGTTATACCTTCGCCGCGCTGCCATGGTCGCCGGACCTGACCTACCGCTACAGCCGCTATTCGAAAAACTGGGACGCGATGTTCGCGGGTTTCAACCGTGGCTACGGCACTTGGGTGCAGGGCGAAGTGGCCGGCAATTATTCGGGGCCGTTCAATACCAATACTGAGGTGCAGCACGTGGCGTTGAAGGTCAAGCCGCTGGACAGCGTGACCGTCGGCGCGCTGTTCTTCGATTACAAGACGTTGAGCAAGGGCGGCATGCTCAACCTCGACGGGCGCGAACTGGACCTGTACGCGGAGTGGGCGGTGAACGAACACCTGATCGTCACGCCGCTGCTGGGGCTGTACAAGCCCAACAAGGATGAGAGCAACGGCGGCAACCAGGTGGGTGGCAACGGCACCAATGTCTATAGCCAAGTCACAGTGGCCGTGCCGTTCTAACACAGATGCAATGAGCAACCGAGATCACAGGTGGGAGCGGGCTTGCTCGCGAAAGCGGTGTGTCAGTCGCCAGATGTATTGGCTGACACTCAGCATTCGCGAGCAAGCCCGCTCCCACATTAAACCTGCATCAGCCCTCGATAGAGGTGTTCGCCCTACGGTTGCCGCTCCTCGATCCGCGCATACGCCCCTTGGTGATAGAGCAACGGCGAACGCCCAAAATCATCAAACGCCACCACCTTGCCGATCATGATCCAGTGATCGCCACCGTCCACCTGCTGGTATTTCTCGCAGTGAAACCGCGCCGAGCAATCGGCGAAGACCGGCGAGCCGCCTTCGCCCGATTCGAATTCGATTTCGGCGAAGCGATCGTCCTTGGGCCGGGCAAAATTGTTCGACAGGTGAATCTGGTCGGCCGCCAGCACGTTGACCGCAAAATGGCTGGCCTGCTCGAACACCTCATGGCTGTTGGAACGCTTGTCGATGCTCCACAGCACCAGCGGCGGGTCCAGGGAGACCGAGTTGAAGCTGTTGGCGGTGACACCCACTTTGCGCCCGCTGGCATCAGCGGCGGTGACCACCGTGACACCGGTGGCAAAGTTGCCCAGGGCCCGGCGAAAGGCCCGTGGATCGAAGATCGTAGCGCTGTGCTCAGACATACAAGACTCCCGGATTACTTATTATCGAGCTGCTCCCTGTAGGAGCGAGCTTGCTCGCGAAGGTCGTTAACGATGACGTGGGTTGCCTGGAGGGGCGCGGCGCTCTCGGTTTTTTCGCGAGCAAGCTCGCTCCTGCAGAGGGGCCGCCACGAGGCTTCAAATCATGCTCGGATCAGGCTCAAGCCCCATCAGCTCACGCCCCAGAATCTGTGCGCACACGTCGTAATCGGTGTACGCATGGGCGCCGGTCATATGAGAATCGCGGAACAACCGCTGCATTTCGTTGTGCTCGAACCACGCATTACCACCGGCGGCCTCGAACAAACGGTCCACCGCCTGGATGCACATCTTGGTGGCATACGCCTGATTGGTGCGCCAGAACGCCAGGGTCTCGCGGCTCGGGTAACGGTGCTGTTCGCTGTGTTCGGCGTGTTCCTGCCAGGTCTTTTCCAGGAACGCCCGGGCGGCGGCCACCTGGTGCGTCGACTCGGCCAGGCGCATCAACGCCGGAGTCGCGGCACCCACCGCCGCGCCGGTGTAGGCACGTACGCGGGTCTTGGTTTTCTCGCGGAACACCTCCAGCATGCGCTCGGCCACGCCCAGGCTGACGGTGGAGAAACCGCTGGCGAAATACGGCCGGTACGGCGAGTAGAAAATCTTGCTGTCGGGGTACAAACCGAAGCCGGCGGACTTGCCTTCCATCATGTCTTTGGCTTTCTGGATGCGATGTTCGGGCACCAATACGTTGTCGATGATCAGGGTCTTGGTGCCGCTGCCTTTCATGCCGGCGGCGAACCAGTCATCACGAATCTGGTAGTCGCTGCGCGGCAGCACCGCAAAGCAGTAATCCTGAGTACCTTCGGTATTTTTACGACGGAAACCGACAATCGCCCACTCGGCGTGATCGCAACCGCTGCTCCAGCCCATTTCACCGCTGAACAGCACGCCGCCTTCAACTTCTTCAGTGCGGCCAAACGGCGCGATGCTGCTACTGGCCGTGGCGTTCGGGTTATCGCCCCAGACTTCCTGCTGCAGCTTGGCGGAAAACAGCGCCAGTTGATGGCTGTGGGTGCACAACAGGCTCATGGCCCAGGCGGTGCTGGCACAGGCGCCGGCGAGCAAGGCGATGCAGTCGGCAAACTGCGGCAGGGAGATTTCCATGCCACCAAAGGGTTTGGGTTGAAAGGCACGGTGCATGCCGATGCTCTTGAGCAGCGCAATGTTCTCGTCGGGAACCTTGCGGTCCTGCTCGGCCAGGGAGGCATTGGCAGCGATGGTCGGCAGAATCGCCTTGATGTCTTCGAGGAGCGGGTTTGGCTTTTTCATGGACGGCCCTGCTTATTATTGGATGTCCGGCTGGCGTTCCAAATCAACGAACGACGCCGGATGTGGGGCCAGTATGGAGCCGGCGATCACACCGGAAAATGCACCTTCCACAGCCAAGATTGCACTTTCCACAGGCCTGGCAGCCACAGACATATCGCGCGGCAGGCACAGACAAGCCTGGCCCAGCGGCGCTGGTTAACCTCGGGCTTTTGCGAGCAGGAAATTCCCATGAGCGATATTGCGCTGCTGCCTGAAGTCCAAGCCTTCCTCCGTCGAAACCATGCCTTGTTTATCGACGGCGGCTACGTCCAGAGCCACTCCAGCCAGACCCTGGAGGTGATCAACCCGGCCACCGGCGAAGTGATCGCCCGCGTCGCCGATGCCGACCTTGCCGATATCGACGCGGCCGTGGAATCGGCCCGACGTGGCTTCCGGCAGTGGTCCCAGGTCGCGCCAGCCATTCGCGGCAATGTGCTGCTGAAACTCGCCGACCTGCTGGAGCAACACCGCGAAGAACTGGCACAGATCGAAACCTGCCAGTCGGGCAAGATCATCCAGATTTCCCGGGCCTTTGAGGTCGACCAGGCCGCGCATTTCCTGCGTTACTACGCCGGTTGGGCCACCAAGATCAGCGGCCAGACCATCACCCCGTCACTGCCCTCCTTCGCCGGTGAGCGCTACACCGCCTTCACCCTGCGCGAACCGGTGGGCGTGGTGGTGGGCATCGTGCCGTGGAATTTCTCGACCATGATCGCCATCTGGAAACTCGCCTCGGCGCTGGTGACCGGTTGCAGCATCATCATCAAGCCCAGCGAGTTCACCCCGCTGACCATCCTGCGCATCGCCGAACTGGCCATCGACGCCGGCCTGCCGGCGGGCGTGCTGAACGTGTTGACCGGTGGCGGGCATGTGGGCAAAGGCCTGGTGGAGCATCCGGACACCGACAAGGTTTCGTTCACCGGCTCGGTGCCCACCGGCATCGCCGTGGGCCGCAGCGCCATGGGCGCGGGGCTGACCCGGGCGACCCTGGAACTGGGCGGTAAAAACTCGGCCGGGTTTCTGCGGGATGTGGACCTCGACAAGGCGGTCAGCGGCATCATCGAAGCCGGCTTCCTGCACTCCGGGCAAATCTGCGCTGCCGCTGAACGCTTCTTCGCCCATCGCTCGCAGATCGAGCCGATCATGGACAAGCTGGCGCAGCGCCTGGGCCGCTTGAACATCGGCTCGCCCCTGGATGAGCGCACCGAATTCGGCCCGGTGACCAACCGTCAGCACCAACAGAAACTCGAAGGGTTTTTCGCCAAGGCCCGCGCCGAAAATAACACGATTGTCCACGGCGGCAAGCTGATCGAAGGGCCGGGTTGCTACGTGGAGCCGACCGTGATTCTCGCCAACACGATCAACGACACCCTGCTCAACGAAGAAACCTTCGGCCCCATCGCCACGTTTTTCCCCTATGACACAGAGGAAGAACTGCTTGAGTTGATGAACAACACGCCGTACGGCCTGAGCGCCAGCCTCTGGACCAACGATTTGAGCAAGGCCCTGCGCATGGTGCCTGCGATCAACGCGGGGACGGTGTGGGTGAACATGCACACGATGCTCGACCCGGCGGTGCCGTTCGGCGGCAACCAGTCTTCGGGGGTGGGGCGGGAGTTTGGTGGGGCTTTTATCGAGGACTATACCGAGCTCAAGTCGGTGATGATTCGCTACTGACCGGCATGCGGGGTGCCTGTCGGGGCTTTGCCGCTGGGGGAGGATGCTAGGTGGGGACATATCCGTTATTTGGGTGATGGCTTGCATTGGTTCCGCTCTTACAGCGGCTCACTTTTGAAAAGCGCAAAAGTAAGCAAAACGCTCTTGCCCCACCACTCGGCACCTCGCTAATGCTCGGTGTGCCCTCAGCTCCGGCAGCACGAAGCGGGCCGCCGCGACGGGGCGTCCCTGCCCCGTCGCGGCTAAACCGGCGTCCTGCCGGTTTACCCGCTCCGTACTACCTGCGTTCGGCCAGCGTGGTTTAACGGGGCGCCTAAGATCAAGATCAAAAGCAGATCAAGGGCACAGCGGCCTACAGGCCGGCTTGAGTGTGGTGAAGCAAAGGCAACAGCAAAATCAGAAGCTAAGGCGGGCACGGTCCAAATGTGGGAGCGGGCTTGCTCGCGAAGGTCGTTAACGATGACGTTGGCATTCTGGATGAACGCGGCGGTCTCAGGTTTTTCGCGAGCAAGCTCGCTCCTACAGGAAAGCAGCTTTGCTTTTGCTTTTAACACTCAAGCCGGCCTGTAGGCCGCTGTGCTCTGGCTTTTGATCTGCTTGTGATCTTGATCTGCGGGCCCCGTCAACCACGATGGCCGCAAGTAGGCACGGTGGAGCGGGTAAATCGGCAGGGAAGCCGATTTAGCCGCGCCGGGCCATGGATGGCCCGTCGCGGCGGCCCGCGGAGCCGGGCCGGAGTGCGGGCATGCCGAGCCCAGGCGAGGCACCGAGTGGTGGGGCAAAGACCTTTTGGTTACTTTTGGCTGGGCCGGCATTCCGGGCGTTTGCCAAAAGTGACCCGCTGTAAGAGCCAGCCCTTTCAAGGTCTTTGATAAAATCCCACAAAACTCCAGTCAGGGTGACGAAAGCGATGTGGGCAGAAGTTCTAGCGCGGTTTGAGAAAAAAGCACCGGCCAGTGTCATGACCAGAGTGATATTGGAGCAGGCTGTTCCTGCTGAGTGGGTCGATCAGGTGTTCGAAGAACACCGTCAGCGGCAGTACCCACGTGAGCTTTTGTTTTCAACCATCGTTGAACTGATGTCCCTTGTTTCATTGGGTTTGCGACCTTCGCTGCATGCCGCCGCTCGACAGATGGAAGATCTTCCTGTCAGCTTGGCGGCGCTGTATGACAAGGTCAATCGCACAGAGCCTGCGCTACTTCGCGCTCTGGTCACCGGTAGCGCAGAGCGTTTGGCACCGACGATAAAAGAACTGGGGCACTCAGCCATTTTGCCTGGCTGGCAACTACGGGTCGTTGACGGTAACCACCTGCCTTCCAGCGAAAAGCGTCTGGGCGCTTTGCGCCGTGAACGAGGCGCGGCCCGGCCTGGTTTTTCCGTTGTGGTTTACGACCCCGATCTGGACCAGGTCGTTGATCTTCAGCCTTGTGAAGATGCTTATGCCAGCGAACGCGTCAGCGTGCTGCCCTTGCTGGAAAAGGCCTGTGCGGGACAACTGTGGATGGCTGACCGACTCTACTGCACGCTCCCGGTCATGGAGGCCTGCGAAGATACCGGGGCCTCGTTCATCATTCGCGAACAGAGCAAACATCCACGCCTGCTTAAGGAAAGCGACTGGCAGATGCCTGTCGCAGTCGCGGCAGGCAGCGTGCGTGAGCAAATCATTGAAGTAAAAGGTGGGCGCCAGTGGCGGCGAGTCGAATTGAACCTGCAAAACCCCACCGAATCCGGCGACACCACGCTGCTGTTCTGGAGCAACTTGCCCGACTCTATCAGTGCTGAGCAAATCGCTGATTTGTACCGCCGTCGCTGGAGCATCGAAGGGATGTTCCAGCGCCTGGAAGCGGTGTTGGACAGTGAAATCGAAACCTTGGGCACCCCTAAAGCAGCCCTGTTGGGATTTGTATCAGCCGTGTTGGCTTACAACGTTCTGGCCGTGCTCAAACGCAGCGTCGAGCAGGCTCATCGCGAGACTTTACCCGACGATTGGGAGGCATCGATTTTCCACCTGACGGTGCAGGTACGCAGCGGTTACGAGGGAATGCAAATAGCTTTGCCAGAATATTTATCCATCCCTATCCCCGCAGAGGGACTGACCCAGTACCTGCTTGCACTTGCTCGAAATATCCAGCCCAAAACGGTCGTCAAGAGCAAACGGGGGCCGAAGGTGCCTAAACCCAAGGAATGGCTGGAAGGCAAAGCCGCGAATGCCCATGTGTCGACGGATCGGGTGCTCAAGGCCGCTAAAATCAAAAGACCTTGAAAGGGCTGGCTGTAAGAGCGGAACCATAAGCCGCCGTTACCTAAATAACGGATATGTACTCAGCCCACGCCCGAAGTCTGCCTTCCACATCGGCAATGGCCAGGTACACAGTGCCGCTTCGGCCCAACGGTCTTACCCAGCCGTCGATCAGGAACGTGGGCAACAACATTCAGATCCCCCTCTAAATACCTGTACAAATTTATTATTTTGTACAAGTATCAACCATCGAGGCTTCATCTGTATCAAGCCCTCTCAGGGAGAACCGAAATGACCCGTCTATTGGTTTCGCTGGCCCTTGTGCTCGGCCTGAGCAGTTGTGGCAGCGTCGATGTAAAACACTATGCCGACCAGCAACCCCAACTGGACCTGGTGCGCTTCTTCAGCAAACCGGTCAAGGCCTGGGGAATATTCGAAAAGCGCTCAGGTGAAGTCGCCAAGCGTTTCGAAGTGAATATCGCCAGCCGCCGCGAGGGCGAGAACCTGATTCTCGACGAACGGTTTCTCTACAGCGACGGCACTCGCCAAAAGCGCGTCTGGACCCTGACCCCCGACGGCCCGAACCGCTGGCGCGGCCGCGCCGACGACGTGGTCGGTGAAGCCAAGGGCGAAGTGGCCGGCAACGCACTGCGCTGGCGCTACATCCTGAGCCTGCCGGTGGACGGCTCCGTCTACGAAGTGAGCCTCGACGACTGGATGTACCTGATGGACGAAGACACGCTGATCAATCGCTCCAGCATGTCCAAGCTGGGCGTCGAAGTGGGCCAGGTGACGCTGTTCTTCCGTCGCCAGTCTTCGCAACCCTGACCGGCAAGGAGTGAATCATGAACCTGCAAACCCTGACCCAACTGGCCACCCAAGGCGATGTACGTGAAATGGAACTGCTCTCCCTGGAAGGCGGTTTCTATCTGGCGCGCGTCCGGCTGGACCATGGCGAGTTCACGTTGCTGGACGCCGCGGCAAAGCCCCTGCACTTTCGCTCCGTCAACCACCTGCGTGACGTATTGCAATCAGTCCCTGCATTCCCCTGCACCCTGGTGCATCAGTGCGTACATGATGAAATGTGCGGCCGGCGTGAAGGGCCCATTGAGGCACTGCGAACGCCCTTTTCCCTGGAAGCGCCCTGGTGACCAAGGCCGTTAGAAACCTGTGCCTGGTGCTGGGCGATCAGTTGTCGTTTGACCTGGCCTCACTGGCCCGGCTGGACAGCCAGCACGATGCCGTCTTGATGGTCGAGGTCATGGAGGAAGCCAGCCATGTACCCCACCATCCGCAAAAAATCGTCCTGATCTTCAGCGCAATGCGCCACTTTGCCGAAGCGTTGCAGCAACGCGGTATTCGGGTGCAGTACGTCGCCCTTGATGACCCGCAAAACACCGGCTCGGTACCGGGTGAGTTGAAGCGCTGGCAGTCGCTGATGCAGCCACGGGAACTGCACCTGACCGAATGCGGCGACTGGCGCCTGGAACAATCCCTGAAAGACTGCGGCTTGCCGATCCAGTGGCATGCCGACAGCCGTTTCCTGTGCAGCCGTGACGAGTTCGCTACATGGGCCAGCGGCAAAAAACAACTGCGCATGGAGTTCTTCTACCGGGAGATGCGCCGCAAGAGCGGGCTATTGCTCAACGGTGACGGCACGCCGGTCGGCGGCGCCTGGAACTTTGATGCAGACAACCGCAAGGCGCTGCCCAAGGGCACCAAAGCGCCCTACCCGGCGCGCTTCAGTTCAGACTCCATCACCCAGGACGTGCTGGCGCTGGTGGGTCAACACTTCAGCAGCCACTACGGCGAACTGGACACCTTCGATTACCCGGTAACCCACGCCGACGCTCAGGCGTTGTGGGGTTACTTTCTGGATTACGGCCTGGCCGGGTTCGGCGACTACCAGGACGCCATGGCCAGCGACGAGCCCTTCCTGTTTCATGCCCGCATCAGCGCGGCGCTGAACATCGGCCTGCTGGACCTGCGCCAACTGTGCAGCGACGTGGAGGCAGCCTATTGGTCGGGCAGCATCGGGCTGAATGCCGCCGAAGGGTTTATCCGCCAACTGATTGGCTGGCGTGAATACGTACGCGGCGTGTACTGGCTGAAGATGCCGGACTACGCCGCTGGCAATTCATTCGGCAACAGCCGCCCGCTGCCGGAGTTCTACTGGACGGGCGAGACGCAAATGAACTGCATGCGCCAGGCGATCGGCCAAAGCCTGAAACATGCCTACGCCCATCACATCCAGCGGCTGATGGTCACCGGCAATTTCGCCCTGCTGGCCGGCATCGTGCCCAGCCAGATATGCGAGTGGTACCTGGCGATCTACATGGACGCTTTCGACTGGGTCGAGCTGCCCAACACCTTGGGCATGGTCATGCATGCGGATGGCGGCTACCTGGGTTCCAAACCTTATTGCGCGAGCGGCCAATACATAAAGCGCATGTCGGACTACTGCCGCGACTGTGCGTACAAAGTCACTGAAAGTACCGCTGACAATGCCTGCCCGTTCAATGCGCTTTACTGGCACTTTCTGATGCGCCATGGCGACCTGCTGCGGGGCAATCAGCGCATGGCCATGCTTTACAAGAATCTCGACCGGATGCCTGAATCCAAGCAGGACGCGCTGTGGAACCGGGGCCAGAAGCTGCTGGCGAAGCTGGATGCGGGCGAGTCACTTTGAGCGGGCGACTTGGTGTTTGCCGGCACGCTGACCGAGCAGCATCAATCCACCTCCCGTCAGCAGCAAGCCCGCCGCGATAACGATGTAGCCGCCGTACACATCCACGCCTTGCACGATGTTGAGCGTCTGGGAACACACCAGGGTGCCGGTCAGCGAGGCAATGGCCAGCACCGGCGTCACGGTCGCGGAGACTCGACCCAAATAGCCTGCCGGCACGGCCTCTTGCAGCATCGGCCCCTGCACCATGGCAAACACCGAAAAGCACAGCCCGCAGCAGAACATCAGCACCCAGGCCAGGTAAAACGGCGGATGCAACGCATAGCCCCAGGTAGCTCAACCCCAGGCACAACAGCGCCACGGTGAACGCGCGTCGAATGCTCAAGGCCTTCAACAGCGGCCGAACGAGAAAGGCCGCCATCAGCCCGCCGACGGGGAATGCGGCGAGTACCAGGCCATATTCACGCGGGCTCAGGCCCAACGTTTTGAAGGCATACAACGACAGGACGACGTTGTTGATACCGAGGGAAAAGCCATATAACGCCACGCCGATCAGCAGGGTTCGAATCGACGGGTGCCCCCAGGAAAACCGCAGGCCGGCCAAGAGTCCACGCCAGAATGAGGCGCGCTCTGCGGGCAATGCAGCCCCCAAATCTCGGGTGGCCAGAATACATAGCGCCGAACCGCTGAACGCCAACACATTTATCAGCAACGCCCAGATCGGCCCTACCCATACAAACAGCGCCGGGCCCACGGAAGCGGAAAGCACCGAAATGCCCGTGAGGGAAAACATCGTCTTGGCCGACGCTTCCACCCGGCGCTCAACGGGAATGATCACCTGCATGACCGCCTGCCGGGACGGGTTGAAGAACTGCGCGGCGCCGCTGTTCATCACCAGCAACAGCAGCACGCCGGCAAACACTTGCATCTGATCGAGGCCGGACAGCGAATAGATCAGGATAAAGATCAGGAAGTTGATCACGCGGATAGCGTCTGCGCTGATCATCACGTAGAGCGGGGTCAGGCGGTCGACCCAGGCACCCGCGAATGGCGCCACCAGCACCCGCGGGATCGCCGAGGCCGCCACCGCCAGGCCCACGGCGCTGGGTAGGAAGGCGCTGTCGCGGAACAGATCGGTCACCAGCCAGACGATGATCGTGCTCTCCAGCACGAACTCGCCGAAGGACGAGAGCGCCTGGCCCAGCCATAAAAGTGAAAAATTGCGGCTGATGAAAAACCCGGCAAACCGGCTTTGCCCTTGATTCGTCCTGAACACCATCCCTTCCCTGTGCGAAACGCTGTGAAATTTTCCGGCCGCTGCGAATTGTTGTGAAGCCGACGATAAATGGCCAATTGCCCATGCTAACGTCGGCTTCGATGTCATCCAATTCATTGAGGGAGCAGCGCCGATGTCTACTACCGTAACACCCGCCGGTGGCGGACCGACCACTCAAAAAGCCTCGACGTCGGTATTTGACGACAAGTTGAATATTTCCAAGTCGAGCAAGGTGATCGCCGATTACATGCGCCAGTCGGGCAAGTCGGCAATTACCAAGCAAGAGCTTTCACAGCTTGCCAGCAATGCTTCGGGCAAGGTTCCCGCCGATGTGAGCGCTGCGGCCCAGTACATGGAACGCCATCCCGACGTGTTCACCGCGATCGAAACCCATGACGTGGCGGGTGCCGATAACCTGTCCGGGGTGTGGAACTTCGACTGGGCGGCCAACGGTGGCCTGAACGGCACGGCAACCGATGCGATCGCCAAGATGCAGGACACCTTTGACTTTGCAATCGCCAAGTCGGCGCTGATCACCGAGATCAGCACCGGCAAAAAGGCCGAGCTGGATTCGACCAAGCAGCGGCCGCAGAACTGAATCTCCAGCCACTACAAAAATCCAGTGTGGGAGCTGGCTTGCCTGCGATGCGGGCACCTCGGTGCTTCAGGTACACCGAGGTGATGCCATCGCAGCCTCGCTAAGGCTCGACAGCTCCCACACTGGATTTGCTTTGCCTGTCAGGTCGTGGTGCTGCCATCAAAAGTGAAACGCAACCCCCGTGGTCACGTTGAGCGCATCCCCTACATAGAAGTTGGCCGAGTCCTGGCCCTTGGCGTCGTACGCGGTGTTGGTGGCCGTGGCATAGCGCTTGTTGGTCAGGTTGCGCGCGTCGACGAACACTTCCCACTTCTTGCTCGGGGCCTCGTAGCCCACCTTGGCGCCCCACAACGTGTAGGACGGGGCACTCAGGGAGTTGGCGAAATCCACGTAGTAGCTCGACGCCGCCCGGGCATTGAGCTGCGCGTAGAAACCGCTGCCCTGGCGATACTCCAGCTCCGCCTGGTAGACCTGACGCGGCAAGCCCGGCAACTGGTTGTCGCCGAACACCCCATCATTGCGGTAGTGGAAGTCGTTGAAGGTGTAGGCCTGGCGCAAGGTCACGGTGTCGCCATTGCCGCCGTCCCACAGTTGCGCATTCAAGCCGGCTTCAATGCCCTGGTGAATCGTTGCGCTGCCGTTGGAGGTAGCCACCAACTGGTCCTGGGTGGCGGTTGCCTGGCGCACCACAACCGACAACAGTTCTTTCTGCACCCACGACCGGTAGACCGTCAGGCTGCCGTCGAAAATGCCGTGGCCGCCGCGAATACCAAACTCCACGGTGTTGGCTTTTTGCGGGCGCACATCGCGGATGTAGGGTGTGCCGGTGCTGCCCAACTGCCAGGTAACGGGTGGATCCACCGAGCGGCTGACGTTGCCGAACACTTCGAATTCCGGGGTCAGCTGGTAGCGCAGGCCGATGCGCGGGGCGACGTCGGTCTCGTCGTATTCGACGCCACTGGGGAACGCGCTGGTATTGGTGCTGGTGCTGTATTCGATCTGCGCCTTGCGCTTGATATCAATCAGCGACAGCCCGGTGGACAGCCACGTACGGTCGTTCAGTTGCAGTTCGTTGCCAAGGGAAAACACCGTGTCCCGGGAGCCGGTGTAGTTGGTTTTCTGCTGGGTGATGCCGGTGGCCTTGCTGTGGGATTTCACATCGGCGAGGTACGCCAGGGTGTTGCTGAAGGTCACGCTGCTGTCGCTGCGCAGGCCGAAGAAGGTGTCGGCGGTGCGCAGGTAGCGCAGGGTCAGGTTGACGTCCTGGGAGCGCCATTCCTGGGGGGTTGGCGAGTAACGCCAGCCGTTGTCCAGCGGGTAGTCGTTGTAGCCCAGGCCGACTTCGAGCTTGGCATTGTCGTTGAAGGTGTAGGTGGTGGTGCTGCCCAGCAGGGTCGAGCCGTCCTTCTTGCGACCGATGGGCACGAGGTTGCTCGTAGGGTCGTGCTTGAGCTGGTATTTGGTCAGGGTATTGCCCTGGCTGAGGGTTTCTTCTTTATAGCGAATGTAGAAACGCGTCTCCAGTTGCGGGCTGAATACATGGCCGAAGTTGGCGACGATCCCCTGCCCCTTGTTCGGCGTGTTGTCCTGATAACCGTCGCGCTCGTTGTGCTGGATGCTGACGTAGTAGTCGTTGTCCCCCTCTACACCGCCGGTGCTCAGTTGCTGCTTGCGGTAGCCGAAGCTGCCGGCTTCGAAGCGTGCGTAATTGCCCGGATCGGTGCGGCCGGTCTTGCTCACGAAGTTGATCGCGCCGCCCAATGACAAGGCCGAATAACGGAAGGCGTTGGCGCCGTAGAGCACTTCGGTGTGGTCCACGGAGGCCATGTCCAGCATGTCTTCCTGGGTGCCGCCCGGGCCGGTCAACGGCAGGCCGTCGTAGAGGAATTTGATCCCCAGCACATAGCCTTGATAGAAGGTGTTGAGGCCCGAACCCCGGATCGAAATCTTGTTGGCGCCCGAGCCGCTGGTGGCCTGGGCGAATACTCCCGGTTGCAACGCCAGCACGTCCTCGGCATTCGCCGCCCGGCCCTGCTCGATCTTGCGGTTGTCGATCACCGCGGTTTTGCCGGGCACCTTGGCCAGCTGCTTTTCGGCCTTTTGCGCTTCGGTAGCCTCGGCGCCGGTGACCACCACCGTGGCCAGGGTCGGGTCGGTCTGGGCCGCAAAGGCCGCGCCGTGTATCAGCATCAACAGCACACCAAGGCTGGACGCGGTGGCCAGTGACTCAAAACGACGAGCGCGTGGTTCAAACAGTTGCCGCATGGATTAAATACTCCTGGGATCTCTAATTAGTTGGAGCATCTATTTGTATAGTCGCGCTCTGAATCCAACTTTGCAGGGTTCGTGCCACGTCAAAACATCAATAAACACGGGACCACAACCGTATTTAATCGGCACAGGCGCAACACTTTGCTGGCGAAATGTTCGATTCCCAACAACCGTTAAAAAGAAAAATTACTTATATGCTTAACCGATAAAAGCATAACCGGCGCCAGGCCACGCGGGCCTTGGCACAACTGTCCGAATCCCAACACCTGCGCAACAAAAGTTGTGCTTTTGATAATAGTCGGCCCAGCCCGTAAACACGGAACCGCAAGTTTCACGCGTGTTTTTACTTGGTATGGCTCTTGCTCTATCAACAGTTGAACAAACCCACTCAAACACGCTCGACTATTAAGCAACGAGGTATTCACGCGTGACGGTCAACTTACTCTGCACCCGCAGGACGCCGCTGGAGATTGCCCGTGACCTGGCGAGCGAATTCGCCCGCACCGCCGTCGACCGCGATGCCAGCGGCGGCACCCCCAAAGCCGAACGCGACAAGCTGCGCAGCAGCGGCCTGTTGTCCCTGAGCATTCCCGGGCAATTCGGCGGGCTGGATGCCAACTGGTCGGAAACCTTCGAAGTGGTGCGCGAATTCGCCCGGGTCGACAGCTCCATCGCCCACGTATTCGGCTTTCATCACCTGATGCTCGCCACCGTCCGGTTGTTCGCCACGCCCGCACAATGGCAAACCTGGTTCAGCCTGACGGCCAGCAACAACTGGTTCTGGGGCAACACCCTGAACCCCCTGGACACCCGCACGGTGGTCAAGCGCCACACGGGCTGGCGAGAATTCTCGGGGCAGAAGAACTTCTGCTCCGGCGCCAACGACTCGGAGATGCTGATCGCCTCGGCGATCGATGAAAGCGCCGGCGGCAAGTTGCTGATCGCGGCGATTCCCAGCGCCCGCAGCGGGATCATCCTGCACAACGACTGGAACAATATGGGCCAGCGCCAGACTGACAGCGGCAGCGTGACTTTCAAACGCGTACGCGTGGAAGAGTCCGACCTGCTGCTGGACCCGGGGCCGTTGAGCACGCCGTTCGCCTGCCTGCGCCCGCTGATTGCGCAACTGCATTTCGCGAATATCTTCCTCGGCATCGCCGAGGGCGCATTCGAAGAGGCGCGTCAATACACCCTCGAAGAGGCCCGCCCGTGGTTCCGCTCCAGCGCCAGCCACACCACCCAGGATCCCTACATCCTCAGCCACTACGGCGATTTCTGGGTGGCCCTGCAAAGCACCCGCCTGTTGGTGGAGCGCGCAGGTGAGGTATTGGATGCGGCATGGGCCAAGGGTTCGGCGCTGACCAGCGAGGAACGCGGCACAGCGGCGATTGCCATCGCCACCGCCAAAGTCGCCGCCAGCCGCAATGGCCTGGAGTTGTGTAGCAAGGTCTTCGAGGTCACCGGCGCGCGGGCGACCAACGCCTCGGTGGCCCTCGACAGGCACTGGCGCAACTTGCGCACCCAGAGCCTGCATGACCCGCTGGACTACAAGCTTCATGAACTGGGCGAGTGGGCACTGAACGGTACCCCGCCCATCCCGACGTTTTATTCGTAGAGACTGCCATGCAACTGCTGACCCTACCGCCCTCGCCCGCCCTTGCCACCTCCATCCGTGCCACCGCGCAGGTGTTTGAAGATCCCCGGTCCAAAGCCTTGCTCAAGCATGTGCAACAAGTCGCCCCGAGCGAAGCCAGCGTGCTGATCATCGGCGAAACCGGCACCGGCAAAGAGCTGGTGGCTCGGCATATCCACAACCTCAGTGGCCGCAAGGCTCAGCCGTTCGTGGCGGTGAATTGCGGTGCGTTCTCCGAGTCATTGGTGGAAGCCGAGCTGTTCGGCCACGAGAAAGGCGCGTTCACCGGCGCCCTCAGCGCCAAGGCCGGCTGGTTTGAAGAAGCCAACGGCGGCACGCTGTTCCTCGATGAAATCGGTGACCTGCCGATGTCGATCCAGGTCAAGCTGCTGCGGGTATTGCAGGAGCGCGAAGTGGTGCGCCTGGGTTCGCGCAAAAGTATTCCGATCAATGTGCGGGTACTGGCGGCGACCAACGTGCAGTTGGAAAAAGCCATCAACGCCGGGCATTTTCGCGAGGACCTGTTCTACCGCCTGAACGTGGTCAACCTGGAACTCAGCCCGCTGCGGGACCGCCCCGGCGATATCCTGCCGCTGGTGCAGTATTTCATCGACACCTACACCCGCCGCCTGGGGTACGGCGAGGTCATCCTGAGCAAGGACGCCGAGCAACGGCTGGCCACCTACAGTTGGCCGGGGAATATTCGCGAGCTGGAGAACGTCATCCACCATACCCTGCTGATCTGCCGTGACGGTGTGATCCAGGCCGATGACCTGCGCATGTCCAACCTGCGTATCGAACGCCAGGAAGACAGCACCACAGCCCATGACCTGCTCGACCTGGCCTTCCAGCGCCTGTTCGAAGAACAGATCGACAACCTCCACGAACAGGTCGAGCGCAGCCTGCTGACTGCCGCCTACCGGCTGTGCCACCACAACCAGGTGCACACCGCCGAGTTGCTGGGGCTGAGCCGCAACGTGACCCGCACCTTGCTGATCAACCTGGGTGAGCTGAAGGTCAACAAGCGCCGCCCGCTGGCCGGTGCCAAGGACGAGCGGGTACTGCACCTGTCGATCTGACCTGCACTGCGCGGCGTACCCGGTACGCCGCCTGATCACAGCGCGACTTCATCCAGCGCATCGCTGAACTGGCGACTCCACAACCGCGCATATTGCCCGCCCTGGCGTAGCAGCTGTTCGTGGCTGCCGTCCTCGATCACCCGGCCATTGTCGAACACCAGGATCCGGTCCAGATGGGCCACGGTGGACAGCCGATGCGCCACCACCAGCACGGTCTTGTCTTCCATGATTTCGTCGAGCTTGTCCTGGATAAAGCGCTCGGTGATCGAGTCCAGGCTGGAAGTGGCTTCGTCCATCACCAGGATCGGCGCGTTTTTCAGCAACACCCGGGCGATCGCAATGCGCTGGCGCTGGCCGCCGGACAACTTGACCCCACGCTCGCCCACCAGCGACTCGTAGCCGTGCTCCATGCTGTCGATAAACTCACTGGCGCCGGCGCGGTGGATCGCCTCGGCGACTTCATCCATCGAGGCATCCAGGCGGCCGTAATGGATGTTTTCGCGAATGCTGCGGTGGAACAGGCCGGGCTCCTGGGGAATCAGGCCGATCTGCTGGTGCAGTGAATGCTGGGTGACGTCGCGCACGTCCTTGCCGTCCACCAGCACCTGGCCTTGCTGCACGTCGTAAAGGCGCAGCAGCAAGCTCAGCAGCGTCGACTTGCCGGAACCCGAGGCGCCCACCAGGCCGACTTTCTGGCCGGCGGGAATCACGATATTCAGGTGCTCGAAAATCGGCCGGCCGGCGCTGTAGCTGAAGCCCACGTCGCGAAACTCGATATCCCCGCGCTTGACCTGTAGCGCCTTGGCACCGGGTTGGTCGATGACTTCATGGGGGCGAATCAAGGTGCGCACGCCATTAGCGATGTTGCCGGTAGCTTCGAAAAATTCGAGAAAGCGTCGCGACAGGTTTTCGACATCGCTGATGATCAACAACGAAAGGCTGGTGGACATGACAAACGCAGCAATGTCGATACGGTGACTGCGCCACAGGTAGAGCGCCAGCAACAACAGACCCAGCTTTAGCACCACGCCACAGCTGGCCTGGAACCAGCGAATTTTTTCCATGTACCCCAGGGATCGATAGGCAGCCGCCACCTCTTTGTCGAGGAAGGTGCCGAGGTAACTGTGCTCGAACGCATGGCGCGCAAACAGACGGATATTGGCCAGGTTGGAGACCGCATCCACCACCTTGCCGGTACTGGTGCTGCGCGCGGCCGAATACTGCTGGGCCAGAGGATGGCTGCGGCGCGCGAGCACGTAGCAGATGGTGATGAACGCCACCGACCAACCCGCCATGAACAACGCCAACAGTGGTGATGCGGTCCATAGCAAGGCCGTGGCCAGGCTCAGCGTCACCAGCAGCGGGATCAGGTCGAACAACAAGATGCTCAGGGTCTGATTCACCCCCAGGGTAATTTCCGCAACCCGATGCGCCAGAGCCCCGGCGAACTCATTGCTGATGAAACGATGGGAATGCTGTTGCAGATAAGCGAACACCACATGCGTCACCGTGCGCCGCTGCAACGGCAAGACATGGATATGGCAGCCCGCAGAGGCACGGGTAAACAGTACCTGGCACACCAGTAGCGCGCTTAGCAGTGTCAGTGGCCATTGCAGCACTTCAAAGGCACGCTCCGCTTCCAGCCCGTTGCTGACCGTGCGGGTGATCTGCCCCAACCCCCAGGGCGTCAGGATCGAGCACACCACGGCGGCAATCTGCAGCAGCAGGATCGCCAGGTACCAACCTTTGAAATGACCGATGAAATGCCGCACAAAAGCCGCCGGCGTCGACGGCAAGTGTTGGACATTCCAGGTGCGAAACAATGAAAAAGACGAGCTCATGGCCAATGACATTCCTGAATGACGCCTGTGGCCGCGCAGCTTTCAGGCAAAAATGGTGAGTGTGATCGTTCCCACGCTCTGCGTGGGAATGCATCCGGTGACGCTCTGCGTCACGATTTTAACAGCGGACGCAGAGCGCCCAGAGCGGCATTCCCACGCAGAGCGTGGGAACGATCTCAATAGGCAGCAACTGTGCCCCATGAAACAGACAAACATTCCCCTGTGGCGAGGGAGCTTGCTCCCGCTGGGGCGCGAAGCGGCCCTAAAAGATGGGCCTGCTGCGCAGGCCAGCGGGAGCAAGCTCCCTCGCCACAGGTTCAGCGTCACTTTTGGGATTGGTAGCGAACTTCCGCCAACTCACAACCGCCCCGGGTAAGGGTGCGGCTTGATTCGGGCTGCGCTATCCATCCGGCGTTTCGGTAAAAGCGTATTGCCCGGTGGTTTCCGGCAAGCACCCACAACGTCGCCGTCTCCAGGCCCAGGCTTGCAAGATATTCCAGGCCCCAGAGCCAGAGCGCCCTGCCCACCCCGGTTCCCCAATGCTCGGCCAGCACATACAGCGCCTGCACTTCACCGGTTTCACCTGGATTGGCATCCTCATCACGGCTCGGGCTGACGACAATCCAGCCCACCACACGCCCCTCGACCTCCGCGACAAACACAGCTTCGTTTTCCTGCTCAATCGACTGCCGCCAAAAGGCTTCACGCCGAGGCTGCGTTGCCTCCAGCGAAGCCAGGTAATCCGCCGGCATCAGCTCACGATAAGCCTGCTGCCAACTACGAATATGCACCCAGGCAATGTCACCTGCGTCATCGATACGTGCTGCACGAATCATCCAATACCCTCTGCGCGTTTTGCATAAATCGCCGAGCCCGCCTGCGGCGACAGCCTGCGATAAACCAGCCCCGATAATCCACACAGCAATCCGGCACCCGCCATGATCCAGGCGATATCGCTTTGTTCGACGATGGCATGCCCACGCACGGCCATGATCAAACCGAGCAACGCCGCTGCGATGCCCACCGACAAACTCAAGGTCAGTTGAATGGTCATCGCCGACAGGCTGCTGGCACGGCTGGATTGCTCCGGCGGCACGTCGGCATAGGTCAATGCCCCCAGGGTGCTGAATTGCAGCGAGCGAATGATCCCGCTGCCGAACAACACCAGTACCACAATCCAGTAAGGCGTTGACACCTCGAACAGGCTGCACGCCAGGATGGTTGCACCAGTGAGCACGGCATTGCTGATCAAGGTGCGGCGGAAGCCGAAGCGGCTGACAATCCGTACCGCCAGCATCTTCATCAGGAACGCGCCCACACCACCAGCCACGCTCAGCAGCCCGGCCTGCAACGGGTTAAGCCCGAAACACAGCTGAAACAGCAGCACCAGCAAAAACGGCTGTGACGCACTGCCGATGCGCATCAGGTTGCCGCCCCAGAAGCTCACGGCGAAGGTCGGTATTTTCAACAATGAAAAATCGATCAACGGGTGCGCCGTCCGCCGCGCATGCCGGACATACAGCCAGGCACTCAACAACCCGCCGCCAATCAGCAGCAACGCCCACTGGCGCGGCAACAGGCCGTGGCCGAGCACCTCGAAACCGAACACCAGCCCGCCCAGCGCCACACCGCTGAGCAACAGGCCGGGAACGTCCAGTGGCTGGCCGGGCGCCCCGGAATAATCCGGGATGTAGCGCAGCACCAGCATCACCCCGAGCACGCCGATCGGCAGGTTGATCAGGAAGATCCAGTGCCACGACAACACCGTCACCAGCAGCCCGCCCAACGGAGGCCCCAGCAGCGGCCCCACCAGCGCCGCCACCGTCAGGTACGACATGGCACGCAGCAGGTTTTCCCGCGCCGACCAGCGCAGCAGGATCACCTGCCCCACCGGCACCATCATTGCGCCCGCCGCGCCCTGGGCCAAACGCGCCAGGGACAACTGCAGCAGCGAGCCCGAGCAGGCACAGGCCACCGACGCCAGGGTGAACAGCACGATCGCACTGATAAATACCCGGCGCGGCCCGAACCGGTCGGCCGCCCAGCCGCTGACCGGTACGAACAGCGCCACCGCCAGCAGGTACAGCGACACCACCAGGTTCATGCGCACGCTGGGCTCGCCGAAATCCTGGGCCATCTGCGGCAGCGCCGTGAGCACTGCCGTGGCGTCGATCAGTTCCATGAACAGCGCACAGCCGATGATCATCGGCACCCGGCGCGCGTGCCCGGTGCCCACCTCGCCCAAGGGGTGTGAAAGGTCGAGGGCTTTGTTCAAAACAGCCCCGAGGTCGGAGGCGGCGTGCCCTTGAGTTGCCAGGCGCCCACGGCCGCGGCTTTCCAGTGCCGGGGATTGTGGTTGGCCACGGTGCGCGCGTTGCGCCAGTGCCGGTCCAGGTTGTGGGCGCGGCCGGTGGTGGACGCGCCACCGACGTCGAACACCAACTCGGCGGCCTTGAGTGCCGATTCCGCCGCGATGTATTGCGCCTGGGCCACATCCACTGCCGCCTGGTCGACCGCCACCGCATCAAGATCCGCAGCCCAGGCATGGTCGATGGAGTCCGCCGCGTGCAGTACCACCGCTTCGGCGGTAAAGGCCCGGGCCGAGACGTCGCCCACACTCAGCTCTACATATGGATCATCCACCGAGCGCGTGGCGCTGCTGTGCTTGATCGGCCGTGCATGTTCCTTGGCAAAGCTCACCGCATCGTTCAGCGCATTGCGCGCAATACCGGCCTGCACCGCCGCGAGGAATATTTGCAGGAACGGCGTGACAATCGTGCGCTTGCCCTCTTCGACGGTGCGGGTGCGGATCTCGCTGGCCAACACTTGCACATCATGCAGGTGGGTGGTGCCGCTGGCCGTCAGGCGCTGGCCCATGGCGTCGAAATCATCCAGCAACTCCAGGCCCTGGCGGTCGCGGGGCAGGATGAAGGAGACGGGCTGATCATTCTCGTCCAGGGCGACGGCGCTGACCCAATCGGCATACAACGAACCGGTGCTGTAGTACTTGCTGCCGGAAGCGCGAAAGTGCTCGCCGTCACGCACGATGCGCGCACTGATGGAACCGTTGGCGCCGCCGACTTCCCAACCGGCATTGCCGATCACGGCGCCTTGCAGGTAACGCTCGAACCAACGCTCGCGCTCCTCTTCCGCCCCTTCGGCGCGGGACGCCAGCAAACCTTCGATAAACCCGAAACCGGGGCGCAGAGCCTGGGCCACGTTGGAGTCGGCCGAAGCGATGCGAATCAGCAAGGCAATCACGTCCTTGACCGAACCACCGGCGCCGCCAAACCGCTTGGGAATCCGCACGGTAAACAACCCGGCCTTGGCGATCTGCGCCACGGCCTCATACGGCAGTTGGCGGTCGCGTTCGCGTTG
Source organism: Pseudomonas sp. ATCC PTA-122608 (assembly GCF_001952855.1). Classification (GTDB taxonomy): domain Bacteria; phylum Pseudomonadota; class Gammaproteobacteria; order Pseudomonadales; family Pseudomonadaceae; genus Aquipseudomonas. The sequence continues at coordinate 5,765 of NZ_LPNO01000021.1, read as the reverse complement.
CGCAGCGCCGGCGGCAATCTGCGGCAGGATGCGGTCGGCACGGGCGTTCAATTCGGCCACCGTCACAACCGGCGGCGTGGGTACAGCAGACAACTTGCTCATGGCACTTCCTTGATTCAGGTCTAGATGGCGATTTTCCACAGGCGCGATTCATCAAACAGCCAGCCGGGGTTTTCCGGCTCCAGGGCCGGCACCACCAGCTGCATACCGCTGCCGGGCAGGCGCGGCACTGCGCCCAACAGGCGTTGGGTGTATTCGTGTTGGGGGGATTCGAACAACGTCTCGACGCTGGCGCTTTCCACTACCTGGCCGTGGCGCATCACCAACACCTCGTCGCTGACATGGCGAATCACCCCGAGGTCGTGGGAGATAAACAGGTAGGCCAGGCCCAGCGAGGCTTGCAGGTCGGCCAGCAAATCCAGGACCTGGGCCTGCACCGACACATCCAGCGCCGACACTGGCTCGTCACAGATAATCACCTTGGGGTTGCTGGCAATCGCCCGGGCAATCGCCACGCGCTGGCGTTGCCCGCCCGACAGTTGCAGCGGCCGGCGCTCGGCCAATTGCGGCGCCAGGCGTACCTGGTCGAGCAACTGCGCCACTCGCGCCGCCTGTTGCTCGAGGGCGATACCGGCGACGTCCAATGCATCACAGAGGATCTGCCCGACCGTCCAGCGCGGGTCGAACGAACTCAGCGGGTCCTGATAGATCACGCTGATGTCGCGGCGATGCAGGCGTCGGGTCTTCTCCTCGACCCGTTCGGTGCCTGCCGCGGCCCATGGCTGGTCGAGAAAACGCACCTCGCCGGCATCCGGTTGCAGCAGCCCGAGGGCGATACGCGCCACCGTGGTTTTGCCCGAGCCGGATTCACCAACGATGCCCAACGTACGGCCGGCGCGCAGCTCGAAGCTGACGTCGTCCACTACCTGGCGTGACTGTTGATCGGGGCCGACATACCGTTTGCCCAGGCCGGAAGCCTTGAGCAGCACCGGCGAATCCGCACCGGGCCGCGGTTGCGCGACCGCGTTGCTGCGCTCCGGCGACAGCCGTGTGCCACGGGCATGTTCGGCGGGCACCGCATCCAGCAGCGAGCGTGTGTAGGCGTGGCGGGGATTGAGCAGCACCTGATCCATCGGGCCCTGCTCCACCACTTCACCGTGGCGCAGTACCAGCACCTCATCCGCCAATTGCGCAACCACCGCCAGGTCATGGCTGATGATCAGCAGCGAATCGCCACGGGCCTTGATCTGCTGCAACACTTGCAGGATCTGCGCCTGCACCGTGGCATCCAGCGCGGTGGTCGGCTCATCGGCGATCACCAGGCCGGGGTTCAGCGCGAGTGCACTGGCTATCAGCGCACGCTGGCGCAGGCCGCCGGAGAGTTGATCGGGACGCTGGCGGGCACGCAGTTGCGGTTCGGGTACGCCCACCAGGTCCAGCAGCTCGATGACCCGTTCGCCACGGCTGCGACGGTCGCCCCAGCGATGGGTCTCCAGCACCTCGAGAATCTCCTTGCCCACCGGCCGCAACGGGTCGAGGGACACCAGCGCGTCCTGCAATACAAAGCCGATGCCATTGCCACGCAAACGACGCCAGCCACGCTCCGACAGGCTGAGCAAATCCACTCCGTCGTAACTCAAGGTGCGTGCCGTGACCTTGGCGCCCGCACCGGCCAGGCCGATCAGGCTGCGGGCGGTGACGCTTTTGCCGGAACCGGACTCCCCCACCAGCGCCAGGGTCTTGCCGGGCTCCAGGGTGAAAGACAAATTGCGTACGACAGACTGCCCGGCAAACTCGATGGACAGGCCTTCAACGATCAAGCGTTTCTGGTCGCTCATGAAAGACGGCCCTCCAGGCGTTGTTGCAGGTAACGGCCAGTGACCGTGGTCGACAGGGTGGTGAGTACGATGAACAGGCCGGGGAAGAACGTCAGCCACCAGGCGTTGGCGATAAAGTCGCGGCCCATGGACAACATGGTCCCCCACTCCGGCGCCGGCGGGCGGGCGCCCAACCCGAGAAAGCTCAGGGCCGAGGCCCAGACAATTGCCTGGCCCACGCCCATGGTCAGGGTCACGATCAGCGGACGCATGGCGTTCGGCAGCAACTGGCGCAGGATGATGCGCAGCGGCGGATGCCCAAGAGCCCGGGCGGCTTCGATGTAGCCCGCGTTACGCACCGCCAGCACCTGGCCACGGACCATGCGTGCGTAACCCGGCGCACTGCCAAGCCCGGTGGCGACGATCAGCGGGCCGATGCCGCTGCCGAAGATCGCCACGAACAGCAGCGCCAGGATCAGGCTCGGAAACGCAAACAGTACTTCCAGCAACCAACCCACGCCACGGTCCACCCGCGCGCCGCCAAGGCCCCCCAGCAGACCGAGAACGATGGCGATACTCATGGCAATCGCCGTGGCTGCCAGACCGATGAACAACGACTGCCGGGTGCCGTAGATCACCCGTGAAAAGATATCCCGCCCCGACTGATCGGTGCCGAACCAGTGGGCCAGGCTCGGCGAATGAAACGCATCGCGGGGCACGATGGCCAGCGGGTCGCTGTAGGCGAACAACTGCGGCACCAGTGCCGCGACGATCACCAGTAACAGAAAGGTAATCGCCAACAGCGGGCCGAGGCGCAGCGTGCGAGTGGTGCGCTGAATCCGCAGCGCGGGCAGCGGTGTTTCCAGGGTCAGGCCGCTCATGCTGGAAGCTCCTGTTGGCGAGGGTCGACCCACAGGTACAGCAGGTCGACCAGGATGTTGGCGAGCACGTAACCGGCGGCGACCACCAGGCTGATGCCGATGGTCAGCGGTAGGTCCTGTGCCTGCACCGCCTGGTACAACTGGCGGCCGAGGCCCTTGCGGGAAAAGATCACTTCAATCACCACCGCGCCGCTGATCAGCGCGCCGATGGCCCAGCCCGACAGCGAGATGCCCGGCAATACGGCATGGCGCAACGCATGCTTGAAGCGCACGTTGACGTCACTCAGGCCACGGGTGCGGGCGGTCAGGATGAAGGGTTGGTCGAGGGTCAGGTCCAGGGATTCGCGGGTGACCTGGGCGATAAACCCGGCCAGCGGAATCGCCAGGGCGAACGACGGTAACACCAGGGTGCGCCAGCCATCGCTGCCCGCCGGCGGGAACAGCCGCAGGCCGAACGCAAACACCGCCAGCAACAGAATCCCCAGCCAGAAGTGCGGCAATGCGGCGGCCAGGGTTTCGGCGAGCGAGGCCAGGCTGGCAACCCAACGGCGGCGCCCGGCCGTCAATACCGTCAGCGCCAGCACCAGAACCCAGGCCAGCGCGAGAGAGGTCAGGGTCAGCTCAAGAGTCGGCCAGGATTGCTCCGCGAGGACGCGGGTTACCGGCAGATGCTGGGAATAGGAAACCCCCAAATCACCCTGCACCAACCGCCCGAGGTACAGCGCGTATTGCACCGCCAAAGGCTTGTCGAGGCCGTATTCGCGGGTGGCTTCAGCGATGGTTTCAGCAGTGGGGTTGCCACTCGGGCCGCCGAGGATCGCCAGCACAGGATCGCCGGGCATCAGGCGCAAGGCAAAGAAAGTCAGCGTGGCCACCGCCCAGAGCACCAGCACGCCGCCGGCAAGGCGCCACAGCGCACGTTTGCCGAGCCGGGCCAGGCGCTCGTGGCGAGGGTTGGCAAGTGATGGACTGCTCATTTGTTCACCCATGCGTCATAGAGATACGTCACCGCCAGCGACGGCTCCAGCCGCACGCCCTGGGTGGTCTTGTAGATACCCAGCCGCGTGCTTTGCGGGTAGGTGGTCAGTTGCAGGTACTGGCTGGAAGCGATTTTCTGCGCCTGGTAATACAAGGCCCGGCGCTGCTCGCTGTCCTGGGTGGTGAGGGCCTGCTGGATCAACGTGTCGAAGGCTGGATCACTGAAGCCTGCGGTGTTCTGGTGGTAACCCCCGACGCCTGCCGGACGGATGAACTCGCTGCCAAAGATGATCCGCAGCACGTCGGCGGTGTTGGTGTTCCAGTAGCCGAGGCGAATGTCGTAGTCCCAGTCGGCCTGGCGCTTGGTGGCCTGCACGTCACTCATCTGGTCGACGATCAGCTCGAAGCCGACCTGCCGGGTGGTAGCCTGCACCTGCTCCCACAAGGTGTATTCCGACGGTGGCGTGCGGTTGCCCATCACCACGTGGACTTGCAGGCGCTTGCCGTCCTTGGTGCGGTAGCCCTCGCTGTCGCGCTGGGTCCAGCCGGCCTGGTCGAGCAACTGCGCGGCACGGGCCGGGTCGTAATCCTGGGCGTGCTGGAACTCCGGGCTGTAGAAGCGCGTGGCCGGGCTCAACGGCCCACCGGCGCGGGGGAATTCGTTGAAATACACGCTCTTCAACGCGCCCTCGATGTCGGAGCTGCGCACGAAGGCTTCGCGCACCCGCACGTCATCGAACGGCGCACGGGTGATGTTCAGCGTGCCGTTGGTGGGGTTGCCGGGGCGTTGGGCGATCACCAGGGTCAGGTCCGGGTTGCGTCGAGCGGCCTCGTGGGATTCGGGGGGCAAGGCTTCGATCACGTCGACCTCACCGGCCTGCAACGAGGCGAAGCGTACGGACGGTTCCTGGATGAACTTCCAGACGATCCGGTCGAGCCAGGCCGGGCCTTGGTGTTTGGCGGTGGGTGGGGCCCAGTTGTAGTCGGGGTTGCGCACCAGTTCGACCTGGCTTTGGCGGTCCCAGCGCACGACCTTGAACGGGCCGCTGCCGACCGGGCTTTCGCAATTGACGTCGCGGGAGCGCAGCAGTGCCGTGGGGGACTCGATGCCGAGGAAGCCTTGGGCCAACACTTCCAGGAACGCGGCGTAAGGCGTGGCCAGGTGCACCACTGCGGTGTATTCGTCGAGCACGTCGGTGCTGCGGTATTGGCGGATGTAGCCGCCTGCGGTGCTGGATTGGGTCTTGGGGTTGGCCATGTGGTCGAGGTTGGCCTTGACCGCTGCGGCGTTGAACGGGGTGCCGTCGGTGAAGCGCACGTCGTTGCGCAGGTGGAAGATGTAGGTCAGGCCATCGGGGGAGACTTCCCAGGTCTTGGCGAGCCAGGGACCGATGCGGCCGTCGGTGTCCATTGAGACCAGGGAGTCGAGGTATTGCTGGGCGACGAACACCTGGGGCATGTCGCCGGCCACGTGGGGGTCGAGGCAGGTGGGTTCGCGGTCGGTGGCGTAGACCAGGGTGCCGCCCTTTACCGGTTGGTCACTGCGGGTGACGGTGGAGCTGCTTTGGCCGCAGCCCAGCAGCAGGCTGCAGAGTGTGGCGGTGCCGATGAGCAGCAACGGGCTGGATCGTCGCGGGTAAGGGGCGGGTTCTTGCATGATGACTGAGGCCTAAAGTCCGGGAACTGGGTCATTGCACAAGGCATGCCGGGTTTTTGGGGCCCTAAACAGGGGACATTGGGGGTTTAGGTGATGGCTGAAAACGACAATGTGTGCGGCAACTGTTGGCCAGGCAACATCTGGCCTTGGGGGGAGTACATATCCGTTGCTGCGGTAACGGCCGCTATTGGTTCCGCTCTTACAGCGGCTCACTTTTGAAAAGCGCAAAAGTAAGCAAAACGCTCTTGCCCCACCACTCGGCTCCTCGCCTAGGCTCGGAGTGCCCTCACTCCGGCTTTGGAGCGTGGGCCGCCGCGATGGGCCATCCTTGGCCCAGCGCGGCTAACCCGGCGTCCTGCCGGGTTACCCACGCTCCAAAGCCTGCGTTCGGCCAGCGTGGTTTAACGGGGCGCCTAAGATCAAGATCAACAG
>NZ_LPNO01000020.1 GCF_001952855.1 Pseudomonas sp. ATCC PTA-122608 | reverse complement strand
CCCAGTTGCGCAAGATCATCAAGACGCGAGGCCACTTCCCAACGGATGAGTCCGCGACAAAGCTAATCTGGCTGGCATTGCGAAATATCACCGCGAATTGGGGCAGTGCAGCTCATGATTGGAAGAGCGCGATGAATCAATTTGCGATTCTGTACGGAGATCGATTTATCAGGCCGACCTGGTAAAGCTAGGCCTGCCTGACGGCAGGCCGTAACCGGCCCGAACACAAAAAATCTGACACTCTCGTTTTTGTTTACTGCGCCACTATCTTTACTGCGCCACTATCAGAACAACTTCAAGGCCGGTGCTTCTTCTTTCAACGGCTCGTTTTTCGCGGTTTGTTCGTTCCAGCCACCACCGAGGGCCTTGTATAGGTTGACCTCGCTGTTGAGCTGCGCCAGGCGGTCGGTGATCAGCGATTGCTGGGCACTGAACAGTTGGCGCTGGGCATCGAGGAACGTCAGGTTGCTGTCGACACCAATGCGGTAGCGACGCTCGGCCAGGCGGTAGTAATCCTGGTTGGCCGCGACGAAGCCACGTTGGGCGTCCAGTTGCTGCTTGTAGGTCTCACGGGCGGCGAGGCCGTCGGAGACTTCCTGGAAGCCGGTCTGGATCGCTTTCTCGTAGTTGGCGACGTTGATCTCTTTCTGGATTTTCGAGTAATCCAGGCTGGCGCGCAGGCTGCCAGCGTTGAAGATCGGGATGTTGATCTGCGGTGCAAACGACCAGGTACCCGAACCGCCCTTGAACAGGCCGCCCAGGGTCGGGCTCGCGGTGCCGGCGCTGGCGGTCAGGCTGATGCTCGGGAAGAACGCAGCCCGTGCGGCGCCGATGTTGGCGTTGGCCGCCTTGAGGTTGTACTCGGCCTGCAGGATGTCGGGACGACGTTGCAGCAGGTCCGACGGCAGGCCGGCCGGTACTTCGCTCAACAGGTCATCAGCCAATGGCCGGCTGGCGATGTTCGCCGGCAGGCCGGTGCCCAGCAGCAGGGTCAGGCTGTTTTCGTCCTGAGCCACCTGGCGGGTATAGCGCGCCAGTGCAACCCGGGCGTTTTCCACCGAGGTACGGGCCTGGCTCAAGTCCAGCGCCGATGCCACGCCGACTTCGTTGCTGCGCGAGGTGAGCTTGTAGCTCTGTTCGAACGCGCCCAGGGTGTCCTGGGTGAGCTTGAGCAGTTCCTTGTCGGCCTGCCAGGTCAGGTAGGCGTTGGCCACGCTGGCCACCAGGCTGATCTGGGTGGTGCGACGCGCTTCTTCAGTGGCGAAGTATTGTTGCAGCGCTTGTTCGCTCAGGCTACGGACGCGGCCGAACAGGTCCAGCTCATAAGAACTGATCCCGAGACCCGCCGAATATTGGCTGGTGATGCCTGCTTCGCCGGTCTGCGACAGCTTGGCCGGGGTGCGCGAACGGCTGCCGCTGCCCGTGGCCGAGATTGCCGGGAACAGGTCGGCACGCTGGATCTGGTACTGCGCGGCATACGCGTCGATGTTCAGGGCCGCGACACGCAGGTCGCGGTTGTTCACCAGTGCAGTCTGGATCAGTTGTTGCAGGGCAGGGTCATGGAAAAACTGCTTCCAGCCTTGCTCGGCAGCGGCCTGGCCCGGCGCCTGGGCCGACGAATACGCCGGCCCCTGCGGGAACTGCGCGGCTACCGGCGCTTCAGGGCGCTGGTAGTCCGGGATCAGCGAGCAGCCACTGAGCACGAATGCCGTGACGGCTAAGGAAAGTAGCGACTTGCTCATTGGCCAGCCTCTTTAGGAGTTTGCTTGGTTTCAGTCTTTTTACGCTCGCCAGCGGAGGACACGGTTGCGAAGAACAGGGGGACCCAGAAGATCGCGAGGACCGTGGCGGTGATCATACCGCCAATTACGCCCGTACCGATGGCGTGCTGGCTACCTGAGCCTGCACCTGTGGAAATCGCCAGTGGCAGTACGCCGAGCATGAACGCCATGGACGTCATGATGATCGGTCGCAGACGCATGCGAGATGCCTCGATGGCCGACTCGACGATGCCTTTGCCCTGTTCGTGGAGCTCTTTGGCGAACTCCACGATCAGGATGGCGTTTTTCGCCGCCAGACCCACCGTCACCAACAGACCTACCTGGAAGAACACGTCGTTGGACAGTCCCCGCAGGCTGGTGGCGATCAGGGCACCGATCACACCCAGCGGTACAACCAGAATCACCGCAATCGGGATCGACCAGCTTTCGTACAGTGCCGCGAGGCAGAGGAACACGACCAGCAGCGACAGGGCGTACAGCGCAGGTGCCTGAGAGCCGGACAGACGTTCTTCGTACGACAGGCCGGTCCACGCATAACCGACACCCGCCGGCAGGTCCTTGGCAATGCGCTCGACTTCTGTCATCGCGTCACCGGTACTGTAGCCAGGTGCCGGAGTACCGAGGATTTCCATCGCAGCTACACCGTTGTAGCGCGAGAGTTTCGGCGAACCGTAGATCCACTTGCCCGACGAGATGGCCGACATTGGCACCATCTTCCCGGAGGTGCTGCGCACGTACCATTTATCCAGGTCTTCCGGGGACATCCGGCTGGCGGCGTCGCCCTGCACGTACACTTTCTTCACACGACCACGGTCGATGAAGTCGTTGACGTAGCTGCCACCCAGAGCGATGGCCAAGGTCTGTTGGATGTCTGCCAGGCTAATGCCTAGGGCGCTGGCCTTCTCGTCGTCGACGCTGAGCTCGTACTGCGGTTCATCGTTCACGCCGTTGGGACGCACACCTGCCAGGATCTTGCTTTGTGCCGCTGCACCAAGGAACTGGTTGCGTGCGGCCATCAGCTTGTCGTGACCGACGCCGCCCTGGTCTTGCAGGAACACGTCGAAACCGGTGGCGTTACCCAATTCCAGAACCGAAGGCGGCACGATGGCAAATACCATGGCGTCCTTGAACGTCTGGGAGAAGTAACCCTGGGCGCGCTTGGCAATCTCGAATACCGAGTTGGATGCGTCGCGCTCCTCCCATGACTTGAGCATCACGAAGGCCAGGCCAGAGCTCTGACCACGACCTGCGAAGTTGAAGCCGTTTACGGTAAACACCGATTTTACGCCTTTGCCTTCGCCTGGCTCGCCTTCCTTGTCGTTCAGCAGGTAGGCACGCATATCGTCGATGACGGTCTGCGTGCGCTCCGCCGAAGAACCGACCGGCGTCTGTACCTGAGCGAAGATCACGCCCTGGTCTTCATCGGGCAGGAACGCGGCAGGGATTCGCATGAACAGCCAAATCATGCCGGCGAGGATCAGCGCATAGACCAGGAATGCTGGAATCTTGTGCTTGATCATGTTGCCGACGCCGCGTTCGTAGCTCAATACGCCACGGTCGAAGGTACGGTTGAACCAGCCGAAGAAGCCGCGCTTGGGTTGGCCGTGTGTTTCCGGGTCGACCGGCTTGAGCATGGTGGCGCACAGGGCCGGGGTGAAGATCAGGGCAACCAGTACCGACAACGCCATCGCCGAAACAATGGTGATGGAGAACTGTTTGTAGATCACACCGGTGGAGCCGCCGAAGAATGCCATCGGCAGCAGTACCGCCGACAGCACCAGAGCAATACCCACCAGGGCGCCCTGGATCTGGCCCATCGACTTGACCGTCGCCTCTTTAGGCGACAAGTGCTCCTCGGCCATTACCCGTTCGACGTTTTCCACCACTACGATGGCATCGTCCACCAGCAAGCCGATGGCCAGGATCATGCCGAACATGGTCAGGGTGTTGATGGTGAAGCCGAACGCAGCCAGGATCCCGAAGGTACCCAGCAACACCACCGGCACCGTCATGGTGGTGATGATGGTGGCGCGGAAGTTCTGCAGGAACAGGAACATCACCAGGAACACCAGCACGATCGCTTCGACCAGGGTGTCAACCACACCGGAGATCGATTCGGTCACTACCGGCGTGGTGTCATACGGCACCACAGCCTTCATGCCAGGCGGGAAGAACGGTTCCAGGGACGCTACAGTGGCGCGGATGGCCTTGCCGGTGTCCAGCGCGTTAGCACCGGCCGCCAGCTTGATCGCCATACCGGATGCCGGCTTGCCGTTGAACTGCGCAGCGATGCTGTAGTTCTGACCGCCCAACTCAATACGGGCGACATCCTTCAGGCGTACCTGTGAGCCGTCAGTATTGACCTTCATCAGGATATTGCCGAACTGCTCTGCAGACTGCAGGCGAGTCTTGCCGATGATGGTCGCGTTCAACTGGGTGCCGGGCACGGCAGGCAGGCCGCCGAGTTGGCCGGTAGCCACCTGCACGTTCTGTGCGGAGATCGCTGTGCTCACATCCACCGGCGTGAGCTGGTAGTTGTTCAGCTTGGCCGGGTCGAGCCAGATACGCATGGCGTACTGCGAGCCGAACACCTGGAAGTCACCTACACCGGCGGTCCGCGAAATCGGGTCCTGGATGTTGGATACGATGTAGTTGGACAGGTCGTCCTTGGTCATGCTGCCGTCTTCCGACACCAGACCAATCACCATCAGGAAGTTCTTCACCGACTTGGTCACGCGGATACCCTGCTGCTGCACTTCTTGCGGCAGCAGTGGGGTAGCCAGGTTCAACTTGTTCTGCACCTGAACCTGGGCGATATCCGGGTTGGTACCCTGGTTGAACGTCACGGTGATGGTCATGCTGCCGTCGGAGTTACTGTCCGAGGAAACATAACGCAGGTTGTCGATACCGTTGAGCTGTTGCTCGATAACCTGCACCACGGTGTCCTGCACGGTTTGTGCGGACGCGCCTGGGTAGGTCACCTGGATATCAATGGCGGTTGGCGCAATGGCCGGGTACTGGTTGATGGGCAACTTCAGGATCGACAGTGCCCCGACCAGCATGATCACCAGGGCAATTACCCAGGCGAAAATGGGACGGTCGATAAAAAATTTCGACATGGATTACTCCCCTTTACCAGCATCGGCAGCAGGCGCTGCAGCAGTGCCGGCGGGTTTAGCGTTGTCAGCGTCCTTGACCTTGACTTCGATGCCCGGCTTGATGAATTGCAGGCCTTCGGTGATCACGCGGTCACCAGCGTCCAGGCCTTTTTCCACCAGCCAGTAGGCGCCGGAAGTACGGTTGGCCACCAGGACACGTTGCTCGACCTTGTTGTCCTTGTTCACGATCAGCGCCGTCGGTACACCCTTGAGGTCACGAGTGACGCCTTGTTGCGGAGCCAGGATGGCCTTGCTGTTCACGCCGGCTTGCAGTTGGGCGTGTACGAACATGCCTGGCAGCAGGGTGTGATCCGGGTTCGGGAATACGGCACGCAGGGTCACGGAACCGGTGGTCTGGTCGACCGAGACTTCGGAGAACTCCAGCTTGCCGTCCAGCTTGTAGTCGCTGCCGTCTTCCAGGGTCAGCTTGACCTTGGCAGCGTTATCGCCGGCTTTTTCCAGCTGGCCGCTTTCCAGGTCACGACGCAGTTTCAGCATCTCGGCGGAGGACTGCGTGACGTCGACGTAGATCGGGTCCAGTTGCTGGATCACCGCCATCGCGTCGGTCTGGCCATTGCTGACCAGCGCGCCTTCGGTGACCGAGGAGCGGCCGATACGCCCGGAGATCGGGGCGAAGACCTTGGTGTAGCGCACATTGATCTGGGCCGTTTGCACATTGGCTTCAGAGGTCATGCGGTTGGACACCGCGGTGTCGTATTCCTGACGGCTGACCGCTTGCTCGTCGACCAATTGCTTGTAGCGATCGGCAATCGACTTGGTCTGGGCCAGGTTGGCCTGGGCGCTTTTCAGGGATGCGTCATACACCGACGGATCGATCTGATAGAGCTGCTGGCCTTCCTTGACGTCGCCCCCTTCCTTGAACAGACGCTTGAGAATGATGCCGTTGACCTGAGGGCGAACCTCGGCAATGCGGTAGGCCGTGGTGCGGCCTGGCAGCTCGGATGTCAGGGTAAAGGCTTGAGGTTGAATAGTGACCACGCCGACCTGAGGGGTTTGAGCGGGCGGAGCCGCTTCTTCCTTTTTACATCCGCTGAGCAGCGATGCCAGGGCGACGGCAGTAACCAGGGCGGTAACAGCTGGCTTAAGTTGCATGAAGATCCTCGGGTCAGGCGCGCAGGGTGCGCACAAGAAGTGTGGAAGGGTAAAAAACAGGCACTGAGTGGATAAGTAGCTTGCTACGCAATATACTTACGTTCATGGTTGTTTGTAAACTCTTGACAGGCTTCGCGGAATGTTGACAAAGCACTGCCCAAAGCCTCGATTCTAGTACGTTCGGCGCCCATGAAGGCGTCGTCCCACAATTATTCAGATGGTCGTTAGCGGCGGTTACGGCTGCGTTACCGATCACCCCAAGTCTCCTGATTGAGGTTTTACTGCCATGGTTCGTCGTACCAAAGAGGAAGCTCAGGAAACGCGCAGCCAGATTCTTGAAGCGGCCGAGCAGGCCTTTTACGAGCGCGGGGTTGCGCGTACCACGCTGGCGGATATTGCCACGCTGGCAGGCGTGACGCGTGGCGCCATCTATTGGCATTTCAGCAACAAGGCCGACCTGGTGCAGGCGATGCTCGACACGCTGCACGAGCCGCTGGATGAATTGGCCAGGGCCAGTGAGAGCGAGGACGAGGTCGATCCGCTGGGTTGCATGCGCAAGCTGCTGATTCATCTGTTCCATCAAGTGGCCCTGGACCCGAAGACCCGGCGCATCAATGAGATTTTGTTTCATAAGTGCGAATTCACCGATGAAATGTGTGATCTGCGCCGTCAGCGCCAGACCGCCAGCCTTGAATGCAACCTGCGCATCGGGCTAACCCTGCGTAACGCGGTCCATCGCGGGCAGCTTCCGGAGAATCTCGACACCGTACGTGCGGCGGTGTGCATGCACGCCTATATCGACGGCATACTCGGTCAATGGCTGCTGGTGCCCGACAGCTTTCAGTTGGCCCAGGATGCAGAGCGATGGGTCGATATCGCGTTGGACATGCTGCGCTTGAGCCCTGGCCTGCGCAATTAAGACAAAATGCGTAATTGCGACCAGTTGTGTCAACAATAAAGACCAAGGGAGATCAACCAGACTGTTCCCTGATTTTGTGGGGTGACTTTATATACGGGCTGGCGGGCGGTTGATAGGTAGTTTGCTAAGTATTTTGTAGCAATATTGTTGCAAGGCTGTGAAGGAATGTTTCCCGCGCCCTCTGTAGGAACGAGCTTGCTCGCGAAGATCGTCAACGATAACGCAGGCATTCTGGATTAACGCGTCACCTGGGCGTTTTTCGCGAGCAAGCTCGCTCCTACAGGGGAATGTTTCCCGCAGTCCATAAAAAAGCCCCGGCTCTCGCAAGCCGGGGCTTTTTCGTTTCAGTAGATCAGAGGGCCAGGGTTGGATAGTCGATGTAGCCGACCGGGCCTTTGGCGTAGAACGTCTCTGGGTGTGCTTCGTTCAGCGGCGCATCGGCCTTCAGGCGAGCGGGCAGGTCCGGGTTGGCGATGAACGGCACGCCAAACGCTACGGCGTCAGCTTTGCCGGAGGCCAGCCAGGCGTTGGCGCTGTCCTTGGTGAAGCGTTCGTTGGCGATGTACGGGCCGCCGAAAGCTGCTTTCAGTTGTGGGCCCAGGCTGTCGCCTGCTTCCTTTTCACGGGAGCAGATGAACGCGATGCCACGTTTGCCCAGCTCTTTGGCGACGTAGGTGAAGGTTTCCGACAGGTTGGCGTCGCCCATGTCGTGTGCGTCGGCGCGTGGTGCCAAGTGAACACCGACACGACCGGCGCCCCAGACTTCAATCACTGCGTCAGTGACTTCGAGCAGCAAGCGTGCACGGTTTTCCAGGGAGCCACCGTAGTTGTCGGTGCGCTGGTTGGTGCTGCTTTGCAGGAACTGGTCAAGCAGGTAGCCGTTCGCACCGTGGACTTCCACGCCGTCAAAGCCGGCGGCCTTGGCGTTCTCGGCGCCTACGCGGTAAGCGTCGACGATGTCGGCGATTTCAGCGATTTCCAGGGCGCGCGGGGTAGGGTAGTCGGCCAGCGGACGCACCAGGCTGACGTGGCCCTTGGCCGGGATGGCGCTTGGGGCGACCGGTGCTTCGCCGTCCAGGTACGACTCGTGGGAGATCCGGCCTACGTGCCACAGTTGCAGGAAGATCTTGCCGCCCGCGCCGTGTACGGCCTTGGTTACATTGGCCCAGCCGCGTACCTGGTCGTTGGACCAGATGCCCGGGGTGTCCGGGTAACCCACGCCCATTGGCGTCACGGAAGTCGCTTCGCTGAGGATCAGGCCGGCGGAAGCGCGTTGTACGTAGTATTCAGCCATCAGCGCATTGGGTACGCGACCGGCGTCGGCACGGCAGCGGGTCAGCGGCGCCATGATGATGCGGTTCGACAGTTCCAGGTCGCCCAGTTTGATCGGGTCGAAAATAGTCGTCATGGGATAACACCCTTCTCTTTAGTTGATCAGTTAGTCGCGGGGGCCAGGTCGGCATCGCCGCTCTGACGGAAAGTAATCAGGGTCACCAGCAGCGCGAGCACCGCCAGTGCCGCAGCAGCCAGGGGCACGCTGGTCAGGCCGAAACCGTGGGCAATCACGCTGCCACCCACCCAGGCACCGAGGGCGTTGCCGATGTTGAAGGCGCCGATGTTCAAGGTGGAGACCAGGTTCGGCGCCGCTTTACCGAAGGTCACCACATTGATTTGCAGCGCCGGTACGGCGGCAAACGAGGCGGTGGCCCAGAGGAACAGGGTGATTTCAGTCGGGATCACGGCGACGCTGGTCCAGGTCAGTACCGTGGACACCACCGCCATGCTGATGAATACACCGATCAAGGTGGCGGCCAGGCGCTTGTCTGCCAGCTTGCCGCCGATGATGTTGCCGACGGTCAGGCCCAGGCCGATCAGCAGCAGGGTCCAGGTCACGCCTTTGGGCGAGACCCCAGTGACATCCCCCAGCAGCGGCGCGACGTAGGTAAAGAGGGTGAACATCGAGGCGGCGAATAGCGCGGTCATGCTCAGCGACAGCCAGATCCCGGCACCTTTGAGCGCTCTCAGTTCGGCGCGCATGTCGAGTTTTTCCTCGTCACGCTTGGCCGGCAGGAAGCGGATCAGGCCGATCAACGCAATCACACCTATGACTGTCACGGCCCAGAAGGTCGAGCGCCAGCCGGCTTCCTGACCCAACGCGGTGCCCAGCGGCACGCCGAGCACGTTGGCCAGGGTCAAGCCGGTGAACATCAGCGCCACAGCCGAAGCACGCTTGTTGGCCGGCACCAGGTTGGCGGCGACCACCGAACCGATACCAAAGAAGGCACCGTGGCACAGCGCGGTGACCACACGGGCAAACATCAGCACGTTGTAGTCGCTGGCCAGGGCGCAGAGCAGGTTGCCGACGATGAAGATGCCCATCAACGCTACCAGGGCAGCCTTGCGCGGCAGCTTGGCGGTGGCCAGTGCCATGAACGGCGCACCGATGGCCACGCCCAGGGCGTAACCGGTCACCAGCCAGCCGGCGCCGGGAATCGATACACCGAGGTCGGCCGCCACATCGGGCAACAGCCCCATGATGACGAACTCGGTGGTACCGATGGCGAAGGCGCTTAAGGCCAGGATGAGTAGCGAGAGAGGCATGGGTGAGTCCTTGTTACAGCGGTGCGCTGAGTTCTTCGGTGAGCGCTTTGAGGAAGGCTTGGATCACGTCCTCATTGCGTTTGAAAAAGTGCCATTGGCCGGCCTTCTGGCTGCTGATCAGCCCCGCCCGTTGCAGGTTCGCCAGGTGCGCCGACACGGTGGACTGGGACAGTCCGCAGCGTTGATCGATCTGCCCGGCGCAAATGCCGTATTCGTGGTTGTGCAACTGCTCGGGGAATTGCACTTTCGGGTCTTTCAGCCAGTTGAGGATGTCTCGCCGTACTGGGTGCGCCAGGGCTTTTATTATTTCGTCGAGGTCGATGGACATGGCAGTGATGCTCAAGTTTGTAAAACGTTATATCGCGATGAGGCGAACTTTAAATCGTTACATCCCGATACACCAATATGATTTTGGTCTTAGGCCAGATTAAATCGGTATATCGGGTTATAACGATACGTTGGCGGCAGTGCTAAACTGCACGCCATGAATTATCTCGCACATCTGCACCTTGGCGGCCAACTTCCTGCTCAATTGCTCGGCAGCCTGTATGGCGACTTTGTTAAAGGTCGCCTGCAAGGCCAGTTCAGCCCGCAAATCGAGTCGGCGATTCAGTTGCACCGCTCAATCGATCGCTACACCGACAGCCATCCACTGATAGGGGAGGCGCTGTCGCGCTTCACACTGACCCGACGCCGCTACGCCGGGATCGTCCTCGATGTGTTTTTCGACCACTGCCTGGCGCGGGATTGGGCGTTGTACGCCGATCAACCTCTCGAGCGTTTTACCTCCCGGGTATACCGGGTGCTCGCCGAAGAGCCGGCGCTGCCGGGGCGGCTGGCGCAGATTGCGCCGTACATGGCGGCGGATGACTGGCTGGGTTCGTATCGGGAATTTGCGGTGATGGAACAGGTACTGCGGGGAATCGGCCGGCGCCTGACACGGCCCGAAGAACTGGGCCATGCCATGCAGGAATTGCGAGCGCTGTATGAGCCGTTGAGTGAGGACTTCCGGATGTTTTATCCGATCTTGCAAACATTCTGTAGGAGCGAGCTTGCTCGCGAAGATCGTTAACGATAACGCAGTGCTCCCGGTCGCCCGTGTCGCCTATTAGCTTTTCGCGAGCAAGCTCGCTCCTACAGGGTATGCATTCAGGCGGCGGCCAGGGTTCCGGCTCGGCGCGGTTCTGCCGGCTGCACCACTTCACCAAACAACGCCTTCTGCACCGCTTGCTGCGCCTGGAACGCCAGCGCCGCACGCTCCTGCCCGGCGCAGGCAATCGGCTTGAGCAGATGAATTTCCACATCGCCCTGGTCATTGCCAAACAAGCGCATCAGGTGCGAGAGCAAATCATCATCGCCAATGAACGGTGCCAGCGGGTCGATTTTGCCGTCGCGCAGGTAACGAATCGCCACCGGTTGCAGCGACACGTCGGCATCAATTGCGCTGGCCAATAACCGCCCATGGAACGTACGCAGGGTGCGGCCGTCGGTGGTGGTGCCTTCCGGGAACATCAACAGCGGGTGTTTTTGTTCCAAGTGACGCGTCATCTGTTTGCGGATCAACTGACTGTCACCCGAACCGCGGCGGATAAACAGGCTGCCGGCCTTGGCTGCCAACCAGCCCGCCACCGGCCAGGTGCGCACCTCGGCCTTGGACAGGAACGACATCGGCGCCACCATCCCCAGCAGCGGAATGTCGGTCCACGACACATGGTTGCTGACCCACAGCATCGACTGTTGCGGCAACTCACCGTGAACGGTTACGCGAAAGGGCAGGGCGTTGGTCAACCGTGCCATGAAAAACCGCGACCAGCGCTGACGGCGCACCATCGAGTTGGCCACGCCCAAACGCTCAAATACGCCAAACACACTGGCCATGGTCAAACCCAGGGCCACCACCACCAGCACGCGGGCAATTCGCCCGTACACCCGAAGGCGGCTCATCACATGGCTGCCTTGAAGTGGCGGGCATAACGCGGGCACAACTCGTCGCGCTTGAGCAGGATGAAGACGTCGGCCACCTGGAAGTCTTCGTCCCAGCACGGTTCGCCGCAAATCTTCGCGCCCAGGCGCATGTAGGCCTTGAGCAGGGGCGGCATTTCAGCGATGACGTTGGACGGCAGGTCCAGCGCTGGCAGTGGCTTTTTCGGCTCGGCCCGCAGGTGTTCGTTGCACAGGTAGCGTTCGCGCAGGCGCTGCATGATCGCGTGAGCCTGGATGCCGCCGTCGTGCATCGGGATGCTCGCGCAGCCCATCAGGTAGCTGTAGCCGCCCTGGTTGAGCACCTCGGCCAACTCGCCCCACAACACCGCGATGGTGCCGCCGTTGCGGTAGGCGGGGTCGACGCAGGTGCGGCCGATTTCCAGGATCGGGCCTTTGAGGTGGAGCAGGCCGTGGAGGCTGAATTCTTCTTCACTGTAGAAGCGGCCCAGGGTGCTGGCGGCCTGGTGGTCGAGCAAACGGGTGGTGGCGACGAGTCGACCGCTGTTCAAATCCCGCACGCCGATGTGGCTGCAGTGAACATCATAGTCATCCATGTCCAGGCCCAGTTCAGCGCCTTTCAGCTTGGCGTTGAATTCGCCGCTGAACACGTTGAAGCGCAGGGCCTGGGCTTCCTGCAAAGCCTGAGCGCCGATCAGGCGTTCGGCTTGCAGGCGGCGTTCATTGCCGGTGTCGCTGATGCGGGCGATCTGAGTCATGGCGAGTCTCCGAGTGCCGGCCAGGGTTGCGGCCGGTCGACTTGTTTGTGCCATGTCAGGCTATGTAGGGCCGGTGTCATCTCCATGAAGTTACGGTGACGCTTAGATGACAGGCGTTTCGCCGGTGGGTTGTTGGGTTGTTTGTGTACATATCCGTTTCTTCGGTAACGGCGGCTTAGGGTTCCGCTCTTACAGCGGGTCACTTTTGGCAAACGCCCGGAATGCCGGCCCAGCCAAAAGTAACCAAAAGGTCTTTGCCCCACCACTCGGTGCCTCGCCTAGGCTCGGCATGCCCGCACTCCTGCTCGGCTCCGCGGGCCGCCGCGACGGGCCATCCATGGCCCGGCGCGGCTAAATCGGCTTCCCTGCCGATTTACCCGCTCCACCGTGCCTGCTTGCGGCCATCGTGGTTGACGGGGCCCGCAGATCAAGATCACAAGCAGATCAAAAGCTAGAGCACAGCGGCCTACAGGCCGGCTTGAGTGTTAAAAGCAAAAGCAGAGCTGCTTTCCTGTAGGAGCGAGCTTGCTCGCGAAAAACCTGAGACCGCCGCGTTCATCCAGGATGCCAGCGTCATCGTTAACGACCTTCGCGAGCAAGCCCGCTCCCACAGTGGACCGCGTTTGCCGTTGCTTTTGATTTAGCCTTTGCTTCACCACACTCAAGCCGGCCTGTAGGCCGCTGTGCCCTTGATCTGCTTTTGATCTTGATCTTAGGCGCCCCGTTAAACCACGCTGGCCGAACGCAGGCTTTGGAGCGTGGGTAACCCGGCAGGACGCCGGGTTAGCCGCGCTGGGCCATGGATGGCCCATCGCGGCGGCCCACGCTCCAAAGCCGGAGTGAGGGCACACCGAGCCCAAGCGAGGTGCCGAGTGGTGGGGCAAGAGCGTTTTGCTTACTTTTGTGCTGTTCAAAAGTGAGCCGCTGTAAGAGCGGAACCCATATCAGCCATCACCCAAATAACGGATATGTACTCCCCCCAGGGCCCGTAACAAAACCGTCATCCCCCTGGGCTAGCCTCGCGGGCTTGAATGCCCTGAGTCTCAAACTCCATGTTCAAAGGCCTGCTCTACGCCGCGCTGCTGTTCACCCTGACGGCCCACGCCGAAACCTGGCCGTCCAAAGACTGGTCCCAAGGCCAGCAACTAACCAGCCCGGCCACCCAGGCCCTGGATGACTACGCGTTCCCACCCCGCGACGACACCACCCGCAAAGGCATCCGCACCGATGCTCTGCTGGTCATCCGCGACGGCCAAATCATCTACGAACGCTACGCCGCCCCCACCACCGCCAACACCCCGCACCTCACCTGGTCCATCAGCAAAAGCCTGATGGCCACGGTACTCGGCGTGGCATTCGGCGAAAACCGTTTCAAACTCACCGACCCCGCCGCTCGCTTTTACCCACCCATGAAACAACACCCGAGCGTAACCATGGCCGACCTCCTGCACTGGGCCTCAGGCCTCGACTGGCAGGAAGACTACGAATTCGCTCCACTGAAATCCTCGGTGGTCGCAATGCTCTATACCCGCGGCCGCCACGACATGGCCGAATTCACCGCCGACACCGCTACCTTCAGCACCCCCGGCCAGGCCTTCCGCTATTCCAGCGGCGATAGCAATATTTTGTCCGCCACCCTCAAAGGCATGCTCGGCCACAAGGCCTACATCGACTACCCATGGACCGCCCTGTTCCAGCCGCTGGGTATCCGCAACGCCACCTGGGAAAGCGACGCCGACGAAACCTTCGTCGCGTCCTCATACGCCTACCTCACCGCCCGCGACCTGGCGCGCGTAGGCCTGCTGATGCAGCGTGATGGCCGCTGGGGCGATCGCCAACTGCTGCCCAAAGAGTGGGTCACGTTCAACCGCCAACCCTTCGACCGCTACAAGCCCGGCCAGGACGAAGCCGTCCCCGGCGGCCAATGGTGGCTCAACCGCGAAGTGCAAGGCGCCGCCAAACCCTGGCCGGACGCGCCCGCTGACACCTTCGCCGCTCTTGGCCATTGGGGCCAAGCGCTCTACGTGATGCCCGATGAACACCTGGTGATCGTGCGCTACGGCGACGACCGCGACGGTAGCTATCGCCACAACGAACTCCTCAAGCGCGTCCTTGCGGCGGTGCAACCATGATCCGCCGTCATCCCTTCATCAGCCTGTTGATCCTGCTGCTGCTCGTGTTGCTCGGCTGGGTCTGGCACGAGCGGGTCAACCTGCAAGCCTTCCCCGACATCATCGCCGCCTACACCGCCAAGGAGTACTGCTCGTGCCGGTACGTGGAAGGCAATCCCGCTGATTATTGCGTGGGTTATGTGAAGCAATACGTGCCCACCAGCGCCTTCACCGACAACCCGGAAAAACACCGGGTGACCGCCAGCGGCCTGGGCCGCACCCACAGCGCCCAATGGCTGGGCCAACGCGAGGGCTGCCGCCTCACACCCTGATACGCGGATTTACAGGCTGTCGCGCTTTCTGTGGCAAGGGGGCTTGTCCCCCGTTGGGTTGCGCAGCGGCCCCAAAACCTGTCGCCGCGTCTTACCTGAAAAAATGAGTCGCTTTGATGGGGCTGCTTCGCAGCCCAACGGGGGACAAGCCCCCTCGCCACAAGGGTCTCACCGGCTGCAGGTCTAATGCTCCGTGCTGAGGTTCCACAGGGTGGAACCACCTTTGATTGTCCTCCTGCGCACATCGCGGTTATCTGGCGGTGTGCAACGAAAAAGAACGGGAACACCCGCCTGCGAGGAGAATCACCATGAGCCCACACCAGCACATCCTGGATTGGCTGAGCGATGTCGCCAGCGACCTGCACGCCGTGCGTCAGGACATTCACGCCCACCCCGAACTGGGCTTTGAAGAAAACCGCACTTCCGCCCTCGTGGCGCAATCTCTCAGAAGCTGGGGCTATGAAGTCCACACCGGCATCGGCCAGACCGGCGTGGTCGGCGTGCTGCGCAATGGCAGCAGCGCGCGCAAGCTGGGGATTCGCGCCGACATGGACGCCTTGCCGATTATCGAAAACACCGGTGCCACCTACAGCAGCCAACACGCCGGCTGCATGCACGCCTGCGGCCATGACGGCCACACCACCATGCTGCTGGGCGCCGCCCGTTACCTGGCCGCGACCCGGCAGTTCGACGGCACCCTGAACCTGATTTTCCAGCCCGCCGAAGAAGGCCAGGGCGGCGCCGAGGCCATGCTCGCCGACGGCTTGCTGGAGCGCTTTCCCTGCGATGCACTGTTCGGCATGCACAACATGCCGGGCTTGCCCGCCGGCCATCTGGGCCTGCGGGTCGGGCCGATGATGGCCTCCCAGGACCTGCTTACCGTGACCCTCGAAGGTGTCGGCGGCCATGGCTCCATGCCGCACCTGACGGTGGATCCGCTGGTGGCTGCCGCCAGTATGGTCATGGCGTTGCAGACCGTGGTTGCGCGCAATATCAATGCCCAGGAAGCCGCCGTGGTGACTGTCGGTGCGCTGCAAGCGGGCCAGGCGGCCAACGTGATTCCCCAACAAGCACTGTTGCGCCTGAGCTTGCGCGCCCTGGATGCGAGCGTGCGCGAACTGATGCTGGAGCGGGTCAAGGCGATCATCCTGACCCAGGCCGCGAGCTTCGGCTGCACCGCGCAGATCGAACATCGTCCGGCCTATCCGGTGCTGGTTAACCACGCCGAAGAAACCGAATTCGCTCGCCAGGTCGGCGTCGCCTTGCTCGGCGAAGATGCTGTAGATGGCAACACCAACAAGCTGATGGGCAGCGAAGACTTCGCCTGGATGCTGCAACGCTGCCCCGGCAGCTACCTGTTTATCGGCAACGGCGTCTCGCGGCCGATGGTTCACAACCCCGCCTATGACTTCAACGACGACATCCTGCTGACCGGCGCCGCCTACTGGGGTGCGTTGGCCGAGAGCTGGCTCAAGCCCGCCTGACGACCTCTTTTTTTCTGCCGCTGGACCCTTTCCCAACAGGTTGAATGGAGTGTTCCTCATGCAGACTGCAAAACAGGGCGTATCCCGCACCCGCCAGGTGGTTGCGGCGGTGATCGGCAATGCGCTCGAATGGTATGACTTCATCGTCTACGGCTTTCTTGCCAGCATCATCGCCCGGCAGTTCTTCCCCTCAGAGGATGAATACGCGTCGCTGCTGATGGCCCTGGCGACGTTTGGCGTCGGCTTCTTCATGCGCCCCGTGGGCGGAATTTTGCTGGGCATGTATTCGGACCGCAAAGGCCGCAAGGCTGCGATGCAACTGATCATCCGGTTGATGACCATTTCCATCGCGCTGATCGCTTTCGCCCCCAGCTACGCCGCGATCGGCATGGGCGCGCCGATGCTGATCGTGGTCGCGCGCATGCTCCAGGGCTTTGCCACCGGCGGCGAATACGCCAGTGCCACGGCGTTCCTGGTGGAAAGCGCGCCGGCCCATCGCAAGGGGTTGTACGGTTCGTGGCAGTTGGTGGGGCAGTGCCTGGCGGTGTTCGGCGGTGCGGCGATGGTGGCGTTGGTGACGCACTTTTTCGAGCCGCATACCCTCGAGGTCTGGGGCTGGCGCCTGCCGTTCATCTTTGGCTTGCTGATCGGACCGGTGGGTTTGTGGATCCGCCGGCACATGGAAGATCCCGAGGAATTTATCGAGGCGCGCAAACAGGCCAAGGGTGCGGCACCGAGCTTGATGGGCGTCATCCGCGATCACCGCCGCAGCATCCTCGTGTCGATGGGCCTGGCGTGTGGGGCAACAGTGTCGTTCTACGTGGTGCTGGTGAATATGCCGACCTTCGCCCACAAGAACCTCGGCCTGCCGCTGGACCAGGTGTTGATGGTGCAAATGTTCGCGGTGGCGCTGATGACCGTGGTGATTCCGCTGTCCGGCCTGTTGTCGGATCGGCTGGGTCGGCGTCCGGTATTGATGGCGTTCACCCTGGCGTTTTTCGTGATGGTGTACCCGCTGTATGTGTGGGTCGCGGCGGCGCCATCCATCGAGCGTTTGCTGGTGATGCAGGTGATGTTGTGCACGGCCATCGGCGGCTTTTTCGGCCCGGCACCGACGGCCCTGGCCGAGCAGTTTCCCATCGAAGTACGCTCCACGGGTGTGTCGGTGGCCTACAACGTGGCGGTGATGGTGTTCGGGGGCTTTGCGCCGTTGATCGTCACTTGGCTGAGCAAGGTGCTGGGCACGCCGGTAGCCCCGGCATTTTATGTGCTGTTCGCTTGCGTCCTGACGCTGCTGGGCACTTACTGCATGCATGAGGCGCCGCGGGCGAAACGACCGGCGCCGTTTTCCAGCGAGGTGAAACCTTGAGTATTGTTGAACTGGATGCCATCGAACTGTCACGGGCGATCCATGCGCGGCAGGTGTCTTGCCATGAGGTGATGCAGGCGTATCTGGCCCAGGTTGAACGCTTCAACCCGACGGTGAATGCGCTGGTCTCGCTGCGCTCCCGTGAGGACGTGCTGGCCGAAGCGGCGCAGCGTGATCGCGAGTTGGACCAAGGCCAATCCCGTGGCTGGATGCACGGCATGCCCCAGGCGATCAAGGATTTGGCGGCGACACAGGGCCTGCGCACCACCCTGGGTTCGCCGCTGTTCGCCGAGCATATTCCTCAAGAAGATGCGATCAGCGTGGCGCGGGTTCGGGCCAGTGGCGCGGTCATCATCGGCAAGACCAACGTGCCGGAATTCGGCCTCGGCTCGCAGACCTACAACGGCGTGTTCGGCACCACCGGCAACGCCTATGACCCGCGCCTCGTGGCCGGTGGCAGCAGCGGCGGCGCGGCAGTGGCGCTGGCGTTGCGCATGCTGCCGGTGGCCGATGGCAGCGACATGATGGGCTCGCTGCGAAACCCGGCGGCGTTCAATAACGTATTTGGCCTGCGCCCGTCCCAGGGCCGGGTGCCTCACGGGCCGGCGCCGGAGCTGTTCGTCCAGCAACTGGCCACGGAAGGCCCGATGGGTCGCAGCGTGGCGGATGTGGCTCAGTTGCTGAGTGTGCAGGCGGGGTACGACCCTCGGGTGCCGCTGTCGCTCAAGGAGGATCCGGCGGTGTTGGGTGAGCCGTTGCAGCGCGACTTCAAGGGCGCGCGCCTCGGCTGGCTGGGGGATTACAACGGTTATCTGCCGATGGAAGACGGCGTGATGAGCCTGTGCGAATCAGCCCTCAAGGACTTCGCGGCGCTGGGCTGCGAGGTCGAGCACTGCCAACCGGAATTCTCTCTGGCGCGCCTGTGGCAGACCTGGCTGGTGCACCGCCATTGGCTGATCCAGGGCTCCCTCGGCGCGGCCTACGCCGACCCGCAAAAACGCGTGTTGCTCAAGCCCGAAGCCCAATGGGAAGTGCAGGGCGGCTTACAGCTGAGTGCGGCGGATGTCTACCAGGCGTCGGTCAGCCGCAGCGACTGGTACCGCGCCCTCGGCAAGCTGTTCGAACGTTACGATTTCCTGTTGCTGCCCACCGCCCAAGTGTTCCCTTTCGATGCACAACAAGCCTGGCCGCGCCTCGTCGCAGGGCGTGAGATGGACACCTACCATCGCTGGATGGAAGTGGTGATTGGTCCCACGCTGGCCGGTCTACCGAGCATGAGCGTGCCGGTGGGTTTCAACCCGCAGGGCTTGCCCATGGGCCTGCAAATCATCGGCCCGGCCCAGGCGGACAGGGCGGTGTTGCAACTGGCGTACGCCCACGAACAGCTGACTCGCTGGGTGCAGCGGCGGCCGCCTGCTTGCCTCTCGTCGACCGGCTGAGTCGCGACAGGCCTGTATCTTGCTGTGAAATCAGATCATCCATCGGCATCAAGGAGATCGACACATGGGCAGCGACGCCGAGACGGGAACCGTACGCTCAGTGGGGCGCGCACTGGCGATCATCGAATTGCTCGGCGAGCATCAGGCGCTGGGGCTGGAAGAGTTGCACTACCTGACTCACCTGCCCAAGGCCACCGTCTCGCGGATGCTGCTGACCTTGCAGGAACAGGGCTGGATTTACCGTGGTCTCAGCGACCGCCGTTACCGCCTGCGGGCCCGGCGCCTGTTCGGTGATACCCAGCAGCGTTTCAAGCGCCAATTGGTGGAAAGCGCCGCGCCGTGGCTGCTGGATCTCAGCGAGCGCACCGGCCTGGTGGTGGACTTGTCGAGCTTCGACGGCGAACGCCTGGAAGTGATGGAAAGCGCGATCCCCACGGTGTTGCGCAAGCTCTACCCGAACAACTGCCAGATCGTCGGCCAACACGCCAGCCTGTTTCACTCGGCCATGGGCAAAGCGTGCCTGTCGCAATTGTCGGCGGATGAAGTACAGCGCCTAGCCGGCCGTGAGCGAGTGGCGGAGGACGATCAATACCGGGCGTGTGAACAATCCCAGCACCAGGGTTTCGGGCAGCGCACCGAAGGCTACTGGGAATACCCGGTGCGCCTGCCGTTCCTGATTCGCGCAGTGGCTTTGCCAGTGCGGGCCAACGGGCGGTTGGTAGGCAGCATGGCGCTGCATTGGCCGATGGATCAGGCACCGGTGGAACGAGTGCTGAGCCTGCACCTGGCCAGCCTGGAATCGACCATTCGCGATGTGCAGCAGGCGTTGGCCTGACCACCGTTCCCCTGTAGGAGCGAGCTTGCTCGCGAAGAACTCACAGGCACCGCGTTCATTCAGAATGCCCGCGTCATCGTTGGCAACCTTCGCGAGCAAGCTCGCTCCTACAGGAGGTCTTTGTTACTGTTCGTCCAGGTTTTTTGCCCCAAGAGTCTTTATGTCCTTGCTCAAACCCCTGGCCGTCCTGCTGCTGGCCGCTGCCGCCGTGCCTGCCCACGCCGACTGGTACCTGGACAACGAGTCCTCGCGCCTGTCGTTCGTCACCACCAAAAACACCGACATCGCCGAAGTGCAGCGCTTCCTGGTGCTGCACGGCAAGGTCGACAGCAAAGGCGCGGCGCAGTTGGAAGTCGAGCTGGAGTCGATCAACAGCGGTATTCCGCTGCGCGACGAGCGCATGCGCAATGAGCTATTCGAGATCAAGACCTTCCCGGACGCGGTGATCAATGCGCAGATCAACCTGCAACCGATCAACGACCTGGCCCCCGGTGCGCAATACGAGCTGCGCCTGCCGCTGTCGGTGACGCTGCACGGCAAGACCCAGACCTACAGTGCCGAACTGCTGGCGACCCGTCTGGATGACCGACGCTTTCAAGTGGTGACGTTGGAGCCGTTGGTGGTGCATGCCGAGGATTTCGATCTGCTGCCGGGTGTGGCCGCGTTGCGCAAGGCCGCCGGGCTGTCGCAGATCAGCCTGTCGGTACCGGTGGGTGCGGTACTGATTTTCACGGCGCGCTGACATGAGCGGCGCAGTGTTCCCGTGGCGCAGCGCCAACCGTTTCGAGTTGATGATCGACGGTCCGAGTTTCTTTCCGCGCATGTTGGAGGGCATCGCCCAGGCCGAGCAGCAAGTCGCGCTGGAGCTGTATCTGGTGGAGGCGGGCGCGTGTGCCGAGGCGATGGTTCAGGCCTTGGTCGGGGCGGCCGAGCGTGGCGTGCGGGTACGTTGCCTGTTCGATGACTATGGCAGCCTGGCGTTTACCCTGGGCCTGCGTCGACGGTTGATCGATGCCGGGGTGGACCTGCGTTTCTACAACCGCCTGAGCTGGCGCCGCTGGATGCGCAACCTCTACCGGGACCACCGCAAGCTGTTGCTGATTGACCAGACCCTCGCTGTGGTCGGCGGCACGGGCGTGACGGATGAGTTCTGGACGCCCGGTGAAGACGCCGCCGACTGGCACGAAGTGATGGTGCAAGTCCGCGGCCCGTTGGTGCTGGATTGGCAGGCATTGTTTGATCGCCAATGGCTGGCCAACGACGATCGTAGAGCCTGGAAACCGGCCACGCATTTTGGGCTGCCACGTTTGCCCAAGGTGCCGGCGACAGGGCCGGGGCTGGGGCGTGTGGCCTATGCGGATGCTCGTCAGCATCGGGATATTCTGCAATCGCTGATCCGCGCGCTGAACAGCGGCCACCGGCGTATCTGGCTGGCTACACCGTATTTCCTGCCGACCTGGAGTGTACGGCGTGCCCTGCGCCGGGCGGCGGGGCGCGGAGTGGATGTGCGCTTGCTGTTGACCGGGCCGCGTACCGATCACCCGTCGGTGCGGTACGCCGGGCACCGTTACTACCCGCGTCTGCTCAAGTCCGGGGTGCAGATCTTTGAATACCAGCCGTGTTTCCTGCACCTGAAAATGGTGTTGGTGGACGATTGGGTGAGCATAGGTTCGTGCAACTTCGACCACTGGAATCTGCGCTTCAACCTGGAGGCGAATCTGGAGGCGCTGGACCCGGATCTGACGTTGGCGGTAGCGGGGAGTTTCGAGAGGGATTTTGCCCAGAGCCAGGCGGTGAGCCTGGAGGCGTGGCGGTCGCGGCCATTGTGGCGGCGGGTGAAGCAGCGGTTGTGGGGGTGGATTGATCGGTTGGTGGTTAACCTGCTGGATCGAAGAGGTTAAGGACTACGCAGGTCACTGTAGGAGCGAGCTTGCTCGCGAAGAACTTGACGACGCCGCGTTCATTTAGAACGCCAATGTCATCGTTAACGACCTTCGCGAGCAAGCTCGCTCCTACAGGGGTGTGTATTTAGAGCAGTTCGAAGCTCTGCTGCTTCACATCCTGCGAATCCAACCCGATCTGCACATTGAACTCGCCCGGCTCAGCCGCGAACTTCAGTTGGGTGTTGTAGAACTTCAAGTCTTCCTCGGTGATGGTGAAGTGCACGGCGCGCTCTTCGCCAGCCTTGAGCATGATCTTCTGGAAGTTCTTCAATTCCTTCACCGGGCGGATCATCGAGCCGGCCACGTCCTGGATGTACAGCTGCACCACGGTTTCGCCATCGACCTTGCCGGTGTTTTTCACCACCACGGTGGCGTCGAGCTTGCCGGTCTTGTTCAGGGTGGTGGACGACAGCGCCATGTCCGACAGGCTGAAGCTGGTGTAGCTCAAGCCATAACCAAACGGAAACAGCGGCCCGGTGGTGTCATCGAAGTACTGCGAGGTGTAGTTGCCCGGCTTGCCCGGCGTGAACGGCCGGCCAATGCTCAGGTGGTTGTAGTAGGTCGGAATCTGCCCCACCGAACGCGGGAAGGTGATCGGCAGTTTGCCCGACGGGTTGTAGTCGCCGAACAACACGTCCGCGATCGCGTTGCCGCCTTCGGTACCGGCGAACCAGGTTTCCAGGATTGCGTCAGCCTGTTCGTTCTCGTCGACAATCGACAGCGGACGGCCGTTCATCAATACCAGCACCAGCGGTTTGCCGGTGGCTTTCAAGGCCTTGATCAGGTCGCGCTGGCTTTGCGGGATGTTCAGGTCGGTGCGGCTCGACGACTCGTGGGACATGCCACGGGATTCGCCCACGGCGGCAACCACTACGTCGGCATCTTTGGCTGCCTTGACCGCTTCGTCGATCATCGCCTGGGACGAGCGCGGGTCATCCACCACTTCCGGGGCATCGAAGTTCAGGAAGTTGAGGTAGTCGACGACTTTCTTGTCATTGGTGATGTTGGCGCCGCGGGCATAGATCACTTTGCCTTTTTCGCCGATCACGGCATTCATGCCGTCCAGCAGGGTCACCGATTGCGCGGGTTTACCGGCAGCGGCCCAGCTGCCCATCATGTCGATCGGCGCCTTGGCCAGCGGGCCGACCAGGGCGATGGTCGCGCTCTTTTTCAGCGGCAGGGCGTTGTTCTGGTTTTTCAGCAGCACCAGGCTGCGGCGTGCCACGTCACGTGCGTCGGCGCGATGCAGGCGGCTTTCGGCGTAGGTGTCGACCGGGTCATCCTCGGCCTTGCCGATGCGCAGGTACGGGTCGGCGAACAGGCCCATGTCGTACTTGGCGCCAAGCACTTCGCGCACTGCGTTGTCGATGTCGCTCTGTTCGATCTCGCCGGATTTCAGCAGGCCGGGCAATTCCTTGCCGTAGAGCGAGTCGTTCATGCTCATGTCGATGCCGGCCTTGATCGCCAGCTTGGCGGCTTCACGCCCGTCCTTGGCCACGCCGTGCTTGATCAGCTCGAAGATCGCGCCATGGTCGCTCACGGCCAGGCCCTTGAAGCCCCAGTCCTTGCGCAGCAGGTCGTTCATCAGCCAGGTGTTGGCGGTGGCCGGCACGCCGTTGATCGAGTTCAGCGCAACCATCACGCCACCGGCACCGGCCTTGATCGCGGCGTGGTAGGGCGGCAGGTAGTCCTGGTACATCTTGACCGGGCTCATGTCGACCACGTTGTAGTCGCGACCGCCTTCCACCGCGCCATACAGGGCGAAGTGCTTGACGCTGGCCATGATGCTGTCGGCCTTGGCGGAGCTGGTGCCCTGGAAGGCCTTGACCATGACTTCGGCAATGCGCGAGGTCAGGTAGGTGTCTTCGCCAAAACCTTCGGAGGTGCGGCCCCAGCGCGGGTCGCGGGAGATGTCGACCATCGGCGCAAAGGTGATGTCGAGGCTGTCGGCGGCGGCTTCCTGGGCGGCGACGCGCCCGGAGCGGCCGATGGCGTCCATGTCCCAGCTGGAGGCCAGGGCCAGGCTGATCGGGAAAATCGTGCGGTGGCCGTGGATCACGTCATAGGCGAAGAACATCGGGATCTTCAACCGGCTGCGCATGGCCGCGTCCTGCATTGGACGGTTTTCCGGGCGGGTGATGGAATTGAAGGTGCCACCGATGCGGCCGGCGGCGATTTCCTTGCGGATCAGCTCGCGGGGCATTTCAGGGCCGATGCTGATCAGGCGCAACTGCCCGATCTTTTCATCGAGGGTCATTTGCTTGAGCAGGTCACTGACGAAGGCGTCTTTGTCCTTGAGTACTGCGGGCTTTGTTTCGGCAAATACGGAATGAGTGGCCAAACTGACAACAAGGCCCAGCAAACACAGCTTCTTCATGAAAATCCTTTCTCGCAGCCTTGGGACCGGAGAGCGTCTATTGTTGTTCGGGTGTTGTTCAGATAAATGCAGCACACTTCTGAACTCTTATTGGCGCTGGGCATCTTTTAGCTGATTGGCTCGATGCAATCCAGTGGGTGGTGGCGGATTATGCCCTAAGCCCGTAGCTAACGCGTCAGTCGGTATATTTCATAGGTTTGGCAGGAGAAACACCATGCAAGCAGCACAAGGTTACCGTTGGGGCTGGAAGGCCGTGGCATTGATACTGGTGAGCACCGTGCTGAGCGGTTGCGGCATCAACAAGATCCCGACCCTGGACGAACAGGCCAAGGCGGCCTGGGCCCAGGTGCAGAACCAGTACCAGCGGCGCGCCGACCTGATCCCCAACCTGGTGGAAGTGGTCAAGGGCTATGCCGCCCATGAACAGGACACCCTGACCGCCGTGATCGAAGCGCGGGCCAAGGCCACCTCGATCCAGGTGGACGCCAGCACCCTCGACAATCCGGAAAAACTCAAGCAGTTCCAGCAAGCCCAGGACGGCTTGAGCGGTGCACTCAGCCGCTTGATGGTGGTGTCCGAGCGTTACCCGGACCTGAAGGCCAACCAGAACTTCCTGGCCCTGCAATCGCAGCTTGAAGGTACCGAAAACCGCATCGCGGTGGCCCGTCGCGACTTTATCCAGGCGGTACAGGCCTACAACACCGAGATTCGCACCTTCCCGGGCCGCCTGTGGCACAGCGTGATGTACAGCGACTTGCCGGTCCGCGCCAACTTCGAGGCCACCAGTGCCGATGCCGATAAAGCGCCGCAAGTGAAATTCTGATGGGCAAGCGCGCTTGGCTGCTGGCGGCGGTGCTGCTGGCCTTTAGCCTGACCGCCCAGGCCGCCCTTAACTTTCCGGCCCTGACCGGACGGGTGGTCGACAACGCCCAGATGATCGACCCGGCCGTGCGCGAGCAACTGACCCAGCAATTGCAGGCGCTGGAGCAGACCAGCGGTGACCAGATCGTGGTGGTCACCGTGCCGGACCTGCAAGGCGTGCCCATTGAAGACTTCGGTTATCAACTGGGCCGCGCGTGGGGCATCGGCCAGAAGGGCAAGGACAACGGCGCACTGCTGATCGTCGCCCGGGATGAGCACAAGATCCGTATCGAAGTGGGTTATGGCCTGGAAGGCGTACTCACCGATGCGCAGTCCTGGGTGATCATCAACCAGGTGATCGCCCCGGCATTCAAAGCGGGCAACTACAGCAAGGGCATCAGCGACGGCGTGGCGGCGATGCTGCAAGTGGTGGGCGGCGATCCGCTGGCGGTGCCGGCGCATGTGTCCGAGGCCAACTTCGCCAAGCAAAACCCGGGCATTTCCATTGGTCTGTTCATCCTGTTGCTGGCGGTGCTGTGGCTGTGCAATCGCATGGGCCTGCCCGTTGGCGCTATCCTGCTGGCGATTCTCAGCAGCAGCGGTCGCGGCGGCGGAGGCGGCGGCGGTGGTGGTGGCTTCAGGGGCGGCGGCGGTGGTTTCGGTGGCGGTGGCGCCTCGGGCGGCTGGTAATGACAATAACGAGAGAGCATCAACAACCATGGCATTACTGAGTCAACACGAGCAACGCCAGGTCGCCGAGGCGATCGCCCGGGTCGAGCAACAGACCGACGCCGAACTGGTGACCGTGCTCGCGGCCCGTGCCGACGACTACGCCTACATCCCGCTGTTGTGGGCCAGCCTGCTGGCGCTGGTGGTGCCGGGGATCATTCACTATCTGTCGGGCTGGCTGACCATGTACACCTTGCTGCTGGCGCAGTGGGGCACGTTTGTGGTGCTGTGCCTGGTGTTCCGGTTGCCCAAGGTGACGACGCGGCTGATCCCGCGCTCGGTGCGCCACTGGCGCGCGTCCAACCTGGCGCGGCGGCAGTTTCTGGAGCAGCACCTGCACCACACGCTGGGCAGTACCGGGGTGCTGATTTTTGTCAGTGAGGCCGAGCGGTATGTGGAAATCCTGGTGGACAAGGGCATTTCCAGTCGCCTGGATGACAGCAGTTGGGATGCGATCGTCAAGCAGTTCACCCAGCAGGTGAAGCAAGGCCAGACGTTGGCCGGGTTTATCAGCTGCATTGAAGCCTGCGGGGTGTTGCTCAAGGAGCATGTGCCGGTGACCCACGCGCGCAATGAGTTGCCGAATCGGTTGGTGGTGTTGGAGTAGTGTAAAATTCCCGGCATTCCCTGCCCGAGGCGTTTTTGTTCATGTCTGCCACCGCTAAACCTGCCAGCCCCGCGCCGGATCATCACGCGCAGTTCCTCGAACTGC
Source organism: Pseudomonas sp. ATCC PTA-122608 (assembly GCF_001952855.1). Classification (GTDB taxonomy): domain Bacteria; phylum Pseudomonadota; class Gammaproteobacteria; order Pseudomonadales; family Pseudomonadaceae; genus Aquipseudomonas. Next base: position 109,445 of record NZ_LPNO01000020.1, on the reverse strand, counting down.
TGAGCGCGAGCCTTGAGCAAAACGCCTTTATCAAGCTGGTGCTGGCCAAGTACGTCGGCACCGAGCCTGATCTTCAGAAGCTGATCATCAAGCAGCTGACGGTCAAGGATCAGCCTTGCCTGTCCTTCGTCTACCGCTACAAGACCCGCGACATCACCAAGAACTTCTCGCTGGAAGACGGCGTAGCGGCGATTGCCGAGCTGTTGCCGGCCTCGTTCAAGAACGCGCACCTGCTCTCGGTGACCGACGAAGCCCAGCTGGAATACAGCAAGAAGAACAAAAGCTCGCTGTTCAAAAGCAAGCCGCAACAACTGCGCGAGGCACCATCTGCCGAGCACAACCGCGAGAAAAATCGCTTCCTGGACCTGACGCGACCATTCCTCGCTGACCTTGGCGTGACCAACGCCAAGCACGAACTGATCCCGGCGATGTCGCGCAAGTGGAAGCAGATCAACAAGTTCATCGAAGTGTTCAGCCATGCGCTGACCACGTCACCGCTGAAGCTGGACCAGCCGGTGCGCGTCGCGGACTTTGGTTCGGGCAAGGGCTACCTGACGTTTGCCATCCACGACTACTTGCGCAACACCCTCAACGCCGAGGGTGAAGTGACCGGTGTGGAACTGCGCGAAGACATGGTGACCCTGTGCAACAACGCCGCCGCCCGCCTGGATCACCCGGGGCTGGTGTTCAAATGCGGGGATGTGCGCAGCGTCGCGCCCAGCGAACTGGACGTGATGATCGCCCTGCATGCCTGCGACATCGCCACCGACTACGCGATTCACACCGGCATCCGCTCCGGGGCGTCGATCATCATGTGCTCGCCGTGCTGCCATAAGCAGATTCGCCTGCAGATCCAGAGCCCGGCGCTGCTCAAGCCGATGCTGCAATACGGTTTGCACCTGGGCCAGCAGGCGGAAATGGTCACCGACAGCCTGCGTGCGTTGTTTCTCGAAGCCTGCGGTTATGAGACCAAGGTGTTTGAGTTCATCTCGTTGGAGCACACCAACAAGAACAAGATGATCCTTGCCGTGAAGCGTGCGGAGCCGTTGGATAACGCTCAGCTCCTGGTGAAAATCCACGAGCTGAAAACGTTCTACAACATCACCGAACATTGCCTGGAAACCCTGCTGCGGGTGGATGGTTACCTGGCCTGAGTACGACGCAAATCAAAAATGTGGGAGCGGGCTTGCTCGCGAAAGCGGTGTGTCAGTCACCTGATGTATCAACTGATCCACTGCATTCGCGAGCAAGCCCGCTCCCACATTAGACTGCGCTGGGCTTGGGAGCTGGCGCAGGCTTCACACTGGTCTTGCGCCCCAACATCACCGTCACAATCACCCCGCAGGCAAACAGCCAGGTAATCGGCTCGATGTGCTCACCAAAAAACAGCGCGGAAAACGCGATGGTGAAAAAGATCTGCAACAGCTGAATCTGGCTGACCCGGGCGATGCCGCCCATGGCCAAGCCGGCGTACCACGCAAAGAACCCCAGGAACTGCGAAAACAGCGACACATAACCAAACGCCCACCAGGTGCGCATGGAAATCGGTCCTTCGTGTTGCAGCGCCAGGTACGCCACAGGCCCGATCAATACCGGCGTCGACAGCACCAGCGCCCAGCAGATCACCTGCCAGCCTCCCATCTCCTTGGCCAACCGGCCGCCTTCTGCGTAACCCAGGCCACCCACGGCAATCGCCGCGAGCATCAACAGGTCGCCTGCCTGGATGCTGCCGGCCCCGGTGATCAACGCGTAACTCAGCACCAGCGCACTGCCCAGCGCCGCGCACGCCCAGAACGCCTTTGATGGCCGCTCATGGGACAACCACGCCGCATACAGCGCTACGCACAGCGGCTGCAAGCCGTTGACCAGCGCACCATGAGACGCCGGCAAGGTTTGCATGGCCCAGGCCGACAGCACCGGGAACCCCAGGATTACCCCGGCAATCACCAACGTCAGCCCGCGCACCTGGCGCCAGGTGGGCCAGCGCTCGCGGCGCCACAGCAACAACGCCGCCGCCGGCACTGCCGCAAACAACGCCCGGCCCAGGCCATTGAGCAGCGGATGCATTTCCTGCACCACGATACGGGTGAAGGGCAGGGTAAGGCTGAAGATGACGACGCCCAGCAGGCCGAGGGCCATGCCGGTATTTTCGCGGGAGCTCATGGAAGGAACCAGAATCGAATGGGCCGGAAGTGGACGTTCATCTAGCCACAAAGCCCGCAAACGCGCGCTTACAGCTGGGTGCAGATTGGACCGTACAGTTTGTGTAGGAGCGAGCTTGCTCGCGAAAAACCTGAGAGCGCCGCGGGCTGTCTGGCTTCCCGCGTTATCGTTAACGTTCTTCGCGAGCAAGCTCGCTCCTACACCGCAATGATGTAGTAGCGGGCCATTACCCGGCTCATCGGCACAGGTCTATCTTGGCTACTCCTGTCTGCCCAACCGTTCAACCGGAGGAATGCCCCATGGCCGCGAAGAAAATCCTGATGCTGGTCGGCGATTACGTCGAAGACTATGAAGTGATGGTGCCGTTCCAGGCGCTGCTGATGGTGGGGCATACCGTGCATGCCGTGTGCCCGGACAAGTCCGCCGGCCAGACCGTACGCACGGCGATCCACGACTTCGAAGGCGATCAGACCTACAGCGAAAAGCCTGGGCACCTGTTTGCCCTGAACGCGGATTTTGCCAAGGTCGACGCTGCCGACTACGACGCGTTGCTGGTGCCCGGCGGCCGTGCGCCCGAGTACCTGCGCCTGAACGAGAAAGTCCTGCAACTGGTCAAGGCGTTCGACCAGGCCGGCAAGCCCATCGCTGCGGTATGCCACGGCGCACAATTGCTGGCGGCTGCCGGGATTCTGGAAGGCCGTGAGTGCAGCGCTTACCCGGCGTGTGGGCCGGAAGTGCGATTGGCGGGTGGCACGTTCATCGATATCCCGGTGACCGACAGCCACGTTCAAGGCAATCTGGTGACTGCACCGGCGTGGCCGGCGCACCCAAGCTGGCTGGCGGCTTTCCTCGGCCTGCTGGGCACCCAAATCATCCTGTAACGCGGAGGTCATCGCCATGTGCGAGCTGTACGTCAAGGCCGACCCGATTCTCTACGAATCCCGCTCGCGCTCCCTGCGCATCTGCGGCGTGGTGACCACCGTGCGCCTGGAAAACCAGTTCTGGGACATCCTCAGCGAAATCGCCGAGGTGGATGGCATGACCACCAATCAGCTGATCGCCAAGCTGTATGAAGAGGTGATGGACTACCGCGGCGAAGTGGTGAATTTTGCGTCGTTTTTGCGGGTGAGTTGCACGCGGTACCTGAGCAAGCAGCGGGTTCAGGCCCCAGAGCTCAGCCTTGTGAATACAAGAAATGGCGCGCTGAAGATCTAAATGTGGGAGCGGGCTTGCTCGCGAAAGCGGTGTGTCAGGTAACTCATGTACCGACTGATCCACCGCCTTCGCGAGCAAGCCCGCTCCCACATCGATTAGGTGGGGGTCAGAAGAACCGCGTCACGCTGATCTTCGCATCCCGCCCCTTGGTGTAGGCGCGGTCGCCGCTCAGGGCCGGGCGGAAGTTGTTGTTGAACAGGTTGTCCACGGTGAAGTTGACTTCGGTGCCCTTGAGGTAAGCCTGCTGCGGCTTCCAGCTGGCGAACAGGCCCTGGGTGTTATAGCGCTTGTTGCCGTACTGATCGTAGAACAGGTCGCCGATACTGGTACCCGGGCCGCCGGAATACTTGTCGCTTGGCAAACGGCTGGTGGCGCCGACGAACTGCCCTTGCCAGCCCACCTGAGCGTCCAGGCTCGGGATCTTGGTGCCGAGCACGATCACCCATTTGGTCGGCGGAATGTCCCGCGCCCAGACGTCCGGGCCCCACGGGTTGGTGTAGGCGCCTTCGTGTTTGCCGGTGGTGTAGGCGAACGATACCGAGCCGAACACGTAGGTGGAGTCGTAGAAACTCTCGGCCTCAAAGCCCTTGATGGTCATGCCGCCGATGTTGCGGTAGTTGGACATCGCCCCCGGCGGGCAGGCGCTGGAAATCGTCCCGCCATTGACCGCCTGGTTCTGGCAGCCCACGCCCGTGGCCTTGAAGATCTCGTCTTCGACTTTGTTGTGGAACAGCGTGGTACGCAGTTGCAAGTTGTCGCCGTGGGTGAACACGTCGCCGAAGCTGGTGACGTTGCCCAGGGTGATGGAGGTGATGCGCTCCGGGTCCAGGTCCAGGCTGGTGGCGGTGCGGCTGCCCAGGCCCTGGACTTCATACTGCTCGTCGATCACCGGGGCGCGCCAGGTGCGGCTCCAGTTGGCAAACAGCGCCACGTTCGGGGTGATGGTCCAGTAGGCCGCGAGGCGCGGTGACCAGCCGGTGTAGGTGCGGTCGCTGTAGTCGTGGCCGATGGCCGGGTCAGGGTTGCTGTAGTACGGCGCGTCGTTGGCTTCGCCGCGGTTGCGTACGTGGTCATAGCGCATCGACGGGGTGATGGTGACATCGCCCAGCGTCACCGCGTCCTGGATAAAGAAGCTGTTGGTGTCGACCTTGCCATGGGGCATGAAGCCCGGCTGGAAGTGCCCGTAGTTGTATTTCGGGGTGTTGTAGGTGGCGCCGGGCATCCACATTTCGGTTTCCCGGGTGTGCTTGCGGATTTGCACACCGGTGGTCACCGCGTGCTGCAACGCACCGGTGGAAAACAGGCTGACGTTGCGTACGTCGAGGTTCTTGTCGTTGTAGGAGGTGTCCATCTTGCGCCCGCCAGTGGCCAACTGGAAAAACGCCGTAGCGTCTCGCTCGTCGGTCTGGTCGGTGTTGGATTCGGAGTACTTGATGGTCAAGTCCACCAGCGGGTTATTCATCGGCTGGTATTCGTACTTGCCGGACCAGGTGGTGTCGACGGTGTTGCGGTTGGCCAGGAAGCGTTTCAGCGCGGCTTCGTAGCCATAGCGGTCGATGTTGGCCTGGGTCGGCGGTGTCGGGTAGCTGGCGGCAGAGAAGGGCGTCCAGCGCTGGCTGTTGGAACGCGAATACGACAGGCCAAGACTGTGCTCATCGGTAAAGTGGGCATTTACCTTGAACAGTTGGCCGTCCACGTTCTGTGCGCTGTTGGGCAGGCGCTTGGGGTTGATCGGGTACTGGTTGTTGTCGTTGGGCAGAGTGGCAGCCAGCTTCATGTCGCCGCCGTCGCGTTGGGTCAGGTAGGCCAGGGCGTCGAAGCGGCCATCATCGGTACGCCCGTAGACCGCGCTGCTGTAGACCTGTTCATGGTCGTTGCTGGAGTAACCGTACTTGAGCATGGCGCCGCTGTTGCGGCCGTCCTTGAGCAGGTCCGGGGCATCCTTGGTGGTCATGTTGACCGTACCGCCAAAGCCGCCGTTGCCGCTGAAGGGCGAGTTGGGGCCTTTCTCCACTTCGATGCTCTTGATCAGTTCGGGCTCGATAAACACGGTGCCCTGCTGATAACGCTCAAACCCGCTTTTGGTGGCGCCATCGACGGTCAGCGGCACGTCTTCGGCGTCGCCGAAACCCCGGATGTTGATGGTCTGGCCGCCGGGCTTCAGCGAGCCGCCCTGGCTGATACCGGGCAAGGTCTGCAGCAGGCTGGGGATGTTGTTGGACTGGTAGCGGTCGATGTCGGCCTGGCTCAGGGTGGAACGGCCGACGGTGGTGGAGTCCACCTCGTTGCCGGTGCCGATCACGCTCAGGGCCTCCAGCTGAATCGCGCTGCTGTTGGTGGTCTTGCCTTCTTCGGGGCGTACCACGTAGGTGCTGCCGACCTTGAGCAACACGAACTCGCCGTCCTTGAGCAAGGTGCGAATCGCCACTTCCGGTGTGAAGTCGCCATTGAGGGCCGGCGCCTGGACGTTTTTCAGCAGCGCTTCATCGAACAGCAGCTGGATTTTCGCCTGCTGCGCCACCTGGCTCAAGGACGTGGCCAGGGACTGGGCCGGCAATTGCAGTTTGAACGACTCGGCCTGGGCACTCAGGCTGAAGGCCAGGCAGGCGGCAATGGCGGTGGGTCGAAGAAACAGGTGCTGAACGTGGCAAGGCGCGCGAAACATGTAATCCCCCGGAGTAGCCAAATGGCCAAAAAGGTGTGCGTATCAAACGCAGACCCGAGGAAGACGCGGCAGGAAAAATAATCCTCACATGCGAATGCAAAATATTCTCAAGTGAGCGTATCGAGGGATTATTTTCGAGGCTCAATCCTGATGTTGCCGTCGGCCAGGGGCACGGTTTTCACCGGCAGCAGGGCGGGCAGGGCGGTGAGCAGGGCGTCCGGATCATTCACGTCCAGATTGCCCGAGACCTTCAGCTGCGCCACTGCGCTGTCCACCAGCAACGGCGCCTGTGGCCGGTACAGGCTTAACTCGTCCATCAGGCTGGCCAGCTCGCGATTACGAAACGACACGTGTCCGCCGCGCCAATCGGCGACCTCGCCGACAGTGAGGGTTTGCTGCTGCAGCGTGCCCTTGGCATAACTGAACGTAGCGCGCTGATCGGCGCCGAGCAGGGTGGCCGGCAGCTTGGAATCCGGATCGAACGCCACTTGCCCGTGGGCCACACTGACCACCAGTTGCTGCTTGCTGCGCCGCACATCAAAGCCGGTGCCGACCACTCGCACATTGGCTTCGCCGGCCTGCACGTACAGTGGCCGTTCCTTATCAGGTGCCACTTCGATATACAGCTGGCCCTGATCCAGATGCACGATGCGCTGGTGACTGTTGAAGTCCACCCGCAGGCGCGTGTTGGCGTTGACGTACAAGGTGCTGCCATCGGGCAGATGCAAGGTGCGCGTGCCTTTGGCATGGGCCGCGACCTGGGCGTGGAACAGCTCGCGCGGGGCGCCGAGGTTGCTTGCCAACAGGGCACATACCAGGGCGGCAGCCACCGCCAGGGCCGGGCGCCAGGCGGGTGTCTTGCGCACGGGCATCGGTGTGGGTTTGTTCAGTTGCTGCAACTGGGCCAGGTCGGCCCACAGCTGTTCGAATTCGGCATAGGCACGGGCATGGGCCGGCTCGGATTGCCAGGCGGCAAACGCCTTGCGGTCGGCGCGGCCCGTGTCATTGCGGTTGCGCGCAAACCAGCTGGCGGCCTGGGCATCGATGGAGTCGCTGGCCTCGATGTCACAGGTGTCGATATCGCTCAGGCGGGTCATTCTGGCTGCTCCTTGCCCTGGTCTTGTTGAAGTCGCTGCTTGCAATGCAGCAAGGCAAAAGCGATGTGCTTTTCCACCATGCTGACCGAAACGCCCATGCGCTCTGCGATCTGCGCCTGGCTCAGGCCCTCGAAGCGATGCAGCATAAGGGCTTCTCGTCTTCTGGGCGAGAGTTCAGAGAGGACTTCTTTCAGCTGTTCCAGGCGTTGCAGGCGTTGCGCGGCGGCCATGGGATCGTCTCGCGAGTCGCTGACAGGCTCTGCATCCAGTTCGGCCTGTTGCTGGTGGACGGTGTGCCGCACCTTTTGTTTGCGCCAGTGATCGCGCAGCAGATTGCGCGCCATCTGGAACAGAAACGCCCGGGGCTGCTCGACCTTAGCCCGGTCGCGGTAGTCCAGCCATTGGGTAAAGACATCCTGGGTCATGTCTGCCGCGTCGCTGGCGTTGTCCGTGCGCTTGCGCAGGAAATGCAGGATATCTGCATAAAACCCGCGAAAGGCATCGGCCGACAGCGGGTCGGGCTTGAGACGAGACATGGATATCCTTCTTGACGAAGCACGACGTGGAAAAGTCGCGAATGATATCGAGAATTATTGTCATTTGTCTCTATTGAAATTCTACGGTTGGATGCGGGCTAAATGTGGGAGCGGGCTTGCTCGCGAAGGCGGTGAGTCAGTCAATTAATATGTCGACTGACTCACCGCATTCGCGAGCAAGCCCGCTCCCACATTTGGATTGCGTTTCAGCGCAACAGGGTCAGTAGCTCCTGAAGCTGAACACGGCCAGCCTCACCCAACGGGAACACCGGCAACCGTGGATCACCCGACTCCAGCCCCGTCAGCCGCAAACCGGCCTTGATCGTCGCCGGCAAGCCGCCTTTGAGGATGAAGTCCAGCAGCGGCAACTGGCGATAGAACAGCTCCCGCGCTTTCTCCAAATCATTGGCCAAAACGGCTTCATACAAATCCAGGTTGAGCTGCGGAACCAGGTTCGGCGCCGCCGTGCACCAACCCTTCGCCCCTGCGGCAAACGCCTCCAGTGCCAGCGGATTGCAGCCGTTATAGAACGGCACCTCGCCCTCGCTGCGCCGATGCAACTGGTGCATGCGCTGAATATCCCCGGTGCTTTCCTTGACCATGGTCACGTTGTCGACGCTGTTGACGATGCGCAGGATCAAGTCCACCGACATATCGGTGCCGCTGGTGGCCGGGTTGTTGTAGAGCATGATCGGCACACCGATGCTGTCGCCGATAGCCGCATAGTGAGCGAGGATTTCCGCCTCGCTGAGTTTCCAGTACGAGGCCGGCAACACCATCACCACGTCGGCACCGTGGGCTTCGGCAAACTGCGCGCGACGCACGGCCTTGGCGGTGGTCAGGTCGGAGACGCTGACGATGGTCGGCACGCGTTTGCCCACTTTCTGGAGGCTGTAGGCAGCGACTTCATCCCACTCCGTATCGCTGAGGTATGCGCCTTCGCCGGTGCTGCCCAGCGGGGCGATAGCGTGCACGCCGCTGTCGATCAAACGGTCGATCGAAAGCCCCAGGGCGTCCAGGTCAATGCGCTGGCCGTCTGTGCTGAACGGGGTGATGGTGTAGCCGATAATGCCGTGAATAGAAGGGCTGGACATGGAAAAGTCTCCGGTCGAAAAAATGGGTTCAGTTCAGGCAATCGGCGTGTTGACGCAGGTTCTGCCGAGCGTAGTAGTTGAACGCGGCGCCGTGGCGCTTGGGCTTGGAAATCCAGTCATGGGCTTCGCGGCCCAGCTCCGGCAGGATCGGTTTGATCGTGCCGGCGGCCATCGCCAGCAGCTGCAACTTGGCGGCACGTTCGATCAACTGTGCGATCACACACGCTTCCTCGATGCTCGCCCCGGTGGACAGTTGGCCGTGGTGAGAAAGCAGAATCGCGCGCTTATCCCCCAGGGCGGCGGTGATGATTTCGCCTTCTTCGTTGCCCACCGGCACGCCGGGCCAGGCTTCGAGGAATGCACAGTCTTCGTACAGCGGGCAGAGGTCCATGTGGGACACCTGCAGCGGCACTTCCAGCATCGACAGCGCAGCGATATGAGTCGGGTGAGTGTGGATGATGCAGTTCACATCCGGGCGACCGCGGTACACCCAGCTGTGAAAACGGTTGGCCGGGTTGGGCATGCCGTGGCCTTCCAGCACCTCCAAGTCTTCATTGACCAGCAGCAGATTGCTGGCGGTGATTTCATCGAAACCCAGGCCGAGTTGTTGGGTGTAATAAGTGCCCGGAGTGGGGCCGCGTGCGGTGATCTGCCCGGCGAGGCCGGAGTCGTGGCCGTTTTCGAACAGGATCCGGCAGGTGAGTGCCAGCTTTTGCCGGTCGGTCCACGTATTATCCGCCAGGGTGTTTTGCATCTGGCTCAGCGCTTGCTTGACCAGTTGGTCTTTCGGGAGTGCTAATGTCTTGGCCATGTCAGTGTCCTTGTTCGTCGCTAATGACACTAAAGAGACTATATGACACAAAGTGTCATTGGCAAGCATTCATCATCGCCTCTTTAATGGATTAACCGCTGCACATGTCTATCCGTTTGAAAATACTGAGAAAAAAGCTTGGCGTGACTTTGGAGTCGCTCGCGGAAAAATCCGGGATGACCAAGAGTTACCTGTCGAAGGTTGAGCGCGGGCTGAATACGCCTTCGATCGCTGCGGCGCTGAAGTTGGCCAAGGCGTTGAACGTGAAGGTTGAAGAGCTGTTCAGTGAAGACAACGTCAGTCTCGACAGTTACAGCCTGGTGCGCAGCCATGAACGGCAGGCGTTGTCGGGTACCGATGCGTCACCGGGATATGCGGTGCTGGCGCATCAGGTCAGTGAGCGCAGTTTGTTGCCGTTTATCATTTACCCGCCGGCGGAGTTCACCGACAAGACCTTCAAGGAGCATTTGGGGGAGGAGTTTTTGTTTGTGCATGAGGGCCAGGTTGAGGTGGACTTCATGAGTGAGCGGGTGGTGTTGAATCGGGGGGATGCGTTGCATTTCAATGCGCAGAAGCCGCATCGGATTCGGTCGGTGGGGGAGGTTCAGGCGCAGCTTTTGGTGGTGGTGCATAGTGCTGAGGGGTGATTGTGGGGGTGGGGGCATATCCGTTATTTGGGTAACGGCCGCCTATGGTTCCGCTCTTACAGCGGCTCACTTTTGAACAGCGCAAAAGTAAGCAAAACGCTCTTGCCCCACCACTCGGCACCTCGCCTGGGCTCGGTGTGCCCTCACTCCGGCTTTGGAGCGTGGGCCGCCGCGATGGGCCATCCTTGGCCCAGCGCGGCTAACCCGGCGTCCTGCCGGGTTACCCACGCTCCAAAGCCTGCGTTCGGCCAGCGTGGTTTAACGGGGCGCCTAAGATCAAGATCAAAAGCAGATCAAGGGCACAGCGGCCTCCCGGCCGGCTTGAGTGTGGTGAAGCAACAGCAACAGCAGAATCAAAAGCTAAAGCGGGCACGGTCCAAATGTGGGAGCGGGCTTGCTCGCGAAGGTCGTTAACGATGACGCGGGCATTCTGATTCAACGCGGCGGTCTCAGGTTTTTCGCGAGCAAGCTCGCTCCTACAGGAAAGCAGCTCTGCTTTCGCTCTTAACACTCAAGCCGGCCGGTAGGCCGCTGTGCTCTTGCTTTTGATCTTGATCTGCGGGCCCCGTCGCGGCGGCCCGCGGAATCGGGCCGGAGTGCGGGCATGCCGAGCCTAAGCGAGGTACCGAGTGGTGGGGCAAAGACCTTTTGGTTACTTTTGGGGCGTTTGCCAAAAGTGACCCGCTGTAAGAGCGGAACCCTAAGTGGCCGTTACCGCAGCAACGGATATGTACACCCACCCCAAATCACCGCTCCACGGGCACCGAAAGCCCCGAATCCCCAAGCGCATGACTACGCGCATCAAAAAACCGCAACTCCACATCCACCCCTTCAAACAACTCCGCAAAACGCCGCTTCTGCTGCTGAATAAACCCCGCACTGCGCCCAAACACCGAAATCGCCAACGTCTTGATCTTCGCCTGCCGAATCGCCTGCACCAGATGCACATCCTGCGCGCCGAGGTGATGCCCGAAAATGCAAAGCGCGCCCTCATGGCTCAACAACTGCTCATAACAGAACGACAAATAGTCAGAACTGCGAATAGTCTTCAGCTTCTCCTCAACCTTGCCCTCGCTGACAAACAACGGCACATCATCCAGCGTCTTGATCGTATTGTTGATCGCAAAACTGCTAAGCAACGTGCTGTCAGTGGTCGGCAATTTACGCGCCGTACCGTCAAGGTTACGCACCAGGTGCAAACCACCATGCAAATACAAAATGCGCGTGCTGTCGGTGGCGGTATTACGCAGGTCAAAGCTCGCATCCGCGCTGCGAAACAGATCATCGATGCCCGGCGCCTGCAGGATCGCCCAGTAGTTGAGCAAGTCGTAATTGCTGGTGAAAACCGTCGGATAACTCGCCAGCTCCTGATGAATCGTCGCCAGCGTCGAAGGCTGCACCAGGCGCCACGGAATATGCACGCTGTGGATCGTATTGATCAGCGCTTCCTTGATCGCGTAGTAGCGATTACGTGGCGCCGCTGAGCTGACCGCCAAGGCCTTGTTGACCCGGCTGGTGGTTTTCAGCGCGCCCAGCACCTGTTCGAAACTGCGGGTCTGCATCGCGTCAAACACGCTGAGTTCGGACTGGCTCAGAGGTTTTTCTTCCACGGCGCGGGCGTTTTCGAACAGTGAGTCGTAGGCAAAGTCTTCCCACACTGCGCGGCTGGCGCCGTTGCCGATCAGGATCCCGCTGAAGGCGGTACTGCTGCGCAAGGCGTTCCAGTCTTCAAGGTGGGCGTCAAAATCCTGGGAATCCTTCATTGCGGCGTGTCTACTCAAAATCGGCTGGGCGGTGACTTTATCACGAGCGGGCGTTGATCCTGGTCAAGATGCCGCAGGCAATCGAGGTCGATGCTGTAGGCATAACGACTTTCGAGGATTAGCCACCATGAGCAGCACCTTCTTCATTCCATCCGTCAACATCATGGGCATCGACTGCCTCGACGAAGCCATGATCGCGATTCGCAACTATGGCTTTCGCAAGGCGCTGATCGTCACTGACGCCGGGATGGCCAAGGCAGGTGTCGCCAGCATGATCGCCGAGAAACTCGCGATGCAGGACATCGACTCGGTGGTCTACGACGGCGCCAAGCCCAACCCGAATGTCGAGAACGTCGAAAAAGGCCTGGCGCTGCTGCAACAGAGTGCCTGCGATTTCGTGGTCTCCCTGGGCGGCGGCTCGCCCCATGACTGCGCCAAAGGCATTGCCCTGTGTGCGACCAACGGCGGGCACATCGGAGACTACGAAGGCGTCGACCAGTCGGCCAAACCGCAACTGCCGCTGGTGGCCATCAACACCACCGCCGGCACTGCCAGCGAAATGACCCGCTTCTGCATCATCACCGACGAAACCCGTCACGTGAAAATGGCTATCGTCGACCGCAACGTTACGCCGCTGCTGTCGGTCAACGACCCGGCGCTGATGGTCGGCATGCCCAAGGGCCTGACCGCCGCCACCGGCATGGATGCGCTGACCCACGCGATCGAAGCCTACGTGTCCACCGCCGCCAATCCGATCACCGATGCCTGCGCGATCAAGGCCATCGAACTGATCAGCGCCAACCTGCGGATTGCGGTGCGCGACGGCCAAGACATGGCCGCCCGGGAGAACATGGCGTATGCGCAGTTCCTTGCCGGCATGGCCTTCAACAATGCGTCCCTGGGGTTCGTGCACGCCATGGCGCACCAGTTGGGCGGGCTGTATGACTTGCCCCACGGCGTGTGCAATGCGGTGCTGTTGCCCCACGTGCAAAGCTTCAACGCCAGCGTCAGTGCCGAGCGCCTGAGCCATGTGGCACGGGCCCTTGGCGCAGACATCAAAGGTACCTCAGTGGAAGAGGGCGCCCAGGCGGCCATCGCGGCAATTCGCAGCCTGTCCCAGGACGTGGAAATTCCTGCCGGGCTGCGGGAGTTGGGCGCCAAGTTGCAGGACATCCCGCTGCTGGCGTCCAACGCCCTGAAGGACGCCTGCGGTCTGACCAACCCACGGCGCGCGGATCAGCGTCAGATTGAAGAGATCTTTCGCAGCGCGTTCTGATCAGCCCTGGCCATGGCGACGCACAGCAGTGCGCCGCCCGCCAGCGCCACGCATAACACCGCCAACGGCCAGGCCTGCTGACTCGCCAACAGGCTGGCCACCCCGCCGATCGCCGCCGCCATCAACTGATGCATGAAACCGCTCAAGGCCATGGCGTAGGAGCCGCTCACCGGTGATTCATCATTGGCCAGCGACAGGCTGATGGGATAACTCATCGACTGCCCGAACACCGCCAGGCAATACGGCAGCCACAGCAGGATCGCCAGCCCATTGGCGAACAGGCTGCCCAGCAACATCGTCGCGCTGCCGCACATCACCAACGCCACGCCCCAACTCATCATCGACAGGCGCCCGGTGCGGGCGACGAGGCGATTGACCATCAACGCCCCCGCCAGATACGCCCCGCTGATCGGCCAGCCGAGCCAGCCATATTGCGCAGCGCTCCACTCGAAATGGCCCTGCAAAATCAACGGTGCGCAGGTGTTGAACGCGATGATCACCCCGTAACCCAAACCGCCCGCCAATGCAGGCCGCAGGAACGCCGGATGGCGCAGGATCGTGCCGTAGATGCGCCAGGCCGAGGCGTGTCCAGAGGCGTTTTCCAATCTCGGAAACACCACCCGTTGCAGCGCTATCATCAAGCCGACAGCCGCCACCGACAGCCCATAAAAGATCGCCTCCCAGCCAAACGCCACCTGCAACAGCGAGCCCACAAACTGCCCGATGCCCAAGGCGATCACGAACGTCATCCCCAGCCACGACAAGCCTTTGGCCAGCAGGACACCGCTGAAACTGTCGCGAACCAACACCCGCGCCATCACCGACACGCCGCCCGCGCCGAGGCCTTGAACCAGCCGCAGACCGAGGAACGATTCGAGGCTGTAGGCGGACGGAATCGCTGCACTGGCCAGCGCATACAGCGCCAACGCCGCCAGCAACACCGGCTTTCTGCCCAGCCGCTCACCGAGGCTGCCCCAGAGCAGCATCGGCAACGCCATGCCGATCAAATACACCGCCAGGGCCAGTGCTACCTGATCCTCTGCGGCGGTCAATGACAAGGCAATTGCCGGCACGGCAGGCAGATAGCTGCTGATGCCAACCTGGGACAGAAAGGCCGCGCTGCAGGCGATGGCGAGGGTGGTGGTGCTTTTCAAGGGGCAAAAGATCCTGTTGAGCAGTAAGCTGCAAGCCGCAAGCTACAAGCTGCTAGTGTGTTTGTCTCTAGCTGGCAGCCTGAAGCTAACCGCTTGTCGCTTAGGAACCAACCTTATGAGAGTTCTATTATTCGGCGCCACCGGCATGGTCGGCCAGGGCGTGTTGCGCGAGTGCCTGCTGGCCGGTGACGTGCAGGAAGTGGTCGCCGTAGGCCGTACCGCACTGGCCCAGGAACACGGCAAGCTGCACCAGGTGCTGCATGCCGACATGTTCGATTTCCAGCCGCTGGAGCATCTGCTGCAAGGTTTCGATGCCTGCTTCTTTTGCCTGGGCGTTTCTTCGGTGGGCATGGACGAGGTCAAGTACACCCATTTGACCTACGACCTGACCCTGGTGGCCGCCAGCACCCTGGCCCGGCTCAATCCGCAAATGACCTTCATCTACGTGTCCGGCGCCGGGACTGACAGCAGCGAAACCGGCAAAACCATGTGGGCGCGGATCAAGGGCAAGACCGAGAATGCGTTGCTGCGCCTGCCGTTCAAGGCGGTGTACCTGTTCCGTCCCGGGGTGATCCAGCCGTTGCACGGTGTGCGTTCGAAAACCCCGCTCTACCAGTCCATCTACACCGTGGTCGGCCCGTTGTTGTCGCTGCTGCGCCATGTGCGGCCGGCGTGGGTAGTGAGTACGGAAACCGTTGGTCGCGCGATGCTCTCGGCCGTCCGGCACGGCGCACCTCTGCCGGTGGTGGAGCAGGCCGATATCAATCGCCTGGCCACCGAGCGCGCCTAGATGCTGCACAAAAGCCTGGTTCGTCGCCTTGATCTGATCACGCTGCAGTTGTTTGTGGCGGTGCATGAAGAAGGCACGCTGACCCGCGCTGCGGCCCGTGAAGCCATCGCGGTCTCGGCGGCCAGCAAGCGTTTGATGGAGTTGGAACAGGTGCTGGGCGTGAGCCTGTTTGTGCGCCAGGCCAAGGGCATGCAGCTCACGGCCGCCGGCGAGACCTTGCTGCACCATGCGCGGCAGATGCTGTTCAACGTCGAGAAAATGGGCCTGGAACTGGGCGAACACAGCCACGGCATGCGCGGCTATGTGCGGATGCTGGCGAATCTCTCGGCGATCATTCAGTTCCTGCCGGAAGACTTGCGCGACTTTTCCGCGCTGCACCCGCAGGTCAAAGCTGACCTGGAAGAGCGGCCCAGCAATGGCGTGGTCCAGGGCGTGATCGATGGGGTGGCGGACCTGGGCATCTGTTCCAGCGACACCGATACCAAAGGCCTGCCCGGCGTGACCTACCGCCGGGACAAACTGGTGGTGCTGATGCCGGCGGATCACCCGTTGGCCTCGCGCAAGACACTGGCGTTCGCCGAGACGCTGGACAGCGACTACGTGGGGCTGCATTCCGCCAGCTCGATCAACATGCGCACCCACGCGGCGGCGCGGGAGGCGGGCAAGGTGTTGCGCCTGCGGATCCATGTGCCGGGCTTTGATGCCATGTGCCGAATGGTCCAGGCCAACATGGGCATCGGCATCCTGCCGCAAAAGGCCTATGAATTGTTTGGCCGGGCGTTGGGTTTGCACGCGGTGCCCCTGACGGATGCCTGGTCGGATCGCAGCCTGATCCTGGTGGTGCGTGATGAAGCGCAGTTGTCGCCGGTGAGTCGGTTGTTGTTCGATTACCTGCGGCGGGAGCAGGCGTAAGCAAATACCCTGGCTGCGTAGCAGCCCCAAAAAAAGCCGGGCGCTACGCACTCCAGCGGGAGCAAGCTCCCTCGCCACGACCAACTCTGACTCAAGCCTTCGCATTTGGCGAACGCTCGTTGCCAACTGACGGTTGGATTTCTACTGCCCGTGTCCTCTAGCCTTGGCTCACATTCCAAGAACAAGAGGTACACCCCATGACGGCTCCCCTGAGCGGTATCAAGGTGATCGAGATCGGCACCCTGATTGCCGCGCCGTTCGCCGCCCGGCTGATGGCCGAGTTTGGCGCCGAGGTGATCAAAATCGAAGCCATGGGGCAGGGCGATCCGCTTCGCAAATGGCGAAAGCTGCACGAAGGCACGTCGCTGTGGTGGTACCTGCAATCGCGTAACAAGAAGTCCCTGGCCCTGGACCTCAAGTCCGCAGAAGGCCTGGACCTGGTCAAACAATTGCTGGGTGACGCCGACGTGCTGATCGAAAACCTGCGCCCCGGCGGCCTGGAAAAACTCGGCCTGGGCTGGGACGTACTGCACGCCCTCAATCCCAAGCTGACCTTGGTGCGCATCTCGGGCTACGGCCAGACCGGCCCTTACCGCGACCGCCCGGGCTTCGGTGCCATCGGCGAGGCCATGGGCGGGATTCGCTACACCACCGGCAACCCGGACTCGCCACCGGCACGGGTGGGCGTGAGCCTCGGTGATTCCCTGGCCTCACTGCACGGTGTGATCGGCGCGCTGATGTCGCTGCTGCGGGTCAAGACCGGCCAGGGCGACGGCCAGATTGTCGACGTGTCCCTGGCCGAAAGTGTGTTCAACCTGATGGAAAGCCTGGTACCGGAATACGACATGCTCGGCCATGTACGCGAACGCAGCGGCGGCGCCTTGCCCGGCATCGCACCCTCCAACACCTACCTGACCGCCGACGGCGCCTACGTGGTGATCGCCGGCAACAGCGACCCGATCTACAAGCGCCTGATGCTCGCCATTGGCCGCGCCGACCTGGCCGAAGCGCCGGAGTTTGCCCACAACGACGGCCGCGCGGCCAAGAGCGGCCTGCTCGACGCCGCCATCACCCACTGGACCAGCAGCCTGCCCATCGACCAGGTGCTCAGCGCCCTGGAAGTCGCCGAAGTACCGGCAGGGCGCATCTATTCAGTGGCTGACATCGTCGCCGACCCACACTACCAGGCCCGCGACATGCTGCTAAGCGCCGACCTGCCCGGCGGCCTCACGGTGAAGATGCCCGGCATCGTGCCCAAGCTGTCGGAAACCCCTGGCGCCGTGAACTGGCAGGGCCCGAGTCTGGGCCAGCACACCGATGCAATCCTCGGCGACCTGGGCTTGAGCGGTGCCGATATTCAACGCCTGAAAACTTCGGGAGTGGTGCAATGAAAAGCTATTCCGATGCCTTGATCGTGCAGGAAGTCTCGCCCCGGGATGGGCTGCAAATCGAGCCGACTTGGGTCGAGACTGTCGACAAGATCGCGTTGATCGACCAACTGTCCCTGGCGGGTTTTTCCCGGATCGAAGCCGGTTCGTTTGTTTCACCCAAGGCCATTCCCGCATTGCGTGATGGTGAACAAGTGTTCCAGGGCATCACCCGCCGTCCTGGGATTATCTACGTGGCGTTGATCCCCAATCTCAAGGGCGCCCAGCGTGCCATCGAGTCCCGGGCCGATGAGTTGAACCTGGTGATGTCCGCCAGCCAGACCCACAACCTGGCGAATATGCGCATGCGCTGCGAGGCCTCGTTGGCGGCGTTCGGCGACATCGTGAGTTTCGCTGCCGACTATCCGGTGCGCCTCAACGGCAGCATCGCCACCACTTTCGGCTGCCCGTTCGAGGGCAAGATTGATGAAGACCGCGTGCTGCAGTTGGTCGATGCCTACCGCGAGCTGGGCATCCAGGGCATCAGCCTGGCGGACACCACCGGCATGGCCAACCCGCGTCAGGTCGAACGCCTGGTCAAACGCGTTCTGGAACGTGTTCCGGCGAGCGACCTGACCCTGCATTTCCACAACACCCGCGGCCTGGGTTTGTGCAATGTACTGGCCGCCTACGAGGCCGGAGCGCGACGGTTTGATGCCGCATTGGGCGGCCTCGGCGGCTGCCCGTTTGCTCCCGGCGCGTCGGGCAATATCTGCACCGAAGACCTGGTCAACCTGTGCGACGAAGTCGGGATTCACACCGGCATCGACCTGCCGCACCTGCTGCACATGTCGCGGCAATTGCCGGCCCTGCTCGGCCATGAACTGCCGGGCCAGGTGGCCAAGGCCGGGCGCAATTGCGACCTGCATCCGCCACCGGCCTACATCGCCACTTTGTAAGCCGCCACCAGACAACAAAAACAATCGGACGCCTGCGAGCAGTCCGCTGGAGAGAAACAATGAGCCTTAATACGTTGGAGGCCGGCGTGCGCCCGGCCGCTGAGCACGATGCCGAAAAAGCCCTGGTCAGCAAGGTCGCCTGGCGCCTGATGCCGCTGATCATGGTCTGCTATTTGTTCGCATTTTTTGACCGCATCAACATCAGCTTCGCCAAGTTCCAGCTGCAGGCTGACCTGAGTTTGAGCGACACCGCCTACGGCCTCGGCGCCGGGCTGTTTGTGGTCGGCTATGTGATCTTCGAAGTGCCGAGCAACATGATGCTGTACAAGGTCGGCGCCCGCCGCTGGATCGCGCGCATCATGATGTCGTGGGGGCTGGCGACGGCCGCCATGGTGTTCGTCACGGCGGAGTGGCAGTTCTACGGCCTGCGCTTCATCATCGGTGCGATGGAGGCCGGGTTTGCCCCAGGCGTGTTGTATTACCTGACGTTGTGGTTCCCGCAGCACTACCGTGGGCGCATCACGTCGATGCTGTTCCTGGCGTCGGCGTTTGCCGGGCTGGTGGGCGCGCCGTTCTCCGGGCTGGTGCTGGAACACCTCGACGGCGTCCTGCAGATGCGCGGCTGGCACTGGTTGTTCCTGCTCGGTGGCTTGCCTTGCGTTGGCCTGGGTTTCCTGGTGCTCAAGCTGCTCAAGGACCGCATCGAGGATGCCCACTGGTTGACCTCGGCGGAGAAGACGTTGCTGGCCAGCCGCATTGCCGTGCATGAACCCCACAAGAGCGGCGGCTCATTGCTGGCGGCTCTCAGGATTCCCGGCTTCCTGATGCTGGGCTTTATCTACTTCCTGATCCAGGTAGCGTCCTACGGACTGAACTTCTGGGCGCCGCAGTTGATCCGCAGTGCGGGCACCCAGAGCCCGGTGATGATCGGCCTGCTGACGGCGATTCCCTACGTCTGCGGCGCCATCAGCATGGTGGTGATCGGGCGCTTGTCCGACGCTACCGGTGAGCGCCGCAAGTTCGTCAGTGGCCTGGTGGCGCTGGGCGCGGTGGGGTTCTTCTGTGCAGGAATCTTTGCGGACCACACCACGTTCTTGATCGTCGCTCTGAGCTTGCTGGGCGCGGGCATCATTGCCTCGATTCCGACCTTCTGGACCTTGCCGCCGAAGCTGTTGGCCGGTGCCGGGGCGGGCGCGGCGGGCGGGATTGCGGTGATCAACACCCTGGGCCAGTTTGGCGGCATCGTCAGCCCGGTGATGGTCGGCCGGATCAAGGACCTGACCGGCAGCACCACGCCGGCGCTGTATGTCATCGGCGTGTGTGCGCTGCTGGCGGCGGCGCTGTTGCTGTGGGGCTTGCCGCAGAAACTGCGCACCCTCGACAAACACTGATCAGCCCGCGGCTACCAGCGATCGGGTGGGCGTGGCGCTGAACTGAATCAGTGCCACGCCGCCGATCAACATCAGCGCCCCGATCAACCGGGGCGCGGTGAGTTGGCGTTCCACCAGCCCAAACAGGCCGAAGTGATCCAGCATCAACGAAGCGATGATCTGCCCGGCCATCGCCAGGGCGATAAACCCCGAAGCGCCGAGCTTGGGCATCAGGATCAGTGCCAGCGAGATAAAGCACACACCGAACGCACCGCCGCTCCACATCCACAGCGGCGCCTTGGTGATAAAGCCAAGGTTGGGCAGCGGCAGGCGTAGGGCCAGGATCACCGGCAGCAGCACGATAATGCTCACCAGCAGCGAGGCGAGGGTGGCCCACAACGGATGGCCCAGGCCGCGTCCCAGGTTGGCGTTGATCGCACTTTGAAACGGCACCACCGCCCCGGCGAACGCCGCCAACAGCAATAAACCTACCCAATGCATCGTCGTCATCATCAATCTCCCAGAGGTTTTGCTGGACTCTAGGCTATTCGTCGCGCAAATTTAAATTCCAAGTTCTTATGCAGAACATGCAGCTGATGAATGATCTTCGACGCATCGACCTTAACCTGCTGGTGATCCTCGACGCCTTGCTCAGCGAGCAGCACGTCACCCGTGCCGCCGAGCGCTTGCACTTGAGCCAGCCGGCGGTAAGCCACGCCCTGGCGCGGTTGCGGGATTTGCTCGGTGATCCGTTGCTGGTACGCCAGGGCAGCTCGTTGGTGCCCACCGCGCGCGCCCTGGAACTGGCAATGCCGCTGGCGGAGGCGTTGGCCCAGGTGCAGGCGTTGCTGGCGCCCAATCGCTTTGATCCGGCCTCGGCCAAACGTACTTTTCGGGTGGCGATGTCGGACTACGGCGCGGCGATTTTCTTGCCGGAGCTGGTGCGCACTTTGCGCCGGGAAGCGCCGGGGATTGATTTGCAGATTATCCAGGCCAGCCGCGAAGGCATGCTGGATGGCGTGCTCAATGGCGACATCGACCTGGCTGCCGGGGTGTTTCCCGACATGCCTGCCGAACTGCGCAGCACGCCGTTATTTGAAGAGCATTACGTATGCCTGGTGGACCGTGACAGCCTGCCTGACAACGGCGTGCTTGACCTGCCCACCTACCTGGCGCGGCCCCACGTGTTGCTGGAAATGCGCGGCAGCGGCACTCCGGAAATCGAACGGGCGCTGACGGCGATTCGTGAGCGCCGGCACGTGGCTATCAGCTTGCCTCATTGGGGTGTCGCGCCGCAGTTGATCCAGGGCACGGACCTGATTCTTACCGTGTCGTCTCGCGGGCTGCTCAACATTGATCACGAACGGCTACTGGCCGTGCCGCCGCCGTTTCATATCCCGTCGTTTGCGTTTGTGCTGGCATGGCATTCGCGGCGCGGTGGAGACCCGGCGTTGCAGTGGTTGAATGGGCAGGTGCAGGGTGTATTGTTTGAGCGCGTTTGATAAGCACAGTGTTTAAGGAAGAACTCCATGCTCTTAGGCCTCAATCACCTGACTCTCTCCGTCACCGACTTGAACCGCAGCATCCGTTTCTACAATGAGCTGCTGCAACTGCGCCTCGACGCGACCTGGGACAACGGCGCCTACCTGTCGCTGCCGGGGCTCTGGTTGTGCTTGTCCTTAGAGTCACTAAGTACACCCGCTGCCGGATACACCCACTATGCGTTCACCGTTGCTGCCGAGGACTTTGCCTCAGCGGTGGCCCGCCTGCGAGCCGTCGGTGTAGCCGAATGGCGCGACAACCGCAGTGAAGGCGCTTCGTTCTATTTCCTTGATCCCGACGGTCACAAGCTTGAGGTTCACGTTGGTGACTTGGCGTCACGCCTGCAAGCCTGTCGCGATAAGCCGTATGTAGGGATGAAGTTTTATCCTTAGCAGCAGAACAGGCAGAACGCTTCCAGCCCCGTGCGTTACCGGGCCTGTTTGGCAGCAAGGCCTGACGACCGTTCGTCGCACTGACAAGTTTTTTCTAAACCTTTATCGCCCTGAAAATTCAGATTCATGGCGGGGTTCGTTTCCCTGCACCTGTTTATTACCTGGAGGAACCCATCATGAGCCGCATGGCTATCCGGTTACGCACCGCCAGTTTCGCGATGCTGCTGGGCCTCGGCGCCAGCAATGCTTTCGCCCAGTCGCCTGCCGATTTCATCGAGCAGGCTTCGGCCAAGGGCATGGCCGATATCGAGACCAGCCGCATGGCACACGCCAAGACTTCGTCCCAAGAGATCAAGGACTACACCATCGAAGTCATCAATGAACGCACCCTGGCCAATCAGCACCTGGCGGCCATCGCCAAGAAGCTCGATTTGCCGGTGGCCCCACGGGACAAGATCGTCGACAAGGCCGAATCGCTGATGCCCGAGCTCAAGGACGGCGATTCGTTTGACGCCGCCTACACCGCCCAGCAGATCAAGGCCAATGAAGACGCGATCGCCTTGTTCAAGCAGGAAGGCGCCGAGTCGGATATTCCGGAAATAAAGGCCCTGGTGGATGAGACCCTGCCCAAGTTGGAGGAGCGCCTGGAGAAAGCCCGGGCGCTGGCGTCGACTTACGGTAAAGGTCACCAAGGCGACGGTTGATTGCCTTGAGTCGTTCATAAAAAACGGCGGTTGGATAAGCTCCAACCGCCGTTTTTTTATGCTTGATTCAGGTCGGTCTTGGGCTGTTCGCGCTCAGTCGTCAGCGTAGTGACGGTGATGGTTTCGCTGTCGCCCATGGTCTTGTATTCCTTGCGCAATTTCTCAAGCTGCTTGCGATCAAGGCCATCGAGGCTCAGCACCGCGTTTTGCGCGTCCTTGGTGGCGCGCAGCAGTTCGTCGATCTTGATATGCAAAATGTCGTTGTCGCGGTTTTGCGTGTTCTGGATCAGGAACACCATCAGGAAGGTGATGATGGTGGTGGAGGTGTTGATGATCAGCTGCCATGTGTCGTTGTAGTGGAAATAAGGCCCGCTCAAACTCCACAGGAAGATCAACGCTACCGCCGCGTAGAACGTGCGGGCACTGCCTGCCCAGCGGGACAGGGACTGTGAGACTGCGGAGAATTTCATGACCGTTTTCCTTAAAGGGTGGGTGATGAAAATACTGACCGCAGGCGTGCTCTGAAATTTCTTTTAACAAATGAGTTTTGAGCAGAATTGTATGTTTTTCCGTTGGCCCTTTAGGACGGGTCCTACGCTGCCTTGAAGCGCGGAGGGGAAGACTAGGCTTTTGTCCGGACTTGCCCCATGCATTCCACCGCAACCTGCGATTTGGTTACCCTTTATCACCATACCGAAGAGCATTTCTTAACGGCGCTCTGCCCGCTGCTTCACCGCTACAGTGCCTGCGTAAATGCGTATTTTGCCGACGAGCATTCCGTCCCCTGGAACCTGCTGATTGTCCTGGTGGGCAGTTCGGCACTGGAGCACTCAATGGACGCTCCGCTGGAGCTGATTCGCCGTACCCCACTGCCGACACGTGTCTTGATTCATGACGACAAGGTGGAGGGCCTGGGCGAAGTGCTGACAGGGATGGGCTTTGTTGCAACAGAGCGGACGACAGCCATGTTCCTGGAACTATCGACGTTTATCCCGGTGTCGGGAGACAGCCATCCGAACGTCCAGCTGACTCGGCACTTGAGCGAATGGGCCGGCCCGATTGGCCGGGCGTTCGGGATGTCGCAGGGCAGTGTCGGGCACTATCAGGCACGGCATCAGAGAGCCCTGGACAGCGATCAAGCCCTTTACCACTTCACACTGTCAGTCAGCGCCGGTGTGGTGTGTTCGTTGACGTTATCGATGTGCGATGGCGTGGCCCGGCTTAATGACATCGCGACTGAGATCGCCTGGCGGGGTAAAGGCTATGCCACCCAACTGATTCACGCGGCACTGGCTCATGCCCAGGCCCTGGGCGCCCGGCGCTGCTTTCTTGAGGCAACGTCACAGGGTTTCTCGCTTTATCGCAAGCAGGGTTTCAACCCGTTGTTCGAATATCAGGTGTTCATGCGTGAGGCCGTGGTTCAAGCGGAACCGGATGGCGTTTGTGCCTGAACGCCATCCTCAAGCTCCAAGAGGTATTGCTTGGCTTCAAGCCCGCCGGCGAAACCGGTCAAGCCGCCTGAAGCACCGATCACCCGATGGCACGGTGCGACAATCGAAATCGGATTGCGCCCATTGGCTGCGCCCACCGCACGCACTGCCTTGGGGTTACCGATCTGTGCGGCGATCTGGCTGTAGCTGCGGGTCTGTCCGAACGGGATGGTCAACAGCGCCTGCCAGACTTTCTTCTGGAAGTCGGTGCCGGCAAAGTCCAGTTCCAGCTCGAAACGGTTGCGGGTACCGGCGAAGTATTCTTTCAACTGCCGCTCGGTTTCCCGCAACACCGGGCTGTTGTTGGCCTCTTGCAGGACCCCCAGCCGAACACGGTTGGGGCGCTCTTTTTCCCAGAGGATGGCGGTGAGTTTTCCGTTACGGGCGACGAGAGTCAGTTGGCCGACGGGGGAGGGCATGTATTGGTATTCATAGGACATGGTCGGGCTCCTTGAGGGTGTACGGCTCTACTGTAGGCGGGCCGGTCCAGAGTGGAACTACGTTTCTTGCGGTCGAATTCACTGCCGTAAGTAGTCGTTCAGTAGAGGTATCCATCGCGTGCTCAAGTGCTGTTATCGGTCCTGTTGCAATACCTTGAGCGCAGCAGACGCAAGAAAGCCCGAACGGCTTTTTTCTTCCGGATGATGCAGGACGTATTCGTCAATGCGGTTCAGCAGATAGCCGGGCAACGTGATATTGAGTTTCTGTGCCTTGCCCAGGTACTTGGTGACATCAATATCCACCACCGCCCAAGTGCAGCCGGCATATTGCGGGTTAGCGGCATGGAGGGTGACTTTCTGTGCTGTAGGAATGGGCGCACCGTCTTCTGCGAGGATCTCGAAGTGGCCTTCGATCGCTTCGCGGGCCATGGCCATGGCGTCGTCCAGATCATCTCCAGCTGAGAAGCAACCGGGAATGTCCGGGACTTCCACACCCCAGGCATGGTCCTCGTCACCGGTTGAAATTGCGATTGGGTACAGCATGTTTGTCGTCCTCCACGAACGTGTTAGCTGAGCAGCGCTTGTTTCAAAATGCTCTTTGCGGTCTTGTCCAGCAGGTCCTTTTTAGGATGGGGGATCGTCACCAGCCCCGGCTTTTTCGGGTGCTTGAAATGGTGATGGCTGCCTCTGATTCGCACCAGATACCAGCCATCCGCAACGATGTGACCTATCAAATATCGGCTGTCCACATCACCTCCTTGTGGTGTGTGTTGGTGGTGACTATAACCACTGAAGATAAATTATCAACACTCTACCTACCAGCGGTCGACGACCGATGTTTCTGTAGGTGGCGTATGCAGTGTATGAGCGTGTGGGGACTGCGCCCGGCGGAGGTATTGCGAGGTTTTTCGGCAGAGCAATCAGGCTTGCTGACGAGCCTGTAGCAACTCATCAATCACGCTCAAAAATGCCCTAACCATCAAGCTGCTTACATCGTTGCGCGTCAGAACAAGTAAACGAGCATAGGCATCCTCGTCCACCAACGGCCGATACGTCACGCCCTTATTCATCAAACTCTGAGTGCATTCCGGCACCAGTGCCACACCTTGGCCCGCCGCCACCAGCGCAATGATCGAGGTGATTTGCCGCCCCGAAGGCCCGGCTCGCAGTGGCAAACCCTTATGCCGATAAAGCTGCTCGATGGACTGGTTGAGGCCCGAGCCGTAATCGGCTGGAAACAGAATCAGTGGATACACGCTCAGCTGCGCCAGGCTGACCTCGGCCTGGCTCGCCAACGGGCTGTCGCTGGACACCGCAGCGACCAGCCGCTCCTCCCCCAACGACAATGCTTGCACCTCAGTTTGACCTTCCCGGGGCAGTAACCGGCTGAGGCCAATATCCAGGCGCCCATCAGCCACCTGTGCGCCCAGGCTCCCGGAGGCGCATTCCACCAGTGTCAATTGCACATCGGGAAAGCGTTGGGCGAAGGCCTGAATCGCCTGGCTGAACAAATCCGACAGGGCTATGGAACTGACATAACCCAGCGCCAGTTGCCCGGCGGCACCTGCAGCCAGTTTGCCGGCAATGACCTCGGCGAGGTCGACCTGCTCCAGCACCGCCCGTGCATAGGGCAGAAACGAGCGCCCTTGGGCGGTGAGCGAAACCGTGCGACTGGTGCGGTCGAACAGGCGAAACCCCAGTTCAGCCTCCAGCGCGGAAATCTGCCGGGTCAACGGTGGCTGGGCCAGGTGCAGGCGCAGGGCGGCGCGGCCGAAGTGCAATTCTTCGGCGACGGTCAGAAAGTAACGCAGCTTGCGTAGGTCGAGCATCCTGGCCCCGGGGTATTGATCGGTCCGAAATCGGTATTGGTCTCGGGTGTGCGGGTCATTCTATAAAGGCCTCTGATAATAAAACGAGAGGTTTCATGAAACCGCGCCTGCATTGTGCCCGTCTTGCCCTGTTCCTGTGTGGCTGCGCGGCGTTTCTCAACCTCTACGCCACCCAGAGCATTTTGCAGACGCTTGCCGCCAACTTTGAAGTGAGCGCCAAGGCCGCCGGTTGGAGCATTACCGTCACTACGTTGGCGGTGGCGCTGACGGCGCCGTTTGTCAGCCGCCTGACCGGGCGGTTTGAGCAACGCACCGTGATCTCGGTGGCCGCGCTGTTGCTGGCGCTGCCGGCGCTGATGACCGCCTATGCCAGCAGCTTTGCCGAGTTGCTGGTGTGGCGCTTTATCGAAGGGATGCTGATTCCGGTAGTGTTTGCCACCAGCGTGGCCTACATCGGCGATCGCTGGCGCGGCGGCACCGTGACCGAAGTCACCAGCCTCTACGTGGCCGGCACCGTGCTCGGCGGTTTTGCCGGGCGCTTCGTCAGCGGGGTGATGACCGAGTATGTCGGCTGGCGTGAAGCCTTTGAACTGTTGGCGGTGTTGAGCCTGATGGTGGGCGGGTTTATCCAGTTTCTGCTGCCGGACAATCCTCCCCGTGTTGCCCAACCTGCAACTACCTGGAGCGATGTGCTCAGCACTCCGCTGTTGGCAGCCTACGCTGTAGGATTTTGCGTGCTGTTCTCCCAAGTGGCGACCTTTACCTACGCCGGACTTTACCTCAGCCAAGCCCCCTTCGACCTCGGCCCGGCGGCGCTGGGCACCCTCTACCTGGTGTTCCTGCTGGCACTGGTGGTGATCCCCATCGCCGGGCGCCTGAGCAAATCCCGCCCGCAATCCGAGCTGCTGACCGCCGCTGCGGCACTCGGCGTCTGCGGCTCGGCGCTGACCTTATTGCCGTCCCTGTGGTGCATCGTACTGGGCCTGGCCCTCAGCTCCACCGGCGTATTCCTCGCCCAGGCCGCCGCCAGCGCCTTCACTACCGCCACCGCCCGCCACAACAAGGCCGGCGCCGTGGGCCTCTACCTGACCTGCTATTACCTGGGCGGCAGCTTCGGCGCCATCGCCCCCGCGCTGATCTGGGGACGCTGGGGCTGGACGGGATGCGTAGCGCTGATCATCGGTTTCCAGTTACTGTCACTGGTGATCGCCCTGGCGGGCTGGAAGCCCCTCCAACCTGAACTGAGCAAGACCTCATGAACGACGCCGTTGCCCTGCCGGTACCCGAGACTTCCGCCCGCCGCCGCTCGTTGATCGCAGGGTGCAGCGCCCACGCCATTCATGATGGCCTGACCGATGTGATCTACGTGCTGCTGCCGATCTGGCAAGCGCAGTTCGGCATGACTTACGCCCAGATCGGCCTGCTGCGTGGGGCGTACTCCGGGATGATGGCAGTGTTCCAACTAATGGCCAGCCGCGCTGCCAAACGTTGGGGGCGCACGCCGATGCTGGTGGGTGGCACGGCGCTTGCCGGTTTTGCCTATCTGTTGGTGGGGCAGGCGACCGGGTTGGGCATGTTGTTGCTGGCGCTGCTATTGGGTGGGCTAGGGGCGAGTACTCAACACCCGCTGGCTTCCTCGATGATCACCGACAGCTATGAGAGAGGAGGCGGGGTCAAGGAGGCGCTGTCTCAATACAACTTCTCCGGGGACATTGGTAAAACCCTGGTTCCCGGGTTGGTTGGCCTGTTGCTGACCGTCATCAGTTGGCGAGCGAGCGTCACGTTGTTGGGCCTGCTGGGATTGGCGGCAGCGGGGTTGCTGTGGTGGCTGATACCCACGCAGGCAGCTTCATCCACTTCCGGAAAAGCCGCCAAGACACTGGTAGGCAGTGGCTCGGTCAGCGGCCTGCGAGCGCTGATCGTTACGGGCACACTCGACAGTGCCGTGCGCATGGGCTTTCTCACGTTTTTGCCCTTTCTTCTGCAAGCTAAAGGCGCTGGTACTGCGGGCATTGGCCTGGCGCTGACCATGCTGTTTATCGGCGGCGCCTTCGGCAAATTGCTTTGCGGCTACCTCGGCGCACGTATCGGCATGATGAAAACCGTATGGCTGACGGAGACCAGCACAGCGCTGTTGATCGTCGCGGCGGTGTACCTGCCGTTGAGCGGGTTGATGGTGATGTTGCCGGTGTTGGGGCTGGCGCTGAATGGCACGTCGTCGGTGCTTTACGGCGCGGTCCCGGACCTGGCCCGCGCGGGGAAACGAGAACAGGCATTTGCGGTGTTCTACACCGGCACCATCGGCGGCGGCGCACTGGCGCCGGTACTGTTTGGTGGCTTGGGGGACTCGATGGGCGTGCCGGTGGCGGTGATGGTGCTGGCGGGGATGTTGTTGCTGACGTTGCCGTTGGCGTGGGTGGTGCAGCGGGGTTGCTCACTCAAATAATCGAATGATTGGCGACATGCCCCGGCTGCGCTTGCAGATCGATACCCAGGGCGTGAAGCACCTTAAGTACGGTTTCGAAGCGGGGCTTTGCTCCAGGGGCAAATGCCTTGTACAGGCTTTCACGGCCCATGCCCGTATCGGTCGCGACCCGCGCCATTCCACGAGCTTTGGCCACGTACCCGACGGCCCTGAGGAACTCCTCGTTATCGCCGTCTGCCAGGACTTGAGAAAGGTATTCGCTGATGGCTTCGTCACTGTCGAGCAGTGCTGCCATATCAAATGTCGTCAGTGTTTGGCTCATTATCAAACTTCCTTTGCCAGTTTTTTTGCTCGCCGGATGTCGGCGTCTTGTGAGGATTTGTCGCCACCGGCCAGCAAGACGATGACGGTTCTTCCTCGCTGCGTGAAATACACTCGATAACCCAGACCGATATCTACGCGCATTTCCGAGACACCATTGCCTACCGTCTTTATATCGCCCAGATTGCCAGCAGATGCGCGATCGATGCGCCGGGCGATGGCGATTTTTGCGCGTAAATCACGTATTGCTGAATGCCAGGTAATGAAGGTCTGCGTTTGCTGGACAAGATAGTTCACGGGTTCTCACTGTATCCATATGGATACTGACTGGCAATAGGCATGAGCACGCGCGCGCGGTGCGGTTAGGCGCAGGAGAATGATGTGAGTAAGGCCAAGGATTCAAATGCTCTCTTGTTGCGAGCGATTGCAGTGTCGAAGTCTCTTGCAGTTGCTGACCCCTAATCCATCAAGGATGCGATCCGCTGCGCATCCTCCGGCGTCGCCGGGTTGTACACCACCATATTCAGATCCTTGCGCCCATCGACCGCAAACACCGAATACTCAAATTCGATCGGCCCCAACACCGAATGGCGTATTCGCTTGATGCGATCACCATGGGCACCCTGAACATCGTTTTCGCTCCACATCGCCTTAAATTCAGGGCTGCGTCGACACAGTTCATCCACCAGCGGCTGCACCTGCTCCGCCGCGCCTGAGCGCGCCGTATCAATCCTGAAAGCCCCCAACACAAACCGCGCCACGCTTTCCCAGTCGTATTGGGCCGCGCGGGAATTGGGATCAAGGAACATGAACCGCAGAATATTTCGCTGTTCCGGCGCCTGGGATCCGTAGTCCATCAACATGACCGACGCCGCCTGGTTCCAGGCCACCACATCCCAGGTCGCCGTACGCAGGATCGCGGCGCTGGGGTTCAAGGCATCCAGCACCCGTTGCAGGCGTGGCGTCACCGTTTCGTTTTGCTGATAGCGCACTTCGGGTGGGCGTCCGAAGGCCAGCAGGAACAGATGCTCGCGTTCGATATCGGTCAGCATCAGGGATTGGGCAATCCGCTCCAGCACTTCCACCGACGGCGCGCCGCCACGGCCCTGTTCGAGCCAGGTGTACCAGGTGGGGCTGATGTTCGCGCGTTGGGCCACCTCTTCGCGGCGCAAACCTGGCGTACGCCGTCGTGCCGATGAGAAGCCGAATGCCGCCGGATCAAGCCGGGTACGTCGGTCTTTCAGATAGCTGCCCAACGGGTTCCCACTCATAGCCTGTTAGCCTCTATACCCTGATAACTTCACTACTTTACCCGTATAGGGCAAGCGCACAGATTAGTCTCTGAATACACACGGAGATACGGTTTATGCGCATATTTATCACGGGTGCCAGCGGATTTATCGGGTCGGCTGTCGTCAAGGAATTGATCTCGGCGGGCCATCAGGTGCAGGGGTTGTGCCGCTCGGATGACAAGGTGGCGGCGCTGGAGGCCGCCGGGGCTCAGGTACATCGTGGGTCGCTTGAGGACCTGGAAAGCCTCAAGTCTGGTGTTGCCCAGGCGGATGGCGTGATTCACCTGGCGTTCAATCATGACTTCTCGAAATTCGTCGCGAACTGCGAGGATGACCGCCGGGTTATCCGGGCATTGGGAGACGCACTTGCCGGGTCGGATCGACCACTGATCATTACCTCCGGTGTCGGGATCGCGAGCACCGTGCCGGGGCAGTTGGCGACGGAGGATGGTGCGGTGGTTACCTCAGCGCAAATTCCTCGTGCAGCGTCGGAAGAAGCGGCTAACGCTGTAGCCGCGACGGGGGTGAATGTGTCGGTGATGCGTTTGCCTCAAGTACACGACACCGTCAGGCAGGGGCTGGTTAGCCCGGTGATCGAGTTGTATCGCGAGAAGGGTGTTTGCGCTTACATCGCCGACGGGAAAAACCGTTGGCCGGCGGCACATATTCTGGATGTAGCTCGGCTCTACAGACTGGCGATTGAAAAGGCGGAGCCGGGCACGAGGTATCACGCGGTGGCGGAGGAGGGTGTGTCGCAGCGGGAGATTGCCGAGGTGTTGGGGACGCGGCTAGGGTTGCCGGTTAAATCCATTTCGGCACAAGAGGCTCAGGGGTTTTTTGGTTGGTTGGCAAGGTTTACCGCTCACGATATGCCGGCATCCAGTGCGATCACGCGCAAGAAGTTGGGATGGGAGCCTGTGGGGCCGGGGTTGCTTGCGGATCTTGCGCAGTTGGAGGGAATTGAAGGCTGAAGCGCGGATTGGTCTGAACATTTGAACCTTGCTCCATTGCCTACACAACCATCAGAATCGTCCCGGTTGTACGCCTTGGGCGACCTCTTTAAGGTTCGTCAGCCGCTGCCCATCAGCGGTCGGGTTTAGTAGCCCTGTGAAGTTTTGGCGTACGGCTGTTCTGTCGGTCAGGCATTTTATTGCCTGTGCCTAATGGTAGCTGTGCGCAGGGCGTCTTCGGGCGCGCCGGTTCTGAAACTTCCCGGTCTACTAACCTGCGTACAGCTGCCACCCTAATTTCCGTAAGACTGGGTGGTGGTCCTTCTTGAGGATCAACAGATGTGTACTGACTCGTATAATTCACCCGTAAGAATATTCAGCGTACGTCCCGAAATCGGCACCGATGCATTGCTCGCCAACGCCTACGAAACCATTGCCGGCGCTGGCGCAATGACCAATGAATTTGCCGATAACCTGCCAGACGAGCATCGCTGTCTGGCCTTGGCGATTCAGCAAATGATTGAGCTGGGGCTTTTGCTGGTAGAAGCCGTGCAGGACCGCGTGGATTGCGTTTCTTGAATTTGTAACAGGCTTTCCCTTCCAGGCCGCACATACCAAGGGAAGGGCAGCCGATTTTGATGTGTTGGGAGTCCGCACCGATGACCTGGAACAGCGAAACCAAAATAGCCCCGTTCATCCGAGAGGCAACGCTTGAAGACGTGAGTGCAATGGTTGAACTCGACGCTTTCGCGAAATCGAATGTCAGCCGTGGCGAGCTTATTCGCGAGGCCGTTGAGAGGCGTCAATGCCTGGTTGCAGTAGAGTCCGGCAGCGTCGTCGGTTATCTCGTACTTACCCACGATTTCTTCGGGAATGGCTTTGTTTCACTGGTGGTTATCTCTCCTGCACATCAGCGCAAAGGTATCGCGCTTCTGCTGCTTGTTGCCGCCGAATCCGCGTGTAAAACGGACAAGCTCTTCACCTCAACGAACCGCTCAAACGTCGCTTCACAGCAACTCATGTCCAAGGCTGGATTCTTGCGCAGTGGCGTTATTGAGAATCTGGATGAGGATGATCCGGAGCTTGTCTATTTCAAGGTTATTCGGTGATCGGCAGCCCTCTCAAATTTCGAGCATAAAAAAACCGGCCACCAAGGACCGGTTTTTTTTTACACATCCCCCGTCAAAACCATCCTGACGCTGGACCAAAATCTGAGTGGAGCGGGTAGAGGGAATCGAACCCTCATCTAAAGCTTGGGAAGCTTTCGTTCTACCACTAAACTATACCCGCTCAGAGCGGCTGACTTTGTACCAGATGTGCTCGCGGATTTGAAGTTTTTCTTCGAAAATTCTGTGTTTTACGTGCCAACGGTCGGCCGTGGGCAGGCGGACCCCTATGGAAATCCAGCCCACCCACAACCCCACCGCTCATACGGCAAATGCATGCTGTGGCTGCGACGCGTGGTACCGCAACCGGCTCGGTTGCTGCTCCGGCCTCAAAAAACCCATCAACGCCTCCCGGCTATCCCGGCAAGCAGCCTTGTGCTCCATATCCAAAAAGTGCCCGGTCGCTTGAATCGTCCCGAAGCTGCTTTTCGCAATATGCTGCCCAAACAACTTGGCATCCTGGGCGCTGGTGTACTCGTCCCATTCGCCGTTCAAAAACAACACCGGAATATCAATCTGCTTCGCCGCCTTGAGGTAGCAAAGCCGGTCGCTGTTGAGCACGTGGCTGATGTGAAAGTGCATCTGCCCATACTCATGCTCGGCCAGGCTGCTCACGTGTTTGTAGTTGAAGCGTTTGAACAGCGACGGCAGGTGTTTGCCGATGGTGCTGTTGACCAGGTTGCCCACGCGGTCGCGGTCGAGGCTGCCGAGGTAGTCGACGCCGCGCTCCAGGTAGTCGCGCATCGGTGCGTTGATCACCGGGGAGAACGAGCTGATCACGGCCTTTTCCACACGGCGCGGGCGGTGGGCGAGGGCGACGAGGGTCGCGGCGCCGCCCCAGGAAAAGGACAGCACGTGTTCGGCGGCGAAGTGGTCGATGAGTTCCAGAAGGATCTGGCCCTCGACTTCTTTCGTCAGCATATGCTCGTGGCGGTTGTGGATTTTTGAGCGACCGGCGTAGGGCTGATCGTACAAAACCACGTTGAACGTCGGATGCAGGCTTTTCACGGTCTGGGCGAAAGACGCAGTGGTGGCCATTGAGCCGTTGACCAGGATGATGGTCTTGGCAGCTGCGTCCGCGCGATAGAACTCCGTGTAAACCCGATACTGACCCTGTATATCCAGCACAGCGATTTCTGGCCTCATGTCGTAAGACTCCTGGCAAGCGGGTAATGCGCGCAGATCACTCTGCACGAGCTTTGTGACAGGTAGGCATACGCCTGGAAGTGAGGGCCCATGTCGATCCGGTGCTGGCTGGCCGACGGGTGTTGTTATGGCGGGCAATTTGCCGTGAGATGCCCGCAGATCAAGCGTGCGGACGGGCAAAGTGTTTCTTGTAGGTAGGGGTGACTCGCCAGTCAGTTTGCGGCTGGCTCGGTTGATTCAAGCATCAGGGATGCCAGTTCGCCAGTCGATGGCGTGGTTTTTTGCCATCATCGGCTGAACGGTCATCAGACCTGTTGGATTTCAGCGTCCGTAAGCGCCCGGTACTGGCCTTGGGCAAGGGCTGAGTCCAATTCCAAAGGCCCCATGCGCTCGCGGTGCAGGCGGGTCACTTTGTTGTTGAAGTGCCCGAACATGCGTTTCACCTGGTGATAACGCCCTTCAATGATGCTCAGGCGCGCCGTTCTGGGGCCCAATAGCTCAAGTTCTGCTGGTTGCGTGGTGAGGTCTTCAAACGCGAAGTACAGGCCGGCGGCAAAGGTGGCTGCGTATTCCGGGCCAATGTTTTGCTCTGTCTCGACGTAGTAGACCTTCGGCAATTTGGTTTGCGGCTGGGTCAGGCGGCGCGACCACTGGCCGTCGTTGGTGATCAGCAGCAGGCCGGTGGTGTTGAAATCCAGGCGGCCGGCGATGTGCAGCTCGTGCTTGTCCGGTTCGTCCAGCAGGTCAAGCACGGTGGGGTGTTGCGGGTCGGCGGTGGCGCTCACGCAACCCTGGGGTTTGTGCAGCATGAAGTAGCGCGCGGGTTTGCCCGCTTGCAGCACTTCACCATCCAGCAGCACACGGCTGAACTCGCTCACCGGGTGATGCGGGTCGCTGA
This sequence comes from Pseudomonas sp. ATCC PTA-122608, assembly GCF_001952855.1. Taxonomy (GTDB): domain Bacteria; phylum Pseudomonadota; class Gammaproteobacteria; order Pseudomonadales; family Pseudomonadaceae; genus Aquipseudomonas. The sequence goes on along the minus strand of NZ_LPNO01000020.1, from coordinate 75,031 downwards.
CTGTCTGGCCGTCGACGGTGATCCGCCGCTCCACCAGCAACAGGCGTACTTGCTTGCGGTTGAAACGGGGCAGGTTGCTGAGGAAACGGTCGACACGCATTACGTGGGCTCGGCGCCGCGCAGTTGCTCGTCCACCTGGGCACAGCGCGGGCACAGGCAGGCTTTATTGCGCAGTTCCGGCGGCAAGGCTTCAAGCACCGCAGGGTCGATGCTGACGCTGTAGCACCAGCAGGCCTGGTCGGCAGTGCGCGGGTCGGCCAGGGCGCAATCGTTGCGGGCGCCGCAGGCGGGGCAGAGGGTTGGCGTGGTCATCGGTCGGTTCAGGCTGTATCGGACAAGGTCCCGGTGAAACCCGGTGTACCTTGCACGATACAGCCCCGAGGCGTTATTGCAAATCACGCTCCAGCACGACCACCCGTTGCCCGGCGCCAATGCCGCTGCCCGGTTGCACAGGGATTTCCCTGACAGTGCCGGCAAACGGCGCGAGTACCGGGATTTCCATTTTCATCGACTCCAGGATCACCAGCACATCACCCGCCGCCACGTGTTCGCCAGCGCTCACCTGTACTTGCCAGAGGTTGCCGGCGATGTGGCTGTCGATGCTGTATTCGTTGGCCTGCAACGGCGTATCTTCGCCCAATGGCGCCGCAAGCTCTTCGCTGTCGAAATGCGCCTGGCCGCTGGCGATCCAGCGTTCGCGTTCGGCGTTGAACGCGCGCTGCTGTTGCCCGCGAAACTCGCCAATGCTCTCGGCTTCCTGCGCGAGAAAGGCCTGGTAATCCGTCAGGTTCAACTGGCTGTGTTCGATGCTCAGTTCAAACCGCCCAAGGGGGAAATCCCGGCGGATCTGCACCAACTCATCCGCACTCACTGGGTAAAAGCGGATCTGGTCGAAGAAGCGCAGCAACCACGGTTTGCCATCGAACGCCGCGACTTCGCGGTAGCGGTTCCACATCTGCAAGGTGCGCCCGACGAACTGATAGCCGCCGGGGCCTTCCATGCCGTACACGCACAGGTAGGCGCCGCCGATGCCCACGGAGTTTTCGGCGGTCCAGGTGCGTGCCGGGTTGTACTTGGTGGTGACCAGGCGGTGGCGCGGGTCCAGCGGCGTGGCCACGGGCGCGCCGAGGTAGACGTCGCCCAGGCCCATCACCAGGTAGCTCGCGTCGAACACGGTGTGGCGCACCTCGTCGAGGTTGGCCAGGTCGTTGATGCGGCGGATGAACTCCAGGTTGCTTGGGCACCACGGGGCGTCCTTGCGCACGGTGGTCATGTATTTTTCGATGGCCAGTTGGCAGGCGGGGTCGTCCCAGGAGAGTGGCAGGTGGACGATGCGCGACGGCACTTGCAGGTTTTGGCTGGCGCAGACGGCGTGCCATTCGGTGGTGATCAACGCCAAGAGGTCGGCGAGGGGCAGTTGTTCGGGCTGGTAGTGGATTTGCAGGGAACGGATGCCGGGTGTCAGGTCGATGACGCCGTGCAGGGCTCGGCTTTCGAAGGCTTGCATCAGGGCGTGGGCGCGAAAGCGCAGGACTAGGTCGAGTTCAGGAGCGCCGATTTCCAGGAGCAGGTGGGTGTCGCCGGCGAGGCGGGCGACGAGGCGGGTGTCGGCTTGGCCGATGTCCAGAACAACAGGCGACTCAATCAAATGTGGGAGCGGGCTTGCTCGCGAAAGCATCGCCTCGGTTTGCCTGTCGGACCGAGTTGCCTGCATCGCGAGCAAGCCCGGCTCCCACACTTGATCCCATTTCAGGGCCAGGTTTCGGGCGGTCTTGATGTCGACCGGAGTGAAGCGGATTTTGTCACCCGCCTTGAGCTGGCCCAACTGCCACAAGTCCGCCTCGATCACCGTCACCGGGCACACAAACCCACCCAGGCTCGGGCCGTCGGGGCCGAGGATCACCGGCATATCCCCGGTAAAATCCACCGCGCCAATCGCATAGGGATTGTCGTGAATGTTGGACGGATGCAGTCCCGCTTCACCCCCATCCGTACGCGCCCACAATGGCTTTGGCCCGATCAACCTCACGCCGGTGCGGCTGGAGTTGAAATGCACTTCCCACTGAGTGGCGAAGAACGTCTCGATGTACTCAGGCTTGAAGTATTCCGGCGCGCCGTGAGGGCCGTAGATCACCCGCAGTGTTCGCACCTCGGCAAGCGGTTCAGGCGCTAACGTGTTGCCGCAACTGACATCTTCCAACGGCAGCAAGTGCAACACGTCACCCGCCCGCAACGCCCGTCCGCCATGCCCGCCAAACTGTCCAAGGGTGAAGGTACTTTTGCTGCCCAGATAATCGGGAACCTGCAGCCCGCCGCGCAGGCAAAGGTAGCTGCGCGCGCCGGCCCCGGCGAGGGCGCCCAGGCTCAAGGTCGCGCCCGCCGGCACCAGCAGCGCAGTGTTCATTGGCACCGCTTCATCATTCAACCGCAGCGCAATGTCCGCCCCGGTCACCGTCACCACTGCCGCGCAATTGAAGCGCAGCATTGGCCCGCTCATGGTGATTTCCAGCGCGGCAGTACCTTCGGCATTGCCCAGCAAGCGGTTACCCAGACGCAGTGCGCGACTGTCCATCGGCCCTGACGGCGGCACGCCCACGGCCCAGTAACCGAGGCGCCCCGGATAGTCCTGGACACTGGTTTGTGTCCCGGCGCTGAGTACCTCAAACGTGTCTGCGCGGTAGACCAAATCCTCAAGGCAGCGCGTCCACGGCCGGCCACTGGCGAACGGCGCGGCGAGCAGGATCTGGCGCAAGTAATCGCGATTGGTTTCCACGCCGTACAGCTGGCTGCTGGTCAGGGCTTGATGCAGATCCAGGCGCGCCTGTTCGCGGGTCGGCGCCCAGGTGATGAGCTTGGCGATCATCGGGTCGAAGTAGGGCGGGATCTCGCAACCGGCCTCCACCCAGGTGTCGACACGCAGGCCTTCAGCGACCGGAAAATCCACGCAGGTCAGAAGCCCCGGGCTCGGCTGAAAATCCCGTCCCGGATCTTCGGCGTACAGGCGCGCCTGAATCGCGTGGCCGTGAGGCTTCAATTCCAGATCCCGCAGCGGCGGCATTTCGCCGGCGGCCAGTTGCACCATCCAGCGCACCAAGTCCACGCCCCACACTTGCTCGGTGACGCCGTGTTCCACCTGCAATCGGGTGTTCACTTCCAGAAAATAGAAGCGGCCATCGGCGCTATCAAAGATAAACTCCACCGTGCCGGCGCTCCGGTAATTCACGGCCTTGGCCAGGGTGATTGCGGCGTGGCACAGCTCATCCGCCATCCCGTCGGGCAAGTTCGGCGCAGGGGTTTCCTCGAGCACTTTCTGGTTGCGCCGCTGCACCGAACAGTCGCGCACACCGAGAGCAATCACCTCGCCACACCCATCACCAAACACCTGCACTTCCAAGTGCCGGGCGTGCTGGATGTATTTTTCGATAAATACACCGGCGTCGCTGAAGTTGTTCTGGCCCAGGCGTTTGACCGCTTCGAAACAGTCGCGCAATTCATCGGCGTTGTTGCATACGCGCATGCCGATCCCGCCACCGCCCGCCGTGCTTTTAAGCATGATCGGATAGCCCACGGTTTCCCCGGCCAGTAACGCAGCGTCGAGGCTATTGAGCAGTTCGGTGCCTTCCAGCAGCGGGATGTTGTGCTGCCTGGCCAACGCGCGCGCGGTGTGCTTGAGGCCGAACACTCGCAGCTGCTCTGGCGTCGGGCCGACGAAGGCGATGCCCGCTGTTTCGCAGGCTTCGGCGAAGGCGGCGTTTTCCGAAAGAAAGCCATAACCGGGATGGATCGCGGTGGCGCCACAAGCCTTGGCCGTGGCGAGGATTTTCTCGACCGACAAATAGGTGCCGGCCGCCGCGCCTTCGCCCAGGCTGTAGGCCTCGTCGGCTTGCTGGATGTGCAGGCTGGCGGCATCGGCTTCGGAATACACCGCCACGCCCTTGACCGAAAGCTCACGCAAGGTGCGCAGGATGCGGCAGGCGATGGCGCCACGGTTGGCGATCAACAGTTTTTCGAACATGGCAAAACCCCGCAGGCCGATGCATGTCCGGCCTTGTCCTGGGATGCGGGCCGTCCCGCAAATGTGGATGGCGCTACGGTCGTCCGGAGCGCATGCAGTCAGTGTGGGAGGTCGAGTGTGGGAGCGGGCTTGCTCGCGAATGCGGTGGTTCAGTCAATACATCAGTCGCCTGATACGCCGCTTTCGCGAGCAAGCCCGCTCCCACACAAGCCCGCTCCCACATTTGATCCTTAGCGCTTTTTGAGGCACTGCCCGGCTCGCGCCTGGCACAGGGCGAACAACCACTGACGCAACCGCTTCATTTTCAGTTCCATACCAGTAACTCCGCCGGGGTGGGGTTGTAGCCGTTGCACGGGTTGTTCAGTTGCGGGCAGTTGGAGATCAGTACGATCACGTCCATCTCGGCCCGCAGGTCGACGTATTTGCCGGGGGCGGAAATACCATCCTCGAACGTCAGCCCGCCATCAGCGGTCACCGGCACATTCATGAAGAAATTGATGTTCGGTCCGATGTCGCCTTTGCCCAGCCGGCCATCGTGGGCGCAGGCCCGCAGGTAGTTGTCGCGGCAGCTGTGCATGTAGCGTTTTTCCAGGGCGTAGCGCACGGTGTTGCTCTCTTGGGCGCAGGCGCCGCCGAGGGTGTCGTGGCGCCCGCAGGTGTCGTCGACGATGGTCAGCATCGGCTGGCCGAGGTTGGAATACAGCACGCTGCCGGTGCTCAGGTACACGCTGTTTTGCCGGCGCAAGGTGCGCTGCACGTCGTAGCGTTCCTTGGGGTTTTTCAGGCTGTAGAACAACGTGTCGACCGCCTGGTTGCCTTCAAGGTCAAGGATGCGCAAGGTCTGGCCGGCCTTGACTTCCATCAGCCAGGGTTCGCCGGCGGGGATGGTCGCGCGGTACACGGCGGCGTCCGGTTGGTTGGCGAGTGCGATAGACATGGCAGGTCCTCAGGCGAACAGACGGTCAGTGTTGATAAAGCCGCGCTCGTTTTCCGGGCGCGAGGTGCGGCAGTGTTCGGCGACGCTGGGGTCGGCGTTCATCCAGCTGAGTTTCAGCGGCTGCGGCGCGTATTCGGGATTGGGGTCCATGGGGTGTTGCAGGGCGGTGAGCACCACCAGCGTGTCCATCGGTGCGTAGAGTTCGATGTAGTCGCCGGCCTTGGTATGGCCTTCGGCGAAGTGCAGCGTGCCGGCGTCATCCACGGTGATTTTGCTGAACAGGTTGAGGGTCATCAGCAGGTCGGACAGCCCCAGGCCCCACTTGCCCAACTCCACCAACAGGTTGTCGGTGCCGTTGCGGTAGAAGCCGTTGCGCAGCTCTTGATAGCGGCCCTGGCCATATTTTTCCGCGACTTCGGAGGCGCATAACACGCCACCGATGCTGTCACTCCAGCCGCAGGTGTCGGCGGTGATTGCGGCCAGTACGCGGCCCATGTCCGAGTACAGGCAATGGCCGCTGGTGAGCTTGGCGGTGTGTTGGCATTTGAGGCTGTCGGGCAGGTTCAGGCGCTCGGTTTTTTCATTGGCGTTGAGCAGGGTCAGGCTGACGTTGGCCCCGCCGCGAATGTCGGTGAGGCGCAGCAGCTGGCCGCGCTTGAGCACAAAGGAGCGGTGGCCGCCGCCGGGGAGCATTTCCTCGGCGAAGGGTGGGAACAATTGAGTCGAGTCGGTCATTTGGAAGTGGCTCCAAGTTCGGCGGCGATCGCCTTGCGGCGCTCGCTGTTCAAAGGGATGTCGTAGGTGATGCGGGCGCCGTAAGCGCCGGGGGCGTGCGGGTCGAGGCGCACCTTGTCGAACACCAGCAAGCGGGTGCCGAGGCTGAAGCCTTCGCTCAGGTCGTGGGTGACCATGAACACCGTCAGCCTGGTTTCGCGCCACAGCTCCAGCAACAGCAAGTGCATGTCTTTGCGAATGCCCGGGTCGAGGGCGCCGAAGGGTTCGTCCAGCAGCAGCACGCGGGGCTTCATGATCAGCGCCTGGGCGATGGCCAGCCGCTGTTGCATGCCGCCGGAAAGCTGTGCCGGGTACTTGTCCAGGGCATGGCCCAAACCGACTTTGTGCAGCAGGGCCGCCGCCTGTTCGCGAGCGTGTTTTTTCGCAGTGCCAAACAGGCGACCGAGCAATGGCGAGCGCGGCAGTTCAAGGCCGAGTGCAACGTTGTTCAGCACCGTCAGATGCGGGAACACCGAGTAGCGCTGGAACACCACGCCACGGCTGGCGTCGGGTTCGGCGGCCAGAGGTTTACCGTCCAGCAGGATCTCGCCATGGCTGGCGGTTTCCTGCCCCAGCAACAGGCGCAGGAAGGTCGATTTGCCGCAACCCGAAGTGCCGACCAACGTGCAGAATTCGCCTTCGGCCACGTGCAGGTTCAGGCGCTCCAACACCACCTGGTCGCCATAGCGCTGCCACACATTGTTGACGCTGATAAAACTCATGCCCGCGCTCCTTCGTACCAGGGGAACGCACGCCGGGTCAGGGCCTTGAGGCCCCAGTCCATCAGCCAGGCGAGCAGGGTGATCCACACCACGTAGGGCAGGATCACGTCCATCGCCAGGTAGCGGCGCACCAGGAAGATCCGGTAGCCCAAACCGTCGGTGGAGGCGATGGCTTCGGCCGCGATCAGGAACAGCCACGCCGAGCCCAGCATCAAGCGCAGGGAGATCAGCAAGCGCGGCAGCAACTGCGGCAGCACCACCCGCAGCATCAGGGTCCAGGTCGAGGCGCCGAGGGTCTGCGCTTTCACCAGTAACTCGACGGGAATTTCCCGCGCCCGCTGTTCCAGGTCCCGCGCCAGGGCCGGGGTGATGCCGATCACGATCAGCATCACTTTCGACAATTCCCCCAGCCCAAACACGATGAACAGGATCGGCAGGATCGCCAGCGGCGGCACCATCGACAGCACCGTCAGTAACGGCGACAACGGTGCGCCAAACAACGGCAAGGTCCCGGCAGCGATGCCCAGGCACAGGCCGGCGAGGGCGCTGATACCGAGGCCGATCGCCAGGCGGCGCAGGCTTGAGGCGCTGTCTTGCCACAGCACATATTCACCGGTGCGCGCGTCGGCACTGAAGGCCAGGCGTTTCACCGCGTCGCCCATTTGTGCGGCGCTGGGCAGCAGCTTGTCGTTGGGGTTGTCTGCCAGGCGCTCGGCCGAGCCCACGAAGTAGGCGAACAGCAACAAAGCGAAGGGCAGCAGCACCAACAGCAGGCGACTGGAGCGTTCCGGGTGACGGTTGATCAAGCGCATGGCCGGGTCCTCTTACAGCGTGCCGTCGGCGGCCATCTGTACGTAGCTGGGGTCGAAATGCAGCTTGAGGTTGGCGGTGTCGCCGCGGGTCACGCCGTTGGCGAAGCTCATGCCCACGGCGTTGGTGTCTTTGGCACCTTCACCGAGCAGGCCGTGTTTAAACGAGAACTCGGCGACCTTGCCCATGGTGGCGGGCAACTGCGCACTGGTAGCGAAGGCCAGGGCTTCCTTGGGCGTAGCGAACAGCTTGGTGGTGTCCAGTTGCGACTGGAAGCCCTTGAGGTCGGTGCCGGAAGCCTTGGCCATGTGTTCCAGGGCGTCGGTGCTGGCGGCATTTTTTGCGTTCATCAGCGCGACCACTTCAAACCAGGCGCCGGTGAGTGCTTTGCCCAGCTTGGGGTTGTCTTTGAGGGTTTGGGTGTTGACCACCATCATGTCCATGATTTCGCCGGGCACTTTGCTGGAGTCGAACACTTCAGTGACGCCGGGCTTGGCTTTTATCTCCGAGAGCATCGGGTTCCAGGTGGTGACGGCCTTGACCTGGTCGGTGTTGAAGGCGGCGGCGATGTCGGCGTCGGATGTGTTGACCACTTTCAGGTCTTTTTCGGTGAGGCCGGCTGACTCCAGGGCGCGGGCCAGCAGGTAGTGGGACACGGAGAGTTCCACCAGGTTGACGTTCATGCCCTTGAGGTCGGCAACGGTCTTGCCTTCGCCCTTGATGACCACGCCATCGTTGCCGTTGGAGAAGTCGCTGACCACTAGCGCGGTGCTGTCCACGCCACCGGCGGCGGGGATGGTCAGGGCGTCCATGTTGGTCATGGTGCAGCCGTCGAACTGGCCGGCGGTGTACTGGTTGATGGACTCGACGTAGTCGTTGAGCTGCACCATGTCGATCTTGATGCCGTACTTCTTGGCCCACTTGTCGAGGATGCCTTGGCTGCCGGCGTACTCCCACGGCATCCAGCCGGCATAAATCGTCCAGCACACGCTGAAATGGTCTTTGGGGGCGGCTTGGGTGGAAAAGCTCACCACGGCGGCGAAGGCGGCGGCGAGCAGGGCGGGTAAACGTATCGAGGGCATGGATGCTTCTCCAGTTGATCAAGGGCGAGCAGGAGCAACGCGGCACCGTAAACGGTGGCTTGTCTCCCGGGCTTTTATCCCGCCGTGTAACCTCAACTGGAGGTCGCCAACTCTCGGACCAGCCACTCGCCTTAGCGAGCCGGAACCCTAGTCAGCCATTGCAAATTGTGGTGCCGCGAACCTGTGATGACTCTTGCACGGGAGAGGTAAAGCGAGAGTCGTGCCAAGTGGCATGGGCGCAGTAGCGGCGCGGGTTGGCGAGAGGAGGAGGGCGCAGGGCGCGCTGAAGGTGCGTTGTGCTGGTGCAAGGTTGCACTGCAATGAGGCGGTGAGCAGATGTATCAATCTATGTCTGAATCGCACCAGATTCCGATTTTGATGTCAGATATTTCGTCAGGCAGTGAAAGCTGTTTGCCGCCCCCCAGCGTCGCTGGGTGTGCTCTTCCGCGGTCCAGGAGGCCGCCATGTATCGTCGACTGCTTCTTATCGCTTTGCTCGGCTTGACCCTATCTGCGTGCGCGCCTTATTACGGTGGCGGCCAGGCGTACTACGGTTCCGAGGTCTACACGGCGCCTGCGCCGTCGTATTACTACGGCGGCGGACCCTACTACCATTACCGTCAGGGTTACTACCCGCCACCGCAACGCTATTACCCGTCGCCGCGTTATTACCAGCCGGCGCCTCGCTATTACCCCGCGGGGCCGCGAGCCGGTTACCGGCCTTACCCGAACCAGGGTTGGGGCAACGGCCACTGGGGTAATGGTGGCGGACGTGGCCAGGGTGGCGGTCACGGTGGAGGCCGTGGCGGGCATCGCTGATCGTATTAATTGGAAAAACGGCGCTCAGGCGCCGTTTTTGCTGACCGCTGGTCGGTACTGTCATATTTGACAGCTATTCTATGGGCTGAGACTGTAGTTAATTGGGAGCGGACGCTATCTGGCGTGTCGTTTCCTGCATCGACTGACGGAGCCCATACCATGCGAGTCGGCCCGCTTTACTTGTTCTGTTTTGTTCTTTCAGGCTTCAGCACGTTGGCGGCGGCGCAAGGCTGTCCTTACCCGAGTGCCGTACGGTACGTTGATGGTCATTTTCAGGGAACTGACAAAGAGTCTCCATGGATAAGCCAGGCAATGAACGGCCAGGACCTTTTGGAAACCTTTGTGGGCGCGATTTTTATTCCGAGGGAGTCGGATGAGCGCAAGCATGGCTACCTGGAAAAGTGCGTGTACAAAACGGTGAGGGGCAATACGGTCGCCTTGAGGTACGGCCCGGCCAAGGGCGGGGGGACGATGTCACTGGCAGAAACCACGCACTGGCATCCGGGCACCGATGTTTTCGGGCAACCCACCTTCCAGTGCGACGACCGTCAGCCCGATAACTGCGCCTTCACTTTCGAGGCAGCAAAGCGCTGACGGCGCTCACTCAATAGTCAGACAAGTCCGCCAGCGGATGCCGCCCTTCCCACACCTTGTGGAAGTGCGCCTGCACCACGGCCTCGGGGATCAAGTTGATGTCCGGCCAATGCCAGTGGGGCCGTTGGTCCTTGTCGATCAACCGCGCCCGCACGCCTTCGCTGAATTCCGGGTGACGGCAGCAGTTCAGGCTCAAGGTGTATTCCATCTGGAACACCTGAGCCAGGGACAGGTGCCGCGCACGATGGATCTGCTCCCACACCAGTTGCGCGGTCAGCGGGCAGCCTTCGCTCAGGGTCTTGCCAGCGCGGCTGAACAGCGGGTCGGCGTGGTCGCGCAACTGGCTCAAGGCACGCCACGCGCAGCGCACATCGCCGACGTCCAGCCACTCGTCGATCTGCGCCCGGCGCGGCAGCCATTGGGCGTCAGGCAACTGACCGGTGGCTTCCTGGGCCAGGGCCTTGAGCAGGCTATTGAGCTGCATGTCGGTCTGTTCCTGCCAGTTCAGTTGCAGCAGGCCTTCGAGCAGCTCGTCTTGTTGTTCATCCAGCAGAAAACGGTCAGCCAGGCCCAGGTCCAGGGCGTCGCGGCCATTCATGTGGGCGCCGGTCAGGCCGAGGAACAAACCCAACTTGCCGGGCAGGCGGGACAGGAACCAACTGGCGCCCACGTCCGGGTACAGGCCGATGCTGATTTCCGGCATGGCCAGGCGGCTGCTCGGGGTGACGATGCGCACTGCGGCACTTTGCAGCAAGCCCATGCCGCCGCCCAGCACATAGCCGTGACCCCAGCAGATCAGCGGTTTCGGGTAGGTGTGCAGGCGGTAGTCGAGACGGTATTCAGCGGCGAAAAATTGCGCGGCCAGCGCCGGTACTTCCCCGGGATGTTCACGGCAGGCCTGGGCCAGGCTGCGTACTTCGCCGCCGGCGCAAAACGCCTTGGGGCCATTGCCGCGCAGCAGCACGCAGACGATTTGCGGGTCTTTGGCCCAGGCATCCAGGCGCTCGCTCAGGGCCAGGATCATCGGCAACGACAGGGCGTTGAGGGATTTTTCCGCGTCCAGGCTGGCGATGCCAATGCGGGCGCCGTCGGTGCCAATCAGCTCTTCGAAGTGCAGGTTCATCATGACCTCAATCGAGAAAGTGAAGGTTCAGTATGATCGCTTCACGGGAAAGTGTCGGTTCTGCGTCAGATCAATTGACAAGCAGGGTGGGCTTTCCTAGGGTTCGCACCATTGTTTTTTCTGGATGCAACCATGACCACCGACGACCGTATCAAACTCGAACCCAGCTGGAAACACGCCCTGCGTGACGAGTTCGACCAGCCGTACATGGCCCAGCTGCGGGAATTCCTGCGCCAGGAGCACGCGGCCGGCAAGGAGATCTTCCCGCCGGGCCCGATGATCTTCAACGCGCTCAACTCAACGCCGCTGGACAAGGTCAAGGTGGTGATCCTCGGTCAGGACCCGTACCACGGCCCTGGCCAGGCCCATGGCCTGTGCTTCTCGGTGCAACCGGGCGTGCCGGCGCCGCCGTCGCTGGTCAATATCTATAAAGAACTCAAGCGCGACCTGAACATCGACATCCCCAATCACGGCTACCTGCAAAGCTGGGCTGACCAGGGCGTGCTGATGATCAACACCACCATGACCGTGGAGCGCGCGAATGCCAACGCCCATGCGGGCAAAGGCTGGCAGTTCTTTACCGACCGGATTATCGAAATTGTCAGCGCGCACCAGCCGCATCTGGTGTTCTTGCTGTGGGGCGCCCATGCGCAGGGCAAGCAGAAGCTGATCGACGCCACCAAGCACCTGGTGCTGACGTCGGTGCATCCGTCGCCGCTGTCGGCGTATCGAGGGTTTATTGGCTGCGGACACTTCAGCCGCACCAACAAGTTTCTTGAGCAGAATGGCGAAACGCCGATCGAGTGGCGATTGCCGCCGGTTTGACATAGATCCAATGTAGGAGCTGTCGAGCTTTAGCGAGGCTGCGAGACGGCGGCACAGTCAACATTAATGTTGCCTGACCCACCGCTATCGCAGCCTCGCTAAAGCTCGACAGCTCCCACATTTGAACGGGGTTATGGCTTCAAAGCTTTTCCGGTTGCCGGTTCCAGTGCCGAAACAACGGCTCCGCCAGGAACAACACAAACAACAAGCGCATCACCTGCATCGCCGTCACCAACGGCACCGACAGTTGCAGGGTTTCCGCCGTCAGGCTCATCTCGGCGATCCCGCCGGGCATCATGCCCAGTGTCAATGAGCGCAGATCCAGATGCGTCAAGGCACTCAAACCCACCGCCGCCAGCGTCGCGATCAACATGGTCAATGCGGTACCGATCAAGGTACGCCCCATGAACAATGGCGCGCGCCGGAAGAACTGCCGGTTGAAGTGGCAGCCCAGGCCGCTGCCGATCAGCCACTGGCCGATCTGGCTACCTCCATCGGGCAGGCCGATGTGCAGGTCCCAGGTGATACTGACGGCGGCACTGACCAGCAGCGGTCCGAACAGCCACGGGTTTGGCTGACGCAAACGCTGCCAACCCCAAGCCACCAAAGCACCGACGGGAAACAGCACCGCCAGCCAGGCCCAATCGACGGTCGCGGGATGAAACTGCGGAGCACCTTCGCCGAGCAAGTACTTGAACGCCGCCGGCACACACAGCACCACCACCAACACCCGCAAACTCTGGCCCGCCGCGACACGGCTGAGCACCGCGCCATTGCGTGCGCCAAGGTTGACCATCTCCCCCGACCCACCCGGCATGCTCGAGAAAAACGCCGTGGCGCGGTCTTCACCGCTACGCCGCATCAACCACACCCCCACAATACTGGAGAGGCTGGTGACCAGCGCGCCGAAAAAGATCAGGCCGAAGTGGCTCATCACCTGCTCCATCACCACCGGGGTGAAGTGCAGGCCGATGCCGATGCCCACCACCCATTGGCCGCATTTGCGGCCGCCGGGAATTTCTGCCAACTGCCAGGGTGTGAGGCAGCGCACGAGGATGATCGCCAGCAACGAGCCGACCATGTACGGCAGTGGCCAGCCGACCTGGCTGGCGAGGTACCCGCCCAGCAGACCGACCAGCGGTGTCGCCCACCAGTTTTTAAACGTGGCCTCAGACATCGGCCACGGCGCGACGCTGCAAGGAACGCTTGCGCCAGATACGCAGGATCGGGAACAACAGCATCAACGCGGTCAGGACCCAGACGCCGAAGGTGATCGGGCTCGACCAGAGGATCTGCAACTCACCGTTGGAAATCGACAGCGCACGACGCAGGTTCTGCTCCATCAAACCGCCGAGGATAAAGCCCAGCAACACCGGCGACAGCGGGAAATCCAGCTTGCGCAGGATATAGCCGAAGATACCGATGCCGACCATCAGGAACAGGTCGAAGGTGGTGGCGTGAACCGCGTACACGCCGATCGCGGTAATGATGGCGATCACCGGCACCAGCGCCCAGTTCGGCACGGCGAGGATGCGGGTGAAGATGCGGATCATCGGGATGTTGAGGATCACCAGCATGATGTTGGCGACAAACAACGAGGCGATCAGGCCCCAGACGATGTCTGGTTGCTGTTGGAACAGCAGCGGGCCGGGGGTGATGTTGTAAAGCGACAGCGCGCCGATCATCACCGCCGTGGTGCCCGAACCAGGTACGCCGAGGGTCAGCATCGGCACCAGGGCGCCGCAGGCGGAAGCACCGATCGCGGTTTCCGGCGCTGCCAGGCCGCGCATGTCACCCTGGCCGAATTTACCGCTGGCACCGGCCAGGCGTTTTTCGGTCATGTAGGCCACCGCGGAAGCCAGTGTTGCACCCGCGCCCGGCAGTACACCCATGATGAAACCCAGCAGGCCGCAGCGAATATTCACGACGAATACCGAGGAAGCTTCCTTCAGGTTGAACATCATCCGTCCGGTGGCTTTCACGGCTTCCTGGCCGCGGTGGGTTTTTTCCAGCAGCAGCAGGATTTCGCTGATGGAGAACAGGCCCAGCACCAGCACCACGAATTGAATGCCGTCGGTCAGATGGATGTTATCGCCGGTGAAGCGGTACACACCGCTGTTGGCATCGATACCCACCGCAGACAGAAACAGGCCGATCAACGCCGCGACAAAGGTCTTCAGCGGTTTGTCACCGGCCATGCCGCCCAGGCAGACGATGGCAAACACCATCAGTACGAAATATTCCGCCGGGCCGAAGGCAATCGCCCATTTGGCCAGCAGCGGGGCGAATAGCACCATGCCGCAGGTGGCGATAAACGCACCGATGAACGAACTCCATGCCGACAGCGACAACGCCACGCCCGCCAGGCCTTTACGGGCCATCGGGTAGCCGTCGAGGGTGGTCATCACGGTGGAGGCTTCACCCGGGATGTTCAGCAGGATCGAGCTGATGCGCCCGCCGTATTCGCAGCCCAGGTACACGGCGGCCAGCAGGATCAATGCCGACTCAGGCGGCAGCCCGAGGGCAAATGCGATGGGGATCAACAGCGCCACGCCGTTGATCGGCCCGAGGCCCGGCAACAGGCCAACGACGGTGCCGATCAAGGTGCCGCACAGTGCGGTGATCAGGTTGTAAGGGGTCAGTGCAACGCCGAAGCCCTGGCCCAAATAGCTGAACGTATCCATATCAGTTCTCCAGAACTTCAAGCAGGCCGAGCGGCAGCGGTACATCCATGGCTTTGTCGAACAACAGGTAAAGACCGATGCTCATCAAGGTCACGATCACCACGCTGGGCTTCCAGCGGCCGCCATACAAGCGGGCCATCGGAATGCCGATCAGCATGCTGCTGAGGATGAAACCCAGGGATTCGAAGGTGCCGGCAAACACCAGCAACAGCGCGACGCACGCGCCGATCTTGATCAGGGTTTCGCGGTCCAGTGCCGGTTCTTCTTCAGTGTGCTTGGTGGGCTGTGGGCGAAACAGCATGTAGAGCAAACCCAGGCCCATCAGCCCGAGCATCAACAGCGGGTAGGCTCGAGGCCCTACCGGCTCGTAGGAAAACGACGCCTGATACGGCCAGGCCATCAGTGCGAGGCCGGCGCAGACCAACAACATCACTGAGGCGAAAATGCGTTGTAAGAGCATGGGGAACTCCTTGGAGACTCTTGTAGGCGCGAGCTTGCTCACGAAGAACGCCAGGACGTCGCGTTTATACAGGCGGCACGCGTCATCGTTGAAGTTTTTCGCGAGCAAGCCCGCTCCCACAGAGGGGCGATTACTGGATCAGGCCGAACTCTTTGGCCAGTACTTTGTAGTCGGCTACCTGTTTCTTCACGTAGGTGTCCAGCTCCGGGCCGGTCATGGCGAACGGGAACAGCTCGCGCTGGTCACGCAGCTTGGCGAACTCGTCGGAAGCCAGCAGTTTGTCGAAGGCGTCTTTCCACCAGGCGTAGTCTTCGTCGCTGACTTTTGGCCCGAGGTAGAAGCCGCGTACCACCGGCCAGACGATGTCGTAGCCTTGTTCCTTGGCGGTCGGAATGTTCTTCATTTCCGGCTCGTCCAGGCGCTCGTCGGAGAACACTGCCAGCAGGCGCATGTCGCCGCTGAGGATGTGCGGCATGGAGTCGGAGATGTCGGTGCTGCCTACCTGGATGTGGCCGCCGAGCAACGCGGTGGCGATTTCACCGCCGCCTTCCAGTGCCACATAACGCAGGTCACGCGGGTTGATCCCGGCGGCCTTGGCGATCAGTGCGGTTTGCATCCAGTCCTGGCTGCCGACGGTGCCGCCGGAACCGATGACTACGCTGCCCGGATCTTTCTTCAGGGCCTTGACCAGATCGTCGAGGTTTTTGTAGGGCGAATCGTTTTTCACCGCGATGGCCCCGTAGCTGGTGCCAACGGCGGCCAGCCAGCGCACGGCGCTTTCATCGAAACGGCCAAACTTGCCCTGGGCCAGGTTCAGCAGCGAGCCGCTGGACCACGCCACCAACGTGCCGGCGTCGCCCGGGCGCTGGGCCACGACGGCGTTATAGGCCACCGCGCCCACGCCGCCAGGCATGTAGGTCACACGCATCGGCTTGCTCAGCAGCTTCTGGTTGACCAGCGCGCTTTGCGCCAGTTTGCAGGTCAGGTCAAAACCACCGCCCGGGGACGCCGGGGCGATGCATTCCGGGCGCTTGGGTTCGGCGGCCATCAATTGGCTGGCGAACAGCATGCAGCTGGCCGTCAGGGCAAATTTACGCAGTGAAAGGGTCATGTTCATCTCCATCGTTGTTGTTATGAGGTGGCGACTACCAAAGCGCGACGCTGTAGCTCACCAGCAAACGCACTTCATCCGCATCACGGGCCGAATAGTTGGAACGGTAGGTGGCATTACGCAGGCGCACGGCCACGTCCTTTAAGGTGCCGCTTTGCACCACGTAGCGAATCTCGCTGTTGCGTTCCCACTCCTTGCCGGTCTCGCCGTTTTTGAGCTTGATGTTGTCACCCGACAGGTAACGGCTCATGAAACTCAGGCCGGGAATCCCCAGCTTGGCGAAGTCGTAGTCGTAGCGTGCCTGCCAGGAGCGTTCTTCGGCGCCGGCAAAGTCGTTGATCTGCACGAAGTTGACAAGGTAAGGATCGCTACCGTCCACGTAGGGAAAGGCGCTATCGCCGGACATGTGCTGATAGCCGGCGCTGAGCTTATGGCCATTGAGGGCATAGCTGAAGAGACCGTTGAGGGAGGTGTTGTCGATCTTGCCGCCGCGGGCTGCGCCGGTGTCATCACTGACGGCCAGGCGCAGGTCGGCGCCGAAGGTACCGGGGCCCATTGGGCGCGAGGCGACCAGACCGAGGAAATGCTGGCGGTACACGTCGTCGAGTTGGGCAAAGTGATAGCTGCCGGTGATCTTGTCGGCGAACTTGTAGTCCACGCCGCCGAAATCGAAATGCTTGCCGGTGGCGCCGCTGAGAAAGCGGCTGTTCTTGTTGTTGAGGCCGATGTCTTCGTAGTTGGTGTCGTCGCGGTCCTTGGCCTTGTTAAGGCGGCCACCGGTGAACACCAGGTTCTTGAATTCCTTGGAACTCAGCAAGCTGCCCTCGAAGGTCTGCGGCAGGATGCGCCCGTCGTTGGGCTTGAGGATAGGCAGCTCGGGGATCAGCGCGCCGATCTTCAGCTCGGTGGCGGAGATCTTCACTTTGCCGGTCAGGCCGAGTTTGGAGTATTCGTTGGCGGCGCGGCCGTCATCGTGGGTGGGCAGCAGGCCGGTGCCGGTGCGGTCGGGGCTGGAGTCGAGCTTGACCCCAAGCATGCCCAGCGCATCCACGCCAAAGCCGACGGTGCCATCGGTGTAGCCCGACTGCAGGTTGAGCATGAAGCCCTGGGCCCACTCGTCGCGCTTGGATTGTTGCGCGCTGGTGCCGTCGCGAAAGTCGCGATTGAAGTACATGTTGCGGGTTTCGAGGGTGGCGCTGCTGTCGTCGAAAAGGGCGGCTTGGCCTACGGGCGAAAAGCCGGCAAAGGCGGCGGCACTGGCAAGGGCGGTCTGGGTGAGACGAGAAGAACGAGCGGGCGGCTGAGTGCGCAGCATCGTGGGTGTACTCCGTTTTATTGTTCTTATTTTGGCGAAAACGCTTCGAGGCGTTTTTCGGGCGCTACAGGTGAAATAGCTCGGCAGGCGAAACCCACCGTGGCTGGATGCTAAAGGGCGAAGCTTTCACTAACCTTTCAGTGGCCTTTCAATGTTTTCGGGCTTCACAGCGCAGGTGGCGCCTGTAAACTCCCCGGCAAAGCGTGGCGCCGACCACCCCCGAACGAGGTAAAACCCCATGCGTGTCCTTCTGGTTGAAGACCATTTGCAGCTAGCCGAAAGTGTCGCCCAGGCGCTCAAGAGCACGGGTTTGACCGTCGACGTGTTGCACGATGGTGTGGCCGCGGACCTGGCCTTGAGCAGCGAGGAATACGCGGTGGCAATCCTCGATGTGGGCCTGCCGCGCATGGACGGTTTCGAGGTATTGGCACGGTTGCGGGCGCGTGGGAAAAATCTGCCGGTACTGATGTTGACCGCCCGCAGTGACGTGAAAGACCGGGTGCACGGCCTCAACCTGGGGGCGGATGACTACCTGGCCAAGCCATTCGAACTGACGGAACTGGAAGCCCGAGTCAAAGCCCTGCTGCGCCGTAGCGTGTTGGGCGGTGAGCGCCAGCAGGCGTGTGGCGTGCTGATTTACGACCTGGATACACGGCGCTTCACCTTGGGCGGTGAGCTGCTGACCCTGACCTCCCGCGAGCAGGCGGTGCTTGAGGCGCTGATTGCGCGTCCGGGCCGGGTGATGAGCAAGGAGCAACTGGCCTCCCAGGTGTTCGGCCTGGATGAAGAGGCCAGCCCCGACGCCATCGAAATCTACGTGCACCGCCTGCGCAAGAAGCTCGATGGACAGCCGGTGGCCATCGTCACCTTCCGTGGCCTGGGGTACTTGCTGGAAGCCCGCGATGCATAAGCCCAGCAGCCTGCGCTGGCGCCTGCTGTGGAACCTCGCGCTGTTGCTGGTGGTATTGATGCTCGCCAGCGGCTTGAGCGCTTACTGGAATGGGCGCGAGGCGGCGGACACGGCTTACGACCGCACGCTTTTGGCCTCGGCGCGGACCATTGCGGCCGGCGTGTCTCATCGCGACGGGACCTTGAGTGCCGACGTGCCGTACGTGGCCCTGGATACGTTCGCCTATGACAGCGCCGGGCGAATCTACTACCAGGTCAACGATATTCACCAGAAGCTGATTTCCGGTTACGAAAACCTTCCGGGCCCTCCGCCGGGTACGCCGCGCACTGATGACTATCCGGCGCTGGCGCGCTTTTATAACGCCAAGTACCAGGGCCAGAACGTGCGGGTGGTCAGCTTGCTCAAGGCGGTGTCCGAGCCGAACATGAACGGCATGGCGGAAATCCGCGTGGCCGAAACCGACGAGGCGCGGGTCGCGATGGCCCGCAGCCTGATGGCCGATACCTTGCTGCGCTTAGGGATGCTGGCCATCGGTGCGTTGTTTTTGGTGTTCTTTGCGGTGAGTGCGGCGTTGCGGCCGCTGGAGCGTCTGCGCACGGCGGTAGAGGAGCGTCAGCCGGATGATCTGCGGCCGTTACCCTTGGTGGAGGTGCAGCATGAGCTGGGCCCGCTGGTGCGTGCGCTCAACCATTTCACCGAACGCTTGCGCGGGCAGTTCGAGCGCCAGGCGCAGTTTATTGCCGATGCCGCCCATGAGCTGCGTACGCCGCTGGCAGCCCTCAAAGCCCGGCTGGAACTCGGCCTGCGCGCCGAAGACCCGGCCACCTGGCGCACCACCCTGGAAACCGCTGCCCAGGGCACCGATCGCCTGACTCATCTGGCCAATCAACTGCTCTCACTGGCCCGCATCGAAAACGGTGCCCGGGCGATTGCCGAAGGCGGGGCGCAGTTGCTGGACTTAAGCCAGTTGGCCCGCGAATTGGGTATGGCCATGGCACCGCTGGCCCATGCGCGTGGCGTGGCCCTGGCGCTGGAAGCGGATGAGCCGGTGTGGCTGCGAGGCGAGCCGACCTTGTTGAACGAGTTGTTGAGCAACCTGGTGGACAACGCTTTGGCTCACACGCCACCGGGCGGCAACGTGATCCTGCGGGTAACGGCGCCAGCGGTACTTGAGGTGGAAGACGACGGCCCGGGTATCCCGCTGGATGAGCGGGACCGAGTGTTCGAGCGGTTCTATCGGCGCAGCCAACAGGGCTTGGGTTCGGGCTTGGGGCTCGCGATTGTCGGTGAGATCTGCCGGGCACATCTGGCGCAGATCAGCTTGCATGACGGTGAACTGGCGGGGTTGAAGGTGCGGGTCAGTTTTATTGCGGGGTAATCAGTAAAACATCGACCGCGCTTCATCCAGCTCGGTGCGCAGGGCTTCGCTGTAGGGGTCGAGGCGCAGTTTCTTGATAGCAGGCACCGTCGATACCGGCACGCTGGCGAGCGGATGGTCGGTGTTGCGGTGGCAATACAGCACGGCGACCTGCACCAGGTCGATGTAGTCCAGGCGCTCGGAGTCGCGCTCCAGGTCGAGGTATTGCCCTGGCAGGTTCACCAGCATTTCCGGGAAATCCCAGCGTCGCAGCAGTTTGTCCCCCAGCAGCGGGTGAATGCTTTCAATCACGTGGTTGAGGCTGACGGGGTCGGCCAGCAGTTCATAGTGATCTTCGGCGTAGGTCAGGATCGGCAGCACGCCAATCTGGTGCACCAAGCCTCCGAGGGCCGCCTGATCAGGCTTCAACTGGCTGTGGTTGCGGCACAGCGCGTAGCTCACGCCGGCCACTTCCAGGCTGCGTCGCCACACATCACGCATCTTCTGTTCGACTACATCGGAGCGGGCGTGAAAGATCTGTTCCATCACCAGCCCGATCGACAGGTTACTGCTGTAGTTGGTGCCCAGCCGGGTGATGGCGGTGTGCAGGTCGGTGACTTCCTGGGTCGCGCGCAACAGCGGGCTGTTGACCACTTTGATCAGCCGCGCCGACAAGGCGGTATCGCGGCCGATCACTTTGCTCAGATGGCTGATGCTGATGTCCGGGTCTTCGGCGGCCTGACGAATCTTCAGGGCCACTTCCGGTAGCGTTGGCAGAACCAGGTCATCGTTATCGATGGCCACAACCAAAGCCTGTTGGACTTTTTCCGCCAGCTTGTTCATTCATGATCTCTAGGGTGTTGCAAAAAGGTACGACGATCAGCGCTGGATCTCGCGATCACGGTCCAGCTGGTAGGGGAGGTCGAGCAACTGCAGGCCCGGGCCTTCCAGTGTGCCTACATGCACATCGCCACTCTCTGCTGCTTCGGCTTGCAGCACCGCTAGAAGTTCAATCGCCTCGCCGGCCCGGGCGGCAATCACCACCTCGCCGATGGCGCTGTTGTGAGTCGGGGAAAACAGGGGGGTGCCAGGCTCCGGCAATTCGCTGGCATTCAAGCTCAGGCGGTACAGGCGACGCTTGAGCTTGCCCAGGTACTGCATGCGCGCGACGATTTCCTGGCCGGTGTAGCAGCCTTTCTTGAAGCTGACGCCGCCGACGGCTTGCAGGTTGAGCATCTGCGGGATGAACAGTTCGCGGGTCTGAGGCATGACCTGGCCGATGCCGGCACGGATCTGGCCCAGCAACCACTGGTTCAGTTCACCTTTGTTCAATTGCGCGGCGAGTTGGCTGTGCAGGTTTTCGGCTTGAGCGGCAGGGGCCCAGAGTTCGGCGCGGCCCGGCGATACGCGGATGGCGATCAGATCGTCGCTTCGCACCACGCTGTCGGTCTCGGTGGGTAGCTCGAGGCCGAGGCTGGCCAGTACCTGATCCGCATCCGACACACCGAAGCGCACCCAGGCGGCGCTTTCGTCGGTGAGTTTGGATTTGGAGAACACGGCGTACTTCTTCAGGTCCGCCAGTTGCGGCTCCAGCAACTCGGTGGCCATCGCCAGCAGCACGCCATCGCCTTGCAGCAGGATGCGGAAGCTCGACTGCATGCGCCCTTTTTGGGTGCAGCGCGCGCCCAGGCTGGCCTGGGTGTCACTCAGGTAGTTGAGGTTGCAGGTCAGTTGTCCCTGGAGGAACTTGGCAGCGTCGGAACCGCGGATGGCGAGAACGCCTTCGTGGGACAGGGAGCAGAAGAAAGCAGAGTCAGCCATGGGTCATCGCAGGTTAAAAAGTCATGAGTGCATCATAGAGGGGCGCCCGGCAAATGGATAGTTTCGGTATGGCCGACCAAAGCCGACTGTTCCAGGCAGCGTCGGCCTGTATACTTGCGCTCTATTTGAGGAGCGCTCCATGGTCGAAGATGTAGAACTCAATCGCCTCTACTGGCACAGTCGCCGCGGCATGCTTGAACTGGACGTGTTGCTGGTACCGTTCGTCAGGGAGGTCTATCCGCACCTCAACGACGTCGACCGCGACTGCTATCGCAAGCTGCTGGAATGCGAAGATCAGGACATGTTCGGCTGGTTCATGGAACGCGCCGAATCGGAAGACCCGGAACTGCAGCGCATGGTTCGGATGATTCTGGATCGTGTCCAGCCCAAGTAATACGTTCGAATGCCGCTGGCATGCCTCCGGGCAGTTGCTGGCGGTTTATCTTTTCGCCCAGGCATTCGCACTGGGTGCGTTGTGGTTTCTCGATGTGTCCCCGTGGGTTGCAGCCGTTGGCGCCTTGGTGTGCCTGGTTCATGCCGGTTGGGTGCTGCCGCGTCATATCCTGTTGACTCACCGTTCGTCGATTCGTGGCCTGCGTCGCGATGAGGATGGCTGGCAGCTGTGGAGCTCCGCACGTGGCTGGCACAGCGTGCAACTGCGCCCCGACAGCCTGGCGTTGCCGTTGATCGTGGTACTGCGCTTTCGGGTGCAGGGTGACTGGCGGGTGCGTTCGATATGTGTGCCGCAGGATTCGCAGGCCACCGATGTGCATCGGCGCCTGCGGGTACGCTTGAAGTTCAGCCGCCGTAGGTGGTTGGCACCAGAATAGTGTCGCGCGCTTCGGGCAGCATCTGCGGGTAGTCGAGTGTGTAATGCAGGCCCCGGCTCTCCTTGCGTTCCATGGCCGAGCGGATCATCAGTTCCGCCACCTGGGCCAGGTTGCGCAGCTCGATCAGGTCGCGGCTGACTTTATAGTTGCTGTAGAACTCGTCGATCTCATCCAGCAGCAGCCGAACCCGGTGTTGCGCCCGCGCCAGGCGTTTGTTGGTGCGCACGATGCCCACGTAGTCCCACATGAAGCGCCGCAACTCGTCCCAGTTGTGGGCGATGATCACGTCTTCGTCCGAATCGGTGACCTGGCTGGCATCCCAGCGGGGCAGGGCGGCCGGCACCGGGATGCGTGGTAGCTGTTCAAGGATGTCGGCGGCGGCGGAGCGGGCGTATACGAAACATTCCAGCAGCGAGTTGCTGGCCATGCGGTTGGCACCGTGCAGGCCGGTGAAGCTGGTTTCGCCGATGGCGTACAGGCCGGGTACGTCGGTGCGCCCGTGTTGGTCGACCATCACGCCGCCGCAGGTATAGTGCGCCGCTGGCACGACCGGGATCGGGCCTTTGGTGATGTCGATGTTGAACGCCAGGCAGCGCTCGTAGACGGTCGGGAAGTGAGTCTTGATGAAAGCTTCGGGCTTGTGGCTGATGTCCAGGTAGACGCAGTCGATGCCCAGGCGCTTCATTTCATGGTCGATGGCCCGGGCGACGATGTCTCGCGGGGCCAGCTCGGCCCGTGGGTCGAAGCGCTGCATGAAGCGTTCGCCGTTGGGCAGTTTCAAGTGCGCGCCTTCGCCCCGCAGGGCTTCGGTGATCAGGAAACTCTTGGCTTGCGGGTGATACAGGCAGGTGGGGTGGAACTGGTTGAATTCCAGGTTCGCCACCCGGCAGCCGGAACGCCAGGCCATGGCGATGCCATCACCGCAGGCGCCGTCGGGGTTGCTGGTATAGAGGTAGACCTTTGCTGCGCCGCCCGAGGCGAGAATCGTGAAGCGCGCGCCGTAGGTGTCGACTTCGCCACTGGCACGGTTGAGCACGTAGGCGCCGAGGCAGCGTTCGCCCGACAGGCCCAGGCGTTTTTCGGTGATCAGGTCAACGGCGACTCGCTGCTCCAGCAGTTCAATGTTGGGGCGTTGTCGGGCCTGGTCGAGCAAAGTCTTGAAGATCGCGGCGCCGGTGGCGTCGGCGGCATGGATGATGCGCCGATGGCTGTGGCCGCCTTCGCGGGTCAGGTGGAACTCGAAGCCGCCGTCGTCGGTGCCGGAATGTTCATCGCGGGTGAAGGGCACGCCCTGGTCGATCAGCCATTGGATGGCTTCGCGGCTGTGCTCGACGGTGAATCGCACCGCCTCTTCATTGCACAGGCCGCCACCGGCATTCAGGGTGTCTTCGACGTGGGATTGCACGGTGTCGGTGTCATCCAGCACCGCTGCGACGCCGCCTTGGGCCCAGAATGTCGAACCGTTTGCCAGGTCACCCTTGCTCAGAACGGCTATGCGCAGGTGGCTCGGCAGGGTCAATGCAAGGCTCAAGCCCGCGGCGCCGCTGCCAATCACCAGGACATCGTGTTGAAACTGTTGGCTCATTTGAAGGATTCCGCAAAAAGCGATCCGAAGGGGGCGCAAACAGGACGCCTGGATCGGCGAATCAAAGGGTCACACGGCCCACTAGTATATAGCGGGGGGGAGCGGCACAATAGCCGGGCATTCGTGGCATTGTGAGACTACGGTCAACGAACTGCACGGCTTTCGTGAAACTGACAGCGATTGGGATGGGAACTTTTTGCATAAGCCCAGACTCAATAGCAGGATGCCCGAAAGCTGGGAACACGCTGGATTTGCTGATCGGCGCCTGTGTCAGGTGCGTCAGGAAACTGGCGACAGATTATTCGCGCAGCCGGCATAGCCCGCGCTGCGTTTTTCGTGTGTGCCAAATCAGTGCGTACCGGAAACTTGCTTGGAGGGGGAGAACTTTTGCGAAAAGCCCGAGTCTATGTTTGCAAGCCTGATCGATTAGTTATGCAAGCCTCCTTCAAGTACAACGAGGAGTGTTCATGCTAACCCAGGAAGAGGATCAGCAGCTGGTTGAGCGCGTTCAACGCGGCGACAAGCGGGCATTTGATCTGCTAGTGCTGAAATACCAGCACAAAATTCTCGGGTTGATCGTGCGGTTTGTGCACGACACCCATGAAGCGCAGGACGTTGCACAGGAAGCCTTTATCAAGGCGTACCGTGCACTCGGTAATTTTCGCGGTGATAGTGCGTTTTATACGTGGCTTTATCGCATCGCCATTAACACGGCGAAGAACTATCTGGTTTCTCGCGGTCGCCGCCCACCGGATAGTGATGTTAGTTCGGAAGATGCTGAATTTTATGATGGTGATCACGGCCTCAAAGATCTCGAGTCGCCGGAGCGTGCATTGCTGCGCGACGAGATTGAAGGAACCGTCCATCGCACTATTCAACAACTGCCAGAAGATTTGCGTACCGCGTTAACTTTACGTGAATTCGATGGTCTGAGTTACGAAGACATTGCGAGCGTCATGCAATGTCCGGTGGGTACCGTACGTTCCCGGATTTTCCGGGCTCGGGAAGCCATCGATAAAGCCCTGCAGCCGTTGTTGCAGGAAAACTGAGACAGCGGCGACAGCCAAGAGAGGAACCGCCATGAGTCGTGATGCCCTGCAGGAATCGCTGTCCGCAGTGATGGATAACGAAGCGGATGAACTGGAACTTCGTCGAGTGCTTAATGCATTTGATGATGCCGAAACCCGTGATACCTGGTCTCGTTACCAAGTCGCTCGGGCGGTGATGCACAAGGATCTTCTAATCCCTCGTCTGGATATTGCTGCGGCCGTTTCTGCTGCGCTGGCTGATGAAGCCGTTCCGGCAAAAGCTGCTCGCGGTCCTTGGCGTAGCCTAGGTCGTCTGGCAGTCGCTGCTTCGGTGACCGTCGCTGTACTGGCAGGTGTTCGCCTGTATAACCAGGACGAAATCGCCGGTGCCGAACTGGCCCAGCAGACCCAGCAACCGGTCATGGCCGGTCCACAGGTCAAGGGTCCAGCTGTGCTGGCCGGCTACAAGGAAAGCTCCGATACCACCGGGCCGATGGCCAACGGTGTACTTCAAGGGCAATCCGGCTGGCAAGATCAGCGTCTTCCAGGCTACCTGCGCCAACACGCACAGGAATCGGCCTTGAAAGGCACTGAAAGCGCCCTGCCATACGCTCGTGCTGCAAGCCTGGAAAACCGCTAGTCCGCCAAGGAGCTTTATGCGCGCCATACCGCTCCTTGCGCTTTTGCTCAGTGGCTGGTTTGTAGTCCCCGCCCATGCCGACGAAGCCCAAGACTGGCTGACGCGTCTTGGGCGGGCGGAGCAGCAGCAAAGCTTTCAGGGCACGTTCATCTACGAGCGTAATGGTAGTTTTTCTACCCATGACATCTGGCATCGTGTCCAGAATGGTCAGGTCCGTGAGCGGCTTTTGCAGCTCGATGGTTCCGCTCAGGAAGTCCTGCGCGTTGATGGCCGTACCCAGTGCGTGAGTGGCACGCTGGTTGCCGGGCTTGGGGGCTCCCCCAACGCCGCAGCACGCGCCCTTGATCCGCAAAAACTCAAAGCTTTCTACGACCTTGCCGTCATCGGCAAATCGCGCGTGGCTGGTCGAAATGCGGTAATCGTCTCAATTACGCCTCGTGATGCATACCGTTATGGTTTTGAGTTGCATCTGGACCGCGAAACCGCCTTGCCGCTGAAGTCCTTGTTGCTTAACGATCAGGGTCAGTTGCTGGAGCGATTCCAGTTTACCGACCTCAGTACGTCGGTGCCTGACGATCGCGAGTTGCAGCCCAGTGGCGAATGTACGCCGGTCTCGGTAACCAGCGCCAAGGCTCCGGAAGTCGAACTCCCTCAGGATTGGCGTCTCGATTGGTTGCCGCCAGGCTTCCAGTTGGTCAACCGCAGTGCCCATAAAGACTCTCATACCAAGGTAATTGTCAGCAGTTTGATGTATGACGACGGCCTAGCGCGTTTTTCGGTATTCCTGGAGCCGCTCAACGGCGCGGCCGTGACCGAGACCCGTACCCAACTTGGTCCTACCGTCGCAGTTTCACGGCGTCTGAATACCCCGGAGGGTGAAGTAATGGTGACTGTCGTCGGTGAAATTCCGATCGGCACTGCCGAGCGAATTGCGTTGTCTCTCCGCAGCGGCACCACGCCCGCCAAGCCGTGAGTTGTTAATCCTATGTTCATCCTGATATTTCAATGTTGCGCAGGAGATAGTCGATGCCTGCCTCTGTCGAGAGACATGAAATGTCTGGATCATTTTTTTCACTTGCTAATATCCCCTATGTTTTTTATAGGTCAGGGCTTAACGGCCTTGGCCTTGTTTTGTTCGCGGAACAAAAATGTCGGTCGCAGTTTTCGACGTTTATTGAACCCTGTCGCTCAACCCTGCTCGTCGTAACGGGAGCTGTATGTCGATACCACGTTTGAAGTCTTACCTTTCCATAGTCGCCACGGTGCTGGTGCTGGGTCAGGCCGTTACCGCGCAAGCGGCCGAGCTGCCTGATTTCACCCAACTGGTGGAGCAGGCGTCGCCTGCCGTGGTGAACATCAGCACTACGCAGAAGCTGCCGGATCGCAAAGTCTCCAACCAGCAGATGCCTGACCTTGAAGGCCTGCCGCCGATGCTGCGGGAGTTCTTTGAACGTGGCATGCCCCAGCCGCGCACGCCGCGTGGCGGTGGTGGTCAGCGTGAGGCACAGTCCCTGGGCTCGGGTTTCATCATCTCGCCTGACGGCTACATCCTCACCAATAACCACGTGATTGCTGACGCCGACGAGATTCTGGTGCGCCTGGCTGATCGCAGTGAGTTGAAAGCCAAGCTGGTGGGCACGGATCCACGTTCCGACGTGGCCCTGCTGAAAATCGAAGGCAAGGACCTTCCGGTGCTGAAACTGGGCAAATCCCAGGACCTGAAAGCCGGGCAATGGGTAGTCGCCATCGGTTCGCCGTTTGGTTTTGACCACACCGTGACCCAAGGTATCGTCAGCGCCATCGGCCGCAGCCTGCCGAACGAAAACTACGTGCCGTTCATCCAGACCGACGTGCCGATCAACCCGGGCAACTCCGGTGGTCCGCTGTTCAACCTGGCGGGCGAAGTGGTCGGCATCAACTCGCAGATCTACACCCGCTCCGGTGGTTTCATGGGCGTGTCGTTCGCGATTCCAATCGACGTGGCCATGGATGTTTCCAACCAGCTGAAAACCGGTGGCAAAGTCAGCCGCGGCTGGCTGGGCGTAGTGATTCAGGAAGTGAACAAGGACCTGGCTGAATCCTTCGGCCTCGACAAGCCGGCAGGTGCCTTGGTCGCGCAGATCCAGGACGATGGCCCTGCAGCCAAAGGTGGCCTGCAAGTCGGCGACGTGATCCTGAGCATGAACGGCCAGCCGATCGTCATGTCCGCAGACTTGCCACACCTGGTGGGCGCACTCAAGGCCGGCAGCAAAGCCAAACTGGAAGTGATCCGTGATGGCAAGCGCCAGAACGTTGAACTGACCGTCGGCGCGATTCCGGAAGAAGGCGCGGCGCTTGATGCGCTGGGCAACAGTAAGCCGGGTGCCGAACGCAGCAGCAACCGCCTGGGCATTGCCGTAGCCGAGTTGACCGACGAGCAAAAGAAGAGCTTCGACCTCAAGAGCGGTGTAGTGATCAAGGAAGTCCAGGACGGTCCTGCCTCCCTGATCGGCCTGCAACCGGGTGATGTCATCACTCACCTGAACAACCAGGCCATCAACTCCACCAAAGAGTTCACCGACATCGCCAAGGCGCTGCCGAAGAACCGCTCGGTTTCGATGCGTGTCCTGCGTCAAGGCCGTGCCAGCTTCATTACCTTCAAGTTGGCCGAGTAATCCGCTAGCCCAATAAAAAGCCCCGCTCTCGAGCATCGAGAGCGGGGCTTTTTTGTGGCCGTAAGGTTTAGCTCATCATGCCTTTGACCAGGCGTTCCTGTTCAATCAGCTCACGCTGGCGTGCATCGATGCGCGAGGAGAGCGGGAAGTTGCTGCCTGCACGACGCTTGGCGAAATCCAATTGCTGGATGGCCTGCTGGAAATCACCCACCAGCGCGAAATACTCGGCGCGGGCCTGATGCAGGCCAATGATATTGCCCGACAAACCACGGGTTTCTGCGACCTGATACCAGACATCCGGGTCGTCCGAGCGTGATTTAAGCAGACCTTCAAGGGCTTTTTCCGCGTCAGCGGTGCGGTTCTGCTTGAGCAGCAGATCCACCCGCACCTGATTCAGCGGATAGTTGCCAGGATATTGCGTCAACATCCGGTTTGTACGCTGTTGTGCGTCCGGCAGGCGGTTGTTGGTCATGTCCAGCTCGATCTGCGCCAGGTTGTAGGTAATGTCGTTGGGCGCCTTGGCCAGCAGCAGCTTGAGGTTTTCCCGGGCGAGGTTGAACTGGGCACCTTTGATCTGGGCGATGGCGAGGCCATAACGTGCCACATCGTTTTTCGGGTTTTCATCCAGCTGGGCCTGGAAGCGTTTGGCTGCCAGTCCGGGAGTATCTTCGTAATACAGCTGCACGCGAGCGCGGATCAGCTGATAGCGCAGGCTGTCCTCAATACCGCCTTGCTTGGCTTGCTCTGCACGGTTGCGGGTGTCGGCGATCCGCGATTCGGTCACCGGGTGAGTCAGCAGGAATTCTGGCGGCTTGGCGTCGAAACGGTACTGGCGCATCAGGCGTTCAAACATGGTCGGCATGGAGCGCGGGTCGTAGCCAGCTTTCTCCAGGTTGAGAATGCCGATGCGGTCAGCCTCTTGCTCGTTTTGCCGGGAAAAGCGGCGTTGCTCCTGGATCGCGGCGGCCTGGCTGCCGGCAATCGCCGCAATGCCGGCATCACCTGCGCCAGCGGCAGCGGCGATGATGCCGCCGAGCAGTGCAGCCATCATCGGGATCTGCATGCGTTGCTGCGCTTCCACGCCTCGGGCGAAGTGGCGTTGGGACAAGTGAGCCAATTCGTGGGCCAATACCGAGGCATATTCGCCTTCGGTCTGGGCGTTGAGGAACAGGCCGCCGTTGACCCCGACGATGCCGCCCGGTGCAGCAAAGGCGTTCAACTGCGGGCTGTTGATCAGAATGAATTCCAGGCGCCGGTCGTTGACCTGGCTGGTCTCCACCAGTTTGTAAACGCTGGTTTCGACGTAGTCCTTGAGCTGAGGGTCGTTGAGTTGCGAGACCTGGCCGCGCAGGTAGGCCAGCCAGGCCCGGCCCAAATCGTATTCCTGTTTTGGCGAGACAATGGCAGAACTGGCGTCGCCAAGTGACGGCAGGTCGTCGGCGAAGCCTGGAGAGGCCAGCAGGCAAGCCAGCGTCAGCAGGGTAGGGCGCAAAAAAGTCATGCACAAAGCCTTTCGACAAAGACCTTACTGTAGCCGGACACTGAGCTTCGGACCAGATATTCTAAGCGCCCCCGATGCCCACCCGGAGCAAAACCATGACCGACGCTGTAGCCTTCGATGCCGAACTGGATGCCAGTGGCCTTAACTGCCCGCTGCCATTGCTCAAGGCCAAGCTGGAACTCAACCGGCTGGCCAGCGGCGCGGTGCTCAAGGTGATCGCCACGGACGCGGGCTCCCAGCGGGATTTCCGTACGTTTGCCAAGCTGGCTGGCCACAGCTTGCTGCATGAAGAAGACGAAGCAGGCGTCTATCGTTACTGGTTGCGCAAGGCCTGAATCGCTTGAATGTGCTGTCCTTATCGCCTGAGGTTTATTGATGTTCAAAGTGTTACGTGACTGGATTCAGCGCTACTTCTCCGACGAAGAAGCCGTGGTGCTGGCCGTCCTGCTGTTTCTCGCCTTTACCGCCGTGCTCACCCTGGGTGGCATGTTGGCGCCAGTATTGGCGGGGATGGTGCTGGCGTACCTGATGCAAGGCCTGGTCTCCATCCTGGAGCGTTTACGCTTGCCGGGTGGGGCGGCGGTGGGCTTGGTGTTCGCCTTGTTCATGGGGCTGCTGCTGGTGTTTATCGTGATCGTGGTGCCTTTGTTGTGGCATCAGTTGATCACCTTGTTCAACGAACTGCCGGGAATGCTCGCCAAGTGGCAGTCGCTGTTGTTGCTGTTGCCCGAGCGCTATCCGCACTTGGTGTCGGACGAGCAGGTACTCCAGGCGATTGAAGTAGCCCGCGGTGAAATCGGAAAGTTCGGACAATGGGCGCTGACCTTTTCCCTTTCGAGCTTGCCGCTGTTGGTCAACATCATGATCTACCTGGTACTGGTGCCGATCCTGGTGTTCTTCTTCCTCAAAGACCGCGAGATGATCGGTCGTTGGGTGCGTGGCTACCTGCCGCGTGAACGGGCGCTGATTACCCGGGTCGCCGAAGAAATGAACCGGCAGATTGCCAATTACATCCGTGGCAAGGTCATCGAGATCTTTATCTGCGGTGGTGTCACGTACATCGGTTTTGTCGCGCTTGGACTGAACTACGCAGCCCTGCTGGCGCTGCTGGTGGGTGTTTCAGTGGTGGTGCCATACGTCGGCGCGGTGGTGGTGACGGTGCCGGTGATGTTGATCGCGTTGTTCCAGTGGGGCTGGAGTGATCAGTTCATCTACCTGATGGCGGTGTACGGCATCATCCAGGTGCTGGATGGCAACGTGCTGGTGCCGCTGCTGTTCTCCGAGGCGGTGAACCTGCATCCGGTGGCGATCATCTGTGCGGTGTTGTTGTTTGGCGGGTTATGGGGATTCTGGGGGGTGTTCTTTGCGATTCCCCTGGCGACGCTGTTCAAGGCGGTGCTGGATGCCTGGCCCCGGCAGGAACCGGTGGTGGCGCCGTTGTTGTAACTGTAGGAGCGAACTTGCTCGCGAAGAGTTCATAGGCAGCGCGCCCATTCAGGTAGGGCGCGTTATCGTTAACGACCTTCGCGAGCAAGCTCGCTCCTGCAGGTTCGGTGTCAGGCTTTATTCAGCGCCTGCGCCGCTGCCAGCACGGCATCCACATGCCCTGGCACTTTCACACCACGCCATTCCTGACGCAGCACGCCATTCTTGTCGATCAGGAAGGTGCTGCGATCAACACCCAGGTATTCCTTGCCATACAGCTTCTTCAGCTTGATCACATCAAACAGCTGGCAAACCGCTTCGTCCTTGTCGCTGATCAGCTCAAAGGGGAATTCCTGCTTGGCCTTGAAGTTCTCGTGGGACTTCACGCTGTCCCGGGACACACCAAATACCTCGGTATTGGCCGCCTTGAACGCTGCGTGCTGGTCACGAAAGCCCTGGCCTTCGGTGGTGCAGCCCGGGGTGCTGTCTTTCGGGTAGAAGTAGATCACCACTTGCTTGCCCTTGAGCCCTGCAAGGCTGAAGGTCTGCCCGCTGGTGGCCTGGGCTTCGAAGTCGGCTACCGGTTTGTCGATGACTACTGCCATGAAAACTTCCTTACATTGGGTTCTGTGGGCGCCAAGGCTCGATCAGTGCGTCGAGGTTCAGGGCATCGGCGAAATCCAGGAACTGGTCGCGCAGCCAACTGATCTGCACGCCGGCCGGCAAGGTCACGGTAAAGGTGGCGTTGAGCATGGTGCCGCCGGTCTGTGGGGCCTGATAGGTGTCGCAGGTCAGGTTTTCCAGCTCGACGTTATGGTCGATAAAGAACTGGCACAGCTCGTTGACGATGTCCGAGCGGTAGGCCGAACTGACATAGGCGACATAAGGCAGAGCCTGGGGGCGGTTCTCCAGGGCAGCGCTACGGACCACGTTGACGGTGAAATCGTGCTTCTTGGCCAAACCCGGCAAGCCGGTTTCAAGGCGGGCCAGGGCATCCCAGGTCCCGGAAATCTGCAGGACCAGCGCGCTGTACTCGCCATGGCGGGTCAGGCGGGAGGTCACGACGGCGCAGCGGTTTTCATGGCTGGCGCGGCACAGGACGTTAGTCAGCTCCATGGGGTTGGCGCCAAGGGCACTGATGACAAGGAATTGTTCGCGGACTGTGGGGGTGGACATGCAGCCTTCCTAAAGCGATGAGCGGTCGATACGATGAAAGCGGTATCAATCAAAGGATGAAGGGTAGCGAAAACCATCGCCAAGGGCTAGGAGGTGGCGTTTTCATTACGTAATCAGCTTCATCAAACCCCGCTTTGGCCGAATGATGGCGTTGCTGCGAACTAAGTTGATCCAGAACGCATCCTCAGGCGGTACTTCGCTTGTACAAGCATCTTGGCGCCAGTACCATTACCGCTCTCTTTTTCCGGCAGGAGCGGTTGCATGATTGCGGGCAGTATGGTGGCACTGGTCACACCCATGGATGCACAAGGTAATCTCGACTGGGACAGCCTGGGCAAACTGGTGGACTTCCACCTGCAAGAGGGCACCAACGCCATCGTGGCGGTCGGCACCACGGGTGAATCGGCCACACTTGATGTGGAAGAACACATCGAAGTGATCGAGTTCGTGGTCAAGCGCGTTGCAGGGCGTATTGCTGTCATCGCCGGCACGGGCGCCAATTCGACCCGCGAAGCGATCGAATTGACCAAGAACGCCAAGAAAGCCGGCGCCGATGCCTGCCTGCTGGTGACCCCGTACTACAACAAGCCGACCCAGGAAGGCCTGTACCTGCACTTCCGCGCTATTGCCGAAGCGGTCGACATCCCGCAGATCCTCTACAACGTGCCTGGCCGTACCGCCTGCGACATGAAGGCCGAGACCGTGATCCGCCTGTCCACCGTACCGAACATCATCGGTATCAAGGAAGCCACCGGTGACCTGCAACGCGCCAAGGACATCCTGGCCGGCGTCAGCAGCGACTTCCTGGTGTATTCCGGTGACGACGCCACTGCCGTCGAACTGATCCTGCTGGGCGGCAAAGGCAATATCTCGGTGACTGCCAACGTCGCACCGCGCGCCATGAGCGAGCTGTGCGCCGCGGCCATTGCCGGTGATGCGGTCAAGGCCCGGGCGATCCACGAACAATTGGCACCGCTCAACAAAAACCTGTTTATCGAATCCAACCCTATCCCCGTGAAATGGGCGCTGCATGAGATGGGCTTGATGCCGGACGGTATCCGTCTGCCGCTCACCTGGCTCAGCGAAGCCTGTCACGAACCGCTGCGACAGGCCCTGCGCCAGTCCGGCGTCCTGGTTTAATTGAGGAAGCACTACGCATGAAGCGATTGGCCGGACTTTCCGCACTTGCCTTGATTATCTCCAGCACCAGTGGCTGCGGTTGGATCTGGGGCCCGGAAGGCTACTTCCGCGACCGCGGTAGCGATTACCTGGAAGCCCAACAAACCGCCCCGATGAAATTGCCGTCGGACGTCAATGTCGCCAAGCGCCTTGACCCGTTGCTGCCGATTCCGCGCAACGTGGCCGACGACACCTTCAAGGGTGAGTACGAAGTGCCGCGTCCACAGCCGCTGTCGGCCGTGGCCGATGCCAGCGACTACAGCCTGCAGAAGAGCGGCGATACCCGTTGGGTCATGGCCCAGCGTCCGCCTGCCGAAGTCTGGCCGGTGGCCGTGCAGTTCTTCCAGGACAACGGTTTCCGCATCGATGAGCAACGCCCGCAGACCGGTGAATTCACCACCGCGTGGCAGCACACCAGCGAACTGTCGGCGTCCATGGCCAAGCGCCTGCAAGCCGGCGGCGTAGCCAATGACAGCGAAGCCCGCATCCGCGTGCGCATCGAGCCAGGCGTGCAGCGCAACACCAGTGAAGTCTATGTGGTAAGCGCCGAGCGTCCTGCCGGCAGCACCGCCAACGTCGACTTCACCCCACGTTCGGTCAACACCGGCGTGGACGCTGCCCTGGTCGACGAAATGCTCGCCAGCATGAGCCGTATCTCCGAGAAGGGCGGTTCCGTCTCCCTGCTCGCCGCCGGTAGCTTTGACACACCTAGCCGCGTCAGCCTCAGCGAAGACGGCAGCGGTAACGTCGTGCTCAACCTGGGTGAAGACCTGGATCGCGCCTGGTCGAGTGTCGGTCGCGCGCTGGAACACGGCGAATGGCGCGTTGAAGACATCAACCGCAGCCTGGGCCTGTACTACATCAACTTGGCTGAAAAAGCCGAGAAGAAAGACGAAGAGCCAGGTTTCTTCAGCAAGCTGTTCGGCAGCAAGCCGACCAAGGAAGAAGTCGAGACTCGCGCCGAGCGTTACCAGGTTCGTTTGAGCAAGGTAGGCGAAAGCGTGCAAGTCACCGTCGAGAAAAACATCAACACCGTGGCGCCGGCAGAAGTGGCGCGCAAAGTGTTGGGCGTGATTCAGGACAACCTGGGCTGATCCGATGCGTTTTGCCGTTCTCGGCAGCGGTAGCCAAGGGAACGGCACGCTTGTAGCCCACGACGACACGTACGTCCTGGTGGATTGTGGTTTCTCCCTGCGGGAAACCGAGCGGCGCCTGCTGCGCCTGGGGGTTCACCCTGCGCAGCTAAGCGCGATTCTGGTGACCCACGAACATGCCGACCACGTGCATGGCGTGGGTTTGCTGTCTCGGCGCTACAATCTTCCGGTGTACCTGAGTCGCGGTACCTTGCGCGGGATGCGCAAACCGATTGAACCCGCAGGTTTGGTGGCTGGTGGCGAGCAATTGCAGATCGGCGCCTTGAGCATCGCTGTGATTGAAGTGGCCCACGATGCCCAGGAGCCGACGCAATACGTATTCAGTGACGGTGAACGGCGCTTCGGCCTGCTCACCGACCTGGGTTCCTACTGCGCCAAGGTGCTGGACGGTTATCGCGACCTCGATGCATTGATGATCGAGTCGAACCACTGCCGTGACCTGCTTGCGCGGGGTCACTACCCGGCCTTTCTCAAGCGGCGGGTTGGCGGGCAGTTTGGACATTTGAACAACCACCAGGCGGCGTACCTGGTGTATGAGTTGGGCTGGCAAGACCTGCAACACCTGGTCCTGGCCCACCTGAGCAGCAAGAACAACCTGCCGCAGCTGGCCCGGCAATGTTTTGTCGACACTCTTGGGTGCGACCCGGACTGGCTGCAACTGGCCGATCAAGATTCAGGGCTCGACTGGCGGCACATCGCCTAGCCCACCTACTTAGCAAGCGGAGCCCATCATGGAAAAACGTGAAGAACTCTACCGCGGCAAAGCCAAATCGGTTTACAAGACCGACGACGCCAACCGCTTGATCCTGCTGTTTCGCAACGACACCTCGGCGTTCGACGGCAAGCGCATCGAACAGCTCGACCGCAAAGGCATGGTGAACAACAAGTTCAACGCCTTCATCATGCAGAAGCTCGAAGCGGCCGGCATTCCGACCCAATTCGACAAACTGCTGGGCGACAACGAATGCCTGGTGAAAAAGCTCGACATGATCCCGGTCGAGTGCGTCGTGCGTAACTACGCGGCCGGCAGCCTGGTGAAGCGTTTGGGCGTGGAAGAGGGGCTCAAGCTCAACCCTTACACCTTCGAACTGTTCCTCAAGGACGACGCCAAGGGCGACCCGTTCATCAACGAATCCCACGTAGTGGCATTCGGTTGGGGCACCGCTGAGCAACTGGCGCGCATGAAAGAACTGTCGCTGAAGGTCAACGACGTCCTGAGCAAACTGTTCGACGACGCCGGCCTGTTGCTGGTGGACTTCAAACTGGAATTCGGTGTGTTCCACGACGGCTCCATCGTCCTGGGCGACGAATTCAGCCCGGACGGCTGCCGCCTGTGGGACAAAGACACCCGCAAGAAGATGGACAAAGACCGCTTCCGCCAGGGCCTCGGTGACGTCATCGAAGCCTACGAAGAAGTCGCCAACCGTCTCGGCGTACCGCTGTAATCGACGCAAGCATCTGATAGCACGGAAAAAAATCGCTTTGGCGCTTTGCTTCCAGGAAACAGGCTGTTATGATGCGCGCCGTTGGAGAGATGCCAGAGTGGCCGAATGGGACGGATTCGAAATCCGTTGTACCTTCACCGGTACCTAGGGTTCGAATCCCTATCTCTCCGCCATTATTGAAAAATGAAAAACCCCCGATAACTTCAGTGTTGTCGGGGGTTTTTTGCTTTCAGTCAGAAACTGCATAATGAATTCTGCTACGGTCTTCGTTAATTGGCGCTTCGGACATCAGTCATGAATTTTAAAAAAGTACTGGCGCGTTTGCAGGCTGAAGTTCCCGAGCTATTGGCTGTGTATGTGTTCGGTAGCCAAGTGTCTGGTGAGGCTGGTAGTGAGAGTGATCTGGATGTTGCGGTACTTTCTGCGGGAACGGTCGAGCCTTTGTTGCTATGGCAGCTCTCCGGGGAGTTGGCCGATATCGTTGGAGTTCCAGTCGAC
The DNA here is from genome assembly GCF_001952855.1 of Pseudomonas sp. ATCC PTA-122608. Taxonomy (GTDB): domain Bacteria; phylum Pseudomonadota; class Gammaproteobacteria; order Pseudomonadales; family Pseudomonadaceae; genus Aquipseudomonas. The sequence goes on along the minus strand of NZ_LPNO01000020.1, from coordinate 38,558 downwards.
TTGCTTGATTTGCGCGCAGCCTCAACAGTAATGCAATACCAAGTATTGACCACTGGGCGTCGGCTCTGGTCCGGGAATGTCCAGGCGGGTCTATTCGAGAGCTACGTCATGAGCGAAAAAACCGCGCTGGACACGGCAAGGGCTGAGTTGTTGGCGGATATCCAGAAGGAAGGGAAAGTTTATGGTCGATGATGTTCTCATCAATAAAGCAGCCAGCATTGAACGGTGCGTTGCTCGCGCCCGTCAGGAATACGATAAAGATCCCACCAGCTTCGCCACAGATTTCACACGCCAGGATGCGGCGATTTTGAATATTCAGCGTGCCTGTGAGGCAGCGCTGGACATGGGCCAACACTTGATTCGTCGTGAGCGCCTGGGGGTTCCACAAGGGGCTCGTGACGTGTTTGAGTTGTTGTGTCAGGGCGGTTGGGTCAATCCTGCGTTGCTGACCAACCTGAAGAACATGGTCGGGTTCCGTAACATTGCTGTTCACGAGTACCAGACGCTTCAGTTGCCGATTACCGTAGCGATCATCACAAAACACCTGGGTGAATTTCTAGCATTTAGTTCGCATATTTTGACCAAGGATGCTGGGTTGGAAAATAAACAGGTCTAATCTGTAAATTTTCCCCTCCCTCTGAATAAGTTTTCCTGCTGCGGTGTTCACCACACAGACCACCCAGGAAACGCCCATGAACAGCCCCGCCGACCGCTACGACCGCCTGACCCGCACCTTCCACTGGCTAACCGCCGCGTTGGTGATCTTCATGTTCGCCAGCGCCCACATCTGGGAAAACCTGGAAAAAGGCACGCCACTGCGCAAAGGCCTGCAATCCGTCCATATCTCCCTCGGCATCGCCATGGCAGTGCTGATCGCGGCACGTATCCTCTGGCGGCTGTTCGGTGGTAATCACCCAAAGGCCGACAACCACCCTGCGCTTAACCTGGCCGCCAAGATCGCCCACGGCTGTCTATACCTGTTACTACTGACGCAAGTGACCCTGGGCTTCCTGTTCCGCTGGGCCCAGGGCGAGCCGTTCAACTTTTTCGGACTGTTCCCCATCCCCGCGCCATTCGTGATTGATCACGAATGGCGTGGCACCCTGGGTGGGCTGCACAACAATGTCGCGTGGGCGATCATCGTGCTTGCGGGGCTGCATGCGTGCGCCGCGCTGTGGCATCACTACATCCAGCGCGACGGTACGCTGCGCCGCATGCTGCCCGGCCCTTGGGGCGATCTTCAACACTGAGTTTGCTGCTGTACTTTCCCTATCGTTACGGAGCATGAGCGCCATGAACAATCGCCACGAACACGCTGTTGGTTACCGTACCGCTTTGTTCTTCGGTGCCTGTATGGCCGCCGCACTGCTGGCCGGTCAGGCTCATGCTTCCGGTGACGAATCGGCGCCACCCAAGCCCAACTGCCCCAAAGGCCAGGTCTGGGATACCAAGACCGGCAAGTGCGTGCTGCAAACCAGCAAAGCCACGTCGGACGCCGACCGCACTGATTACGCCTATCGTCTGGCCAAGGACGGGCGTTACGAAGAAGCCCTGTCACTGCTCGACACCCTGCAAAACCCGAACACTGCCAAGGCCCTGAACTACCGCGGCTACGCCACCCGCAAGCTGGGCCGCACCGACGAAGGCATCAGCTACTACCTGAAATCCGTGGCCCTGGACCCCAACTACGCACAAGTCCGTGAGTACTTGGGTGAGGCCTACGTCATCAAGGGCCGCGTGGACCTGGCCCAGGAGCAACTGGTGAAAATCAAGGCCTTGTGCAGTACCACCTGCGAAGAATACGAAGACCTGGCCGAAGCTATCGCCGCCGCGCCTCAGGCTTAAATCCGTGAGCGAACAGTCGGGAGATTGCCATCAGCAAAGACGCTGAGTTGCGTCGTGAGTTGAGCCAGTTGTTGCCACGGTTATGGCGATACGGGTTGGTGCTGTCGCGACAAAAGCATGTGGCGGATGACCTGGTGCAAGCCACTTGTGTGCGGGCACTCGAGCGTGCAGGCCAGTTCATGGCCGGCACGCGACTGGACCGCTGGTTGCTGACGATCATGCATTCGATCTGGCTTAACGAATTGCGCTCGCAGCGGGTACGGCAAGGCCAGGGGTTTGTCGACGCTGAGCAAGAGTTGTCGTTCGACGGTGAAACACTGGCTCAGGATCAAGTGCTGGCCGCGCAGGTGATCAAGCGCGTCAATGCGTTGCCTGAAGCCCAGCGAGAGACGGTGTTTCTGGCATACGTCGAAGGGCTTTCATACAAGGAAATTGCCGAAGTCCTGCATATCCCGGTGGGAACGGTGATGAGCCGGCTGGCCGCTGCGCGCTTGAAACTGGCTGAAACGGCGCACTCAAGCGGCGTGTTGGATAAATCGAGCGGAGAACGACGATGACTCAAAACACCCCACCGTCGGATGAACTGCTGGTGGCTTATCTGGACGGTGAGTTAGACCCTGAGCAGCGTCAGGTTATCGATAACCTGCTGGGGATCGATCCAGCCATGACTGCCCGCGTAGAGCAGCTCAAGCGCGGGCACCTGTCGTTCAAATCAGCTTTCGATTCGGTACTCGATCAAGCCCCCACTGAACGTTTGCAGGCGATGCTCGATAGCCTGCCGCCGGCGCAAACATCGACCCTGAGTCGACGCAGGTTTATCGCGGTAGCGGCAAGCTTTGCGGTGGCCGGTGTGGTCGCCGATCGGTTGTTCATGACCTTGCCCCGGCCTGAACCGGGTTCGGGCTGGCGTGCCTCGGTCGCCGAATACATGGCGCTGTATACGCCCCAGACCTTGGAAAACCTCAGCGCTGATCCCGACTCGCTTATCGCCCAACTGAGTTCGGTAGGGCGCCAGCTCGGTCTGCCGCTGAGCCCAGAGGCGATAAGCCTGCCGGGCGCCGAGTTCAGGCGCGCACAAATCCTCGATTACGATGGCGTATTAATTGGCCAATTAACGTACCTCGACGCACGTCACGGCCCGCTGGCGCTCTGTATTACGTCTGCGAAAAAAGGCCTGATGCCCATGGCCACCGAACAGCGTCGTGGAATGAACGTGGTTTTTTGGTCCAATCCAACCCATGCCTTCATGTTGATTGGCAGAAATCCATTTGAAGATTTGCAGATCATGGCGCGCAGTGCCGAGAAGGCCCTGGCCGTGTAGTCATTGGCATGGAATAACCCTTCGACTGTTCACCAATGGCACTCATTCGGCAGCCAATCGCGCCGACAGGCTTTCAATAAACACCGTCTCCGCCCGGCTCATCTTCTGCTCGCGGTTCCACAGCAGGTGGATATCCACGTCGGTAATCCCTTCGTCCGGCGGCAAGCGCCAGAGCAATCCATTCTTCACATCTTCGGCCACCACATGAATCGGCAGGCAGCCCAGGCCAAACCCGGCAATCACCAACCGCCGCACTTCCTCCAGGCTGGAGGAGGACGCCACGATGCGCCCGCTGAAGCCCTGCTGGTCACGAAAGATGGTCAACGGCGAGAGCATCCCGCCGATCTGGTCACTGGTGAAACTCACGAAGTTCTCCGACTGCAAATCGCCCTCCGCCAAACCGGTACGCCCGAATAACGGGTGATGTCGGCCGCAAAAAAATGCGTATCGCTGACGCAGGAACAGATGCTGCTCCAACCTTGGTTGCGGCCGGCGATTGAGGCTGAGCCCCAACGTTGCAGTTTTTTCCAGCAGGGCAGCGACGATGTCCGAGCTGCGCATCACCTCAACGTCCAGTTCGACCCTGGGATGCTGACGATGGAAGTCGGCGAGAAAGTCATCAAAGGTGTCTGAATTGATCCGGCTGATCATCAGCAACCGCACCTTGCCGATCACCTCGTCACCGGGCTTTTGCAGGGCGTTGCTCATCTGCGAGACCTGGCCGTACATCTCGCCGGCGATCGCGAATATCTGCTCGCCGGCTTCGGTCAGCACAAAACGTGGGCCGCGTCGGGCAATAAGCTGGCAGTCGAGTTGCTCTTCCAGGCGCTTGAGCGCCTGGCTGATGGCCGGTTGGGTCAGGTGCAGGCGCGCGGCGGCGCGGCTGATGCTCAGTTCCTGGCCGATTACCCGGAAGGTGCGCAACAGGTTCCAGTCCAGGCGGTCGTTGAGCAGCGGGTGAACATCGCGGCGGCTTTCAGACATGGCGACAGCTCGATAATAAGCAGGATTTATAATTGGAATAATAAATAGAAAATTGACTAATCATAGCGTCGAGACGAAAAATCACCCTCAACCAGCGCCATCAGAGCGCGAGCGCCAGACCTTTCTCCTGCCAAAAAAATAACCAAAGGAGCCAACCCCATGAAGCCTTCCGCTTCGCCGCAGCCTCGCCGTGCCGCGGCCGCCGCCTTCATCGGCACCATGATCGAGTGGTATGACTTTTACATTTACGCCACCGCCGCGGCGCTGGTGTTCGGTCAGCTGTTTTTCCCTTCCGACGACAAACTGTTCAGCACCATGGCCGCGTTCGGCACCTTTGCCGTGGGCTTCTTTGCCCGGCCGTTGGGCGGCATTGTGTTTGGGCATATTGGTGACCGTATCGGTCGCAAGAAATCCCTGGTGATCACGCTGGTGATGATGGGCGTGGTGACGGTGTGCATCGGGCTGCTGCCGACCTACGCACAGATCGGCGTAGCGGCGCCGGTGCTGTTGGTACTGCTGCGTGTCGTGCAAGGCATCGCCGTTGGCGGCGAGTGGGGCGGGGCGGTGCTGATGGCCGGCGAACATGCGCCCAAAGGCCGTCGCAACTTTTTTGCTTCCTTTGCGCAGTTGGGCAGCCCGGCGGGTTTGATCCTGTCGTTGCTGGCCTTCAGCGCGGTAACCCGTTTGCCGGAAGCCGATCTGCTCAGTTGGGGCTGGCGCGTGCCGTTCCTGGCCAGTGCCTTGTTGTTGATCGTCGGCCTGGCGATCCGCTTGGGCGTCAATGAATCGCCCGAGTTCCTCGAAGACAAGGCCAAGGCGGAAAAAGCCCGGGCCATCACCCAGGATCAGGCACCGGTGATCGAAGTGCTGAGGACTTCATGGCGCCCGCTGTTGCTGTGCATTGGTGCCAATACCTTGGGGATTGCCGGGGTGTATTTCACCAACACCTTCATGATTGCCTACACCACCCAGCAACTTAACCTGCCGCGCTCGTTGATTCTGGAATGCCTGTTTGTCGTGGCCATCATCCAGTTCTGCGTCCAGCCGCTTGCGGCCTGGGTGGCGGAGAAGGTCGGTGCCACACGCTTTTTGTGTGCGATGACCGTGCTCGCGATGGCCTCGCCGTATCCGATGTTCGTGCTCGTCAGCAGCGGCCAGGCGCCGTTGATCATCCTCGGCATCGCGCTGGCCGTAGTGTGCATGGCTTCGTTTTATGCGGTGATCGCCGGCTTCGTCAGCGGCCTGTTCGAAACCCGCGTGCGCTACACCGCCATCTCCCTGGCCTATCAAGTGTGCGGCGCGCTGGCTGGCGGCCTCACGCCGTTGATCGGCACCTGGCTGGCCCATGAATACCAGGGCCAGTGGTGGCCGATGGCAGTGTTCTACAGCGCGATCGCGGCGGTTTCGCTGGTGTGCGTACTTGCGTTGTCCCGTCGTCACGCCACCGCCCACCGCCTTGAAATGGCTTGAAGCGTTTGATTGGAGAGTGTTTATGTTGAAGATTAATGGCGAGCGCCTGTGGGCCAGCCTGATGGCCATGGCCGAGATCGGCGCGACGGCCCGCGGTGGCAGTTGCCGCCTGGCGTTGAGCGCCGAAGACCAGGCTGGCCGCGCGCTGTTCAGCCGCTGGTGTGAAGACGCCGGGCTGACCTTGAGCGTGGACGCTATCGGGAACCTGTTCGCTCGCCGAGCGGGCAGCGATAACGAGGCTGCACCAGTAATGATGGGCAGCCACCTCGACACCCAGCCGGAAGGCGGGCGCTTTGATGGCGTCTATGGTGTGTTGGCTGGATTGGAGGTGATCCGCAGCCTCGACGACCACGGGATCAAAACGCGCAAGCCGCTGGAAATCGCCGTGTGGACCAACGAGGAGGGTGCCCGTTTTACTCCGGCCATGCTCGGCTCGGCGGTGTTCACCGGCACCTTGGCGTTGGACAAGGCGCTGGCCACCCAGGATGTCGACGGTGTCAGCGTGGCGGATGCGTTGCGCAGCACTGGCTACAACGGCGAGCGCCCATTGGGTGGCGCGGTGGATGCGTATTTTGAAGCGCACATCGAACAAGGCCCTATTCTGGAAGACAACGCCAAGAGCATCGGCGTGGTCACCGGTGGCCAGGCGATTCGCTGGCTCGATGTACGCGTGGAAGGCATGGCCGCCCATGCCGGGACTACGCCAATGCCGCTGCGCAAGGACGCCTTGTATGGCGCCGCGCAGATGATTCAATCGCTGGAAAACCTGGCGGCTGATTTTGCGCCTGAAGGCCTGACGACGGTGGGCGAATTGAACATCGCCAAGTCGTCGCGCAATACCATCCCCGGCCTGCTGAATTTCACCGTCGACCTGCGCCATCACCGCGACGCCGACATCGAAGCCATGGAGCAACAAGTGCGCGTCCGTTTGCAGGATATCGCCGCGCAACGTGGCCTGAGCGTCACCGTCAGCCCGCACTGGATCAGTCCCGCCACGCCGTTTGATGCCGAGTGTGTGGCGTGTGTGCAGTCGGCGGTAGATACGTTGGGGTATGCGCAGCAATCCATCGTCAGCGGCGCGGGCCACGATGCTATCCACCTGGCGCGGTTCTGCCCGACGGCGATGGTCTTTATTCCGTGCGTCGGCGGCTTGAGTCATAACGAAGCGGAAGACGTGTTGCCCGAGGATGTTCGCCAGGGCACCGATGTATTGCTCAATGCCGTGTTGAAACGTGCTGGCCAGGTTCAGTAAGGAGAAATCCCATGCGTACTTTTTTTCATCCCGAACAACTTTTGCACCATCCTCGCAGCTACTACTCTCGTGGCCAGATGCGCACGCCGCAGGAGGTCCCGGAGCGCGCCCGCAACCTGCTGCTGGCCGCCCAGACCCTGGGCTTCGAGATCCAGCAACCGCACGACCACGGCCTTGATCCACTGTTGGCTGTACATGGCGCCGCCTACCTGACCTTCCTCCAGGAAGCCCACCAACGCTGGAAAGAAATCCCCGAAGACTGGGGCGACGAAGTCATGTCCAACATCTTCGTGCGCGAGCCCAACGCCCTGCGCGGCATCCTGGCCCAGGCGGCGCGCTATCTCGCCGATGGCAGTTGCCCGATTGGTGAACTTACCTGGCGTTCGGCGTATTGGTCAGCCCAAAGCGCGGTCGCCGCAGCCAAAGACATCCTCGACGGCGCGCCCGCCGCTTATGCACTGTGCCGCCCGCCAGGCCACCACGCCCGCTTCGATGCTGCCGGTGGGTTTTGCTACATCAACAATGCGGCGGTGGCGGCGCAGGCCTTGCGCGATGGCTTCGAGCGCGTCGCCGTACTCGATACCGACATGCACCACGGGCAAGGCATCCAGGAGATTTTCTACGACCGCGATGACGTGCTGTACGTGTCGATTCATGGCGATCCAACCAACTTCTATCCCGGCGTTGCAGGTTTTGCGCAAGAGCGTGGCCATGCTTCGGGCGAAGGCTTCAACCTCAACCTGCCGATGGCGCATGGTGCCAGTGAGGCGGTGTTCTTTGAAAAGCTGGAGCTGGCGTTAAAGGCGGTGAAGGACTTCTCGGCGGACGTGCTGGTGTTGTCGCTGGGGTTCGATATCTACGAGCTGGACCCACAGAGCAAAGTGGCGGTGACGCGGGAAGGGTTTGCGCGGTTGGGTGAGTGTATTCGTGGGTTGGGGCTGCCGTGTGTGATCGTGCAAGAAGGCGGCTATCACCTGCAAACGCTGGACAGTAATGCGCAGGCGTTTTTTGAAAGTGCTCAGGCGTGGTCGATCTAACCTGCTGAATAAAGAAACTCGGACTGCCTTGGAAATACATTCAAGGCGTGTCCGTTCCGTAGGGCTTTCAGGTAGGTAATTTATATCCGTTAACTTCTGGTCAATACCTCTCAAGTCCTGCCCAGGCTGGCCGAAACTCTGTCATACGATGTCGTATGCCCATAATGAGAACAATCGCCATGTCGCTTCGCAGCCTGTCCATTGCCCGCCGTGCGGGTCTCGGTTTTGCCTTGATTGCTTTGCTCGTGGCGCTGCTGGGGTTCTTTGCCCTCTCGAACATGGCGAGCATTCGCGAAAGCGCGGTGCAGGTGGAACGTGGCCTGGTGCCGAAAATGCGCCTGGTGTCGGACATTCGCGAAATCATGCTGCGTATCCGCACCATTTCCCTGCGCATGGCCCTTGATTCCAATGCTGCGAGCCTCCCGCAATACCGCAGTCAGATGGACACCCGCAGCCAGGACCTGACGAAAAAACTCGCCGACCTGAATGCCGTCATCGACACACCCGAAGTGCGCACTCTCTACGATCAGTTCCAGGTGTCCCTGCGTCAGTACCAGCAAGGCCTGACTCAGTCGTTCATCCTCGCCGACAAGCAGCAGCTCGCCGAGCTGAACAAGTTGCTGCTGGTGGACATGAAAACCGTGGTCGACGGCTCCGGCAATCAGCTCAATGCCCTGGCCGACTACTACAACGCCCAGATAAATATGCAGGGCCAGATGGCAGAGCTGCAGTACAGCCGCTCGCGCACAATGGTCTTCGGTTTTGTTCTGCTGGCCGCGTTGAGCACCGTGGCGCTGGCCTGGTTGCTGACCCGCAGTATCGTTGGCCCTTTGAGCCACGCGGTGCGCGCTGCAGAAAACGTCGCCCAGGGCGATTTGACCCAGACCGTTGAAGTGACCGGTGACGACGAAGTCACGCGCCTGCTCGTGGCACTGCAAAGCATGCAAGGCAGCCTGCGCAGCACCTTGCAGTTGATTCGCCAGTCGGCCGGGCAGATGGCAGCATCGGCCACTGACCTCAACGGTATCACCGACGAGAGCAGCCGCAGCCTGCAAAAGCAGACCGCTGAAATCGAGCAAGCCGCCACCGCCGTCAATGAGATGACTTCGGCCGCCGATGAGGTGGCACGTAATGCCGTTTCCACCTCCGAATCGACCCGACTCTCCAATGAAACGGCCCGCGACGGCCAGCAGCGCGTCGGTGAAACGGTCAGCGCGATTCAGGCGCTGAGTACCAACATCGGCGAAACCTCGAGCCTGGTGCAAAACCTCGCCGATCAGTCGCGGGACATCGGCAAGGTGCTGGACGTGATTCGCTCCATCGCCGAGCAGACCAATTTGCTGGCGCTGAACGCCGCCATCGAAGCGGCGCGTGCTGGTGAGTCCGGGCGTGGTTTTGCCGTGGTGGCGGATGAAGTGCGTGCACTGGCCCATCGCACCCAGCAATCGACCCTGGAGATAGACCAGATGGTCACTGCGATGCGCAGTGGTTCCAGCCAGGCGCTGACATCGATGCAATCGAGCACCCAGCGGGCCAGCGAAACGCTAATCCTGGCCGAAGGAGCCGGTGGCGCACTGAGCCAGATCACCGACTCGATCGACCAGATTCATCAGCGTAACCTGGTCATCGCCAGCGCCGCCGAGGAGCAGGCCCAGGTGGCGAAGGAAGTGGACCGCAACATCGTCAATATTCGTGACCTGTCCGCGCAGTCGTCCTCGGGTGCGGGGCAGATCAACGGATCGAGCCACGAGCTGGCGCGGTTGGCTGTGTCGCTTAATGAGGCTGTGGCGCGGTTTCAGCTGTAGCGCGGTTCTCCAGTGCCAGGGACGGCACCAGTTCCAGGATACGGTTACGGCCACCTTCGGCCACCAGGTACGTTCCCTTCGTCGTACGCACAATCGACTGTGGCGCCTTCAGGAAAGACAGGATCGTCTGCTGGCGCCCGTGCTTGTCGATCAACAACAAACGCGCACGGTGGGTTGAATCCTCGTTGATCCATAACCCGCGTTCATCGCACATCAGGAAGGTGGGTTTGTTCAACTGGCTCAGTACCACCGGGTCGCTACCGTCGATGGTCAGCTCTCGCACCACGCCCTTTTTCTTTTCTGTGTAGAGCATGCGCCCATCCGTGCAGCGAACAATCGACTCGCCTTCGCTGAGTTGGTCACGCACGACGCTCAGTGTTTTATCGCTCCAGTGATAGCGCAATATCCGGGCACCTACCTTGCGGTCTTCGATGGCATAGAGATACTCGCCGTCGTCCCATAGCCCTTGCACGCTTTCTCCCTTGAACAGCTCGGTGACGACGCCGTCCTTGAGGAAACTGACCGGCGCGCCATCCACTTCCTGGCTGAACACCCAGCCGCCCTGAGTGGCGACCATGCCATCGGGCTTGGAGAGATTTCCTACCACCAGTTCGCGTTTTCCGTCCGGCAAGATGCGCACGATACTGCCAAGCCCATCGCTCAATTCCTGGCTCACCATCAGTGAACCGTCGGGCATCGGCATCAGTGATGCGGCCTTTGCTACGTCTCGGTGGACGACATGAACACTCCAGTCTTCGGCTGCACTGACCGGGTAGAAGCTTTGCCAGGCGAAGAAGCCCAGAGCTGCAAAACAGAGTGACCCCACGAGCCACAATCCCGGTCGAAACATGCGGTAGAGTGGTGCGGGGCAGAAAGTCCTTTTTATTGTTTTATCCATTGATTGAGTTACCGGTAGCTATTCGTGAATAGAACGATTGGAGCCGAAGTTAACCGTTGTCCTCGTCCTGCAAGAGGGCTGCGTAATCTTGCCCTCCGTAGAACACCCCTACAATCGATACCGTTTCAGTGTCGGCATCTACTGTAAAAGCGATGATGGTGGTGTGCCGATAGTGAGTGGTACGTAGAGTGGGTAACAAGTCTTCACGGCTGATGCCGCGCAGAGGAAACAGAGACAGGTTTTCGCAGTAAGTGATGATGGCATCTACATAGCGCGCAGCGACGACGGGTGAGCCGGCCTGGGTGATGTAGTCTTCAAGTTCTTCGAGTTGCGTTACTGCCTTGGGTGAAAAAGCTACCGTGTAGGTCACGACTTACGGTTGCCTTTCTGTTGGCGTTTGGCTGCCATGTGTTCGCGGACCTGGGCGGCAGACAGCGCGCTGTCTGGATCGGCCTTGAGGGCGACGGCTGCTGGAATCACTTGATCCCGAAGCCAGTTTTCCATTGCGCGGTCACGTGCCAGCAAGATTCGCAGCCCGTCGCGTATGACTTCACTTTCACTGGCATATTCGCCAGTGCTCACTTTGGCTTTGACGAGTGCAGCCATCTCAATCGGCAAGGTGATGCTCATTTGCTGGGTTGAGCGCATGGTAGCGTCCGCTTTTGCTGGGTAGGATTTAATCCTACTCAACGCTGGGCGTGTTGCAAGCGGTAACTGACCAGTGTGAGTCGCTAGAGTCTCCTGAACTGACCAGCGTGCTGTCTGTTTCGTGCAGATACTGATGGGGTAATCCATCGTCAAAGACTTTTCCATAGTGGGCCTAAAAGTGAGAGCTGGATTTGAGGCTGTCAGTATTGACGCTTTTCAGGAATCTCGTTTCTCACCCACGCAAATTCCCTGCTGATATGTATGACCGCATATTTTCCGTAGGGTTATTGGCTGATCCCGAGTATGTGGGCCGCGCCAATAGCATCCCGCCAGCCCCCATACGATAATGCTCGCCACATCTGCTCAACCAACGGCTGCCCTCGTGATCATCAACTTCGACCTCAACGACCTCCAAGCCTTCCGTGCCGTCGTAGACAAGGGCAGTTTCCGTGCTGCAGCCGAAGCCATCCGTATCTCCCAGCCGGCCCTCAGCCGGCGCATCGAAAAGCTCGAGTCCGCCCTCGACGTCAAACTCTTCGAACGCACCACGCGCCGTGTCAGCCTGACCATGGTTGGTCGCGCGTTCCTGCCGCAAGTCGAGCGCATGCTCGATGACCTGGACATCGCCCTGATGGGCATCAGTAACGTGGCTTCAACCCGTATGGGCAATGTCACCATCGCCTGTGTGCCTTCTACGGCGTACTACTTCATGCCCCACGTGATCTCCGAATTCCACAAGCTCTATCCGAAAATTCGTCTGCGGGTATTGGACGCGAGTGCGGGCGAGGTGTGTGCGGCGGTGGAAAGTGGCGAGGCGGATTTCGGCGTGAGTTTCAGCGGTAGCCTGGCGGACGGGGTGGAGTTCGAGTTGTTGTTGCAGGAACGATATGTGCTGGCCTGTCGCAGGGATCATCCACTGGCGGACCGTGCCAGTGTGACGTGGGCCGAGGCGTACGAGCACGACTACATCACCGTGGACAAGACCTCAGGCAATCGCTTTTTGCTGGACCAGGCCCTGCGCGGGGTGCGGGTGAAGAAGCAAAGCATCTGCGAAACCCATCACGTGACCACGATGATCGGGCTGGTGGAGGCGGGGCTTGGGGTGGCGATGGTGCCGTCGATTGCGATGCCGGGGGGCAAGCATCCGATTCTGACGAGCGTGCCGCTGGTGGAGCCGGAGGTGGTGCGCAACGTGGGGCTGATCAAGCGCCGCGGGCGTACGTTGACGCCTGCGGCACTGGAGTTGGAGCGATTGACCCGGCAGATGCCGTTCCGGTCAGTGTGATACCGAGTCCAGGCCGGTGGCTTGTACCACCGGTTGCGCCTGGGGTGAGGCGAGGAATTGCAGGAGCTTTTTCGCCTGCGCCGGGTGTTCGGCATTCACTGGAATGCCTGCGGCAAAACGGGTGACGGACTGCACGTCTTCAGGGATTTTTCCGACGTAGGTCACGCCCGGGATCGGCAGCAGTTCGGACACCTGTTGCAAGCCCACTTCGTAATCACCCTTGGCCACCTGTGAGGCCACCGGGATGCGTTCGATCATGGTGCCCTTGGACGGCATGCCGAGTTTCTTGAACAGTTCCTTTTCGACGTAGACGCCGCTGGCGCTGTCCGAGTACGCGACGGATTTGGCGTTGGTCAGTACCGTCTTCAGTTCGGCGTCGGTGGCAATCGAAGGCTTGGTCGCGCCTTCCTTGACCACCATGCCGATGCGCGAATCCGCCAGTTCAACGCGGGAGGCCTTGTCGACCTTGCCTTGCTTGATCAGCTCATCCAACGCGTAGCCGACCATGATCACCACGTCGGCATGTTCGCCACGGGCCAGGCGGTTGGGAATCGCTTCCGGCGCCTTGCCCATCGACGGGCCGAGGATGGTGTCGAGGGTATCGCCGCTCTGGGTGCCGTATTGCGCACCCAGCACCTTGTAGGCAGCGGTGAAGCCGCCGGAGGTCATGACTTTCAGCTCTTCAGCGTGGACCACCATTGCCAGGGAACCGATCGCCAGTGCCACCAGTGTTTTCAATAGGGTTTTCATCGACGTGACCCCTCAGGCAACTTGCAGACGGGCACTGGCACGGCGATACAGCGCAAACGTCGCGCACAGTGCGCACAGCGCGGCAAACATCAACCAGTAGGCCGGCGACGCCTTGTCGCCCGTCTCGTGGATAAACCAGGTTGAGATCGCCGGGGTAAAACCACCGAAGATCGCGGTCGCCAGGCTGTAGGCCAGGGAGAAGCCCGCCACGCGCACTTCCACCGGCATGATTTCGGTCAGCGCCGGGATCATCGCGCCGTTGTACATGCCGTAGAGGAAGGAGAACCACAGCAGGGTTTCCAGCATGTGCGCGAAGCTTGGCGCATTGACCACGTAGGAAAGTGCCGGGTAGGCGGTCAGCACAGTCAGAGTGGTCATGGCGATCAGCACCGGCTTGCGGCCAAAACGGTCACTCAGGGTGCCGCCGATGGGCAGCCAGATGAAGTTCGACACGGCCACCAGCAAGGTCACCAGCAGGGCGTCGGAGGTGGTCAGGTTAAGCACGGTTTTGCCGAAGGTCGGCGCGTATACGGTGATCAGGTAGAACGCGGTGGTGGTCATCGCCACCATCATCATGCCGCCGATGACGAGGGTCCAGTTCTTCACCAGGGTGGCCAGCACTTCGCGCATGGTGGGGCGGTGCTTGCGGTTGGCGAACTCTTCGGTTTCCTGCAGGTTGCGACGCAGGACGAAGATGAACGGGATGATCACGCAGCCGATGGCGAACGGAATACGCCAGCCCCAATCGGCAACCACCGCCGGTTCCATCCATTGGTTCAGGCCATAACCCAGGGCGGCCGCGACCACGATGGAGATCTGCTGGCTACCCGATTGCCAACTGGTGTAGAAACCCTTGCGGCCCGGTGTGGCCATTTCGGCCAGGTACACCGATACACCGCCCAGTTCTGCGCCGGCCGAGAAGCCTTGCAACAGGCGGCCCATCAGCACCAGCAGCGGTGCCCACAAGCCAATGGTGTGATAGCCCGGTACCAGCACGATTAGCAGCGTGCCACTGGCCATGATCGCGAGGGTCACGATCAAGCCTTTACGGCGGCCCACATCATCGATGTAAGCACCGAGGATAATTGCGCCCAGCGGACGCATCAAAAAGCCTGCGCCGAACACGGCGAAGGTCATCATTAATGACGCAAATTCATTAGCAGCGGGGAAGAAGGCGGCAGCGATATAGGTGGCATAGAAACCGAACAGAAAGAAGTCGAACTGTTCGAGAAAGTTGCCGGAGGTGACGCGAAAGACCGCGCCGACTTTGGAGCGGGCAGAGTCAGGCCGTGAAGGATTTTGCATTTTTTTGTGTCTCCAGCGTTCTTTTTTAAAGTGCTTGTTTCGCTTAAGACCGCGGATAGTGGCTGACACATTTAGAAATGATAAGTGAGTAATTTACATGCATTGATGCGTCTTGGTTATCAATGACCGGAGTCACACAAAACCGTTCCCTCATCTATGCTTGCCCAGTGTGTCCAATTCTTACGGACGGGAGGTGGGTATGAGCAACGAACACAAGCAACGTGATGAGTTGGAGCAGGAGCGCGCCAGGAAGCTTCGCGAGGAAGAAAAACCGCAGACCTGGAAGCATCCGGACGATGGCACCGAGCTGTCCGAGCGTGACCAGGAGCGCCCGCTCAAGCCTTAAGTCCTTGTTTCCTGTAGGAGCGAGCTTGCTCGCGAAAAACCTGAGGGCGACGCGGGGCACCTGGTTTCCCGCGTTATCGTTAACGGCCTTCGCGAGCAAGCTCGTTCCTAGAGTGTTTCTTCAGTTCTGAATCGGCGTACACAACTCCACCAGCGTGCCATCCGGGCAACGCACATACGACACCACCTGCCCCCAAGGCTTGGTGCTCGGCGCAGCAAGCTCTGTCGCACCCGCCGCCAGCGCTCTGGCATGGGCCTTTGACACATCCTCGGTAACAAACCCCAGCTCCATCCCCAGCGGCTGCTGTGAGGCATGCGCCTCCACATGCCCGCCCTTGAAGTTCATCTCGCCCAACTCATGCGCCGCGAAGGAGAGCGTGGTGCTACCCGTCTCCAACTCGCCATACGTTCCCGACTCATGCAGGAAACGACGACTCAAACCGAAGGCTTTTTCGAAGAACTGCAGGGAGGCAGCGACGTCCGGGACGTAGACGATGGTGTAGGCGAATTTCATGGTTCAGCGGTCCTTGCTTGAGAGAGGAGGGCATTAGAGTCAGGGTCGTTCATACCGTCAACGGGAAACTATTTGACATATTTGATTTGTGATCACATATTGGAGCCATAAGAACGACAACACAGGTTTTGACTCATGACAGATGGCCCGCTTCTCCTTCCCACCTTGCGCCAGGTGTCCCGCGATACCTTGCAAGACCAGGTCTATCGCCAGATCCGTGAAGCCTTGATGAGTGGTCGTTTTCAGCCCGGCCAGAAACTCACCATCCGCGGCCTCGCCGAAGCCCTCGGCTCCAGCCCCATGCCGGTGCGCGAAGCCCTCCAGCGCCTTAGCGCCGAAAACGCCTTTGAAGTCACCGAAACCTCCCGTCTACGGGTCCGCATGATGACGGTCGAACGCCTGCGCGAGATTCGCGATGCGCGGGTCGCCCTGGAAGGTTTGCTGGCAGAAAAAGCCGTACTGCTCCTGGAAAAAGCCGACCTCGACGAAATCTCCGACCTCTGCCAACAGATGCAACAAGCCGCCGACGAAGTCGACGTTTCCCGCTACCTGTGGACCAACTTCGCCTTTCACCGTCGGATCTATGCCGTCGCCCAGGCCGAATTGACCATGGCCGCCGTGGAAAACTTCTGGCTGCACATGGGCCCGTGTTTTGCCCTGGTCGCTCCCGATAAAGCTCACTTGCAGCGCTCGATGGAGGCGCACACGCGCATCGTCGAAGCCCTGGCCGCCCGCGATGGCGCCGGTGCCCGCGCTGCCGTGACCGATGACATCATGCAGGCCGCCGATTCCCTGGCGCGCCTGCTCGTCAAGAACGACCGTTCGCGGTCGTCTGTTTCAGGAGGTAAACGTGCATGAGTGTCCTACAGCGGCTGCAGCCCTATCCTGGGTTACGTGTGTTGATTTCCGGCGGGGCTGCCGGCATCGGTGAAGTGTTGGCGGCGGCCTATTTGGAGGCAGGTGCCAAGGTGCATGTGTGTGATGTCAGCGAACCCGCCCTGGCGGCGTTTCGCGACAAGTACTCGGGCACTGTCGCCACCCGTGCCGACGTGAGTGATGCCGCGCAGATCGAGGCGGTGTTCCAGGTGCAGCGCGAACAATTTGGCGGGCTGGATGTGTTGGTCAATAACGCCGGGATTGCCGGGCCCACTGGCGGCATCGACGCCATCAGCGATGCCGAGTGGCAAGCCACGATTAACATCAACCTGACGGCGCAATACCGCTTTGCCCACCACGCGGTGCCGATGCTCAAGGAGTCGTCCCACGGCCATCTGCTGCATATCGCCTCGGTTGCGGGCCGTCTTGGCTACGCCTGGCGCACGCCGTATGCCGCGACCAAATGGGCCATCGTCGGCCTGATGAAATCCCTGGCCTCAGAGCTGGGCGAAAGCGACATCCGCGTCAATGCCTTGCTGCCCGGCATCGTCGAAGGCCCGCGCATGGACGGCGTGATTCGCGCCCGTGCCGAGCAGGTCGGCGTACCGGAAGCCGAGATGCGCCAGGAATACCTCAACAAGATCTCTCTCAAGCGCATGGTCACCGCCGAAGACGTCGCGGCCATGGCTTTGTTTCTCTGCTCGCCCGCCGCCCGCAATGTCACCGGCCAAGCGATCAGTGTCGACGGTAACGTCGAGTACCTGTAGGCCGCGTCAGCGTTTAGCCAAGGAAGAACACACAAGCCACACCCGGGATTTTTTTTCATAAGAATAAAAGTCGGAGAATCGTCATGTCCAAAAATCGTCCTGTGATCATCACCTGCGCCGTCACCGGTGCCATCCATACGCCGTCGATGTCGCCGCATTTGCCGATCACCGCGCAGGAAATTGCCTACGCCGCCATCGGTGCCGCCGAAGCGGGCGCCGCTATTGTTCACCTGCATGCCCGTGATCCCATCGATGGCCGTCCCAGTCAGGACCCCGCGCTGTTCGCCGAATTCCTGCCGCAGATCAAAGCCGCCAGCGACGTGGTGATCAACATCACCACCGGCGGCGCACCGACCATGGGTGTTGAAGAACGCCTGCAACCGGTGATGCAGTTCAAGCCCGAACTGGCCTCGCTGAACATGGGCTCGATGAACTTCGGCCTGTATGAAATGCTCAACCGCTTCACCGAGTTCAAGCACGACTGGGAGCGTCCGTACCTGGAAGAAAGTGACGACCGGATCTTTCGCAACACCTTCCGCGACATTACCCACATCCTCAATTCCTGCGCCGAGAACCGCACACGTTTTGAAATCGAGTGCTACGACATTGGCCACCTGTACACCGCCGCCCATTTCCTGGAGCGCGGCCTGCTCAAGCCACCGCTGTTTATCCAGTCGGTATTCGGTTTGCGTGGCGGTATCGGCGGCCACCCGGAAGACCTGGCCCATATGCGCCGCACCGCCGACCGGCTGTTTGGCGACGACTACGTGTGGTCGATCCTCGGCGCCGGCCGTGGGCAAATTCCGCTGGCCACCATGGGCCTGTCCATGGGCAGCAATGCCCGGGTCGGCCTGGAAGATTCGCTGTGGGATGGCCCGGGCAAACTGGCCGCGTCCAACGCCGATCAGGTACGGCGCATTCGCACGGTGATCGAAGCCCTCGGCCACCGGGTCGCCACGCCCGATGAAGCGCGAGAAATCCTCGGGCTCAAGGGGCGCGATCAGGTCAATTTTTAAGGCACAAACCGGTCGCGTCACGGCGCGGCCATGTCCATCCCGCACAACAACAAAAAAGGGGATAACACCATGCGTATCGAAGTGCTTGTGGACGTGAAGACCACCCTGGGCGAAGGCCCGGTGTGGGACGTCGAACAACAACGGTTGTACTGGATCGACAGCGCCGACGGCCGAATCCTGCGCTGCACCGATGATGGCCGCGAACTGCGCGCCTGGGACGTGGGCCAGAAAATCGGCTCCATGGCCCTGCGGCATAGCGGCGAGCAAGCCATCGTCGCCCTGCAAAACGGCGTGCATCTGCTCGACCTGAACAGCGGCGAACAGACGCTGGTCATCGACCCGGAACCCGCACTGCCCAACAACCGCCTCAACGACGGCAAGGTCGACCGCCAGGGCCGCTTTGTCTTCGGCTCCATGGACACCCTCGAAGACAGCGCCAGCGCCAAACTTTACCGCCTCGACGCGGACCTGAGCCTGCACACCCTGGACGAAGGCATCATCGTGTCCAACGGCCCGTGCTGGAGCCCGTCGGGCGACACCTTGTACTTTTGCGACACCTGGTCCGGCGAGATCTGGGCCTATGACTACGACCTCGCCACGGGGGCCGTGAGCAATCGACGCACCTTCGCCAAGGTCGACACCAGCAGCGGTGGCGCCGCCGACGGCTGCACCGTGGATGCCGAAGGCTGCCTGTGGCAGGCGCTGGTCTACGCCGGGAAACTGGTGCGCTACACACCCGATGGCCAGGTCGACCGGATCATCCAGATGCCGGTGAAAAAGGTCACCAGCCTGACCTTTGGCGGGCCGAACCTGGACACCCTGTTTGTCACCTCCATGGCCAAGCCGCCGTTGCCGCGTTTCCCGGCCGACGGTCAGCAGCGCGGGGCGCTTTTTGCGATCACCGGGCTGGGCGTGCAAGGAATAGCCGAGCGACGGTTCGCCAGCTAGCGCGTTTTTTTCAACAAGGCACATTCCTTCCGCAACCTTGTGTCAGTGCGCGCCCTCGCGCGCCTGGAGAAACCCATGGCAACCTTGAAAAAAGCCTCGCTGCGCAGTATCCACCGGCACTCCTGGGTGTCGTTGCTGGTGTGCTGGATGATCTGGATCCTCAACGCCTACGACCGTGAGATCGTGCTGCGCCTGGGGCCGACCATCTCCAAGCATTTCGATTTGTCGGCCGATCAGTGGGGCACCATGGCCACGGTGATCATGCTCGCCCTGGCCCTGTTGGATATTCCCGGATCGATGTGGAGTGACCGCTACGGCGGTGGCTGGAAGCGCGCGCGATTCCAGGTGCCGCTGGTGCTGGGCTACACGGCGATCTCGTTTCTCTCCGGGTTCAAGGCTCTCAGCGGCAACCTCGCGACCTTTATTGCACTGCGGGTTGGCGTCAACCTTGGCGCAGGCTGGGGCGAGCCGGTGGGCGTGAGTAACACCGCCGAATGGTGGCCGGTGGAGCGTCGTGGTTTTGCCCTCGGCGCGCACCACACCGGTTACCCGATCGGCGCCATGCTCAGTGGCATCGTCGCCAGCTTTGTCATCAGCACCTTTGGAGAAGACAACTGGCGCTACGTGTTCTTCTTCGCGTTTGTGGTGGCGTTGCCGTTGATGATTTTCTGGGCGCGGTATTCCACTGCCGAACGCATCACCGCGCTGTACGTGGACATCGCCGCCAAGGGCATGACTCCGCCGGACAACGCACCCGCCAGCCAAGTGAAGGGCCACGCGTGGCGCACGTTTATCGCCACGTTGCGCAATCGCAATATCGCCCTGACGGCGGGCAACACGATGCTGACCCAGGTGGTGTACATGGGCGTCAACATCGTGCTGCCAGCCTACCTGTACAACATCGCCGGATTGTCCCTGGCCGAGTCGGCGGGGATGAGCGTGGTGTTCACCTTGACCGGGATTCTCGGGCAACTGGTGTGGCCGTCGCTGTCGGACATCATTGGCCGGCGCGTCACCCTGATCATCTGCGGCGTGTGGATGGCCGCCAGTGTCGGCGCGTTTTACTTCGCCAACACCCTGACCCTGATCATCGTCGTGCAACTGCTGTTCGGCCTGGTGGCCAACGCGGTGTGGCCGATCTACTACGCGGTGGCTTGCGACTCGGCCGAGCCGTCGGCGACTTCCACCGCCAACGGCATCATCACCACCGCGATGTTTATCGGCGGCGGCCTGGCGCCGGTGCTGATGGGCAGCCTGATTGCCATGGGCGGCGGCTGGACCACCTTGCACGGCTACACGGTGTGCTTCTTCGTAATGGCCGGTTGTGCCCTGGGCGGGGCGCTGCTGCAACTGTTTTCCCATCGCCCGCCGGCGCTGGTTGCGCAACTCGAATCCTAGAACAACACCGATGCGTCCCCCAGCCGTTGCGCTGGCGGGGCGCCAAGAGGAATTGCCCGATGAAGACTGCCAACACTGCCCGTGAACCACGGGAGTTGAACAAACTGATGTTCGTCAAGTTGATGCCCTTGCTGATCATCGCCTACGTGCTGAGCTTTCTGGACCGCACCAACATCGCCCTGGCCAAGCATCACCTGGATGTTGACCTGGGGATTTCAGCGGCGGCTTACGGCCTGGGCGCGGGGTTGTTTTTCCTGACCTATGCGCTGTCGGAAATCCCCAGCAACCTGATCATGCACAAGGTCGGCGCGCGGTTCTGGATTGCCCGGATCATGGTGACCTGGGGTTTGATTTCAGCGGCCATGGCGTTCGTCCAGGGTGAGACTTCGTTCTATGTCTTGCGGCTGCTGCTGGGCATTGCCGAAGCCGGTCTGTTTCCCGGGGTGATGCTGTACCTCACCTACTGGTTCAACCGCGAGCAACGGGCGCGGGCCACCGGGTATTTTCTGCTCGGCGTGTGTTTTGCCAACATCATCGGCGGCCCGGTGGGCGCGGCGTTGATGCGCATGGATGGAATCCTCGGTTGGCACGGCTGGCAGTGGATGTTCCTGCTCGAAGGCCTGCCGGCGGTCGCGTTTGCCTGGGTGGTGTGGCGCAAGTTGCCGGACCGTCCGAGCAAGGCGCCGTGGCTCTCGGCCGAAGAGGCGCGCGGGATTGAACAGCGCATCGCGATGGAGACCGAAGAGGGCGCAGGCGAGGGCGGGCATTCCCTGAAAAACTGGCTGACCCCGCAAATCCTGCTGGCGATCTTTGTGTATTTTTGCCATCAGATCACCATTTACACGGTGATCTTTTTCCTGCCGAGCATCATCAGCAAGTACGGTGAATTGAGCACCATGAGCGTCGGCTTGCTGACCTCATTACCGTGGATTGCCGCAGCAGCCGGCGCGGTGTTGCTGCCGCGTTTTGCGACCACGCCCACCCGTGCCCGGCGGCTGTTGATTACCGGCTTGCTGACCATGGCGTTGGGGTTGGGTATTGCCTCGGTGTCCGGGCCGGTGTTCAGTCTGCTGGGCTTCTGTGTGTCGGCGGTGATGTTCTTTGTGGTGCAGTCGATCATCTTTCTCTACCCGGCTTCACGCCTCAAGGGCGTGGCACTGGCGGGCGGGCTGGGCTTCGTCAACGCCTGCGGGTTGCTCGGCGGGTTTGTCGGGCCATCGGTGATGGGCGCGATCGAAATGAGCACTGGCAATGCCATGAACGGCTTGAAAGTGATTGCCGTGGTGCTGGTGGTGGCTGCGTTGGCCGCCTTGCGTTTGCGCCAGGGGCAGGAGCCCGATCACACCAGCAATGAGGTCGGAAACCCCGAGGCCAGCACCAGATAAGCCACGACGGCCGCCAGGCATAAACCGACAAATACCCGCAACAGTGTCCTGGCGGTAGGGTGAACGACGAATTTGATGGCCCAGAGCAAAATCCCGGCGAGCAGGATGCTCAAGGCAGAAATGACCAGCACGATGGTGTTCTCACAAGCCTTGGAAGCTGCTTTATAGTCCCAAAGGCCCGTGTTGAACAGTGTGCGCATAGACGCAGGGCCCCGGGTGTTTCTAAACTGCGGCTTATCCAGGGCAGTGGGGCGAGCGCCGATGAATCGCAATGAATTACGCAAGGCCGACATCAACTTGATGGTGGTCTTTGAAACCTTGATGCTCGAGCGCAATGTGACCCGGGTGGCGGAGAAGCTGTTTCTCGGCCAACCCACCATCAGTTCGGCCCTCAATCGCCTGCGCACGCTGTTCAACGACCCGCTGTTCATTCGCGTCGGCCATCGCATGGAGCCCACCGCGCGGGCCGAGGAAATCATCAAGCACCTGTCGCCGGCCCTCGACTCATTGTCGTCGGCTCTGAGCCTGACCCACGACTTCGACCCGTCCATCAGCACCATGACCTTTCGCATCGGCCTGTCCGATGACGTCGAGTTCGGCCTGCTGCCGCCGTTGCTACGGGCGTTGCGCCAGGAAGCACCGCAGGTGGTGTTCGTGGTGCAGCATGTGGACTACTGGCGCATCCCCGACCTGTTGGCTTCCGGCGATATCACCGTCGGCATCACCCAGACCCGCGGCCTGCCGGCGAATGCCAAGCGCAAGCTGTTGCGGCATATCCGGCCTTGTCTGCTGCGGGCGGACGCCTCGGACAAACCCCTGACCCTCGATGAATACTGCGCACGGCCCCATGTGCTGGTGTCCCACACCGCCAACGTGTCCGGGTTTGCCGATGAATGGCTGGCGGAGATCGGTCGCAAACGCCACGTGGTGCTTTCGGTGCCGCAATACAGCGCGCTGCCGGCGCTGCTCGCCGGCACCGACATGATTGCCAGCCTGCCGGACTACACTGCCCAGGCCATGGCTGCCGGGGGGAATCTGTTCTGCGAGCCGTTCCCGTTCGAAACCCCGACCCTGGACTTGTCCATGGTCTGGCTCAGTCACGTGGACACCGACCCGGCGGAACGCTGGGTGCGTTCGCGGCTGGAGGCGTTCATGAGCGAGCGGGACATGCTGCCGGTAGTCGTACCCAAATCTTGAGATAGACCTTTCAGGGAGATCCACCCATGACCCCATCCCGGTCCTTGCTGCGTGGGCGCGGCAGTCATGACAGCGGCAAGGTTGGTATGGTCGAGTTGTTCTTCGACCTGGTGTTCGTGTTCGCCGTGACCCAGTTGTCCCATTCGCTGCTCGCGCACCTGTCCATCGGCGGCGCGGTGCAAGTGGCGTTGATGATGGTCGCGGTGTGGTGGGTGTGGATCTTCACCTCCTGGGTCACCAACTGGCTCGACCCGGAAAAAATCCCGATTCGCATCGGCCTGTTCGGCTTGATGGTGGCGGGCCTGCTGTTGTCCTCGTCGATTCCCAAGGCGTTTACCGACCGTGGCCTGCTGTTCGCCGGCGCCTATGTGTTCATGCAGGTTGGACGCACGCTGTTTGCCTTGTGGGCGGTGCGCGGCGAGTCGCTGAACATGACTCGCAACTTCCAGCGGATCCTGGCATGGATGCTGCTTTCCGGGGTGTTCTGGATCACCGGCGCGCTGCTCGAAGGCGAACAGCGTTTGGGCTTCTGGGCCCTGGCGTTGGTGATCGAGTTGGTTTCCCCGTCGGTGTATTTCTGGGTACCGGGGCTTGGGCCCTCGACGCTGTCGGACTGGAATGTGGAAGGCAACCACATGGCCGAACGCTGCGGCCTGTTTGTGATCATCGCCTTGGGTGAGTCGTTGCTGGTGACCGGCGCGACCTTCGCTGAATTGCCCTGGAGCGTGGAAGGGCTGGCGGCTTTCCTGGTGGCGGTGGTGGGCAGCATCGCCCTGTGGTGGATCTATTTCGACAGCGGCGCCGAGCGTGCCCACCACCGTATCGCCAGTTCTGCCGACCCCGGCCGTCAGGCGCGGATTGCTTACACCTACCTGCATGTATTGATCGTCGCCGGGATTATCGTCAGCGCAGTGGCCGACGAACTGGTGCTGGTGCACCCGGGGCACGCCAGCCAGGCCGGCGTGGTGGCGATTATCGCCGGCCCGTGGTTGTTTCTGCTGGGCAGCGCGCTGTTCAAGTGGGTGATGAGCGACCGGCCGTTGCCGCCTTTTTCCCACCTGGGCGGGCTGTTGATGTTGTTGGTGTTATTGCCGCTGGGATTGCAGCAGCTGTTTTCGGCGTTGGTGCTGGGCGCGCTGACTTCGGCAGTATTAGTGATCGTGGCGTTCTGGGAAAATCGTTCGCTGCGCAGCGTGACTGAAGTTTCACAGTGAAAGCAGTCTGGTTCAGCTTGGCCGCGTGCTATATGTATGACTCTTTTCCTACAACAATTCGGAGCCTTTCATGCCGCATCTGCATCTGGAATACACCGCCAACCTCACAGAACTGGCCGTTGAGAAAACCTTGTTGCGGCTCAACAACGTGCTGATGGCGTCCGGGCAGTTCGGTTCCGAGTTCGATATCAAAAGCCGGGCGCTGAAGGTGGAGACGTTCCAGGTCGGCACGTCCTTGAGCCCGCGGGCGTTTATCGCGGTGAAACTGTCGCTGCTCAGCGGGCGCTCACCGCAGGTCAAGAAACAGTTGTCGGAAAGCCTGCTGGCAGCGCTGCAGGACCTGGGCGATTGGCCTGCAGATTTGCAGGTTCAGCTAAGCGTCCTGTTGGTAGACATGGACCGCGAGTCCTACAGCAAAGTCACCATCGGCTAACTACTGTAGGAGCGAGCTTGCTCGCGAAAAACTAACAGACGACGCGGGAATCCTGAATGCCCGTGTCATCGTTAACGTTCTTCGCGAGCAAGCTCGCTCCTACAAAAAAGTTATAGCAACCCCTGATCCGCGCACACCTTCACCACCTGCTCCCTGAACCACGTGTTGGCGCTGTCCTGCTCGCTGTGTTCATTCCACTGCATATCCAGGGTAAACCCCGGCAACCCGTTCGGCGCTTCGCAATGGCCGAACACCGCCTTGTCTGCCAGCAGCTTCTGCACCCGACGGGGCAGGGTGACGATAAAGTCGGTGCCGGTGATCATCTTCAGCGCCGCGCTGTAGCTGTTGGCCCGGGCGATCACCTGGCGTTTGTGGGACTGGCGCGCGAGCCAGCCATCGATCATGTTGGTGTCGGAACTCCAGGGCGTCGGGAACACATGGCGCCGGGCGACAAAGGATTGCAGGCTGAACGCCGGCTCCCGGGGCGCCGAGTGCTTGTCGAACACGCACACCAGGTCGTCCTCCAGCAGCATCTGGGTCTTGATGTCCTTGTGCTCGCGATGAAAGTGCGGCCCGAAGCAGATCACCAGGTCCAGGCGCCCGTCGCGCAAGGCTTCGGCCGGGATCTCGGTTTCGAGCTTCTGCACATTGACGATCACCGGCAGGTCGGCGTGATCGAAGTTTTTCAGCAGGCGCGGCAGGATCAGTTGCTCGAAGTATTCGGGGGCGCAGACGCTGAAGGTCACGGCCTTCTGGGTGGGGTCGAAAGCTTGGCTGCCGGCATGGCACAGGTTGATGCTTTCGAGGATTTTCTGCACATGCCCGTACATGGTGGCGGCTTTGTACGTAGGACGCATGCCCGCCCGGGTGTTGATAAACAACTCGTCTTCAAAGCTGGTGCGCAGCTTCTTCAAGCTGTAGCTCACGGTGGACTGGCTGACGAACAGCGTTTCGGAGACCTCAGTGACGCTGCTTTGATCGTAAACAGCGACAAACACCATCAGGTCCTGCATATCGAGCTTTCTTAGCAAGTTGCTGTTTAGCATCCGTTCCGTCCGCAAGCGCTTTGTACCGAACTCGGTACAAGACAATACAAAATGTTAACGGAACGTTCGTGCCAATAGAAAGCGCTGTCGGACCTTTCTATGTTTAAGGTGGGACAAATAATGTTTACAACACGACGTCAGCGAATATGCCGCGCGTAATACCGCGGGTCGAAGCGCAGCAGGATCAGCAACATCACCACGACGACGGCCGTCAGTGACCACCAGGCCCACTCGAAGCTGCCCAGTTGGTCGCGGATCATCCCGGCAATCAGCGGCGAAAGACCGGCGATCAAGTAGCCGATGCCCTGCACAAAGGCAGTCAGGCCGCCGGCGCGGCGTGGGTTGTCGAGGTGGTCGAGGGACAGGATCAGGCTCATCGGAAACAACCCGCCAATCCCCAGGCCCAGCAGGCACGGCCACAGCAGGCTCAGGTGTTGCGGGCTGAGGATCAGGCCGCAGAAGCCGGCGATGATCAGCACCAGCAGCACCGCGACCACGCCGCGCTTGTCTTGGCGGCGGTTGGCGATGGCCGGGGTGACCAGGCCGGAGACCACTTCCATGGCCGTCAGAAAGCCCAGCAACAGGCCGGCATTCTGCTCGCTCCAGCCCAACTCCACGTAGTACGGCGCCAGCCAGGCCAGCACGCAGGTGTAGGCGGCGGTGCCGAGGCCGAAAAAGATCGCCAGCAGCCAGGCCCGGCGATTGCCGAAGAACGACTCCTGTTGGCCCGCGCCGGCTTGGGGCAGTGGCGGCAACACTGAGCGTTGGGCGTACCAGAACACCAGCGCCAACACGGCGAGAGCCGCCCAGATCGCCAGGCCAATGCGCCAGCTGCCGGTTTGCACCTGGATGAACGGTGAGAACGAAGCAGCCAGGGCTGCGCCGCCCATGATCGCGGTGACGTACAGGCCCATGAACAGTGAAACGTTGTCGCTGAAGCGCGACTTGATCAAGGCGGGCATCAGCGCCTGGATCATCGCGATGCCTACGCCGGCGGCGATGGCGCTGAGGATCAGCTCAACCGCCGAGTCCAGGAACAACCGGGAGACGGTGGCCAGGCCGATCACCACCAGCGACAGCACAATGCTGCGATGCTCGCCGAACCGTTTGGCCACGCCCATGCCAAAAAACATCGCCAGGCCCATGGCCATGACCGGCAGCATGGTCAGCAGGGAGGCGGTGCTGAAACTCAGGGGCACCTCTTCGCGGATCGACGACAACAACGGGCCGACGGCTGCCATTGAAGGGCGCAGGTTGAGAGCGACCAGCACGACGCTGATCATCAGCCAAAGGGCGGTGGCGGGTTTTGCGCGGACGTTTTCCATGGGCAGGCCTTGAACTGACAAGGGCAGTATTAGGCCGGGCGTGGAGGAGGGGGGCAAATGAGAAAGTCGTTGGGGCTATTGAAAAAATGCGGGTGGGCTTTTTGTGCCAAGGATTCTTGTGGTGAGGAGAGCTTTTGTGGCGAGGGAGCTTGCTCCCGCTGGGCTGCGCAGCGGCCCCAAGATTTTTGAGAGCGCTTCGCACTCTAGCGGGAGCAAGCTCCCTCGCCACAGTGCTGTCTGGTGGTTTTCAGACCGCCCGAATCACATGCTTGATCTCCTGAAACGCCTGCAACCCCCACGGCCCCAGTTCCCGGCCAATACTGCTCTGCTTGTAACCACCCCACGCCGTTTGCGGGAAGATCACCTGCGGCGCATTGATCCACACCAAGCCCACCTGCAGCGCATTGGCCACCCGCTCAGCCGCTTCCAGGTTGCTGCTCAGCACACTGGCGACCAGGCCAAACTCGCTGTCATTGGCCAGCGCCACCGCCTCGGCCTCATTGGCAAAACTTCGCACACATAGCACCGGGCCGAAGATTTCTTCGTTCCACAACGCGCTGTCCAGCGGCACCTCGGTGAAGAGCGTCGGGCGAATGAAATAACCGTGAGGCAAATCCGCCGGGCGCCCGCCGCCACACAGCAACTTCGCGCCGGCTTGCACGCCACGCTCGATATGCCCCAGCACCCGCTCGTACTGCGCACGGTTGACCAGCGCACCCATTTCCACGTCTTCGGCAAACGGGTCTGCCACGCGAATATTCTCGGCCTTGGCCTGTAAGCGAGTCAGAAACTCGTCCGCCAATTCGTCGGCGACCAACACCCGGCTGGTGGCGGAGCACATTTGCCCGGCGTTGAAGAAACCACCGCCGCAGGCCAGTTCCACGGCCAGGTCGAGGTCGGCATCCGCCAGCACCAGCAACGACGATTTTCCACCCAGTTCCAGGCTCACGCCCTTGACCGTTTCGGCGGCGCGTTGCATTACCTGCACGCCCACGGCATTGCTGCCGGTGAAGGAGATTTTCGCGATCCGCGGGTCAGCCGCCATTGGCGCGCCCACTGCCAGGCCAGTGCCGCAGACCAGGTTGAACACACCGGCAGGCAGCCCTACCGAGGCGATGATCCTGGCCAGTTCCAGCTCCGCCAACGGTGTGACTTCCGAAGGCTTGAGCACCACGCAGCAACCGGCCGCCAGCGCCGGGGCGAGTTTCCAGGCGGTGGTCACCATCGGGAAATTCCACGGCACGATCAGGCCCACCACGCCGCAGGGTTCACGGCGTACGCGGGCGCTGAAATCCTCAGTGGGCAGTGCCACCGGACGGTCCTGGATGGCGTCCATTTCGTCCGCCACACCGGCGTAATACTCAAACGTGGCGATCACGTCGTCCACGTCAATGCCTGCCTCAAACAGCGGCTTGCCGTTGTTGCTCGATTGCAGGTGCATCAGGTGATCACGCTGGGTGCTTACGCCCTCGGCGATCTTGCGCAAAAGGGCGGCGCGGTCGCGGCCGGTGCTTTTTGACCAGTTCGGGAATGCGGCGCTGGCGGCACTGACGGCCTCACTCACGGCGCCTGCATCACCCACGTTTACGTGAGCCAACGTGGCCTCGGTCGCCGGGTTGATCACGTCCAACACGTCATGGCCCGCACGCCACACGCCATTGATATACAGCCCGTTCAAGACCGCGCTCATACCGCCACCGCCTTCATCCAAAGTCCCTGGTCGATTTCAATCAGCGTCGGCCCCTGGCGATCCGTGGCGGCGCGCAATGCGCTACGCAGTTCTTCAACACCGTGCACGGCCTGGGCAGCGCAGCCCAGTGCCTTGGCCACGCCGATAAAATCCGGGGTGTAAATGTCCACGCCCACCGGCTCGATGGCGCGGTTGACCATGTATTTCTTGATCTCCTCATAGCCCTGGTTATTCCACAGCAGCACGATCACCGGCGTGCGCGCTTCCACGGCGCTGGCCAGTTCCGGCAGGGTGAATTGCAGGCCGCCGTCGCCGATCAGGCACACCACCGGTGCGCCGTTGCCGCGCCCCAGCCACGCACCGATGGCCGCCGGCAAGGCGTAGCCGAGGGTGCCGTAGCCGGTGGAGGAGTTGAACCAGCGACGCGGGTGGTCGAGGTTCAGGGTCAGGTTGCCGGTGTACACCGGTTGGGTGGAGTCGCCTACCAGTACGGCGTCGGGCAACTCATTCAATACCGTGTTGAGGAACAGGGTTTGCGCGCGGGTGGCGGCGTCCCAGGTGGGTTCCAGTTCGCTCCACAGGCGGGCGACGCGATGTGCGCCCCAGTTGCTGTCGCGGGCGGCCAAAGGCTTGTTGCCCAGTTCGGCAAGCAAGGCTCGAGCAGCGATTTGCGCGTCAGCCACCAGCGCGACGTGCGGTGGGTAGTTACGTACGGTCTGGTCGGAATCAATGTCGATACGCAGCAGGGCACCGGGAATTTCGAAGCCGCCGGCGAAGGTCACGTCGTAGTCGGTTTCTGCCAGCTCAGTGCCGATCGCCAGTACTACGTCTGCCTCGGCGACCAAGGCGCGGGTGGCGACCAGGGTTTGGGTCGAGCCGATCAGCAGCGGGTGGTTGGACGCCAGCATGCCCTTGGCATTGATGGTCAGCGCTACAGGCGCGCCGAGGGCTTCGGCCAGTTGCGTCAACTCGGCTGCTGCGTCGATGGCGCCACCACCGGCAAGGATCAACGGACGTTTTGCCGCCGCCAGCAACTGGCTCATCTGCTTGACCGCCGACGGCGCAGCACCGGCGCGGGAAACACTGATGGGCTCGCTGCCGAGCAATGCGTCGGCGTTTTCCACCAGCACATCCAGCGGGATTTCGATATGCACCGGGCGCGGTCGCCCGGCCTGGAACAGTGCAAACGCCCGGGCCAACACACCGGGTAATTCGGCCGCCGACATCAAGGTATGGGAAAACGCCGCCACGCCCGCGATCATCGCGCTCTGGTTCGGCAGCTCATGCAGCTTGCCGCGCCCGCCGCCCAGCTGACTGCGGGACTGCACGCTGGAAATCACCAGCATCGGGATCGAGTCGGCGTAGGCCTGGCCCATGGCGGTGGTGATATTGGTCATGCCGGGGCCAGTGATGATGAAGCACACGCCAGGCTTGCCGCTGGTGCGCGCGTAGCCGTCGGCCATGAAACCGGCGCCCTGTTCGTGGCGCGGGGTGACGTGGCGGATGCTTGAGCGCGCCAGGCCCCGGTAGAGTTCCACGGTGTGCACGCCGGGGATGCCGAACACCTGGTCCACGCCGTAGCCTTCCAGCAGGTTGACCAATACTTCGCCGCAGGTCGCCATTGTCGTCGCTCTTATTGTTGATAAAGGCCCGTATTGGAACGGCTGGCCCGTAGCGGCAACAATCGATAAAAAGTCATACTAGCCATGTCCTCACGTCATGGCTGCGCCCTTATGAAACGCCTACCGCCGTTGCCGGCCTTGCACACCTTTTGGGTCACGGCCCAGTGCTGCAACTTCACCCGTGCCGCCGAGCAATTGCACATCACCCAGGGGGCGGTGAGCCGGCAGATTGCCGGGCTGGAAAGTCATCTGGGCTATGCGCTGTTCCAGCGCCAGGCCCGTGGCTTGAGCCTGACCGAGGAGGGCCGTGAATGGTCGCTGCGGGCGCAGCAGGTGTTCGGCCTGATCGGTGACGCGGTGGAGCAGATCGGCACCCGCCGCGAGACCTTGCAGCTCAAGGCTTCCACCTGCGTGATGCGCTGGCTGTTACCGCGCTTGATGCAGTGGCAGCAAGAGCGCCCGGACGTGCCGGTGGAACTGACCACCACTGTGGCCTACACCGTCGACTTTCGCCGCGAGCAGTTCGATGCCGCGGTGATCTACGCACCGATTGCCGAGCAGTCGGCCCAGGCCCGGCATTTGTTTGATGAGCGACTGACGCCAGTGTGCGCACCGGCCTTGCTCGGTGGTTTGCACACGCCCGCAGACTTGCAGCAACAGGTGCTGCTGCACCCTACGCGGGATGAACGGGATTGGGCATTGTGGTTGAAGGCGGCGAATACACGTTTGAGCAATCTTGCCCAGGGGCATCATTTTGAAACGCTGGATCTGGCGATGACAGTGGCGTCCCAAGGTTCGGGCGTGGCGATTGGCGACAGCGCGCTGATTGGCGAGGATCTCAAGGCGGGGCGGTTGGCGACACCGTTTGAACTGCGGGTGCCGACGGGGATGGGGTATTACCTGGTGTACCCGCCGGGGACGGAGCCCTCGGCGGGGTTGGAGCAGCTTATGGATTGGTTGGTGAGCCAGGCGCAGTCGCCGTCACAATGAAGATCAAAATGTGGGAGCGGGCTTGCTCGCGAAGGCGCCGTGTCAGCCAATACATCTGTTGACTGAAACACCGCCTTCGCGAGCAAGCCCGCTCCCACATTTTAGTGTGCGTCAGGCTTAATAACCGACCGTAAACCGCTGGCGCGAATGCTTCGGCGTTTCCACTTCATCAATCAGCGCAATCGCAAAGTCGGCAAAGCTGATCCAGCTGCGGCCTTCGCTGCTCACCAGCAATTCATCCTGGCCCAGGCGGAATTTTCCGGTGCGCGCGGTCTCGGTGAACTCCGCCGAAGGCGAAAGGAAGGTCCAGTCCAGGTCTTTTTCCTGACGCAAGGTGTCGAGGAAAATACTGCCGGCGCTGGCTTCGGTTTTGTATTCCTCGGGGAAGCCCGGGCTGTCGATGACCTTGGTGCCGCCCGACAACAGCAACGAACCGGCACCGCCCACCACCAGCAGGCGCTTCACGCCGGCTTTTTTCACCGGGTTGATCATCGCTTCAGGCGGCAGGGTGGCGAAGTGCGCAGCACTGATTACCACGTCGTTGCCGCTGATGGCCTGTTCCAGCGCCTGGGCATCCAGCGCATCCACTTGCTTGAGGGTGACCCCTGGGCGCACGCCAATCTTGTCGGTATTCCGTGCGATGGCCGTGACGGTGTGCCCGCGACGCAACGCTTCTTCCAGCAGTTGGCTACCGGCACGACCGGTGGCACCAATGATTGCGATCTTGCTCATGACGTTCTCCAGTACGGTTAAGGGTTGAATCAATTCACCACTGCATTTCGCCCTTGGCGACTTTGGCGCCCAGTTCCAGGGTGCTTTCGTCGCCCAGGTTTGGGTAACGCTTTTTCATCGCCGCGATCAGGGCGGCAGAGTCCTTGGCCTTGGCGGTTTCTTCGTCAAACGCCTTGATGTAGTCGGCGGTGAACGCCACGGATTTGAGCGACGGTGTGCCCAGGTAGTGACCCGGAATCACGGTGCGCGGTTTCAAGTCCTGGATACGTTGCAGGGTTGCCAGCCAATCGGTGTGGGACTTCGCGGTCTGCGTGTCGGCCATCCACACATGGATGTTCTCGGAGACGACCACGCCACCGACGACTGCCTTGATCGACGGGATCCACACAAAGGTGCGGTCCGGTTGTGCGCCGTCCAGACCGATCACTTCCAGTTGCTTGCCTTCGAGGGTCAGGCTGTGGCCTTCAAGTACCTGCGGGATGACAGCTTTGGCAGGCTTGTCGGCCCCCAGTTTCGGGCCCCAGAACGCCAGTTTGTGTTCAACGGTGGCCTTGATGTGGTCGACCACCGGCTGCGGCGCCAGGACTTTGGCCTGGGGGAAGGCGGCGGTCAGGGTGTCGAGGCCGAAGTAGTAGTCCGGGTCGCCGTGGCTGATGTAGATGGTCGTCAGGCGCTTGCCGCTGGCGCGGATTTTTTGCACCAGTTGCTCGGCCTGGGTCTTGCCGAATTGGGCGTCCACCAGGATCGCGTCTTTGTCGCCGCTGACCAGTACCGAAGTGACCGGCATCATCGCGGTCTCGCCCGGGTTGTAGGCATCCAGGGTCAGGTCGGCAGCCGTGGCGTGGGCGGCGAAAGCCAGGGTGGCGGCGGCCAGGGCCACGCGCTTGAGCGGGGAGAATCCAAACATGTGCTGCTCCAGTCATCGGTAAGGTGTGGACAGAGCTTAGTTGCACCAAACGCTACAAAAAATGCGATGCTTGGACATAGTTTGTTTCTAAAAGCGGGCAAATCATGGATCGTCTTCAAGCAATGCGCGTGTTTGTGGCCGTGGTGGACTTGGGCAGCCAGTCCGCAGCGGCCGACCATCTGGACTTATCACGCCCGGTGGTATCGCGCTACCTGGCGGAGCTGGAAGACTGGGTCGGCGCGCGGCTGATGCACCGCACCACGCGCAAACTCAGCCTGACCGCCGCCGGCAGCGAAACCTTGCCCCGTTGCCGGCAGATGCTGGAGTTGTGCAGCGACATGCAGGCCGCCGTCAGTGAGCCGGACGAAGCGCCCCGTGGCCTGCTGCGCCTGAGCGTCAGCACCTCCTTCGGCCAGGCGCAGTTGGCCGATGCCATGGCCGAATACGTCAAGCGCTACCCGCTGGTCAGCATCGACATGCAGATGCTCGATCGCACAGTGAACCTGGTGGACGAACGTATCGACCTGGCGATCCGCACCAGCTTTGAACTGGACCCCAACCTGATCGCCCGCCGCCTCACGTTGTGCCGTTCGGTGATCTGCGCATCGCCCGCTTACCTGCTGGAGCATCCGCAGCCCCGGCGGGTCCAGGACCTGGCCCGGCACAATTGCCTGACCCACTCCTACTTCGGCAAAAGCCTGTGGCACTTCGTGGAAAACGGCGAGCCGGTGTCGGTGCCGGTGCAGGGCAATATCAGTGCGAATGAGGCGAGCACCTTATTGCGGGTGACGCTGGCGGGGGCAGGGGTGTCGCGGTTGCCGAGTTATCAGGCCGGCGACTACATCCGCAGCGGCGAGCTGATCCGCCTGCTGCCCGAGGCCGAGCCGCAGCAGATGAACATCTACGCGGTGTACGCCTCGCGCAAGCACATGCCGTCGGCGCTGCGCAGCTTGCTGGATTTTTTGGTGTTGAGGTTTCCGGAGGAGCCAGTGTGGGACGTCGGTCTCTGAGCCGACATAAACATGTCGAATATCGTCCGATAATGGCGACTTGCCCCAGTTGACCTATGCTTATCAAAGCACCTTCTTGATCGGATCAGAGGTCAGCATCATGTCGATCAAAACAAGAAAGTACCTGATGATTTTCACCCTGTGCGCCGCCGCCACAGCGCTCTACGGCACTGCCGCCTACCGCGTCGAACAGGCACGCATGCAGCCGAGCTACGCCTCCAGCTGCAATCACGGTCAATGCGTTGGCCACATGGCCGCCTTCAGTTCGCTGCGCTAGCGTCCTGGTCGGCTTTCAACTGCTCCCGAAACGCTTTCGGAGAGAACCCGACGCGACGGCGAAACAGCCGCGAGAAGTTGGTCGGGTCAGAAAAGCCCAATACCTCAGACATCTCATTGATGGTCATGCTGGTGTAAGTCAGCAGGCGCTTGGCTTCCAGCAATTGGCGGTCGTGCATGATCTGCAACGCGGGCTGCCCGCCCAACTCCCGACATGTACCGTTCAGGTGTGAGACCGAGATCCCGAGCTTGTGGGCCAGGTCTTCGATTTTCGGGTGTTCGCGGTAATGCTGTTCCACCAACTGGGTGAACCGGCGGAAATATTCGCGGCCCCGGGGCGCCCGTGGATGCCGGCGCTGGATGGCCTGTCGGCTGATCCAAACCAGCAGCACACTGACCAGCGCGTGCATCATCATGTCCCGTGCCGGTTGATCGCTGGCGTACTCGTCCTGCAACCGCGCAAAGAGGCTGTTGAGGTAGTCACTGTCGTTGCCGGCAGGGTAGCTGCCCAGGGCATTCAGGCCATCCAGCGCCGCGCCCAGTTGCCCCTGCAGGTGCGCCATCAACGGCGCGGCCAGGGTCACCACAAAGCCTTCGACGTTTTCGGAAAACCGAAAACCATGCACGCACAACGGCGGCAGCACCTGCAGCGTCGCTTCGCTCAGGGTGCTGCGCTGGCCTTCAATTTCCAGTTGCGCCTGGCCCTTGTGCACGTAGAGCAATTGGCACAGGTCCGCATGCCGGTGGGGCTGGATTTCCCACTGGTACTCACGGCTGCGCCGGGAGATGGTTTCGCAGTGCAACAAATCCGGGGTCGGCCATTGCTGGCTCTCACCGTAGAGTTTGAATACTGGAATCGCGGCACTGGCAGTTTTGGTCATGGCTTCATCCGATACTTCGGGATAATTGTGCGGTAATCGCCCCAATTGGCGAAAAGCGCAGCTTTGGGCTCAGTTTTCACCTTCTTATGCCGGGCACTCAAGTGAAAAATGTCAGCAACACCTTCAATGACAACTCTTTCACCGGATACGTTCGGGTGAAGCTTGCGGGCCATAAAAATAATGAAAACGCTGAAAACCCAAGTCGCCATCATCGGCGCCGGCCCGTCGGGGCTGTTGCTCGGGCAACTGCTGCACAACGCCGGGATTGAAACCCTGATTCTAGAGCGCCAGACCCCGGATTACGTGCAAGGTCGCATCCGTGCCGGGGTGCTGGAGCAAGGCATGGTCGACCTGTTGCGCCAGGCCGGCGTCAGTGCGCGGATGGATGCCGAAGGCCTGGTACATGATGGCTTTGAGCTTGCACTGAACGGGCAACTGACCCACATCGACCTTAAGGCGCTGACCGGCGGCAAGACGGTGATGATCTACGGCCAGACCGAAGTCACCCGCGACCTGATGGCCGCGCGCCAGGCCAGCGGCGCCACTACTGTGTACGGAGCCAGCAATGTGCAGCCTCATGATCTGAAAAGCGCAGAGCCGTGGCTGAGCTTCGAGCATGAAGGTGAACAGTATCGGCTGGACTGCGATTACATCGCCGGCTGTGACGGTTTTCACGGTGTGGCGCGTCAGTCGATTCCCGCTGAGGCATTGAAGGTCTTCGAACGTGTCTATCCGTTCGGCTGGCTCGGCATTCTTGCCGACACCCCGCCGATCCACGATGAACTGGTGTACGCCAAGCACGAGCGCGGTTTTGCCCTGTGCAGCATGCGCTCACCGACCCGCAGCCGCTATTACCTGCAAGTGCCGGCCGATGAGTCGGTTGGCGACTGGTCCGATGAGCGCTTCTGGGATGAACTGAAAACCCGCCTGCCTACGTCGTTGATCGAGCAACTGGTGACGGGCCCGTCCATCGAAAAGAGCATCGCACCACTGCGCAGCTTTGTGGTGGAGCCAATGCAATACGGCCGCCTGTTCCTGCTGGGCGACGCCGCGCACATCGTGCCGCCCACCGGCGCCAAGGGCTTGAACCTGGCGGCCAGCGATGTCAGCACCTTGTTCACTATTTTGCTCAAGGTGTACCGCGAGGGCCGAGTGGAATTGCTGGAGAAATACTCGCAGATTTGCCTGCGGCGGATCTGGAAGGCCGAACGGTTTTCCTGGTGGATGACCTCGATGTTGCACCAATTCCCGGAGGCCGACGGCTTCAGCCAGCGCATTGCCCAGAGCGAACTGGAGTACTTCGTCGACTCCGAGGCCGGGCGTAAAACCATTGCAGAAAATTACGTCGGGCTTCCTTATGAGGCTATCGAATAGCCAGCTATCTAGTACACTGACGAGCATTCCCGCGGGCCTCCTTTTCCCGTGGGGCTTGCTCGCAGGTTCTGCCGTGACCAACCTCAATCAGCCCGCCACACCCGCTATTCGCAGTGTCCTTGTCGCCTTGATGATGGCGATCTTTCTCGGGGCCCTGGACCAGACCATCGTTGCTGTGTCCATGCCGGCGATTTCCGCCCAGTTCCATGACGTCAACCTGCTGGCCTGGGTGATCTCGGGCTACATGGTGGCGATGACCGTGGCGGTGCCGATCTACGGCAAGCTCGGCGACTTGTACGGGCGCCGGCCGATGATGCTGATCGGCATGGGCCTGTTCACCCTTGCTTCGCTGTTCTGCGGCATGGCCCAGAGCATGGAGCAGCTGGTGCTGGCGCGGATCCTCCAGGGCATTGGTGCCGGTGGGATGATTTCGGTCAGCCAGGCGATTATCGGTGACATCATTCCGCCCCGTGAGCGTGGGCGTTACCAGGGTTACTTCAGCAGCATGTACGCGGTGGCGAGCGTGGCCGGCCCGGTGTTGGGTGGTTACATGACCGAGTACCTGTCGTGGCGCTGGGTGTTCCTGATTAACCTGCCGCTGGGCGCGGGTGCCTGGTGGGTGGCCCATCGCACGTTGGTGGGGCTGCCGGTGCCGCAGCGCAAGCCGGTGATCGACTATCTCGGCACTGTGTTGATGATCGTCGGTTTGACGGCGCTGTTGCTGGGCATTACCGAAATTGGCCAGGGGCATCATTGGCGTGACGATGAAGTGCTGGGGTTGTTGGTTTGCGCGTTGGTGGCGTTGACGGTGTTTGTGTGGCACGAGCGCCGGGCGCGGGAGCCGTTGTTGCCGATGCACTTGTTTGCCAACCGCAGTGCGGTGTTGTGTTGGTGCACGATTTTCTTCACTAGTTTCCAGGCGATTTCCCTCACGGTGTTGATGCCGCTGCGTTACCAGACTGTGACCGGTTCCGGTGCTGACAGTGCCGCTTTGCACTTGCTGCCGCTGGCGATGGGGTTGCCGATGGGGGCGTATTTTGCCGGGCGTATGACTTCGGTGACTGGACGCTATAAGCCGATGATTCTGATGGGTGCTTTCCTGAGTCCGATCGCGATTCTGGGCATGGCGCTCAGTGCGCCGCAGGCTGTGGCAGTGACCAGTTTGTTTATGTTGCTGTGTGGGATTGCCGCCGGGATGCAGTTTCCGACTTCGCTGGTGGGGACGCAAAATTCGGTGGAGCAGCGGGATATTGGGGTGGCTACCAGCACCACGAATCTGTTTCGTTCCCTGGGCGGTGCGGTCGGGGTGGCGTGTATGTCGGCGCTGTTGTTGGCGTTGTTGCAGGACTCCAGTTTTGCGCACCTGGCCAGTGGGGCGTTGGTGGCTGAGGGGAGTTCCGGGAATGTGCTGTTGGATGGTTTGAATGCGGCGCCTGGGCCGGCGCAGGATGCGTTGCGGGGGGAGCTGCTTGTGACCTTCAGGCATTTGTTGATGGTGAGTGCGGGGGTTTCGTTGTTGGGGTTGGCGGCGGCGATTGCGATGCCTAATCGGGTGTTGCGGGGGCGGGAAGATAAGGCCAGGTAGTTTTGTGTACATATCCGTTGCTGCGGTACCGGCCGCCTATGGTTCCGCTCTTACAGCGGAGAGTGTCAGATTTTTTGTGTTCGGGCCGGTTACGGCCTGCCGTCAGGCAGGCCTAGCTTTACCAGGTCGGCCTGATAAATCGATCTCCGTACAGAATCGCAAATTGATTCATCGCGCYCTTCCAATCATGAGCTGCACTGCCCCAATTCGCGGTGATATTTCGCAATGCCAGCCAGATTAGCTTTGTCGCGGACTCATCCGTTGGGAAGTGGCCTCGCGTCTTGATGATCTTGCGCAACTGGGCATTGATACTCTCGATGGCGTTGGTTGTGTAGATCACTTTGCGTATCGCCGGGGGAAACACGAAGAACGGTATAACTCGATCCCAAGCACGTCTCCAAGCTGATACGACTGTCGGATATTGCTT
>NZ_LPNO01000019.1 GCF_001952855.1 Pseudomonas sp. ATCC PTA-122608 | reverse complement strand
GTGGGAGCGGTGTGAGGTTTAGATATCCGCCAACGCCGACACCAGGATCGCCTTGATGGTATGCATGCGGTTTTCCGCCTGCTCAAAGGCAATGTTGGCCGGGGACTCAAACACTTCTTCGGTCACTTCCACACCGTTGGCCAGGTTCGGATAACGCGCGGCGATGTCCTTGCCGACCTTGGTTTCGCTGTTGTGGAACGCCGGCAGGCAGTGCATGAATTTCACGCGTGGATTGCCCGAGGCCTTCATCATCTTGGCGTTGACCTGGTACGGCAGCAGTTGCTCGATGCGCTCGTCCCACGCTTCCACCGGTTCGCCCATGGACACCCAGATATCGGTGTGGATGAAGTCGACGCCTTTCACCGCTTCCTTCGGGTCTTCGGTGATGGTGATGCGCGCGCCACTTTCCTCGGCGAATTCCTGGCACTGCTTGATGAAGTCAGCATGGGGCCACAGGGCTTTCGGCGCGCCGATGCGCACGTCCATGCCCAGCTTGGCGCCGATCATCAGCAGCGAGTTGCCCATGTTGTAGCGGGCGTCGCCCAGGTAGGCGTAGCTGATGTCATGCAGCGGCTTGTCGCTGTGCTCGCGCATGGTCAGGGTGTCGGCGATCATTTGGGTCGGGTGGAATTCGGCGGTCAGGCCGTTGAACACCGGCACCCCGGCGAACTTGGCCAGCTCTTCGACGATTTCCTGTTCAAAGCCACGGTACTCGATGGCATCGAACATCCGGCCCAGGACGCGGGCGGTGTCTTTCATGCTTTCTTTGTGGCCGATCTGCGACGACACCGGGTCGATGTAGGTGACGTGGGCACCCTGGTCGTGGGCTGCGACTTCGAACGCGCAACGGGTGCGGGTCGAGGTTTTTTCAAAGATCAGCGCGATGTTTTTGCCCTTCAGGTGCGGACGCTCGGTGCCGGTGTATTTGGCGCGCTTGAGGTCGCGGGACAGGTCCAGCAGGTAGTGCAGTTCGCGGGTGGTGTGATGCATCAGCGACAGCAGGCTGCGGTTGCGCATGTTGAAAGCCATGATGGATCTCCTTAGTAGTCGATTGGGTCGCGAATGATCGGGCAGGTCATGCAGTGGCCGCCGCCACGGCCGCGGCCGAGTTCGCCGGCGCTGATGGTGATGACTTCCACACCGGCCTTGCGCAGCAGGGTGTTGGTGTAGGTGTTGCGGTCGTAACCGATCACTACGCCAGGCTCTACGGCCACCACGTTGTTGCCGTCATCCCACTGCTCGCGCTCGGCGGCGAAGCTGTTGCCACCGGTTTCCACCACGCGCAGGGCCTTGAGGTTCAGGGCGGCGGCGACGGTGTCGAGGAAGTTGGTTTTTTCGCGTTGGATATCGATGCCGCCGGGCTTGGTCTCGTCCGGGCGCAGGGTGAAGGCGACGATCTGGTTGACCACTTCCGGGAAGATCGTGACCAGGTCGCGGTCGCAGAAGCTGAACACCGTGTCGAGGTGCATCGCCGCGCGGGATTTCGGCAGGCCGGCGACGATTACGCGTTCTACGGCTTTGTGCTTGAACAGGTTCAGGGCGAGTTGGCCGATGGCCTGGCGCGAGGAACGCTCGCCCATGCCGATCAACACCACGCCGTTACCGATCGGCATCACGTCGCCGCCTTCCAGGGTGGCGTTGCCGTGTTCCTGGTCCGGGTCGCCGTACCACACCTGAAAGTCGGCGTTGGTGAACTCGGGGTGGAATTTGTAGATGGCGCTCGCCAGCAGGGTTTCCTGGCGTCGTGCCGGCCAGTACATCGGGTTCAGCGTCACGCCGCCGTAGATCCAGCAGGTGGTGTCGCGGGTGAACTGGGTGTTCGGCAGCGGCGGCAGAATAAAGCTGGAGTGGCCGAGAAAGTCGCGGAACATCTCGATGGTCTT
The DNA here is from genome assembly GCF_001952855.1 of Pseudomonas sp. ATCC PTA-122608. Lineage (GTDB taxonomy): Bacteria > Pseudomonadota > Gammaproteobacteria > Pseudomonadales > Pseudomonadaceae > Aquipseudomonas. The sequence continues at coordinate 161,685 of NZ_LPNO01000019.1, read as the reverse complement.
GCCGCCGAAGCTGCTCGGCAGGTCATCGGCCGACACGCCACCGATCAGGAACTCGGCGACCTTGCGCGGCTCCAGGCTGCGCAGCCACGAGCTGACTTCATTGACCAGCCCCAGGCCGACCTGGTTGGCGGTGATCTTGCGCGCCAGAATCCAGTCCAGCGCTTCGGGGATGGCGACGATGTCGGTCAGCAGGTTGTGCATTTCCAGCACATCGATGTCGCGTTCGCGCATCTTGGTCACGAAGTCGAAGTGGTCGCGCTTGGCCTGGGCCACCCACAACACGTCATCGAACAGCAGTTCATCGCAGTTGTTGGGGGTCAGCCGCTGATGGGCCAAACCTGGGGAGCACACCATGACTTTGCGCAGTTTGCCGGCTTCGGAATGTACGCCGTACTTCACTTTTTCCGTGGTCATTACAGATCCTCCAGTGAACAATAATTACAGGGTCAGGAAGCCGTCGTAGAGCCCATAGGCCGCCACCAGGGCGCCAATGACTACTGCGGCGAAAATCAGCTTCTCGACATTGGTGAAAATCGGTTTGCCCAGTTCGTGCTTGGCCTTGGCGAACAGGATCGCGCCAGGTGCATAGAGCAGGGCGGAGAGCAGCAGGTATTTGGTGCCGCCGGCGTAGAGCAGCCACACCGCGTAGATCAGTGCGATCGCGCCGATGAACAGGTCTTTCTTGCGTTCGGCCAGGGCGTTTTCGTAGGTCTCGCCGCGCACCGCCAGCAGCAGCGCATAGGCCGCTGACCACAGGTAAGGCACCAGGATCATCGAGGTGGCGAGGTAGATCAGCGACAGGTAAGTGCTGGCGGAAAATAGCGTGATTACGAGGAAGATCTGCACCATCGCGTTGGTCAGCCACAGGGCGTTGACCGGCACATGGTTGGCGTTTTCCTTACGCAGGAATTCCGGCATGGTGTGGTCCTTGGCGGCGGCGAACATGATCTCCGCACACAGCAACACCCACGACAGCAGCGCCCCGAGCAAGGAAATGATCAAGCCGACGCTGATCAGCACCGCGCCCCAATGCCCCACCACATGTTCCAGCACGGCGGCCATCGACGGGTTCTGCAGCTTGGCCAGTTCCGGTTGGGTCATGATCCCCAGGGACAGCACGTTCACCAGCATCAGGAACAGCAGCACGGTGATAAAACCAATCACGGTGGCCTTACCGACGTCGGAGCGTTTTTCGGCACGGGACGAGAAGATGCTCGCGCCTTCGATGCCGATGAACACCCAGACGGTGACCAGCATCATGTTGCGCACCTGGTTCATCACGCTGCCCAGGTCCGGGTTTTTCACGCCCCAGATGTCAGCGGTGAAGATGTCCAGCTTGAACGCGAACACCGCGATCAATACGAACAGCACCAGCGGCACCACCTTGGCGACGGTGGTTACCAGGTTGATGAACGCGGCTTCCTTGATCCCGCGCAGTACCAGGAAATGCACGGCCCACAGCAGCACCGACGCGCCGATCACCGCCGCCGGGGTGTTGCCTTCGCCGAAGATCGGAAAGAAGTAACCGAGGGTGCTGAACAGCAGCACGAAGTAACCGACGTTGCCCAGCCAGGCACTGATCCAGTAGCCCCAGGCAGACGAGAAACCCATGTAGTCGCCAAACCCGGCCTTGGCGTAGGCGTAGACCCCGCCGTCGAGGTTAGGCTTGCGGTTGGCCAGGGTCTGGAACACGAACGCCAGGGTCAACATGCCCACGGCGGTGATCACCCAACCAATCAGTACCGCGCCGACATCGGCGCTGGCCGCCATGTTTTGCGGCAGTGAGAAGATCCCGCCACCAATCATTGAACCCACGACAAGTGCAACCAGTGCGCCTAATCGAAGTTTTCCGGGAGATTCAGACATCGCATGACTCCAATGCAGGAGAAGAGAGACCACAGAATAAATCCGTGGGCTAATCAAACAGCTGACTCAGATCACTTCATTGGCACATTCCATTGTGAATTAATGACTTATGATGAAAGGTCCGGGCGCTCTAGCGCCACGCAGAGGCTCGTTGTAGAGCGTTTCTACGTTTCAATCAGCAGGTTTTCTCATTAGCATGGACGTTTGAAGCTAGTTCGATTTTTCAGATATGCAAACTTTTTGGAAAGGGATTGCGCATCGCTTCACTGTCTGGAAAGTTCAATCATTATTTAAATTATAAATTTGCTCGAAGGTTGTTTACTGTCATGCCTTTAAGTTATGAGGCGTTAGGGTTTATTAGCTATATCTAATAAACGCTGCTGGCGTTAGATAAATTAGTTGAGTGCACGCTTGTTGCCTCAACAGCTGTTTCTTTATTCAGGAATACCCATGCCCCAAGCGTCAGAAAAGCTTCGCCTCAACGCCTTGATCGCCTTGGTCGTGGGCTCGATGATCGGCGGCGGGATCTTCTCGTTGCCGCAGAACATGGCGGCGCGGGCTGAAGTGGGCGCGGTGTTGATTGGCTGGGGAATTACCGCGGTGGGCATGCTGACCCTGGCCTTCGTGTTCCAGACCTTGGCCAATCGCAAGCCAGAACTGGATTCCGGGGTGTATGCCTACGCCAAGGCCGGGTTCGGCGACTACATGGGCTTTTCTTCGGCCTGGGGCTACTGGATCAGCGCCTGGATGGGCAACGTCGGTTACTTCGTGTTGCTGTTCAGCACCCTTGGCTACTTCTTCCCGGTGTTCGGCCAGGGCAATACCCCGGTGGCCATCGGCTGTGCGTCAGTATTGCTGTGGGCTGTGCATTTTCTGGTGATGCGCGGGATCAAGGAGGCGGCGTTTATCAATCAGATCACCACTGTGGCCAAGATCGTGCCGTTGGTGATGTTTATCGTGATCGCCGCCGTGGCATTCAAGGCCGACATCTTTACCCGGGATATCTGGGGCCTGAGCAACCCGAAGTTCGGCGGCGTGGTGAACCAGGTGCGTAGCATGATGCTGGTCACGGTGTTTGTGTTTATCGGCATCGAGGGCGCCAGTGTCTACTCGGCGCGGGCCGAGAAGCGCTCGGACGTGGGGCGGGCCACGGTGATTGGCTTTCTTGGCGTGTTGGCGCTGCTGGTGTTGGTCAACCTGCTGTCGCTTGGGATCATGAGCCAGCCGGAACTGGCCAACCTGCAAAACCCGTCCCTGGCCGGGGTGCTGGAACATATCGTCGGCCCGTGGGGTGCGCTGTTGATCAGCATCGGGCTGGCGGTTTCGTTGCTGGGTGCGCTGCTGTCGTGGGCGTTGCTCTGCGCCGAAATTCTCTACGCCACCGCCCATGACAAAACCATGCCCGCATTCCTGAAAAAGGAAAACGTCAACCAGGTGCCGGTCAACGCGTTGTGGCTGACCAATGTGATGATCCAGCTGTTCCTGGTGATCACGCTGTTTTCGGAAAGCACCTACACCACCCTGATCTACCTGGCGTCGTCGATGATTTTGGTGCCCTACCTGTGGTCGGCGGCTTATGCGGTGCTGTTGAGCGGGCGCGGTGAAACCTACGAAGGCGCTCATGGCGAACGCATGAAGGACTTGCTGGTGAGCCTGATCGCCCTGGCTTACGCGGTGTGGCTGCTTTACGCCGGAGGTTTGAAATACCTGCTGCTGTCGGCGCTGCTGTATGCGCCGGGGGTGATCCTGTTTGCCCTGGCCAAGCGCGAGCAGGGCCGGCCCTTGTTTACCCACCTGGAAAAAGGCATCTTCGCCTGCGTGTTCGCCGGGGCGAGCCTGGCGGCGTATGGGTTGTACAGCGGGGTGTTGTCGTTGTGAGGATGCAACTGGCGTATCAGGCGCCGTATGACTGGGCGGCGATGTTGGGCTTCTTGTCGGCGCGGGCGATCAGCGGGCTGGAGACGGTGGACGGCGGCGTGTACTCGCGCAGTATCAGTGTCGACGGTCAGCAGGGTTGGCTCAGTGTGTCGCCCGGGGCCGGTGATTGGCTTGAAGTAACGGTGGACGTCCCCGACCCGGCAGCGTTGCCGGAAATTGAGCGACGGTTACGTGACATGTTTGACCTGTCGGCTGACCCGACGCTGATCAACCGGCAACTGGCGAATGATCCCTTGATGGCGAGATTGATTGCGGCGCGTCCTGGCTTGCGGGTGCCTGGAACCTGGGATGGATTGGAGTTGGCGATCCGCGCGGTGTTGGGCCAGCAGATTACCGTGGTGGCGGCGATCAAGCTGGCGGGCAAGCTGGTGGCGCAGTACGGCACGCCGCTGGTGACGCCCCATGCCGGGGTGAGCCATGTATTTCCTTCAGGCGAGGTGCTGGCAGCAGCAGATTTGGCGACCCTCGGCATGCCGAAAAGTCGCGGGCGCACCTTGTCGGGTGTGGCCCAGGCCTTACTGGATGACCCGCAGATTTTCCAGCCGAAGGCGAGCCTGAAGGAAGGCGTGGCGCGGTTGGTCGCATTGCCCGGGATTGGAGACTGGACGGCGCAGTACATCGCCATGCGCCAGATGCGCGAGCAGGATGCGTTTGCCTCGGGGGATATCGGTTTGATCAATGCGCTGGTGGCGCTGGAAGGCGGGCCGGTAAGCCCACGCCAGTTGCTGGCGCGGGCCGAGGCCTGGCGACCGCTTAGAGCTTATGCGGCGCAGCATTTGTGGACATCACTGAGCCGGGTGGATTGATTCTGCATACCTGTGGCGAGGGAGCTTGCTCCCGCGGGGGCGCGAAGCGGCCCCAATAGCAGGGCCTGCTGCGCAGTCCAGCGGGAGCAAGCTCCCTCGCCACAGGATCTTCGCTCACCACTGAGGGCGGTGTGAGCCCAATTCCCCAGCGGGCAAATCCCATTGCAACGGTGTCCCGCTGATGGTCACCGGGGGCAGCAACCGGTGGGCCGGGCCCCAGGCTGTTTGCTCCACCACCAAGCCTTGATCGCCCGGTTCTTCGGCCCGCAGCGGTAGTTGTTCCGGGACTTGCCCTGCGTCCACCAACAGTTTTGCCGTGCGCGCGAGGGACAGCAGCGCCGAACCGCCGCGCCCGGATTTCAATCGTTCACTCAATGCCTGGATTGCACTGGCCGCCATCAAATACCCGGTGGCGTGATCCAGTGCCTGCAATGGCAGCGGCACCGGCTTGTCCGAGTTTTTCCACTGCTGGCCGGCCTCGGCAATCCCGGTACTCATTTGCACCAGGCTGTCGAACCCTCGCCGATTGCGCCACGGGCCGCTCCAGCCGTAAGCGTTCAGGCTGGCGTCGATCAGGCCGGGGGCGAGGGCTTGTAACGCGGCCTCACCGTAGCCCAACTGCTCCAATGCATCGGCGCGGTAGCCGTGCAGCAGAATATCGGCGTCCTTGAGCAGGTTTTCGAAGATTTGCCGGTCGTCGGCATTTTTCAGGTCCAGGCGGGCGCAGCGTTTGCCCAGGGTCATTTCCGGTACCACGCCGGGTTCGTTCCAGTCAGGGGAATCGATGCGCAGTACATCGGCGCCAAGGCCTGCCAGGAAACGACTGGCAGTGGGGCCGGCCAATACACGCGTCAGGTCCAGCACCTTGATGCCCGCCAGCGGCCTTGCCACCGAGCCCAGCCAGGTTTTGTCGCTGAGGGCTGCAAAGGTCTGGCGATGGACCAGCGGTTCCTGATTGACCGCCAAACCTTGTGGATGCACCTGCCAGTCTTGCCACGAGCGCATCTGCGCCGCACAGCCGTTGGCTTCGACGATCGCCTGTTCCAGCTCGGCAGCGTTCCATGGTGCAACCTTCGCGGCCATCGCGTTACGGTCAGCGACCTGACCGAGTACGCGCTCGGCGGCGGCGCGGTGATGCGGTGCATTGGTGTGCAGGCGAATCCAGCCGTCGGCGCAGGCGTAGTCGCCGGCAATCGGGTCCCACAGCGGCGGTGTGGTCCAGCCATCGGGACGCAGGGACGAGGAGAACCAGAATGAGGCGAGGCGCCGGTCTACGGTCACCGAGGGCAGGCGCCCGGTTTGCTGCAGCAGCAACTGGGCAACTGCCTGGCCCGCCGCACCGATGCTGGCGCTGGCCAGTTCGGTGACGGCAAAGGTCGAGGGCAGGGCGCCGGCCTCGGTGAAGGTCAGCGGGGTGATGGGTAAGTCGAGTGCTTCCTGGATGGGGGTGAGCAGATCAGTCATCAAAGGCCCTCCTTATGAGAAGGACCATCATAGAAGATCATCAGGGTTGAATGACAACCCCGGGCTCCAGCGGCAAATCCACACTGGCGATAAAACCGCCGTCAGGATGATTCGCCAGGATCAGGCTGCCGCCATGCCGTTCTGCGGCGCGCCGCGCGATGGCCAGGCCCAGGCCGTGGCCTTGGGCGGTTTGCCCAGGGGCGCGGTAAAACGGCTCGCCCAGTTGCTTCAGGTGTTCGGCGTCCACACCCGGGCCGTGGTCGCGCACGCTGATCACAATGCGTTCGCCCTGGTGTCTGGCGTCCAGTTCAATCGGTTGGCCCGGCGGGTTGAAGCGTTGGGCGTTGCGCAGCAGGTTGTCCACCGCGCGTTCGATCATGGTCGGCCAGCCCTTGAGGTGCAGCCCGGCCTCGGCATTGAGCTGTACGGGTTGGTCCGGCGCGCCGAGCAAGGCATCTTTTTGCAGGGTTTTGAGCAGTGGGTTGAGGTCGATGTCTTCGGCGCTGGCGTTGTCGGCATCCACCCGGGCGAGTACCAGGATCTCGCTGATCAGTGCTTCCAGGCGGTCGCATTCGCGGGTCAGGCGCGGCCAGAGTTTCTCCCGTGCCTCGGGTGTGGCGCGTTCTGCCAGGGCCAGGGCAATCCGCAGGCGGGCCAGGGGCGAGCGCAGTTCGTGGGACACGTCCCGCAGCAATTGGCGCTGGCTGCCGATCAGGCTTTGCAGGCGGGCGCCCATGCGGTTGAAGTCGGTAGCGAGCACGCCGAATTCATCGCGGCGGTTGGCCAGCCGCGCCAGGCTGTTTTGCTGGTAGGTAGTCTGGCCCAGGTCATGCACTGCGCTGCGCAGGCGGCTGAGGGGGCGGGTGATGGACAGCGTCACCAGCAGGCTGAACAGGGTCAGCACCACCAGCGCGATTGCCAGGGCACTCAACGGCCAAAGCAGGCTGCTGCGGTGCCAGGCGTCCAGCTCCGGGTGGGGAATGCGGTAGATCAGCAGGTAAGTGTCGCCGGTTTTTTCGCTGGTGTACTCGGCGGTCAGGCGTCGCCAGGGCAGGTGGCGGTCCTGGCTGTCGTTTTGCCGGGCTTCGAGGGCGGCGGCGCGGCGCGGGAAAGTGCCGCGTACCACGGGCTCGCCACTTTCATTAAGCACTTGCACGTCGATGTGGTACTGACGCTTGCGCTGCTGCAGCAACTCCTGGGCGGCGTCCTCACCTTGGGCCTCATAGAGCTGCGTCCATTCCTGCGCGAGGTTATTGAGCCCGGGGTGGCGGCTGAGAATCCAGGCGTCCTGGTTGAGCATATGCCCAAGCAGGATCGACAACCCGGCAACCAGGGCGATGGCCAGCCAGAAGCTGGCTAGGACGCGCCAGAACAATGAACGCACAAGAAACCCTCAAACAGGAAAAGCCCAGCGGCGTTGGCCACTGGGCTGGGAGTGAAGCTAGATCATTATTGCGCTTTTTGCGGCTGCTGGGCTTTCCAGGCCTGGAATTCCTTCCACTCGGCGCGGCGCTCGGCTTGTTTCTTGGCGATCTCGTCGAATTTCTTCTGTTGATCGGGTTTCAGCACGGCACGGATGTCGGCCTGGGTTTTCTGTTTGCCGGCAGCCATTTCGTCTTGCATGGCTTTCTGGTCAGCGGCCGGGAGTTTATCCAGGTACTTCTTGACCAGCTCTTTGCGAGCGTGCCACTGCTGGCCCATCAATTTGCCGATCTGCTGACGCTGTTCAGGGCTCAGGTCCAGCTGGCTGAAAGGGCCACCTTTGCCCCGCATGCCGTGTTCACCACCGTGGCCTGGGCCACCCATCATGTGGCCTTCAGGGCCGCCCATCGGGCCCGGGCCTTCTGGCATGGCCGCCATGGCAACGGTGGGCAGGGCAGCGGCGAACATCAGAGCGATAAGGGTCTTGCGCATGGTGATTCTCCTGTCTCTATTCCGGTGAGTCCGGATGTGAGTAGATTACGGAGAACAAGGTCAGCGGCAGTCAGGGGACGGTAAAGCTTGGGTAAAGAGGATTTTGGGCAGGGCTGACAAAACTATTGGCGACCGTAGCAGCTGTGAAGCCTTGGCGAGGCTGCGATGCAGGCACCGCGGTCTATCCGTTGCACCGGGGTGATGCCATCGCAGCCTCGCCAAGGCTCGACAGCTCCCACAGGGGACAGGTGTTGTGCTTAGAGGCTGTAGTAGTAGCCGCGGCTACGCAGCGCCACGATCCGTGGCCGGCCATCCGGGTGCGGGCCGATCTTCTTGCGCAGGTTGCTGACGTGCATGTCCAGGCTGCGGTCATACAGGGTCAGCTTGCGGCCCAGGGCGATTTGCGCCAGGTCCTGCTTGTCCAGCGGCTCGCCCGGCTGGCGCAACAAAGCTTCCAGCAGACGGCTTTCGGAAACGGTCAGGGCAAACTCCTGTTCATCGATAGTGACCACGCCACGCACCGGGCTGAAGCACAGGTCACCCAGCTCCAGCTGTGTAGACACAGCGGCCGGGTGACTGCGGCGCAGCACGGCACGCAGGCGGGCGGTCAGTTCGCGAGGGTCGCAGGGCTTGGCCAGGTAGTCGTCGGCGCCCAGCTCCAGGCCGAGGATCCGGTCCAGCGGTTCGCCGCGAGCCGAGAGCATCAGCACTGGCAGCTCCGGGTGGTCGTTGCGCAATTGCTTGAGCAGCTCCAGGCCGCTGCCGTCGGGCAGCATCACGTCGAGCACTACGGCCGCCGGGGCGGCTTCGGCCAAAGCCTTGCGGGCGCTCAAGCCGTCATGGCAGGCGCGCACCTGGAAACCTTCCTGGCTCAACCAACTGGTCAGCAGCTCACAGAGCTCCTGGTCATCATCTATCAGTAACAGCTCGCTCATGACTCACTCAATTTAGCCATTGTCGACGGCGCCGGTGCCCGCCACTGGCGAAGATCCCGCACAGCAGGGCGATCAGCGCGACTGCTCCACCGGTCACGAACCATTGCTGTTGCTCGGTAAGCCAGCGTGGCAAGGCACTGCCCTGTGCTTCTTTGAGTTGCTGGACCAGGCGTTGGTTCTCCTGGCGCAGTTTACTCAGTTGGGTACTTTCCCGGGTGGCGTCAGCACTTTGCAATTGCTTGCTCAGTTCATCCCGCTGCCGTTCGCTTTCTTTCAAACGTTGCTGCAAATCGGTGATCTGGCTGCCGGCACTCAAGGACAGGGGCGTGGAACTGCCGGTGTTCGAGGTTTCTTCAGCGTGGGCCGTAGCCCCGATCATTAACACTGCCAACAGACACAACTGACGTAAGCGCATCGGAACTCCTGATTCCACACGAATATTCAGAACGTTGTCGGCAGGTTACCGGGAATAATGAGCGTTTAGGAGTGCGCTGAAGCCATTTGGTTCAGCGCGCAACGAATCAAGGCAGGACTTGCTTGAACGGCTTGACCAGAACATGGGCATACACGCCGGCCGCGACATATGGATCAGCGTCGGCCCAGGCCTGCGCCGCCGCCAGGGAGGCGAACTCGGCGACGATCAGGCTACCGGTGAAACCGGCGTCTCCCGGGTCATTGCTGTCGACTGCCGGGTGCGGGCCGGCGAGCACGATACGGCCTTCGGCTTGCAGTTGCTTCAGGCGCTCAACGTGGGCCGGGCGCACGCCCAGGCGTTTTTCCAGGGAGTTGGCGACGTCGGTGGCAATGATGGCGTAGAGCATGTCAGTCCTCGGTTTTCGGCGTGGTAGGGTCGGTGTCATGCAGGTGGCGCGACAGGTAGATACCCTGGCCGACCAGGAACAGCACGGTCATGCCCAGGCTGCCGAACACCTTGAAGTCCACCCAGTAGCTCTGGAAGGTGAAGGCGACGAACAGGTTGGCGGCGCCGCAGAACAGGAAAAACACGATCCAGGCGATGTTCAGGCGCACCCAGATCGGGTCCGGCAAGCTCAGCGCGTGGCCCATGATCCGCTTGATCAGCAAGCGGTCACCGATAAAGTGGCTGCCGATAAAGGCCAGGGCGAACAGCCAGTTGACCACCGGGGCTTTCCATTTAAGGAAGGTTTCGCTGTGGAAGGCCAGTGTCAGGCTGCCGAAGACGAGGCAGGCGATCAGGGTCAGCCATTGGCTTTTTTCCAGCTTGCGCTGGGAGATGAAGAGCGCGCCGTAGACCACCACGGAGCTGATGATCAGCACCGCCGTGGCACTGTAGATGCCACCGACTGTCAGCTCGTGGCCGGCAATATCGATAACGCGAGGGTCGATTTTGTAAACGATGAAAAACAGCAACAGCGGGATGAAGTCGATGAATTGTTTCACAGTAAGAGCCAGAAGCTGGATGTGGCGGCATAATAACAAACATCCTTGGTAGCGAAAGCGCCAGCTGACTTGAGGTTACACACTCCCGTGAATGTTGATTTGCACTGCCATAGCACAGCCTCCGACGGCGCCCTGGCGCCCGCGGTCCTGGTTGCGCGTGCGTTTGAAAAAGGCGTGCGAGTCCTGTCGTTGACCGACCACGACACCCTCGAAGGCCTGGCAGAGGCCCGTGAAGCGGCGGATGCGTTGGGCATGCAACTGGTCAACGGGGTTGAATTGTCCTGCACCTGGGGCGGCGCAACCATCCACGTATTGGGCTACGGTTTCGACGTCAACGCGCCGCCGCTGGTGGAGGCCATCGCCAAATTGCACGATGGCCGCTGGCTGCGGTCCGAAGAAATAAGCCGCAAGCTGGCCCTCAAGGGCATGCCCAACGGTCTGGAAGGCGCCCGCGCGATCCAGCAGGAGCTGGGCGACAGCGGCAACGCCCCGGCCCGTCCGCACTTTGCCGACTGGATGGTGCGTGAAGGTTTTGTAAAGGATCGCGCCGAAGCGTTCCGCAAATGGCTGGGTGCCGGCAAGCTGGGGGACGTCAAGCAACACTGGCCAACCCTGGAAGACACCGTCGGCACATTGCGGGCAGCAGGTGCCTGGGTCAGCCTGGCGCACCCGTGGCATTACGATTTCACCCGCAGCAAGCGCCGCAAGTTGATTGGCGACTATATTGGAGCGGGCGGCCACGCAATTGAAGTGGTCAACGGGCATCAACCCGCCGAACAGGTGGGTAGTTTGGCGATTCTTGCCCGCGAATTTGGTCTGCTGGTCAGCGCCGGCAGTGATTTTCATGGCCCTGGCGGCTGGTCCGAGATTGGCGAGTACCGCGCCGTCCCGGAAGATTTGCCGCCCCTTTGGTGTCGCTTCAAACATGACCCCATTATTGCCACCGTCTGAACAGGTAGAACACGTGAGTCAATTCTTCCAGATTCATCCGGAAAACCCGCAGGCGCGCCTGATCAAACAGGCCGTGGAGATCATCCGTGCCGGTGGCGTGGTGATCTACCCCACGGACTCCTCCTACGCAATCGGTTGCCAGATCGGCGACAAGAATGCAGTTGAGCGCGTAAGACGCTTGCGTGACCTGGACAAGAACCATAACTTCGCACTGATTTGCAGCGACCTGTCCCAACTGGGGCTATTCGCCAAGGTCGACACCGGCACCTTCCGCCTGCTCAAGGCCCACACGCCGGGGCCCTACACCTTCATCCTCAACGCCACCCGTGAAGTGCCGCGCCTGCTGCTGCACCCGAAGAAGCGCACCATCGGCCTGCGGGTGCCGGAACACCCGATCGCCCTGGCGCTGCTGGCCGAACTCGGTGAGCCGCTGATGAGCGTGTCGCTGATCCTGCCGGGTGAAACCGAGCCGTTGTACGACCCTTACGAAATGCGCCGCCTCCTGGAAAAGCACGTCGACCTGATCATCGATGGCGGCTACGGCGGCAACAAGGCCTCCACCGTGATCAACCTGGCCGACGGCGAGCCGGAAGTGGTGCGCGTGGGTTGTGGCGACCCGGCACCGTTCATGGTCGAGGCCTGAATGTCGGCCGTGGAAGCCGTCGACAGCCAGGCGGGCGCCCAGCAGGAACTGCCATTTGCCATGGTCTACGGCCAGGCCGTCATGGAAATGCCGCTGGACCTGTACATCCCGCCGGACGCCCTGGAAGTCTTCCTCGAAGCCTTCGAAGGCCCGCTGGACTTGCTGCTGTACCTGATCCGCAAACAGAACATCAACATCCTCGACATCCCGGTGGCGGAAATTACCCGCCAATACATGGGCTATGTCGAGTTGATGCAGACCGTGCGCCTGGAACTGGCCGCCGAGTACCTGGTGATGGCCGCCATGCTCGCGGAGATCAAGTCGCGCATGTTGCTGCCGCGCTCGGAAAGCATCGAGGCGGAAGAGGATGACCCGCGCGCCGAACTGATCCGCCGCCTGCAGGAGTACGAACGCTTCAAGGCCGCTGCCGAAGGCATCGACGGCCTGAGCCGGGTCGGTCGCGATGTGGTGGTGCCCAAGCTCGACGCTCCGGAAGCCCGGGCGCGCAAACTGCTGCCAGACGTAAGCCTGGAAGAATTGCTGATGTCCATGGCCGAAGTACTGCGCCGTGGCGATATGTTTGAAAGCCACCAGGTCAGCCGTGAGGCGCTGTCCACCCGCGAGCGCATGAGCGATGTGCTGGACCGCCTCAAGGGCGGCGGGTTTGTGCCTTTCGTCGAACTGTTTACCAAGGAAGAAGGGCGCCTGGGGGTGGTGGTGACCTTTATGGCGGTCCTCGAACTGGTCAAGGAATCCTTGGTCGAGCTGGTCCAGAATGAGCCTTTTGCGGCTATCCACGTGCGGGCGCGAGCCGAATAAAGAGCTGAATCGATGAATCTGACTGAACCCCGCGAACTGGCCCCGCTGCTGGAGGCCTTTCTCCTGGCCTCGGGCAAGCCGCAATCCCTGGAACGCCTGTTCGAACTGTTTGAAGAAGCCGAGCGCCCTGAGCCGCCGGTGTTCAAGAAGGCGTTGGAGATTCTGCGCAAGTCCTGCGACGGCCGTGCTTTTGAGCTGCGGGAAGTGGCTTCCGGGTATCGCCTGCAAATCCGCGAGAAGTTTTCGCCGTGGGTTGGCCGCCTCTGGGAAGAGCGCCCGCAACGTTATTCCCGGGCGATGCTGGAAACCATGGCGCTGATCGCCTATCGCCAGCCGATCACCCGGGGCGAGATCGAAGACGTACGGGGCGTGGCGGTCAATAGCCATATCGTCAAGACGTTGCTGGAGCGTGAGTGGATTCGTATCGTTGGCTACCGCGACGTGCCCGGTAAGCCGGCGATGTTTGCTACCACCAAGGTGTTCCTCGACCACTTCAACCTGAAAAACCTCGACGACTTGCCCCCGTTGGCCGAACTGCGGGAGATGGAGCCGGACCCTGTCCTGGACTTCGACGATGCCCCGGTGCCGGCCAGTTTGCAGGAGCTGGCCGACGCCAGCGCCGAGCCGGAAGAGCCGAAGGACGAAACCAGCTTCCATACGCTGTTGCTGGAACTGGACGACATGGAGCAAGGCATCAAGACCGACTTCGACGATTTGCTGCGTGATGGCGCGGTGGGTGAGGGTGAGCCGGAGCCTGCGCTGCAACTGAACGTTGAGGTTGAGCCGCCAGTCGAAGTTGAAGATGAGCCCGAGCCTGAACCCGAGGAGGACATCCTTGGCGTCGCCGAAGCCCGTACCAAACTCCTGGCCGCCGTCGCGGCGCTCAAACAACCGCCGCTGAGCGACGAAGAAGACGAAGCCCGCGCCCTGGCCGAAGCCATCGAAAACGAACGCCGCCAATTCGAAGACTGACACGCTGCCCTGTAGGAGCGAGCTTGCTCGCGAAGGTCGTGAACGATAACGCGGGGAATCAGATGCCCAACGGCGCCCTCAGGTTTTTCGCGAGCAAGCTCGCTCCTACATATGGGCACCACTGGTCGGCGCAATGCCGCGTGAGCCACTACTTATCGACTAGTCTCTGATGCGCAACGCGCGGCTTACGCGTATGATTCGCGACCCTTTGGCGATGCGTTCGCCAAAAGCCCAGCTTTTACTATCTTCAGGCCAAGCCTGAATCGACACACCGGGAGGTGCTTAAGATGAGTGACCAAGACCAGAAAGACAGCCAGGAAATCGGCCCCGCAGGTGAAAAACTGCAGAAAGTCCTCGCCCGTATCGGCGTAGGTTCGCGCCGCGACGTAGAAGCCTGGATCACCCAGAAGCGCATCAAGGTCAACGGCGTTGAAGCCACCCTTGGCCAGCGCGTCGACCTGCACGACGCCATCACCATTGATGGCAAGGTCATCAAGCGTGAAGAGGCCGCCGAATCGGTGCGCCGCGTCATCATGTACAACAAGCCTGATGGCGAAATCTGCACCCGTGACGACCCGGAAGGCCGTCCAACCGTATTCGACAAGATGCCGCGCCCTAAAGAAGGCCGCTGGATCAACATCGGTCGTCTCGACATCAACACCACCGGTTTGCTGATGTTCACCACCGACGGTGAACTGGCCAACCGCCTGATGCACCCTTCCTACGAGATGGACCGTGAATACGCCGTCCGTGTGCGTGGCGAAGTCGATGACGAAATGATCGAGCGCCTGAAAGCCGGCGTCGTGCTGGAAGACGGCCCGGCCAAGTTCACCGACATCAAGCAGGCTCCAGGCGGCGAAGGCTTCAACCATTGGTACCACTGCGTGGTGATGGAAGGCCGTAACCGTGAGGTACGTCGCCTGTGGGAATCCCAGGGCCTGGTGGTCAGCCGCCTGAAGCGCGTGCGTTTCGGCCCGGTGTTCCTCAACTCCGACCTGCCGATGGGCCGCTGGCGCGAAATGAGCCAGTTCGAAGTCGACATCCTGAGTGCCGAAGTTGGCCTGACGCCGGTGGCCATGCCGCAGATGAACGCCAAGAGCAAAGACAAGCTCGAGCGTATGCAGCGTAAATCGTCGCGTCCTGTGGCACGTACCGACCGTGTTGCCCGCACCCTGCGCCCTGCGCTGGATGCACCGGCCACTGGCGGTCGTATCTCCCGCGAGCCGCACATCGAAGGCGAGCGTCGTCCTTCGGCCCCGGCTCGTCAGGATGGCGAACGTGCGCCGCGCGCACCGCGTCCAGCGGGTCGTGGTGGTGATGCCCCAACGGGCGGTCGCGGTAACCGTGGCGAGTCTGGCCGTGGTGCTCCGGCTGCGGGCCGTCCCGACGACAGCGCCAGCACCAAACGCCCAGCCAAGCCATCGCCGAAAAAGCGCCCGGGCTTGAAACTGGTCGATGACGCGCCATCGGGCAAGCGTCGTGGTGCACCGGCCGGTTCCGGCCAGCGTCCAGGTTTTGGTCGCAAGAAGCCGCAGTGATTCGTTAAGCGCTGCATAAAAACGCCAACCCTCGGGTTGGCGTTTTTTTTGGTCTGGATTTGGAACCTGCTCTATAAAGCAAAGCAGGTCCATTGTGGGAGCGGGCTTGCTCGCGAATACGGTGTGTCAGTTGATACATCTGATGACTGACCCACCGCATTCGCAAGCAAGCCAGCTCCCACATTTGATCTTCATTGTTTTGGCGGACGTGTCAGAACATGAAAGCCCCATCGAACACGGGTTTATCGTCGAGGGCTAGCACGCCACTGGCGAAGATCAGGTCCAGATGATGGCTGCCTTTCTGCCCGCCACCCAAGCCCAGGTGCAGCCCGCAATGGCGCTCTTCAAAGCCGGCATTGCGCGCATACAAATCCTTCACGCCTTCATTGGTGCCAATGCCCAGTTCCTCCACCCGACGGTTGGACGGGTTGGCATTCAGGTATTTGTTGAAGTCATCCGCCAGCCCCGGCACTTCACTGGCCACGGTGCAGATGGTCGAGTTCTCGATCCACAGTTCCAGCGGTGATTGCAGCACGCCGTATTTGCGCGCAAAGGGAATGGTGCTGAGGAAGGTGCCTACAAACCGCACCTGGCCATTGATGGCTTCGCTATGGGTCGCGATCTCGCCGGGCGCCAGGTCGTGGTTGCCGACGCCGTTGATATTGGTCCACTTCTTGATGCTGCTCATGGGCGCTTCAAGGCGCGAGCCATGCTGGTCGGTGAAACTCAACATGCTGGCCTGGGACATGCGCCGGATCAACGTGGCGTTAAGGTCGGCAATCCGCTGTGGGGCGACGCTGAAGGTGTCGTAGAAATAGTCGCCGTAGTCCTTGAGCAGCAGGGATTTTTTCCAGTGCTCGGCCATCACGCCTTGCAGCGCGCGGATAAAGTCCGGGCCCTCGGCACGTGGGTTGGGCAAGGTCGAGGAATCGTAGAGAAACATGTACAGGTCGCAGTCTTCGATGGCCTTGGCCAGCGCTTCGCTGGGGGCATGGTCCAGGCGTTGTACCTGGAAGTCAAAACGGGCGGCGCTGCCTTGGGTGATCGATTGCGCGATGGCGTCGTAGCGTTCGGTATGGCCGAGCAGAATGGTGGGGCGGTGCAGGCCGGTGAGGGCCGGGTGATGGGCGAGGTAATAGAGAAAATGTTCGACGGCGCGGGCCTTGTCCATGACGTCCTTCCTTCAAAGCCTTCGGTAGGAGCAGTGGCAGGTGCGGCGTCCCGCACCTGCCGGGGTGCCTGATCAGATTAGAAAGGCCACATCGCGGTGCCGAACGGCACAACGGCATCGGCTTGCATCATTTCAACGGCGGCCTCGTGGGTCGGCGCTTCAAACCAATCGTCGAGTTGCAGTTCGGTTTCCAGGTCATTTTCCAGTGCTTGCATGGTGAATCTCCTAGATGACGGTGTCTGAGACGAATTTGCCAGCGGGCTGCGCTGGGCAAGTGGATGAACCTAGAAGAGTGTGTTTGGGAATGCAAAATTTTTATTGACACGGTTTCATTTGGATTTTTTATTCTGTTTTGATGGCGATTTGGTTTATGTCGACGAAACAGTCAGTTGGTTGCGTCTTCCTGTCGGAAAGGTCTCACCGTCAATTTCTCGATATCTGAAAGAATTTTCCCAATGTCCCTGCTCTCCGCCGCATCGCATCCTGTCGGCCCAGACAGGTTTGGCGGTGTACAATGCCCCGCGTTTTACTGTGATCCCACTATTCAGGGCTATCCGCCCCGTGCACTCCGCCTGGCCACAAGCCAGCCGGCTTCGATTTCGTCACAGATCAAACCTTGCGTGAGACCCTTTCCATGAGTGAAGCCAACTCGCATTCAGGCGAGCTGAAGCGCGGCCTGAAAAATCGTCATATTCAACTTATCGCCCTCGGTGGCGCGATTGGCACCGGGTTGTTCCTGGGTTCGGCTGGCGTGCTGAAATCCGCCGGGCCGTCGATGATCCTCGGTTATGCCATCTGCGGTTTTATCGCCTTCATGATCATGCGTCAGCTGGGCGAGATGATCGTCGAAGAGCCGGTAGCCGGTTCCTTCAGCCACTTTGCCCACAAATACTGGGGCGGTTTCGCCGGCTTTCTGTCGGGCTGGAACTGCTGGATCCTGTACATCCTGGTGGGCATGTCGGAGCTGACGGCCGTCGGCAAGTACGTGCATTACTGGTGGCCCGAGATCCCGACCTGGGTGTCGGCGGCGGCGTTTTTTGTGCTGATCAATGTGATCAATCTGTCCAACGTCAAAGTCTTCGGCGAGGCCGAGTTCTGGTTTGCGATCATCAAGGTGGTTGCCATTGTTGGCATGATCGCCCTGGGCAGTTATCTGCTGGTGAGCGGCACCGGCGGGCCGCAGGCTTCGGTGACCAACCTGTGGGAGCACGGTGGGTTCTTTCCCCATGGTGTGGGTGGTTTGGTGATGGCCATGGCGATCATCATGTTCTCGTTTGGTGGTCTGGAGATGCTCGGGTTTACCGCGGCTGAGGCGGACCAGCCGCGCACGGTGATTCCGAAGGCGATCAATCAGGTGATCTACCGGATTCTGATTTTCTACATCGGTGCGTTGGTGGTGCTGTTGTCGTTGACGCCTTGGGACAGTTTGCTGGAGACCCTGAACGCTTCGGGTGACGCTTATAGCGGCAGTCCGTTTGTGCAGGTGTTTTCGATGTTGGGCAGTAATACGGCGGCGCACATTCTCAACTTTGTGGTGTTGACGGCGGCGTTGTCGGTTTACAACAGCGGCACTTACTGCAATAGCCGGATGTTGTTGGGGATGGCCGAGCAGGGTGACGCGCCTCGCGCATTGGCGAAGATCGACAAGCGTGGGGTGCCGGTGCGGTCGATCCTCGCTTCGGCGGCGATTACGTTGGTGGCGGTGTTGATGAATTATCTGATTCCGCAGCATGCGCTGGAGTTGCTGATGTCGCTGGTGGTGGCGACCCTGGTGATTAACTGGGCGATGATCAGCTTTTCGCATTTCAAGTTTAGGCAGCATATGGACCGTACCGGGCAGGTGCCGTTGTTCAAGGCGCTTTGGTATCCGTATGGCAATTATGTTTGCCTGGCGTTTGTGGTGTTTATTCTTGGGGTGATGCTGCTGATTCCGGGGATTCAGGTGTCGGTGTATGCGATTCCGGTTTGGGTGGTGTTTATGTGGGTTTGCTACGGGATCAAGAACAGGCGTAAGGCTCGGGATGGGGTGGCCTTGGACCGGGGGTGATCTTGAGTACATATCCGTTGCTGCGGTAACGGCTACTTATGGTTCCGCTCTTACAGCGGGTCACTTTTGGCAAACGCCCCAAAAGTAACCAAAAGGTCTTTGCCCCACCACTCGGTGCCTCGCCCAGGCTCGGCATGCCCGCACTCCGGCCCGGTTCCGCGGGCCGCCGCGACGGGCCATCCATGGCCCGGCGCGGCTAAATCGGCTTCCCTGCCGATTTACCCGCTCCACCGTGCCTGCTTGCGGCCATCGTGGTTGACGGGGCCCGCAGATCAAGATCACAAGCAGATCAAAAGCAAGAGCACAGCGGCCTCCCGGCCGGCTTGAGTGTTAGAAGCAGAGGCAAGATCCAGAGCGAAAGCAGAGCTGCTTTTCTGTGGGAGCGGGCTTGCTCGCGAAAAACCTGAGACCGCCGCGTTCATCCAGAATGCCCGAGTCATCGTTAACGACCTTCGCGAGCAAGCCCGCTCCCACATTTGGACTGTACCCGCTCTTGATTTCGCTGTTGCTCCTGCTGTTGCTTCACCACACTCAAGCCGGCCTGTAGGCCGCTGTGCCCTTGATCTGCTTTTGATCTTGATCTTAGGCGCCCCGTTAAACCACGCTGGCCGAACGTAGGCAGTACGGAGCGGGTAAACCGGCAGGACGCCGGTTTAGCCGCGACGGGGCAGGGACGCCCCGTCGCGGCGGCCCGCTTCGTGCTGCCGGAGTGAGGGCACTCCGAGCCTAAGCGAGGAGCCGAGTGGTGGGGCAAGAGCGTTTTGCTTACTTTTGCGCTTTTCAAAAGTGAGCCGCTGTAAGAGCGGAACCCATAGTCGCCATTACAAAAATAACGGATATGCCCCCAGGCCCAGCAGCCCACCACATTGGCGTATCCTTACCCACCACCCCCAAGGCCCGATCAAAAAATGCTGGTGATTTCCAACAACGTGCACCTCCCCGACGCCGAGATCGAGCTGACAGCCATCCGCGCCCAAGGCGCCGGCGGTCAAAACGTCAACAAAGTCTCCAGCGCCGTGCACCTGCGTTTCGACATCCCGGCCTCGTCCCTGCCTGACTTCTACAAGGAACGCCTGCTCGCCCTGCGCGACAGCCGCATCACCAGCGACGGCGTGCTGATCCTCAAGGCCCAGCAATACCGCACCCAGGAACAAAACCGCGCCGACGCCCTCGAGCGCCTGGTCGAGCTGATCCTCAGCGCCACCAAGGTCGAAAAGAAACGCCGCCCCACCAAACCCACTCTGGGCTCAAAGAAGCGCCGCCTCGAATCCAAAACCAAACGCGGCAGCATCAAGGCCGGCCGCGGCAAGGTTGATTTCTAAGCCGCCTCCCGCTCCTCGCGGTATTTAGGCGCCTGCCGATACAAATACAGACTCAACAGCAACCCGCCAAACGCCGCGATCGCCGCAAACAGGAAGATCGAGGCAAACCCGAACCCCGCCGCAATCGCCCCGGCCAACGGCCCGGTGATCCCCAGCGACAAATCAATAAACAGCGAATACGCCCCCACCGCCGCGCCTCGGCTCGAGGCGGGCACCAGGTTGACCGCCTCCACACCCAAGGCCGGAAACACCAGGGAAAACCCAAACCCGCTCAACGCCGCACCCGCCAACGCCAAATGAGGATCCGGCGCCAGCCAC
The DNA here is from genome assembly GCF_001952855.1 of Pseudomonas sp. ATCC PTA-122608. Classification (GTDB taxonomy): domain Bacteria; phylum Pseudomonadota; class Gammaproteobacteria; order Pseudomonadales; family Pseudomonadaceae; genus Aquipseudomonas. The sequence continues at coordinate 141,562 of NZ_LPNO01000019.1, read as the reverse complement.
AACAGCAGCAGGCCCAGGGTCTCCACCGACAGGCAGGCAATCGCCACGCGAAACCCGCCAATACGGTTGATCAAATTCCCGAACAACAACCGCGCCCCGATAAAGCTGGCACCGAACAGGCTCAGGCACAGCACTGCGTTGTCCCAGTGCTGGGTCGCGTAATACAGGGTGATGAAGGTCGCAATGGTGCCAAAGCCGATCGAGCCCAGCGCCAGGCCGCAGCCGTGTGGCAGCACACGCCCGAGCACATGCATGAACGGCAGACGCTCGCCCACCACGATCGGCGCGGCGACTTTCGGCCAGGCCAGCAGCAGCCCCAGCACCGCCAGCAGGATGATGCTGACACCCATGCTCCACAGCCCGAAATGACTGACCAGCAACACCCCCAGCGGCGCGCCGATGGCCAGGGCGCCGTAGCTGGCGATGCCGTTCCAGGAGATGACCTTGGCGGTATTCGCCGCGCCCACCCGGCCGATGCCCCAGCCAATGGAGCCCGAGCCCACCAGGCTTTCAGCGCTGCCCAGTACCAGGCGGCCGATCAGCAGGCTGGTCAGGCTCAATGCCGGCAAGTGCGAAAACCACGCCGAGAGCAACATGAACACGCCGCTCAACCCGCAACCCGCCAGGCCGTACATGACGGCGCGCTTGCTGCCGCGGTTATCGATGATGCGTCCGGCATAGGGCCGGCTCAGCAGGGTGGCCAGGTATTGCACGCTGATCACCAGGCCCGCGATCACGGCGCCAAAGCCCAGGTCGCTGTGCACATAGCCCGGCAACACGGCCAGGGGAATGCCGATATTCAGGTAGCCGATGAAGGTGAATAGAACGATGGAAACGACTTGCAGCGTGACCGCCATGGGGCGCTGGGTATCTGGCATGGGAGAGGTCCACTGTCGCAGCAGGAAAAGATAGGCTGCTTATGATACCGATGCTGGGCGCGTGCGGGGGCGGGAAACCAAACTTTTAGCGATCGGCGGGGCTGAGCAGTTGCGTGGTCACCAACGCGGCGAGGGCGTTTTCCTGGGTGCCGAAGCGCTTGAGCAGGAGTGCCTGTTTTTCCGGGGTGAGGCGGTTCCATACGTCGACCATCTGCAGGGCAGTGTCGAGCAGGGCGGTATCGGGGGTGGTGTCGGTCATGGCGGGGCTCACGGTGTTCAGGCGGTGTGGAAAGCGCGCAATGTCACGCTTTCCACACGGTCTGGGTACGGCTCTCAGTCTTAGCGCTTGCGGTCGACCGGTTTTGCCTCTTTGGGCTCGGGCTTGGTGGCGCCGGCCTGTTGCGGGGTTGGCTGCTCAGTTTCGTGCAGGCTTGGGAAGGGGAGATTAGGGATTTCGTGCATCGTCGTCGCTCCTCGCAAGATCTGTTTATCAATCGCAGGTGATTCCGCGCGTTCAAAAAGCTTGTGCAGGATACAGCACTGTAAATGACAGAAAGATTTTATCTCGAAAAATGAACACCCCTTCATCCCGCCGCGCAAGTGACGTGGCGCCACAGGTGGATCAATTGTCATCGTACAACATCACCCATAACGGATTGACATCGCGCTGCGGACTGAATATAACGCTATCAGTTGTATGACGACATATGTCGTTACAGTTTTATAGCGCCCGTAATACGGGTGCTGCTGGTCGCAGAACGTACGCCTCAAATCTAAAAATAATTAAGGTGAAGCGATGAAAATCAAAGGCATCCGTTGGTGGATGGTCGGGCTGATGACGGTCGGCCTGATTATTAACTACCTGGCCCGCAACACGCTGTCCGTCGCAGCCCCCACGCTGATGACCGACCTGAGCATCTCCACTGAGCAGTACTCCCATATCGTTGTTGCCTGGCAGGTGTGCTATGCCCTGATGCAGCCGATCGCCGGTTATGTGATTGATGCAATTGGCACCAAGATGGGCTTCGCGATCTTCGCCATTTCCTGGTCGGTAGTGTGCGCGCTGGCGGCGTTCGCCACTGGCTGGCAGAGCCTGGCCGTGGCTCGTGGCGCGCTGGGACTGACGGAATCGGCGGGCTTCCCCGGCGGCGTCAAGGCGATTACCGAGTGGTTCCCGGCCAAGGAGCGCTCCGTCGCCATCGGCTGGTTCAACTTTGGTTCGTCGTTTGGTGCGTTGCTGGCGCCGCCGCTGGTGGTCTGGGCGATTCTGCACAGCGGCTGGCAGTTGGCGTTCTTGATTGTCGGTGGTATCGGCCTGATGTGGAGCGGGCTGTGGCTGCTGCTGTACAAGCACCCGCGTGACCAGCGCCTGCTGGCTGAGGCCGAACGTGAGTACATCGAAGCCGGCCAGGAAACCCACCTCAAGGAAGGCGTGCAGAAGAAAGCCAGCTGGAAGCGCATCCTCAAAAGCCGCAACTTTTTCGCCATCGCCTCGGCGCGGATGCTCTCGGAGCCGGCCTGGCAGACCTTCAACGCCTGGATTCCGCTGTACCTGATGACCGAGCGGCACATGAACATCAAGGAAATGGCGCTGTTCGCCTGGCTGCCATTCCTGGCCGCCGACATCGGCTGCGTGCTGGGTGGCTACCTGAGCCCGCTGTTTCACCGCTACTTCAAGGTCTCGCTGTTCACCTCGCGCAAGCTGGTGATGTTGCTCGGCTGCCTGTGCATGATCGGCCCGGCGTGTATCGGCCTGGTGGACAGTGCCTACACCGCGATTGCCCTGCTGTGCGTGGGCGGTTTCGCGCACCAGACCTTGTCGGGCGCGCTGTTTTCCATCGCCTCGGACTCATTCGGCAAGAACGACGTGGCCACCGCGACCGGTGGCGGGCAGATGTGCGGCTTTATCGGTGCCGCGGCGTTTACCGCGGTGTTCGGTGTGCTGGTGACCAAGGTCGGCTACAGCCCGCTGTTTGTGGTGCTGGCGATTTTCGACATCATCGCGGCCATCGTGATCCTGACGGTCGCCCGGGAGATTGTTAAAGACCCGGAGCCGGCCACTCAAACCGGTCACGGCGGCACCTTGTTGCCGGTTTAACCCTGGCGCTCCATCGCCGCCTTGTAGAGCGAGTTCTTCGGCTGGGCAAACACCCGCGCCAGCATCGGTTCGAAGAAGCTCAACGGTAGGGTGTCGTAGGACGGATCGAACGCTGCCGCGTCGTATTGCGCGCAGAACTCGATGGTTTGCCGGTACTGCGGATGGTCGCCAAATTGCTCACGCAGGTGGCGGTCCATCCCCAGGTGATGGAAGAAGTAGTAGCCCTGGAAAATCCCGTGCTTCTCCACCATCCACAGATTTTCGGGGCTCACAAATGGCTTGAGGATCGCGGCGGCGATGTCCGGGTGGTTGTAGGAACCCAGGGTGTCGCCGATGTCGTGGAGCAGGGCGCACACCACGTACTCTTCATCCCGGCCATCGTGCCAGGCGCGGCTGGCGGTTTGCAGCGAGTGGGTCAGGCGGTCCACCGGGAAGCCGCCAAAGTCGCCCTCCAGCAGTCGCAGATGCGCCACGATCCGGGTTGGTAGTTGCCGGGCATAGGCGCTGAAATCCTTGGCGATGATCGCCCAGTCTTCCTGGGTGCCGTCCTGCATATGGGTAAAGCGGGCCTGCTGGTTCATCAAAGGCGCTCTTATTGTTTTTGAAGGGCAGGCTAGAACGGCACTTTGCCCAGAATCATGTCGCGGTACATCACAAAATCCCCCAACAGGCTGTAAAGCGGATGCTGGAAGGTTGCCGGGCGATTCTTTTCAAAGAAGAAGTGGCCGATCCAGGCAAAGCTATATCCTGCCACTGGCACCGCCAGCAGCAGCCACCAGGCGCCTTTGCCGATCGCGAACGCCAGAATGAAGATCACCAGACTGGTGCCGATAAAGTGCAGGCGACGGCAGGTGCTGTTGCCGTGTTCGCTCAGGTAATACGGGTAGAAATCAGCGAAGCTATTGAATTGTCTGACATTTTCCACAGTATCCGGCCCTCTGATTATTGTTCTGCCCGACAGATGTTCGGCGGGGAGCTTATTTGAGTCTAGAGTCATCAGTGGTAACAGCCAGTGACAATAGATGCCACTTTAGTATCCTTCGGATTCCTGGCTGTCGTTTCAGCCTTCCTTGTTAAGAAAACGCCATGAGCGAACGAACGACTTCTGCAAGCTGGGCGATGGGGATAGTCAAGGCGCTGGAGATGGACGGCCTGGATTGCCGCGCCTTGTTCAAGCAGCTTGGCCTGGAATACGCCGCGCTGAATGACCCGGATGCGCGCTTCCCCCAGGACTCCATGACGCGCCTCTGGCAGCGCGCGGTCGAGCTGTCGGGCAACCCGGCGATCGGCTTGAACATGGGCAAGGTGGTGCGCCCGGCGTCGTTTCATGTGGCTGGCTACGCCTTGATGTCCAGTAACACCCTGGCCGAAGGTTTCATGCGGCTGGTTCGTTATCAGCGAATCATCGCTGAAAGTGCCGACTTGAGTTTCCGACTGTTACCCGAAGGTTATGCGCTGATTCTTACCGTGCACGGCGACCACCTGCCGCCCACCCGGCAAAGCGCCGAAGCGTCCCTGGCGAGTGCCCTGGCGTTATGCGGCTGGCTCACCGGACGTACCCTGCAACCGCGCAAAGTGCTGGTGCAGGGCGATCAACCGGCGGATCTGGCGCCCTACAAGCAGGCCTTCCATGCACCGTTGGTGTTCAACGCTCCGTATGACGCGCTGATCTTCGAGCGGGCGGATATGGAGGCGCCGTTGCCCACGGCGAACGAGGCGATGGCGTTGTTGCATGATCGTTTTGCCGGGGAGTATCTGGCGCGGTTTTCCGAGAGCCGGGTGACCCACAAGGCGCGGCAGGTATTGTGCCGATTGCTGCCGCAAGGCGAGCCCAAGCGCGAGGTGGTTGCGCAGACCTTGCACCTGTCCCAGCGCACCTTGCAGCGCCGCTTGCAGGAGGAGGGCACCAGTTTCCAGACCTTGCTCGACGACACCCGCCGCGAACTGGCCGAGCAATACCTGGCGCAGCCGAGCATGACCCTGCTGGAAATTGCCTACCTGTTGGGGTTTGCCGACCCGAGCAACTTTTTTCGCGCGTTCCGCCGCTGGTTCGATGCCACGCCCGGCGAGTACCGGGCGCGGTTGCAGGAAACTCCGGTCAGTGACGCCAAAACGCCGGAATGCACAGCACAAACACCGTAATGATCTCCAGCCGGCCCAGCAGCATGCCGAGGGACAGGATCCACTTGGCGGCGTCCGGCAGGGTGGAGAAATTCCCGGCCGGGCCGATGGTTTCCCCCAGGCCCGGGCCCACGCCGGACACGGTGCTGGCGGCGCCGGTCAGCGCGGTCATCCAGTCCAGGCCCAGCAGTGACAGGGCCAGGGCGATGGCGCAGATGGTGATGGCGAAGAAAAACGAGAAGGTCAGGATCGAGCGCACGATTTCTTCATCGAGGCGATGGCCGTTGTACTTCTGCTTGATCACCGCCCGTGGGTGAATCAGCTGGTTCAAGTTGGCCTTGAGCAGGATATAGGCGACCTGGAAACGGAAAATCTTGATCCCGCCAGCCGTGGAACCGGAGCAACCGCCCACAAAGCCCAGGTAAAAGAACAGCATCAGCGAGAAATTGCCCCAGATGCTGTAGTCCCCCAGCGCAAAACCGGTGGTGGTCACGACCGACGTGACGTTCACCGCTACGTGGCGCAGCGCCTCCAGCCAATGCAGATTGGTGGTCCACCAATACCAGGTGCCGAGCACCAGCCAGGTCACCACCAGCAAACCGAGCATGCCCTGCACCTGCTGGTCCTTGATCAGCGCCCGGCGGTTGCCGCGCATCGTGGCCACATACAGGGTGAACGGCAGGCTGCCGAGAATCATCACTACTACCGCCACCCAGTGCACGGCTGGTTGTTTCCAGTGAGCCAGGGATTCATCGGAGGTGGAGAAACCGCCGGTGGAAATTGCCGACATCGCATGGTTGATCGCGTCAAACAGGCCCATGCCCGCCCACCAGAACGCCAGGCTGCCGAGGATGGTGATGCCCACGTACGCCGCCACGATCAGGCGCGCCACCATGTGGGAGCGGGGCATGACCTTTTCTGAGCGGTCGGAGGACTCGGTCTGGAACAGGCGCATGCCACCGATGCGCAGCAGCGGCAGGATCGCCACCGCCATGCCGATAAAGCCGATGCCGCCGAGCCAGTGCAGCAGCGAGCGCCAGATGAGGATGCCCGGGGACATGGTGTCCAGGCCGCTGAGCACCGTGGAGCCGGTGGCGGTGATGCCGGACATGCTTTCGAAGAACGAGTCGGTGTAGCTGATGTGCTGGGTCAGCAGGAACGGCAGTGCGGCGAAGATGCACACTACTAGCCAGCTGGAGACGGTCAGCAGGTACATGTCCCGCGGGCGCAGGTGCACGTGTTCCGGGCGGCCGGGGATCACCAGCGCCAGGCCGGCAATGAAGGTGATCATGCTGGCCCAGAGGAACGATGGCAGGTCGCTGGTGCGTTCGAAAAACACCAGGGTCGCCATGGGGATGACCATGGCGATCGCTAGGGTGATCAGGAAGATGCCGATAATGAAACCGATTATCCGTAAGGTCGGCAACGCCATGAGGTCCGCTCGGTGTGACAGGAAAGGCGCCATTCTACCTGCGGTGCAGGGCAAGTAAACCGGGGGCTGGAAGGCGACGCCGGGCAAATGTGGGAGCGGGCTTGCTCGCGAAGGCGGTGTTCCAGTCAACGGATGCATTGGCCGACCCACCGCTTTCGCGAGCAAGCCCGCTCCCACAGGGGTTTTTCGGTGGTTAATGGACCTTGAAGGGCAGGCACAAAAAAGGCGACCCGAAGGTCGCCTCATTCAACGCGGCACGGATCAGAAATCGTGATCAGCGTTATCCGGGTTCAAGTCACTGATGCCCAGCTTGCCAGCGGCCTGTTCGATCGAACCGGTCTGCTTGACCAAGGCTGCGATCGCATCACGCACGATCTGGTTGCCTTTGTCGTTACCGGCAGCGATCAACTGGTCGTAATGCTCGCCGTTGTTGGCGTGGTCGACCATCACCTGGATCTTCGCTTCGGTCGACGCCAGGTCGGCTTTCAGCGTTGCGTCGGCAGTTGGGTCAGCCTTGGCCACCAGGGACGACAGGCTGGCGCCGGTCATCTTGGTACCGTCGGTGCGGGTGTACTCACCCAGGTAAACGTTACGAATACCCTTGGCGTCATAGAAGTGCGAGTTGTGGGTGTTGTCGCTGAAGCAATCCTGTTCGTCTTCCGGCGAGTTGGCTTCCAGGGAAACCTTCATGCGCTCACCGGCCAGTTCGCCCAGGGACAGGCTACCCATGCCGAACAGCATTTTGCGCAGGCCATCGGTCGGCGCCTCGGCTTCCAGGGTGGCGCGGTAGTTGTCTTCGACGTTGGGTTTCCAGTTGCCGACCATTTCTTCCAGGTCGCTGACCAACAGTTGAGTCACGGCGCGCAGGTAGGTGCGGCGACGCTCGTTGTGGCCGCCAGTAGCACCATCACCGGTCATGTAGTCCGATGCTGGACGGTTGCCGGCGCCCGGGCCGGTGCCGTTCAGGTCCTGGCCCCAGAGCAGGAATTCAATCGCGTGGTAACCGGTGGCCACGTTGGCCTCGGAACCGCCCAGCTCGTTCAGGCTGGCGAGTTTTTCCGGGGTGATGTCTTTCACATCGACCTTGTCTTCGCCGACCTGGATTTCGTTGTTGGCGATGATGTTGGCGGTTGCGCCAGGGTTGCCCAGGGCGTGTTCGTAGGTCTTGTCGACGTAATCGATCAGGCCTTCGTCCAGGGGCCAGGCGTTCACTTGGCCTTCCCAGTCGTCAATGATGGTGTTGCCGAAGCGGAACACTTCACTCTGCAGGTACGGCACGCGAGCGGCGGTCCAGGCGGTACGGGCCGCTTTCAGGGTGTCGTCGTTCGGGTTGGCGAGGAAGGTGTCGATCGCGGTTTGCAGGGTTTTCGCGGTGGACTCGGCATCGCTGTATACGGCGAAGACCATGTCAGCGTAATGCGCGACCACGGCCTTGGCAGCGGCCTCGTCGACCTGGCCTGCCGGTGCAGCCGCGGGGGCTGGAGTGCTGGCGGCGGCCGGGGCTTGAGGCGCGGCGGCCTTGTCTTTGCCTTCACCGCAACCGGCAAGAGAAATGGCAATGGCGAGAAGGCTGGCGGTGGCCAGGGGCATACGAATCATGGCGAACATCCTGCTTCGGTTGAGGGTGGGTCACGCGGGGGGACGCGCAAAACTGCGACATAATGCGAAAGATTTGCATTTTGTGTAAAGGGATATAAGCAGGAAATATTTTGTATCGGTGTGCCGGCCGCCGGCGCGGGTGCTCGCGGTGGCCAGCATTGTTTCAGAGAATGGCGGCGTTATTGCGTTGGGCCTGTTTCAAGTAGGCCACCAACTCCCGTGCCGGCAGCGGTTTGCTGTAGTAGTAACCCTGACCTTCGTGGCAACCCTCGGAGATGATGTACGCCTCCTGTTCGGCGGTCTCCACACCTTCGGCGATCACCTGCATGCCGAGGCTTTTGCCGAGCTGGATGATCGCCCGCACGATGGTTGCGTCGTCGTCATCATCCAGCAGGTCCTGGACGAAGCTCTTGTCGATCTTGATCTTGTCCAGCGGCAGGCTTTTCAGATAGCTCAGGGACGAATAGCCCGTGCCGAAGTCATCAATTGCAATCAGCGCCCCGGAGCGGCGCAGGCTCAGCAGGTGCTGGGCGGCGGTGCTGATGTCTTCCATCAGGCCGGTCTCGGTGACTTCCAGCTCCAGGCTGCGGGGCGGCAGGCGGTAGATTTGCAGCAGGTTGTTGACCACCCGTGGCAGCTCGGCGTGGTGCAACTGTACGGTCGACAGGTTGACCGCCATGCGCAGTTCGGTGAAGCCCAGGTCGTGCCACTCCCGAAGTTGCCGGCAGGCCTGGTCCAGCACCCATTCGCCGATGGCAATGATGGTGCCGTTCTGTTCCGCCAGGGGGATAAACAGGTCGGGCGGCACCAGACCGTGTTCCGGGTGCTGCCAGCGAATCAAGGCTTCGACACCCACCACGCGATGGTCGAGATAGCTGATCTGTGGCTGGTACACCAGGTGGAACTGCTCGCGGCTCAAGGCGTCGCGCAAATCCTTTTCCAGCTCGCGGCGGCGGCGCATTTCGCTGTCGACGCTGGCGATGTAGAACTGGTACCGGTTGCGCGAACGGCTCTTGGCCAGGGTCATGGTCTGTTCGGCTTTTTGCAGCAGCTTCTCGGTGCTGTCGCCGTCTTCCGGAAACAGGGTGATGCCGATGGTGGCGCGCAGGCGGATCTGCTCGTGCCCATCGTCGAGGGCGAATTCCGCTTCCAGGTCATCAAGAATGCTTTGTGCCAGCTCGGCGGCTTCGTAGGGTTGCTCGATATCGGCTTGCACCAGGGCGAATTGGTCGCCACCCAGGCGGGCGAGGGCGCCGAGGCGGCCGCTGTGGGCCCGCAGACGGTCGGCCAGAGCCAGCAGCAATTGGTCGCCGGCCTGATAGGTGAACTGCTCGTTGACGCTTTTGAAGTCATCCAGCCCCACGCACAGCACTGCGACGCTACGTTGGCGTCGGCCGGCGTCGATCAGGATCTTGTCCAACTGCTCCTGCAGCTTCTGGCGGTTCGGCAGGCCAGTGAGAAAGTCGTACTGAGCCATGCGCAGCAGGCTGTTTTCCGCCTCATGGCGCAAGTGCGTGTTGCGCTCGATGGATTCGAGCAACTGGTTGGCGGTGTTGATCCAGAGCCCCAGTTCGTTTTTCTCGTGGCCCCTGAGCTGCGGGATCTTGTGCTCGCTGGGGCGGTCGGGGTTGATCGAACTCAGGTGCTCGATGATGCGCGACAGCGGCTTGGTCAACAGCCAGTGATAGACCAGGTACAACACCAGGCCCATGGCCAGGGCCCGCAGTACGCCGGAGATGAAAATGATCACCGAGCTGACGAGAAACCCTTTGCCATAGGTGGCGGTGTCGAGGGTGATGCTCAGGTCGCCGTAGTACTCGCTATAAGGCCCGCGCCCCACCAGCGGCGTGGTGAAGGTGCGTTCCTGGCCCAGGATCAGGTCAGTCAGCCAGCGGGTCGGGGATTGCTGCAGGTCGCGGGTTTTTTCCGCGAGCATGGTTTCGTTGGGGTGGCCGATGGAGGCCATGCGCACGGCATCGTCCTGGAACAGACCTTCGATGACCTGCATGCCCATCTCCCGGTCCAGGCTGTAGACGGCCTGGGTGGACGGGTCGCGAAACATGTCGAGGATACGCTGGGCATCGCCAGCCACGGCCTGACGCGTCTTGTAGGCGTCAAAGACGATCTGCGCCGCGCTAAGTACCACGCCCACCGCCAATGCCGAAAGCAGCACCACCCGTAGCAACTTCACCGACAAGCTGTTTTTGAGTTCCAGCTTCAAAGGGGTATTCCTTGTTCCATGCGGGTAGCCTCAATATGCCATGAGTATTGGCAATCCCGTGAGGGCAGTCAAAGGAACATTGGGCCCGCAGAGCCTGAATATTAACAAGTGAAGGTCGGGAAGGAGGAGGGCGGACCCAGTCCGCCGTCCTCTGGTACTGCGCGGGGAGCGTAGGCGAATGCCTTTTTTATAGCTCGCGAGAGGTTGCCGAGGGTTTTGTTAGCCGAAAGTAATCTGCGCGGAGGATTTCTGGTGGGCATCTTCGCCGATTTTGCCCGGCTCCTCACCAGCTCCCTGACTTTTTGAATCCATGAGCTTGCTCAGCAGGTCCATGCCTTTTTCTGCCAGCGGCATGGCTGTTGAAGCGGCTGACATTCCCATCGATAAAGGATCCATTGCGGACTCTCCTAACTGAAATGAGAGAGTTATTTCTCTCACTTGTTGGGTGGCCAGTTCATCGCCTTGAGTTCCACGCGTCCTGCATTACGCTTTTGTAACCCCCACAAAAAAGCCCGGCAATCGCCGGGCTCTTTCTACTGCAAGTAGTACTTAAGCAGTGAAGGTTTTGCCTTCGAACTGCTCAGCCACGAACTTCCAGTTGACCAGGTTCCAGAACGCTTCCACATACTTTGGACGCACGTTGCGGTAGTCGATGTAGTAAGCGTGTTCCCAGACGTCGCAGGTCAGCAGCGGGGTGTCGCCGCTGGTCAGCGGGTTGCCGGCGCCGATGGTGCTGGCCAGGGCCAGGGAACCGTCAGCCTTTTTCACCAGCCAGCCCCAACCGGAACCGAAGGTGCCGACGGAAGTCTTGGTGAATTCTTCTTTGAACTTGTCGAACGAACCGAAGGCTGCGTTGATCGCCTCAGCCAGCGCGCCGGTAGGTTGACCGCCGGCGTTTGGCGCCAGGCAGTTCCAGTAGAACGTGTGGTTCCAGACCTGAGCGGCGTTGTTGAAGATGCCGCCCGAAGAAGACTTGACGATTTCTTCCAGGGTCTTGCCTTCGAACTCGGTGCCAGGCACCAGGTTGTTCAGGTTCACGACATAGGTGTTGTGGTGCTTGTCGTGGTGATACTCCAAGGTTTCCTTGGAAATGTGCGGCTGCAGGGCATCGTGTGCGTAGGGCAGCGGCGGCAATTCGAAAGCCATGATGATTCTCCTAATCAGGTCAGTTGCGGTGAGCGCAAGGCCGATCACGGGCGGCCAAACAAGCGCCGGGGAGTTTGTACTCTTTGCGGCGCAGGGGCTGGATCATAGCACCGGGGGTGCGGCAAAACCACGCAACAACTGTGTGGGATAGAGGTTCCAGAGGGTTTTGGCTTCTGTTGAAAAAAGTTTATGCGGCGCTGATTAATTGATAAGCCACGCTGAACATCATGGCGGCCACCAACAGGTCCAGAATTCGCCAGGTGGCAGGGCGCGCCAGCCACGGTGCCAGCCACGCGGCGCCCAGGGCCAGGGTCATGAACCACAGGAATGAAGCGCTTGCGGCACCGGCCACATACGCGCCCGGTTCGGTCTGCTGGGCGCCGAGGGAGCCGATCAACAGAACGGTGTCCAGATACACGTGGGGATTGAGCAAGGTCACCGCGAGGGCGCTGAGCATCACCGCCTTCAGGGAGCGCACCTTGAGGTTCTCGCCCTGGCCCAGGCTTTGCTTCGAGCAGGCCCGGCGCAGGGCAAGGGTGCCGTACCACAACAGGAACGCCGCGCCGCCCCAACGGGCAACCGCCAGCAATATGGGGTTATGCGCCAGCACGGTCGCCAGGCCGAACACGCCGGCGGCCACCAGGATCGCATCGCACACCACGCACAAGGCCGCCACGGGCAGGTGATGTTCGCGCCGCAGGCTCTGCGCCAGGACAAAGGCGTTCTGGGTGCCGATCGCCATGATCAAACCAAAGGCCACCAACAGGCCGTTCGTATAGCTCTGCCACATAGGATTTACTCCGCGCCCGCCGCCAATTGCTGCAACACCTTCATCGCGCGCTCAGCATCGGCGCGGCCAACAAACAAGTGATCGTGGTAGTAGCCGGCAATCACGTTGCAACTGATCCCGGCTTTGCCCAAGGCGGTGGCGAACGCCGCGGTCAGGCCGACGGCTTTCAGGGCCGAATGCACATTCAGGGTGATCCACGCCGCTACGTATTCGAAGGCCAGTCCGGCGCGTTCGGCCTGCTGGCGCTCGACGATCAGCGTCAGGCCTTCTTGCTCGCGGAAGCTGCCGATTACTTCGCAACCTTCGGGGATGCGGCTGTCGGCCAGGGTGCAGAACACGTAGTCGCCGTCGTTGAGCTGTGGGCTCATGCTGCGCAGCAGGGTTGCCAGGGCGGTTTCGCCAGCCATGTGGAAGGTCCTTGAATAAGAAGAAGCGATGCTGGCTATTCTCCCGTCCAAGGCTGTATAAGAAAAACCAATATTGCTGATCGCTCATTAGGAAAACTGATGTTCGACTATAAATTGCTTTCCGCCCTGGCAGCGGTGGTGGAACAGGCCGGTTTCGAACGGGGCGCCCAGGTGTTGGGAATCTCGCAATCGGCGATTTCCCAACGCATCAAGCTGCTGGAAGCGCGTATCGGCCAGCCCGTACTGGTGCGCGCCACGCCGCCGACGCCCACCGAGATTGGCCGCCGTTTGCTCAACCACGTGCAACAGGTGCGGCTGTTGGAGCGCGACCTGCAAAGCCAGGTGCCTGCGCTGGATGAAGAGGGCATGCCGGAGCGTCTGCGCATCGCCTTGAATGCCGACAGCCTCGCCACTTGGTGGGCCGAGGCCGTGAGTGACTTCTGCGCCGAGCAACACCTGCTGCTGGATTTAGTCGTAGAAGACCAGACCGTCGGCCTCAAACGCATGCGTGCCGGCGAAGTGGCGGCGTGTATCTGCGCCAGCGAACGCCCGGTGGCCGGTGCCCGCAGCCTGTTGCTCGGTGCCATGCGTTATCGGGCGCTGGCCAGCCCGGCGTTTGTCGCGCGGCACTTTCCCGATGGCGTACGCGCCGATCAACTGGCCCGCACCCCGGCGCTGGTGTTCGGCCCGGATGATTTTCTGCAGCATCGCTACCTGGCTTCCCTGGGTGTCGACGGTGGTTTCGAACACCATTTATGCCCGTCGTCCGAAGGTTTTATCCGTCTGACGGAAGCCGGATTGGGCTGGGGCTTGGTGCCCGAATTGCAGGTGCGCGACCAACTGGAAAGGGGCGTGCTGGTGGAGTTATTGCCAGATAAGCCGATCGATGTGCCGCTGTACTGGCATCATTGGCGCAGTGGTGGACAATTGCTGGGGTTGCTGACGGATCATCTGGCACACACAACGGGGCAATGGTTGGTGCCGTTGGCGTGATGGCCAGCGTCAAGGCAACAGCGATGAAAAACGAAAGAATGCGGAGTAAGTCATGAAAATTCTGGTCACCGGCGCAAGCGGCTTCATTGGCGGGCGTTTTGCGCGTTTCGCCCTAGAGCAGGGCCTGGACGTGCGGGTCAACGGGCGGCGGGCCGAAGGTGTGGAGCACCTGGTACGGCGCGGCGCCGAGTTTATCCAGGGTGATTTGAATGATCCGGACCTGGTGCGCGAGCTGTGCCGCGACGTCGAGGCCGTGGTGCATTGCGCCGGGGCCGTGGGGCTGTGGGGGCGCTATCAGGATTTCCATCAGGGCAATGTGCTGGTCACCGAAAACGTGGTGGAGGCCTGCCTCAAGCAGCGGGTCGGGCGCCTGGTGCACCTGTCGTCGCCGTCGATCTACTTCGACGGCCGCGATCACTTGGGTTTGACCGAAGAGCAAGTGCCCAAGCGCTTCAAGCATCCCTATGCGGCCACCAAATACCTGGCGGAACAAAAGGTATTTGGCGCCCAGGAGTTCGGCCTCGAAGTGCTGGCCCTGCGCCCGCGTTTTGTCACCGGTGCCGGTGACATGAGTATCTTCCCGCGCCTGTTGAAGATGCAGCGCAAGAACCGCCTGGCGATTGTCGGTGACGGCCTGAACAAGGTGGATTTCACCAGCGTGCACAACCTCAATGAAGCCCTGCTCAGCGGTTTGCTGGCGACGGGTTCGGCGTTGGGCAAGGCCTACAACATCAGCAACGGCACGCCGGTTCCGGTGTGGGATGTGGTGAACTACGTGATGCGTCAAATGGACCTGCCCCAGGTCACCCGTTACCGCTCCTACGGCGTGTCCTACAGCGTTGCGGCGCTTAACGAGGCCTTCTGTGCGATGTGGCCGGGGCGGCCGGAACCGTCTTTGTCACGGCTGGGCATGCAGGTCATGAACAAAGATTTCACCCTCGACATCACCCGCGCACGGCATTATCTCGACTACCAGCCCAAGGTCAGCCTGTGGGCGGCCCTCGACGAGTTCTGCAGTTGGTGGAAGGCCCAGGACGCAGCACTTAAATAACCGGCAACACTCCGGGAACCGAATTTGCGACCCAGGGTCGATCAGTGCGGCAGGTCGGGGGTTTATACTCCGGCGCTTGGCTATTCATATGCCACCTCAAAGGTTTGAAGGTTGATTCATGCGTAACGATGCTAACGACGACTTTGACAACGTTCCCAGCCTGCGGGCTGACACCTCGGACGACGATGATTTCGAGCCTACGCCGGCCACGTCCGTGCGTTCCCGGCCAACGCCTGTGGTCAAGGTCAAAAGCGCCAGTACCGGGCCGTTGTGGGCATTGGTCGGCGCGCTGCTGTTTGCCTTTGCCGGCCTTGCCTGGTGGAGCTTCCAGCAGATTTCCCTGATGGGCCAGCAACTGGTGGCCACCCAGGAAAGCTTCGCGCGTATCAGCGAGGAAGCGGCGGGGCGCCTGCAGGATATTTCCGGCAAGGTGGTGGCCAGCGAGGCCAGCGTGAACAACGGCAGTGAAGCCCTCAAACTGCAGATCAAGCAGTTGGAAACCCAGCTGCTGGAGCAGGGCAAACAGCAGTTGGGCGTGGCCGGCCAGGCCACTGACCTGGACAAGCGCCTGGAGCAAATGACTACCAGCACCACGCAACTGTCCAGTGCCAATGCGCAACTGCAAGGCCAGGTCCAGGCGCTGACGGATGCGGTGGCAACCCTCAAGTCCCGGGATAACGAGTTCAAGGAGCTCTCCGCCGACGTCGCCGCCCTGAAAAAGCAGGGCAACCCAGCGGCCGCCATCGCCCGCCTGGAGCAGGACCTTGTGGTCCTCAAAAGCGAACAGGACAGCCGCCCGGCCGCCTCCGACGGTCCGTCCAACAAGGAGTTCGACGTGTTCCGCATCCAGACCACGCGTAACGTCACCACCTTGCAAAGCCAGGTGCAGAACCTGCAGCAACAGATCAACCAGCCGGCACGGATCACCCCTCTCGGGCAGCAATGATCTTGGGGCCCTGTAGGCTTCATACACATAGCTCCTACAGGGCCTAGCACAATCAATGTCACCACTCGGTGACATTTCCTACCTCCTTCGTTACTTGCCCTCGTCTCGCCCTTGTTTAGACTCCCGTCATCCCGCACATAATAAAAAGGGCTAATCATGACCACGCAACCACTGCCTGCCAGTAGTTGGCTGAACGCTCCTGCCCACCACGCCTGGCTTGCCGCTGAAGGCCAGCGCCTACTGTCATTCGCCAAGGCTTCCAAGCTGCCTGAAGGCTTCGGCAACCTCGACGATCAGGGCGTTTTGCCGCCCGATGCCGTCGCTGAAACCATGAACACCGCCCGCATGACCCACAGCTTCGCCATGGCCCATAGCCTGGGCCTGCCAGGTTATGCCGACCTGGTGGAACACGGGGTTGCGGCCCTCAGCGGCCCGCTGCGCGATGCCCGGCACGGCGGCTGGTTTGCCACGCCCAATGCCCGCGATGGCAACACCGGCAAGGCCGCCTACCTGCACGCCTTTGTGGCCCTGGCTGCCAGCTCCGCAGTAGTGGCCGGCGCGCCCGGTGCACAAACCTTGCTCAACGACGCGACCCACATCATCGACCAGTATTTCTGGAGCGAAGAGGAGGGCGCCATGCTCGAGTCCTTTGCCCAGGACTGGAGCGGTGTAGAAGCCTACCGCGGCGCCAACAGCAACATGCACGCCACCGAAGCCTTCCTGGCCCTGGCCGATGTCACCGGTGAAACCGGTTGGCTGGACCGCGCGCTGCGCATCGTCGAACGGATTATTCATACCCATGCGGCGGAAAACCGGGACATGGTGATCGAGCATTTCGACAGCCACTGGCAACCCTTGCGCGGTTACAACGAAGACAACCCGGCCGATGGTTTTCGCCCCTACGGCATCACCCCCGGCCACGGCTTTGAGTGGGCACGGCTGGTGCTGCACCTTGAGGCTGCGCGCCTGGACGCGGGGCTCGTTACCCCTGAGTGGCTGGTCACCGATGCCAAGGGTCTGTTCGCCAGCGCCTGCGAGTACGCCTGGGCCGTCGACGGCGCCCCCGGCATTGTCTACACCCTCGACTGGAGCCAGTGCCCCGTGGTGCGCGAGCGCCTGCACTGGACCCATTGCGAAGCCAGCGCCGCTGCCCAAGCGCTGCTCAAGCGCACGGGTGAGCTGCATTACGAAATCTGGTACCGGCGCTTCTGGGAGTTCTGTGAAAGCCATTTCATTGACCGCACCCATGGCAGCTGGCACCACGAACTGAGCCCGAAAAACCAGCCCGGCAGCAAGATCTGGGGCGGTAAACCGGACCTGTATCACGCCTGGCAGTCTATCTTGCTACCGGGTTTACCCTTGGCACCGAGCATGGCCAGTGCCGTGGCTGCCGGGCGTTATGTCACCAAATGGTGACATTTTGGCGTCCCTTTGTTACCTGCACCTGAAAAATCCCTGTTTAAACTCGTTTGCAGCGCAAGCACCGACTTGCATGCATAACAACAAGAAAAAAGGTACTCAGATGAAAGCGATCAGTCGCCTCGCCGTTGCTATTTCCGTTGCCTCGTTGTTTCCCCTCAGTGCTTTTGCTGCCGACTCGAAAGGGACGGTTGAAGTTGTGCATTGGTGGACCTCGGGTGGCGAGAAAGCGGCAGTAGATGTCCTGAAGGCTCAAGTTGAAAAAGACGGTTTCACCTGGAAAGACGGTGCCGTTGCCGGCGGTGGTGGTTCGACTGCCATGACCGTACTGAAAAGCCGTGCCGTTGCTGGCAACCCGCCAGGCATGGCCCAGATCAAAGGCCCCGACATCCAGGAATGGGCGTCCACCGGGCTGCTCGACACCGACGTCCTGAAGGCTCCTGCCAAAGAAGAGAAGTGGGACAGCCTGCTGGACAAGAAAGTCTCCGATACCGTGAAGTACGAAGGTGATTACGTCGCCGTGCCGGTGAACATCCACCGCGTCAACTGGCTGTGGATCAACCCGGAAGTCTTCAAGAAAGCCGGTATCACCAAGAACCCGACCACCCTCGAAGAATTCTACGCAGCGGGCGACAAGCTCAAGGCCGCGGGCTTCATTCCGCTCGCCCACGGTGGCCAGCCTTGGCAGGACAGCACTGTCTTCGAAGCGGTCGTGCTCTCCGTCATGGGGGCTGACGGTTACAAGAAAGCCCTGGTCGACCTGGACGAAAAAGCCCTGACCGGCCCTGAAATGATCAAGTCCCTGACCGAGCTGAAGAAAGTCGCGACCTACATGGACGCCGACGGCAAAGGCCAGGACTGGAACCTGGAAGCGGCCAAAGTCATCAACGGCAAGGCCGGCATGCAGATCATGGGTGACTGGGCCAAGAGTGAATGGACCGCCGCCAAGAAAGTCGCCGGCAAAGACTACGAGTGCGTAGCCTTCCCGGGCACCGACAAGGCGTTCACCTACAACATCGACTCCCTGGCGGTGTTCAAGCAGAAAGACAAAGGCACTGCTGCTGGCCAGCAGGACATCGCCAAAGTCGTGTTGAGCGAAAACTTCCAGAAAGTCTTCAGCATCAACAAGGGCTCGATCCCGGTTCGTATCGACATGTTGAAAGACATGGGCAAATACGGCTTCGACTCCTGCGCCCAGACCGCTGCCAAGGACTTCCTGGCAGACGCCCAGACTGGCGGCCTGCAACCGAGCATGGCGCACAACATGGCGACCACGCTGGCCGTACAAGGCGCGTTCTTTGACGTCGTCACCAACTACATCAACAACCCGTCCGCTGATCCGGCAACCACCGCGAAGCAACTGTACAGCGCGGTCAAGTCGGCCAAGTAACGGTTAGTACTGAATGGTCTTGTGGGGGGACCCCTAACCCCCACAAGGCATGTTCCTGTAGTCCTTTTTTTCCCTGTACTGGATTTTCCCATGAGTTCTGTTGCTGTGTTCAGCAAAGCCTCGCCGTTCGATGCACTGCAGCGCTGGCTACCCAAACTGGTGTTGGCGCCGAGCATGTTCATCGTTCTGGTGGGCTTCTATGGCTACATCCTGTGGACGTTCGTGCTGTCGTTCACTAACTCGACGTTCCTGCCGACCTACAAGTTCGTAGGCCTGGCTCAATATGCGCGCTTGTTCGACAACGACCGTTGGTGGGTGGCGAGCAAGAACCTTGCGGTGTTCGGTGGCATGTTCATCGGCATCACCTTGGTAATCGGCGTTACCCTGGCGATTTTTCTCGACCAGAAAATCCGTCGTGAAGGCTTCATTCGCACCATTTACCTGTACCCGATGGCGCTCTCTATGATCGTTACTGGTACTGCCTGGAAATGGCTGCTCAACCCGGGCATGGGCCTGGACAAATTGCTGCGAGACTGGGGCTGGGAAGGCTTTCGCCTGGACTGGCTGATCGACCCGGACCGTGTGGTGTACTGCCTGGTGATCGCCGCTGTATGGCAAGCCTCGGGCTTCATCATGGCGATGTTCCTCGCCGGCCTGCGCGGTGTTGATCAATCGATCATCCGTGCCGCACAGATCGACGGCGCGAGCATGCCGCGCATCTACTGGAAAGTGGTGCTGCCAAGCCTGCGTCCGGTGTTTTTCAGTGCGGTGATGATCCTGGCGCACATCGCGATCAAGAGTTTCGACCTGGTGGCGGCAATGACCGCGGGTGGTCCGGGTTATTCCTCCGACCTGCCGGCGATGTTCATGTACTCCTTCACCTTCAGCCGCGGCCAGATGGGCATGGGTTCGGCCAGTGCGATTCTGATGCTCGGTGCGATTCTCGCAATCATCGTGCCTTACCTGTACTCCGAGCTAAGGACCAAGCGTAATGACTAGTCTCGCCGGCAAACCTGCCATCAGCCTGAGCCGCGTCGCGATCTACGCGGTGTTGATCCTCGCTGTCCTGCTGTACCTGGTGCCGTTGGTGGTCATGTTGCTGACCAGCTTCAAGACCCCGGAAGACATCAGCACCGGCAACCTGCTGAGCTGGCCCACCGTGGTCACCGGCATTGGCTGGGTGAAAGCCTGGGCCACGGTTGACGGTTACTTCTGGAACTCGATCAAGATCACCGTTCCGGCGGTACTGATCTCTACCGGCATCGGCGCGTTGAACGGCTACGTGCTGTCGATGTGGCGGTTCCGCGGTTCGCAGTTGTTCTTCGGCCTGTTGCTGTTCGGCTGCTTCCTGCCGTTCCAGACCGTGCTGCTGCCAGCCTCGTTCACCCTCGGCAAGATGGGCCTGGCCAGCACCACCACGGGCCTGGTGTTCGTGCACATCGTCTATGGCCTGGCCTTTACGACACTGTTCTTCCGTAACTACTACGTCAGCATTCCCGATGCACTGGTGAAAGCGGCACGCCTGGATGGCGCGGGGTTCTTCACGATCTTCCGGCTGATCATCCTGCCGATGTCGACACCCATCATCATGGTGTGCCTGATCTGGCAGTTCACGCAGATCTGGAACGACTTCCTGTTCGGCGTGGTGTTCTCCAGCGGTGATTCGCAGCCCATCACGGTGGCGCTGAATAACCTGGTCAACACCAGCACCGGGGTCAAGGAATATAACGTTGATATGGCGGCGGCGATGATCGCCGGGCTGCCGACCCTGCTGGTCTATGTGGTCGCAGGCAAGTATTTCGTGCGCGGCCTGACGGCCGGCGCGGTCAAGGGGTAATCATGGCAACGCTTGAACTTCGTAACGTAAACAAGACCTACGGTACCGGCTTGCCGGACACCCTGAAGAACATCGAACTGTCGATCAAGGAAGGTGAGTTCCTGATCCTGGTCGGGCCTTCGGGTTGCGGTAAATCGACCTTGATGAACTGCATTGCCGGCCTGGAAAACATCACCGGTGGCGCGATCATGATCGGCGACCAGGACGTCAGCGGCATGAGCCCCAAGGATCGTGACATCGCCATGGTGTTCCAGTCCTACGCGCTGTACCCGACCATGAGCGTGCGCGAGAACATCGAGTTCGGCCTGAAAATCCGCAAGATGCCCCAGGCGGCGATCGACGAAGAAGTGGCGCGAGTGGCCAAGCTGCTGCAGATCGAGCACCTGCTCAATCGCAAGCCGGGCCAGCTCTCCGGCGGCCAGCAACAGCGTGTGGCCATGGGCCGTGCATTGGCGCGTCGACCGAAGATCTACCTGTTCGACGAACCACTGTCCAACCTCGACGCCAAGCTGCGGGTCGAGATGCGTACCGAAATGAAGCTGATGCACCAGCGTCTGAAAACCACCACCGTCTACGTCACCCACGATCAGATCGAAGCGATGACCCTGGGCGACAAAGTGGCGGTGATGAAGGACGGCATCATCCAGCAGTTCGGCACGCCGAAAGAAATCTATAACGACCCGGCCAACCTGTTTGTGGCAAGCTTTATCGGTTCACCACCGATGAACTTCATTCCGCTGCGCCTGCAACGCAAGGACGGCCGCCTGGTGGCGCTGCTGGACAGCGGCCAGGCACGCTGTGAATTGCCGTTAAGCATGAGCGATGCCGGCCTTGAAGACCGCGAAGTGATCCTTGGCCTGCGTCCGGAGCAGATCGTGCTGGCCGCCGCCGAAGCCACTGGCGCGCCGACCATTCGCGCCGAGGTGCAAGTTACCGAGCCGACTGGTCCGGACACCCTGGTGTTCGTGCAAATCAATGACACCAAGGTCTGCTGCCGCCTGGCGCCCGATGTGGCACCGCAAGTGGGCGAGACCCTGACCTTGCAGTTCGACCCGGCCAAGGTGTTGCTGTTCGACGCCAAGACGGGCGAGCGCCTGGGCACTGCCACTTCGTTGCCGGCACAGGACCGTGCGGACAACGTTGCTCAATTCAAGGGACGCTGAAGTTTCAAATGATGTGTAGGGGCTTTTGTGAGAGTCCTGCTCTCACAAAGAAGTAAACCGCGTTAGATAAAAACAGTTAATAACAATAAAGACGAGGATGTAGGGATGAAAAAGCACCACAACAACACCCGGCTGATCTGCCAACTGTCAGCAGCAGCCGCCCTGGTACTGTCCGCCAATGCGATGGCGGACGACGCGTTCAGCGCCGATTCCAAGTGGATGACCGGCGATTGGGGCGGCGAGCGTACCAAGCTGATCGAGCAAGGTATCGACATCAAGGCGGATTACGTCGGTGAAGTCGGTGGCAACCTCAGCGGTGGCTACAACAACGACAAAACTGCCCGTTACGCCGACCAGTTCGGTCTGGGCGTGGCACTGGACCTGCAAAAGCTGTGGGGCTGGGATAACACCCAGGCCAAGATCCAGCTGACCAATCGTAATGGCGCAAACATCTCCAACGACCGTATTGGTGACCCGCGTGCCGGCACCTTGAGTTCGTCTCAAGAAGTCGACGGCCGAGGCCACATGGTGCGTCTGACCCAGTTCTGGATTCAGCACCAGATGTTCGACAACAAGCTGGACGTTAAACTCGGTTACTTCGGTGAAGGCGAAGACTTCAACACCTTCCCGTGCGACTTCCAGAACCTGTCGTTCTGTGGCTCGCAGGTCGGTAACTATGTAAACACCTGGTACAACTGGCCCGTCAGCCAGGCGGCTATCCGCGTGAAGTACAACATCACGCCTGAACTGTATGCTCAAATCGGTGCGTACAACCAGAACCCGTCGCAACTGGAGCACGGCAACGGCTTCAAACTCAGCGGCAGTGGCACCAAGGGCACCGTATTGCCGGTTGAATTGGTCTGGTCGCCGAAGGTCAATGGCCTGCCGGGCGAATACCGTGTGGGTTACTACAAGAGCACCGCCGACGCTACCGACGTACGTGAAGACGTCAACGGTAACGATGCTGGCACCACGGGCGCAGCCTTCCGCGTTCGCAGCAGCAAAAGCGGTTACTGGGGCGTTCTGCAACAGCAACTCACCACCCACAATGGCGATGCTTCCCGCGGCTTGAACATCGCGGCCAACGTCACCTTCCACGACAAAGACACCAACCTGGTCGACAACTACCAGTCGCTGATGCTTGTGTATAAAGGTCCATTCGACGCACGTACAAAAGATGACGTGGGTATCGGTGTATCCCGTATCCATGCCAACAGTGACGTGAAGAAAAACGCTGAGTTGCTCAACGCAGCGGGCGGTTTCACGGATTACGACCAGTCGGGTTACGCGCCGCTGCGTAACACTGAGTACAACGTCGAACTCAACTACGGCTTCCACGTCACCAACTGGCTGACCGTGCGTCCTAACCTGCAATACATCGCCAACCCAGGTGGTGTTAAGCAAGTCGACAACGCGGTAGTAGCGGGCCTGAAAATTCAGTCTACGTTCTAACGCTGTTGCGATAAGCTCCTTCTCTCTGTGCGCATTTTGCGGATAGCCATGGCTATCCGCTTTTTTTTGGGCAGCATTGTGAAGATATTCAGGACCGTGGCACATGCATGAGCATCCGCTGCAACGCTTTTTCATATCCCTGCGCGAGCGGCCGGTATTCGCCTGGGAGCGCTTCCAGATGCGCGATGTGCTGGTGATCGATCACCCGCTCTGCCAGGCGGTGTTCAGTCGCCAGGGCGCGCAATTGCTGCATTTTCAGCCCACGGGTCAGAAACCCTGGCTGTGGTGCGCGGCCAAGTGGCCGCAGGTCGGCGCCATTCGTGGCGGCGTGCCGGTGTGTTGGCCGTGGTATGGCCGCCATCCCAGCGAAAACGCCTGGCCGTCCCATGGCTGGGCACGGCTGATCGACTGGAAACTGCTGGACAGCAGCACCGACGACGACGGCGTGCGTTTGCACTGGCAATTGCAGCTATGCGATTGGCAAGTGGACCTGCACGCGCACCTGGGGGAAACCCTGGAATTGCGCCTGGCCACCGAGCACCAGGATGAACTGCCGTGCCAACTGAGCCATGCGTTGCACGCCTATTGGCGGATTGGCAACGTGGGTGAGGTAGCGCTGTCTGGGCTTGATGGAGCGCAGGGCTACGACCAGCTCAATCGCCAGGCGTGCCAGCAGGAAGGTGAGTTGCGGGTGGATGGCGGCTGTCAGCGGGTGTTCCAGCACGAGGGCGAATTGCACCTCAAGGACCACGCCTGGCAGCGTGAGTTGTGCATCGACACCGGCGAGAGTGCCGACACGGTGGTGTGGCATCCGGGGACCCGGCCGTTGCTGGGGGTGAGCTTCAATGAGGCGTCGGGGTTTGTGTGTGTGGAGTCGGCGATGGCTGCTGCGAGCCTGGCGCCGGGGGAGAGGGCGCATTTGAGTTTGCAGGCGCGGGCCGGGGTTTAGCGCTGCGGCAAATGGCTCATTGTGGCGAGGGAGCTTGCTCCCGCTGGGGCGCGAAGCGCCCCCTTGACCAGGCAATTGAGTTCTTTTTGAAAGACCGCGATGGACCTGTTGGGGCCGCTTCGCAGCCCAGCGGGAGCAAGCTCCCTCGCCACAAAAGGCGTTCAACTGCCTAGTTGAATTCATCCCCAACCGGATACCGGCTGTCGTTCAAACTCTCTTTGATCTTGCGCAAATGAGGCTGGAAATCCACCCCGCGACGCAAGGTCATGCCTGTCGCCAACACATCCAGCACCGTCAACTGAATGATCCGCGAGGTCATCGGCATGTAGATGTCGGTGTCCTCCGGCAACGGAATGTTCAGGCTCACCGTGCTGGCTTTGGCCAGCGGCGAATTCTCGGCGGTCACGCCCAGCACCGAGGCACCGTTCTCCCGGGCAATGCGCGCCACTTCCACCAGCTCGCGAGTACGCCCGGTGTAGGAAATGATCACGAACAATTCCCCGGTGTGAGCCACCGAGGCAATCATCCGTTGCATCAACACATCAGCATGGGCCGTGACCGACAGGTTGAAACGGAAAAACTTGTGCAGGGCGTCCATGGCCACCGGCGCCGAAGCACCCAGGCCAAAGAAGTGGATCTGCCGGGCCTGGATCAGCAGGTCGACGGCCTTGCTGATCAGGTTCGGGTCCAGGGCCTGGCAGGCGCTGTCGAGGGACGCGATGGCACTGCCAAAGATCTTCTGGGTGTAGGCCTCGGGGTTATCATCGGCCTCCACCGCGCGGCTGACATACGCCGCGCCACTGGCCAAACTTTGCGCCAGCTGCAATTTAAGTTCAGGGTAACCACTCACGCCGAACGAGCGGCAGAAACGGTTCACTGTAGGTTCGCTGACCGAAGCGGCCTGGGCGAGGGCGGCGATAGAGAAGCGGGTCGCCTGCTGCGGGTTGAGCAGGATGACCTCGGCGACTTTACGTTCAGCCTTGTTCAGTTCTTCGAGGCGTTTCTGGATCTGTTCCAGTAGATTTCGCACGCGGTCCATTCATGTTTCCTTAGGGCGACGATGCAAATAAGGGTCGTCAACCAATCGACGAGCGGCCCTTTGCGGTGGCCTATCCTACTGAGGGTAGTTGAACACCACCACTCGGAATACGTTTTTCGGGAAAATGTTGTGGTTATTACTACATTTTTCCTTGAGTGATGCCTTAAAAAAAGGTATTTGTAGCTTAACTTGATAAAAGAACAAACATCATGCCTTCGATAACCGTAGAACCCTGCACCTTTGCCCTGTTTGGCGCCTTGGGTGATCTGGCGCTGCGCAAGTTATTTCCTGCCCTCTATCAACTTGATGGCGCGGGTCTCCTGCACGAAGACACGCGCATCCTGGCACTGGCCCGCGAGGCCGGTTCCGAGCAACAGCACCTGGCACACATCGAAAAAGAATTGCGTAGCTACGTCGGCAAGGAACTCGACGAAACCGTCGCCCAGCGTTTCCTGGCTCGCTTGACGTACCTGCACGTCGATTTCCTCAAGGCTGACGACTACGTCGCCCTGGCCGAAAAAGCCGGCACCGAACAACGCCTGATTGCCTACTTCGCCACCCCGGCGGCGGTGTACGGCGCAATCTGCGAGAACCTGTCCAAGGTTGGCCTGGCGGAAAACACCCGCGTGGTCCTGGAAAAACCCATCGGCTCGGACCTGGATTCGTCGCGCAAGGTCAACGACGCCGTGGCGCAGTTTTTTCCGGAAAACCGCACCTACCGCATCGACCACTACCTGGGCAAAGAAACCGTCCAGAACCTGATCGCCTTGCGTTTTGCCAACAGCCTGTTTGAAACCCAGTGGAACCAGAACTACATCTCCCACGTAGAAATCACCGTGGCCGAGCAGGTAGGCATCGAAGGTCGCTGGGGCTATTTCGACAAGGCCGGGCAACTGCGGGACATGATCCAGAATCACCTGCTGCAGCTGCTTTGCCTGATCGCCATGGACCCGCCGGCCGACCTGTCTGCCGACAGTATTCGTGACGAGAAGGTCAAGGTGCTCAAGGCCCTGGCGCCCATTAGCCCGGACGGCCTGACCACCCAGGTGGTGCGCGGCCAATACATCGCCGGCTACAGCGCCGGCAAGCCGGTGCCGGGTTACCTGGAAGAAGAGAACTCCAACACCCAGAGCGACACCGAAACCTTCGTCGCCCTGCGTGCCGATATTCGTAACTGGCGTTGGGCCGGGGTGCCGTTCTACCTGCGCACCGGCAAGCGCATGCCGCAAAAGCTGTCGCAGATCGTCATCCACTTCAAGGAACCGTCCCACTACATCTTCGCCCCCGAGCAGCGCTTGCAGATCAGCAACAAACTGATCATCCGCCTGCAACCGGACGAAGGTATTTCCTTGCGCGTGATGACCAAGGAGCAGGGCCTGGACAAGGGCATGCAACTGCGCAGCGGGCCGCTGCAACTGAATTTTTCCGACACCTATCGCAGCGCACGGATTCCCGATGCCTACGAGCGGTTGTTACTTGAAGTCATGCGTGGCAACCAGAACCTGTTTGTGCGCAAAGATGAAATCGAAGCCGCGTGGAAGTGGTGTGACCAGTTGATCGCCGGGTGGAAAAAATCCGGTGATGCGCCCAAGCCGTATGCGGCGGGGTCCTGGGGGCCGATGAGCTCGATTGCACTGATCACGCGGGACGGGAGGTCTTGGTATGGCGATATCTGATATGAAACTGCCTCAGGGCGTGACGGCCCACGAGTACCGCAACCCGGTGCTGCTGGCCGACGGTTTGGCCAATGATGTGGCCGAGCAACTGCGCACGGCCATCAGTGCCCGTGGCGAAGCGACCCTGGTAGTGTCCGGTGGCCGCAGCCCGGTGGCGTTCTTCCAGAACCTTGCCAAGCAAGGCCTGGACTGGTCCAAGGTGACCATCACCCTGGCCGACGAGCGTTGGGTGCCGGTAGAGCATGCCGACAGCAATGCTGGCCTGTTGAAGAAGTATTTACTGCAAGGCCCGGCGGCCAAGGCGAAGTTCCTGAGCCTGTACAGCGTTGCCGCCAGCCTTGATGACGCTGCCGAGCAGGCCGATCGCCTGCTGGCCGAGTTGCCGGCGATTGACGTGCTGGTACTGGGCATGGGCGACGACGGCCACACCGCGTCGCTGTTCCCCAACAGCCCGAACCTGGCTGAAGCACTGAAGCCCGATGGCAGCCGTCGTTGCTGGCCGATGCTGGCCCCGACCGTACCGCACCAGCGCCTGACCATGAGTCGCGCGTTGCTGGCTACCGCCCACTACACCGTGCTGTCGATTTCCGGCAGTTCGAAATTGACCACCTTGAGCGCCGCGCTGGCCAGTGACGACGTTGCTGCCATGCCGATACGCGCGTTTTTGCAACCTACTTTAGAGATTTACTGGTGCCCATGAGCCAAGGATCAGCCGCGATGAACAGCCCTCAACCTACCGTTTCCATGGCGGACAAAGTTGCCTTGATCGACAGCCTCTGCGCCAAGGCGCGGATCCTGCCGGTGATCACCATTGCCCGTGAACAGGACATTCTGCCTTTGGCCGATGCCCTGGCTGCCGGTGGTTTGACCGCACTGGAAGTGACCCTGCGTTCGCAGTTCGGCCTCAAGGCCATCCAGGTGTTGCGCGAGCAGCGTCCGGAGCTGTGCACCGGTGCCGGTACCGTGCTGGATCGCCAGATGCTCGAAGCGGCCGAAGTGGCCGGTTCGCAGTTTATCGTCACCCCCGGGATTACCCGTGACCTGCTGGAAGCCTCGGTACACAGCTCGATTCCGCTGTTGCCAGGCATCAGCAATGCTTCCGGGATCATGGAAGGTTATGGCCTGGGTTATCGCCGCTTCAAACTGTTCCCGGCTGAGGTCAGCGGTGGCGTGGCGGCTATCAAGGCCTTGGGCGGCCCGTTTGGCGAAGTGAAATTCTGCCCGACTGGCGGTGTTGGCCCGGCCAACATCAAGAGCTACATGGCCTTGAAGAATGTGATGTGCGTGGGCGGTAGCTGGATGCTGGACCCAGAGTGGGTCAAGAATGGCGACTGGGCACGTATCCAGGAAACCACCGCCGAGGCGCTGGCCCTGCTGGACTGATTGGATTTACCGAATCGTTGTTGCTGTGTTCTACGGCATTTTTGCGGCGCACTTGGTCGGTGTGCCGCTTTTTTTTGCCTGCGGAAAATGGCCCACTCCCACTGTAGGAGCGAGCTTGCTCGCGAAAAACCCGAGAGCACCGCTGGGTGTCAGGTTTCCCGTGTCATCGTTAACGACCTTCGCGAGCAAGCTCGCTCCTACAGTGAGATCGCGCTCAGTTCGGTGATGGCTTTGATCAGCACATGAATGTCTGCCGCTGACGTCAAAAAGCCGGGTGTCACCCGAATACAACTGCCGAACGACGCCCCGCTGCGGGTTGTGGTGAAGAGGTTGTATTCCTTGAGCAGTCGGTCCGCCATCACCTGCTGATCCGGCTTATCAGTGAACTTGAACGAGGTGATCGCGCAGTACAGCCGTGGATCATCCGGCGTCAGCACTTCAATCCCCGGCAACTGCCGCACCTCACTCACCCACAAATCTCGCAGGTAGTTGAGTCGGGCACCCTTGGCCTTTGAGCCGCCCAACAAGCGATGTTCTTCGAACACCAGCGGCAAGGTCATCAGTGCCGGGAAATTCGGCGTGCTGTACGGCGTACGTGCGCGAACGTCGGTGGCCGGGTAATGAAACTCTCCCATGTCCGGATCGATGTCTGCCAAGCGTCGCGGGTCGATGTAGATAAAGCCCAGGGTCAACGGCGCGCCAATCCACTTGTGCAGATTGAAGCCGGCAAACGCGATGCCCAGTTGCGCCAGGTTGAATTCGATCTGCCCCAACGCATGGGCGCCATCCAGGATCACATCAATCCCGTGTTCCTTGGCCGCGCTGGCAATCGCCTCCACCGGCATCACCAGCCCGGTGCGGTGGGTGACGTAGGTCAGCGCGAGCAATTTCAGGCGCGGGTAGCGCGTGAAGGCTTCGCGATACGTCTGCACCAGGCTGTCGAAACTTACCGGGTGCTCGTGGGCAATCTCGATCACCTCCACCCCGCGGTGCTGCGCCAGCCAGCGCATGGCGCCCTTGACGGTGTCGTACTCCAGGTCGCTGATCAGCACCTGGTCGCCGGGCTGCAAGCGGTTGTAGTTGCGAATCAGCGACTGCAACGCATCCGAGGCGCAGCGGGTGAGGGCGATGGCTTCAGGATCTGCGTCCATTAATTGCGCCAACTGATTACGAATCTCGACGTTTTCACCCTGCTCGAAACGCTGGCGCACATGGATCGAATTGCTGCGATTGATGAACGCTACGTTGTCCTGATACTGCTCCAGTACCGCGCGGCTCATGCGCCCGAAGTAACCGTTTTCGAGGTTGATCGGGCCGGGTTCCAGGTCGTAGCGCCGGGCGATTTCGTGCCAGTGTTGTTCGTCGCGGGTACTGTCCATGTGCGTGCTCTATTAATGACGAGGGGCGGGCTTGCCGTGTTTGGCGCGTAGGGGTTCCAGCAATTCGGATAAGCCGTTGTGGTCGATTTCCTGCATCAGGGCCAGCAACCCACCCAACTCACCGTGGGGAAAACCTTCACGGGCAAACCAGTTGAGGTAGGGGCCGGGCAGGTCGGCAATGATCCGGCCCTTGTACTTGCCGAAGGGCATTTCGCGGGTGATCAGCAATTCAAGTTTTTCAGGATTCATTGGGGCTTCAGGTATTTGAGTCGATGCCTTGGAAAATACAGGCATTCTGCATGGAGGCCAAATGACAGATCATGCAAATAAAGCGGATACAGATTTTTGGTTAATATTTAAGTTATTGAAAAATAACAATTAATTTGTTTTTCAAAAGCTGGCACGGGCGCTGCAATTACTAATGCACGTTTCTTAACCCGCGAAGGAATTGAAAAATGACTGATATCAATAAAGAATCGATCTCCGTACTCAACGACCTGATCGAGACCAGCAAAGACGGCCAGGAAGGCTTCAAGACCTGCGCAGAAGACATCAAGCACCCAGAGCTCAAAGCCCTGTTTGCCAAACGTTCCGTTGATTGCGCCACCGCCGCTGCCGAACTGCAGACGGCTGTCAAAGCCTTGGGCGGCGATCCGGAAAAATCCGGCAGTGTTGCCGGTGCCTTGCACCGTGGCTGGGTCGACGTGAAGTCGATGGTTACCGGTAAAGATGAAGAAGCAGTGCTGAACGAAGCCGAGCGCGGTGAAGACCACGCACTGAAGGCTTATAAAGAAGCGATCGAGAAGATCAACAAGCACAACCTGCTGGGCATTCGTGACCTGGTGGAGCGTCAGTTCCACGGCGCACAACGCAACCACGACCAGGTGAAAGCCCTGCGTAACCAGGCGCGCGCTCAGTCTTGAGCCCCACCTGAATAAAAAAATCCCCGCAGATGCGGGGATTTTTTATGGACGATGGTTCAGCCGATGCTGATGGCCGGCAGTTCGGTCAAGGTCACGGTCTGCTGCTTGCGCGGCGCGAGGATCTCGGCTTCACCGTCCACCACCAGCTCGTCGCGCTGGTTGAACACGCGAGTGGCGATGCGCACACGAAACTTCGGCAGCTTCTCCAGGATTTCCAGACGCACGGTCAGGGTGTCGCCGATTTTGACCGGCTTCTGGAAGGTCATTTGCTGGCCGATGTAGATCGTGCCGGGCCCAGGCAGTTCACACGCCACCGCCGCGCTGATCAGGGCGCCGCTGAACATGCCGTGGGCAATGCGCTCCTTGAACATGGTCGCCTTGGCGAATTCGGCGTCCAGGTGCACCGGGTTGTGGTCGCCGGACATCGCCGCGAACAGCTGGATATCGCGCTCCTCGACGGTCTTGCTGTAGCTGGCGGTCTGGCCGACTTCGAGGGCTTCGTAAGGCGTGTTGGTAACCTGGGTCATCAGATGGTGCATCCTGTGGCTAATCGATAATCTTAATGTATTGATTTTAAACGAAAAATCATTCGCAGCGAGTAGGGCGGCGCAGTACTGCAGCCTGGGCCAGCCACGTCAGCACATCGGCTGTGACCGCATCACGGTTGGTTTCGTTGAATAATTCGTGGCGCGCCTGCGGGTAAATGCTCAGCTCCAGGTTCTGGCAGCCGGCTTCACGCAAAGCGTTGGCCAGACTTTTGAGACGCTTGCCTTCACTGACCGGATCACATTCGCCGCCCATTATCAGGATCGGCAGGCCCGGATCGATCTGAGCGAGATTGGACGCTTTGCTGATTTGCTGCAAGCCACCCAGCAGGTCGATCCATAGCTGGTTGGTGCAACGAAAGCCACAGAGCGGGTCGCTGACGTACTTGTCGACCTCGGCCGGGTCACGGCTGAGCCAGTCGAAAGCGGTCCGATTGGGTTTAAACGCTTTGTTGAACGATCCAAATGACAGGAAATCGATCAGCGCGCTGCGTCCCCGCAAACCCTGGCGCAAGCGTTCGCCATGAGCAATCACCTTGGCCGCGCCGTACAACGCCACCGGCTGGAAATTCGAGCCGCTGAGAATCGCCCCGTTGAGGCTGGCGCTGTGGTGCAGCAGATACGCCTGGGCGATGTAGCTGCCCATGCTGTGGCCCAGCAGGATGATCGGCACGCCCGGCGCCTGCTGGCCGATGTGTTGGTTCAGGCTCGCCAGGTCGCCCACCACTTTATTCCAGCCGTCTTTCTCGGCGAACAACCCCAGCGTGCCCTCGTCGGCGGTACGCCCGTGGCCGCGCTGGTCGGGGGCATACAGGCCGTAACCGGCGTCACACAACGCCTGGGCCAGGCGCCCATAGCGGCCACTGTGCTCGGCCATGCCGTGGGCCAGCATCATCAGCGCCTTGGGCGGCCCGTCGGGTAGCCATTGGTTGACGTACACCCGACTGCGGTCATTCGCGGTCAGCCAGAAAGTGGTGTGGTTCATGGCGCTTCCTTTGCTCAGGGTCGTTGCAGTGTATCGCTCATCGGCTTCGGGCCGGCGGATCAGCGCTGGCCTTAGCGGGGAGATTCACACAATCAATGACGCATCTTGTTGTATTTGCCTGATTGACCATAGCTGCTACCGTCCCCAAAGCTCCGCTTTCATCGCAATCAAAAGCGGCCGGACCACTCAGGTAAGAGGACAAGAATAATGCAACCTGATTTCTGGAATGACAAACGCGCGGCCGGGGTTCCCAACGAGATCGACTTGAGCGCCTACAAGTCGGTGATCGAAGTCTTCGAGCGTTCCTGCAAGACCTTTGCCGACCGTCCGGCGTTCAGCAACATGGGAGTCACCCTGACCTACGCCGAGCTGGATCGGCGCAGCGCAGCATTCGCCGGCTACCTGCAAGTGCACACCGACCTCAAGCCGGGTGACCGCATTGCGGTGCAGATGCCCAACGTCCTGCATTATCCGATTGCCGTGTTCGGCGCCTTGCGCGCCGGGCTGATCGTAGTCAACACCAATCCCCTGTACACCCCGCGGGAAATGCGCCATCAGTTCAAGGACGCCGGGATTCGTGCATTGGTGTACTTGAACCTTTTCGGTTCGCGGGTTGAAGAAGTCAGTAAAGACACCGAGATCGAGTACCTGATCGAAGCGAAGATGGGCGATTTCATGCCTGCGGCCAAGGGCTGGCTGATCAACACCGTGGTCGACAAGGTCAAGAAGATGGTCCCGGCCTACAACCTGCCCCAGGCCATCTCCTTCAAGCGTGCCCTGCACATGGGCGCCGGCCAGGCGCTCATCCGCCACCCGGTGACCCTCGACGACATCGCCGTGCTGCAATACACCGGCGGCACCACCGGCCTGGCCAAGGGCGCCATGCTCACCCACGGCAACCTGGTGGCCAACATGCAGCAAGTGCGGGCGTGCATGTCGCAACTGGGAGACGACGGGCATCCGCTGATCAAGGAAGGGCAGGAGGTGATGGTTGCGCCACTGCCGCTGTACCACATCTATGCCTTCACCGCGAATTGCATGTGCATGATGGTGTCGGGTAACCACAACGTGCTGATCACCAATCCCCGGGACATCGGCGGCTTTATCAAGGAGCTGAAGAAGTGGCGCTTCACCGGGCTGCTGGGGCTCAACACGCTGTTTGTGGCGTTGATGGATCACCCGGATTTCAAGAGCCTGGATTTCTCTCACCTCAAGCTCACCAACTCCGGTGGCACCGCGCTGGTCAAGGCCACGGCGGAGCGCTGGCAGCAACTGACCGGCTGCGCGATTGGCGAAGGCTACGGCCTTACTGAAACCTCGCCGGTGGCCAGCACCAACCCCTATGGCGGCAAATCGAAGCTGGGCACCGTGGGCATTCCGGTACCGGGCACGGCGATGAAAGTCATCGACGACAACGGCGTGGAGTTGCCGCTGGGTGAGCGGGGCGAGTTGTGCATCAAGGGCCCGCAAGTGATGAAAGGCTACTGGCAGCAACCGGTGGCGACCGCCGAAACCCTGGACGCCGACGGCTGGCTCAAGACCGGCGATATCGCGGTGATCGACCCGGATGGCTTTGTGCGCATCGTTGATCGCAAGAAGGATTTGATCATCGTCTCGGGCTTCAACGTGTACCCCAACGAGATCGAAGACGTGGTGATGGCGCACCCGGCAGTGGCCAGCTGCGCGGTGATCGGTGTCCCGGACGAGCGTACCGGCGAGGCGGTGAAGCTGTTTGTGGTGGCCCGTGCCCAGGGCGTGAGCCTTGAAGAACTGAAGACTTACTGCAAGGCCAACTTCACCGGCTACAAGGTGCCCAAGCACATTGTGTTGCGTGAGTCGTTGCCGATGACGCCGGTGGGCAAGATCTTGCGCAGGGAATTGCGCGACATAGCCTGATTTGAAATAGTCTCAAAATGTGGGAGCGGGCTTGCTCGCGAAAGCGCAGTGTCAGTCACACGATATGTCGACTGATACACCGCCTTCGCGAGCAAGCCCGCTCCCACATTTGGTTTTCATTCATTCAGTGGAATCGTGTGAACGCCCATTCCAGAGCCTTTTCCAGGCTTATAGAATCTTTGCTCTAAAAATGACCATTAGATATTCTTGAGTCATGTTTATGACCGTAGGGGCCTCTTTTGGCTCTAGGCGGCCTTTGGCAAAGCTGCTACTCTCGGCGCGCTTTGTGACCTCTTGGCCTGCTTTTAACCGCCAGACTCACCCAAAAACAAACAAATAATAATCG
Source organism: Pseudomonas sp. ATCC PTA-122608 (assembly GCF_001952855.1). Lineage (GTDB taxonomy): Bacteria > Pseudomonadota > Gammaproteobacteria > Pseudomonadales > Pseudomonadaceae > Aquipseudomonas. The sequence goes on along the minus strand of NZ_LPNO01000019.1, from coordinate 107,498 downwards.
CATCAAATGCGATGAATGAATTCGCGTCGCTGAGGAGTGGGCTTCCATGATCGAAGACTTTTGGAAGGATAAGTACCCCGCCGGGATTGCTGCAGAAATCAATCCAGACGAGTATCCGAATATTCAGGCGGTACTGAAACAGTCCTGCCAACGCTTCGCCAACAAACCGGCTTTCAGCAACCTGGGCAAGACAATCACCTACGGTGAACTGTACGAACTGTCCGGCGCCTTTGCCGCCTACCTGCAACAGCATACCGACTTGCAGCCCGGTGATCGAATCGCCGTGCAACTGCCCAACGTCCTGCAATACCCCGTCGCCGTATTCGGTGCCATCCGTGCCGGCTTGATCGTGGTCAACACCAACCCGCTGTACACCGCGCGGGAAATGGAACACCAATTCAACGACTCGGGTGCCAAGGCCCTGGTCTGCCTGGCCAACATGGCGCACCTGGCTGAAAAAGTCGTGCCCAAGACTTCCGTCAAGCACGTGATCGTTACCGAAGTCGCCGACCTGTTGCCGCCGCTCAAGCGCCTGCTGATCAATAGCGTCATCAAATACGTGAAGAAGATGGTCCCGGCGTACCACTTGCCCAAGGCGATCAAGTTCAACGACGTATTGGCCAAGGGTCACGGCCAGCCGGTGAACGAAGTCAGCCCCGACGCCAACGACGTGGCCGTGCTGCAATACACCGGCGGCACAACCGGCGTGGCCAAAGGCGCGATGCTGACCCACCGCAACCTCGTCGCCAACATGCTGCAGTGCAAGGCGCTGATGGGCTCCAACCTCAATGAAGGCTGCGAGATCCTGATCACCCCGCTGCCGCTGTACCACATCTATGCCTTCACCTTTCATTGCATGGCGATGATGCTGATCGGCAACCACAACATCCTGATCAGCAACCCGCGCGACCTGTCGGCGATGGTCAAGGAACTGTCGAAGTGGAAGTTCAGCGGCTTTGTCGGCCTGAACACACTGTTTGTTGCGCTGTGCAACAACGACGCCTTCCGCAAGCTGGATTTCTCGGCGCTGAAAGTCACCCTGTCGGGCGGCATGGCCCTGCAATTGGCGGCAGCCGAGCGCTGGAAAGCGGTCACCGGCTGCTCCATCTGCGAAGGTTACGGCATGACCGAAACCAGCCCGGTGGCCACCGTGAACCCGATCCAGCACATCCAGATCGGCACCATTGGCATTCCGGTGCCGTCGACCCTGTGCAAAGTCATCACCGATGACGGCGTCGAGTTGGCACTGGGTGAAGTGGGCGAATTGTGCGTCAAGGGCCCGCAAGTGATGAAGGGCTACTGGCAGCGCGAAGACGCCACTGCCGAGATCCTCGACAGCGAAGGCTGGCTGAAGACCGGTGACATCGCGATCATCCAGCCGGATGGCTACATGCGCATTGTCGACCGCAAGAAGGACATGATCCTGGTCTCCGGTTTCAACGTGTATCCCAACGAGCTGGAAGACGTACTGGCGACCCTGCCAGGCGTGCTGCAATGTGCGGCCATTGGTGTGCCGGACGAGAAGTCCGGGGAACACATCAAGATCTTCATCGTGGTCAAGCCGGGTGCCACCCTGACCAAAGACCAGGTGATGGAGCACATGCGTGCCAACGTCACGGGCTACAAGGTGCCCAAGGCCGTGGAATTCCGCGATGCGCTGCCGACCACCAACGTCGGTAAGATCCTGCGCCGTGAATTGCGGGATGAAGAGCTGAAGAAGGCCGGGTTGAAGAAGTAACCGGCCTTAAAACAAAAAGCCCTGCAGATGCAGGGCTTTTTATTGAACGCGAATTTTCCCGCATTGAAATGCAATCCAAATGTGGGAGCGGGCTTGCTCGCGAAAGCGGTGTGCCAGTGATATACCGGTTACTGACACACCGCATTCGCGAGCAAGCCCGCTCCCACAATTTTTTTTACTGCATTCCTACAGTGCGAACTGCGCGAAGCTCACACCGGCGCCAGCCGGGCGTACGTCCTTGAGGAACGAGTCCTTGTCGGCACTCAGCTCCAGGGTGATCTCCGGCTTGCGCTTGCCGGCATTGCGCACCACCAGGCCTTCAAGCTTCTCGCGCAAAAACACTGTCGGCACCTTCAAGTGCAGCAACTGGTCGTTGTCCGCGTTGTGCATCAACAAGTGAATCCACTCATACTGGCCCACGGCAATCCGGCCCACCGGCAGGTCGAACCACCAGATGTTGCGTTTGCGGTCCAGGTCGGTGAAATGGCAGTTGTTGACGCCGAGTACGGCACCGCCCAGTTCCTGGTTTCTGCGGGCGATGGCCTGTGCTTTATTGAGTTTCATAACCTTCCTACGGGATCTGTTATCCAGCGCTTGCGCCTGGATGTGCCCGGCATTCTCGTGGGTTGGCCGCAAAACATAAAGCCAAACCTGTATGCCGCGATGAAATGCCGCTCAAAAAATAATTGAAACTCTCTGGAAAGGCCAAGGGTCAACGATTACGTAGTGACCAAAATCCTTGATTGTTCCCAGGAGAAATACCATGAGTAGCACATCGGATAAGGCAAAAGGTTTAGCGAACGAGGCCGTAGGCAACGTGAAGCAAGGGGTCGGTAAAGTCACCGGCAACGACAAGCTACGGGCTGAAGGCGTGGTTCAGGAAAAGAAAGGCGAAGTGCAAAAAGCAGTCGGCGACACCAAGGACGCGGTCAAGAAAGCGACCAAATAGTCCCGACTTGGCTGACTGCATTCCAGCAGCCCGACGGCCATCCACGGATGGCCGTTTTTGTGTCACCCGCAGTGATTAAAGATTGGAAATTGTTTCAGGGTCGCCAAATGGGCTACCTTGATGTAGAAAACGGCCCCTGAGTCGCCCACGAACTCAAATTTTTTGCGGCGAAAGGAGACGCTATGATTTTTCCGGTATTACAAGGCTTGCCCCTGCACAAGGTGCTGGTGCGCACCGTCAAAGAGTTCGTCGATGACGAGATGCCTACGTACGCCTCGGCACTGGCCTACCAGATGCTGTTCTCGCTGTTTCCCTTCTTGCTGTTCCTGATTGCCCTGATCGGTTTCCTGCACCTGCCAGACTTCTTCACCTGGCTGCGCATGCAGTCGGAACTGGTGTTGCCGCCCCAGGCCCTGGAACAGGTCAACCCGGTGATCGACCAGTTGCAGCAATCCAAGGGTGGCCTGCTGTCGGTGGGTATCGTGATCGCGCTGTACACCGCCTCGGCGGGCGTGCGCCTGATGATGAGCGCGATGAACGCCGCCTACGACGTGGTGGAAGGCCGGCCGATCTGGAAGCGTTTCCCGCTGTCGGTGTTCTACACCATCGGCATCGCCGGCATGCTGTTGGCTGCCGCCGCGTTGATGGTGCTCGGGCCGCAGGTGATGGAATGGCTGGCGGGGCAGATCGGCATGCAGGAATTCGTGGTCACGTTGTGGACCATCCTGCGTTGGCCGCTGATCGTGATCCTGTTGATGTTCTCCGTGGCCTTGATGTACTACGTCATGCCTGACGTGAAGCAGAAATTTCGCTTTATCACCCCGGGATCGGTGCTGGCGGTGGTGGTCTGGATCATCGCTTCCCTGGGGTTTGGCTACTACGTCAAAACCTTCGCCGACTACAACGCCATGTATGGCAGTATCGGCGCGATCATTGTGTTGCTGCTGTACTTCTACATTTCCGCCGCCGTGCTGTTGCTGGGGGCGGAGATGAACGCGGTGATCGAACACATGTCGGCTGAAGGCAAGGATCCTGGTGAAAAGGACTTTGGCGAGCACGACGAAAAAAAGCATGTTTCCGGCCTCGGCCGAGACCCCTCACTCAAGCCCACTACCGACGAAGTCTGATCGATGATCCGTGAAATCCTGAAAATGGGCGATGAGCGCCTGCTGCGTGTTGCCCCGCCGGTTCCGCCGGAGATGTTCGACAGCCCTGAGCTGTGGCAGTTGATTGATGACATGTTCCAGACCATGGAGCACGTCGGTGGCGTTGGCCTGGCCGCGCCGCAGGTGGGTGTGGACCTGCAACTGGTGATCTTCGGTTTCGAGAGCAGCGAACGCTACCCGGACGCGCCCGCCGTGCCCCAGACCATCCTGATCAACCCGCTGATCACGCCACTCAGCCCGGTGCTGGAAGAAGGCTATGAAGGGTGCCTGTCGGTGCCCGGCTTGCGTGGGGCAGTGGACCGTTACCAGCAGATTCGCTACGAAGGCTTCGATCCCAAGGGCGAGCCGATTGTGCGGATTGCCGAAGGCTTCCACGCACGAGTGGTCCAGCACGAGTGCGATCACCTGATCGGCCGGCTGTACCCCTCGCGGATTACCGACTTCAGCAAGTTCGGGTTTATCGAAGTGATGTTCGAGGGAGCTTGCTCCCGCTGGAGTGCGAAGCGCTCCCAAGATTTTGGGGCCGCTGCGCAGCCCAGCGGGAGCAAGCTCCCTCGCCACAGAATGTGTGGTTTATTTAGCGGGTTTAACAAACCGCAACGTCATCCGGTCCGACTCACCAATCGCTACATACTTCGCCTTATCCTTCTCCCCCAACGTCAACGCAGGCGGCAAGGTCCAGACCCCATCCGGGTAATCCTTGGTGTCTTTCGGGTTAGCATTGACCTCGCTCTGCCCCTCAAGCTTGAACCCCGCATCAGTCGCCAGTTTCACCACATACGCCGTGGTCAGGTAACCGCTGTGCTTGATGTCTTCCAGCGACGCCCCGTCCTTGGCTCGGTGATCCACCACACCCAGCACGCCACCCGGTTTCAACACCTTGAAGAATGCATCGAACATCGCCGGTGCCGTATCCGCCATCACCCAGTTGTGCACGTTGCGAAAGGTCAGCACCGTGTCGGCCGAGCCTGGCTTGCCCAGCACCGGCGCCTTGGGGTCGAACTCGGCAAAGGCCGCCTTGGCGTAATGCACCGGGTCTGCGGCGAATTTCTTCTTCAGATTTTCTTCTGACGTACGCGCGTAAGCACTGCTGCTCGGGGCCTGCACGGCGGCGATGTAATGGCCGTTGTCCTTGAGCAGCGGCGCCAGCACTTCGCTGTACCAGCCGCCACCCGGGGTGATTTCGATCAGGGTCTGGTTGGCCCGCAGGCCAAAGAATTCCAGGGTCTGTTGCGGGTGACGATAGACATCCCGCGCGCTGTTGGCCGGCAGGCGCCAACTGCCGGCAAGCACGCTTGCGTACTGCTCGGCGGTAACCGGGGCTTCGACTGCCTGGCTCAAGGCCGGGGCGAGGAGGGCGGCAAGGGACAAAGCTGCAAGGGTCGCTTTCATGATCTTCCAGGGAGTGGGCCTATGTGTCGCCGAGGCTAGCATGGGGGCCACAAACGCTGTTTACACATTATCGACGGTCGACCTCACCAACGGTTCTAAGCCCATCGCAATCATTGGCTTGTTACGTTTGTAACGCACCAGGCGCTCGGACAAAGACTGCGGCAGCAGCGTGTCCTGGGTAAAGCCGAGACGCTGGTAAAAGCCTTCAAGTTCCGGGTGGCAAAACAGCCACAGCGTCCCCTCGACGCTGGCAGAGGCGTCCCGAATCAGCCGCGCCGCCAGCCCTTGGCCACGCATGGCCGGGTCGACAAACAGCCCGGTCAGCCATTGCCCGCCCACCACTGGCGTCAGGCACAGTCCTGCGACAATCTCGCTGCCTTTGGCCACCCACAACTGGCCGCCCTTGAGGGCCTTCATCGTTGAGTTATGGCGGCGGTAGAACTTGTTCAGCAGCGGCCACAAAGGCTCCGCCAGTCGGTCGATGTGCAACTCGGGCATGGTTTTCAAACACGCGAATTCAGGGGGCGAAGATTATAAGTCGGGCAAAGCGCCTTCTGTTGGGCAATCGGTGTTATACCCAGTGTTACATCCCCTGTAAGTGGAGCACGCATCATGGCCAAAGGTCTGAATTCCAAGAAAGCTGACAAGAAGAAACCGGCAAAGACCGCCGATGAAAAACGCGCCGAGAAAAAGGCCAAGAAAACCGACAGCAATCTGTTCGGTCACTAAAGTTCTAAGGTAAGCACCAAACGATCTGCAAGATTTTCCCGCCTTATTGCACAGAGCAGGATGAAGCCGACTTTTTCGTCGGTCACGCCTGCCCTGAGCTGCCGATGTCCAACTACCTTGATGAAACCCACAGCTTCGAAATCGAGGCCCTGGCAAATACCTTTACCGCCCGCACCGAGTGGCCGACCTGGCTGCTGTTGATCGGTGTGTATGCCGGCTGGTTTACGGTGATGTTTGGCAGCCACTGGCTCGGCCGGTGGCTGAGTACCGCGCTGTTGATTCCGCTCGTGGCACTGTGGATGTCCCTGCAACACGAACTCCTGCACGGCCATCCCACCCGTTTCAATGCCCTGAACAAACTCCTCGGCTACGCGCCGTTTGCCGTCTGGTACCCCTACACCCTGTACCGCAATTGCCACCTGGTGCACCACAACGACGAAGACCTGACGGTGCCCGGTGTCGATCCGGAAAGCCGCTACCTGAATCAATTGCAGTGGTCAGCGAGTTCACCCTTTGAGCGCACCCTGCATTTGCTGACCAAGACCGTCCTCGGGCGCTTCTTGCTGGGCTCGCCGCTGGCGCTGTGGAAACTGGCCCGCAACGAATTCAGGCGCCTGTGCCAAGGCCAGCGCCAGGCCTGGTTGATGTGGCTGAGCCATGGCACCGTGACCGCACTGATGCTGACCTTTATCGCCCACTACAGCGTGCTGCCGGTGTGGCACTACGTGGCGCTGGTCAGCGTGCCGGCCTTGTCGGTGGCGGCGATCCGTTCCTACTATGAACACCGCCCGCACCCGCAACCGGAGCAACGCACGGTTCTCAATGAGGCCGCCTGGCCGTGGACCTGGCTGTTCCTCAACAACAACCTGCACCTGGTGCACCACGACTTGCCGAAGCTGCCGTGGTACTTGCTGCCCACCGTGTACCGCGCGCGCCGCGAACAATGGGTGGCGCGCAGCGGCGGGTTCCTGGTGCAGGGTTACGGCCAGTTGATCGGCCGTCACGGGCTCAAGGCTATCGACAGCCCACGGCACCCCTTTGCTTGAGAGACGACCATGAGTGACCGCTACGCCGAACTGCTGATGTACGTGGCGCCGCAAGAGGTGCAACAGGCCAACGAGCGCTGGCTTTCGCGCATCCTGGAGCACCTGGGCGTGACCCGCCGCAATGCCGAGCATCTCGACCTGCGCAGCCTGTGGCGCGCGCCCGAATTGCTGCTGACGCAAACCTGCGGCTACCCGCTGATGACCGAGCTGCGCGGGCAGGTCCATGTGATCGGCCGCCCGCGCTACGAGCTGCCCCACAGCAGCGGTGGCGCCCATTGCAGCCTGCTGCTGACCCGCGACGACAATCCACGCAGCGCCTTGGCCGACTTTTACAACAGCCGCGGCGTGATCAATGGCCACGACTCCAACAGCGGCATGAACCTGCTGCGTGAACGCCTGGCGCCGCTGCAGCAGGGCGGTCGGTTCTTTGCCGACGTCGGCATCAGCGGCGCCCATCGTGAAAGCCTGCGCTGGCTGCGGGAAGACCGTGCTGACCTGGCCGCCATCGACAGCGTGACCTTCGACTACCTCGCGCGTTTTGCGCCGCAGGAAGTGGCCGGGCTGCGGATCGTCACCCGCAGTGCGCCCAGCCCGACGTTGCCGTACATCACCGCGCCGGGTTCAAGTGAACACCTGCGGGAAGCCATGAACCTGGCCTTGCAGGACCTGCCCGACGTGGTGCAAACCCTCGGCGTACACGAAGTGCTGCCCGCCAGCGAAGCGGATTACCAGGTGCTGCTGGATTACCGGCAGCAGGCCGAAGCCCTGGGTTATCCACGCCTCCAATGATCGTTCCCACGCTCCGCGTGGGAACGCACCTTGTGACGCTCTGCGTCACGATTTCAAGCAGACGCGGAGCGTCCAAGGCGGCATTCCCACGCAGAGAGTGTGAGCGATCTGTTATATAAAAATACCTTTTTAATATTATTAAAGAATAACAAGCCTTGCTAGGATCGCTCCACCGGAACACCGGACATAACGCGCAACCTACTCAGATGGAGCCACTATGTCCGGCGCCGACACTTCTCACAGCGATTACGTGGGCGGATTATTCCGCAGTCATTACGACTGGCTGTGCGGCCGTTTGCACCGCCATCTCGATTCCCGTGCCCACGCCGAAGACATCGCCGCCGACACCTTCGTCCAGCTTCTGAGTTCCCCGGACGTAGTGCCGATTCGCCAACCCCGCGCCTTGCTCACCACCATTGCTCAACGCCTGATGTATCAACTGTGGCGCCGTCGAGACCTGGAGCGCGCTTACCTCGACGCCCTCGATCAGGACGAAACGTCGCCCGCACCATCCCCGGAAGACCTCGCGCAAATGCTCGAAGCCCTGCAGGCCATCGACCAGTTGCTCGACGGCTTGCCGGCCAAGGTCAAGGCGACCTTCCTGTTGTCGCAGCTCAATGGCCTGACCTACCCGGAAATCGCGGCCGAGCTGGGCATTTCCCCGCGTTCGGTCAGCAACTACATGAGCCGTTTGCGCCAGACCCCGGGCCAGCAATACAGGCACCTGCCGCCGCCGGAAGGGGCGTTTTACTACACGCGGCTCAGTTATGACTTTTAAACCCTGATCTTGAAGGGTGTGGAGATCAAATGTGGGAGCGGGCTTGCTCGCGAAAGCGGTGTATCAGTTAGCACATGTATCGACTGACACGACGCCTTCGCGAGCAAGCCCGCTCCCACACTGACTGTGCTCACTTTGGATTGTTTGTAGATTGAAAATTGAATCTCCAAGAGGCTACTCATGAGAACACTAAAAAACCTGCTCGGTGGCTCGCTCCTGGCACTCACCGTCCTGGCACAGTCCGCCACAGCCGCCTAACCAGCCAAACCGATTCACTTCGGTGACATCACCTGGGAAAGCGGCAGCCTCATCACCGAAGTGCTGCGCCTGATCGTCGAGAAAGGCTACGGCCTGCCCACCGACACCTTGCCCGGCAGCACCGTGAGCCTGGAGGCCGCCCTGGCCAAGGACGATATCCAGGTGATCGGAGAAGAATGGGCCGGGCGCAGCCCTGCTTGGGTCAAGGCTGAAAGCGAAGGCAAAGTATTCGGTCTGGGCGACACCGTCAAAGGCGCCACCGAAGGCTGGTGGGTACCCGAGTATGTGATCAAGGGCGACGCCGAGCGCGGTATCAAGCCCTTGGCCCCGGAGCTTAAATCCGTCGCCGACCTGGCCCGTTACAAAGACGTGTTCCGCGACCCCGAAGACCCCACCCGCGGTCGCTTCCTCAACAGCCCCACCGGCTGGACCTCGGAGATCGTCAACAGCCAGAAACTCAAGGCTTACGGGCTGACCGACACCTTCGTCAACTTCCGCACCGGCTCCGGCGCGGCGCTGGATGCCGAGGTCGCTTCGTCGATCCGACGCGGCAAGCCGGTGCTGTTCTACTACTGGTCGCCGACGCCACTGTTGGGGCGCTTCAAGTTGATCAAGCTGGAAGAGCCGCCGTTCAACTCCGAAGCCTGGAAGACCCTGGCCGACGCCAACAACCCGCACCCCATCGGTACCCGCTCGATGCAGGCGCGGTTGGCGATTGGCGTGTCGGCGCCGTTCAAGACGCAGTACCCGCAACTGGTGACGTTCTTTGAAAAGGTCGACCTGCCGATTGACCTGCTCAACGGCATCCTCGCGCAAATGGCCGAGAAACGTACCGCGCCGCGCCAAGTGGCTGAAGCGTTCCTGAAAGAACAACCGCAGGTCTGGCAGCAATGGGTGCCGGCGGACGTCGCGGCCAAGGTCAAGGAGACTCTCTGATGCGCAAGCTCATCGCAGCCACACTGTTGGCGCTGTGCGCCGGGCCGCTGCTGGCGGCAGAACCGGCCACCCTGCGGGTCGGCTACCAGAAAAGCTCGGTGAGCATGGTGCTCGCCCGTGAGCATCACCTGTTCGAAGAAGGGCTGCCGGGCACCAAGGTCGAGTGGATCGAATTTCTTGGCGGCCCGCCGCTGATCGAAGCCTTGAACGGCGGCAGCATCGACATCGGCAATATCGGTGACATCCCGCCGATTTTCGCTCAAGCCGCCGGGATCGACATTCGCTATATAGCCGTCGAACCCAACGACGGGCGTACTGAAGCCATCCTGTTGCCCAAAGACAGCACCGTACAAAGCGTGGCCGAACTCAAAGGTAAACGCGTGGCGCTGCTCAAGGGCTCCAGCGCCCACAACTTGTTCCTCAAAAGCTCGCTACGTGCGGGCTTGCAGTGGAAGGATGTGAATGTGGTGTACCTGTCGCCCTCCGACGGCCGTGCCGCGTTTGAACAAGGCAAGGTCGACGCTTGGGTCGTGTGGGACCCTTACTACTCGGCGGCGGTGGTGGACGGTTCGGCGAAGGTGCTGGGGGATGGCCAGGGGCTGAACCCGGCGGGCAGTTTCTTCATCGCCAGCGGCGCGTTTGCCAAGCAGCACCCCCAGGCGATTGCCACGATTCTCAAGGTGTTTGCCCAGGCGCAGCGATTGTCCCTGGACCATCACGACGAAAGCGTCGCGCTGATGGCCAAGACCCTGGGCTTGCAGCCGGCGGTAGTGGAAAGCTACTTCAAGCACCGCTCGCCGACGCCGAGCCGGCCACTGAACGCGACGGACATCGCCACCCAACAAGGCACGGCCGACGCGTTTTTTGCCAACGGCCTGATCCCGAAAAAGGTCGATGTGCAGCAAGTCGTGTTCAAGGCCCCATAACTTTATCCCTGTGGTGAGGGGGTTGCTGTGGGGGGGCTTGCTGTGGCGAGGGAGCTTGCTCCCGCTGGGCTGCGTAGCGGCCCMAAAAAAGCGGGAGCGCTTCGCACTCCAGCGGGAGCAAGCTCCCTCGCCACATAAAAGCCTCTTCAGCGTCGACTTTCGTAACCCATCAGTGAGCAGGCCATGCAACCGATCTGCATCGACTTCCTCAACGCCATCGAATCCAGCGTTGCCATCCGGGTCGGTGGATGGGTTGGGCCTACCTGTAAAGCAATGGAAATAAAATGTGGGAGCGGGCTTGCTCGCGAAAGCGGTGGATCAGTCAATGCATCTGGTGACTGTCACACCGCATTCGCGAGCAAGCCCGCTCCCACATTTTGACCATATTTCAGGTCATGGATTTTCAGCGGCCAACGCAGCAATCACCGCCGGCCGTTCACCAACCCGCTGCTGAAACTTCGCCAGCGCCGGCCACTGCTGCAAGTCGATATCAAAGAACCCCGCCCAACGCAGCACCACAAACAGATACGCATCTGCCACGGAGAATTGCGCGCCCAACAGGTAGTCCTGACGCTCCAGGGTCTGTACCAGAATCGCAAACCGCTTGAACAGCGTGGCCTTGAACAGCGCCTTCACCTCATCCGGAATCGCGTCCTTGAACAACACCCCCAGCCCGCCGTGAATCTCGCTGGAGACAAAGTTCAGCCATTCCTGCAAACGCACCCGCTCCCAACTGCCATTGACCGGCGCCAGGCCAGCTTCGGGGACCAAGTCGGCCAGGTATTGCAGGATGGCGGCACCTTCGGTCAGCACCTCGCCGTTGTCCAGTTGCAACGCCGCCACGTAACCCTTGGGGTTGATCTGCAAGAAGTCATCACCGTCAGCCGTGAGCTTTTTCTGGTTGTCGACGCGAATCAATTCAAACGGCAGGGCCAATTCCCGCAGCACGATATGGGAGGCGAGGGAACAGGCATTCGGGGAAAAATACAGCTTCATCGGGGCAACTCCGCAGGACAGTTGCCTTCAGTCTCGTGGGCATGGCACCTTGCGTAAAATTAATCTTTCAGAACCCTGCCATAAGGACAGCTACTGCCATGATGAACCTGATGCACTGGCGCCTGCTGGTGGCCGTGGCGGACAACGGCAGTATCACCGCAGCCTCCGAGCGGGTGGGCATGACCCAATCCGCCGCCAGCCAGGCCATGGCGGCCATGGAGGCCAACCTCGGTGCGCAGTTGTTTGTACGTGAAGCGCGCCAGACCTTGCCCACTGCCTTGGGCCTGCAAGTGATCGAGCAGGCGCGGGTGATGCTGGGGGCCTTGCAGGCGATTCGTACCACGGTGGACGAAGCGCGGCCCATGCTGCGTGGGACGATCCGCATCGCGAGTTTCCCCATGGTGCTCGCGGTGTTTCTGCCGCCGCTGTTGCGGCGGTTCAACCAGCTTTACCCAGGCATTGAGGTCACGGGGCTGGAAGTCACGGACGATGAAGTGAACACCTTGCTTGACGCGAATCTGATCGACTTGGGGGTGGTGCTTAACCCGCCGTCCGAGCGCAATGCTGCGGTGCTGGGGCGCGATAACTGGGTGGCCGTGTTGCCGATGGCGCACGCGTTTTCCCGGCGCCCGGCGCAGGCAACGGTGACGCTGGAAGAATTGGTGGAGCAGCCGTTTGTGCTTGCCACCGGCGGCTGCACCGTCAACGCCCGCAGCCTGGCGCAGGAAGCCGGTTTGATATTGCGTGAGGTACGGGTGGAAGTGCGGGAGTGGAACAGCGCCTTTAGCCTGGTGCGCGAAGGTGTCGGCGTCACCCTGGTACCCGAGATGACCCTGCCGGCCCAGCGCCACGGCTTGCGCATCATGCCGCTGGCGGAGCCGGTGCACCGCGAGTTCGCCTTGGTGACTTCACGCCACCAACCGCCTTCTGCAGCGGTTAATGCCTTGTTGCAAATGCTGGCTGACTAGTGGCCTTGCATAGCGCCAACGCCTGTCTATGCTCACCCAGAACCGTTGATGACGCATGGCATATAAAGCGTTTCGGATGGTTTTCCCCATAAAAGGCTGTGGTCAAGATTCAAACCGTGAATGGAATGCGCCCGCGTGGGCGTCGGGAAAATAAAGGGTGATCCGCCATGTTCAACCGTCAACACAAATCCGACCAGCTGGAAATCGAACGTTTCTCCTGTGCCCTCACCGAAGCCAAAGCCAAATTGGCCGCCATCAGCCGTTCCATGGCAATGATCGAGTTTGACCGCAACGGCATCGTGCTGGATGCCAATGAAAACTTCTGCAAGACCATGGGCTACAGCGCCGACGAAATTCGCGGCAAGCATCACCGGATTTTCTGCGAAGAGGCTTATACCCACACCGATGCCTACGCCAAACTCTGGCGCGACCTGGCGCGGGGTGAACCTCTCAGTGGCACGTTCATGCGGCTGAATAAACATGGCCAGGAGGTGTGGCTGGAAGCCAGTTACATGCCGGTGCTCGGTGCCGATAACCAGGTACAGAGCGTGATCAAGGTCGCCTCGGATATCTCGGCGCGAATCCACCACGAGCATGAAAACCAGAGCCTGATCGACGCCATCGGCCGCTCCATGGCGGTGATTGAATTCACTCCGCAAGGCCAGATTCTGAATGCCAACGACAACTTCCTGAAGACAGTGAAGTATTCCCTCGGTGAAATCGTTGGCCAGCACCACAGTATGTTCTGCCATCGCGGTGAGACCGAGTCGCCGGCCTACAAAGCCTTCTGGGCCTCGCTCAATCGCGGCGAATATCACTCCCATCGGTTTGAGCGCAAAGACAAATTCGGACAAACGCTGTTCCTGGAAGCCTCCTACAACCCGATCTTCGATGCCAGCGGGCGCCTGTACAAAGTGGTGAAATTCGCCAGTGACATCACCGACCAGGTCACCACCTTGCGCACCGCTGCCGACTCGGCCCACGCCACCTCGGTGCAGAACGACGCCTGCGCCCGCAAGGGTTCGGAAGTGGTGCAGCAGACCGTGCAGATCATCGAAGAAATCTCTCGCGACCTTAACGAAGCCGCCGTGAGTATCGACGCGGTGAGCAAACAGTCGGACATCATCGGCAGCATCGTCCAGACCATCCGCGGCATCGCCGACCAGACCAACCTGCTGGCGCTCAACGCCGCGATCGAAGCGGCCCGGGCGGGTGAACACGGGCGCGGGTTTGCGGTGGTGGCGGATGAAGTGCGCAGCCTTGCAGCACGTACCAGCCAGGCGACGATCGAGATTGTGGATGTGGTGCGCAAGAACCACGACCTGTCGATCAGCGCGGTGTCGAGCATGCAGTCGAGCTTGAGCCGCACGGGGCTTGGGGTGGAGTTGGCGAATGAAGCGGGGCAGGTGATCCTGGAAATTCAGGAAGGGTCACGGCATGTGGTGGATGCGATGAGGGAGCTTGCTCCCGCTGGGCTGCGTAGCGGCCCCAAAATCTTGGGAGCGCTGCGCACTCCAGCGGGAGCAAGCTCCCTCGCCACAGCAAGCCCCCCTGACCACAGGGTTTGTATTGTCAGGGCTTAGATCGCAGCCAGGGTTTCTTTCACCGTCTGCGCCTGCGGGTCAGCGGTTTTCGCCGCTACTTGCTGCGCCTGCTGGTCCTTCAGGCGTGCGGCAACTTCCTTGGAAATCGCGTCCTGCTTTTCCTGCGGCATGTTCTTCACATCTTCTTCGGTCAAACCCTGTTCCTTGAGCAGTTGCTCGCGGATGCGCTCGGCCGGGCTTTTCTTCATGTAGTCGGTGAAGTCACTGCGGGCCGATGAGGTGGAGTCGGTCTTGGGCACATCGGTGGTCGACGTGGTCGCGGTGGTGGCCTGCAACTGCACGCGGGTCTTGGCGAAGGCCGCATCGATGTTGTCAGCCGTGGCGTCGGCGGCGGCCTGGGTGGTGGACACGCCGGCGACGCCCTGCGCGTTTTGCGCGGCACCGCTGTACAGCGCGCTGGCAGCGGCGTTGGCCGGGTCCATGTCTGCGCGCTTGATGCGTTGGATCGTCGACTGAGCCTGGGGATTGTTGTTGATCAGCATGATCAGGACACCTGTGGATGTGGGCGGTGCCACAGGAGGAGCAATTAGCGTGCCCAGTGGCAAGGCCCCGTGTTTACCAGGCTTTGGGCCGCCACCGTCGGCAAGCGTTGGCGTGCCGACGGCCAGTGTTTGCCGCTAGTGGGCAATGTTCTCCAGCGCCAGGTTGCGGGTGCGCGGGCCGAACCAGCTGATGGTGATCATCACGATCAACATGCTGCTGGCGATAAACGCCAACACGCCCGGCGTGCCGAGGTGTTCGAGAATCACGCCGATCAACAAGCTGCTGAACACCGTCGACAACCGGCTGAACGAATAGCAGAAACCCACCGCCCGGGCGCGGATATTGGTGGGGAACAGTTCGCTCTGGTAGGAGTGATAGCTGAAACTCAGCCAGGCGTTGCAAAAGGTGATCATCACTCCGCAGATCACCAGCCCCACGGCGGTGGTTTGCAGCGCGAACAAACTGCCGAAGATCACCGAACCCAGGGCCGAGCCGACAATCTGCCATTTGTTCTCAAAACGGTTCGCCACCTTCACAAACAGCAGCGGCCCCAGCGGGTAGGCGAGGGTGATGATGAAGGCATAACCCAAGCTGTGAGTGACGCTCACGCCCTGGCCCGAGAGCAGCGCCGGCAGCCAGTTGCCGAAGCCGAAAAAACCGATGGCCTGGAACACATGAAACACAATCAGCATCAACGCCCGGCGCCGGTACGGCGGTTGCCAGATATCGGAAAAGCGTCCTTGGCCCTGCACGCTCACGGCTTCAGGTTCCGGTTCATCCAGTGGCTTGCCGTGGTCCTTCTGACAGCGTGCTTCGAGGCTGTCCATGATCTGCCCGGCCTCGTCGAAGCGGCCTTTTTGCGCGAGCCAGCGCGGTGACTCCGGCAGGCGCTTGCGCAGTTGCCAGATAAACAGCGCAAACACCGCACTGCTCAGCACCACCCAGCGCCAGCCGGAAATCCCGAACGGCGCCTGGGGCACCAGCCACCACGACATCAAGGCCACCGCCGGCACCGACAGGAACTGGATGAAAAACGCGAAGGCAAACGCCGAACTGCGCATGCGCTTGGGCACCAGTTCCGAGAGGTAGGCATCGATGGTAACCAGCTCGATCCCCAGGCCGATGCCCACCAGAAAACGCATGCAGATGATCCCCAGGGCTGAGGTCTGGATGCCCATCAGCACGGTGGCGACGGTGTACCAGATCAACGCAAAGGTGAAGATCGCCCGGCGCCCGTAGCGGTCGGCAATCGGGCTGAGCAGGCTGGCGCCGAGGAACAGACCGAGGAAGGTCGCCGAGGCAAAGGCCGCTTGATCGGAGAAGCCGAATACGCCCTGGCTGCCGGTGTGGAAAATCCCGTCGCTGATCAACCCGGGGCTGATGTAGGCGGTCTGGAACAGGTCGTATAGCTCGAAAAAACCGCCAATCGACAGCAACGCCACCAGGCGCCAGACGGTAGCGACGGCGGGCAGGCGATCAATGCGCGCGCTGATATGCGCGGCGCGGATCGGGTCGATGCCGTCTGCGGTAGAAAGGAAAGACATGGGCAGAAGACTCAGTAAGTGATCGGGATCTCGAATTCCTGGAACGCATCATCCACCGGTTGATAACCCAGTACACGGGTTGTTTCGCTGAGGTCCAGGCGTTTGAAGCGGTTGTTGGAGATGCCGTGGGCGATCAGGTGTTTCACACCTTCGGTTTCTACCGAGCGTTGCAGCAACTGCACGGCGTCTCGCGGGCTGAGCCAGGCGCTGAGGTCGCGGGCGTTGTTCAAGTCGTGGGTTTCGGGGAATTCGAACGCACCAATACGCAGGGCGATGGTGGAGAGCGGGGTTTTTGCGGCGTAAAAGCCGCAGAGGGCTTCGCCGTAGCATTTGCTCACGCCGTACAGGTTGGCGGGCAATACGGGCATGCCCGGAGTGATCTGCCGGTCTACCGGGTAGCCTTCGATGGTCTGGGCGCTGCTGGCGAACACCAGGCGCTTCACACCCGCGGCCACGGCGGCTTCGAACAGGTAGGTGGAGGCCAGGATGTTGTTGGGCAACAACTCGTCGAAGGTGGCGCTGGCGTGGGGAATGCCGGACAGGTGCACGATCACGTCAATCCCATCGAGCAGGGCGGCGAGGGCGGTTTTATCGCTCAGGTCGGCGTGTATGAAACGGTGTTCGCCGAGGGCGAAATCCGGCTCGATGCGATCGGTGAGGGTGAAGCAGTAGCGGTCTTTCGAGGCTTCGAAAAATGTCTTGCCAATGCGGCCGCAGGCGCCGGTGAGTAGTACGTTGAGTCCGTTCATTGTGGAGTCCTTGTTTTTAGTTGTGACCGGCGAGGGCGAAGATCTGGAAGCCAGGGCGTTGGCTGAGTGTTTCGTAGTAAGCGCTGACAGCTGGGTAGGAAGGACGCTGCATGGGCGTAATCCACCAGCGGTGCACCGACAGGCCGATGAGGATGTCGGCGAGTGTGAACTCATTACCGGCTACGTAGGCGTTGGTTTTTGCCAACTGTTGTTCCAGCAGGCCCATCTTGTCGTTCCATGCCCTTACCGCGACGGCGATGGCTTGCGCGTCCAGGTTGTCGGGGTTGTTGCGTACCAACGCGGTGAAAGCATCACCCCAGGAACGGTTGAGTTCGATGGCTTGCCAGTCTATCCATTGCTCGACTCTGGCACGGGCTGCCGGCTCGACGGGCAGCAGGTCGTGACGTTGGTGCAGGCCCACGAGGTAGCGGCAGATGGTGTTGGATTCCCAGAGCACGCCGTTGTCATCGATGAGTACCGGGACTTGGGCGTTGGGGTTCAGGGCCAGGAATTCGGGGGACTGGGTGGAGGCGAAGCCGATGCCCCAGTCTTCGCGGTCGTAGGGGATGCCCAGTTCCTGGCAGGTCCACAGGACTTTTCGCACGTTGATGGAAGAGGTGCGACCCAGGATTTTCAGCGAATGGCCCATGGTGCTTTCCTTGCGAGGGTGAGAAGGCAGGGGAGCAATTTAGCAGGGGCGTCAGCCGACGACGAGTCAGTTAAGCGAGCACGGTTAAAAATGTGGGAGCGGGCTTGCTCGCGAATGCGGTGTATCAGTGATGGACAGGTCGGCTGACACACCGCATTCGCGAGCAAGCCCGCTCCCACAGTTCGACCGCGTGTGTTCTGTTAGATAAGCGGTGATTCTTGATCTAGCAGCTTGCCCATCAGCAATACCCCCAACTCACTCCTAACTGGGCCACCACCGAATCGCTACTAAACGAAAGGGTGGCGGCTGCACGCAGGTTAGTAGACCGGTAACCCCACACAAAACCCGGCGCGCCACAAGGGCGCCCTGCGCGCAGCCACCATCAAGCACAGACAGGTAAGTCCGACAGATGAAGCTTATGCCCATTGTGTAGGGAAGCTCGGGCTACTAAACCCGATTACTGAGAAATTCAGCGACCGGGCAACCTTAGAAAGCCCTACCCAGGCGCACAAGCCGGCGGATTCTGACGTACCTGTAGGCAACGGAGCAAGGCGCTGCCATCAACACCAGCCACTTCCTACAGCTACCGCCTAGGTACTCTCGCGCACCTTCAACTCAAACCCCATGTCCACCACCGGCCGAGCGATCTTGTTGCCCGCCATCACCGTCAACAAATGCTCCGCCGCGCGCCGGCCAATGGCCTCGCGGGGCGTACTGATACTGCTCAAACGCGGCACCATGAACGAGGAAGACGGCAGGTCGTTAAAGCCCAGCACCGAGATCTGCTCCGGTACCTTGATGCCATGGCGCAATGCTTCCAACAACGCGCCCTGAGCCAGGTCGTCGTTGCCAAAGAAGATCGCGTCCACGTCCGGATGGCTGGCCAGCAGCTGCAGGAACAACTCACCGCCCAGGCCCAGCGACGATGGCCGTGGCGTCAGCACTTCCAGCGCCGGGTCATACAACCCCGCTTGCTGCAACGCCCGGCGAAATCCTTCGCCCCGCAACAACGTGCGCTGGTCCAGTTGCGCGCCAATGTAGGCCAACCGCTTGCGACCTCGTGAGATCAAATGCGCCGCCGCCGTTTCCCCGGCGTTCAACTGCGAAAATCCTACGCAGTTCAGTCCGGCGCCCGGGTCCAGGTCCATCATGTACACACACGGCACGTTGCTCGATTCCACCATGCGCCGGGCACTTTCCGTACGGTCAAACCCGGTCAGCAGCAAACCCCGTGGCTGGTAGGCCATGTAGTTGCGCAGCAGGTCTTCTTCTTCATCGCGGGAATAGTGGGTGTTGCCGATCAGTACTTCAAAGCCCTTGGGCCGCAGCACCTGGTGGATGGCTTCGAGGGTTTCGATAAACAGCAGGTTGGACAGCGACGGCACCAACACCACCACCGACTGGCTCTGGGCCGAAGCCAGGGCGCGGGCGGCCGGGTTGACCACGTAGCTCAGTTCGGCAGCGGCTTTTTGCACTTTTTCCACCAGTTCGGTGGCCACGGTGCTGATGCCGCGCAAGGCCCGGGAGGCGGTAATCGGGCTGACGCCAGCCAGGCGGGCTACTTCATTCAGGGTAGGGCGGCCCGTGGTGCGGGTATTTTTATCGTTCTTGGGAGTCATCAGGCGGCTTGCCAAACAAAAATCGAGGCACTAAGGTAGCGCTGTCTCCAAGACCCTGCAAATCCTTGAACGTTGGGATGCCTGTTCCGACTCAAGCCTTTGGAGAGGATGCACGCGTCACTCCATAAAAATGACAAGACGGCGCGGGAAAAGCCTGTTTTTGCACTAGCCTTACAGCGTGCAAAGGTAGCGCTATCTGCGTCCTGAGGTGTTTCATGAGTCAACCTGTTACTGCCCTCGTGATCATGGGTGTTTCCGGCTGTGGCAAGTCCAGCGTCAGCGAGGCCCTGTGCCTGCTGAACGGCGCCACCGCCATCGAAGGCGACAGCTTTCACCCCGCCGCGAACATCGAAAAGATGAGCGCCGGCCATCCCCTTAACGACGACGACCGCGCCGGCTGGCTCGACATCCTGTGCGATGAACTGCGCCGCTCCCTCAAAGCCGGCGAGCATCCCGTGCTCACCTGTTCGGCCCTGAAGAAGAAATACCGCGACCACCTGCGCGAAGCCGCGCCGGGCCTGGGGTTTGTGTTTCTGGAGTTGACCCGCGAAGTCGCCGCCGACCGTGTGTCTCACCGCCCCGGCCATTTCATGCCGGCCAGCCTGATCGATAGCCAGTTCGCCACCCTGGAATCCCCGGTGGGCGAGCCGTTGACCCTGGCCCTCAACGCCAGTGAAGACAGCGTTGAAGACCTGGCCGAGCAAACCAACGCCTGGTGGCTGAAACACGGCTTTGAACCAACCTAATAATTTTTTGCCGGACAAGATAGCGCTGTCCGCCTGCACTGAATTTTTTACCGGCTTTAATAACAACAACAAACAGGAGAGACCCCCATGTTTGGCTTGTCCCACGATACCTACCTGCTGCTAGATGCAGTGGTGACCATCATCGGCCTGATCGTGTTGATCACCCGGTTCAAAGTCCACCCGTTCATTGCGCTGATCATCGCGGCAGGCTTTCTCGGCCTGACCTCGGGCATGCCCGTGGACAAGATCATCAAGGCCTTCCAGGACGGCTTCGGCGGGGTGCTCGGCTTTGTCGGGATTATCCTTGCGCTGGGTACGATGCTCGGCAAGATGATGGCCGACTCCGGCGGTGCCGATCAGATCGCGCAAACCCTGGTGCGGGCCTTCGGCAAGGAGAAAGTGCAGTGGGCAATGATGTTCGCCGCGTTCCTGGTGGGCATTCCGCTGTTCTTCGAGATCGGCTTTGTATTGCTGATCCCGCTGGTGTTTATCGTCGCGCGCCGAACTGGCGTGTCGCTGATCAAGATCGGCATCCCGCTGCTGGCCGGCCTCTCGGCGGTGCACGGCCTGGTGCCTCCGCACCCGGGCCCGTTGCTGGCAATTGGCGTGTTTGGGGCTGACATCGGCAAGACCATTCTCTACGGCCTGATTGTCGCGCTGCCTACGGCGATCATCGCCGGTCCGCTCTACGGTTCGTTTATCGCCAAGTACATCCCGGGCAATCCGTCCCAGGAACTGGTGGACCAACTGGCCAGTGAGCAACCGGAATCCAAGACCCTGCCGAGCTTCAGCATCACCCTGATTACCGTGCTGCTGCCGGTGTTCCTGATGCTGCTGAAGACCTTCGCCGACGTCGCCCTGCCGGACGGTCACGTAATCCGCAACTGGATGGACATGATCGGTCACCCGATCACCGCCTTGCTGCTGGCCTTGCTGCTGTCGCTGTACACCTTTGGCCGTCGCCAGGGCATCGGTTCCCAGAAAATCCTCAAGCTGCTCGACGCCAGCCTGGCGCCAACCGCAGCGATCATCCTGATCATCGGCGCCGGTGGTGGCTTCAAGCAGATGCTGGTGACCAGCGGCGTGGGTGATGTGATCGGCCATATGGCGGTGACTGCGCAGATCAACCCGATCCTGCTGGCCTGGCTGGTGGCGGCGGTGATTCGTGTGGCTACCGGTTCTGCGACGGTGGCGACCATTACCGGCGCGGGCATTGTGGTGCCGGTGGTGGGGATGATTCCGGGGGTGAACCGCGAGTTGCTGGTGTTGGCGACGGGTGCGGGCTCGCTGGTGTTGTCTCACGTCAACGATGCGGGGTTCTGGCTGGTGAAGCAGTACTTCAATATGACCGTGGCCGAGACGTTCAAGACCTGGACAGCGATGGAGACCATCCTGTCGGTGGTGGCGTTGGGCTTTATCATGTTGCTGTCGTTGGTGGTCTAACAGGAACACCGCAAAACAAAATGTGGGAGCGGGCTTGCTCGCGAAGGCGGTGAATCAGTCGACATATGAGTTGACTGAACCACCGCCTTCGCGAGCAAGCCCGCTCCCACATTGATT
This sequence comes from Pseudomonas sp. ATCC PTA-122608, assembly GCF_001952855.1. Classification (GTDB taxonomy): domain Bacteria; phylum Pseudomonadota; class Gammaproteobacteria; order Pseudomonadales; family Pseudomonadaceae; genus Aquipseudomonas. Next base: position 85,873 of record NZ_LPNO01000019.1, on the reverse strand, counting down.
AGGTTCCTGCAGTTGGATCGGGTCAGGCGTCAGCTTTCTTGACCAGCCCATCCGCCCGGAACATCGCCCGGATGCCCCGCACCGCCTGGCGAATCCGGTCCTGGTTTTCGATCAGCGCAAAGCGCACGTGATCGTCGCCATACTCACCAAAGCCAATCCCCGGCGACACACACACCTTCGCCTCAAGCAGCAGCTTCTTGGCAAACTCCAGCGACCCCATCGCGGCATACGCTTCGGGAATTTTCGCCCAGACGTACATCGACGCCTTCGGATTCTCGACCATCCAGCCCAGCTCATGCAGGCCCTTCACCAGCACGTTACGGCGCTGGCGGTACTGCTCGGCAATGTCTTTCACGCACTGCTGATCGCCTTCCAGCGCAGCAATCGCCGCCACTTGCAGCGGGGTGAAGGTGCCGTAGTCGTGGTAGCTCTTGATCCGAGCCAGGGCATTGACCAATTCCGGGTTGCCCACCATGAAACCAATGCGCCAGCCGGCCATGTTGTAGCTCTTGGACAGGGTGAAAAACTCCACCGCAATGTCCTTGGCGCCCGGCACTTGCATGATCGAAGGGGCTTTCCAGCCGTCGTAGACGATGTCGGCGTAGGCCAGGTCATGCACCACCAGCACGTCGTACTGCTTGGCCAGGGCGATCACCCGTTCGAAGAAGTCCAGTTCCACGCACTGCGCGGTCGGGTTGGACGGGAAGCCAAGGATCATCATCTTCGGCTTGGGAATCGAGCCGCGAATCGCACGTTCCAGTTCCGCGAAGAAATCCACGCCCGGAATCAGCGGCACCGAGCGCACTTGGGCGCCGGCAATCACGGCACCGTAGATGTGAATCGGGTAGCTGGGGTTGGGCACCAGCACCGTGTCGCCCTGGTCCAGGGTGGCCAGCATCAAATGCGCCAGGCCTTCCTTGGAACCGATGGTCACGATGGCTTCGGTTTCCGGGTCGATGTCCACTTCATAGCGGTCTTTGTACCAGCGCGAAATCGCCCGGCGCAGCCGTGGAATGCCTTTGGAAGTGGAGTAACCGTGGGTGTCTTCGCGCTGGGCGACGGTGACCATTTTTTCCACGATGTGCGGTGGAGTGGCGCCGTCAGGGTTACCCATGCTCAAGTCGATGATGTCTTCGCCGCGCCGACGCGCAGCCATCTTCAGCTCGGCAGTGATATTGAACACGTAAGGGGGGAGTCGATCTATGCGCGCAAAGCGGCGCGGCGAACCTTGGTCGGCCATTGTTGCCTCGAAATACGTAAGCGCCCGGAACCGTCCGAGCGACGTCGGCCACTGCGGTGGCCTGCGGGGCAGACAATACGGTCGATGATGGCCAATTGTCCAGATGCTGTGGGAAAAATTTCTGCTTGGAGTGCGACGGGGATATGCCCCTATACTCGACGCGGGTTTGTTCCCTCATAAGAAGGAGACTGTTCAGATGGATCAACAGACAAAACTGCCGTTACAGCCGCGCATGGAAGAGGGCAAGGCCCTGGTGATCGCGGGTGTGCACGGGCGTTATTCGAAAGCCACGCTGGGGGACATTCCCAAGTTGTGGGAGCTGTTCGACAGCTGCTTCAAAGAGATTAAAAAGCGCGTTGGCGGCGTGACCTATGGCGTTTGCTACAACGCCAAACACGATGAATTCGACTACCTGGCCGGCGTTGAAGTACCGGCCAAGGGCGATGTACCGAGCAATTTCCAGTCGATTGAAATCCCGGCCCATCGTTATGCCGTATTCCCGCACTATGGCCCGGTGCAGGCGCTGGCGCAGACCTACGAACGCATCATGTTCGAATGGCTGCCGGGCTCCGGGTACAAGGTGGTCGGGGCTGATTTCGAGCGCTACAGCGCCGACTTCGATGTAGATAAGGGCACGGGTTCAGTAGAAATCTGGATACCGATCAACGCCGAATCTGCATAACCGCACCGCTGGCAGGAGCGAGCACGTTCGCTCCTGCAACAGCCTCTCAATACAACGTGGCCTTGACCCGCTCCGGCATCTCGCGGTCATAGGCTTCGGCGTCGAACGCCCCGTCATTCAAGCGCTTGTGAAACGCCCCGGCGCTGGGCAGTGCCGAGCGGTCCAGATGCTTTTCCGGGTTCCAGCAATCGGAACGCACAAAGGCTTTGGAGCAATGAAAATACGCTGACTCCACCTGCACCAGAATCACCGACCGGGCCGCTTTGCCATTCACCGCAAAGCTCTCCAGCAACTCGGGTTCGATGGAAATCTGCGCCCGGCCGTTGACCCGCAACGTCTCGCCAATGCCCGGGATGATGAACAGCAACGCTATACGCGGGTCCATCACCAGATTGCGCAGGGTGTCGAGCCGGTTATTCCCTGGCCGATCCGGAATCGCCAACGTGCGCTCGTCGATGATTCGCACAAACCCCGGCACATCGCCACGGGGCGAACCATCGATGCCGTCCGGGCCGGACGAACTCACCACCACCAGGGGCGACGCGCGGACCATGGCCTGGTAATCCTCGTTGAGAAACGGGATTTCCTTGCGCACGGCCCGTTCGTGGGGGAGGCCGTAGACGGTTTCGAGTTGTTCCAGCGTGGTGAGCATTGGGACTCCTTATCGATCGGTCAGGTGATGTGTCAGCCACCGAAGCTGCGCTGATAGCCTTGCGCCGATTGCCGTATAGCTTGTGCAACATTAGGGGCTTGTCGGCAGTAATCGTCTTCACGCTTGAGAACAACCTCAAGGGTTTGGAGCAGTGCCCGGATTCGCTCCTCGGGTCTCTCCACCTCACAGATTCCAGCAAACTCCAGGATACCCAGACGTGAGGCAAAGAAAGATTTATTGCCGGCCAGGTCGAGAGCCAGAGCGTCCTCGGGAATGTAGGCGGTGGTATTGGCAATGTCGTAAGCCGGTGCAAGCCTGGCATCGCTCTTGATCGGGTCGCTATACAGCAGGCCGAAATTCTTCAGATGGGCATCGCCATTGCCCACTATGCAACTCAAGGCCACGCTGTCGAACAGTTGGTCGAGAGAACTGCGTTCATGCTCAATCGAACAGTAAACGCGTACGGCTTTGGCGATCATGTTGTAGCTCTTGCCGTATTTCTGTTCTGCAGACAGGCCCATCAGCGTGGTCATGTCTTCGAAGCCCAAGGGGTTGGCCTGCTCATCCCGATCAAAGCGCCGCATGATGAAAAGCTTATGATTCTGCGACAGGTAAAACGGCGGCACGGGTATGCCTGCATCTCTGGCAATGGACATGCACAGGTATTCGTTGATGGCCAATCCCGGAAATTCGTCGCGCCCACTTTTGATGATCAGATCGTTGGTTTTTGAAGTGAATTTCTGCTCTGGGGTTTGTGGCTTTTCCGGCACCAGCACCTTGGGCTGAACACCGGAAATTCCTGCTCGCAGGATGTAGCGATCTACCAGGTCAGCAAAAAGATCTTCCGCCCCGTCCCAGGCGAGAATTTCGTCCAGGTTTTCTCCCGTCGACGGAGCCCCGTTGCGCTGAATCAGCTCATTGACTTGGTCCGAGGAAACGAAGACGCGACCGATAGGCGCACTGCTACCAGACAATGCCAGCAGCAACATCGGGTCTACCTTCACTGTCTTGGCAAGGCGATTGCGAAGCTGCTCCAGCACAAACCCTTCTGGCAGGTTCATCTGGAATATCGGATGTAGCTCTCGTCGGCGGTATTCATCTGCGCGAACGGGCATTACCAGGCTGAGTGCGCTGGGTGGTAGTGCGTTATCGCCGTAGCGGAAAAGATAGTCGCCTGCACTGGTGAAGACGCTGCCGCTGGCGCCTTGAGGGGTATGAACTTGAAGCTTCGGGCTATTCATTGAACAAGTCCTCCACTTCTTCCAGCGTTGGCATGGTGGCAGGTACCAATTTTATTTCACTGCCCAAGGCGGCAATCACTCGAGCGTAGGCATTCATGGAGACCGTTGGGCTGCCTTGCTCGATTTCAATCAGTTTTTGCCGAGTTACGCCCGCCAAACGCGCCAATTCCGCTTGTTTATAGCCTCGGTTGAGCCGCATGGTGCGCACTTGGCTGCCGATTCTCTGGGTGATGACAGAAGAGTCCATGTCTCGTAACCATTACATTTACATTGATAAGTTATGTATACGTTACATTTCGGCGCTGTCAAGGTGCCTCGGCACAAAACACCCACGCCAGCCGGCGCTCATACCCAACCCGCCCCTTATACGCCTCTCCACTGTCCACCCAGCCCTGCTGCAAATACAGCCCCATCGCCGCCACATTGTCCGTGTCCACCGACAGTTCCAGCGCTTTAATCTGCGGCCAAACCAGGCGCGCGGCGGCGGGCAGGGCTTGCAGGCAGGCTTTGCCAAACCCTTGGCCCTGTTGATGGCGGTCAACTTGCAACGCATGCAGCGTCGCGCTGTGCTCATCCGCCCAGTGGGGCAGGCACGGCGGGCGTTTGAGCAGCAGGAACGCGACGGGAATCTCGTCGGCGAGTAACGCAAAGCCTGCAACGCCGGGATTCGGATTGACCAGCAGGGTGTTCAGCGCACAGTAGATATCGCCGGAAAAACCCAGTTGTTCGGGGTGCACTTCAAGGGTGTTGAGTTGCTGTTGTTGCAGAGCAGTCAACGTCTGATAGGCGACGAGGCGGGTTTCCATCGGCGTAGCATCCGAATCCTACAAAGAAGCGCGGATTCTAGCGGGTTTGCGGTCATCGCAATTATTTTTTGCGGCACTGTCGATTGGCTGATATCCCAGTCGACTAAGGGTGTCTTCAGTGATTTTTCCCGCAAGGAGTATCGCCATGAGCACCGCAATCAGCAGCTTGATCGAACAATGGAAACAGGCCGTCACCGTCAAGGATGTCGAGAAGATTGTCAGCTTTTACGCCGACGATATCGTCGCGTTCGACGCCGTTAGCGCCCTGCAATTCAAGGGCAAGGCCGCCTATCAGGCGCACTGGAAGGCGTGCATGGAGTTCTGCCCGGGCCCCGGGGTTTTTGACTTCCATGAGATGCATATCGTCGCCGCCGATAACAGCGCCTTTGCCCACTGGCTCGCACACTGTGGCGGCACCGGGCCCGACGGCGTGCTCAAGACTTGCTGGATGCGCGTCAGCGCCGGCTACCAGCGCGTTGGCGGCGAGTGGAAAGTGGTGCATGAGCATTGGTCGGCACCCTTCGACATGGAAACCGGCGCCGGTCTGTTCGACCTGAAACCTTGATCGCCGCGAACTATAGTCAGTTGTCCGAAAACGGAGAATCCCATGAAATACCTCTGCCTGATCTATAGCAACGAACAGGTGCTGCACGATTCGCCCGACAGTCCCAAGGACCCGGAGTGCTTTGCCTATGCCGAGTCTGTGCAGGCCAGCGGGCGGATGCTCGCCGCCGAGCCGCTGGAGTCGGTGACCACCGCCACCACCGTGCGCATGCGCAACGGCAAGCTATCGATCACCGATGGGCCGTTTGCCGAAACCAAGGAGCAGCTCGCCGGGTTTTACCTGATCGAGGCCAAGGACCTGAATGAAGCGATCCAGGTGGCCGGTGGCATTCCGGCCGCCCGGGTCGGCAGTGTGGAAGTACGCCCTGTGCGTGAATTGAATCTCTGATCACAACAATAAAATCCAGGAGGTTGACCCATGAGCAATCAACCCAAGCCCGCCGAATTTGAACTGTCCATTAGTCGCTTGATCGACGCACCTCGCAGTCGCGTATTCCGTGCCTGGACCGAGCCTGCCTTGTTGCAGCAATGGTGGGGCCCACACGGCATGACCACCCCCGAGTGCGAAATGGACCTGTGGGTCGGTGGGCAATTTCGCACCCTGATGCGCGCGCCCGACGGCAGCGAGTACCCGACCCAGGGCGTTTTTCTCGAAATCACCGCGCCCAGTCGGCTGGTGTTTACCGATGCGTTCACCCCCGGCTGGATTCCTTCGGGCCAGCCATTCATGACCGCCGAAGTCACCTTTGAAGACGTCGACGGCAAGACCCTCTACACCGCCCGTGCCATGCACTGGAGCGCCGAAACCAAGCAGGCCCACGAAGCCATGGGCTTTCACGAGGGCTGGGGCCAAAGCCTCGATCGGCTGGTGACGCTGGTGACCGAAGGCTTGCGCGATTGACGGTGCAGGCCCGGGTCGAAGCGGTTTATCGCAGCGAATCGCGGCGCATCCTGGCGACCCTGATTCGCCTGCTCGGCGATTTCGACCTCGCTGAAGAAGCCTTGCACGAGGCGTTCTTCGTCGCGGTGCAACGTTGGGAGCAAGACGGCGTGCCCGACAATCCCCGGGCCTGGCTGGTCTCCACCGGGCGCTTCAAGGCCATCGACCGCCTGCGCCGCCAGGCCCGGTTTGCCGCGCATCAAGACCAGTTGCTGGCTCAGGCTGATGAATTGGAAGAAGCCGACTGGAGCGCTGAAGACGTGGAAGACGACCGCCTGCGCCTGATCTTTACCTGTTGCCACCCGGCACTGGCGGCGGATGCCCAGGCGGCGCTGACCTTGCGTGAGATCTGCGACCTCACCACCGAGGAAATCGCCCGAGCGTTCCTCGCCACACCGGCCACCATCGCTCAGCGCATCGTGCGGGCCAAGAGCAAGATTCGCGAAGCAAAAATCCCCTATCAAGTGCCGTCCCTGGCAGAGTTGCCCGAGCGCCTGGACAGCGTGCTGCGAGTGATTTACCTGGTGTTCAACGAAGGCTATTCGGCGTCTACGGGCGCCGACTTGACCCGTGACGACCTGACCCGTGAAGCGATTCGCCTGGGGCGATTGCTGATGGAGTTGTTGCCGGAGCCAGAAGTGATGGGCCTGCTGGCGCTGATGTTGCTCCACGAATCCCGGCGCCCGGCACGCACGTCGGCCGGCGGTGAATTGGTGTTGCTGGATGAGCAGGACCGTTCGCTGTGGGACGCTTCGCTGATAGCTGAAGGATGTGCTTTGGTGGAGAAATCCCTGATCACGCGCCGCTTCGGGCCCTACAGCCTGCAGGCAGCGATTGCGGCGGTGCATGCCGAGGCGGCGAGCGCTGACGAGACCGACTGGCCGCAGATCGTTGGGCTGTATGACGTGTTGCTCGGGGCGGTGCCATCGCCCGTGATCGAGCTCAATCGCGCGGTGGCCATTGCGATGCGCGATGGCGCGTTGGCGGGGTTGCAGTTGGTGGATGGGATTCTGGCGCGGGGGGAGTTGGTCGACTATCACCTGGCGCACTCGGCACGGGGCGAATTTTGTCGGCGGCTGGGACGGGTGGAGGAGGCGCGGCGGGCGTTTGGGCGGGCGCTGGCGTTAACCCGGCAAGAACCGGAAAAGCGCTTTATGGAGCGGCGCTTGGCTGAACTCAGATAGCGGCAGGCGCTGGAGATCTAAATGTGGGCGCGGGGTTACTCGCTCCCACATTTGCTTTGTGTATGCTGGGTTATCGCATTCCAGATTGATGACGTACTTTGCTATGAAGCCCACCTTAATCGCCAAACTCCTGCAAACCCTTGCCCCTTGGCGCAACGCCCCGGCCTGGCATATTGCCTTTTCTGGCGGCCTCGACTCCACCGTCCTGCTGCACCTTCTGGTCACTCTGGCCAAAACCGACAAACTCCCGCCACTCAGCGTTATCCATGTTCACCATGGTCTGCAAGCTGCGGCTGACGCGTGGCCGGCGCATTGCCAGTCCATCTGCGACGCCTTGGGCGTTCCCCTGCAAGTGATCCGCGTGCAGGTGCAGCCTGGCGCCAGCCTGGAGCGCGCGGCCCGTGAGGCGCGGTATCAGGCGTTTGCCGAGGTCACCGGGGCAGAGGAGTTGCTAATCACAGGCCAGCACCGCGACGACCAGGCCGAAACCTTGCTGTTTCGCTTGTTGCGTGGCGCTGGCGTGCGCGGACTGGCGGCGATGCCTGCGCAGCGCCCACTCGCAGAAGGCTACCTGGTGCGGCCCTTGCTGGATGTTTCCCGCGCCGACTTGGAAGCCTACGCTCGCGAGCATCAATTGGACTGGATCGAAGACCCGTCCAACGCCGACCCGCGTTTCTCCCGCAATTACCTGCGCCACCATGTTTTCCCGCACCTGACTGAACGTTGGCCCCAAGCCGTCAGCACCATGGCCCGCAGCGCCGAACATTTGAGCGAAGCCCAGGGCTTGCTCGACGAACTGGCGCAAATGGACCTGCTGGCCGCCAGTCAGCCTCCGGCATTTCCCTGGCTGGCATTGCCGTCGCTGACCCTTGAGCCACTAGCCACGCTCTCCGAGGCCCGCCAGCGCAACGCACTTAGGCACTGGCTGACACCGCTGACGCGCTTGCCCGACAGCGAGCACTGGGCCGGCTGGGCGACCTTGCGCGACGCCAAACACGATGCACAGCCGCTGTGGCGTCTGGCCGACGGTGAATTGCACCGTTGCGGTGCGCATATCTGGTGGTTACCCGCCAGTTGGTCGGAATTTTCTGACGCATCGGTGAGCTGGCCACAGCCGCAAAACCCACTACAGTTACCCGGTAACGGCCAACTGCATTTCAGTGGCAGCGCGCCCGAAGGCCCTTTGTGCATCCGCTATCGCCAAGGCGGCGAAATCATGGAATTGCCAGGCCGGGGCCGGCGCGACCTGAAGCGGTTGCTTAATGAACGCGCGGTGCCAGGCTTCATCCGTGGCAGATTGCCGCTGCTGTATCAGGGCCAACAATTGCTGGCTGTGGCCAACCTGCCGGGGCTTGAGGCAGTTGGCGGTACCGGCTGGCAATTACATTGGATGCCACCAACCTGCGATCAAGGTTTGAGCTGATAGAGCCTTTCCGGTAGACTACGCTCCCTTCTTGATACAACTTCTGTGGATTCGCCTGAATCGCAGCAGTTGCCGATTACCAAGCAGTCTTTGCTGGGCGATTCCAAAAAATGTGTAGCGATCAACGTACCGGTGCTTCATTGCTGGTCTGTCACAACGCGGCGGTTTTTTTGAAAGGTGCACTGTGATTAATGCAGGTGATCGGGGGCTTCGGCCTTCCTTCGCTTTCCCCGGCGGCTCGGACCGCTTTAACGCAGACTTCTAGGGTTTTTCATGACGCGCTACATATTCGTCACGGGCGGTGTTGTTTCTTCATTGGGGAAAGGCATTGCCTCCGCTTCATTGGCGGCCATCCTGGAGGCGCGGGGACTTAAGGTCACCATGCTCAAGCTGGACCCGTACATCAACGTTGACCCGGGCACCATGAGCCCGTTCCAGCACGGTGAAGTGTTCGTCACTCACGACGGCGCCGAGACCGACCTGGACCTGGGCCACTACGAGCGGTTCATCCGCACGACCATGACCCAGAACAACAACTTCACCACCGGCCGTGTCTACGAGCACGTGCTGCGCAAGGAGCGCCGTGGTGACTACCTGGGTGCAACCATCCAGGTGATCCCGCACATCACCGACGAAATCAAGCGCCGCATCATCAAGGGTGCAGGCGATGCCGACGTGGCAATGGTCGAGATCGGTGGCACCGTAGGTGACATCGAGTCCCAACCGTTCCTCGAAGCCATCCGCCAGTTGCGTTTCGAAGTCGGCGCCAAGCGCGCGATGCTGATGCACCTGACACTGGTGCCGTACATCGCCACCGCCGGCGAAACCAAAACCAAGCCTACCCAGCACTCGGTCAAGGAACTGCGTTCCATCGGCCTGCAGCCGGACGTGCTGGTGTGCCGCTCCGACCACGCGATCGACATCGCGTCCCGTCGCAAGATCGCCCAGTTCACCAACGTTGAAGAACGTGCGGTGATTGCCCTGGAAGACGCCGACACCATCTACAAGATTCCGGGCATCCTGCATTCCCAGGGTCTGGATGATTTTGTCGTCGAGCGTTTCGGCCTGCAGTGTGGCGGCGCCGATCTGTCCGAGTGGGAAGCCGTGGTCGACGCCAAGCTCAACCCTGAGCATGAAGTCACCATCGCCATGGTCGGCAAGTACATGGAACTGCTGGACGCCTACAAGTCGCTGATCGAAGCGATGAGCCACGCGGGCATCAGCAACCGTACCAAGGTCAACCTGCGCTACATCGACTCCGAAGACATCGAGAACCAAGGCACTGCGCTGCTGGAAGGTGTTGACGCCATCCTGGTTCCGGGCGGCTTCGGTCTGCGTGGCGTGGAAGGCAAGATCACTGCCGTCCAGTACGCTCGTGAGAACAAGGTGCCGTACCTGGGTATCTGCCTGGGCATGCAAGTGGCGGTCATCGAGTTCGCCCGTAACGTGATGGGCTGGAAAGACGCCAACTCCACCGAGTTCGATCGCACCAGCGGCCACCCGGTCGTGGGCCTGATCACCGAGTGGGAAGATGCCACCGGCGCCGTCGAAACCCGTACTGAAACCTCCGACCTGGGCGGCACCATGCGTCTCGGCGCGCAGGATTGCCTGCTGGAGCCGGGGTCCTTGGTTCACGATTGCTACGGCAAGGACGTGATCGTCGAGCGTCACCGTCACCGCTACGAAGTGAACAACAACCTGCTGCCGAAAATTATGGAAGCTGGCCTGAAAATCTCCGGTCGTTCCGGTGATGGCGCACTGGTTGAAGTGGTTGAAGCACCGGATCATCCATGGTTCGTGGCTTGCCAGTTCCACCCGGAGTTCACATCGACCCCGCGCGACGGCCACCCGTTGTTCAGCGGCTTCGTTAAAGCAGCACTGACGCAACATCAGAAGAAGGCGTAAACCTGATGGCCCAGAAGATCATTCGCGTAGGCGATATCGAGATTGCCAACGACAAGCCCATGGTGCTGTTCGGCGGCATGAACGTGCTGGAAAGCCGCGACATGGCGATGCAGGTCTGTGAAGAGTACGTGAAGGTGACCGAGAAACTCGGTATCCCTTACGTGTTCAAGGCCAGCTTCGACAAGGCCAACCGTTCGTCCGTGACCTCCTATCGCGGCCCGGGCCTTGAAGAAGGCATGCGGATCTTCCAGGACATCAAGCAAGCCTTCGGCGTGCCGATCATCACCGACGTCCACGAGCCTGAGCAGGCTGCCGTGGTCGCCGAGGTGTGCGACATCATCCAGTTGCCGGCCTTCCTGTCGCGCCAGACCGACCTCGTGGTCGCCATGGCCAAGACCGGCGCTGTGATCAATATCAAGAAAGCCCAGTTCCTCGCACCCCAGGAAATGAAACACATCCTGAACAAGTGCGTGGAAGCGGGTAACGACCAGTTGATCCTCTGCGAGCGTGGTTCTAGCTTCGGCTACAACAACCTCGTGGTGGACATGCTCGGTTTTGGCATCATGAAACAGTTCGAATACCCGGTGTTCTTCGACGTGACCCACGCGCTGCAAATGCCCGGTGGTCGTGCCGATTCCGCTGGCGGGCGCCGTGCCCAGGTATTGGACCTGGCCAAGGCCGGCATCAGCCAGTCCCTGGCAGGCCTGTTCCTGGAAGCTCACCCAGACCCGGATAACGCCAAGTGCGACGGTCCATGCGCCCTGAGCCTGGACAAGCTGGAGCCATTCCTGGCCCAGTTGAAGCAGTTGGATGACCTGGTCAAGAGTTTTCCGACGGTAGAGACCGCGTAAGCGTCGTTTCTCCGGTAGACTTTCCCTCGTTTTACGCTCAGGCCTGCGGGCCTGAGCCTTGTCGCCTGCAAGCCTGCCCTGTTGTTCCACCCTTGCGGTCGGTCAAAAGATTTCCTTCAGCTGCGTCGTTTTCGTCAACTTTGGAGTGTTTACAACAATGGCAAAAATCGTCGACATCAAAGGTCGTGAAGTTCTCGACTCCCGTGGCAACCCTACCGTCGAAGCCGACGTGCTTCTCGATAACGGCATCATCGGTAGCGCCTGCGCGCCGTCCGGTGCTTCCACAGGTTCCCGCGAAGCACTGGAACTGCGTGATGGCGACAAGAGCCGTTACCTGGGCAAGGGCGTACTCAAGGCAGTCGCCAACATCAATGGCCCGATTCGTGACCTGCTGCTGGGCAAGGATCCTCTGGACCAGAAAGCCCTCGATCACGCGATGATCAAGCTCGACGGTACCGAAAACAAAGGCAGCCTCGGCGCCAACGCCATCCTCGCCGTGTCCCTGGCCGCTGCCAAGGCCGCTGCACAGGACCAGGACCTGCCGCTGTACGCCCACATCGCCAACCTGAACGGCACTCCGGGTGTCTACTCGATGCCGGTTCCGATGATGAACATCATCAACGGTGGCGAGCACGCTGATAACAACGTCGACATCCAGGAATTCATGGTGCAGCCGGTTGGCGCCAAGACCTTCTCCGAAGGCCTGCGCATGGGCACCGAGATTTTCCATCACCTCAAGGCTGTGCTGAAGGCCCGTGGCCTGAGCACTGCAGTGGGTGACGAAGGTGGTTTCGCGCCGAACCTGGCGTCCAACGAAGACGCACTGAAAGTGATCTCCGAAGCCGTGGCCAACGCTGGCTACAAGCTGGGCACCGACGTGACCCTGGCCCTGGACTGCGCGGCCAGCGAATTCTACGAAGACGGCAAGTACAACCTGTCCGGTGAAGGCCACGTATTCACCTCCGAAGGTTTCGCCGACTACCTGAAGGGCCTGACCGAACGCTACCCGATCATCTCCGTTGAAGATGGCCTGGACGAGTCCGATTGGGCTGGCTGGAAAATCCTCACCGACAAGATCGGCGAGAAGATCCAACTGGTAGGCGACGACCTGTTCGTGACCAACACCAAGATCCTGAAAGAAGGCATCGACAAGAAGATCGCCAACTCGATCCTGATCAAGTTCAACCAGATCGGCACCCTGACCGAAACCCTGGAAGCCATCCAGATGGCCAAGGCTGCGGGCTACACCGCCGTGATCTCCCACCGCTCCGGCGAAACCGAAGATTCGACCATTGCCGACCTGGCTGTGGGCACCTCGGCAGGGCAGATCAAGACTGGTTCCCTGTGCCGCTCCGACCGCGTTTCCAAGTACAACCAATTGCTGCGTATCGAAGAGCAACTGGGCAGCAAAGCCAAGTACAACGGTCGCAGCGAGTTTCGCGGCTGATTGTTAAATGGTAAAAGGTCAGCGGATTACGTCGGAAAAATCACGGCAGCGTGAATTTCGGCGCTAATCTCATGGCTATCAAGCACAAGCCTGGTTATTCCAGGCTTCGTGCTATCAGTTGCTTCAAAAGTTTTTGCATGGCTGTCTTTTTTCACTGGATACCCGATATTCGATGCGCAGTCCCAATTGGTTGTTCCTCGTCTTGCTCTTGCTGCTGGCTGGCCTGCAGTACCGCCTATGGGTGGGGAATGGCAGCTTGGCGCAGGTCACCGAACTGACCCAGCAAATTGCCGCACAGCACGCCGAAAACGAGGTGTTGCTGGAGCGCAATCGCGTGCTCGATGCCGAAGTGCTTGAATTGAAAAAAGGCATGGAGACCGTTGAAGAGCGGGCTCGCCATGAATTGGGCATGGTCAAGGAGGGCGAGACCCTCTACCAGTTGGCCCAATGAGCCTTTCGTCACCGGCCTTCTGGGCCGTGATTCCTGCCGCGGGCGTGGGTGCCCGTATGGCCGCGGACCGTCCCAAGCAATACTTGCAGCTGGGCGGGCGCACTATTCTCGAACACAGCCTTGGCTGTTTCCTTGATCATCCGGGGCTCAAGGGGCTGGTGGTCAGTCTCGCTGTCGACGACCCTTACTGGCCGAGCCTGGCTTGTGCCACCGACCCAAGCATTGCGCGGGTGGACGGCGGCGAAGAGCGCTCGGGCTCGGTCCTCAATGCCTTGTTGTACCTGCATGGCCAGGGCGCCAGCGATGACGACTGGGTACTGGTGCACGATGCAGCCCGGCCCAATCTCAGTCGCGACGACCTCGACAAATTGCTCGGTGAGCTGGCCAGCGATCCCGTCGGCGGGCTGCTGGCGGTGCCGGCCCGCGACACCCTCAAGCGTGTCGACAAGCAGGGTCGCGTGCTGGAAACCGTTGATCGCAGCCAGATCTGGCAAGCCTACACCCCGCAGATGTTCAGGCTCGGCGCCTTGCATCGGGCCCTGGCTGACAGCTTGGTGTCGGATGTTGTGATTACCGACGAAGCTTCCGCCATGGAGTGGGCCGGGCACGCACCACGCCTGATCGAAGGCCGATCTGACAACCTCAAGGTCACCCGCCCGGAAGACCTTGAATGGCTGCGCCAACGGCGGGCTTTCCAGTCCTGATTGCGGGGCTCAGTCTCTGACCTCTACAAATCCGGGCTGCGCTTTCAGCCCGTCCACCAGTGCCCTGACGCTGTTGAATGGCTGATTGTCGAGGGCCCAGCCCCGAGCAGCGATGGAAAACGTCTCTCCTTGCTGGTTGACCGTGAAGGTCTGGATGTCGCCGCGCCGTGCCCGATACTGGATCTGCGCCGGCATGTCTTTGCGGGCTGCCGACAGCAGGAATTGCCCCGGTCGGATCAGTTGAGTTTGTGGGGTCTTTGCCACTTGACTGTGTGAAGGCCCGGGTTGCCCCAACGGAGTTCGGTGCAGCGTATTGGGGTCTACCCGCAAAACTAAATCGGCCTTGACCGTCGCATCACCCCTACCGATGCCGAGGCTTAACGAGGATCCCGCATCAACCTCAATCCCCAGCCGTACCCCATCCGTTGTGTCTTTGACGCGCAGGCCAATACTTCCGGTCAACTCGGCAAGTCCCGGGACGCCTCGGAAGGTATTGGTATGACTGTTACCCACCAGTGCAATCCATTTTCCCGGGCGACGTTTGGTCGTCTGGACCCATTGAATTACCTCGGCGGCATAAAAATTCATCAACTGCTGGCGCAGGGTGCCATCGGCGTTGGGCATGCCCTTGATCATGTAACTGGCCGTGCAATCGATGGGCTGGATTTTGATCCCGGCGTCTCGGGCCTTGATGATGACGTTTTGAAACGAGTAATAAGTGTCTCTGAGCGGCGGGTAGATTGCCTTTAGGTAGTCTTTGAGTTCATCGGACATTGGCGTGCCCTTGGCCCTGTAGAACGCTTTCAATAACGGCAGATGCACGTCCGTCAGTAGATGCTCGAAGTACAGGCGCTTGACGCCTTGGCGAGCGAGTGTGTGCATGTTGTCGATCAGGAATGCCTTGCTCGCCAGGTCACCGTGGCTCTCGCCCACGACCACGCCATCACTGACGTCGAAGAGCTTTTCGATGATGCCTGGTTGCGACTCGCTCAATGCAAAGCTCGGCAGCGGCGGTCTCAGGAGCGAAAAGGGGCGCGAATCGAAAAACGTCGTGGCGTCTTGCGCGAGTTTTTTTCTCTTTTCGAAGAACAGGTTGCGAGTGGCTTTGAGCGATTGCAGGCCTGCGCCGAGCGGTTCGTACTCTTCGGTAAATTTACTGCTGTCATGCAACATCCCGGCAAGGGTGTCGCGCATTGACGTGGGCATTTCGTAAGCGCTGTAAAAGGTCACATCGGCGGCGCCACCAAACAGCCGGTAGATTTTTTGCCAGGCATTACGAAAAGGTGCGCCACCACTCAATCCTGCCCGGCGCCATTGAAGGTCAGGGCTTTGGATGGCATACAGCCCGGTCGACTGGATACGTCGCGGGTCTGCCGGGTCACTGATGAAAAGCTCGAAAAGGCCCCAGTCATTTGGCGTTTTATAGGTCATGAACGAGTCACCGTTGATCTTTACGACCTGCAGCCCGCTGGGGTGATGAGCCGGTGCCAGCGTGTGCCCGACAGATTCGGCAATGACGTTGGCGGCTGGTAGCGTACTCACACTGATCTGGCCGTCGGCTTCTCGAACGGCTTTGCCCAGCCTGGCGCGGATTTTGTTCAGTGAAGTGACGGCTTTGCCGATACCGTGGACCACCAACGGCAATGCATTCAAGGCACCAAACGCAATGCGTTCGGTGCCACGTGGTTTACCTTTGATCGCGTCGTCCGCACCTATAGCCATCTCAACGGAGCCGGAGGTTATAAAGCAAAACTCCGCCAGCAAGGCGGTGCCCATCGCCAATGAAATGGGAATCGCCAACAAGCAAGCTTTTTCCAGGGCATCTATGGTCTCGGCTTTGCGAATATCCAGGGGCGAGGTGACGGTAGTTGCCGCCCTCTTTGTAATGCTTGCCCGTACCTGGCGGGCCATGAAGTCGAAAGGGTCGCCGCCCAGTGCCGGGTAAGTCGGGTTGTTGATGTATTGCTCAGGGTCCCAATAGTCGTTGTGCAGCAGGCGGTTGAACAAACCGGATGCCGGGGCGGGTTCAGGAAACAGGCTCATACCTATCAACGCTTCCTCCACGCCGCTGTAGATATATCCGGAGTCGACGGTGTCCGGGTCATAATAGGCCACCAAGGCTTTGCGTAACGTAGCGTTCTTGGCTGCGCCCACCAGCCACTTCCTCAGGGATGCGGGATTGTTGAACCCGTGGAACGGCGAAGAATTACCCGGGATGTACAGCAATGTGACCTGGCTTTGCTTATCCGTGATAGTGAGGATGGCGGTCGCTTCGGCGTTATGGATGCGCAGTAGCCGCATATCAAGGGTGTTGTCAGGACGGTAGGGTGCCTGCAATTCCTCAAGCGTCAGGTTGCTCAGGTCCTTGTCGGCCGGCATGCCTGCCGCCCTGGCCGCCAACTGCGCCTCGCCCAGGGTCAGTGTCAGTTCTGCGGCCTGATTCAGGTATGCCTCGATAAACGCAGTACGCATCAGCGTCTTGTAGTTTTCAGGTGCTTGCCCCAGAAGGCCTGTAAAGCCTTGTCGTAGGCCGTATCGAAGTGGCTGACGCGCACGAAGTCTCTGAAGGCCTTGGGCACGATGTCTGATTGGGTACGGCGGTCGTACACCTGGGGATGGCTCTTGTGGTAGATCGCCTCATAACGCATCGGTGGGATCCAGCCTGCGGCAATGAACTCTTCGTTGAACATGGCCGGGATACGGTTATCCATCAGGCGCGGTAGCTCGCTGACAACCTTGAAGTACGGTGCGATGGTGGAAAAACCGGTGGTATTGACCATCCCGCCGGGGGCGACCGGTGCGCTGCAAATCATCGCCTCGGTCAGTGTCATGGATTGGACGATCGCGGCGGTAAAGGGCGCGTGTGGATCATCGGTGTTGTACTCGAGGGTGGTCAGCAGCAGCGCGTCAGGTTCCAGGGTTTCCTGGCTGAGAGGCTGAGCACCCTCGCGAATTAACCGGGCGGCGACTTCGGCGGGTACCGGGAAGTCATTCAGAACCTTGCGGATGAAGTGATTGATGCGTTGGAGCTGCGTAGCTTTGGGGTTCATTGGTATGCCTTTTGGCGCTGTGGGGCAGCGCATATTTGCAGGCAATACCGTATCGAGCGGGCGTTACTTATATGCGGCCGACACCTAGAGATAGACCGGGTTATTGCCCAGGCCTTCTTTAAGGAAGTCCACCAGCTTGCGTACTTTCGGTGACAGATGGCGTTGCTGCGGATACAGCGCCCACACCGCGGTGTTCGGCGGCTGGTGAGCTTCAAGCAGCGAAACCAGGGTGCCACTTTGCAAGGATTCCAGTACGTAATAGTCTGGCAACTGGCAGAGCCCGGTGCCTTGCAATGCTGCGTCCAACACCGCTTGCCCACTGTTGCAGCGCCAGTTTCCCTGGACCCTTTGGGAAAACTCCCGCCCATCCTGTGCCAGTTGCCAGATATCCGAACTGCCGATCAGGCAGTTGTGCCGGCTCAATTCCGACAAGCTGTGGGGGCGGCCATAGCGCTCAAGATAGGCGGGCGAGGCGCACAGGTACATGCGTCTGGGCGCCAGGCGGCTGGCGACCATCCGCGAGTCGGCTAGACGCCCCAGGCGAATGGCCAAGTCCAGGCCTTCGTGGACCAGGTCGAGTTGGCGGTTGGTCAGCTCGATGTCCACGCGGAGTTGTGGATACAACCCCATGAACCGCGTCACCAGAGGCGCGATAAACCGCTCGCCGTAAGCCACCGCGCAGGTCATGCGCAACATGCCTTTAGGCTCGCTGGCCAGATCGCCTACGGCGCGCAAGGCTTCTTCGCGACCGTCCTGCAAACGCTGGCAATGTTGCAGGAAGGTCTGGCCGGCTTCGGTCAGCGTCACCTTGCGCGTGCTGCGATAGAGCAACCGCGTTTGCAGCCGCTCTTCCAGCCGCGCGACCTGGCGGCTGATATGGGACGACGACACACCCAAGCGCTCGGCGGCCGCGGTGAATTGGCTGCACTCGGCCACGGCGACGAACTCGTCAATGCCTTCCCAACGGTTTTCCAGCATGCTGATTATCCCTGTACGGCAATAATGTTTTGCTTTTGTCTGGATTATTCATCAGATGAGCATGTTTTACACTGTCGGTCTTACGTTTTTAACCCGATGGAGAAACCGGATGATCAAGTCCCGCGCGGCCGTAGCCTTCGAAGCCAAGAAACCCCTCGAGATCGTTGAAGTGGATGTGGCCATGCCCAAGGCCGGCGAGGTGCTGTTGCGGGTGGTTGCTTCCGGTGTGTGCCATACCGATGCCTACACATTGTCGGGTGCGGACCCGGAAGGCATCTTCCCGTCGATCCTCGGCCACGAAGGCGGCGCCGTGGTTGAAGCCATCGGCGAAGGCGTGACCTCGGTGGCGGTGGGCGACCACGTGATCCCGCTGTACACCCCGGAGTGCGGCAAGTGCAAATTCTGCCTGTCGGGCAAGACCAACCTCTGCCAGGCGATTCGCGCCACTCAGGGCAAAGGCCTGATGCCCGACGGTACTTCGCGCTTTTCCTACAAGGGCCAGCCGATTTTCCACTACATGGGCACCTCGACCTTCTCCGAATACACCGTGCTGCCGGAAATCTCCGTGGCGAAGATTCCTAAAGAAGCGCCGCTGGAAAAAGTCTGCCTGCTGGGCTGTGGCGTCACCACCGGTATCGGTGCAGTGATCAACACCGCCAAGGTCAAGCCGGGCGACACCGTGGCCATCTTCGGCCTGGGCGGCATCGGCCTGTCGGCGGTGATCGGTGCGGTGAAAGCCAAGGCCGGTCGCATCATTGCCGTCGACATCAACCCGGCCAAGTTTGAAATCGCCAAGCAACTGGGCGCCACCGACTGCATCAACCCGAAAGACTACGACCGCCCGATCCAGGACGTGATCGTCGATTTGACCGATGGCGGCGTCGACTTTTCCTTCGAGTGCATCGGCAATGTCCAACTGATGCGTGCGGCCCTTGAGTGCTGCCACAAAGGTTGGGGCGAGTCGGTGATCATCGGCGTCGCCGGTGCCGGCCAGGAAATTGCTACCCGTCCGTTCCAACTGGTCACCGGCCGCGTCTGGCGCGGTTCGGCATTTGGTGGGGTGCGGGGTCGCAGCGAATTGCCAAGCTACGTGGAAATGGCCCAGACCGGCGAAATCCCGCTGGATACCTTCATCACCCACACCATGGGCCTGGAAGATATCAACAAGGCGTTTGACCTGATGCATGAAGGCAAGAGCATCCGCACCGTCATTCACTTCTGAGGTCGGCCATGAGTCTGGAAAACCTGTCGTGCCAGAAAAGCTTCGGCGGCTGGCATAAACGCTACAAGCATCATTCCGACGTGCTGGGTTGCGACATGACCTTCGCCGTGTACCTGCCGCCGCAAGCGGAGCTGGGCGGCAAGTTGCCGGTGCTTTACTGGCTGTCGGGGCTGACCTGCACCGATGAGAACTTCATGCAGAAGGCCGGCGCCCAGCGCATGGCGGCCGAGCTGGGGTTGATCATCGTTGCGCCGGACACCAGCCCGCGCGGCCCCGGTGTGCCGGGTGACCCGGACAACGCCTGGGACTTCGGCCTGGGCGCTGGCTTCTACCTGAACGCCACCCAGGAACCCTGGGCCCAGCACTATCGGATGCATGACTACGTGGTGCAGGAATTGCCGGCATTGGTCGAGGCGCATTTCCCGGCGTCGGCCAAGCGCGGGATCAGCGGCCACTCCATGGGCGGTCACGGCGCACTGGTGTGTGCCTTGCGCAACCCGGGGCGCTATCAGTCGGTGTCGGCGTTCTCGCCGATCAACAATCCGATGGATTGCCCTTGGGGCCAGAAGGCGTTCTCCCGCTACCTCGGGGAAGAACGCTCGAAGTGGCGCGAATGGGATGCCTGCGTGTTGATCAGCGAAGCCTCGGAAAAGCTGCCGCTGCTGGTGGACCAGGGCGATCGCGATGATTTCCTGGCCGTGCAGCTCAAGCCTGAAGCCTTGCAGCAGGCGGCCAGGGCGGCCAGCCATCCATTGGAGCTGCGCCTGCAACCGGGCTATGACCACAGCTACTTCTTTATCGCCAGCTTCATCGAAGACCATTTACGCCATCACGCGAGCGCTTTGCTCGGTTAATGTGAGGCAAAAGTAGGTAGAATCACGCCCTGAATTAAATCGGGGCGTTTTTTTATGCGTATTGGCCACGGCTATGATGTGCACCGTTTCGCCGAAGGCGATTTCATCACCCTGGGCGGCGTGCGGATCGCGCACCACCATGGGTTGCTGGCTCACTCTGACGGCGACGTTGTGCTGCATGCCTTGAGCGATGCCTTGCTCGGCGCCGCGGCATTGGGCGACATCGGCAAGCACTTTCCGGACACCGACCCTACCTTCAAGGGCGCGGACAGCCGCGTGCTGTTGCGTCACGTGGTCGGTTTGATCCACGCCAAGGGCTGGAAGGTCGGCAACGTCGACAACACCATCGTCGCCCAGGCGCCAAAGATGGCCCCGCATATCGAATCGATGCGCGCGCTGATTGCCGCGGATCTTCAAGTTGAGTTGGATCAAGTGAACGTAAAAGCCACCACCACCGAAAAGCTCGGGTTTACCGGTCGCGAAGAGGGCATTGCGGTGCACTCCGTTGCCTTGTTGTTGCGCGCATGAATGATCTGCAACTGTTGGGCCCGCGTGCCTATGGCGAAGCCTTGGGCAGCGCTGTTCTGAAGGCCACCGCTGAAGATTTCCAGGTGGATGAAGTGCTGGATATCCCGCTGACCGGCGAGGGTGAACACCTGTGGTTGTGGGTGGAAAAGCGCGGCCTGAATACCGAAGAAGCGGCACGGCGGATTGCCAAGGCGGCGGGCGTGCCGTTGCGCACCGTCAGCTACGCCGGGCTCAAGGACCGCCAGGCGCTGACCCGGCAGTGGTTCAGTGTGCAATTGCCGGGCAAGGCTGATCCGGACCTCAGCGGGGCGGAAAACGAGACCCTGAAGATCCTCAAGATCGCCCGTCACAAGCGCAAGCTTCAGCGCGGTGCGCATTCGGCCAACGGCTTTACCTTGCGCCTGACCCAGTTTGCCGGCGATGCCGCGGCCATCGACGCGCGCCTGCAACTGATCGCCAAGCAAGGCATCCCCAACTATTTCGGCGCCCAGCGTTTCGGTCATAACGGTGGCAACGTCGTCGATGCCCGCGACTGGGCCGCGCGCAAGGCCTTGCCGGAGCAGCGCAATGTGCGTTCGCGGCTGCTCTCCACCGCGCGCAGCTTCTTGTTCAATAAAGTGCTGGCGGCGCGAGTGGCCGACGGTTCCTGGCAGCGTGCCCAAGTCGGCGATTTGTTGGCGTTTACCGACAGTCGCAGTTTTTTTCCGGCGGGGGAGGCTGAATGCAGCGACCCGCGCCTGGCGATTCTCGACGTGCATCCCACCGGTCCACAGTGGGGCGAAGGTGATTCGCCGGCGTCGGGGGCAACCTTCGCTCTGGAACAGGCCATCGCCGAGGGTGAACCCGACCTGCGGGATTGGCTGGTGAATGCCGGCATGAGCCAGGAACGTCGCATTCTTCGACTGCCCATTGGCGGGTTGACGTGGCATTATCCCGAACCTGACATTCTGCAATTGGAATTCGTCCTGCCGGCTGGATGCTTCGCCACTGTCTTGGTGCGCGAGCTTGTAGATCTGGTGCCGGTGGGGCAGACGGACAGCCCATGCGTATTCTGATATCTAACGACGACGGGGTCACCGCACCCGGCCTTGCCGCGCTTCATGCTGCGCTGGCAGATTACGCCGAGTGCGTGGTGGTTGCCCCGGACCAGGACAAAAGCGGCGCCAGCAGTTCGCTGACGCTCGACCGTCCGTTGCACACACAGACGTTGCCCAACGGCTTTATCAGCGTGAACGGCACGCCGACTGACTGCGTGCACCTGGCGATCAACAGCTTGCTTGTCGAGGAGCCGGACCTGGTGGTTTCCGGGATCAACCTGGGGGCAAACCTGGGCGATGACGTGTTGTATTCCGGTACCGTTGCGGCGGCCCTTGAGGGGCGCTTCCTGGGCCGGACCTCGTTCGCGTTTTCGCTGGCGTCGCGTCAGTTGGACAACCTGGAGACAGCGGCCTATTTCGCCCGCAAGCTGGTGGAGGCCCATCACAGCCTGGATTTGCCGCCGCGTACGGTGCTTAACGTCAACTTCCCGAACCTGCCTTTTGAGCATATTCGCGGCTTCAAGCTGACCCGCCTGGGCCACCGTTCCCGCGCCGCGTCACCGCTGAAGGTGGTGGACCCGCGTGGCAAGGAAGGTTACTGGATTGCCGCTGCCGGCGATGCCGAAGACGGCGGCGAAGGCACGGACTTTCATGCGGTGATGCAAGGTTATATTTCGATTACTCCGTTGCAGCTTGATCGCACCTTCAGTGATGCCTTCAGTAGTCTCGATGGCTGGCTGGAGGGTGTGCTCTGATGGCGCGCGAACAAGACGACCTGCTGCGCCGGGGCATCGGGATGACCTCCCAGCGCACCCGCGAGCGATTGATCCAGCGGCTGTATGAAGAAGGGCTATCCAACGCCCAGGTGCTGGAAGTCATCCGGCGTACCCCGCGGCATCTGTTTGTCGATGAGGCCCTGGCGCATCGTGCTTATGAAGACACAGCACTGCCCATCGGCCACAACCAGACCATCTCCCAGCCTTATATGGTGGCGCGGATGAGTGAGTTGTTGCTGGCGGCGGGCCCGTTGGACAAGGTGCTGGAAATCGGCACCGGCTCCGGCTACCAGACGGCCGTGTTGTCGCAGCTGGTTGAGCGGGTGTTTTCCGTGGAGCGCATCAAGGTGTTGCAAGACCGGGCCAAGGAACGCCTGGTGGAGTTGAATCTGCGCAACGTGGTGTTCCGCTGGGGCGATGGTTGGGAAGGTTGGCCGGCGCTGGCGCCGTACAACGGCATTATCGTCACGGCGGTGGCGACCGACGTGCCCCAGGCGTTGCTCGATCAACTGGCTCCGGGCGGGCGCCTGGTGATCCCGGTGGGCTCCGGCGAAGTGCAACAATTGATGTTGATCATTCGCGAGGAAGAAGGCTTTTCCCGGCATGTGCTCGGCGCCGTGCGTTTTGTCCCGTTGCTTAACGGCCCGCTGGCCTGATCAATTATTCCTGGGTACTGAATTCTATTGCCGGGTATGTGTCTTACAGCGGGGTCTATTGAGTCAACGTGACCCGCCGTGGGAATTAAACATGATGAAAATTTCTTTAGAATCGTGTTTCCAGTAAAAACCCAACGGCCAGTTATACTTGCGTCATATTTCAAGCCTGATACAGGCGTTCATAGTCAGCCACCACAAAGGGAGCGGCGGGTGAGTCTCACGGTCATTGCACAGCGTATGAGTCAAACAAGCTTTCAGCGACTGGTGATTGGCCTTGTCTTGAGTTCCTTGCTGGCGGCTTGTTCAAGCACGCCATCCGGTGGTGCACGGGTGGTCGACCGCAATAATGCGGTGCCGCAAAAACCTACCGTTACTACCGGGCAATATGTCGTTCGCAAGGGCGATACGATGTTCTCGATCGCTTTCCGTTATGGATGGGATTACAAGGCGCTTGCTGCTCGTAACAATATTCCTGTGCCCTATACGATACATCCAGGTCAGACCATTCGTTTCGATGGGCGTACCGGTTCAACACCGACCGCTGTCGTCACAAACACGGCTTCTTCGCCATCGTCGTCGAGCAGGACCACAATCATCACCCGGCCTGCAGGCACCGCCGCGCCTGGCGTTGCGAGCAAGCCGGCACCTGCGCCGATGCCGCCTGCAGGGCCTGCGCCTACCGGTTGGGGATGGCCTTCAAATGGCATTCTTATTGGAAAATTCTCTTCAAACGGTAGTTTGAATAAAGGCATTGATATCGCCGGAGATTTGGGACAGCCTGTTTTAGCTGCGTCTGATGGGACAGTGGTGTACGCCGGGAGTGGTTTACGGGGCTACGGCGAGCTGGTCATCATCAAACACAGCGATACCTACGTCAGTGCTTACGGTCACAACCGCAGGCTGTTGGTTCGGGAGGGGCAGCAGGTCAAGGTCGGACAGACAATTGCCGAGATGGGGTCAACTGGTACAGACCGGGTGAAACTGCACTTTGAGATTCGCCGCCAAGGGAAGCCTGTTGATCCGCTGCAATTCCTTCCCCGTCGTTGATGTGTTGCACAGCCTGTTCCCTCGCGTAGAAGGAACAGGCTCCAGCGTTGCCAAGGATAAAGGCGTCGCTTGAGCTTGAGGTCGAACTCACCAAAGGACTATAACAATGGCTCTCAGTAAAGAAGCGCCGGAGTTTGACATCGACGATGAGGTTCTCCTTATGGAGACCGGCATTGCTACGGAATCGATGTCGAATGAGGGACCTGCTGTACCTTCAGTTCGCACCAAATCCAAGAACTCCACCGCGTTAAAGCAACACAAGTACATTGATTACACACGGGCGCTCGACGCGACCCAGCTGTACCTCAATGAAATCGGCTTTTCCCCTCTGCTCACACCCGAAGAAGAAGTCTTTTTTGCGCGCTTGTCGCAAAAGGGCGATCCGGCTGGGCGCAAGCGCATGATTGAAAGCAACCTGCGGCTGGTGGTGAAAATCGCCCGACGCTACGTCAATCGTGGGCTGTCCCTGTTGGACTTGATCGAGGAAGGCAATCTCGGCTTGATCCGGGCGGTGGAGAAGTTTGACCCTGAGCGGGGTTTTCGTTTTTCAACCTACGCCACCTGGTGGATTCGTCAGACCATCGAACGGGCGATCATGAATCAAACCCGCACGATCAGGTTGCCGATCCATGTGGTCAAAGAGCTCAACGTCTACCTTCGGGCGGCGCGTGAGCTGACACAAAAACTCGATCATGAACCTTCGCCTGAAGAAATCGCCAACCTGCTGGAAAAACCGGTGGGAGAGGTCAAGCGCATGCTCGGTCTCAATGAGCGGGTGTCTTCAGTCGATGTCTCGCTGGGTCCGGATTCGGATAAAACCCTGCTGGACACCCTGACTGATGATCGTCCTACGGACCCTTGTGAGCTGCTGCAGGACGACGATCTGTCGCAAAGCATCGACCAGTGGCTTTCGGAGCTGACGGACAAACAGCGTGAGGTGGTGATTCGCCGCTTCGGGCTGCGCGGCCACGAAAGCAGCACCCTGGAGGATGTTGGCCTGGAGATCGGCTTGACCCGTGAGCGGGTGCGGCAGATCCAGGTAGAGGGTCTCAAGCGCTTGCGCGAGATCCTGGAGAAGAATGGCTTGTCGAGTGAGTCGTTGTTTCAGTAAACGACGCAGGACGAAATGTGGGAGCGGGCTTGCTCGCGAATACGGTGTTTCAGTCAGCTTATCTGGCGACTGATTCACCGCTTTCGCGAGCAAGCCCGCTCCCACATTTTTTTGTGCATGGAATTACATCGTGTGATTGGCGAATCCCAGGCACAAAAAAGCCCCGCTTTTAAGGGCGGGGCTTTTCGACTAAATCAGTACAAGTTAGATAACTTGAACTTCTTCAGCTTGCATGCCTTTCTGACCGCGGGTAGCGATGAAAGAGACCTGTTGGCCTTCTTTCAGGCTTTTGAAGCCGTCGGATTGGATAGCTTTGAAGTGAACGAACAGGTCGTCACCGGATTGTGGAGTGATGAAGCCGAAGCCTTTTTCATCGTTGAACCACTTAACGGTACCAGTTTGGCGATTAGACATGGTGTATCTCCTTGGACAAAGTTAACTGCGACTCAGGAAAAGCCCTGGCCGAGACTGAGTGCAAAGAGCAGGAAAAATTCTTGGAGATGGTTGGATCGAAATTCAACATATCGTGTAGAGATTCTCAGTGACACAAGCAGCACAGTGGCGCCACCTTAACCCTTTTTCAGGAACGTGCCAATGGTATTTCCGAAGGTTTCTCTATTTTCGTGACTGGCGGCAGCCTGATACCGCACCAATACCCCGCAATTGAAGGTGCGTCTCGCCCAGCAGGTACGGCGCGGCAGCAAGAAAAACAGCCGGCCCTTTGAACCACGGAGCCAGCCCCGGTAAGATGCCCAACAGAATTTTTTCACCTCGCTATTCAGGACACCCGCCATGAGCATCAAATCGGACAAGTGGATTCGCCGCATGGCGCAAGAGCACGGCATGATCGAGCCCTTCGTGGAGCGCCAGATGCGTGGCGAAGGTGCTGAGCGGCTGATTTCGTTCGGGGTTTCCAGCTACGGCTACGATGTACGCTGCGCCGATGAGTTCAAGGTGTTCACCAACATCAACTCGGCGACCGTCGATCCAAAAAACTTCGACGAAAAAAGCTTCGTCGACGTCAAGAGCGACGTCTGCATCATCCCGCCAAACTCCTTTGCCCTGGCGCGCACTGTCGAGTTCTTCCGTATCCCGCGTAACGTCCTGACTATCTGCCTGGGCAAAAGCACCTACGCGCGTTGCGGCATCATCGTCAACGTGACGCCGCTGGAGCCGGAATGGGAAGGGCACGTTACCCTGGAGTTCTCCAACACCACCACTTTGCCGGCAAAAATCTATGCCAATGAGGGGGTGGCACAGATGCTGTTCTTTGAATCCGACGAAGAGTGCGAAGTGTCCTATAAGGACCGTGGCGGCAAGTATCAGGGCCAGCGCGGCGTCACTCTCCCACGCACCTGATCGAATCGTCTTACAGGCTAAGGGAATTTGTCAGCGGGCATGCACTCTATTGAGTGTACTGCCCCGACGCGTGCACAACGCGCCGGGCCACGCTTGAGGAGTCCCCTATGAAGCTCGATCCGCGAATCAGCGCCGAACTCGCCCGGCTTGAACCCAACCAGATTGGTGTCATGGCCTGGTCTTTGATGGCCGATCCCGCCGCAGGCGGCATTCCAGGCCAGCCCGGCCCGGATGATCCCTGGCCCAACCAGCCTGAAGAGCCTGGTGAACCCACTCTCCCTGACGAACCGCCTCCCGCCCCTGTGGCCTGATTTCCCGCACGTGTCGCCAATGGTCAGTTGCTCAACGCACTGGCCATACTTCATGGTCTCCGATCACAAAGATCCGGCTCTCTTCATCCTGCGTCACTGGATACCCACCGGTAAACGCGCCGAAGGCCGGTAACAGGCTGACCTGAGTGCCGAGCCGAAAGCACGGCAGGCGCAAGCTTTGCCGGCCTTTGCCCCGCAGGCGATACACCGGATGCACGTGCCCCGCTAAAACATGGTGGCTGGCATGGGCGTCGGGCTCGTGCTGCAACGCAAACGGGCCCATCAGCAGGGGTTCGGTCACCACCTCAATGTTCAGATCAACCGGTGGGTCGCCAGCGCGCTTGTCGTGGTTGCCGCGAATCAGTGTGAGCGCTAGAGCTGGATGGCGCTCGCGCCAGGCTCTCAGAGCGTTCAGGGTGCCGCTGGCGTGGGAGCCGGGCCCGTGGAGAAAGTCGCCGAGAAAGATCACCTGCGAGCATGGGAAGGCCGCCAGCAGTCGGTCCAGGCGCTGAAGGTTTTCCGTCGTCGTGCCCTGCGGCACCGGCTGGCCCAGGCTGCGATAGGCCGACGCCTTGCCAAAATGTGCATCGGCGATCAGCAGGCAGCGCTTGACTGGCCAGTACACGGCCTTATCCGCCAGCAACCACAGCTCCTCCTTTGCCAGATGTATCGGGTAATGAGCGGGCATCAGGGCTTCCCGTTATCGGCGACTTTTTCCAGATCCTTGACCATCCGCGCAATCCGCTCCGAGAGTTTTTCCGAGCTCAGGCTTTCCCGAAAGCGCTCCACCAGCAGCGGAAAGGCCAGTGGCGTAGGTCGTTTGATTCGATAAAGGTCCAGTTTCAACTCCGACAAGTGACGCAATGTCTCTTCCAATCGACGAATATCCAACTCTTCCCGCAGGACTTCTTCCCCGGCCTGGGTCAGTAACAGGTTGTGCGGGTCATATTGCTTGAACACTTCAAAAAACAAACCGCTGGAAGCCTGAACCTGACGCGTGCTTTTCGGCGCACCGGGATAGCCGGCAAACACCAGCCCGGCGATCCGCGCGATTTCGCGAAAGCGCCGCAGGGCCAGCTCACCGGCGTTCAGGCTCGCTATCACGTCATCCAGCAGATGATCCGCACTCAGCAACTCCTCGCTTAATAACTCAGGCCAATCCACCTCGGTCGCGCTCAGCAGTTCCAGCCCGTAGTCATTCACCGCAATCGAGAATGTCACCGCCTGCTGCCGGCTAACCCGCCAGGCCAGTAGGCTCGCCAGCCCCAGATGCACTTGGCGCCCGGCGAACGGATACAGAAACAGGTGCCAGCCTTCCCGTGACTTGAGGGCCTCGGCCAGCAAATGCTCGCGGGTCGGCAGCCCGGACCAGCGCAACTGGGTGTTCAGCAACGGTTGCACTGCCTGCATCTCCGGCCCGAGGAATTGACCCTGGGCGGCGGCATCAAAGCGCTCGACCACCGCTTGGGCCAGCTCGTTGGAAAGCGGCATGCGCCCGCCGTTCCAGCGCGGCACGGCAGCCTTTTTCGCGGTACTGCGCCGTACATAAGCGGTCATGTTTTCCACCCGCACCAACTCCAGCAAGCGCCCGGCGAACAGAAAACCATCCCCCGGTTTGAGCCGTGCAATAAAGCCTTCCTCGACACTGCCCAGAGTCTTGCCACCGCCGCCCTTGCTCCAGAATTTCAGCTGGATGCTGGCGTCGCTGACGATCGTCCCCACGCTCATGCGATGGCGCCGCGCCAGCCGTGCATCGGGCACGCGCCAGACGCCTTGCTCGTCCGGCTCGACCCGACGGTAATCCGGGTAGGCCGTCAGCGACAGCCCGCCATGGCGCACAAATCCCAGGGCCCAAGCCCAATCTGCGTCGCTCAGATCACGATAGGCCCAAGCGCTACGAACTTCCTCCAGCAACTCACCGGGCACAAAGCCGCCGCCCAGCGCCATGCTCACCAGATGCTGCACCAGCACATCCAATGGCTTGTGGGGCGACTGCCGGGCCTCGATACGCCGTTCAGCGATGGCGTCTTGTGCCGCAGCGGCTTCCACCAACTCCAGGCTGTGGGTCGGCACCAGCGTGACCCGCGACGGCCGGCCCGGCGCATGGCCGGAACGCCCGGCGCGCTGCATCAGGCGCGCCACGCCCTTGGCCGAGCCAATCTGCAGCACCCGTTCCACCGGCAGGAAGTCCACCCCCAGGTCCAGGCTCGACGTACACACCACGGCCTTCAGTTGCCCCTCCTTCAGGGCGCGTTCCACCCAATCCCGGGTTTCCCGGGACAGCGAGCCGTGGTGCAAGGCAATCAACCCGGCCCAGTCGGGACGAGCATCGAGCAAGGCCTGGTACCAGATTTCCGATTGTGCCCGTGTATTGGTAAACACCAGGCAACTGCTGCTGGCATCCACCTCGGCCACCACCTGCGGGAGCATTTTCAGGCCGATATGGCCGGCCCATGGGAAACGCTCGATAACCGGGGGCAACAGGGTGTCCACCAGTAACTTCTTGGTCGTCTGACCCTGCACGTTGATCCCGCCGCCTTGTGGGATCAACACCTCCAGCGCGTGGGCCTGATTACCCAGGGTTGCGGAGATGCCCCACACAATCAGCTCTGGATGCCATTGTCGCAGGCGGGCGAGGGCCAGTTGCAGCTGTACGCCGCGTTTGTTGCCGATCAGTTCGTGCCATTCATCCACGACCACCATGCGCAGCTTTGACAGGCTGGTTTGGCTGTCGGCACGGGCCAGCATCAGCGTGAGGCTTTCCGGGGTGGTGATCAGGGTGGTGGGCAGGCGGCGGCTCTGGCGGGCGCGCTCGCTGCTGCTGGTGTCGCCGGTGCGCAGGCCGACGGTCCAGTGGATGTTCAGGGGTTCCAGCGGGGCTTCAAGGGCGCGGGCGGTGTCTGCGGCCAGGGCACGCATTGGGGTGATCCACAGGACTGTCAGCGGTTCGGCTGGGGCTTTGCGTTTGCGGGGAGTGTCTTCGGTGATGGCGAAGCGGTTGAGGGCGGCGAACCACAGTGCGTAGGTTTTCCCGGCGCCGGTGCTGGCGTGGAGCAGTCCTGATTGGCCTTCCTTGACGGCCTTCCATACCTGTTTCTGGAAGGCGAATGGGTTCCAGTTTCTGGCGGTGAACCAGTCTTTGGCGAAATTGCGGGATTTGGCCATGCTAGGGGCTCTGGGGGTGTATTTCAGAGACCTGTGGGGTGGCGGAAAGGTTTAACTGCGATTGCTGCGCCGCGGGATAAAAACACGGATATGTGTACCCGGTTCAACCCGCCTTATAAAAGCGCATCAAGCCCGATAAGCCCGCATGAACAATCCCACAACCTCCTGCACATGCTCCTCGGCCGCCTCAGCGCTCAATTGCCCCCCGCACCCATACAGCAAACAAAAATTCGCCGTGCCCTTGAGCAAGCAAAAAAAGTGCTCCGCAGCGGTGAAAGGTTTGGCAATACGCAGTGCGCCACTCTGGTCGATCTTACCGAGGAGCCGCTCCATCCCCTGCAACATACGCATCGGCCCAGCCTCGAAAAAGATCTGCGACAACTTCGGATCCTGACTCCCGGAAGTCATCATCAACCGATGCAAGTTCACCGACTCCTCGCTATTGATCAACACATGAAACCCGCGAGCGATAGTGAGCAGCACCTTCTCCACCGGCATACCTTCGGGCAACTCGAAATACATCACCGGTAGCTGCTCTTCGCACTTGGCGACCACCGCCGCCGAGAACAGGGTCTCCTTGTCGGTGAAATGGCTGTACACCGTCAGCTTCGACACCCCGGCCTCCACTGCCACGGCATCCATGCTGGTACTGGCATACCCATTACTCAAAAACAGAATCTTCGCCGCATCAAGGATCGCCTGGCGTTTTGCCATGTCCTTGGGGCGCCCGGGGCTATTGGTGTTTACAGGATTGTCAGACATTTTCACTTTATTACTGGACTGGTGAGTTTGGTATTAAT
This sequence comes from Pseudomonas sp. ATCC PTA-122608, assembly GCF_001952855.1. Classification (GTDB taxonomy): domain Bacteria; phylum Pseudomonadota; class Gammaproteobacteria; order Pseudomonadales; family Pseudomonadaceae; genus Aquipseudomonas. The sequence continues at coordinate 54,889 of NZ_LPNO01000019.1, read as the reverse complement.
AACATACTGGCCAGTATAATTATTCCTAGCTCCATTAGCGAAAGGTCCTTCAGCATGCGCAGCTATTTCCTGCCACTCGCGTTGCCTGCCAGCTTGTTATTCCTGTTGGCTGCCTGTGGCCATGAAGAAGCCGCGCAAACCACCATCCGCCCGGCCATGGTGGTTCAGCCAGAGCCTTCGGCGCAGGCTTCTGACAGCTACCCGGGCGAAGTGCGCGCCCGTTATGAACCCGACCTGGCCTTTCGCATCGGCGGTAAAGTCAGCCGACGACTGGTGGAGGAGGGCGAGCGCGTCAAGGCCAATCAGCCCCTGGCAGAACTCGATCCCCAGGACGTACGCCTGCAACTCGAAGCCACCCGCGCCCAGGTCGCCGCCGCCGAGGCCAACCTGAGCCTGGTGCGCGCCGAGCGTGATCGTTACAAGACCCTGATGGACCGTCAGATGGTCAGCCGTTCCCAGTACGACAATTCCGAAAATCTCTACCGCTCAGGTGAAGCCCGCCTCAAGCAGATCAAGGCCGAATTCGACGTGGCCAATAACCAGGCCGGTTACGCCGTACTGCGCGCGCCCCAGGATGGCGTGGTCGCCAAGCGTGCGGTGGAAGTCGGCCAGGTGGTGTCTGCCGGCCAGACCGTGTTTACCCTGGCCACCGATGGCGAGCGAGAGGTGCTGATCAGCCTGCCGGAGCAAAGCTTCGGGCGCTTCAAGATTGGCCAGCCGGTGTCCGTGGAGTTATGGAGCCAGCCCGACCAGCGCTTCAACGGTCGCATCCGCGAACTGTCGCCCGCCGCCGACCCAAAGTCGCGAACCTTCGCTGCCCGTGTCGCGTTTACCGGCGGCAAGGTGCCTGCTGAACTGGGGCAGAGCGCTCGCGTATTCATACAGGCCGACGGCGTGATTCCTTTGGCGGTGCCACTGTCTGCCCTCAGCGCGGAGAACGGGGCGTCCTACGTCTGGGTGGTACAGCCCGACAACACCCTCAAGCGCACACCGGTGCGCATCGGTGCCTTTGGCGAGAAGACCGTGCCGGTGCTGGAAGGCTTGAGCGCAACAGACTGGGTGATCGCAGCCGGTGTGCATGTACTCCATGAGGGCCAGCAAGTGCGCCCGGTGGATCGCTCCAACCGAGTGGTAAGTCTGGCGGCCAAGGAGTAGTCCCCGATGGGTTTCAATCTTTCCGAATGGGCGTTGCGTAATCGCCAGATCGTACTGTTTCTGATGATCCTGCTGGCGGTGGTTGGCACTCTTTCCTACACCAAGCTGGGACAAAGCGAAGACCCGCCGTTTACCTTCAAGGCCATGGTGATCAAGACCAATTGGCCCGGGGCGACCGCCCAGGAAGTGTCACGCCAGGTCACCGAGCGTATTGAAAAGAAACTGATGGAGACCGGCGACTACGAGCGCATCGTTTCCTTCTCGCGCCCCGGTGAATCCCAAGTCACTTTCATGGCCCGGGACTCGATGCATTCCGCGCAGATCCCGGACCTCTGGTACCAGGTGCGCAAGAAGATCAGCGATATTCGCCAGACCTTGCCGCCGGATATCCAGGGCCCGTTTTTCAACGATGAATTCGGCACGACCTTCGGCAATATCTACGCCCTGACCGGCGACGGCTTCGACTATGCCGTGCTCAAGGACTACGCCGACCGGATTCAGATTCAACTGCAGCGGGTGCCGGATGTCGGTAAGGTCGAACTGTTGGGTTTGCAGGACGAGAAGATCTGGATCGAGCTGTCCAACCTCAAGCTCGCCACCCTCGGCTTGCCGCTGGCCGCCGTTCAGCAGGCGCTGCAAGAGCAGAACGCAGTGTCGACCGCCGGCTTCTTTGAAACCCCGAGCGAGCGTGTGCAGCTAAGGGTTTCCGGCAACTTCAAGACCGTTAAAGAGATTCGCGACTTCCCGATCCGCGTCGGTGATCGCACGTTCCGTATCGGCGACGTGGCCGAGATTCATCGCGGCTTCAACGACCCACCGGCACCGCGCATGCGTTATATGGGCGCCGATGCCATCGGCCTGGCCGTGGCCATGCGCGACGGTGGCGACATCCTGGTACTGGGCAAGGCCCTGGAAAGCGAATTCGCACGCTTGCAGAAGAACCTTCCTGCGGGCATGGAACTGCGCAAGGTGTCGGACCAGCCGGCAGCGGTAAAAACCAGTGTCGGCGAATTCGTCCAAGTGCTGGCGGAAGCCCTGGCGATTGTGTTGTTGGTGAGCTTCTTCTCCTTGGGGGTGCGCACCGGCATGGTGGTCGCCCTGGCGATTCCGCTGGTGTTGGCCATGACCTTTGCCACCATGTATTACCTCGGCATCGGCCTGCACAAAATCTCCCTCGGCGCGTTGGTGCTCGCACTGGGTTTGCTGGTGGACGACGCGATCATCGCCGTGGAAATGATGGCGATCAAAATGGAGCAAGGGTACGACCGCCTTAAGGCCGCGAGTTTCGCCTGGACCAGTACCGCCTTCCCGATGCTCACCGGCACGCTGATCACCGCGGCGGGTTTCCTGCCGATTGCCACCGCACAGTCGAGCACCGGTGAATACACCCGTTCGATCTTCCAGGTAGTGACCATCGCACTGCTGGCTTCGTGGGTCGCCGCCGTGGTGTTCGTGCCATACCTGGGGGAAAAACTCCTGCCGGACCTGGCGAAGATTCATGCGGCCAAGCATGGCACCGACGGGCCGGATCCCTACGGCACGCCGTTCTATCAGCGCGTAAGGCGCCTGGTGGAATGGTGCGTGCGTCGCCGCAAGACGGTGATCGTCCTGACCTTGCTGTTGTTTATCGGTTCGGTGGCGCTGTTTCGCTTTGTGCCCCAGCAGTTCTTCCCGGCTTCCGGGCGACTTGAGTTGATGGTCGACCTGAAACTGGCTGAAGGCGCTTCGCTGAGCAATACGGCTGACCAGGTCAAACGCCTTGAAGCGTTGCTCAAGGAACATGCAGGTATAGAAAATTACGTGGCCTATGTCGGTACAGGTTCGCCACGTTTCTACCTGCCGCTGGACCAGCAACTGCCGGCCGCCAGCTTCGCCCAATTTGTGGTATTGGCCAAAACCATCGAGGAGCGCGAAAGCCTGCGCACTTGGCTGATCGAGACCCTCAACGAACAGTTCCCGGACCTGCGCTCGCGGGTCACGCGTCTTGAAAACGGCCCACCCGTTGGTTACCCCGTACAGTTTCGGGTGACGGGCGAGCACATCGAAGAAGTCCGGGCCCTGGCGCGGAAAGTGGCGGCCAAGGTTCGCGAAAATACCCACGTGGTCAACGTCCACCTGGACTGGGAAGAACCGAGCAAGATCGTCTACCTCAACGTCGACCAGGACCGCGCCCGCGCCCTCGGCGTGAGCACCGCCAACCTGTCGAAATTCCTCCAGAGTTCCCTTACAGGTTCCAGCGTCAGCCAGTACCGCGAAGACAACGAGTTGATCGAAATCCTGCTGCGCGGCACCGTTCATGAGCGTACTGAACTGTCGCTGCTGCCAAGCCTGGCGGTGCCGACCGACAACGGCAAGAGCGTTGCGCTGTCGCAGATCGCGACCCTGGAATACGGCTTTGAAGAAGGCATCATCTGGCACCGCAACCGCCTGCCGACGGTGACCATCCGCGCCGATATCTACGGCAAGGAGCAACCGGCAACCCTGGTGCAGCAGATCCTGCCAACCCTGGAAGGCGTACGCGCCGAACTGCCGGACGGTTACCTGCTGGAAGTTGGCGGCACGGTGGAGGATTCCGCCCGTGGGCAGAACTCGGTCAAGGCTGGCGTGCCGCTGTTTATCGTGGTGGTGTTGACCTTGCTGATGCTGCAACTGCGCAGCTTCTCACGCACTGCGATGGTGTTTCTCACAGCGCCGTTGGGGTTGATCGGGGTGACGCTGTTCCTGCTGGTGTTCCGCCAACCCTTTGGGTTCGTGGCGATGCTGGGGACCATCGCGCTGTCGGGGATGATCATGCGCAACTCGGTGATCCTGGTGGACCAGATTGAACAGGACATCAAGGCCGGCCTCGCTCCCTGGCAGGCAATTATCGAGGCGACGGTGCGACGCTTCCGGCCGATCGTATTGACCGCCCTGGCCGCCGTATTGGCGATGATCCCGCTGTCTCGCAGCGTGTTCTTCGGGCCAATGGCCGTGGCGATCATGGGCGGCTTGATCGTGGCGACGGCGTTGACGCTGTTGTTCCTGCCGGCCCTGTACGCGGCCTGGTTCAGGGTCAGGAAGGATGTGGCGTAAGGCGGGCAGCCTTCATATTCCAACGCGGAGCAGGGAACGTTTTCGGACGTTCCTTCCACTTAGGGACTACCTGATCGCAGGTATTGATTTACCGGTTACGGCGATTGCTGCAGCCGGTAAGTGAAGACGTCTAAATGGATTGAAGGATTGCCCTATGTGTATTAGTTCCATCATGCGTATGTTTGCCCGCCCTCCTAAACCGGAGCCAGAGCCCGAGTGCTCGAAGCCAAAGCCGTGCGAGACAAAGCCGGCAGAGCCCGAATGCCCGCCACCATGGGCTTGCCCTCCGAAAACCTGTTCAACAAGTTCTGAAAACCAGACAGGAACAATTACGTTTGGGATGGTTTCGATGCAGTCGTTTTCCCCCGCAGGCAACGCATAACCACAGAAAAAGGGATCGCCCCGGGCAGAGGGGCGATCCTGTTGGCTTACAAGCTGCCAAACACTTTTTTCGCCAAACTGGTCGCCGCGGCCGCCGGGTTCTTGCGAATGGTCTCTTCCTGCTGCGCAATCATCTTGAACAGCCCGTCCAGCGCCTGCTCGGTCACGTAGCTTTCGACGTTGGCACTCTTGGCATCAATCGCGCCAAAGGTCGCCGCCTTGCCCGCTAGGGCGTTGTACTGCTGGGCCACGCCGACCTTGTCGGTGGCCGCTTTAACGATCGGCAGGAACTTGGCCCGGATCTCGTCACGGCTGCTTTTGTTCAGGTACTGGGTGGCGGAGTCCTGGCCACCGCTGAGGATGCCCTTGGCATCGGTCACGCTCATGTTCTTCACTGCGTTTACCAGGATCGGCTGAGCCTGGGTCACGGCAGATTCGGCCGCCTTGTTCATGCTGGCTTCCAGTTGGTTGACCTGGTCACCCATGCCAAACATCTTCAACTTGTCGGCGACTTTGCCCAGCTTGCCCGGCAGGCCGATTTTCACTTCGGGGTTGTTGCTGAAACCGCCGGGCACGCCCAGTTGTTTCACGGCAATCTGCGCGCCTTGGGTCAGTGCATCCTTGAGGCCGCCGGCAGCGTCCCCTTGGGACAGGCTGCCGAGGGACAAGGCCATGGCGTTGGCGCCGAGCAGCAGGCCGGCGCACAGGGCAGTGAGGCGAAGGGAGTTACGGAGCATGGGCGCTTCCTTATGTTCGATTTTTTAATCAGTGTGCAACCGCATCCACGCGTACGCGCAGCGGTTGTGGATCCTGGCCGTTCAACTGCACGGAGTGCCGTTCGGTGGTAATGAACAGTAGCTTGCCATCCAGTTCGATGCGAGCGCTGACCGAGTAGCTGTGGCCAGGCTTGACTTGGGCGGGGTCGTAGCTCAGGTGGAAGGGCAGTGGCACCTGGCCTTTCACCGGGCCTTTCTGCTCGGCCAGGGTCACGGCCGGGGCGTCCATCAAGGACACGTCTTGCAGGGTCACACTCAAGGTGGCGGCGGGCGGCAGGGCGCTGCGTTGCAGGTAGAACACTTCGCCATCGAGGCTGGCTTTGGTGGGCATGGGGCTCATGGTCTGGCAGGCTCCCAGCAGTGCGGTCAGGCCCAGGAGGATGATTTTTTTCATGGTACAGCTCCTTGTCAGCGGCGCCAGAAACACCCTGGCGCCTCGGTCACTCTAGTGTGTTTCTTCGGGTACGACGGGCTTGTCCGCTGCGTCTTCACTGCGATGCAGGGCCACCTGGCGAATTGACAGGCGAATATCCGCCGGCAACACGCGCTTGGCCGCGCCTTCGGCCAGTTCACCCAGCAGCGGGTGATAGCTCAGCTTGCCGGCCTCGTCGCGGCGCAGTACATCTTGCTCCAGCAACGTCTGGATGAAATGTCGGAAAAGACTCTTGTCGAAGAACTCCGGGGCATTCAGCCCGTGGAGGATCGACAGGCGCTGTGCCATGACGGTGCACAGGTCTTCCAGCTCTTCGGCGCTGATGCTGTTCTGGCCGCTGTTGAGCAGCAGCGAGATAGCCATGTAGAAGCGTTGCAAGGTCTGGGCGATGCTTTTGGACAGCAGCGTCAGCAGTACAAAGTGCCGCGAACTCGGGGCCGGGCGCAGGTACACCTCGTTCTCGAAGCGCAGCAGGCCTTGTTCGACGAAGGCTTCCAGCCACTGGTCGACCACCGCGTCCAGCTCGTCCAGGGTCCAACGGATAAACAACTCCGATTGCAGATACGGGTAGAGCGCGCGGGTGTAGCGCAGGATCTGTTCGCGGCTCATGCGCGAGCTGCTCTGGAAGAAACTCGCCAGCAGCGCCGGCAGGGCAAAGATGTGCAGCACGTTGTTGCGGTAGTACGTCATCAGGACGGCATTTTGCTCGTCCAGATAAAGGATTTTGCCCAGGGCATCGCTCTGTTCCGACAGCAGTTTCATGTCCTTTACATGCTTGATCAGCGCCAGGCCATCCCCCTCGGGCAAGGTGGTGTGGGGCGAGTAGGGCACCTTGCGCAGTAGCGCCAGATACAGATCAAGCTGGCGCGCCATGGCTTGTTCGTCCAGGGCCAGGCGGGTAGTGGACAGCAGCGCCAGCGCCACCAGGTTCACCGGGTTGATCGCCGCCGCTTCGTTCAGGTGTTGCGCCACCCGCTCGCCGAGGCGGTTGGTGGTTTCGTTGAGCCATGCCGGCTTGTAGTTCGGGCCCAGTTCCTGGGAACGCCAGTCGGGCTGCTCGCTGTCGAGGAATTCAGCCAGCTTGATCGGTTCGCCGAAGTTCACCGCGACCTGGCCAAAGCGCTGCTTGAGGGCGCCGACCACTTTGAAAATATCGAAAATCGACTCTTTCTTCTTGCTCGCACCGCGCAGTTCGCCGAGGTAAGTCCGGCCTTCCAATACGCGCTCATAGCCGATGTACACCGGCACAAACACGATGGGCATGCGCGAGGAGCGCAAGAAGCTGCGCAGGGTGATCGCCAGCATCCCGGTCTTCGGTTGCAGCATGCGCCCGGTGCGCGAGCGTCCGCCTTCGACGAAGTACTCCACCGGGAAACCCTTGGTGAACAAGGTGTGCAGGTATTCGTTGAACACCGAGGTGTACAGCGGGTTGCCCTTGAAGGTGCGGCGCATGAAAAACGCCCCGCCACGGCGCAACAGGCTGCCGATCACCGGCATGTTCAGGTTGATCCCGGCGGCGATGTGCGGCGGAGTCAGGCCATTCTTGAACAGCAGGTACGACAGCAGGAGGTAATCGATATGGCTGCGATGGCACGGCACATAGATCACCTCGTAGCCCTGGGCGACTTTTTGCACGCCCTCGACGTTGTTGACCTTGATGCCGTCGTAGATCTTGTTCCAGAACCAGCTCAGCACCACTTCCAGGAAGCGGATGGCGGTGTAGGTGTAGTCCGAGGCAATTTCGTTGCCGTAGCGCAGGGCCTGGGCCTTGGCTTTCTCGGGGGTGATGTTCTCGCGTTCGGCTTCGTCGAGGATCGCCTGGCGCACCAGCGGCATGTTGACCAGGCCTTTCACCAGGTTGCGCCGGTGGGACAGGTCGGGGCCGATCACCGCGGTTTTCAGGTTGCGAAAGTGCACCCGCAGGATGCGTTGGGCCATGCGCACGGTGCGTTCGTGGCCTTTATTGTGCTCGATCAATTCACGCAGGTTGATGGGCGCGGAGAATTGCACTCGGGTCTTGCGGCCCAGGATCAGGATGCTCAGCAGGCGGCGCAGGCGGCCGGTCACGGCCCAGCTGTCGGCGAACAGCAGCTTCCAGGGGCTGGACTCGCTGTCGGGCGACTGGCCCCAGAACACGCTGACTGGAATGATCTGTGCATTCTCTTCGGCGTGTTCGGTGAGCACATCCACCAGGCGGGTCAGGGTCGGCGGTGCGCCACGCTTGTCCTGGCGGCCGAGCCAGTCAGGGTCGGGCGTCAGGTAGAAGAAGGCTGCCGGTTCCATCAACGGGCCGACCGATACCGGCAGTACCGGGCGCGGCAGGCCGGCCTTGGTACATTCGGTATCAACCACCGCCAACTCGGTGAGGGATGGGGATTGCAGGACGTAAAACACCGGACGACTGCGGTCGAGGTTCAGGGTAAGGGACGACTGGTTGATCGTCTCTGAGCGAACCCAGAGGTACAACAGCCGACGCAAGGTGCCAAATACCAGACGGCGAAAGGGAGAGCGGGTCATACGGCTTCTGCTTTGAGTGGGAAAAACCGAGCGGTTGCTCGGTGCGCTAGTGTGCAGTATTAGCCGAAAATCGGCAAAAAAGCGGCGAAGTAATCTTGAGTTGAAGCTTTTTGAGCCTGTCTTATACTCGGCAGTTCAACTGCGACGACTCAACAATAAACGTACTTATAAAAAGCATGTGGGAGCAAAACAGATGGCAACGCGCGAGACCGGCAATGTGAAGTGGTTCAATGACGCCAAGGGTTACGGCTTTATACAGCGGGAAGATGGCAAGGATGTGTTTGTGCACTACCGCGCCATTCGCGGTGACGGGCACCGTTCGTTGTCTGAAGGCCAGCAGGTGGAATACGCCGTCGTGACGGGCGAGAAGGGCTTGCAGGCTGAGGATGTGGTGGGCTTGTAACCCTTCCATGATCGTTCCCACGCTCTGCGTGGGAATGCTTCTTTGGACGCTCCGCGTCTGCTTTTAATCGTGACGCGGAGCGTCACAGGCTGCATTCCCACGCAGAGCGTGGGAACGATCCCTCAGGCTGTTTTCCAGGTGATCTGCTCTTCACCGTCTTCGCTGATACGAATCCAGGTATCCGCGCTTTCTTCACCTTCTTCCTCAACCCAGCTGCCCGGCGCGCAACGCACTTCGACGTTTAGCGCGGCAAAGGCCGCACGGGCGCAGGCGATGTCGTCTTCCCACGGGGTCTGGTCGCTTTCCAGGTACAGGCTGTTCCATTTTCCTACGGCTTTCGGCAGCCAGGTGACCGGCACGCTGCCGGCTGTGCACTTGTAGGTCTGGCCGCGCTGGACCCAATCGGTGCACGGGCCCAGGGCGACGCCCAGCCAGGCGGCGATGGCCTTGTAGTCGACGTCGGCGTCCTTGAGGTAAATCTCGATATCAGGTTGGCGCATGGATGTTCCTCATTGCGGGATTCTGAAAATCCATTCGCGGATTCAGCGCAGGCCTCGAGAGGCCCGCAAAATAATGGGTTATTGAAGCACGAAATAGTCGTAGCGCATCGACACAGTGACCAGCAGCGGTTCGGCGGCCTCGATCACCTGCGCTCGGCGCTCGGCACTGGCGCGCCAGCCGTGGGGTGTCATCGCCAGCAGGTTGGCGCGGTCCTTGGGGTCGGCCAGGCTGAGTTTGAACTCCAGGGTTTCACTGTGTTGCAGGCTCATGCCGTCCGGTACCAGCGCCAGGTGCTTGTCGTCGGTGTACTCGCGCACTTCGTCGTACAAGCGCTCGCGCAGCTCCATCAGGTGGCCGCTGGTGGGGCCGACTTTCATCAAGCCGCCGCCCGGGCTGAGCAGGCGCTTGGCCTCCAGCCAGTCCAGCGGGCTGAAGACACTGGCAAGGAACTGGCAGCTGGCATCCGCCAACGGCACTCGGGCCATACTGGCGATCAACCAGGTCACCGTGGGGTTGCGCTTGCAGGCGCGCTTGACCGCTTCCTTGGAAATATCCAAGGCGTAGCCGTCAGCGCGCAGCAGGGCGTCTGCGATTTGCGCGGTGTAGTAACCCTCGCCACAGCCGATATCCAGCCAGCGCTGGGGTTTGCGTTCCGCGGCCAGTTCGGCAAGGCGCTTGGCCACCGGGGCGTAGTGCCCGGCATTGAGGAAGTCGCGGCGCGCCTCCACCATTGCCAGGTTATCCCCCGGGTCGCGGCTGTTCTTGTGCTGCACCGGCAACAAGTTCAGGTAACCCTGGCGCGCGCGGTCGAAACGGTGCCCGACCGGGCAGGCCACGCCATTGTCCACCTCGTGTAACGGTGCGCTGCAAATGGGGCAAGCGAGCATCAGGCGAGCAACTTGATCAGGGTCTGGTAGTAGATTTCGGTCAGCACATCGAGGTCGCTGGCGAGGATGCGCTCGTTGACCTGATGGATGGTCGCGTTGACCGGGCCCAGTTCCACCACCTGAGTGCCGAGTGTCGCAATGAAGCGACCGTCGGAAGTGCCGCCACTGGTGGACGCCTTGGTCTCGCGGCCGGTGACGGCCTTGATGCTGGCGGAGACGGCATCGAGCAATGCGCCCGGCTCGGTGAGGAACGGCAGGCCCGACAGCACCCACTCCACATGCCAGTCCAGGCCATGCTTGTCGAGAATCGCCGCGACCCGCTGTTGCAGGCCTTCGACGGTGGACTCGGTGGAGAAACGGAAGTTGAACACCGCCGTCAGGTCGCCCGGGATCACGTTGGTGGCGCCGGTGCCCGAATTAAGGTTGGAAATCTGGAAGCTGGTGGGCGGGAAGAAGCTGTTGCCATCGTCCCAATGCTCGGCGGCCAGTTCGGCCAGGGCCGGAGCGGCCAGGTGGATCGGGTTCTTCGCCAGGTGCGGGTAGGCCACGTGGCCTTGCACGCCGCGCACGGTCAGGGTGGCGCCGAGGGAGCCGCGACGACCATTTTTGACCACGTCACCCACCAGGGTGGTGCTCGATGGTTCGCCGACAATGCACCAGTCCAGGCGCTCCTTGCGGGCCGCGAGGCGTTCGATCACAGCCTTGGTGCCGTGGTGCGCCGGGCCCTCTTCATCGCTGGTGATCAGGAAGGCGACGGAACCCTTGTGGTCCGGGTAGTCGGTGACGAAGCGCTCCGAGGCGACCAGCATCGCGGCCAGGCTGCCTTTCATGTCGGCCGCGCCACGGCCGCAGAGCATGCCGTTTTCGTCGATCAACGCGTCGAACGGATCGTTCTGCCAGGCCTTGACCGGACCGGTCGGCACCACGTCGGTGTGGCCGGCGAAGCACAATACCGGGCCCTCGTGTTTGCCGTGGGTGGCCCAGAAGTTATCCACATCCTCGATGCGCATCGGCTCAAGCGCAAAACCGGCGTCGCCCAGGCGCTGCATCATCAGCTTCTGGCAATCGGCATCGATCGGCGTCACCGACGGGCGACGGATCAGGTCGATAGCGAGTTGGAGGGTCGGCGAAAGGTCGGCATGGGCCGTCATGTAAAAACTCCGGAAATCGAGGCGGCGACGTTCTAATTGTAGGAGCGAGCTTGCTCGCGAAGGTCGTTAACGATAACGCGGCCTGTCTGGATGGACGCGTCGATCTCAAGTGCTTCGCGAGCAAGCTCGCTCCTACAGTCATGTGCAAGGCAAAAGGGCCGTTATCTTATAGCAAAACGGCGGCCAGAGGCCGCCGTTTAGTGCATTGCGCAGGATTTTAAGCGGCCGTCACAGGCTCTTCCTTCGGCGCCGGTTTCGGCAGCGACGACAGGAACGCCATGATCAGCGCCGCCACATACGGCAGCGACTGCACCAGCAACATCACCACCCAGAAGCGTATGTCATTGCTCGGCAGGCCCTGCACCAGGTAAATGCCCAGTGCCGCGCCCCACAACAGCAGCATGATGAACATCTCTTCCCGGGCTTCGGAAATCGCGACCCAGAAACCGTGGTTATCGGCGTTCTTCGGTGTACGAAAGAACGGAATGCTGGTGGTGAAGAAGCCGTACAGCACCGCCTTGGCGATGGTGTGGGACAACGCCAACCCGGCCAGTGCCGCGCAGAACGCATCTTTCAGGTTCACACCCACCGCACGACGGTAGAGGAAGATAATCTTGCCGACCTTGAACACGAACAACGCCAACGGCGGGATCGCGAAAATCAGCAGCGGCGGGTCAACCCGCGTCGGCACGATAATCATCGCCGCCGACCACAGCAGGGCGCCCACGGTGAAGAAGATGTTCATGCCGTCTGCCACCCACGGCAACCAGCCCGCGAGAAAGTGGTAGCGCTGGCCACGGGTCAGCTCGGTGTCCTTGCCGCGCAGGAGGCTCGCGGTGTGACGCTTGATGATCTGAATCGCTCCGTAGGCCCAGCGGAAACGCTGCTTCTTGAAGTCGATAAAGGTATCGGGCATCAGGCCCTTGCCGTAGCTGTCGTGGTAGTACGCCGCCGACAGGCCTTTCTCGAATACCCGCAGGCCCAGCTCGGCATCTTCGCAGATGCACCAGTCGGCCCAGCCCAGTTCTTCAAGCACCGAACGCCGGGTCATGGTCATGGTGCCGTGCTGGATGATCGCGTCACGGTCGTTGCGGGTGACCATGCCGATATGGAAGAAGCCTTTGTATTCGGCGTAGCAGAGCTTCTTGAAGGTGCTTTCGTTCTGGTCGCGATAATCCTGTGGCGACTGCACCACCGCGATTTTCGGGTCGGCGAAGTGCGGCACCATGTGCTTGAGCCAGTTTGGCGACACGCAGTAATCGGAGTCGATCACCGCGATCACTTCGGCATCCTTGGCGGTATGCGGGATCAGGTAGTTCAGCGCGCCGCCCTTGAAACCGGCCAGGGGCGAGACGTGGAAGAACTTGAAGCGCGGGCCCAGGGTTTCGCAGTAGTCGCGCACTGGCTCCCACACGGCCGGGTCCTTAGTGTTGTTGTCGATGATCAGGACTTCGTAGTCCGGATAGTCGAGGGCGGCCAGGGCGTCGAGGGTCTGTTTGACCATCTCCGGCGGCTCGTTGTAGCACGGCACGTGGATCGAGACTTTCGGGCGGTAGTCCGAATCCCCTTCAACCGGCAGGAATTCACGCCGGCGTTTGTGGGTCCAGACCGCTTCCGCCAGTTCATGGGCCTCGGTCAGCAGCACGATGAATACGCCCAGGGCGCCGAGGGCCAGGAGGATGCCCACGGTAACGCTGAACCAGGTGCTGTATTGCTGGCTGTAGTCGTAACCGATCCACACCAGCACCGAACCGCACAGGAACGCGATGAAGGTCAGGAAGGTCCGGCCTCGCTGGCGCAGGGCCGAGCCGTCGATCATCAGCAGCGTCAGGGACAGCAGCGCAAGCACCACCGAACCGATGGCCAGCACCCGCCATTGCGGGATCGCTACCACCGGCCCTTCAAAGTTGAATTTCTGCTGGCGTGCGGCGTTGAACACGCCCCAGTAGGCGCCCGCCGAGCCTTCATCGCTGACTTTCCACGGCTGGTCGAAAGCCTCGATCACGAAGTAGTTGTAGCCCTGGCGATTGAGCTTGTTCACCAGTGTGCGCAGGTAAATTGCCTGGTCGGCCGGGGACGTTTCATTGCCACCACGCATGCGGCCGTTACTCGGCCAGCCAACCTCCGACAGCAGCAGCGGCTTTTTCGGGAACAATTTCTTCAGGTCCCGGGCGCGGTCGAGTACGTACTGGCCGGCCTTGTCCATCGGAATGAATTCCCAGAACGGCAGGATGTGCGCGGCGATCAGGTCGACGTGCTTGGCCAGTTGCGGGTTCTTTTCCCAGATGTGCCATTGCTCGGAAGTCGTCACCGGTACTTTCACGGCGGCGCGCACCCGGTCCAGCAGCACGATCAGCGCCTCCGGGGTGATTTCTTCACGGAACAGCGCTTCGTTACCCACCACCACCCGCACGACGCTGCGGGAGTTGTTGGCGATTTCGATGGCACGCTGGATCTCGCGCTCGTTGCGCTCGAGGTCCGGGCTGATCCAGATACCCAGGGTCACCCGCAGGCCGAACTCTTCCGCCAGCTTGGGGATATCCCCCAGGGTGCCGTCGACCGAGTAGGTACGGATGTTGTCCGTCAGCTTGCTCATGATCGCAAGGTCCTGACGCATTTGATCGTCAGTCGGATACTGGTCTTTCTGTGGGAACTGGCCTTGCTGGAACGGCGAGTAGGAAAAACCGGAGATCTGTTCAGGCCAGTTAGGGGCAGTGACCGGGCGGTTGATCAGCGCCCAGAAGCCGGTGAACAGCGCGGCAATTGCCAGCACTACCACCAGGTTGAGTCCAAATTTACGCGATGACATGGCTATTTCGGGTTCCAAAGGGTGTGGAACGAAAAGAGGTGTCGGCCTGCGCCGAACGGCGCGCATCCTACACCGGCCTTTCACTGACCGTACAGCAAGCCGAGAAAAACCGGACATTGGGCAGCGAAAGTTCACCTAAGTTCTTTACTTGTAGCTGGATGCGTCGAACTTGTCGCGGCAACGCCCTATAATGCGCGCCGGTTTTTGGGGTAATGGTCATGAGTACAGAAGATCCGCGGTTTGCCGGCGTCGCCCGCTTGTATGGCATTGAAGGCCTGGAACGCTTGAAGGCGGCCCACGTGGCCATCGTCGGCGTGGGCGGTGTGGGCTCGTGGGCGGCGGAAGCCATCGCCCGTTGCGGGGTGAGCGAAATTTCGCTGTTTGACCTGGATGATGTGTGCGTCAGCAACAGCAACCGTCAGTTGCATGCGCTGGACAGCACGGTGGGCAAGGCCAAGGTCGAGGTCATGGCTGAGCGCCTGAAGGGCATCAACCCGGACTGCACCGTGCATGCGGTGGCGGATTTCGTCACCCGCGAGACCATGGCCGAGTACATCACGCCGAACATTGATTGCGTGATCGACTGCATCGACAGCGTCAACGCCAAGGCCGCGCTGATCGCCTGGTGCAAGCGGCGCAAGATCCAGATCATCACCACTGGCGGCGCGGGTGGGCAGATTGATCCGACGCTGATTCAGGTGTGTGATTTGAACCGTACGTTCAATGACCCGCTGGCGTCGAAAGTGCGCTCCACCCTGCGCCGCGACTATGGCTTCTCTCGCACCGTGACCCGCCATTACAGTGTGCCCTGCGTGTTTTCCACCGAACAACTGCGTTATCCAAAGCCGGACGGCAGCATCTGTTTGCAGAAGAGTTTTGTCGGAGATGGCGTGAAACTGGACTGCGCCGGCGGGTTTGGCGCGGTGATGATGGTCACCGCGACTTTTGGCATGGTGGCGGCGACCAAGGCGGTGGACAAGATTGTGGCCGGGGTGCGCCGGCCTGCTGACAGAGTTCAGGCAACACCGATCTCTGCACCCTGAAAAGATCAAAATGTGGGAGCGGGCTTGCTCGCGAAAGCGGTGTATCAGTCGACCTATCTGGTGACTGACACTCCGCCTTCGCGAGCAAGCCCGCTCCCACATTTAGTTTTGTGTGAGGCTTAACTTCCGCATGCGCTGAAGCACTGCATTCAGACCATTGCTGCGTGACGGTGATAGCTGCCGCGACAGACCCAGTTGATTGAACCAGTCGGGCAAGTCGACCGCCTGCAACTCAGCGGCAGACAAACCGTTAACCCGTGCCAGCAACAACGCCACCAGCCCGCGTATCAGGCGCGCATCGCTGCTGGCGGCAAACTGCCAGTGGCCATCCTGCAAGCGCCCCACCAGCCACACCAGGCTCTCACAGCCCTGCACCAGGTTGGCGTCGACCTTGTCTTCATCCGGCAAGGCGGGAAGACGCTCGCCCCATTGCATCAGCAGGCGGGCCCGTTGTTCCCAACTGCCGACGGCCTGGAATGCTTCCAGCGCGATAACGGCCTCCGGCGGCAAACTCATCGCAGCATATCCAGGGCTTGATCCAGCGCTTCAAAAAAGCGTTCCAGGTCATCGGAATCGTTGTACAGCGCCAGCGACACCCGAATCGCCCCCGACAATCCCATCTGCTTGAGCAGCGGCATCGCACAATGATGGCCGGCGCGTACGGCAATCCCTTGTTCAGTCAGCAAGTGGGCGAGGTCGGCGTTGTGTACGCCTTCCACCACAAAACTGGCCAGGGCCACTTGCGGCGAACCCAGCAGGCGCACGCCGTTGCGGGCTTGCAGGCCGCGCAACAGGTAGTCGTGCAAAGCGGCTTCGTGGGCCGTCACGGCTTGTTGATCCAGGGAACTCAGGTAATCCAGGGTTGCGCCCAGGCCGATCACGCTGGCGATCGGCGGTGTTCCGGCTTCGAAACCAAGGGGCGCGGGGCGGAAGCTGGCGCTTTGATAGTCGGCCAGTTGCACCATCTCGCCTCCAAACTGCCAATGGCGCAGGTGATGCAGGGCTTCGGTGCGACCGTAAAGCACGCCGACGCCATCCGGACCGTAGAGCTTGTGGCTGGAAAACACGTAGAAGTCACAGCCCAGGGCCTGCATGTCATGGCGACCATGAACGACGCCCTGGGCGCCATCGACCACCGTCAGTGCGTCGTGGGCCTTGGCCAGGGCCAGCAATTGCGGCAACGGCTGCCAGGCGCCAAGCACGTTGGACAGTTGGCTCACCGCCAGCAGGCGGGTGCGCGGGCCGATCATTCGGGCGGCGGCTTGCAGGTCGATCAAGCCGTCATCGTTAAGCGGCAGTACCACCAACTCCAGCCCGCGACGTTTGGCCAATTGTTGCCACGGCAGCAGGTTGGCGTGGTGCTCCAGGGCGCTGATGACAATTTCGTCGCCCGGGTTGAATAGGTGCTCAAGGCCATAGGCCAGGAGGTTCAGCGCCGACGTCGCGCCGTGGGTGAAGATGATTTGCCCGTTGTCACCGACGTTCAGCCACTGCGCCACTTTACTGCGACTGTCCTCGAACGCCTGGGTCGCATGGGCGCCCGGCAAATGCTGGGCACGGTGCACATTGGCTGCGCCATTGGCGTAGTAATGGCTGATGGCGTCCAACAAGGCTTGAGGTTTTTGCGTGGTGGCGGCGTTGTCCAGATAGGTCTGGTCTTGCCGTAGCAGGGTGGCGATGGCCGGGAAATCGGCGCGCCAGGGAGAGGGCACAAGCATGGTGATCAAGGCTCGTATAAACGGCCCACACCGGCAAGGTGTGGGCCGTCAGTGGCATCGAGTCGCTGCTTAGTTGTGAGCGTGCAGCGCTGCGTTCAGTTCGATGGCCGATTTGTGGGTTTTGCACTCCACGGCACCGGTCTCGGAGTTGCGGCGGAACAACAGGTCCGGCTGGCCGGCCAGCTCACGGGCCTTGACCACTTTGACCAGCTGGTTTGCTTCATCCAGCAGTGCAACCTTGGTACCGGCGGTGACGTACAGGCCCGATTCCACGGTGTTGCGGTCGCCCAACGGGATACCGATACCGGCGTTGGCGCCGATCAGGCAGCCTTCGCCGACCTTGATCACAATGTTGCCGCCGCCCGACAGGGTGCCCATGGTGGAGCAACCGCCGCCCAGGTCCGAACCCTTGCCGACGAATACGCCAGCCGACACACGGCCTTCGATCATGCCCGGGCCTTCGGTACCGGCGTTGAAGTTGACGAAACCTTCGTGCATCACGGTAGTGCCTTCGCCCACGTAGGCGCCCAGGCGGATGCGCGCGGCATCAGCAATGCGCACGCCGCTCGGCACTACGTAGTCGGTCATTTTCGGGAACTTGTCCACCGAGAACACTTCCAGCAGGTCGCCACGCAGGCGCGCTTCCAGTTGACGCTCGGCCAGCTCGGCGATGTCGATCGCGCCCTGGCTGGTCCAGGCCACGTTCGGCAGTTGCGGGAACACACCGGCCAGGCTCAGGCCGTGTGGCTTGACCAAGCGATGGGACAGCAGGTGCAGCTTGAGGTAAGCCTCAGGGGTGGACGTCAGTGCGGCGTCTTCGGCCAGCAGGGTGGCGACCAGTGGCGTGTGGCTTTCAGCCAGGCGGCTCAACAGAGCGGCTTGGGCAGCGTCGACGCCTTTGAGCGCGTCAGCCAGTTGCAGGGCCTGGGTGACGGTGAAAGTGATCGCCTGGTTGCCTTCGGTGTAACCGAGGATCGGCGCGATGGCAGCGATGACTTCAGCCGATGGATTGAGCAGCGGTTGTGCGTAAAACACTTCCAGCCAAGCACCTTGGCGGTTCTGAGTGCCGACGCCGAAGCCCAGGCTGAACAGGGAGTTGGACATGCTGTTACCTCTACAAAAATGGTGTGGGCAGGCCTACTTGAGGGCCGCCGAATAGCTATCTGGCTTGAAGCCAATCAGGGTTTTGTCACCGAGATCAAGCACAGGTCGCTTGATCATCGAGGGTAGCGCGAGCATCAATTCAATGGCTTTCGCTTGGTCGAGATCGGCTTTGCGTTCGTCTTCGAGTTTGCGAAAGGTGGTGCCCGCACGGTTCAAAACCACCTGCCAACCGTGCTCATTGCACCATTGGGCCAAGTGTTCGCGGTCGATACCGGCCGTTTTGTAGTCATGAAACTCATACTTGATAGCGTGTTCATCGAGCCAGGTGCGCGCCTTTTTCATGGTGTCGCAGGCTTTGATGCCGAAAAGGTGCAGCGTTTTGCTTGAATCGGTCAAGGAATTGCCCCCCTTTGGGCTGACGCAAATGAAAGGTCACGGATTATGCCATGGCCAGCGGCTTTCGGCGCCGCTCGTCAACATTACGTTTTGCTCGCGTGCGACTTTTGTGCAAAGGCCATCGCGCAGCATAGGCGGCTAATATGGCACTTCAACGGCGAGTTGTTGCCTGATGTGTGTTGTTGCAAGTTGATTGTCTGGGAATCCCGCGTTATGCAAACCGCCTACACCGTACTTATCCTGCTGATGCTGGTCAGCGTTTCGCGCCTTGTCGGGCGCATCATCCCACTGCCGTTGCCACTGGTGCAGATCGCCGCCGGTGCCTTGCTGGCCTGGCCGACCCTGGGGCTGCATGTGGCCCTGGACCCTGAGTTGTTTCTGTTCCTGTTTCTGCCGCCGCTGCTGTTCTCGGACGGCTGGCGCATGCCCAAGAGAGAATTGTGGCGCCTGCGCGGGCCGATCCTGACGCTGGCGGTGGGCCTGGTGCTGTTCACCGTGGTCGGTGCCGGGTACTTCATTCATTGGTTGTTGCCGAGTATTCCACTGCCGGTGGCTTTCGCCCTGGCGGCCGTGTTGTCGCCAACGGATGCCGTGGCGGTGTCGGCCATTTCCCAGAATCGCTTGCCGACGCCTTTGATGCATATGCTTCAGGGCGAGGCGCTGATGAATGATGCTTCGGGCCTGGTGACCTTCAAGTTTGCCCTGGTGGCGGCGGTAACCGGGGTGTTCTCCCTGGCCAATGCCAGCCTGACATTTGTGCTGGTAGCCGTCGGTGGCCTGGCCATCGGCGTAGCGTTGAGCTGGCTGGTGGGCCGCCTGCGGTCCTGGATGATTGCCCGGGGCTGGGACGACCCGGCGACGCACGTGGTGTTCATGTTGCTGCTGCCGTTCGCTGCCTACGTGCTGGCTGAACGCCTTGGCGCATCGGGGATCTTGTCGGCGGTGGCCGCAGGGATGATGCAAAGCTGGCTCGACCTGCTGCCGCGCCAGACCAGCACCCGCTTGCTTAATCGCAGTGTCTGGTCGCTGCTGGAGTTTGCCTTCAACGGTCTGATCTTCCTGCTGTTGGGCCTGCAATTGCCGGACATTATCAAGGCGGTGGTCAGCCATGAGCCGACGCTGTGGCCGACGTTGCTGTATCGCTGCCTGGACGTTATCGCGATTTTCCTGGTGCTGGTGGTGTTGCGGTTTATCTGGGTGCAAAGCATCTGGCGCCTGTCGGGATTGCTGCGCCGCCTGCGTGGGAAAAGTGAGCTGACGCTGGTACCAACGGCCCGTTCCTGCTGGCTGTTGACCGTGGGTGGGGTGCGTGGTGCGGTGACCCTGGCGGGTGTGATGTCGGTGCCGTTGCTGCTGGCTCCCGGTGAAGCGTTTCCGGAGCGCGACCTGCTGATCTTCATCGCCGCCGGTGTGATCCTGCTGTCGCTCGTCGCGGCCTGCATCGCTTTGCCGCTGCTGTTGCGCGGCATCGAGAAGAGCCCGGATGAGAAACGCCACAATGAAGTGCGCGAGGCCTGGAAGAAGACCGCCGTGGCGGCTATCCATGCACTCGAAACCGAAGAACCCGCTGAAGCTGCACCTCTGGATGCCGCTCAGGCAGCCTTGGCCACCGAGCTCAAGGCGCGGTTGATGTCGGAGTATCGTCATCAATTGGAGGTGTTCAATGATTCGGCCGAAGCCCAGGCGCTGGCGTTTCAGATGGACCAACTGGAGCGCAAGTTGCGGCTCAAGGCCCTGCGGGCGCAGCGCCTGGAGCTGTATAGCCTGAGTCGTCACCACCAGATTGGTGATGACGTGCTACGGGAGGTGTTGGCGGATCTGGATATGAGCGAGGCGAACCTGGGTCACGTCAAATAACACCGCGGTGCTTACTTGTGGCGAGGGAGCTTGCGCCCGCTGGGTGACGAAGTCGCCCCAACGCTGGCGACTTCATTCATGCAGGGAAACAGCGTCAGCCGGTTTACGACTGCTGCGCAGCCGAGCGGGAGCAAGCTCCCTCGCCACATTCAGAGCAATTATTTATTGCGAGTGATGAAGTCGCGAATCCGCTCGGCTGCTTCCACACACTCGGCCAGCGGCGCAACCAGTGCCAGGCGCACACGCCCGGCGCCTGGGTTGACCCCGTCCACTTCCCGCGACAGGTACGAACCCGGTACCACGGTCACGTGTTCTTCCACGAACAAGTCCCGGCAGAACGCCGCATCGTCGCCACTCACGTTCGGCCACAGGTAGAACCCGCCGTCCGGGTTTTGCACGTCCAGCACCGGCTTCAGGATCGCCAGCACGGCATCAAACTTCTGCCGGTACAGATCACGGTTGGCCTGCACGTGGGCTTCGTCCTGCCAGGCGGCGATGCTCGCCAGTTGGGTTTGCACCGGCATCGCGCAGCCGTGGTAGGTGCGGTACAGCAGGAAACCCTTGAGGATTTCGGCATCCCCGGCCACAAAGCCCGAACGCAGGCCCGGCAGGTTGGAGCGCTTGGACAGGCTGTGGAACACCACGCAACGCTTGAAGTCCTGGCGACCCAGTTCGACGCAGGCACTGAGCAGGCCCGGCGGCGGGGTTTGTTCGTCGAAGTACAACTCGCTGTAGCACTCGTCGGCGGCGATCACGAAGTCGTATTCGTCGGCCAGGGCGATCAGTTTTTTCAGGGTGTCGACGGGAATCAGTGCGCCGGTCGGGTTGCCTGGCGAGCACAGGAACAGGATCTGGCAGCGTTTCCAGATGTCTGGCGACACGGCGTCGAAATCCGGGTTGAAGCCGCTTTCATCCAGGCACGGCAGGTAATGCGGCTTGGCCCCGGCGAGGAACGCAGCGCCTTCGTAGATCTGATAGAACGGGTTTGGGCTGACCACCAGCGCGTCGTCGCCACGGTTGACCACGGTCTGGGTGAAGGCGAACAGCGCTTCACGGGTGCCGTTCACCGGCAGGATATTGCGCGCCGGGTCGAGCCAGCCCTTGGGCACGCTGAAACGACGTTCGCACCAGGCGCCAATGGCTTCGCGCAGGGCGGGAATGCCCAGGGTGGTCGGGTACACCGCCATCTGGTCGAGGTTGTTGGCCAGCGCGTCGGCGACGAACTGCGGAGATTTATGCTTCGGCTCACCGATGGAGAGGGCGATCGGGCGTTTGTCCGGGTTCGGCGTGACGCTGCCCAGCAGGACGCGCAATTTCTCGAACGGGTAGGGCTGCAACTGGTTCAGGGCATTGTTCATCGATAAATCTCGTTCAATTCATTGGAAGCTGAAAATGGCGGTCGGTCAGATGCTCAAGCGTGACATCTCGACGCCGGTCTCCTGGTTGACGCTCAACTGCTGGACGATGGCTTCCTGCAAGCGTCGGCACAGTTCAGGGTCGGAAAGCGGCTGGTTGTCGGCATCGGTAATAAAGAACACGTCTTCCACCCGTTCGCCCAGGGTCGCAATCTTGGCGTTCTGCAACGACAGGTCGAACTCCAGGAAGATCGTGCCGATCCGCGCCAACAGGCCCGGGCGGTCCGGTGCGCTGAGTTCCAGCACCGTTACCGGGCGCTGGGCGTCGTTGTGGATAGTGACTTCGGGGGCGAACGCAAAGTGCTTGAGCTGGCGCGGTACCCGGCGTTGGATGATGGTCGGGTAGTCGTCAGGGTTGCGCAGCGCGTCGGTGAGGCCTTTGCGGATCTTTTTCACCCGCTCCGGGTTGTCGCCGATGGACTCGCCTTCCGTGTCGAGCACGATGTAGGTGTCGAGGGTGAACTGGCTGCTGGAGGTGATCACCCGGGCGTCGTGAATGTTCAGGTTGAGCTGGTCCATCGCGGCCACGGTCACGGCGAAGAAGTCGTGTTGGTCGGGTGCGTAGATGAAGATCTGCGTGCCGCCCTCGAACTCGCGCTGGGTGGTTTCCTTGATCAGCACCAGCGGCCCGCCATCGGCCGGCTGCTGCAGGATCGCGTCGCTGTGCCAGGCCACGTCGCCGGCGGTGTGGCGCAGGAAGTAGTCGTCTCCCAGCTGCGACCAGAGTTGCTCGACGTCGTCCGGGTCGTTGCCGCCACGCACCAGAATATCCAGGGCCGCGCTTTGGGTGCGGCGGATCTGCTCTTCGCGGTCTACCGGGTTCTCCAGGCCGCGACGCAGCGCGCGCTTGGTCTCGGTGTAGAGCTGGCGCAACAGGCTGGCGCGCCAGGAATTCCACAGCGTCGGGTTGGTGGCATTAATGTCGGAGACGGTGAGCACGTAGAGGTAGTCGAGGCGGATTTCGTCGCCGACGGCCAGGGCGAAGTCATGGATCACCTGCGGGTCGGACAAGTCCTTGCGCTGGGCGGTGGTGGACATCACCAGGTGGTTTTGCACCAGCCATACAATCAGGCGGCTGTCCCACAGCGGCAACTGGTGGCGCTGGCAGAACGCCTCGGCGTCCACGGCACCAATTTCCGAGTGGTCGCCGTGACGGCCCTTACCGATGTCGTGGTACAGGCCGGCAAGGTAGATCAGCTCAGGCTTGGGCAGCCGCGCCATGAGCTTGCTGGCCAGCGGGAATTTCTCTGACACCTGGGTGTACTGCAGCTTACGCAGGTGCTTGATCAGGTTCAGGGTGTGGGCGTCCACCGTATAGATGTGGAACAGGTCGTGCTGCATCTGCCCGACGATAAAGCCGAACTCCGGCAGGTAACGCCCGAGGATCCCGTAGCGGTTCATGCGCCGCAGGTTGCGGTGGATGCCGATCTTGCACTTGAACAGCTCGATAAACAGGCTGGTGTTGCGAATGTCGTTACGGAAGTCGTCGTCAATCAGGTGACGGTTTTCCCGCAGCAAGCGAATGGTGTCGGCGCGTACGCCTTTGATTTCCGGCTGCTGGGCCATCAACACAAAGATTTCCAGCATGGCGAACGGCGTACGTTTGAACACGTTGTCGTTGCGAGCCTCGATGTAGCCATCGTGCAACTGGAAGCGCGAGTTGATCGGCTGCGGCGGTGCTTCGTCTTCCGGGGCCAGGATCACTTCTTCGAAATGCTGAATGATCAGGTCGCTGAGCTGGGCAATGCTCATCACCACCCGGTAGTACTGCTGCATGAAGCTTTCGATGCTGGTCTTTGCGTCTTCGCCTTCAAACCCCAGCAAGGTGGCGATAGAGCGTTGGTGATCGAACAGCAGGCGGTCTTCGGAGCGGCCGGCCAGCATGTGCAACGCGTAGCGCACTTTCCAGAGAAATTCCTGGGAGGAGGCCAGCAGGGCGTTTTCGCTCTCCACCAGGAAGCCTTCCCCGGCCAGGGCACGCAGGTTCAGGGTGCCGTACTGGCGCCTCGCGACCCACAAAATCGTCTGGATATCCCGCAGCCCGCCCGGGGAGCCTTTGACGTTGGGTTCCAGGTTGTATTCGGTGTCGTTGTATTTGTGGTGCCGGGCTTTCTGTTCAGCACGCTTGGCCAGGAAGAAATCCTTGCTCGGCCACATGCGCGCGGTGCTGGTGACTTCCAGCATGCGCTGGCGCAGGCGCTCGGGGCCAGCGATGGTGCGGCTTTCCATCAGGTTGGTGATCACCGTCAGGTCGGCGCGGGCTTCCTGGGCGCATTCGTCCACTGAACGTACGCTTTGGCCGACCTCGAGGCCGATGTCCCACAACAGGGTCAGAAAACGCTCGATGGAATCGCGAAAAATCTCGTGATCGGCGCTGTCCAGCAAAATCAGTAGGTCGATGTCGGAGTAGGGGTGCAGTTCGCCACGGCCGTAGCCGCCGACTGCCACCAGGGCGATATCGGCGTCTTCACTCCAACTGAACTGTTCCCAGGCCTTTTGCAGCAGGTTGTCGACGAACCAGGCGCGGTCCTCGATCAGCCGGCGGATGTCCCGGCCCGTGCGGAAGCGCTCGTCGAGCACCTCGCGGGCCTGACGAATGGCCTTCTTGAAGGCGGCGATGGGGCTGGCCTTCAGCGCCAGTTCCGCCTGGAACTGGCCACGGTCGAAGAGTTCGGGATCCACCTGGGGCATTGATCGGTTTTCCTTTCTATCTATGGGTCACAGCGTTGCTATTAGAAAACCGGTGCAAACATTACGCCGAAACGCGAGGAATCGTGTCGTCGGCACGCAGGGTGAAGATCTCGTAGCCAGTGTCGGTGACCAGCAGGGTGTGTTCCCATTGGGCCGAGAGCTTGCGGTCCTTGGTGATGGCGGTCCAGCCGTCGCCCAGTACCTTGGTGTCGGCCTTGCCCTGGTTGATCATCGGCTCGATGGTGAAGGTCATGCCTGCCTTCAGCTCCATGCCGGTGCCGGCTCGGCCGTAGTGCAGGATCTGCGGCTCTTCGTGGAACACTTTGCCGATGCCGTGGCCGCAGAATTCACGCACCACCGAGAAGCCGTTCTTTTCAGCGTGCTTCTGGATGATTTCACCGATGTCGCCCAGGCGGCAGCCAGGCTTGACGATCTCGATGGCCTTGTACATGCATTCCTGGGTCACTTGCGACAGGCGCTCGGCCCAGACCGGCACGGAGCCGACGTGGAACATGCGGCTGGTGTCGCCGTGGTAGCCGTCCTTGATGACGGTGACGTCGATGTTCAGGGTGTCACCGTCTTTCAGCGGCTTGTCGCCGGGAATCCCGTGGCACACCACGTGGTTGATCGAGGTGCAGATCGACTTGGGGAAACCCTTGTAGTTCAGCGGCGCAGGGATGGCCTTTTGCACGTCGACGATATAGTCGTGGCAAATGCGGTCCAGCGCTTCGGTGGTGACGCCGGGCTTGACGTGTTCGGCAATCATTTCCAGCACGTCGGCAGCCAGTTTGCCGGCAACGCGCATGCCAGCGATGTCTTCGGCGGTTTTGAGGGTGACGGTCATACAGGCTCTCTCTAGCGCGACGCGCTGAAATCAATACGGTTTACGGGTGTGCGACAAAAGGTTGCAGAATTCGCACAAGCCCAAAAAACGCGATTCTAGCAGACGCGGGGGTGAAACCATGAGCGTCTGGCGATCGCTTCTGTCTATAAGGATGGGGGCATTCTGGCTCTATTCAAAGGCTTAGGCAAAAGCGACTGACGGCAAATGTGATTGCGGGTTTCGTTTTTGCAAGCTCTGTGGTATAAAATGCGCCGCTTTCCGGGGATACCCCGCAAAGCTTAAATCCACACACGTGTCGACACGATGACCTGGGTGCCGGAGGCGAATGCCGCTGGTTGGTCATTGGGATACGTGGAGGCCAAACCCGACTTATTAAGGAACTATCATGTCCCAAGTCAACATGCGCGATATGCTGAAGGCCGGTGTGCACTTCGGTCACCAGACCCGTTACTGGAACCCGAAAATGGGTAAATACATTTTCGGCGCGCGTAACAAGATCCACATTATCAACCTTGAAAAAACCCTGCCAATGTTCAACGAAGCTCTGACTTTCGTAGAGCGCCTGGCCCAGGGCAAAAACAAGATTCTGTTCGTCGGCACCAAGCGTTCCGCTGGCAAGATCGTTGCTGAAGAAGCAGCACGTTGCGGTTCGCCGTACGTCGATCACCGCTGGTTGGGCGGCATGCTGACCAACTTCAAAACCATCCGTGCTTCCATCAAGCGTCTGCGTGACCTTGAAGTGCAAGCCGAAGACGGTACTTTCGCCAAGCTGACCAAGAAAGAGGCGCTGATGCGTACTCGCGACCTGGAAAAGCTCGATCGTTCCCTGGGTGGTATCAAGGACATGGGCGGTCTGCCTGACGCACTGTTCGTTATCGACGTTGATCACGAGCGCATCGCGATCACCGAAGCCAACAAGCTGGGCATCCCGGTTATCGGCGTAGTCGATACCAACAGCAGCCCGGATGGCGTTGACTACATCATCCCAGGCAACGATGACGCAATCCGCGCTATCCAGCTGTACATGGGTTCGATGGCTGACGCTGTAATCCGTGGCCGCAACCACGTTGCTGGCGGCACCGAGCAGTTCGTTGAAGAAGCTCCGGTAGCAGCAGCTGAGTAACTGACGCCTTGGCGTTGACTCAGTAAGCAAAAAGGGGGCTTGGCCCCCTTTTTGCCACCTCGAAAACCATTTGTCGGCAGCGCAGCTACAACATCTGTAACGTGCAGCGGCCTACAAGGGTGATTCGGGAAGAATTGATCGCCCGTTCAATCGGGTGGAATGGTTGAAAACCTATCCAAGAGGATTTTGAAAATGGCAGAGATTACTGCAGCGTTGGTTAAAGAACTGCGTGAGCGTACCGGCGAAGGCATGATGGATTGCAAAAAGGCCTTGACCAAGGCCGGCGGCGACATCGAAAAAGCCATTGATGACATGCGTGCTTCGGGCGCCATCAAGGCAGCCAAGAAAGCAGGCAACGTAGCTGCTGAAGGCGCTATCGCTCTTAAAGAAGACGGTAAAACCGCCGTTCTGCTGGAAGTGAACTCGCAGACCGACTTCCTGGCTCTGCAGGACGACTTCAAGGCATTTGTTGCTGCAAGCGTTGAAAAAGCGTTCGCTGACAAGCTGACTGACGTCGCTCCGCTGATCGAAGCTCAAGAAGCTGCTCGCCTGGTACTGGTCGGCAAAGTTGGCGAAAACGTCAACATCCGTCGCCTGACTCGCGTTGAAGGTGATGTTGTCGGTGGTTACCTGCACGGTAACAAGATCGGCGTTGTGGTTGCCCTTAAAGGCGGCAACGTTGAGCTGGCCAAAGACATCGCTATGCACGTAGCGGCCAGCAACCCTGAATTCCTGCTGCCATCGGAAGTGTCCGCTGAAGCAATCGAACGCGAAAAAGCCGTGTTCCTGAGCCTCAACGCTGACAAAATCGCCGGCAAGCCGGAAAACATCGTTGAAAACATGATCAAAGGCCGCATCAGCAAGTTCCTGGCTGAGGCTTCCCTGGTTGAGCAGGCGTTCGTCAAGAACCCTGAAATCAAGGTTGGCGAACTGGCCAAGAAAGCCGGTGCTGAAATCGTTTCCTTCACTTACTACAAAGTAGGCGACGGTATCGAGAAGCCGGTCGACAACTTCGCTGAAGAAGTTGCTGCCCAGCTGGCTGCCGCCAAGCAGTAAGACAGTTTTCAACTGTCGCCCAAAAGAGGCTGCCCGCTTACGCGCGCAGCCTCTTTTCAAATGGGGTGATCGATTTTTATTGGTTTCCCTTTGGAACTGGCTTACAAAGCCGTGTTCCGATGGCGCTGTGACAGCGTCAAGCTAGAGTGAACGCAGGCCGTAAACGGCTTGCCAAGAATTTTCAAAAAATACGCCGCAGGAGAGATTCGCAATGGCTCAGCAGGGCAGTGGTCATCAGGCTCGCTATAAACGCATTCTACTCAAGCTTAGCGGCGAGGCCCTGATGGGCTCGGAAGAGTTTGGGATCGATCCCAAAGTGCTCGATCGCATGGCGCTGGAAGTCGGCCAACTGGTCGGTATCGGTGTTCAGGTTGGTCTGGTGATCGGCGGCGGCAACCTGTTCCGCGGTGCGGCACTGAGCGCTGCTGGCATGGATCGGGTGACAGGCGACCACATGGGCATGCTGGCCACTGTGATGAACGCCCTGGCGATGCGTGACGCCCTTGAGCGCGCCAACATCACCGCCATCGTCATGTCGGCTATTTCCATGGTTGGCGTAACGGATCACTATGATCGTCGCAAAGCCATGCGTCACCTGGATGCCAAAGAGGTAGTGATTTTTGCTGCCGGTACCGGCAACCCGTTCTTTACCACCGATTCGGCAGCTTGCCTGCGTGGTATCGAGATCAACGCGGACGTGGTGCTCAAAGCCACCAAGGTTGACGGTGTTTACACCGCAGACCCATTCAAAGACCCGCATGCCGAGAAGTTCGATCATCTGACTTATGATGAAGTGCTGGATCGCAAGCTGGGCGTGATGGACCTGACGGCAATCTGCTTGTGCCGCGACCACAAGATGCCGCTGCGCGTATTTAACATGAACAAGCCCGGCGCCCTGCTGAACATCGTACACGGCGGCGCGGAAGGGACTCTGATCGAGGAAATCGAACAATGATCAACGAAATCAAAAAAGACGCTCAAGAGCGCATGCAGAAATCCCTGGACTCTCTGAACCATGCATTTGGCCAGATTCGTACCGGCAAGGCTCACCCAAGCATTCTGGGCAGCGTGATGGTGCCGTACTACGGCGCTGATACCTCCATCACCCAAGTGGCCAACATCACTGTAAAAGATTCGCGCACCCTGCAAGTCGTAGCCTTTGAGCGCAACATGCTCGGCGCCGTCGACAAAGCCATCCAGAGCGCCGGCCTGAACCTCAATCCGACCAACCTGGGCGAATTGTTGTTGATCTCCATGCCAGCCCTGACCGAAGAAACCCGCAAGGGCTTCACCAAGCAGGCGCGCAGCGCAGCTGAAGATGCACGTGTTGCCGTGCGCAACATTCGTCGTGATGCCTTGGGTGACCTGAAGAAGCTGGTCAAGGACAAGGAAATCAGTGAAGACGAAGAGCGCCGTGCCGTCGCCGATATCGATAAGCTGACTAAAGATGCCGAGGCCCAGATCACCAAGGCCACGGAAGATAAAGAAAAGGACCTGATGGCCGTATAAGGGGTCAGGACGCCTTCATGGAAAAGACCAAGCAGACTGTGCCCTCCGTGGTGCCGCGCCATGTCGCGATCATCATGGACGGGAATAATCGCTGGGCGAAGAAGCGCTTTATGCCTGGCGTTGCCGGGCATAAGGCGGGTGTCGATGCGGTGCGTGCCGTGATCGAGGTGTGCGCCGAGGCCAAGGTCGAAGTATTGACCTTGTTCGCGTTCTCCAGTGAAAACTGGCAGCGCCCGGCCGAGGAAGTCAGTGCCTTGATGGACCTGTTCTTCAAGGCCCTGCGTCGTGAGGCCAAGCGCCTGAACGAGAACAACATCAGCCTGCGCATCATCGGTGACCGTTCGCGGTTCCATCCGGAGCTGCAAGCGGCGATGCGCGAAGCCGAGGCGATCACTGCCGGCAGCAACCGTTTTGTGCTGCAGATCGCAGCCAACTACGGCGGCCAGTGGGATATTGCCCAGGCAGCGCAGCGTCTTGCGCGGGAAGTGCAAGCCGGTCATTTGCGCCCCGAAGACATCACCCCCGAACTGTTGCAAACCTGTCTGGTAACCGGCGACCTGCCGCTGCCGGACCTGTGCATTCGTACCGGTGGCGACCATCGCATCAGCAACTTCCTGTTGTGGCAGTTGGCCTATACCGAACTGTACTTCTCCGACCTGTTCTGGCCGGACTTCAAACACGATGCCATGCGCAATGCGCTGGCCGATTTCGCTTCCCGTCAGCGTCGCTTCGGTAAAACGAGCGAGCAGATCGAAGCTGGAGCCCGGGTTTAATGCTTAAACAACGAATCATCACGGCGCTGATCCTGCTGCCTATTGCCCTGTGCGGGTTTTTCCTGCTTGAAGGTGCAAATTTCGCGCTGTTCATTGGCCTGGTGGTGACACTGGGTGCCTGGGAATGGGCGCGGCTCGCCGGTTTCGCGGCGCAGTTGCCGCGTGTGGTGTACGCCGCTGTCGTGGCACTGTTGATGTTCCTGATGTACATCCTGCCGGACGTGGCGCCTTGGGTGCTGGGTGCGGCGGTGCTGTGGTGGGCGTTGGCGACCTATCTGGTGCTGACCTATCCTGGCACCAGCAGCCATTGGTCGAGTGTCGCCTGCAAGCTGGTGATCGGTCTTTTGATCCTGCTGCCCGCTTGGCAAGGGCTGGTCTATATCAAGCACATGCAGCTGGGCAACTGGCTGATCATGGCGGTGATGGTGCTGGTGTGGGGTGCTGATATCGGTGCTTATTTCTCCGGTCGTGCCTTCGGCAAGCGCAAGCTGGCGCCGGCTGTCAGCCCGGGTAAAAGCTGGGAAGGCGTGTATGGCGGCCTGGCCCTGACCCTGGTGATTACCCTGGTGGTCGGTGTAGTGCGTGGCTGGACCGTCAAGGAAATGCTTCTGTCCCTGGTGGGGGCGGCCGTGGTCGTGTTCATCTCGGTGGTCGGTGACCTGACTGAAAGCATGTTCAAGCGCCAGGCCGGGATCAAGGACAGCAGTAACCTGCTGCCGGGTCACGGTGGCGTGCTGGACCGCATCGACAGCCTGACGGCCGCGATCCCGATCTTTGCTGTACTGCTGTGGATGGCTGCCTCGTGAGCCGCCTGCAACAGGTGACCGTGCTGGGCGCTACCGGCTCGGTGGGGCTAAGCACTTTGGATGTGATTGCCCGTCATCCCGAGCGTTATCAAGTATTCGCATTGACCGGCTTCAGTCGCCTGAGCGAACTGCTGGCGCTGTGTGTGCGACACGCGCCGCAATACGCCGTCGTACCCGAAGCGGCGGCCGCACGTGGTTTGCAGGATGACCTGCGCGCTGCGGGCCTGGCGACTCAGGTATTGGTGGGGGAGGAGGGGTTGTGCCAGGTTTCGGCTGACCCCGATGTCGACACCGTCGTCGCGGCGATTGTCGGTGCTGCCGGCTTGCGTCCGACCTTGGCGGCCGTTGATGCAGGAAAGAAGATTCTGCTGGCCAATAAAGAAGCCCTGGTAATGTCCGGTGCGCTCTTTATGCAGGCGGTGCGCAAAAGCGGCGCCGTGCTGTTGCCGCTGGACAGCGAACACAACGCGATTTTCCAGTGCATGCCCGGTGATTTCGCCCGTGGGTTGAGCCAGGTGGGTGTGCGCCGGATTCTGCTGACGGCCTCCGGCGGCCCGTTCCGACAGACGCCGCTGGCCGATCTGGAGCATGTTTCTCCTGATCAGGCGTGTGCTCATCCGAACTGGTCCATGGGTCGCAAGATCTCGGTGGACTCAGCGAGCATGATGAACAAAGGCCTGGAGCTGATCGAGGCCTGCTGGCTGTTCGATGCCCGGCCGGATCAGGTCGAGGTGGTGATCCACCCGCAAAGTGTGATTCATTCCCTGGTGGATTACGTGGATGGCTCGGTATTGGCCCAGCTGGGCAATCCGGACATGCGCACGCCGATCGCCAATGCGCTGGCGTGGCCGGAGCGGATTGATTCGGGTGTTGCGCCGTTGGATCTGTTTGCCATTGCCCGTCTGGACTTCGAAGCGCCCGACGAGCAACGCTTCCCTTGCCTGCGTCTTGCGCGGCAAGCTGCCGAGGCAGGTAACAGTGCCCCGGCGATGCTGAATGCGGTCAATGAAGTGGCTGTGGCGGCGTTTCTTGACCGACGCATCCGCTTTCCGCAGATCGCGAGTATCATCGAGGACGTTTTAAACCTTGAGCCCGTTGTCGCCGTGAATGACCTGGGCGCAGTGTTCGAGGCAGATACAAAGGCTCGGGCCTTGACCGAGCAGTGGTTGAGCCGCAATACGCGTTAGTCTTTGGGCGTTTTCGAGCCTTCAGGCACTGGATTGAAATGCGGAGAAATTAGATGAGTGCGCTTTACATGATTGTCGGCACCCTGGTTGCTCTGGGTGTGCTGGTTACCTTCCACGAGTTCGGCCATTTCTGGGTCGCGCGTCGTTGCGGCGTCAAGGTACTGCGCTTTTCCGTAGGCTTCGGCATGCCCTTGGTGCGTTGGCATGATCGTCGCGGCACCGAGTTTGTGATTGCGGCCATTCCGTTGGGCGGCTACGTCAAGATGCTCGATGAGCGCGAAGGCGAAGTGCCAGCTGATCAGTTGGACCAATCCTTTAATCGCAAGACCGTTCGTCAGCGTATCGCCATTGTTGCAGCAGGCCCGATAGCCAACTTTCTATTGGCCATGGTGTTCTTCTGGGTCCTGGCCATGCTGGGCAGCCAGCAGGTGCGGCCGGTCATTGGTGCGGTCGAGGCGGACAGCATGGCAGCCAAGGCTGGCCTGACCGCCGGGCAAGAAATTGTCGCAGTTGATGGCGAACCAACCACCGGTTGGGGCGCGGTCAATTTGCAGTTGGTGCGTCGCCTGGGTGAAAGCGGCATCGTGAAGTTGGTGGTGCGCGAGCAGGACTCCACCACGGAAACTGCGCGAGAGCTGACCCTGGACCACTGGCTGAAGGGCTCCGATGAGCCTGATCCGATCAAGTCCCTGGGTATCCGTCCGTGGCGTCCGGCCTTGCCGCCGGTGCTGGCAGAGCTGGATCCGAAAGGGCCGGCCCAGGCCGCAGGTCTGAAAACCGGTGATCGCCTGTTGGCCCTTGATGGCCAGGCGCTGGGTGACTGGCAGCAAGTGGTGGATCTGGTGCGTGTTCGGCCTGATACCAAAATTGTGCTGAAAGTTGAGCGCGATGGTGCTCAAATCGACGTCCCTGTAACCCTGGCGGTTCGCGGGGAAGCCAAGGCGGCCGGGGGTTACCTGGGTGCCGGTGTTAAGGGTGTCGAGTGGCCACCGTCGATGGTGCGAGAGATCAGTTTCGGGCCGTTGGCGGCAATTGGCGAGGGTGCGAGACGCACCTGGACCATGAGTGTGCTGACCCTCGATTCCCTCAAGAAAATGTTGTTCGGCGAGCTCTCGGTAAAAAACTTGAGTGGACCGATAACCATTGCTAAAGTGGCGGGCGCTTCTGCCCAGTCGGGCGTTGTAGATTTYCTGAATTTCCTGGCTTATCTGAGTATTAGCCTTGGGGTTCTGAATTTGTTGCCCATTCCAGTATTGGATGGGGGGCATCTGTTGTTTTATCTGGTCGAGTGGGCGCGTGGTCGCCCCTTGTCGGATCGGGTGCAGGGTTGGGGGATACAGATCGGTATCAGTTTGGTGGTCGGGGTGATGTTGTTAGCTCTGGTCAACGATCTGGGACGTCTGTAACGCTTCGCTGAATTGCGAATCTGCCGCATTTTGCGGCAGTTTGTTTATTGCCAGTTGGAATAAGAAAGGACTTCATGAAACGTCTGCTGCTAACTGCGGTTCTCACCGTATTGATGATCGCCGAAGTTCACGCCGAGTCCTTCACCATCTCCGATATTCGCGTCAACGGCCTCCAGCGGGTTTCCGCGGGTAGCGTCTTTGGTGCCTTGCCGTTGAACGTCGGGGAACAGGCTGATGACCGTCGCCTGGTGGAATCCACTCGTGCGCTGTTCAAAACCGGGTTCTTTCAAGATATCCAACTGGGTCGCGAAGGTAACGTCCTCGTCATCACCGTCGTCGAGCGGCCTTCTGTCGCCAGTATCGAGATCGAAGGAAACAAGGCGATCTCCACTGAAGACCTGATGAAAGGCCTCAAGCAATCGGGCCTTGCCGAAGGCGAGATCTTCCAGCGTGCCACCCTCGAAGGCGTGCGTAACGAGCTGCAACGCCAGTACGTTGCCCAGGGCCGTTACTCGGCTACCGTCGAGACTGAAGTGGTGCCGCAGCCGCGTAACCGCGTCGGCCTGAAGGTCAACATCAACGAAGGCACCGTGGCGGCGATCCAGCACATCAACGTGGTGGGTAACACCAAGTTCTCTGATGACGACATGGTTGACCTGTTCGAACTCAAGACCACCAACTGGTTGTCGTTCTTCAAGAACGATGACAAGTACGCTCGCGAAAAACTGTCCGGTGACCTGGAGCGCCTGCGTTCCTACTACCTGGACCGTGGCTATATCAATATGGATATCGCTTCGACCCAGGTGTCCATCACCCCGGACAAGAAGCACGTCTATATCACGGTCAACGTCAACGAAGGCGAGAAGTACAAGGTTCGTGACGTCAAGCTCAGCGGTGACTTGAAAGTGCCTGAAGACCAGGTCAAGTCCCTGTTACTGGTGCAGAAAGACCAGGTGTTCTCGCGCAAGCTGATGACCACCACGTCCGAACTGATCACCCGTCGCCTGGGTAACGAAGGCTATACCTTCGCCAACGTCAACGGCGTACCGACCCCGCACGACGAAGACCACACGGTAGACATCACCTTCGTTGTAGACCCGGGCAAGCGTGCCTACGTGAACCGCATCAACTTCCGTGGCAACACCAAGTCTGCTGACGAAGTGCTGCGTCGCGAAATGCGTCAGATGGAAGGTGGCTGGGCGTCGACTTACCTGATCGACCAGTCCAAGGTTCGACTTGAGCGCCTGGGCTTCTTTAAAGAAGTCAACGTTGAAACCCCGGCTGTACCGGGCGTGGATGACCAGGTTGACGTGAACTACGCCGTAGAAGAACAAGCCTCCGGTTCGATTACCGCCAGTGTCGGTTTCGCCCAGAGTGCCGGTCTGATCCTCGGTGGTTCGATTACCCAGAACAACTTCCTCGGTACCGGTAACAAGGTTTCCATCGGGCTGACCCGAAGCGAATACCAGAGCCGCTATAACTTCGGTTATGTCGACCCCTACTGGACTGCTGACGGTGTGAGCCTGGGCTACAACGCCTTCTACCGCACAACCGACTACAAAGACCTCGACGTTGATGTTGCAAGCTATGCAATCGACAGCCTGGGTGTTGGCGCCAACATTGGTTACCCGATCAGTGAGACCTCGCGTCTGACCTTCGGCCTGACCGCGCAACAGGACAAGATCAAGACTGGTGTGTACACCGTGGATGAGATCTTCAACTTCGTGCGTAAAGAAGGCGACCAGTTCCTGAACTTCAAGGCTTCGGCCGGCTGGTCGGAATCGACCCTGAACAAAGGTGTACTGGCGACCCGTGGCCATTCCCAGAGCCTGACTCTGGAAGCCACCACGCCGGGCAGCGACCTGTCGTTCTTCAAACTCGACTACCGTGGCCAGTTGTTCCAGCCATTGAGCGAAAACTACACCATGCGCCTGCACACCGAACTGGGTTATGGCGATGGTTACGGTTCGACCAGCGGCTTGCCGTTCTATGAGAACTACTATGCGGGTGGTTTCAACTCGGTACGTGGTTTCAAAGACAGCACCTTGGGCCCTCGTGGTACCCCAAGTCGTGGTGCGGATGTAACGGGTAACAAAGGTACCGTGGCTGACTCGGACAACGACCCGCTGCCATTCGGTGGTAACGTGCTGATCCAGGGTGGTGCGGAAATCCTGTTCCCGCTGCCATTCGTGAAAGATCAACGTTCCCTGCGTACGTCGGTCTTCTGGGATGTGGGTAACGTGTTCGACTCCAAGTGCGAACAGGTCACCAACCCGAATGGCTCGAAGTCCAACACGCAATGCAACGACGTAAGTCTGAGCAACCTGGCAAGCTCTGTAGGTGTGGGCGTGACCTGGGTGACGGCGCTGGGCCCATTGAGCTTTGCTCTGGCCATGCCGATCAAGAAACCGGATAACGCTGAAACCCAGATTTTCCAATTCTCCCTCGGCCAGACGTTCTAAGCGTCTGACCCAAGATAACGACAACGGATTTGTAGGAGTGCATCGTGCGTAAGTTGACTCAATTGGTTCTCCTGGCGACTGTCCTGGTAGCGACCCCGGCCTTTGCCGAAATGAAGATTGCTGTTCTGAACTATCAGATGGCTCTGCTGGAATCCGATGCGGCCAAGAGATACGCCGTGGATGCCGAGAAGAAATTCGGTCCGCAGCTGACCAAGCTGAAGACGCTGGAAAGCAGCGCCAAGGGTATCCAGGATCGTCTGGTAGCCGGTGGCGACAAGATGCAGCAAGGCGAGCGCGAGCGTCTGGAGCTTGAATTCAAGCAAAAGGCCCGTGACTACCAGTTCCAGTCCAAGGAGCTGAACGAAGCCAAGGCTGTTGCCGACCGCGAAATGCTCAAGCAACTCAAGCCGAAACTCGACAGCGCTGTGGAAGAAGTCATCAAGAAAGGTGCCTTTGACCTGGTATTCGAACGCGGTGCAGTCATCGACGTTAAACCTCAGTACGACATCACCCGTCAGGTGATCGAGCGCATGAATCAGCTGAAGTAAGCCATGACTGCGACTATCAAACTCGGCCAATTGGCCGAGTTCCTGGGGGCCACCTTACGTGGCTCTCCGGAGAAGGAAATTACTGGGCTAGCCACCTTGCAGGAGGCTGGCCCAGCTCAGTTGAGCTTCCTTGCAAACCCCCAATACCGTAAATACCTGGGCGAAAGCCGTGCCGCAGCCGTGTTGCTGAAGGCCGCTGACGCCGAAGAGTTTGCCGGGGATGCGCTGGTTGTTGCCGACCCGTACCTGGCGTATGCCCGGGCATCGCACCTGTTCGATCCAAAACCCAAGGCTGCCGCGGGAATCCATCCTTCGGCGGTAATCGCGGATGACGCGCAGGTTGACCCTGCCGCGAGCATTGGTGCTTTTGTGGTGATCGAAAGCGGCGCACGTATCGGCGCGGGTGTAACGATAGGCGCCCAGTGCTTTATCGGCGCCCGCAGTGAGATTGGTGCCGGTGGTTGGCTGGCTCCTCGCGTGACCCTGTACCACGACGTGCGTATCGGTGAGCGTGTAGTGATTCAGTCAGGTGCTGTGATCGGCGGCGAGGGCTTCGGCTTCGCCAACGCGAAAGGTATTTGGCACAAGATTGCCCAAGTGGGCGGCGTGTTGATCGGTGATGACGTGGAAATTGGCGTCAATACTGCTGTTGATCGCGGCGCCTTGGCCGATACCGTCATTGGTAACGGTGTGAAACTGGATAACCAGATTCAGATTGCCCACAACGTGCAGATTGGCGATCACACCGCCATGGCGGCGTGCGTGGGGATTTCCGGCAGCACCAAGATTGGCAAGCATTGCATGCTCGCCGGCGGTGTAGGCCTGGTGGGCCATATCGAAGTGTGCGACAACGTATTCATCACCGGCATGACCATGGTGACCCATTCGATTACCGAACCTGGGTCCTATTCATCCGGTACGGCCATGCAGCCTGCGGCCGAATGGCGCAAGAGCGCGGCGCGTCTGAGGCAGCTCGACGATATCGCTCGGCGCCTGAAACATCTGGAAAAGCGTGTTGGGGACGTGACCCCTGGCGGTAATGCTTCATCAGATGGCTGATACCATTTCCATATCAAGTGTGCACAGCCGCTAGACTGCCTCCTTGATTTGCTAGAGGGGCGTGCCTTAGTCCGCACGCTCCCAATCTTTATTACAGGCTTCCCCCCGAAATGATGGACATCAACGAGATTCGCGAATACCTGCCTCACCGTTACCCGTTCCTGCTGGTGGACCGAGTAACGGACCTCAATGTTGAGGAAAAGCGCATTCGTGCCTACAAGAATGTCAGCATCAACGAACCGTTCTTCAATGGTCACTTCCCTGCGCATCCCATCATGCCAGGCGTTTTGATCATCGAAGCGATGGCCCAGGCTGCCGGTATCCTTGGTTTCAAAATGCTCGACCTGAAGCCTGCCGATGGCACGCTCTACTATTTCGTGGGCTCCGACAAACTGCGCTTCCGCAACCCGGTGACCCCGGGTGACCAGTTGATCCTGGAAGCCAAGTTCATCAGCTGCAAGCGCCAGATCTGGAAGTTCGAATGCCAGGCGTCGGTCGACGGCAAGCCGGTGTGCTCGGCTGAAATCATCTGTGCGGAACGCAAACTATGAGTTTGATTGACCCTCGCGCAATCATCGATCCGACGGCCGTACTGGCCGCCGACGTTGAGGTCGGCCCTTGGTCGATCGTCGGCGCAGGTGTGGAAATCGGCGAGGGGACAGTCATCGGGCCGCATGTAATCCTCAAAGGCCCGACGCGGATTGGCAAACACAATCGCATCTATCAGTTTTCATCGATAGGCGAAGACACTCCGGACATGAAGTACAAGGGGGAAGAGACGCGCCTGGTAATCGGAGATCACAACATCATCCGTGAAGGCGTGACCATTCACCGTGGTACCGTTCAGGACCGCGCAGAGACCACCCTGGGTGATCACAACCTGGTGATGGCCTACGCGCACATCGGCCATGACAGCGTCATCGGCAACCACTGCATTCTGGTCAACAACACTGCGTTGGCTGGCCACGTGCATGTGGACGATTGGGCGATCCTGTCCGGCTTCACCCTGGTGCATCAGTACTGCCATATCGGCGCCCACAGCTTTTCCGGCATGGGTACCGCCATCGGCAAGGACGTTCCGGCGTTCGTCACGGTATTCGGCAACCCGGCCGAAGCCCGCAGCATGAACTTCGAAGGCATGCGCCGTCGGGGTTTCAGCGAAGACGCGATCCATGCCCTGCGCCGCGCCTATAAGGTGGTTTACCGCCAGGGGCTGACGGTCGACCAGGCTTTGACCGAACTGACGGAACCCGCAACATTGTTTCCGGAAGTCGCAATATTCCGTGACTCGATCCAGTCGTCGACTCGCGGCATCACTCGCTGATCATGGCCAAGCTGCGTATAGCGTTGGTGGCCGGAGAAGCTTCCGGCGATATTCTCGGTGCAGGCCTGATGCGGGCCCTCAAGCTCCAGCATCCGGCGGTTGAATTCATTGGTGTCGGCGGTCCGCTGATGCAGGCTGAAGGCCTCACGTCCTACTTTCCCATGGAGCGCTTGTCGGTCATGGGGCTGGTGGAAGTGCTGGGTCGGTTGCGTGAGCTGCTGGCTCGCCGCAAAAAGCTGATTCAGTCCCTGATCGAAGAAAAGCCCGACGTCTTTATCGGAATCGACGCTCCGGACTTCACCCTCAATATCGAACTCAAGTTGCGTCAGGCCGGGATCAAGACCGTGCATTACGTCAGCCCGTCCGTATGGGCGTGGCGGCAAAAGCGCGTGCTGAAGATTCGCGAAGGCTGCGACCTGATGCTGACCCTGCTGCCGTTCGAGGCCAGGTTCTACGAGGAGAAGGGCGTGCCGGTGCGGTTTGTTGGCCACACCCTGGCCGATACCATCCCGCTCCAGGCTGACCGTGCTGCGGCGCGTGCCGAACTGGGCTTGCCCGACGGACCCTTGGTCGCCCTGATGCCGGGTAGCCGTGGTGGCGAAGTCGGTCGTCTCGGCGCACTGTTTTTTGATGCTGCCGAACGCCTGCAAGCGCTGAAGCCGGGCGTGCGCTTCGTATTGCCGTGCGCCAGCCCTCAGCGTCGCGCGCAAGTTGAAGAATTGCTGGTAGGCCGCAACTTGCCGTTGACCTTGCTCGACGGCGGCTCGCACCTGGCGCTGGCTGCATGCGATGCGGTGCTGATCGCCTCCGGCACCGCGACCCTGGAGGCCTTGCTCTACAAGCGCCCTATGGTCGTGGCCTATCGCCTCGCGCCGCTGACCTACTGGATTCTCAAGCGTATGGTCAAAAGCCCTTACATTTCCCTGCCCAATTTGCTGGCCCAGCGACTGCTGGTGCCCGAATTGCTGCAGGACGACGCGACGCCTGAAGCCTTGGCGCACACCATGCTCCCGTTGATCGATGGCGGCGAAGAACAAACCCGTGGTTTCGACGAAATCCATCGTACCCTGCGCCGTGATGCGTCGAACCAGGCGGCAGATGCTGTGCTGACCTTGATCGGCCATAAACAGGAAACCCTATGAAGACGCAAATGGGCCTGGATTTCAGCCTGGTCGCCGATGCTCTTGATCTGGTGGCCGGCGTCGACGAAGTCGGTCGTGGCCCGCTGTGCGGCGCAGTCGTCACCGCCGCGGTGATTCTCGACCCGAACCGTCCGATCCTCGGTCTCAACGATTCGAAGAAACTCACCGAAGCCCGTCGTGAAAA
Source organism: Pseudomonas sp. ATCC PTA-122608 (assembly GCF_001952855.1). Lineage (GTDB taxonomy): Bacteria > Pseudomonadota > Gammaproteobacteria > Pseudomonadales > Pseudomonadaceae > Aquipseudomonas. The sequence continues at coordinate 15,157 of NZ_LPNO01000019.1, read as the reverse complement.
ACTCTACGACGAGATCTGTGAGAAAGCCCTGAGCTGGCATATCGCCCGGGCTGAAGTCGAAGAAATCGACGAGCTGAATATTTTGCACGCCACCATGTTGGCCATGCAGCGCGCCATCGAAGGCCTGCACATCACGCCGAAAATGGCGATGATCGACGGCAACCGCTGCCCGAAGCTGACAATGCCGGCGGAAGCAGTGGTCAAGGGCGACAGCAAGGTGCCGGCGATTGCCGCTGCCTCGATCCTGGCCAAGGTTAGCCGTGACCGTGAAATGGCGGCTTTCGAATTGATCTACCCCGGCTACGGCATCGGTGGACACAAAGGCTATCCGACGCCCGTTCATCTGGAAGCTTTGGCTCGCCTGGGCCCAACCCCGATCCACCGCCGCTCGTTCGCCCCGGTTCGCCAGGCTTACGAGGCCCGGGAAAGCTTGATCGAGGTTTAGCAGCAAGGCTGATGTTTTTGCCAAGGCCCGGTACAATCCGGGCCTTGTTGTCTCCACGTTTTTAGACAGGATCACTATGCCGGCTTCATTCGTTCACCTGCGCCTGCACACTGAATACTCCCTGGTCGACGGCCTGGTACGGATCAAACCCCTGGTCAAAACCCTGGTGGGCATGAACATGCCTGCCGTGGCGGTGACCGACCAGAACAACATGTGCTCCCTGGTCAAGTTCTACAAGGCCGCCATGGGCGCCGGCATCAAGCCGATCTGCGGCGCCGACCTGTGGCTGTCGAACAAAGACCCGGATAACCCACTGAGCCGGATCAGCCTGTTGGCGATGAACGGCGTCGGTTATCGCAACCTCACCGAACTGATTTCCCGTGGTTTTATCGACGGCCAGCGCAACGGCTCGATCATCATCGAGCGCGAGTGGGTGGCCGAGGCCAGCGAAGGGCTGATCATGCTCTCGGCGGCCAAAGAGGGTGAAATCGGTATCGCATTGTTGGGCGGCAATCCTCAGGAGGCGGAAGTGCTCGCCCGTGAGTGGATGGACGTGTTCCCCAACCGTTTCTACCTGGAAATCCAGCGCACCAACCGCCCCAACGATGAAGAGCAGTTGCACGCCGCCGTGGCCCTGGCTGAAAAGCTCGGTGCGCCGCTGGTCGCGACCAACGATGTGCGCTTTATCAAGAAAGAAGACTTCGAGGCCCACGAAACCCGCGTATGCATCGGTGAAGGCCGGGCGCTGGACGATCCGCGCCGTTCGAAAAACTACAGCGAAGAGCAGTACCTCAAAAGCGCCGATGAAATGGCCGAGCTGTTCAGCGACCTGCCCGAGGCCCTGGAAAACTCTGTCGAAATCGCCAAGCGCTGCAATATTGAGGTGAAGCTGGGCAAGCACTTCCTGCCCAACTTCCCGATTCCCGATGGCATGACCATCGATGAATATTTCCGCAAGGTGTCGTTCGACGGCCTGGAAGACCGTTTGAGTGTCCTGCTGCCCAAGGACACCACTGAAGATTACGAAGCCAAGCGCCAGGTGTACGTCGACCGGCTGAATTTCGAGCTGGATATCATTATCCAGATGGGGTTCCCCGGTTACTTCCTGATCGTAATGGACTTTATCCAGTGGGCCAAAAGCAACGGCGTGCCGGTAGGCCCTGGCCGTGGATCGGGTGCCGGGTCCCTGGTGGCCTATGTGCAGAAGATCACCGACCTCGACCCGCTGGAATATGACCTGCTGTTCGAACGCTTCCTTAACCCGGAACGGGTATCGATGCCCGACTTTGACGTCGACTTCTGCATGGATGGTCGCGACCGGGTTATCGAATACGTGGCCGAGAAATACGGCCGCAATGCGGTAAGCCAGATCATCACCTTCGGTTCCATGGCGGCGAAAGCGGTAATCCGCGACGTGGCCCGTGTGCAAGGCAAGTCCTACGGCCTGGCGGACCGCCTGTCGAAGATGATTCCGTTTGAAGTCGGCATGACCCTGGAAAAAGCCTACGAGCAGGAAGAAATCCTGCGGGACTTCATCAAGGTCGATGAAGAAGCGGCCGAAATCTGGGACATGGCGCGCAAGCTCGAAGGTGTAGTGCGTAACGTCGGTAAACACGCCGGTGGTGTAGTCATCGCGCCCACCAAGCTGACCGACTTTTCGCCGATCTATTGCGACGAAGAAGGCGACGGCCTGGTAACCCAGTTCGACAAGGATGACGTGGAGGCGGCCGGCCTGGTGAAGTTCGACTTCCTCGGCCTGCGTACCCTGACGATCATCGACTGGGCGCTGAAGACTATCAACCGCGAGCGGGCGAAGATCGACGAGCCGCCGCTGGACATCGCCTTTATCCCGCTGGACGACAAACCGACGTACCAGTTGCTGCAAAAGGCCGAAACCACGGCCGTCTTCCAGCTTGAATCCCGTGGCATGAAAGAGCTGATCAAAAAGCTCAAGCCCGACTGCCTGGAAGACTTGATCGCACTGGTGGCCCTGTTCCGTCCGGGCCCGCTGCAATCGGGCATGGTGGACGACTTCATCAACCGTAAGCACGGGCGTGCCGAACTGGCTTACCCGCACTCCGACTACCAGTACGAAGGCCTCAAGCCGGTACTGGCACCGACATACGGCATCATTCTGTATCAAGAACAGGTGATGCAGATTGCCCAGGTTATGGCCGGCTACACCCTCGGCGGTGCGGACATGCTGCGTCGAGCCATGGGTAAGAAAAAGCCCGAGGAAATGGCCAAGCAGCGTGGCGGTTTCATTGAAGGTTGCGCCACCAACAACATCGACGCCGACCTAGCCGGTAACATCTTCGACCTGGTAGAAAAGTTCGCCGGTTACGGCTTCAACAAGTCTCACTCCGCCGCTTACGGACTGGTGTCGTACCAGACGGCCTGGCTGAAAGCTCATTACCCGGCTCCGTTCATGGCCGCGGTACTGTCTGCGGATATGCACAACACCGACAAGGTCGTGACCTTGATCGAAGAAGTGCGCACCATGAAGCTGCGCCTCGACGCGCCGGACGTGAACACTTCCGAGTTCAAGTTCACGGTGAACGATGACGGCCGCATCATCTATGGTCTCGGCGCGATCAAGGGCGTGGGCGAAGGCCCGGTGGAGGCGATTACCGAAGCGCGCCAGGACGGGCCGTTCAAGGACCTGTTCGACTTCTGCGCCCGGGTCGACCTCAAGCGCATCAACAAACGTACCCTTGACGGTTTGATCCGCAGCGGCGCCCTGGATCGCCTGGGCCCGTATTTCCATGATGAGCCGAAGGCTTACCAGGCCAACATCGATCGCAACCGTGCAGTGTTGCTGACCGCCATGGAAGAAGCGATCAAGGCCGCCGAGCAGACCGCGCGCACCCACGACAGCGGCCACGCCGACTTGTTTGGCGGGCTGTTCGTCGAAGCAGACGCCGACGTCTACGCCAACCACCGCAAAGCCAAGGACCTGACCCTCAAGGAACGCCTCAAGGGTGAGAAAGACACCCTGGGCCTGTACCTCACCGGTCACCCGATTGACGAATACGAAGGTGAAATCCGGCGTTTCGCCCGTCAGCGCATCATCGACCTGAAGCCGGCGCGGGATACCCAGACCGTTGCGGGCATGATCATCGCCCTGCGGGTGATGAAGAATAAGAAGGGCGACAAGATGGGCTTCATCACCCTCGACGACCGCTCGGGCCGGATTGAAGCGTCGCTGTTTGCCGATGCCTTCCATTCCGCCCAGTCACTGTTGCAGACTGACGCGATGGTGGTGGTGGAAGGGGAGGTCAGCAACGACGACTTCTCCGGTGGCCTGCGCCTGCGGATCAAGCGCGTGATGAGCATGGAAGATGCCCGCACCAACCTGGCCGAAAGCCTGCGCCTGAAAGTGCGCACCGAGGCGCTTAAAGGTGATCAGCTACGCTGGTTGGGTGACTTGCTCAAGCGGCATCGCGGCGCGTGCCCGGTGACCATGGAGTACACCGGCAACGATGCCAAGGCCATGCTGCAGTTCGGCGAGACCTGGAGAATCGACCCGGCGGATGGCTTGATTCAAGCATTGCGTGACCAGTTCGGGCGTGACAACGTCTTCCTCCAATACCGTTGACGGTCAGGCAGTACAAAAAAGCCTGATCTCGACCGAACATTTAATCTCGACCTAACCGCGCCTCTCCCTTAAGGTAGGGCGCGAATAGACCACCGGCTGGCCAGGCACTCCTTGGCCGTCGACCCAAGACGGACGCTTATGAACCCGAATTTTCTTGATTTCGAACAGCCGATCGCTGACCTGCAAGCCAAGATCGAAGAGCTGCGCCTGGTCGGCAATGACAATTCGCTGAATATCGGCGATGAAATCGCTCGCCTGCAAGACAAGAGCAGCACGCTTACCGAAGACATCTTCGGCAAGCTGACCAGCTGGCAGATCGCGCGCCTGGCCCGCCACCCGCGCCGTCCGTACACCCTGGACTACATCGAGCACATCTTCACCGAGTTCGACGAACTGCACGGCGACCGTCACTTCTCCGACGACGCTGCCATCGTGGGCGGTATCGCTCGCCTGGACGACCAGCCAGTGATGGTGATCGGTCACCAGAAAGGCCGTGAAGTGCGCGAGAAAGTCCGTCGCAACTTCGGCATGCCGCGCCCGGAAGGCTACCGCAAGGCTTGCCGTCTGATGGAAATGGCCGAGCGCTTCAAGATGCCGATCCTGACCTTCATCGACACCCCGGGCGCCTACCCGGGTATCGACGCTGAAGAGCGCAACCAGAGCGAAGCAATTGCCTGGAACCTGCGTGTGATGGCTCGCCTGAAGACCCCGATCATCGCTACCGTGATCGGCGAAGGCGGTTCCGGCGGTGCGCTGGCCATTGGCGTCTGCGATCAACTGAACATGCTGCAATATTCGACCTACGCGGTGATCTCGCCGGAAGGTTGCGCCTCGATCTTGTGGAAAACCGCCGAGAAAGCGCCGGATGCCGCTGAAGCCATGGGCATCACTGCTGATCGCCTGAAAGGCCTGGGTATCGTGGACAAAGTGATCGCCGAGCCATTGGGCGGCGCCCACCGTGACCCGGCTGCCGCTGCCGCGACCATTCGTGCTGAACTCAGCGCGCAACTGGCGATGCTCAAGAAGTTCGACAACGAGGCGCTGCTGGCCCGTCGTTACGAGCGTCTGATGAGCTACGGTCTCTAAGCCGACGCAGTACTAAATGTGGGAGCGGGCAAGCCCGCTCCCACATTTAATCGATTTTGCCTGGACGACTGAATTACGGCTGCTGGCGCGTCGCCGCCAACACGATCTCACGAATGCACACATGCTGCGGCTGCTGGTAGGCATAGGCAATCGCCGAAGCCACGTCATTCGCACTCAATACCGTACCGCCCATGTCCTGTTTCCACGCCTGGTAGCCGGTCTTGATCGCTTCATCGGTGGTGTGGCTCAGCAGTTCGGTTTCCACCGCCCCCGGCGCGATGGTGATCACGCGCACATTGTGCGGCGACATTTCTTCCCGCAGATTTTCCGAAATCCCATGCACGGCAAACTTGGTGCCTACATAGGCGACATGGTTAGGGAAGGTCTTGCGCCCGGCCACCGAGCTGACGTTGATGATCGTGCCGCCCTTGCGCTCGACCATGCTGGCAGCCACTGCATGAATACCGTTCAGCAAGCCTTTCACGTTGACGTCGAGCATCTGCTCCCACTGTGCCGGGTCCTGTTCGCTGACGCTGCCCAGCAGCATCACACCGGCATTGTTGATCAGTGCATCGGCCGGGCCGAATTGCGCTTCGGCTTCTTTCACCGCTGCCACCAGTGCAGCGCGGTCGGTGATGTCGACACCGCGACTCAAGGTGTTCGGCAACTCCAGCGCATTTAGCCGGTCGATGCGGCGGGCCAACAGCAACAGCGGGTGGCCGGCGGCCGACAGCAAGCGCGCAGACGCTTCGCCAATGCCCGAACTGGCGCCGGTGATGATGATCAATGGCTTGCTCATGCTTGAACTCCTGAAATAAGAAAAACAAATAACTAAACGTGGGTCGCAGTATATTTAGCCCTTGAGTGACTGAAAAATGCCTTATTCCTCTGTCTGTCATCGGTATTAACTATGGATGTGCGTCATCTCAAAGCGTTTCTCGCGGTGTTCGAAGAGCGCAATATCACTGCCGCCGCCCAGCGCCTGTTCGTCAGCCAGCCGACGCTGTCGGTGACCATCAAGCAACTGGAAGAAGAGTTGGGCGTGGCGTTGTTTCTGCGCCAGCCTCGCGGGGTTGAGGTCAGTGACGAGGCGCGTGTGCTGTACCCGCAAGCGCGGCGCATGGTGGCCGAGGCCGATGCGTTGAGCCGGTTGTTTCGCGGACGCGAAAACCGCATCGCCCTGGAACTGGGGGTGGAAGGCGATATTGCCGACAGCCAGATCGAAACTTTCCTGCGCATGGCGCACCAAGGCTTACCCGGCTTGCTGCTGACCTTGCAGGAAGGCTGTGAAGGAGAAGGGCGCCTGGCTGTGGAGGAAATGTGCTGCGAGGACGAATTGTTCCTGCCGCTTTGGGAGGAGTCCTACGTGATGGCGCTGCCGGTGGCACACCCGATGGCGGCAGGTGGAAAAGAACAGGCGTGGGCGCCGATTGAAGACTGGATCACTTGCCCGCAGCATGACTCGCACCAGCGCCTGATGGCCTTGTACGGTCGTTCACCTCAGGCGGTGGCCGGGCACGCCGGTTCGTTGACCCAGGCCTTGCACATGGTGGCCGCCGGGGTGGGCGTGGCGATGTTGCCGCAGTCGCTGGCGGCGGAGCGGGCCGGGGTGGTGATTCGTCCCTGGCACCTGCCGGCACCGACGCGCCGGGTGGGGTTGTGCTTTGCCGCCCAGGCGCTGGAGTTGCCGGCGTTGCGGGCGCTGCATGAGTATTTCCAGAACAACCGCCCGCCACAGATAGAAGCAGCCTGAGCCGTTACTCCAGCATCTTGCCCAGCAACCAACTGCCTGCCGGGCCGGGCGGATGCTGGCGTGACCACAACGCATCCACCGCCACCGAGCGCGGCCAGCTCCGGGCCTTGATTTCACACAGGTGGCCGCCGCCAAAGCGCTCCACCAACCAGCGCGGCAGCGGTGCCCAGCCAAAGCCCAGTTGCGCCATTTCCATCAGCATCAGGTAACTGGGCGCCGACCACACACGCCCCAGGCCCCGGGTTTCATTCGGGTTGATGATGCTCGCCAGGCGCAGTTCGCGGTGTTGCTCCAGGGTTTGCTGATCGATGTCCTTAAGGTTCGCCAGCGGATGTTTGGGCGCTACAAACAGCGCGATTTCCGTGCGCTCTTCCACGGCGGTACTGGTGAGGTCCGGCGGGTATACGTCCTGCTTCTCGATAAACGCAATCTGCGCCCGGCCGCTTTGCACCAGGGCGATCAAGTCCTCGCATTCGGCGATCAGGCATTCCAGCTCCAGGTCCGGATAGCGCTGTTCGAAGGCGCTGAGGGCGGTTTCGAAACGGTCCGACTGGTACGTATCGGACATGGCGATACTCAGCTTCGGCTCCAACCCCTGGGACAACTGACTGGCCGCCAACTCCAGGCGGCTGCTGGCTTCCAGCACCTGCTCGGCGCGTTGCAACAGCACATGCCCGGCCGGGGTCAGCGTGGGCTTGCGGCTGCTGCGATCAAACAGCACCACGTCCAAGTCAATCTCCAGGCTCGCCACCGCCGCGCTGACGGTGGACTGGCTCTTGCCCAGCTTGCGCGCCGCCGCTGAAAACGAACCCTGGGTCGCCGCCTGCACAAACGCCTGAAGCACTTCATGGGAAGCCATGACTATCGCCTTGTTCGATGGTTATTGGTTATGAAGTATCGATTCAAAGGGTAATGATGGCAACCATCGTCACTCACGGAGAACGGGTCATGACACCCACCAAGTCGATTACTGAACGCGTTTGGCAGGCCATTGGTTTTGAAGGCCTGGCTTTGTTGATCTGTACGCCGCTGCTGGCGTGGATCATGGATAAACCGGCGCTGGAGATGGGCATGGTGACCTTGGCCATCAGCCTTATGGCACTGGCCTGGAACGTGATTTTCAACGGCCTGTTCGACCGTCTCAAGGCGCGCCTGCAACTGTCCGGCGGGGTGTGGACCCGCGTGCTGCACGCGTTGATGTTTGAAGGCGGCCTGGTGGCGATCTGCGTACCGTTGATTGCCTGGTGGCTGAACATCAGCCTGATGCAGGCGTTTATCCTCGACATCGGCGTGCTGCTGTTTTTCCTGCCGTACACCTATGTGTATCACTGGGCGTACGACGCGTTGCGGGAAAGGATTATTTGTAGGAGCGAGCTTGCTCGCGATGGACGTTAACGAAAACGCCGGGTTTCAGGAGTAACACGGTGCACTTTAGTTTTTCGCGAGCAAGCTCGCTCCTACAGACGCCACAAACTCCAGGAACGCCCGCACCTTGGCCGCCGGCAAATGCCGCGACGGGTAGAAGGCATACAACGGGAAGCGCTCATCGGGCCAGTCGGGAAACAGCTCGATCAACGCGCCCGATTCGAGCGCTGGCGCAAGCCCGAGGTCGAGCATCTGCGCAACTGCATGGCCGTGTTCGCAAACGCTGTACAAGGTCCCGGCATCGTTGACCACCAGCCGTCCGCTGGTGGCGACATTGATCTGTTCGCCGGGCCGGTGGAATTCCCAGCCAAACGGCCGGCCGGTCTGGGAGTCGCGAAAGTCGATGCAGACGTGCTGGCCGTCTTCCAAGTCCAATGGATGGTTGGGGCGGCCGTGGCGCTCAAGATAAGTCGGCGACGCCAACGTGAGCACCCGCACTTCCAGCAACTTGCGGGCGATCAACGAGGACGATTGCGGAATCCCAAAACGGATGGCCAGGTCAAAGCCATCCGCCACCAGGTCCCCGAGTTGATCCCGCGTGTGCAGGTCTAACTGCAACTGCGGGTACTGGCTCATGAATTCACCGAGCACCGGCCCCAGCACCAGCCGCGAGAAGTACGGGTCGATGTTCACCCGCAACCGCCCACGTACGGTCAGGGCGCTGTCTGCCGCCGAGCTGGCGGCTTCTTCCAGGCCGGCCAGCAGCGGGGCGATTTCCTGGTAGAAACGCCGGCCTTCGTCGGTCAATTGCACCGAGCGAGTGGTGCGGTCGAACAGGCGAATCCCCAAGCGTTTTTCCAGCCGCGAAATGGCCCGGCTGACTCCCGAAGGCGTCATCTCCAGGCTGTCGGCGGCGCGGGCAAAACTGCCGCTATCGACCACGGCGGCCAGTACGCCCATGCCGCCGGCCAATCCTGGATCAAAACTCATGGGTGATTGCCTGTCAGTTATCCGAAAGCATTGATGCTAGCGGAGAATCTGAGCGCGTTACAGAAACATCCCGCCCGACGCCTCGACGCGCTGCCCGGTGATCCAGTTGCTGCCATCGGCCAGCAGGGTGGAAATCGCCCCGCCAATGTCATCCGGCAAGCCGGCGCGACCGAGTGCGGTGTTGTTGGCGACCATCGCGTTCACGTCCGGATTGTCGCGCACCGCGCCGCCGCTGAAGTCGGTGGCAATCGCGCCGGGGGCCAGGGTGTTGACGGTAATCCCGCGTGCACCCAGCTCCTTGGCCTGGTAGCGGGTCAGCACTTCCACCGCGCCTTTCATCGAAGCGTAGGCCGAGTAACCCGGCAGGCTGAAGCGCGCCAGTCCGCTGGAGATATTGATGATGCGGCCACCATCGCTGATCAGTGGCAGCAGTTTCTGGGTCAGGAAAAACGGGCCCTTGAAGTGGATCGCCACCAGTTGGTCAAACTGCGCTTCGGTGGTTTCGGCAAAGCTGGCGTGGGCGCCAATCCCGGCGTTGTTGATCAGGAAGTTGAAGTGCGCCTGGCCGAACACTTCTTTCAACACCGAGCCAACCTGGGCGGTGAATGCATCGAAGGTGGAGCTCTGGCTGACGTCCAGTTGCAGCATCGCCGCTTTGCCGCCCAGCGCCTCGACTTGGGCGACCACGGCCTGGGCTTCGTCCGCCGCGCTGTGGTAGGTGCCGATGATGTCGACGCCTTGCGCTGCCAGGTGCAGCGCGGCGCTTTTGCCCAGGCCACGGCTGGCGCCGGTGATCAGTGCGATTTTACGGGTCATGGTGGAGTCCTCGGAGCAGGTGAGTGTTCGTGGGACTGAGTGTATTTGTCCGGCCATAACGTGATAAACAGAGCTATGCCGGAATCACTGGCCGGATAAGGCGAACAATCCCATGAACAAACTTGAGTTGTTGCGCACCTTCGTGCGCGTCACCGAACTGTCGAGTTTCACCCAGGCGGGCGAGAGCCTGGGCTTGCCGCGCTCGACCGTGTCCGAGCATGTGCAGGCCCTGGAAGAGTTGCTCGGTGCGCGCCTGTTGCAGCGCACCACGCGCAAGGTTCAGGCGACCCAGGATGGCCGCGTGCTGTACGAACGCAGCAAGGATCTGCTGTCGCACATGGAGGAGCTGGAAGGCTTGTTTCGTCAGGATGAGGCGCAGCTCGCGGGGCGGATTCGCGTGGACATGCCCAACGTCATGGCCCGGGAACTGATCCTGCCGCGCCTGCCGGAATTCATGGACCTGCACCCGCTGATCGAGCTGGAAATCAGCAGCACTGACCGTCAGGTCGACCTGCTGGCCGAAGGTTTCGACTGCGTATTGCGGATTGGCGCGCAGCCGGACCAGTCGGTAGTGGCGCGGTTGCTGGGCAGCATGACGATGATCAATTGCGCCAGCGCGACTTACCTTCAACGTTACGGCGTACCCCAGACGCTCGCCGATTTGGCCCACCATCAACTGGTGCATTACGTACGCCCGCTGGGCTCGCGTTCGCCCGGGTTTGAATACGTACAGGGCAACAAGGTGCACCGGGTTCCCATGGCCGGGCGGGTTACCGTTAACAGCACGGATGCGTATCGGGCAGCGTGCATCGGCGGGTTCGGCCTGACTCAGGTGCCTGTCCTGGGCATTGTCGATCTATTGGCCAGCGGCGAGTTGGTGGCGGTGCTGCCGGACTATCCGGCACCCGCGCTGGACGTGTCCCTGTTGTACGCCGGCCAACGGCATTTGCCGCTGCGGGTGCGGGTGTTCATGGATTGGCTGGCGGCGATCCTGCAATCCCGGCTTTAACGCCGGGCCGACAACTGCTGCGGCGCCAGGAATGCATCGTGGAAGTAATCCCGAAACGCCTGCATCGCCGGGGTGAAGTCGCGCTCGCGGTGCCAGGCCAGGCCGACACTCATGGGCGTGACCTTGTCGGTGACGCTCACGGTTTCGATGCGCTTGCCTTCCAGTGACCACGGGCGATGCACCAGGTCCGACAGAATCGCCACGCCGCTGCCATTGGCAACCATGCTGCGTACCGCCTCCACTGAACTGGTGCGCAGCCGCACCTTGGGCGTTTGCCCGGCCTGTTCCCAGTAGCGCATCGCGCTTTGTTCGGCTTCGTCGACGGTGAGGAATATGTACGGTTCCCTGGCCACGTCCGCGAGGCTCACGGCCGGGCGTTCGCACAACGGGTGATGACTGGGCAGCCACAGGCGGCGTTCGGAGTTGAAGAGGATTTCCGAGACGATATCCGGGTGGGTGAGGTTGGCGGTGAGCACCACGGCCATGTCGAACTGGCCGTTGAGCAGGCCATGTTCGATGGCCTGGCGTTCCTGTTCGAAGACCTCGATGGTCACGTCCGGGTGCCAGTGTTCCATGCGCTGCAAGTGGTGCGGCAGGAAGTAACCGAGCACGGTGTAGCTGGCGGCCACCCGCAGTACGCCGCTGGCGCGGTAGTCCGGTAACGGGCTGTTCAGGGCATCGTCGACGCTGCGCACAATCACGTAGGCGCGGTTGAGAAAATGCCGCCCGGCGTCGGTCAGGCTCATGCCCTGGGCCGAGCGCACGAATAGCTGCGCGCCGAGCATCGCTTCCAGCTCCTTGATCGCGGTGGTCACTGCGGATTGGGAGATGTTGAGGTGAATCGCCGCCTGGGAGATCTGGCCGATTTCGGCGGTGGCGACGAAGTAGCGGATTTGGCGCAGGGTCAGGGACATTGGTTTCTCCGCTCGTTCCCACGCTCTGCGTGGGGAACGCATCCTGTGACGCTCCGCGTCACGATTTTAAAAGCGGACGCAGAGCGTCCAGGGTGGCATTCCCACACGGAGCGTGGGAACGATCAGTATCAGGTATCTGATTTTCAGAAGATGACCCATCTGATAATAGATCTTCCCAAGGGGTCAAGCGGCAGCCTAATTTCCATGGCATGAACTTCAACGGAGCGACCCCGATGCAGGCAGTGGATTTCAATTCGGACATGGGCGAAGGCTTCGGTCCCTGGACCATCGGCGATGGCGTCGACAGTGAACTGATGGCCTATATCAGCTCGGCCAACATCGCCACCGGCTTTCATGCCGGCGACCCGGGCACCATGCGCCGTACCGTCGAGCGCGCCAAGCAGCTGGGTGTGGCAATTGGCGCGCACCCGGGCTTTCGTGACCTGGTGGGTTTCGGCCGGCGCCATATCAACGCGCCGGCCCAGGAACTGGTGGACGACATGCTCTATCAGCTCGGCGCCCTGCGGGAAATCGCCCGGGCCCAGGGCCTGACGCTGCAACACATCAAGCCCCACGGTGCGTTGTACATGCACCTGGCGCGGGACGAAGAAGCGGCGCGGCTGTTGGTGGAAAACCTGCAACGCCTGGAGCCCACGCTGTTGCTGTACTGCATGCCCAACTCGGTGATCTGGCGGATTGCCAAGGAACTGGGCCAGCCGGTGGTGCGGGAGTTTTATGCCGACCGTGAGTACGATCTCACCGGCTCCATCGTGTTTACCCGCAATGTGCGGGCGCTGGATCCGGCGACGGTTGCGGCGCGTGTCCTGCGTGCCTGCCAGACCGGCCTGGTGCGCACGGTTGAAGGCGAAGACCTGTTTATCGAATTCGATTCCATCTGCCTGCACAGCGACACCCCCGGCGCCCTTGAGCTGGTGGAAGCGACGCGTGAAGCGCTGGACCAGGCGGGGATTGAAGTGCGCACACCTCGTTGACCGACACCGGTGCCCAGACACCGGGTCCTGCTGATTTTTTGCCTGCCTTTCTACAATGATTCCAAGAGGAACAGACATGGCCGAATCTTCCCCGATCCGCTACAGCTTTGGCGGTGATGAACACCTGTTTGCCGAGGTCAGCGAGAGCATGTCCCTGGAGGCTTTCTTCAAGGGCATGGCCGTCACCCGCGCGGTGGAACGCCTGGCCCTGGACGGTGTGCTGGACGTCTGCCTGGCGAATGCCTCGTTCCAGATTCGCTTCGACCCGGACCGCATCGCGCCCCACGTGCTGCTGGACGCGGTGCAAAGCGCTGAAGCCCAAGCCGTGGCCGAACGCACCTTGCACACCCGCATCATCGAAATCCCGGTTCTGTACAACGACCCCTGGACCCATGAAACCCTGATGCGTTTTCGCGACCGTCATCAAGACCCGACCGGCACCGACCTGGAATACGCCGCGCGGATCAACGGCCTGGCGGATGTCGAGGCGTTTATCGCGGCCCATAGCGGTGCGCCATGGTTTGTCTCGATGGTGGGGTTTGTGGCGGGCTTGCCGTTCATGTTCCAGATGGTCGAGCGCGAGCGGCAGTTGCAGGTGCCCAAGTATTTGCGTCCACGCACCGACACGCCGAAATTGACCCTCGGCCACGGCGGCTGCTTCGGCTGTATTTATTCGGTACGCGGCGCCGGCGGTTACCAGATGTTCGGCGTCACCCCGGCGCCGATCCACGACCCGCAACAGCAGTTGGCGTACCTCAAGGAACACATGGTGTTCTTCCGCCCCGGCGACATCGTGCAGTTCAAACCCATGGACCGCGATGCCTATGACCTGGCGGTGGCTGAAGTGGAGGCCGGGCGGTTCGACCTGCGCATCCGTCCGGTGGAGTTTTCCCTCGACGCCTTTCTCGCCGACCCCATTGGCTATCCGAAAACCCTGCAGGAGGCGCTGGCATGATCAAGGTACTCAAACCCGGCCTCGCCACCTCGGTGCAGGACCTGGGCCGCGAAGGTTATTACCACCTCGGCATCCCGCCGTCCGGCGCGCTGGACCAATACGCGTTGAGCGCGGCCAACCATCTGGTGGGCAACCCGGCCGGTGCCGCCGGGCTGGAATGCACGTTGATCGGGCCGGAACTGGAATTTCAGCAGGACGCGCTGGTAGCGCTGTGCGGTGCGCTGATGTCACCGCGCCTGGACGGTGTGGTGGTGCATCAGGACACCGCGTTTGAAGTGTGTGCCGGGCAGGTGCTGCGCTTTGAATTTCCCAAGGCCGGCGCACGGACTTACCTCGCGGTGGCCGGTGGTATCGACGTGCCGCTGGTATTGGGCAGCCGGTCCACTTACACCTTGGGTGCGTTGGGCGGGTTTCACGGGCGGCGGCTGGTGGAGGGTGATGAATTGCCTGTGGGCGAGGCCAGCGGCAAAGGCCGGTCGGGGAATAGTTTGCCCATGGCGTTGCGCCAATCGGTGGGCGGAGACGTGACGCTGCGGGTGGTGCCGGGGCTGTATTACGAGCGACTGACGCCCGGCGCCAAAATCAGCTTTTTTGCTGAGCCCTGGACGGTCGGTTCGGAGGCTGATCGCATCGGCTATCGCTTCAAGGGCGGTAGCGCGTTGAGCTTTCAGCCACGGGAGCAGCCGTTTGGCGCCGGTTCTGATCCGTCGAACATCGTCGACAGTTGCTACCCCATCGGCTCGATCCAGGTGCCGGCCGGGCTGGAGCCCATCGTGCTGCATCGGGATGCGGTGTCGGGTGGAGGTTACGCGATGATTGGCACGGTGATCAGTGCCGACCTGGATCTGATCGGGCAGATGCAACCGAACCAGCGCGCGGGGTTTGTGGCGGTGACGCTGGAGGAGGCGCTGGAGGCGCGGCGGGTGTACAAGAAGCGGCTGAAGGTGATGGGTGGGTTGTTTAGCACCTGAACTCACCACTGAACCCAATGTGGGAGCGGGCTTGAACTGGTCCAGTAATTTCGGACATTCTTTTCGGTTCTCACGCTGCTAGCTTTTCCGCCGCTATCGGTGAGTGATAACCGTTGTAGCTGTGGCGCCTTACGCTGTTGTATCGCGCCACATATCGGTTGATATCTACCTGGGCCTCGTACTCAGAGCTATAACCTCCCTCAGGCACCCATTCGGACTTCAAGCTGCCAAAAAAACGTTCCATCGGGGCGTTGTCCCAGCAC
>NZ_LPNO01000018.1 GCF_001952855.1 Pseudomonas sp. ATCC PTA-122608 | reverse complement strand
CACCGCCATAGCGCCTTGAAGTACGTGACGCCGGACGAGCGCCACGAGGGTAAGGCGCTGGCCTTGCTGCTAGCCCGCAAGGATCTGTACGAGTCCGCTAAAGCGGCTAATCCCAGCCGCTGGAGCGGRAACACACGTAACTGGCAGCTTGCAGAAGCTGTTTATCTGAACCCGGAGCGACCGGATGCTAGGGCCGCAATGGCTTGCTAAAACAGTAGTAAGGCGACAGATACATTGACACGTACCGAACGCCCCAAAAGTAACCAAAAGGTCTTTGCCCCACCACTCGGTGCCTCGCTTAGGCTCGGCATGCCCGCACTCCGGCCCGGTTCGTGCTGCCGGAGTGCGGGCACACCGAGCCCAAGCGAGGTGCCGAGTGGTGGGGCAAGAGCGTTTTGCTTACTTTTGCGCTGTTCAAAAGTGAGCCGCTGTAAGAGCGGAACCATAGGCGGCCGTTACCGCAGCAACGGATATGCCCCCCCAATCAGCGAGCCTTAACCGCCTCAACCCACCCCGGATCCAACCGCGTCTGGTCAGGCTCAATCCCCAACCCCCGCATCCTCTCCAGGTGCTCATCAACCTCCCGCACCAACTGCGCCTGAGAACTCGAATTGGCGTCCAGCTCGTGCATCTGCATCAACCCAAGGTGATAAAACCGCAGCAACTTGATCGCCACCGGATCATTCACCTTCACCCCGTCAGTCACCTTGTGCATCACGTTCGTCACACTCATCAAACTGCGCTTGAGCTGCCACCCATACACCGCCGGCGCCAGCCACGCCTGGCTCCAGAACGGCCCCCGCACCAGCCCCACGGTAATCAATACCCCGGCAAACACCCCACCCACGTTGAAGCGAAAGTTATCCCCCCCAGGCTCGCCAAACACCATCACCGCCAGGCTGGAAAGCACCATCGCCAACACCACAAACAGCCCCGCGACGATCAGCGTGCTGCGGCGGGTCTGCTGGCGAAAGGKAATCGGGTCGCAGGGKTTTAGCTCAAACATCCGGGTGCAGTCTCCATGGGCAAAGTAGGGGTATCGCATCGGCCGGCATCTTCTCATGCTTCGCCCGTCGGAGTGACGGTAATCAGGTTGAACGATGGCACACAGCAATTTCTCTAAACCTCGTAGGCAACCGACCCCCAAGCGAGGTGAACCATGACCCGGTACCAGCAACAGCCGCCCGGCACACCCAACCCCGACCGCACCCCCGGCGAAGAGGAGCGCGACAACGACGCCCTGCGCCCCAACGATCCCGCCGAACGGCAAGACGACGAAGAGCGGGTCGAAGAAGACCTGGAAAACCTGCACGACAAGGCCCGCCCGCTGTAAACCCGGCGCGCCAAGGAGAGAGTTATGACTAATAGTACAAGCGGCCCGCATTCATCAGAGCATTCCAGCGGCAAGGACGACTTGGGATTCGACCCCGATTCCCCGGACGTCGCCGACCCGCAGGTCGACCCGGTAGGGCCCGCGATTGCACCGTTGGACAAGCCTGAAAAAACCGGCAAGAAGCCGGCCTATGATCCCTTGGGTGATCTGAAACCGTGAAATGAGCCCCGCCATCGAGCGGGGCTTTTTTCATCAGCCAAGCCGTTTTGGGGCTACCCAGGTCACCTCGGTGATGCCGAACTTCTCCGCCCAGGGCCGAGTGGTTTTTTTCACCCGCTCATGGCCCGGTCGGCCTATCCGCCCCACGTGGGCAATGTCGGCGTCAACGGCCGCCCAATGCCACGCTTCGGCGTTGTTCATGACCTCGGCACGCACCACAAAGGTTTTCGGTTCGCCGTGTAGCAAGTAGTGGATGGTGTAGATCATTGCGGTACTCATGATGCCTCCCTGTCTTGTAGTGAATGGATATAAAACAGTTCAGAAAGGTTCAGAAAGTTTCTGCATCTGAGGGCTTGCATTTGATTCAAATCACATTTGGCAAATAGCCACCTTCAGGGTATTAGTGATGCGTTCGCCAACGACTCCAGGATTGCGTCATGCCAGAGCTGACCCACAGCCGCCTCTACCTGCAACGTCTGGGCTACGACACGCCGCCGCCGCCCACTCTGCAAACCCTGCAGGATCTGCAGTTGCGCCACGTCAGTACCTTCGCGTTTGAAAGCCTGTCGACCTTGTTGCATGCACCTGTGCCCATCGATTTACCCAGTGTCGAGCACAAAGTCCTGTTCGACGGGCGCGGTGGTTATTGCTACGAGCTGAACCAGATGTTCCTGGCCTTGTTGCAGGAATTGGGCTTCGACGCGCGGGGCATCACGGGTCGCGTGGTGATGGGCGGGCCGCCCGATGCGCTGACGGGGCGCACCCATCGCCTGAGCCTGGTGACCCTGGACGGCATGCGTTACATCAGCGATGTCGGCTTTGGTGGCATGGTGCCCACCAGCCCGTTGCAACTGGACACCGACGTTACCCAGGCCACGGCCCATGAACCCTATCGCCTGAGCCTGAACGAGGGCAGCTACACCTTGTGGGCGCAGGTCGCCGGTGAGTGGCGCGGCTTGTATGTGTTCGACCTGCAGTTGCAGTCGCGCATCGACTACGAAATCGGCAACTGGTACGTCTCCACCCACCCGGACTCACCGTTCTTCGGTCAGTTGAAAGTCGCACTGATCGGCCCGGGATTTCGCCGCACCCTGAACAATGGCCAGTACGCGGTTCACTACCTGGACCGGGCCAGCGAGAAGCGCGCCATCGAGGATGTGGACGAGCTGCTGACGCTGCTGCAAGCCAGCTTTGGCATTCGCCTGCCGGAGCATCCACAGTTGCGGCCAATCGTCGCTGGTTTACTGGCCAATGTCCAAGAGGCTTGATATAGAGCCTCCGCTGAATCGTTTTACTTTCAAAAAAGGTGCAAATTAATTCGAACCTTTCGTCAAAACGAGGGTTCGAAGCGTTTCCTGAATAATTTGCCACCTGCAATGGAGACGTAAAACGATGTCCAAACTATTCGGAAAAATCCTCAAGAATTCCTCGGTCCTGGCCCTTATTGCAGCACCTGGTGTGGTGTTCGCCGCAGCGCCGACTGACCCGATTTCCACCTTCGGTATCCTCGGCAGCTACAACGACTTCAAACTCGAAGGCGGTAGCCAGAGCGACAAGGACCACATGCCTGAAGCCGGCCTGTTCTACAACTTCGGCAACAAGCTGACGGCTGAATCGGGCTTTATCTACCAGGCCGGTATCGAGGCCAAGTACGGCGAGAAGAGCGACAACAAGCTCAAGGAAGGCCAGGCCGACCTCGACCTCGGCTGGCGTGCCGCGCTGGACGCACGCAACTTCGTCGACGTGCTGGTGGGTGGCGGCTACAGCTGGACCCGCTACGAGCCGGACTCGGGCGACTACGACATGAAACTCACCAACAAATCGCCGTTCGCCAAGGCGGCCCTGGGCTACAACCACCAGTTCGACGACATGACCATGCGTGTTGAACTGGGTGCCCGTCATACCATCGACGGCCGCGCCAAGCTCAAGGTCGACGGCATCGGCAGCGACACCGTGGACCTGAAGGACCGCACCAACCCGTACGCCGAGGTCAGCCTGTTGATGAACCAGAAAGGCGACCTGCCGGTGATGGCGGGCCTGTACTACACCCGCACCGAGTACAAGCTCGATGGCGACTCGTACGTAGCCGACAACACCAAGCTCAAGCGTGACGAGTATGGGTTCAAGGTCGGTATCGCGTTCTAAGCCCACCTCGATTCTAACTGTGGGAGCGGGCTTGCTCGCGAATGCGGTGTGTCAGTCATCAGATCTGTTACTGATACACCGCATTCGCGAGCAAGCCCGCTCCCACATTTGATCGGCGTTGCTGCTCAATCAACTGTCCGCCCAAGCCCCCCTTTCTGTCCCCCAATACCCTCAACGCCGCGCCCTGGCTGCCTTAGTGTGGATCACGCTTTCACACAATAAGAGAGAAGGTGGCTATGCGGGCAATCAACCCCCGTCGCATCAGTCTGCTGCTGGCCGTGACCTGCCTGCTGACAGCCTGTGACGACAAACCGAAACATCCCCCCGAACGTGCCACGGCGGCCAATGCCATGCCCGGCAACGCAGCCCTGGCCCAGGTCTACGACACCAGTTGCAAGCTGTGCCACGCCAACCCGGCCTCCGGTGCGCCGCTGACCGGTGACGGCCCGGCCTGGAGCCCGCGCATCGCCCAGGGCCCGGACACCCTGCTGGACCACACCATCAACGGCTACAACGGCATGCCCCCGATGGGCCTGTGCGTGCAGTGCTCCGAAGAGCAATTCCTGGGGCTGATCAGTTTTATGTCGGGCCAACACATCCAATAAGAATAACGGGGTAGGCGATGGCGCTTTCACGGCGAGAATTATTGCAGCGCGGCGCGGTAGCCGGCGCGTTCATGGCATTGACCAGTAACCCGGTGCTGGCACAGTTGGCCCGGGCACCGCGGCTGATTCCCTGGCGCAACTGGTCGGGGGCGCAAACCTGTTTGCCCCTGGCCCGGCTGGCGCCGAAAAACCTCGATGAACTGGTGCAGGTCATCCGCCAGGCACCGGGCAAGGTGCGGCCGGTGGGCTCGGGCCATTCGTTCAGTGCGCTGGTGCCCACCGACGGCACGTTGCTGTCCCTGAGTTACTTCAACGGCCTGCTGGAGCACGATCCGCACACCTTGCAGGCCACCTTTGCCGCCGGCACGCCGATGTCGCGCATGGGCCAGGCATTGAAGGACGTGGGCCAGGCGCTGCCGAACATGGCGGATATCGACTACCAGACCCTGGCCGGTGCCATCTCCACCTCGACTCATGGTACCGGCGTGGGCTTCACCTCGTATTCCGGTTGCATCACCGGCCTGCAACTGGTGACCGCCCAGGGCGAGGTGCTGGACTGCGACACCAACCGCCACCCCGAAGTGTTCAGCGCCGCGCGAGTGTCCCTCGGTGCCCTCGGCGTGGCCACCCAGGTCCGCCTGCAAAACCGCGCAACCTACCGCCTGCGAGAGCGCCAATGGATCGCCAAGACTGAAGAACTGCTGGAGGACGTGGCAAAAAACACCCGGGAAAACCAGCACTGGGAAATGCTCGTGGTGACCCACTCCGACTACGCGCTGTCCATCGCCCTGAATGAAACCACCGACCCCGAAACCCCGCCCATCGACCCGGCGGAGGCGGGCGGCAACGAGTTTGTGTCGATCATCGAAAAACTCGACAAATACGGCAGCGATTTCCCCGACGCCCGCCGCGCCTTGCTCAACAGCCTGCGCTTTTTCGCCAGCTTCGATGACCGCGTGGCCGAGTCGTTCCAGGTGTACGCCAACGTGCGCAACGTGCGCTTCAACGAGATGGAATATTCGGTGCCCGCCGAACACGGCCCGGCCTGCCTGCGGGAAATCCTCAAGCTGATCAACGACAAGGACCTGCGCACCTGGTTTCCCATCGAGTACCGCTACGTCAAGGCCGATGACATTCCGCTGAGCATGTTCGAGGGCCGTGACAGCTGTTCGATCTCCGTGCACCAGCACTACACCATGGACCACCACAATTTCTTCGCCGCCGTGGAGCCAATCTTCTGGAAATACGCCGGCCGCCCGCACTGGGGCAAGTTGCACACCCTCAACGCGCGCACCTTGCAGCCGCTGTATCCGCGCTGGGAAGAATTCACCCGGGTGCGCCGCGAGCTGGACCCCAGCGGCAAATTCCTCAATGCGCATCTGTCATCAATTTTGGGAGTGGCCTGATGAACCGCAGACATTTCATGCTCGGTACCGGCGTGTTGCTGGTGGGTGGTGCGATTTTGCTCAGGCCGGGCGACCGGGGCAGCCCGTACACCGAGTATTTCCGTAGCCTCAACCAGGAACTCAAGGCCCATGGGCCGATGCGCCCGGTGATGCTGATCGACCTGGACAAGCTGGACCACAACATCGACGTGGTGATGCAGTCGGTGCAGCGCGGCGGCAAACACCTGCGGCTGGTGGAGAAATCCCTGCCGTCGCCGGGGCTGCTGGCCTACATCGCCAAGCGTGCTGGCACCCAGCGCCTGATGTCGTTTCACCAGCCATTTCTGAACCACGACGCCCAGGTCTTTCCCGACGCTGACATCCTGCTGGGCAAGCCGTTGCCGGTGCGTTCGGCCGAGCTGTTTTATCAGACCCACAAAGGCCCGTTCGATCCGTCCCGCCAGTTGCAATGGCTGCTGGACACCCCCGAGCGCCTGCAGCAATACCTGTCGCTGGCCCAGGGGTTAGGCACCAAGTTGCGAGTCAATATCGAGCTGGATGTGGGCCTGCATCGCGGCGGCATCAGCGACAACGCGGTGCTGGGGCAGATGCTGACGATGATCAGCGCGCATCCGCAGCAGCTGGAGTTCAGCGGGTTTATGGGCTACGACCCGTTCGTGGGCATGGGCGTGCCGGGAATCCTCGGCTCGCCCCAGGCGCTGTTCGACAAGGTCATGCAGCGCTACAACGGCTACGTGGATTACACCCGCCAGCACTTTGCGCCGCTGTGGCGTGACGGGCTGACATTGAACACGGCGGGCAGCCCGAGCTATCGCATTCACGAGCAGGAAAAGCTCAGCAGCGAGGTGTCGGTGGGCACCGCGTTGCTCAAGCCGACGCACTATGACTTGCCGTCGTTGAGTGAGCATGTGCCGGCGGCCTATATCGCCACGCCCGTGTTGAAAAGCACCGGGCCGGTGGATATCCCGGCGCTGGACGGCAAGTCGCGGTTGTTCTCGTGGTGGGATGCGAATCAGCGCGCCACGTTCTTTATTTATGGGGGGAACTGGATGGCCGAGTTTGAATCGCCCCAGGGCTTGCAGAGTAATGACCTGTACGGGCGCAGCTCCAATCAGGAGATGGTCAATGGCTCGCCTAAGGTGGGGCTGAACGTGGAAGACCAGGTGTTTCTGCGCCCGACCCAGAGCGAGTTTGTGCTGTTGCAGTTCGGGGATTTGCTGGCAGTGCGGGGCGGGAAAATCGTCGATACCTGGCCGGTCTACACCTGACAACGCCGTCCCACTGTAGGAGCGAGCTTGCTCGCGAAAAAACCAAGGACGACGCGGGTCTTCCAGGCAGCCCACGTTATCGTTGACGTTTTTCGCGAGCAAGCTCGCTCCTACAGTTTTTGCCGGGTTACAGGGCAAACGGAATCGTCAACTTCGCCCACAACATGTCGCCTTCCGGCCGGTTCTGTACATCAAACTCCTTGGCCCAGCGCACCTCGGCACTCGCGTACTTGAGGAAGGTGAAATACACCGCCGGACCGATCGCAAACACCTGGCCCTTGACCCCGTCATCCACATCCTCGCCGTAGATGTTCACCACGGTACGCCCGTACTGCTTATCGTCGGTGGTCTGCTTGAGGTAATAACCGTTGACCCCAAGGCTGAGGTTATCCGTCACCTTGTAGCTGGCCGAATAATCGAAGTGAAAAATCTGTCCCGAACGGTAATGAGTATCGGGGTTTTCCTTGTTGAAACTATAGGTGGTCTTGATCGACAGCTCGGTGCGCTCATTGGGCAACCAGGTCGCCGACACCAGCGGCTTGTAGGTGTAGAAATTGTTGCTGGTATTGGCCAGGCGCGTGGCGTCGTACTCACCGGTGGGCAGGGTGATTTCCAGGGCGGTGCCCACGGTCAGGTTCTTGCCCAGGTCCCAGAGGATGATCGGCGCCACCGTAGTGTCGCCCATGCTTTCCCGAGTGTCGGACATGCCGAACAGCGACACCTGTTGCTTCAGGTACGGCTGGGCGATGTAGCCGCCCAGGCGCCCGCCGAACACCCGCAGCGGGCTGAGGTAATCCAGGCGCGGGATGATCGCATCGGACTTGATCTTCACGTCTGGCACCTTGCCACCCAACGAGCTGATATCGAGTTTCTTGGCCTCGTAATGGTTGTAGTAAATGTTGAAGGCGAACATGTGGTCCGGCAGGTTGTTGACGTCCAGGGGCAGGATGTAGAAGCCATCGGTGCCGGGGCCGATGTTGTCGACGCCGCCTTCGGTGGCCAGGGCCGGCAGGCTGATGAGGGTCAACAGGGCGAGTTGCACGGGGTAAAACGCACGGGTCGGGTTCATGGCTGGGCTCATTATTATTGTTAGGGCGACGCTACCTATAGAAATAAGCCCTGAACGGCCAGCGGGGCAGGGTATTGGCGGCCACATAGGGGGACTTTGGCGGACAGCTTTCATCCAGAGTGCAGCAGTTCTTGCAAGCGCCTATGATTGTCAGGATGTTTCAAAAACAAGAACTGAAGCACTCAGTCGGGAATCGAACACTCATGCAAAGGAAAGCCGTTGATCCGCACTATGACTTGGCCCTGGTCTCGCCATTTCTGCTGCAAACCCTCGGACAAGTGGTCGCGCAAAGGGGCGCGAGTGCCGAGCACCTGTGCCGTGGCCTGGGATTTACCCTGGCCGACCTGGACGACCCGGCCCAGCGGATTTCCTATCGCCAGGCGGTAGCGATGATCCAGCGTGCACTCAAGGTGTTGCCCGACCAGGGGCTGGGCCTGTGGGTGGGCCATCAGAATGTGCTCGGTACCCTGGGCCTGCTTGGCCATGTGATTTCGCTGTGCAAGACGTTGCGCGATGCCTTCGCCATCGGTGAACGCCACCAGCACACCTCCGGCGGTATCGCCACCTCGCGCACCCATGAAGGCCACCAGGAAGTGTTCGTCGATATCGAATGCCTGCTGCCCTACGCCGAGGTGCAGGTGTTTGCCGCCGAGGAGTTCTTCGCCAGCCTGATGGTGTACGGCCGGGCCCTGGTGGGCGAGGGCTTCATGCCGTTGCGAGTCGAATTTATCCACGCCGCGCCCGTCTACGTCGCCGACTATCACCAGTTGTTTGGCGCGGATGTGCGTTTTGGTTGCCTGCATAACCGCATGGTCCTGGCCAGCCACTGGCTGGACGTGCGCCTGCCCAATCACCACGCCCTGGCCCTGCGCCAGGCCCTGGAATTGCTGGAGCTGGAAAGTGCCCAGTTGCATCAGAAAATGGATTTGATCCAGGCGGTGGAGCGCGCGATTTCCCGGGATTTGCAGGGCAGCCAGCTGGAAAAGGTCGCCAGTGACCTGAACATGAGCGGACGTACCTTGCGTCGACGCCTGACCGAGCACGGGTTGACCTTTGAAGGCTTGCTTGAGCAGGTGCGCAGGGCGCGGACCATGGGCTTGCTGAGTAACCCGGGGTTGTCCATCGAACGGATCACCGAGGAAGTCGGCTACAGCGATGTGCGCAGTTTTCGGCGCGCGTTCAAGCGCTGGACCGGGCTGAGTCCCAGTGCATTCCGTGGCGAAGGCGCAGGGCTGGGGTGATCGTCAGGATTGGCCCCATTGGCTACCTGATCTTTCCCCGGATTGGCTATTTGCCCAACGCACCCGTCTCACTACTCTAGACACCAATCCCTACTGTTCTGGAGTATCACCATGCAAGCTCGTACCGACTTCTACACCGCCTCCCCGGACGCCATGAAAGCCATGCTCGCCCTGGAGGCCGCTGTCGGCAAACTGTCTATCGAACTGCCGCTGCTGGAACTGGTGCGCCTGCGTGTGTCGCAGATCAACGGCTGCGCCTTCTGCCTCGACATGCACACTGCTGACGCCCGCAAGGGTGGCGAGACCGAGCGCCGCCTGTACACCGTGTCGGCCTGGCGTGAAACGCCGTTCTTCACCCCCCGTGAACGCGCCGCACTGGCCTGGGCTGAAAGCCTGACCCTGCTCAGCCAGACCCACGCCCCGGATGCCGACTTCACCGAACTGGCCGCCCACTTCAGCCCGCAAGAGCAAGTCGACCTGAGCGTGGCGATCGCCACCATCAACAGCTGGAACCGCCTGGCGGTGGGCTTTCGCAAGATGCCTAAATAACCCCGCGTCACCTGTGGCGAGGGCGCTTGCTCCCGCTGGGCTGCGTAGCAGGCCCACAGAATTTTCCCACGAGATGCCGGGATTGCTTCGATTTGGACCGCAGATTAACCTCCCCCGGTTGCTGACACTCAGCAACCGGGCTTCGCGGCCCGCTAACTTGATGCATAATTGCCACCGCTTTGCGCCGGGCACTTTGGTGTTCGGCGTTTCGTGTTATGGCAGCTGTGCGTGGGATACCTTCGGGTATGCCGAGTTCCAAGTTCTCGGTCCGCGAACCTGCGTACAGCTGCCACCTTCCATCGCGTCGCGGCGATCAGGTGCAGCTCCAGCCAAACTTGGAGATATGTCATGCACAAAGTCACGCCGAATCCCCCGCCTAAAGATTCAGCAGCGCTGTTGGACGCTGCGAGTCGCGCTGCCCATCACGCTCTTCCACCCCCGCCACACACCAACGGCTACCTTCCTCTGTTTTCCATCAATGCTGCCGCCAATACGGAGGCGCTGCTGGCCAACGCCTATGAGACCCTTAATGGCGCCTGCGGCCTTGTTCAGGATCTGGCGGAGACAATGGACGGCAAGCAACGTTGTCAGTTACTGGCCATCGGGCAGTTGCTGGAGTTGACGGCATTGTTGGTTGATCGGGCGATGAAGCAGAAATGTCCGGTCCAGGCGGTTAAGGAACCGTATTCAACCTACGAAGCAGATCCAGTGTGGGAGCTGTCGAGCCCCGGCGAGGCTGCGATGGCGGCGGCACAGTCAATATTGATATTGGCTGAGCCACCGCCATCGCGGCCTCGCTAAAGCTCGACGGCTCCCACCTTTGTTCTTCTAGAAGTTAACTGTTGCACTCAAGCGCGCCGTCAACGGCGCACCCTGGAACAGGTAGTCATCGCCCATGTATTCGCCGGCGTCACGCCAGTAACGCTTGTCGAACAGGTTGTCGACGCTCAGGCGAAACACCGTCTCATAGCCATCGAGCTTGGTGGTGTAGCGGCTGCCCACGTTGACGATGGCGTAGTCGCCCACTTCCACATCACCGGTGCGATTGGCGTACTTGTTGGCGCTGTATTGCACGCCGCCGAGCAACGCCAGGCCGTCGACCCAGGGCAGGGCGTAGTCGGCATACAGGCTGGCGCGCAGTTTCGGCACGTTGATCGCCTGATGGCCTTCGTATTCCGGCGTGCCGCTGCCCGTCACCCGTGCACGGATGGCCGCGACGCTGGCGGCGATCTGCAAGCGCTCGGTGGCCCAGCCGTTGGCGGATAACTCCAGGCCGGTGTTCTTCTGTTGGCCTTGTTGTACGTAGGTGAACGTACCTGCGTCGTCGGGTTTGGCGTATTGATAGGCCTGGCGAGTCTGGAAGATCGCGGCGGCGAAGCTGATGCGGCGCCAGTCGTATTTCACACCGGCTTCGATCTGGCGGGAGACGGTTGGGGCGAGGGTCTCGTCGTTGTTCAGTGCAAACCAAGGGGCTTGTCCACCGAGGGATAGGCCTTTGCTGTAGCTGGTATACAGCGACAGGTTCTCAATCGGCTTGTAGATCAGCGCCGCTTGGGGCAGGAACACATACTGCTGAGTGTGGCGGGACTCGTTGCCGTCTTTATTGAACGCCTTTTCGTCGAGACGTACTTCGCGACCGCCCACGATGGTCTGCCATTGTTCGTTGAAGCTGATGCGGTCGGTGACGAACAGTCCGTACTGGCGGCTGTCGAGGTTGCGGTGGCTGTCGTTCAATGCACCGGCGTAACGTGGAAAGTTATCAGGCTCCTGATTGATGTTGCCTGTGCCGATCCACTCGTTGATCGATTCCCGCTTGTCGATCACGCGGCGAAACGCGCTCGTACCAAACGTCAGTTCATGCCCCAGCCCACCGGTATTGAACAACCCGGTCATCGTTGCCTGGATTTCATCATCGCGGCGGGTGTCATCCGGGCTGCGGAAGTCGTAGATGCCATAGTCGCCTTCCGGGCTGAAGTAATTACCGTTGCCAGCCGTGTCGCCACCCCACGCAAACGAACTGTAATCATCAATCACCACCTTGCTGCGCGCCGCGCTCACGCTGCCTTTCCACTGGTCACTGAAGCGATACTCAAACTTGCCATTGAGGTTCAGCGAATCGATCCCTACCTGATTCGCGCCGCTCTGATGCCCCAGCAGTTTTTTCGGTGACGCGTTGTGCGGCACCTCGGTCCCGCCCAGCAATTGATAACCCGGCACCGAGCGCTGCTGCTTGTTCTGATACTCGGCATCCAGCTGCAATACCGCGTCGGGGCTGATGTTCCAGTCGAACGCCAGGGACAGGAAATCCCGGTGGCCATTGGCATGTTCGACATAAGCGTTGAGGTCTTCATGGGCCACGTTCGCGCGCAGGCCGAACTGCTGCTCGCTGCCAAACCAGCCACCGACATCGGTGGCCAGGTAGCCGCTGCCGCGATCATCGGTGGACACCGTCACCGAGCGCACATCCTCCGGGCGCTTGGTCACGTAATTGATCACGCCGCTGGGCTCGGAAATCCCGCTTTGCAGGCCCGACAACCCCTTGAGCAACTCCACGCGCTGCTTGTTCTCCAGGGCAACGTTCTGCTCGCCGGTGATGGTGCGGCCATTGATCTTGTAGCTGCTGGCCGCATTCAACGAGAAGCCGCGCACCACGAAGTTTTCGTAGTAGCCGATGGGCGCATAGCTGTCGCCCACCGATGCGTCATTGCGCAGCACTTCGCTGAGCAAGCGCGCCTGTTGATCCTTGATCAGCGACTCGTTGAACACCGCGATCGAGGCCGGCGTGTCGAGCAACGGTGCCTCATCGAAACCGCCCACCGATGCGGTGTCGCTGTTATAGCCGGATTCATCCTGGCCCTGGACCTTCACCTCCGACAGCTCGATATCAGCCGCCTGGCTGCTACCAATGCCTGCGCTGAGCAACAGGCCGAGGGCAAAACGTGAAGGAACAGCGGGGCGAAGACGCAAAACCATGGGGGAAGGCCTGAGAGCGCAGAGCGGAGGGCGCATAAGCTAGGCATATCGGCGGCGTTTTACAAGTTTTCGAGAATGGTTCGCTTTGAGACGTCCCGTCTCAGCCCGCAGATCAATCCTGCTGCTCCTCGACAGCGGCCCCCGGCAACTGCGATAGACAAGGCTTCTCTCACCGTTGAAGGGGATCGTCATGAGTATCGCTGGAAAAGTTGCACTGGTGACCGGCGCCGGGCAAGGCATCGGCCGGGCCATCGCCCTGCGCCTGGCGCGGGACGGCGCCGACATTGCGTTGGTGGACATCAACAGCGCCAAGATTGAAGCGGTGGCGGCCGAGGTCGTTGCACTCGGGCGCAAAGCCTCGGTGTATGTCGCCGATGTCTCGAAGTTGGAGCAAGTGGTCGCGGCGGTGGAACATGCCCACCAGACCCTGGGTGGCTTCCACATCATCATCAACAACGCCGGCGTCGCGCAGATCGACGCACTGCTGGACGTGACTCCGGAACAGGTCGACCGCACGCTGCGCATTAACGTGCAGGGCACACTCTGGGGCATCCAGGCCGCGGGCAAGAAATTCAAGTCGCTGAAGCAGAAGGGCAAGATCATCAATGCCTGCTCGATTGCTGGCCATGAGGGCTTTGCATTGCTGGGGGTGTACTCGGCCACCAAGTTTGCCGTGCGCGCGCTGACCCAGGCCGCCGCGAGGGAGTTGGCCAGTGACGGGATTACCGTCAACGCCTACTGCCCGGGTGTGGTGGGCACGGATATGTGGGTCGAGATCGACAAACGCATGGCCGAGATTACCGGCGCCGAGGTAGGGGCGACGTACAAGAAGTATGTGGACGGGATTGCGTTGGGCCGGGCGGAAACGCCGGAGGATGTGGCGGGGCTGGTGTCGTACCTGGCGGGGCCGGATTCGGATTACATGACCGGGCAATCGCCGTTGATTGATGGTGGGATTCTCTACCGCTGACCCGGCAGAATCACTCGGTCAAAATGTGGGAGCGGGCTTGCTCGCGAATGCGGTGGTTCAGTCAAGATATCCAGAGACTGATACACCGCATTCGCGAGCAAGTCGAATCGTCGCATCGCCGCTCCCACATTTTTTACCGTGCTGTGTCAGTGCTCGTGCTTGCGACTCTAGATATATAAGTGCGGAGTGTAAGTGCTGAATGAATTGACGGTTCTAGTTTTAAGGAATCTTCTGTAGGAATCAGTTACCGAGTTTGGATTAGCAGAAAAAACTTATGGAAGTGGGTTGTGCTGAATAGGGTTTCATTGTTTTATATTTGTAGTGTCTGTGGTGTGTTTTTTAAAGTTTATTCCGTTTTTACTGGCTGAGGTTTAGTTATGGTCGCATGCGTTCCTTATTTCTGCCAATGGGAATCCCGACTTTTGGCTGCCGATATAATTTCTGGCGAGAAGACGGTTTCTGAGGATCCGCTTTGGATAAACTCTGGAGCCCGATGCGTGGATGAGTATGCATTGTGGGCTAATCACTTATGTGGCATGGCCTGCCTTAAGATGCTTCTTGCCGCCAAGACGGGTCTCGTTCACTCAACGTTCAGCCTTCTGGAAAAGGCGTTGGCCTACGGAGCCTACGTAGTCGATGGCGAAAGTATCCATGGGATGATTTACGCGCCGGCGATTGAGATGTTAAATAAAGAATTTGGTCTGAAGGCACAGATTGTCACCGGTATCTCTGCGGAGGAGATCAAGCCGATGTTTACTGACGGTCATTTCTTTATTGCGTCTGTGCACCCTTCTATTCGATGGCCTGAGCAAGAGCCGCCAAAGAAAGGAGGTCATCTTGTATTGGTAACAGACGCAACTGACGACTTCCTGAAGTTTCATAACCCATCGGGTCATAACTCACATTCGCAGGAAAACGTCGTCATGAATGTTGAGTCCTTCGGAAGGTACTTTGCGGGTCGAGGAATCTTAATTAGATAAGAGTAGAAGTGGTTTTTGATAACGCCTGTCTGGGGTAGGCAGCTATAAGCTGCCATTCGATGGGCTTGTCAGTGCTTCCCGGGCATATCGATTCCCAGTTGGTTAACCCGTCGATACAAGGTCGCCCTGGAAATCCCCAGCGCCTGCGCCGCCGCCAGCGGCTTCCACCGATGCCGAATCAACGCATCCAGCACTAGCTGCCGTTCCGGACTCACGCTTTCCTGCTCTTCCACCGCAACCACCTCACCGCGAACTTCCACTGGCAAATCCGCCAATTGAAGCGTCCCGCCATCGCACACCGCACACGCATACGCCAACACATGCCGCAGTTGCCGCACATTCCCCGGCCAGGCATAGCCCAGCAGCAACTCCAGCGCCGCCGCTGCGATTCCCACGGCTACACCGTTGTGTCGCGCCTCCTGCTCCAGAAGCCGATTGATCAACGCCAGTTTGTCCGTGCGCTCGCGCAATGGCGGCACACAGAACCGCGCACAGCCCAACCGGAAATACAAATCCTCGCGAAAGCTTCCAGCACTCACCAGCGCCGCCAAATCCCGATGGCTGGCGCAGATCACCTGGATATCCACCGCACGGGTTTTTGCCCCGCCCAACGGAGCGACTTCACCTTCAGCCATCACCCGCAGCAGTCGCGTCTGCAACGCCAGTGGCATGTCGCCGATCTCGTCGAGAAACAACGTGCCGCCATCGGCCTGCAACAGCAGCCCGGTCATGCCCTTGCTGGAGGCACCGGTAAAGGCGCCGGCCACGTAGCCGAACAGTTCGCTCTCAATCAGGTTTTCCGGGATCGCCGCGCAGTTCACCGCCACAAAGGGGCCGTCGCGACGGGCGCTGCGTTCATGCAACTGGCGGGCAAACACTTCCTTGCCGGCACCGGTTTCGCCCTGGACCAGCACCGGCAGGTTGCGGTCCTTGACCCGCACGGCCAGGCGCAGATGCTCTTCAAAACGCGGGTCTATCTGATTGGCCAAGGACGTTACCGCCCGCGCCGCTTTACGCCGTGGCGCGCTGACCCGCACCTGCAACGCCCCCGGTTCGCCGAGCCAGTGCAATTGCTGCGTCGATTGATCGGTCACGGCGCGCAGCGCGTCCAGGTCAAACACTTCGCCGATATGCTCCGGCAACTGTCCGAAGCGCACCCTCAGGGCCTGCCGCGCCTTGCTGTTCAAGGCTTGCAGTCGCCCGTCCTGATCCCACGCCAGCAGCATGTCCGGCTGGCTGTCGACGTAACCCGGCGTGCTGTGGGCCTGCAACACCCAATGCTGCTGGGCGCTGTGCATGAAAAACGCGTTCTCGATGGCCCGTGCACTCTGCGCCACCATCTGCCGCACCAGGTGCTGGCTGCGCCGATCATCCGGGGACTTGAGGGCAGAGGCATCCATCACGCCCAGCAGGTTGCCCTGGGGATCGAAGATCGGTGCGGCAGAGCAGGTCAGGCCGATAAACGCCGCGCGAAAGTGGTCGCGCTTGTGCACGGTGACCGCGGCCTTGCTGGTCAGCACCGTGGCCACGCCGCAGGTGCCTTCCTCGGCTTCCGACCAGCAGGTGCCGAGGTACAGGCCGGCCTTGCGGCAGTCGTTACGAATGCCGGCGTCCACGCGATGGTCGATGGTCTGGCCCTGGGCGTCGGTGAGCATCACGCAGTAATCGGCGTGGCGCACCCGGTTATGAATCTGCCCGACTTCCTCACTGGCGATACGCATGAACAGCTCGGCGCGCTCGCGGCATTCCTTGAGCAGGGTGCTGGTGAGGATGCGCGGCCCTTGCAGGGAACCGGGGTCGAGGTGGTGCTGCTCCATGGAGCGGCGCCAGGAGTCAAAAATCAGCGACGGCACCGGCGCCTGGGGCAGGCGGTCGGCGTTGCGAACCACGCGGCTGACGCAGTCGACATGGTCCTTGGAGTTCACGGCGAGCATTGAAGCCTCCGGTTCTCGATCCTTGTTGTTATGCCCGCCATTAAGCGCCCATGGGCCGGGAGGAACAAGGGCGGCCTGACCAACTGCCCGAGGTGAGACGCAGCGTCTCATCCCGCCTGAGACGCTGCGGGCAGGTTGCAACGGCGCGTCTCATTGAACGGGCCACAGTGGCATGCCCGGGTCTTCCGGCAGCTGCTCTGGATCAAGGCTTTCCCAGGTTTTCCAGCGGATTGGCACAGGCCGTGCTGAGTGCCTTGCAGCTGGCCTGATCCAGCCTTTTGTGTGTCGAGACAACCTGGAGAACAACAAGATGTCCACTCACCTGTCCACCGATCAATTGCTCCATGCCTACACCGTGATGCGCACCATCCGTGATTTCGAAGAACGCCTGCACGTGGAATTCGCCACCGGCGAGATCCCCGGTTTCGTGCATTTGTATGCCGGCCAGGAAGCCAGTGCAGCCGGGGTCATGGCCCACCTCAACGATGAAGATTGCATCGCCTCCAACCATCGTGGCCACGGCCATTGCATCGCCAAGGGTGTGGATGTGTTCGGCATGATGGCCGAGATCTACGGCAAGAAAACCGGGGTGTGCGGCGGCAAGGGCGGCTCCATGCACATCGCCGACCAGGAGAAGGGCATGCTCGGCGCCAACGGCATTGTGGGGGCCGGTGCGCCGCTGGCAGCCGGTGCGGCCCTGGCCGCGAAACTAAAGGGCAGCGCGGGTGTGGCCGTGGCGTTTTTTGGCGACGGCGGCTCCAACGAGGGCGCTGTGTTTGAAGCCATGAACCTGGCCTCGATCATGAACCTGCCGTGCCTGTTCGTGGCCGAGAACAACGGTTATGCCGAAGCCACCGGGTCCGGCTGGTCGGTGGCCTGCAAGGACATTGCCGAGCGCGCCGTGGGCTTTGGCATGCCGGGCGTGATCGTCGATGGCAACGACTTTTTTGCCGTACACGCCGCCCTCGGCGTTGCGGTAGAGCGTGCCCGCAGCGGCAAAGGGCCGACGCTGGTGGAAGTCAAATTGAGCCGTTTCTACGGCCACTTCGAAGGCGATGCGCAAACCTATCGCGGCCCGGATGAAGTGAAGCACCTGCGGGAAACCGGCGACTGCCTGAGCCTGTTTCGCCAGCGTTGCACCGCCGAAGGCTGGCTCGACGCAGCGCAGTTCGAACGCATCGACACCGAAGTTGCGCAACTGATCGAAGACGCCGTGCGCCTGGCCAAGTCCGATCCAAAACCCCAGGCCGCCGACCTGCTCAGTGATGTCTACGTCGCCTACCGCTAACCGCCACCCACTACAAAAACAATCCGTGGAGAAGTCATCATGGCTAGAAAAATCAGCTATCAGCAGGCAATCAATGAAGCCCTGGCCCAGGAAATGCGCCGCGACCAGAGCGTGTTCATCATCGGCCAGGACGTGTCCGGCGGCACCGGCTCACCGGGTGAACAGGACGCCTGGGGCGGCGTGCTCGGCGTCACCAAGGGCCTGTATCCGGAATTCCCCGACCGCGTGCTCGACGCACCGCTCTCCGAGGTCGGCTACGTGGGCATGGCCGTCGGCGCGGCCACCCGTGGCATGCGCCCGGTGTGCGAATTGATGTTCGTCGACTTTATCGGCTGCTGCCTTGACCAGTTGCTCAACCAGGCGGCGAAGTTTCGCTATATGTTCGGCGGCAAGACCACCACACCGCTTGTAGTGCGCGCCATGTACGGCGCCGGCCTGCGTGCCGCCGCCCAGCATTCGCAGATGCTCACCTCGATGTGGACCCATATTCCCGGGCTCAAGGTGGTGTGCCCGGCCACGCCCTATGACGCCAAGGGCATGCTGATCCAGGCGATACGCGACAACGACCCGGTAATTTTCCTCGAACACAAAATGCTCTACAGCCTCCAGGGCGAAGTGCCGGAAGAGCTGTACACCGTGCCGTTCGGCGAAGCCAATTTCGTGCGTGAAGGCAATGACGTAACCCTGGTGACCTACGGGCGCATGGTGCATATCGCCCTGGAAGCCGCGGCCAACCTGGCGCGCCAAGGCATCGATTGCGAAGTGCTGGACCTGCGCACCACCAGCCCGCTGGACGAAGACAGCATCCTTGAAAGCGTCGAGAAAACCGGGCGCCTGGTGGTGATCGACGAATCCAATCCACGTTGTTCGATTGCCACGGACATCAGTGCATTGGTGGCGCAACGCGCGTTCAGCTTCCTGCGCGCGCCGATCGAAATGGTCACCGCGCCCCACACCCCGGTGCCGTTTTCCGATGCCCTGGAAGACCTGTACATCCCCAACGCGGCGAAGATCGAAGCTGCGGTGCTGAAGATTGCCGACAAGAGGAACGCCGCATGATCCATACACTGACCATGCCCAAGTGGGGGCTGTCGATGACCGAGGGCCGGGTTGATGTCTGGCTCAAGCAGCCGGGCGACCGGGTGGAAAAGGGCGAAGAAGTGCTGGATGTCGAGACCGACAAGATCTCCAGCAGCGTCGAGGCGCCGTTCAGCGGAGTGCTGCGGCGTGTGTTGGCCCAGAGCGATGAGACCTTGCCGGTGGGGGCATTGCTGGCAATCGTGGTGGAAGGCGAGGCCAGCGAGGCCGAGATTGATGGGGTGATCGAGGCGTTCCAGGCGGGGTTCGTTTCCAATGCTGCCGAGGCTGAAGCCAGCGGGCCATCGGCACATAAGGTCGAAGTGGGCGGGCGCTTGTTGCGCTATCTGGACCTCGGGGAGGGCGGCACACCGCTGGTGCTGATCCATGGTTTTGGTGGCGACCTGAATAACTGGCTGTTCAATCACCCGGTGCTCGCGGCTGAACGGCGGGTGATCGCGCTGGATTTGCCGGGGCATGGCGAGTCGGGCAAGTACCTGAAAGCCGGCGACCTCGAGGAGTTGAGTCAGGCGGTGTTGGCGCTGCTGGATCATCTGACGATTGACCGCGTGCACCTGGCGGGGCACTCGATGGGTGGGCTGGTTTGCCTGAACATCGCGCGATTGGCACCGCAGCGTGTGGTGTCGTTGACCCTGATTGCCAGCGCTGGCTTGGGTACGGAAATCAACGGTGATTACCTGCAAGGTTTTATCGAGGCCAATAATCGCAATGCACTCAAGCCGCAACTGGTGCAACTGTTCAGCGACCCGGCGCTGGTGACCCGGCAGATGCTTGAAGACATGCTCAAGTTCAAGCGTCTGGAGGGGGTGGATCAGGCGTTGCGCGAGATCACCGGGGCGTTGTTCAGTAGGGGTCGGCAGTTGGCGGACCTGCGCAATGTTGTCGGGCAGCAGCCGAGCCTGGTGATCTGGGGCAGTGAGGACGCAATTATTCCAGCGAGCCATGCCCAGGAACTGGAGGCTCAGGTGGAGATACTGCCGGGGCAGGGGCATATGGTGCAGCTGGAGGCGGCGGAGCGGGTGAATCAGTTGATGCTGGCGTTTCTCAAAACCCAAGCTTAGTGGAGATCAAAATGTGGGAGCGGGCTTGCTCGCGAAGGCGGTGTATCAGTGCCAGATTTATTGACTGACCCACCGCATTCGCGAGCAAGCCCGCTCCCACACAAGCCAGCTCCCACACTTACCTCTGGCGTTTCAGGGTCTCGCTGGGCAACTCCTGAAACAACGCCCGATAACTGTTTGAAAACCGCCCCAAATGCCAGAACGACCAATTCATCGCGACTTCCGCCACGGTGGTGTCCACTGACGGCGGGTTCAACAATTCCCGCCGTGCACTGTTCAACCGGCGCAACCTCAACCATTGCGCCGGGCTCATTCCGGTGTACGTCTTGAACCCCTGCTGCAACTGGCGCAACGGCACGCCGGCAATGCGCGCCAGCTCCAGCAGGTTGACGGTTTCATCCGGCACATCCGCCGCCCATTCGCCAATGCGCGCCATGATGATTCGCTCCTCGGTGCGCCGCTGCAATGAACCCTTGTCCAGGCACACGCAGGCGTTGTCGAGGATGAACAGGCAGTCGTCCAGGAGTTGTTGGGTGAGGGCATCACGACTTGGCGGGTCAAACGTGGCGGACAGTCGGGTCAACGTGCCGCTGAGCCAGCGACTGAACAAGGCGTTTTGCAGGGAGTTGAGCGGGGCCATGAACAACCCCTCCAACTTCGCCACATCCAGGCCATGGCGCTGGACGAACTGTGGCCCGAACACCACCGCCACTTCGCGGTAGTTTTCCGGGGTGATCCAGGTGTTGCGGCTTTCGCCATTGAGCACATACAGCGCGTTGTCGCTGCCATCGAAACAGAACGCCAGGGAGCCCGGTGGCGCGTTGAAGTTCTGCTCCACACGGGTGTTCATTCGCTCTTCATACACCTCGACACCTTGCAGGTCGAGGTAGCGGATCTGCCCGGCAAAATGCCCCGGGGACATCTGCTGGTACTGCTGCACCCAACCGGGTGTCGCACTGCATTGAGCGGCCACGTCACCGGTGGTGAAGGCCTGTACGCGCAAAGCTGTTGCCTGTGTCATGGGTGACCTGGGCGCACTCTATTGGTGCGTTGTGGTTGGTGCAAAGTGGATAGATGCCGTCGGACGGCTGGCCCAAGATAGACCTCAATGCGCGGCGAGGGAAGCCCGCGGCGCATCATCCAACCCATGACGAGGTCCTTATGAACGCCCCCTTCGATCAGCTGTCCGCCTGGCTGAAAGAACACAAGATTACCGAAGTCGAATGCGTGATCAGTGATTTGACTGGCATCGCACGCGGCAAGATTTCGCCCACCAACAAGTTCCTGCATGAGCGAGGCATGCGCCTGCCGGAGAGTGTGTTGCTGCAAACGGTAACCGGGGACTTTGTCGACGACGACATCTACTACGACCTGCTGGACCCGGCCGACATCGACATGATCTGCCGCCCGGTGTCCAACGCCACCTACGTGGTGCCATGGGCCATCGAGCCCACCGCCATCGTGATCCACGACACCTTCGACAAGCAGGGCAACCCCATCGAATTGTCGCCGCGCAACGTGCTGAAGAAAGTCCTGCAGCTTTATACCGATCAAGGCTGGCAGCCGATTGTTGCGCCGGAAATGGAGTTCTACCTGACCCAGCGCTGCGAAGACCCGGACCTGCCGCTGAAGACCCCGCTGGGCCGCTCCGGCCGCGCCGAAAGTGGCCGCCAATCGTTCTCCATCGATGCCGCCAATGAATTCGATCCGCTGTTCGAAGACGTCTACGACTGGTGCGAAGCCCAGGGCCTGGACCTCGACACGCTGATCCACGAAGACGGCCCGGCGCAGATGGAAATCAACTTCCGCCACGGCGATGCACTCGACCTGGCCGACCAGATCACAGTGTTCAAACGCACCCTGCGGGAGGCGGCGCTCAAGCACAACGTTGCCGCCACCTTCATGGCCAAACCCGTGGCCGACGAGCCCGGCAGCGCCATGCACCTGCACCAGAGCGTGGTGGAGATCGCCACCGGCAAGCAGGTGTTTGTCGATGAGCACGGCAACAAGAGCCAACTGTTCCTGAACCACATTGGCGGCTTGCAGAAGTACATCCCCAAGCTGCTGCCGATGTTTGCGCCCAACGTGAACTCATTCCGCCGTTTCCTGCCGGACACCTCGGCGCCGGTCAACGTGGAGTGGGGCGAAGAAAACCGCACCGTCGGCCTGCGCGTACCGAGCTCCAGCCCCGACGCCATGCGCGTGGAAAACCGCCTGCCGGGCGCCGACGCCAACCCGTACCTGGCCATCGCCGCCAGCCTGCTGTGCGGCTACCTCGGCATGATCGAAAAGGTCGAGCCCAGCGCCCCGGTGGAAGGCCGCGCCTACGAGCGGCGCAACCTGAGGCTGCCGATCACCATCGAAGACGCCCTGGCGCGCATGGAAGAGTGCGACACCGTCAAGCAGTACCTGGGGGACAAGTTTGTGCGCGGCTACGTCGCGGTCAAGCGCGCCGAACACGAGAACTTCAAGCGGGTGATCAGCTCCTGGGAACGTGAGTTCCTGCTGCTGAGC
Source organism: Pseudomonas sp. ATCC PTA-122608 (assembly GCF_001952855.1). GTDB lineage: Bacteria > Pseudomonadota > Gammaproteobacteria > Pseudomonadales > Pseudomonadaceae > Aquipseudomonas. Next base: position 74,003 of record NZ_LPNO01000018.1, on the reverse strand, counting down.
GTCTGAGAAACCACACTAAAAAAACCATAGGGGTGTCGATATGCGTCTGGTGAAAAAGCTACTCCCGCTGGCCTTGGCGGCGTTGTTCAGCAGCGCGGGCCACGCCGCGCAGACGGTCAGTGTGTACAACTGGACCGACTACATCGGTGAGACCACCTTGGCCGACTTCCAGGCCAAGACCGGGATCAAGGTGATCTACGACGTGTTCGACTCCAACGAAACCCTGGAAGGCAAACTGCTTGCCGGCCGTACCGGCTACGACGTGGTGGTGCCGTCCAACCACTTCCTGGCGCGCCAGGTCAAAGCCGGTGCGTTCCTCAAGCTGGACCGCTCGCAGCTGCCCAACTTCAAGAACCTCGACCCCAAGCTGCTCAAGCTGCTGGAGAAAAACGACCCGGGCAACGAGCACTCGGTGCCATACCTGTGGGGCACCAACGGCATCGGCTACAACGTGGACAAGGTCAAGCAGGTGCTGGGCATCGACCATATCGATTCCTGGGCCGTGCTGTTCGAACCAGAGAACATCAAGAAGCTGCACGAGTGCGGCGTAGCGTTCCTCGACTCGGCGGATGAACTGTTCCCGGCGATCCTCAACTACATGGGCAAGGACCCGCGCAGCGAGAATCCCGAGGACTACAAACAAGCCGAAGCCAAGCTGCTGACCCTGCGGCCGTACATCACCTATTTCCATTCCTCCAAGTACATCTCGGACCTGGCCAACGGTGATATCTGCGTCGCCTTCGGTTATTCCGGCGACGTGTTCCAGGCGGCCAACCGCGCCAAGGAAGCCAAGAACGGCGTGAACATCGCCTACTCGATTCCCAAGGAAGGCAGCAACCTGTGGTTCGACCTGCTGGCCATCCCGGCAGACGCGGCCAACCCGAAAGCGGCCCATGCTTTTATCAACTACTTGCTGGACCCTGAAGTGATCGCCAAGGTCAGCGCCAGCGTCGGCTACGCCAACCCGAACCCGGCGGCCAAGGCCTTCATGGCGCCGGAGCTGGTGAACAACCCTGAGATCTACCCGTCCCAGGAAGTGCTCGAAAAACTTTATATTTCCACCACCCCGACGCCTGCCGTCATGCGCTTGATGACGCGGTCCTGGAGCAAAGTGAAGACCAACAAATGAACCGTTCCTCGTCCGACCACGCTCGTTCCTATTACCTGGCTTCGGCCAACGCCATGCCTCAGCGCCCAACGCTGGGGGCTGACCTGACGGCCGATGTGTGTGTGATCGGTGGTGGATTCACCGGCGTCAATACCGCCATCGAATTGGCCCAGCGTGGGCTATCGGTGATTTTGCTGGAGGCCCGGCGGATTGGCTGGGGTGCCAGTGGGCGCAATGGCGGGCAGTTGATTCGCGGGATTGGGCATGACGTATCGGGCTTTGCCAAGTACGTGGGTGAGGAGGGCGTGCGTTACCTGCAGCAGGCCGGGATCGACTCGGTGGCGCTGGTGGGGGAGCGGATTCGCGAGCACGGGATTGACTGTGACCTGCGCTGGGGGTTTTGTGAGTTGGCGAATACGCCGGCGCAGTTCGCGGCGTTTCAGGGGGAGCTGGAAAGCCTGGCTACCTTGGGGTATGCGCCTGAAACCCGGCTGGTGGCGCCGCAGGATATGGCGCAAGTCGTGGGCTCAGGTATGTATGCCGGTGGTTTGGTGGACATGGGGTCCGGGCATTTGCATCCGCTGAACCTGGTGTTGGGGGAGGCGGCTGTGGCCGAATCACTTGGGGTGCGGATCTTTGAAAACAGCCAGGTGCTGGAGTTGGTTCATGGCGATACGGTGCAAGTGCGTTGCGAGTTTGGCACGGTGCGCGCTGGCAGTCTGGTGTTGGCGTGTAATGCGCATTTGGAAGAGCTGGAGCCGAAGTTGAGTGGCAAGGTGCTGCCGGCGGGGAGCTATATCATTGCGACCGAGCCGCTGTCGGTTGGGGTGGCTGATCAGTTGATTCCGCAGAATCTGGCGTTGTGTGATCAGAAAGTGGGGTTGGATTATTACCGGCTTTCGGCGGATCGACGGTTGTTGTTTGGGGGGGCTTGTCATTATTCGGGGCGTGATCCGGTGGACATCGCGGGGTATATGCGGCCGAAGATGCTCAAGGTTTTTCCGCAACTGGTGGATACGGCGATTGAGTTTCAGTGGGGGGGGAAGATTGGGATTACGGCTAACCGGTTTCCGCAGGTGGGGCGGTTGAAGCAGCACGCGAATGTGTTTTATGCCCAGGGGTATTCGGGGCATGGGTTGAACGTGACTCACTGGTGTGCGCGGTTGTTGGCCGAGGGGATTCAGGCTGGGCAGAGTCGGGGGTTGGATATTTTCAGTCAGGTGCCGCATATGACGTTTCCTGGGGGGAAGGTGTTGCGTTCGCCGCTGTTGGCGTTGGGGATGTTGTGGTATCGGGTGCGGGAGATGGTGGGGTGATTGGTTGTGTACATATCCGTTTTTTCGGTAACGGCCACTTAGGGTTCCGCTCTTACAGCGGGTCACTTTTGAAAAGCGCAAAAGTAACCAAAACGCTCTGCCCCGCCTGTCGGCGCCTCGCTGTGGCTCGGCGTTCCCTCACTCCGGCATTGCTCCGCGGGCCGCCGCGACGGGCCATCCATGGCCCGGCGCGGCTAAACCGGCGTCCTGCCGGTTTACCCGCTCCTCAATACCTGCGTTCGGCCTCGGGCTGAATGGGGCAGTCAGATCAAAATCAAAAGCAGATCAAAAGCAGAGCACAGCGGCCTCCCGGCCGGCTTGAGTGTTAGAAGCAGAGGCAAGATCGAGAGCGAAAGCAGAGCTGCTTTTCTGTGGGAGCGGGCTTGCTCGCGAAAAACCTGAGGGCGCCGCGTTCATTCAGAATGCCCGCGTCATCGTTAACGGCCTTCGCGAGCAAGCCCGCTCCCACATTTGGACCGTGCCCGCTTTAGCTTCTGATCTTGCTGTTGCTGTTGCTTCACCACACTCAAGCCGGCCTGTAGGCCGCTGTGCCCTTGATCTGCTGTTGATCTTGATCTTAGGCGCCCCGTTAAACCACGCTGGCCGAACGCAGGCTTTGGAGCGTGGGTAACCCGGCAGGACGCCGGGTTAGCCGCGCTGGGCCAAGGATGGCCCATCGCGGCGGCCCACGCTCCAAAGCCGGAGTGCGGGCACACCGAGCCTAGGCGAGGTGCCGAGTGGTGGGGCAAGAGCGTTTTGCTTACTTTTGCGCTGTTCAAAAGTGAGCCGCTGTAAGAGCGGAACCAATATCAGCCATCACCCAAATAACGGATATTCACCCCCAAAGCCTACCGCTCAATCGACCGACTCCACCGCGCATTCCACTCGGGCCGCGCCTGGTTCACCTGATCCCAATCAATCGAAATCGCCGTCTGCAAATAACTGTTCATCGCCTCCACCCGAGCCCGGGTTTTGTCGGTAGTCGGCGTCGTAGGATTCGAAGGAATCTGATCCCCCAACTCCAAAGCCGGCGCCTGCGCCTCTGCAGTCAACAAAAACTGCGCCAGTTTCTGCGCCAACTCCGGCTGGTCATTACGCGCAATCACACACTCCGCTACGTTCAACACCACCGCCCCTTCCTTGGGCTGCGCATACTCCATCGGCACACCCAACAACTGCTGCGTGGTCACCTGCGTCGGCGTCAGCGGAAAGATCGCCGCCTCATCCGTCTGCACCATCTCGGAAATCTTCGCCGAGCTGGCGATGTACTCCAGCACATTCGGCCCAACCGTCTTCGGCCAAGCCTTGAACCCCGGCTCCACGTTGGTCTCGCTACCCCCCTGAATCCGGTTGAACATCAGGAAACCATGCAACCCAAATGTGGAGGAGGCCAGGGACTGAAACACCACCTTGTCCTTGAACCGTGGATCCGCCAGGTCCATCCACGACGTCGGCGGCGCCCAGCCCTTTTCCTTGAACATCTTGGCGTTGTAACCCAACCCGGTCACCCCGAGCGTCACCGCAACCGCTTCTTCCTTGATCTTGGCCTTGGCCGGAATCTGATCCAGGGTCGGGTTAGGCGTGAGCTTCTCGCACAACCCCATGGAGATGGCGCGGTACATGATGCCGTCGTCGAGGAACATCACGTGCATCTGCGGGTTGTCCTTGTTGGCCTGCACCTTGGCCAGGATGTCCGACGAGGTGCCTGGCACGATCACTACCTTGACGTTGTTGGCTTTCTCGAATGCGGGCAGCACCTTGTCGGCGTAGACCCGTTCCATGGTCCCGCCGTTCATGCCCAGGTACAGCGTCGGTGCGGCATGGGCCGCCGTGCTCAACAGGGCGAGGGACAGGCAAGACAGCGCAGTACGTTTGATCATGTGCATAAATCTTCCTCTCAGGCTTGGAAACGACGGATGGAAAATGCTTCGATGGGCTGCCGGCTGGCCCCCGTGCAGACGATTTCTGCCAGGGCTTCACCGACCGCAGGGCCGAGCTGGAACCCGGCGCCGGCAAAGCCGAAACCGTGAAGCAGGCCGGGTTGGGTGCTGCTGTCGCCGATCACCGGTTCGTGGTCGGGTAGGTAACCTTCGGTGCCGCTCCAGGTGCGAATTGCCTGGGCACCTTTGAGGAACGGGTACAACTCGCCGGCGTTGCGCAGAATCTCCAGCACCGCCGCTTGCCCCGGCCGGGCTTGTTGCGGGCCCAGCGCAAAGCCGCGACCGCCACCGAGGATGCAATTGCCCCGGGCAACCTGCCGCGCATAGATTCCGCCGCCTTCGACGCCGGTGCTCACGTCCATCACCACCGGCAACGGCTCGGTCACCAGCATCGCCGGGTGCGCCGAGGTCATCGGCACCGGTTCGCCAAATTGCGCGGCCACGGTACTGGCCCAGGCGCCGGCGCAGTTCAACAGCCAGCGGGCTTGCAGCTGCACACCATTGGCACAGCGCACCTGAAACAGCTGGCCGTCATGTTCAACCTGGGTGACTTCGGTTTGCTCCATCACCCTCGCACCGTGGCGTTGCGCGGCGCGGGCAAAGGCGGGGGAGACCAGGCGCGGATTGGCGTGGCCGTCTTCGGGGCATAACGAAGCGCCGACCGCCACATCACCCACCCACGGAAAACGCGCCCGCAATTGAGCGTGATCCAGCATTTGCAATCCCAGCCCAAAGCCCCGAGTGGCGTCGGCGTAAACCTGCAAGGCGGCCAGGTCCTCGTGACTGCGGGCCAGTTTCAAATGCCCGGAGCGCACGTATTCGCCATCGATCCCAATCAGCCCCGGCAAGTCGGACCACAGCTCATGGGCACGTTGCGATAACGGCAACTGATGCAATGGCCGCCCCTGGCGTCGCACGCCGCCATAGTTAACACCGCTGGAGTGCGAGCCACAAAAGTCCCGCTCCACCAGCACCACGCGTCGACCTTTCTGCGCCAGCATCAAGGCCGCTGAAGCGCCGACAATCCCACCGCCCAACACGATCACTTCGCTGTCGATCATGGCTGCACCTCCACGCCAAACGGCAAGGGTTTGATCGGTGCCTGGCCCCGTAGGCGGCCAACGTTTTGAATCTCGCGCCCACTGCGTTCGGCAATGATTTCTGCCGTTGCGAGCCCACACATCCGGCCCTGGCAACGGCCCATGCCAACCCGGCAATGGGCCTTGACCCGGTTCACTTCCCAGTGGCCTTCATCCACCACCGCGCGTACTTCGCCGACACTGACTTCTTCGCAACGGCACAGGATCAATTCGTCCGGGGCTCCAGCGGCCCATTTTTCAGGGAACGGGAAGGCGGTTTCCAGGCCGTGGCGAAAACGTTGGATGCTCGCCAATTGCTTTTTCAGCACCGCGGGCCGGCGAGAGTCGATGGCAACGCCGGTGTCTTCCAGCAAGGCCAACGCCGCTCGCTCGCCCGCCATTTGCGCCGCATCGGCGCCCATGATTCCTGCACCGTCGCCAGCCAGATACACGCCCGCGACACTGCTACGCCCGGCCGCATCTCGCTGGGGCAACCAGGCGCGGTTCAATGCATTCCAGGCAAATTCACAGCCGAGTAAATCCGCCAGTTGGGTCTCGCTACGCAGGGCATGGGCGAAGGCCACGGCATCACAGGCGATTTCCTGTTGATCCCAGTGGATGCCCGTCACTCGTTGCTCGCCGCCGATGTGCGACAGCGTTGCCCCTTGATGCACCGGGATGCCATGGGCCGTGAGCCAGGTGCGGTAGTACAAACCCTTGGCCAGGGTCGCCGGCTGGCCGAGCAATGCCGGCAAGGCGCGGCATTGGGCGCTGAATGGCGCACTGTCGAGTACCGCCACCACCTTGGCCCCGGCCTTGGCGTACTGATACGCCACCAGGTACAGCAACGGGCCGCTGCCGCAAAACGCCACGCGCTCGCCGATGGCGCAGCCTTGATACTTCAGTGCGATTTGCGCCGCGCCAAGGCTGTACACGCCGGGCAGCGTCCAGCCCGGCACCGGCAGGATGCGGTCGGTGGCGCCCGTGGCGACGATGATTTGCGCGTACTCGATGCTCTCGGCGTGGCCGTTATTGAGCATGTCCAGACGGCCATTTTCCGCGTTCCACACCAGGGTTTCAGGCCGGTAGTCAACAAGCGTGGCCAGCTCATCCATGGTGCGATGCAGCACCGTCGCCTTGCCCGCTTCGAAGCCATACAACTGCTTGGCCGAGCGCTGGAAGTTCGCCGGCTGGCGCCGATAAATCTGGCCGCCACCGCGCAGGCTCTCGTCCACCAACACCGGGGTTACGCCATGGTCCAGCAAGGTCCGGGCTGCGGTAATGCCCGCCGGGCCTGCGCCTACTATCACCACTGTCTTCATGCCTGGCGCCCCGGATCACGGCGAATCGCCTGGCCGTCTTCGAGCAAGGTCGAACACGCGCGCACCCGGCGACCGTCCTCAAGCCGTACCCAGCAATCCTGGCAGGCGCCCATCAGGCAGAAACCGGCGCGGCGTTCGGCGCTGAAATCACTGCCCCGCAGGTGCTCGGCGCAGGTCAGTACGGCGGTCAGCAAGGTGTCCCCAAGCAAGCCCGTGGCAGGCTGCCCGTCGAGGGTGAAGGTGAGGGTGGGCCGCTCGGTCTCGGCCAGTCGTTTGAACAGCGCCATCAATGCTTCCCTACCAAAACGCGATCCAGGCCGTAGACCCGGTCCAGCAGAATCATCGCCGCCGCTGTCAACCCGATCACCAGTGCCGACACGGCCGCCATCATCGGGTCGATGGATTCGGTGGCGTACACGTACATGCGCACCGGCAAGGTTTGGGTGGCCGGCGAGCTGACAAAGATCGACAGGGTCACTTCATCGAAACTGTTGATGAACGCCAGCAACCAGCCGCCGGCCACGCCGGGCAAAATCATCGGCAAGGTGATCTGGCGAAACAGGGTGAAGCGGCTGGCGCCGAGGGATTCGGCAGCCTGCTCGGCGCTGCGGTCAATGCCGATGGCGGCCGCCAATACCAGGCGCAGTACGTAAGGCGTGATGATCACCACGTGGGCCAGCATCAACCAGGTGAAGCTGCCGTTGACGCCCATCATTGCGAACAGCCGCAGCATCGCCACCCCCAGCACCAGGTGCGGGATGATGATCGGCGAGAGGAACAGCGCACTGAAGAAGTTGCGGCCGGGGAACTGGTAGCGACTGATTGCCAGGGCCGCCGGCACCGCAATCAAGGTCGCCAAGCTGGCGGCCACGAACGCCAGGACCAGGCTGTTATAGAACGCCTGGATAAAGTCGGCGCGTTCAAACACCGCATGAAACCAGCGCAGGGAGAAGCCCGACGTCGGCAGGCTCAAGGTGTTTTCCGGGGTGAAGGCCACCAGGCACACCACCACCAGCGGCGCCATCATGAACAGCACCACCAGGCCGTGAAAGCCCAGGGCCAAAGGACCGTTTCTGGACATCGTCTTATACTCCCAGGGACTTTTTGTAGCGGCCTTCGACCATGCGGTTCCAGCTCAGCATGATCAGCAAGTTGACTAACAGCAGCACCACCGCGATGGTCGCGCCCATGGGCCAGTTGAGTTCCGAGAGGTATTGGTCGTAGACCACCGTGGCGACCATCTTCAGCCGGCGCCCGCCCAGCAGGCCGGGGATCGCGAAGGAGCTGGCGGCCAGGCCAAACACGATCAGGGTGCCGGAGAGCACGCCGGGCATTACCTGTGGCAACACGATCTTGCGCATCACCGTGGCCTGGCTGGCACCCAGGGACAGCGCCGCCTGTTCCGCCGACGGGTCGAGCTTTTGCAGGGAGGTCCACACCGGGATGATCATGAACGGCAGCATCACGTGCACCAGTGCGATGATCACCGCGAATGAGGTGTAGAGCAGCTTCACCGGTTTGCCACCGAGGGCCTGGATCACCTGGTTCACCAGACCATCGGCACCCAGCAGCAGGCTCCAGCCAAACGCCCGCACCACTACTGAAATCAGCAGCGGGGTGAGGATCAGGATCAGGAAGATCGAGCGCCACGGCGTGCCCATGCGGCTGAGAATGTAGGCCTCGGGCACCCCGATCACTACGCACAGCAAGGTCACCAGGGCACTGATCCAGAAGGTGCGCCAGAAGATCTCGTAGAAGTAAGAATCGCTGAACAGCGACAGGTAGTGGGCGAAGGTCCACTCATCGGCCTTCACCCCCACCTGGTAATCGAACACGTTGAACGACAGCACCAACGTCAGGCCCAGGGGCAGGATCAGCAGCCCGAAAAACAATACCAGCGCCGGCAACGACAACAGGTAGCCACGGCTCATGCGCGCACCTCATCGGCGGCCAGCACCCGCAGCAGGCTCGACTCCCAGTCCAGGCCTACCGCTGCGCCGCAACCCAACGGCGCACTGCCGTCGTTGCGGCGGACCACGGTCAGCTCGCCGATCTGGGTCTTGATGCGGTACAGCCATTGGCTGCCGAAGAAATAGCTGTCGAGGATCTTGCCTTGCAGGCGCCCTGAGCCGGCGGCCACCAGGTCGATTTTTTCCGGGCGCAGGCTCAGGGTCAGTTCACCGCTGCCTGGTTCGAAGCGCACTTGCGGCGCGCCGAGTTGATCGAAATCGCCCGCCAGCAGGTTGGCCTTGCCGACAAAGTCCGAGATAAAGCGCGTGCGCGGGTGTTCATAGAGTTTGTACGGTGCGTCGATCTGGGTGACGCGCCCGGCCTGCATCACCACCACCCGGTCGCTGATGGACAACGCTTCGGCCTGGTCGTGGGTGACCATCAAGGTGGTGATTCCGACTTCGCACTGGATGCGGCGGATTTCGAACTGCATCTCTTCCCGCAAATTGGCGTCGAGGTTCGACAGCGGCTCGTCCAGCAGCAACACCGGCGGCTCGATCACCAGGGCACGGGCCAGGGCCACGCGCTGGCGCTGGCCGCCGGAGAGTTCCCGCGGGTAGCGCTCGGCGTGAGGGGTCAGGCGCACCAGTTCCAGCACGGTCTTGACTCTGCTTGCGATCTCGCCGGCGGGCACCTTGCGCATCTTCAGGCCGAAGGCGACGTTGTCGCGCACGCTCATATGGGGGAACAGCGCGTAGCTCTGGAACACCACGCCGAGGCCACGGCTGGCGGGTTTGGCGTGGGTGATGTCGCGACCATCGAGGAGGATCTGCCCACCGGTGACGTCGACGAAGCCGGCGATCATTTGCAAGGTGGTGGTCTTGCCGCAGCCCGAAGGGCCGAGCAGGGACACGAATTCGCCTTTTTCCACCGCAAGATCAGTGGCGACCACCGCGTCGACGGCGCCGTAGCGTTTGCTCAAGGCGTTGAGTTGGAGAAAAGCCATGTCTGCGTTCCACCTTTTTGAGTCGCGTCGAAACGCGCTTTTTTGTTTTGGGCAGATGCGAAAAGGGTGTTGCGGGTGCGTTGGCGCTCGATCTTGAGTCGGCTGCCGTTAGTTGTTCATTTCGCCCCTGTGGACGCAGATTAGGGCGAAAGACTAGGATGGCGGAAGATGGAATTTCACTGAATAGAGTACTTTTTTCAGTTTCATTCACTGATCAGAATTTAGTGTGAGATATCGGCTTATGGATTCCACTGAGCGGAATGAAAGTGTCAAGGAAGTCGGCGCCGGTGGCGTCTCCCGATTGTTTGCATTGCTGCGCATCCTCGGCGCGGCACCGGACGGTGGTGAACGGGTGACGCAACTGGCGCAGCAGGTGGGGTTGTCGCAACCTACCACCCACCGACTGCTGCGCAGCCTGATGGACGAGGGCATGGTGGAGCAGGATGCGCGCAGCAAGCGCTACCGGCTGAGCCTGGAGTTCTTCGCGCTGGCGGCGAACGCGGGCAACACCGGCAACCTGCGGGACCTGGTGCGGCCGAGCATGTTGCGCCTCAGTGCGTCGCTGGGGGATTCATTGTTCCTGCTGGCGCGCAGCGGCTTTGATGCGATCTGCCTGGACCGCAGTGAAGGGCCGTACCCGATCCGTACCTTTACCGGTGACATCGGCGGGCGCGTGGCGCTGGGGGTGGGGCAGGGCAGCCTGGCGATCCTGGCGTTCCTACCGGAGGAAGAGCGCGAGACAGTGATCCGCTACAACTTGCCACGGCTTAAGGATTTTCATCTGTACGACGAGGTGTTTTTACGCTCGGAGGTAGAGAGCGTGCGGCAGTTGGGGTATGCGGCGCGCAATACCGGAGTGCTGGAGGGTATGGCCGGGTTGGCGGTGCCGATCCTGGACCGCAATGGGCATGCGGTGGCGGCGTTGAGTGTGGCGACCATCAGTGACCGGCTGGGGCCGGGGAGGTTGCCGACGGTGGTTGAATTGCTCAAACGGGAAGCGGCGGCGATCGGGCCGAAGATCAATCCGTTTGATCCGACGTTGAGGCGGCCTTCACAGATCTTCGGTGGGTAGGTAATACCAGTAACGACACAGATCAACTGTGGGAGCGGGCTTGCTCGCGAATGCGGTGTATCAGTAAAAAATTTGGTGACTGACACACCGCATTCGCGAGCAAGCCCGCTCCCACATTTTAGACCGTGGCCATCTGTGGGATCCGGGTTGGACTCATCGCCGCCATCGCCACCGAAGTCGCCGCCGTCCTGGTCTCTACCCCCAACTTCACATACACATGCTCCAGATGCTTGTTCACCGTCCTCGGGCTCAACCCGAGAATGTCGCCAATATCCCGATTGGTCTTGCCACACGCCACCCAGCGCAACACCTCGACTTCCCGCTCCGTCAGCTGAAACCGCGCCGACAACAGCTTATGCGCCGGCTCATCCTCCAGGGTGATCACGCTCGGCTGCGTCGCCGCCCGCGCCGACAACAGAATCCGCGAGGTACGCAAATGCGCCGCCACCCGTGCCAGCACCTCATCCGTCTGGATCGGCTTGGTCACGTAGTCACTCCCGCCCACCTCAAACCCCTGCACCACATGTTTGCTGTCGGTCAGCCCGGTCATGAACACCACGGGAATGTCCGCGCTGGCCGGTTGTGCCTTGAGCCGGCGGCAGGTTTCAAAGCCGTCCAGGCCGGGCATCACCGCGTCCAGCAGGATCAAGTCCGGGCGCCGGCGTTGCACGCGGTTCAGCGCGCTGAGGCCGTCCAGCGCCACCAGCACCATGTAGCCGGCGTCGTCCAGGGCGTCGGAGAGCATGGCCAGGTTGTCCGGGGTGTCGTCGACAATCAGCACCACGCCGGGCTCAGCGCTGTGGGTCAAGGCATTCATCTTCGGCCTCCTTCAGGATTCGGTTGAGTTCTTCCAGGCGAAAGCTTTTCAGCAGCGCCCGGAGCTTGTTGATGAACGGTGCGGTGCCTGGGCTTTCCAGCACGATGGCGTCGAGCTTTTCATGCAAACCACGCACATAGCCGATGGCGTTCAATTCGGCGAGCACGGCGAGTTCTTCAGCGCTGGGTAGCGCACCCTCTGTAGCGACCGGCGCGGCGATCGGTGTCCGGCGGCGCAGCCACTGCAAATCCAGGTGCAGTTGCACGCGCCCGAGCAGTTCCGGAGTGCGCACCGGCTTGGCCAGGTAGTCGTTGCAGGCGCCGGCGATACTGCGTTCGCGGTCGTCGGTGAAGGCGTTGGCGGAGATGATGATAATGGGCGCGGTGGACAGCGCGTTACGCCGGATCAGCCTGCTGGTTTCCCAACCGTCCATGGTCGGCATCGACAGGTCCATCAGGATCAGGTCCGGCGACAGCAGCGCCACCTGGCGGATCGCCTCCTGGCCGTTACTCGCCTGGGCGACTTCGAAGCCCAGGGGCGTGAGCATGCCGCTGAGCACCTTGCGATGGTCCACGTGGTCGTCCACCACCAGGATGCGCCGCCGTTCGCCGTGGTAGCCGATGATGTCGTGTTCAACATGCACCACGGCCTGCGGCACCCGGACCTGGGACAGGAACAGCCGCACCTGGAAGCAGGTGCCCTTGTCCAGTTCGCTGACCACCCGTAATTCGCCGCCCATCAACGAGGTCAGCATGCGCGTGATGGTCAAGCCGAGACCTACGCCTTTGTCCTGGCGCATCAGGTCGCCACGTTCAAACGGCTGGAAAATCCGCTCGATCTGCTCCGGGTCAATGCCGATGCCGGTGTCGATGATCTCGAAGTTGGCGGTCTCGCGCATATAGCTGACCCGCAGGCGCACCTCGCCGCTGTCGGTGAAGTTGATCGCATTGCCCAGCAGGTTGATCAGGATCTGCCGCACACGTTTTTCATCGCCACGCACCACGGCGGGAATCTTGCCCACGCAGTCCAGGCGAAAGCGCAGGCCCTTGTCTTCGGCCTGGGGGGTAAACATTTGTTCCAGGTCGTGGATCAGTTCCGGGAAGGGGATTTCGGTGAGTTCCAGGCGCAACTTGCCGGCCTCGATCTTCGCCACGTCCAGCAGGCCGTCGATCAGCGACAGCAGGTGCGAGCCGCTGCGCAGGATGGTCGCCAGGGCATCCTGGTGCTGCTCGGGCATGGCGCTGTCACGCTGCAGAATCTGGGTGAAACCGAGGATGCTGTTGAGGGGCGTGCGCAGTTCGTGGGACAGCCCGGTAACGTAGCGACTCTTGGCTGCGTTCGCCGCTTCCGAGGCTTCCTTGGCTTGTTGCAGGGCCTGGTCGGTGAGGCTGTGGGCAGCGATCTCCTGCATCAGCAGCGAGGTTTGCCGGTCGGATTCTTCCCGGGCGACCCGCCGGCTTTCGCGGGTGAGTACCACCCACCAGGCGAGTACGGCGGCCAATACCGAGAGCGTCAGGAAGGCCTTGAAAAACGCCTGGTACAAGGTCTGCGAATGGGGCAAACCCTGGGCGGCCTGCATATAGATCAGCGCCAGTGCTCCGGCGAGCATCAGTACCAGCGCCATTAACAATCCGAGGTAATGCGCCAGTCGGGTATGCAGGCGCGGCACCAACGTCGTCGGCAGCAACCAGCGCAACACGCCTTCGAACTGGCTGGCCAGCCGCGCGTGGGGTTTGCAGCGGTCGCCGCAACGCGCATCCAGGGAGCAACAGAGCGAGCAGATCGGTGTGCTGTAGGCCGGACAGAACGCCATGTCGGCAGTTTCAAACGGGTTGCTGCACAGCCCGCAGATCACCAGCCCGCTGCCGGGTTGTGGATGAATCAACTGCGCTTCGCTGCTGCGGGCAATGTAGTAGCGGCCTTTGGTCAGCCATGCCAGCAGCGGCGCCATGACCAGTGCGGTGCCCAGTGCGACAAACGGTGGCGCGGCCTGGGCCAGGGCACCGAACAGGCCGAAGTGGGCGAGGATCGACAGCAGCGAGGCAACCAGCATCGAGCCTACGCCCACCGGGTTGATGTCGTAGAGGTGCGCGCGCTTGAATTCGATGTGCTTGGGCGACAGGCCCAGGGGCTTGTTGATCACCAGGTCGGCCACCAGGGTGCCGATCCACGCGATGGCGATGTTGGCGTAGAGCCCCAGCACCTGCTCGATCACGTCGAACACCCCCAGCTCCATCAGCATCAAGGCGATTGCCACGTTGAACACCAGCCACACCACGCGGCCGGGGTGGCTGTGGGTCACGCGGGCGAAGAAGTTCGACCAGGCCAGGGAGCCGGCATAGGCGTTGGTCAGGTTGATCTTCATCTGCGAGATGAACACGAACAGCACCATCGCCCCCAAGGCCCATTCGGGAGAGGAGAACACATAGCCGAAGGCGACGAGGTACATCTGGGTCGGCTCGGCGGCGCGCTCCATGGGGATTTCATGTTGCAGGGCAAGAAAGGCCAGGAACGCGCCAGCGAACATCTTCAACGCGCCCGGCACGATCCAGCCGGGCCCGGCGCACAACAGCGCGGCCCACCAGCGCTTGCGATTGGCGGCGGTTTTTTCCGGGAGGAAGCGCAGGTAGTCCACCTGTTCGCCGATTTGCGTAACCAGGGACAGCGCCACGGTGCAGGCGGCGCAGAACGACAACAGGTTGAAGTCACCGCCGTCGCTGCTGCGGCCGACGAAGCTGGTCCAGTCGCTGAAGGCTTCGGGGTTTTTCCACAATACAAAGCCGTAAGGCAGCACCAACAGCACCAGCCACAGCGGTTGGGTCCAGAGTTGCAGGCGGCTGATCAGGGTTACGCCATAGGCCACCAGCGGGATCACCAGCACCGAGCAGATGACATAGGCGATGGCCAGCGGGATATGGAAATACAACTCCAGGGCCAGGGCCATGATCGCCGCTTCGAGGGCGAAGAACAGGAAGGTGAAGCTGGCGTAGATCAGCGAGGTGATGGTCGAACCGATGTAACCGAAGCCTGCGCCACGGGTCAGCAGGTCCATGTCCACGCCATAGCGGGCGGCGTAGTAGCTGATGGGCAGGCCGGTGAGGAAGATCACCAGGCTGATGGCGAGGATCGCCCAGAAGGTGTTGGTGAACCCGTAGCTTAAGGCCAACACCCCGCCGATGGCCTCCAGCGCGAGGAACGACACCGCGCCCAAGGCGGTGTTGGCGATGCGCAGTTCCGACCATTTGCGGAAGGACTTCGGGGTGTAGCGCAGGGCGTAGTCTTCCATGGTCTCGTCGGCGACCCAGGAGTTGTAGTCGCGGCGAATCTTGACGATGCGCTGGGTGCCGGGGAGGGGATGCACGGTGGGTGGCTCCAGGAAGTGGGCAAGGTTGGATGAGCAAGTTCCATGCCCTGGCAGGCGCCGCGGGTCCAAATGTGGGAGCGGGCTTGTGTGGGAGCGGGCTTGCTCGCGAATGCGGTGGATCAGTGAATACATTCGTTGCTGACCCACCGCATTCGCGAGCAAGCCCGCTCCCACATGGGATCTCCACAGTTTGTGAAGGGCGCGATCCTGCTCGAAAATGGTGCGCAACGGCATACGTCAAATGACGTACGCCGTTACGTCAGGCTGCGTATACCCGCCGTGGCCACCTGCCGCCATGCTGAATCCCTCATTGCAGAGGAGTCGCCCCATGGAATCACGATTGATCCGCTCCAAACCGTTGTTGGCGTTATCACTGCTGGCGGCGAGTCTGTTCAGCCATGGCGTCATGGCCGACAACGAAGGCCTGGCGGTGACGCCTACCGAAGTCACCGTCGGCCAGCTGCACTCGGCCACCGGCACCATGGCGATTTCCGAAACCGGTTCGATCCAGGCCGAACGCCTGGCCATCGAGCAGATCAACGCCTCGGGCGGGATCCTCGGGCGGCAGATCAAGGTGATCCAGGAAGACGGCGCGTCCGACTGGCCGACCTTCGCTGAAAAGGCCAAGAAACTGCTGGTCAACGACAAGGTGGCGGCGGTGTTCGGCTGCTGGACCTCAGCCTCACGTAAAGCCGTACTGCCGATCTTTGAAAAAGAGAACGGCCTGCTCTACTACCCGACCTTCTATGAAGGCCTGGAACAGTCGAAAAACGTGATCTACACCGGGCAGGAAGCGACTCAGCAAATCCTCGCCAGCCTCGACTGGATCGCCAAGACCAAGGGCGCCAAAACCTTCTATCTGGTGGGCTCGGACTACATCTGGCCGCGCACTTCGATGAAGATCGCGCGCAAGCACATTGAAAACGTCCTGCACGGCACCGTGGTCGGCGAAGACTACTACCCGTTGGGCAACACCCAGTTCGGTTCGCTGATCAACAAGGTCAAGCTGAAAAAGCCTGATGTGGTGTTCGCGGCCGTGGTAGGCGGCTCCAACGTGGCCTTCTACAAACAACTCAACGCGGCGGGCGTGAATTCATCCAAGCAAACCCTGCTGACCCTGTCGGTGACCGAAGACGAACTGCTGGGCATCGGCGGCGAAAATATGGCCGGCTTCTACGCCTCGATGAAGTACTTCCAGAGCCTCGACAACCCGAACAACAAAGCCTTCGTGGAAGCGTTCAAGGCCAAGTACGGCAAGGACGCGGTGATCGGTGACGTGACCCAGGCGGCCTACCTCGGCCCATGGTTGTGGAAAGCGGCGGTGGAGAAGGCGGGCAGTTTCGACGTGGATAAAGTCGTCGCCGCCTCCCCGGGCATCGAGCTGAAAAACGCGCCGGAAGGCTACGTGAAGATCCACGAGAACCATCACCTGTGGAGCAAGTCGCGCATCGGTGAAGTGCAGCCAAACGGGCAGTTCAAGGTGATCTACGAGTCGGATCTGATCGAGCCGAATCCGTTCCCGAAAGGCTACCAATAAGCCTGGATCTGGCGCTGATCTAAAGGTGGGAGCGGGCTTGCTCGCGAAAGCGGAGTGTCATTCACAGATGTATTGACTGATGCACTGCATTCGCGAGCAAGCCCGCTCCCACATAAATCAAAAGCAGACCTTGGTTTTCATCATTACCTCCCGCTCAGGAGACCATCATCATGGAATGGCTATCGGAATTTGGAGCCATCGCGGCGATGCAGGGGTTCAACGGCTTGTCCGTGTTCTGCGTGCTGTTGCTGATGGCATTGGGACTGGCAATCATCTTCGGCCAGATGGGCGTGATCAACATGGCCCACGGTGAGTTCCTGACCATTGGCGCCTACACCACTTACGTCTGTTCCAGCCTCACCGCGCACTTCGCGCCGAGCTTTCAGCCGTATTACTTTTTCATTGCCATTGCCCTGTCTTTCCTCGTCGCCGGTGCCGTCGGCTGGCTGGTGGAATGGGCGATGATCAGCCGTTTGTACAAGCGCCCACTGGACACCTTGCTCGCCACCTGGGGTTTGTCCCTGGTCATGCAGCAAACCTTCCGCTCGGTGTTCGGCGCCCGTGAAGTCAGCGCCGAACCGCCGGCCTGGCTGATGGGTTCGGTGAACCTCACCGACGCTATCGAAATCCCGCGCAACGGCCTGTTCATGATGGGCCTGACCCTGCTGCTGACCGGGGCGATTTTCGTCATGCTCTACCGCTCGCGCTGGGGCCTGCAAGTGCGCGCCACCGTGCAAAACCGCTTGATGAGCCGCGCTGTAGGTATCAATACACGCAAGGTCGACCGCATGACCTTCGCCCTCGGTTGCGGCGTGGCGGGCGTGGCCGGTGCGGCCTTCACCACCATCGGTTCCACCGGGCCGACAGCCGGTTCGCAGTACATCGTCGACACCTTCCTGGTGGTCGTATTCGGCGGCGCGCAAAGCCTGTTCGGCACCATTGCCTCGGCATTCGTGATTGCCCAGACCCAATCGCTGTCGGAGTTTTTCCTCAGTGGCTCGATGGCCAAGGTGCTGACGTTGTCGTCGGTGATCCTGATCCTGATGCTGCGCCCGCAAGGGTTGTTCTCCATCAAAGTGCGCAAGTAGAGGCGAACCGATGAAGGCTCTAGACAAACTGCTGGCCGGCCAGCAAAACCTGATCGGCATCGTGCTGCTGGCGGTGTTGATCCTCGTGGTGTTTCCGCTGACCCTGGATGCGTTTCGCCTGAACATGGTCGGCAAGTACCTGACCTACGCGTTCGTCGCCGTGGGCCTGGTGCTGTGCTGGGGCTATGGCGGGATTCTCAGCCTCGGGCAGGGTGTGTTTTTCGGCGTCGGCGGCTACTGCATGGCGATGTTTCTGAAGCTTGAGGCCTCGGACCCGATCAGCACCAAGATCCAGTCGACGCCGGGCATCCCGGACTTTATGGACTGGAACCAGATCACCGAACTGCCGTGGCTGTGGCAGCCATTCCACAGCTTCACCTTCACCCTGTTCGCGGTGATTGCGGTGCCGGTGTTGCTGGCATTCATCATCGGCATGGCGCTGTTCAAGCGGCGGGTGGGCGATGTGTATTTCTCCATCGTCACCCAGGCGATTGCGCTGATTCTCACGGTGCTGATCGTCGGCCAGCAAGGCCTCACCGGTGGCGTCAACGGCATCACCGACCTCAAGACCCTGCTGGGCTGGGACCTGCGCGGTGACGGCGCGAAGATGATCCTGTATTTCATCAACGCCGGGCTGCTGTTTGGCTGCATCTTCATTGGCCGCTTCATCCTCGCCTCGAAGCTGGGCCGGTTGTTGATGGCCATGCGTGACAAGGAAGAGCGGGTGCGGTTTTCCGGGTATGACGTGGCCAGTTTCAAGATCTTCGTGTTCTGCGTGGCGGCCGCGTTCTCGGCGATTGGCGGGGCAATGTTTGCCTTGCAGGTGGGCTTTATGTCGCCGTCTTTCGTGGGGATCGTGCCTTCCATCGAAATGGTGATCTTCGCGGCGGTGGGCGGGCGCATGTCGCTGCTGGGCGCGGTATATGGCGCGTTGCTGGTGAACTACGGGAAGACCTACTTTTCCGAATCCTTCCCCGAGCTGTGGCTATACCTGATGGGCGGGTTGTTTATTGCGGTGGTCATGTACTTCCCCAACGGCTTGGCCGGGTTGTGGGACAGCCATGGTCGCCAGGCCCTGGCCCGACTGTTGCGGCGCAAGCCGGTGGTCAAGGCCGAACCCGCGAAGATCAAGCCCAAGGCTGAAGCCAAGATCCTGGAGACACAACCATGACCGCCGTCGGTTTTGAAATGAAAAAGCCCGTGTTGGCCATTGAAGGGCTGACCGTGTCATTCGACGGCTTCAAGGCGGTCGACAACCTCAACCTGTACATCGACCGCAATGAAGTGCGGGTGGTGATCGGCCCCAACGGTGCCGGCAAAACCACGGTGCTGGATTTGATCTGCGGCAAGACCCGCGCCACCAGCGGCAGCATCCAGTTCGACGGCCAGGAACTGACCAAAATGCGCGAATACAACATCGTGCGGGCCGGGGTAGGGCGCAAGTTCCAGAACCCGTCGATCTACGAAAACCTCACGGTGTTTGAAAACCTTGAAATGTCGTATCCGGCTGGGCGCAAGGTTTGGGGGGCGCTGTTTTTCAAGCGTAATGCCCAGGTGGTCGCGCGGGTCGAGGAAGTGGCGCGGGAGATCTTCCTCGGTGATTTGTTGCAGCAGCAGGCGGACCTGCTGTCCCACGGGCAAAAGCAGTGGCTGGAGATTGGCATGCTGCTGATGCAAGACCCTGAATTGTTGATGCTCGATGAGCCGGTGGCCGGGATGAGCGTCAACGAGCGGGCGCAAACTGCCGAGTTGCTCAAGCGCATCAGCCAGGGGCGCTCGGTGTTGGTGATCGAGCATGACATGGAGTTCGTCAAGAGCATCGCTCACAAGGTCACGGTTTTGCATCAGGGCAAGGTGCTGGCCGAGGGCAGCATGGAGTCGGTGCAGAGCAATCCGAAAGTCATTGAAGTGTATTTGGGCCACTGAGGAGTCGGGCATGTTCAAGATCGACAAACTGTCGTGTGGGTACGGGCAGAGCCAGATTCTTCACGACCTGGAACTGGATGTGGCGAAGCGTGAGATCGTCGCGGTGATGGGGCGTAACGGGATGGGCAAGACCACGCTGTTCAAGAGCCTGATGGGGATTCTGCCGCAGTGGCAGGGGCAGGTGAGTGTGGATGGGCATGATGTGTCTGGGCTTGAAACCCATGAGCGGGTGGAGCGGGGGATTGCCTATGTGCCGCAGGGGCGGATGATTTTTCCCAGCATGAGTGTATTGGAGAATATTCAGACCGGGTTGCCGGCGGCGGCACGGGGCAGGGTGCCGGAAGATTTGTATGCGCTGTTTCCGGTGTTGTATGACATGCGTTCGCGCAAGGGTGGGAATTTGTCTGGGGGGCAGCAACAGCAATTGGCGATTGCCCGGGCGTTGGCGACGAATCCTAAGGTGTTGTTGTTGGATGAGCCGACTGAGGGGATTCAGCCTTCGATCATCAAGGACATTGCTCGTACGCTTAAGGAGATTCGCAATTTGCGGGATTTGACTATTGTTGTTTCTGAGCAGGTGTTGTCGTTTACGCTGGAGATTGCTGATCGGTTTTTGGTGATTGAGAAGGGGAGGTTTGTGATTGAGGAAACCCGGGATCGGGTGGATGAGGCGACCATTAGTCGGTATTTGTCGGTGTGACTTGGTTGTGTACATATCCGTTATTTAGGTAACGGCGGCTTATGGTTCCGCTCTTACAGCGGGTCACTTTTGGCAAACGCCCGGAATGCCGGCCCAGCCAAAAGTAACCAAAAGGTCTTTGCCCCACCACTCGGTGCCTCGCCTAGGCTCGGCATGCCCGCACTCCGGCCCGATTCCGCGGGCCGCCGCGACGGGCCATTCATGGCCCGGCGCGGCTAAATCGGCTTCCCTGCCGATTTACCCGCTCCACCGTGCCTGCTTGCGGCCATCGTGGTTGACGGGGCCCGCAGATCAAGATCACAAGCAGATCAAAAGCGAGAGCACAGCGGCCTACCGGCCGGCTTGAGTGTGGTGAAGCAAAGGCAACAGCAAAATCAGAAGCTAAAGCGGGCACGGTCCAAATGTGGGAGCGGGCTTGCTCGCGAAGGTCGTTAACGATGACGCTGGCATTCTGGATGAACGCGGCGGTCTCAGGTTTTTCGCGAGCAAGCTCGCTCCTACATAAAACAGAAAAGCAGCTTTGCTTTCGCTCTTAACACTCAAGCCGGCCTGTAGGCCGCTGTGCCCTTGATCTGCTTTTGATCTTGATCTGCGGGCCCCGTTAAACCACGCTCCAAAGCCGGAGTGCGGGCACACCGAGCCCAAGCGAGGTGCCGAGTGGTGGGGCAAGAGCGTTTTGCTTACTTTTGCGCTGTTCAAAAGTGAGCCGCTGTAAGAGCGGAACCCATAGTCGCCGTTACCTAAATAACGGATATACACGCAACCCAGCTCAGCCCATACCCAGTCACAGCGCCAGCCGAACCTCGGCACACAATCCACCCCCATCCCGATTGCTCAAGGTCAACTCCCCACCAATCGCCACCGCCAGTTGCTGGGCAATCGCCAGCCCCAGCCCTGTACCACCGGTGCCGCGATTACGCGAACTCTCCACCCGATAAAACGGCTGCATCACCTGCACCAGCTCATCCGCCGCAATCCCCGGTCCCCGGTCCAGCACCTTGATCGAAAGCTCACCCGCCGCCGTCGACCCCACCTGCAACTGCGCCGCCCCGGCGAACTTCAGCGCATTGTCCACCAGGTTTACCAGCACCCGACGCAACGCATGGGGCCGCGTATCCAAAACCACCGCGCTTTTACCGGTCAGGCTCACCTGCTTGTTCATGTCCTGGTAATCAAACACCAGGCTGTCGAGAAACGCATCCAGGTCGATCCGGCAACTGGCCTCGGTGGACCCATGCACACTGCGGGCATAAGCCACACCCTCGCGTACCAGATGCTCCATTTCCCCCAGATCACTCCAGAGCTTTTCCCGGTCCACCGAGTCCTCCATGAACTCGGCGCGCAATTTCATGCGGGTGATCGGCGTCTGCAAATCATGGGAAATCGCCGCCAGAATCTGCATGCGCTCCTTGAGGTACTCGGCAATCCGCTTCTGCATCTCGTTGAACGCCGCCGCCGCATGCGCCACCTCGGTGGGGCCGGTTTCGTCCAGCGGTGTCGGGCGCGCATTCGGGTCGAGGGTTTCCACCGCCCGTGCCAGGCGTGTCAGCGGGCGGATGGCGATGCGTACGGCGACCCAGGTGCATATCAGCAACACCACCAGTTGCAGCACCAGCACCACCGGCAGCCAGAAGGCAAACGGGATGGGCTTGGGGTGTACATCAATGGTGATCGGGCTGCCATCGGCCAGGGTCAGGTGCGCCTGGAAATGTTTTTGCAGGCCCGGGATGTCGCGAAAGGTCAGCGGGTAATGCTCGCCCAGGGCATCGGCAATCGAAGTGGCGGCCATGGGCACGTCGTCGCTGGCCATCGGCTCGCCGGGTTCGCCGGCATTCAGCAGGTAGCGGTAGGCGTTGCGGTCGAGGCGCGGCAGCCAGCTGGCGCGCTCGGCGGCGGGCAGGCGGTCGAGGATTGCGATCGACGTCGACACGTCGTTCTCCAGGTTACCCAGCATCACGCTCCGGGCACTCACGTAGCGCTCATAGAACTGCGCGCTGAACGACAGGGCGTTGGCGCACAGCAGGCTGACGATGAAAATCACCGACAGTTGCGCCGCCAGGGTGCGCGGCCAGCGGAACGTTAGGGTCATGCCGAGTCCCCAAGGATTTCCACCGCCAGGGAGAACACATAGCCTTCGCTGCGCACGGTCTTGATGTAGGCCGGTTCGCGGGCGTCGTCCAGCAGGCGCTGGCGCAGGCGGCTGACCAGCAGGTCGATGGAACGGTCGAACAGGTCCGCGTCCCGGCCCTGGGTCAGGTTCAGCAACTGGTCACGGTTGAGCACCCGTTGCGGATGGTCGAGGAAGACACGTAACAGGCGGTATTCAGCGCCGCTCAGGGCCACCAGGGTGTTGTCTTCGTCCAGCAGATGGCGGGCGGTGGTGTCCAGGCGCCAGCGGCCAAAGCGGATCAGCCGGCCGCTTTCGGTCACCACCAGGTTCGGCGGCAGCATCCGGGTGCGGCGCAGCACGGCGTTGATGCGGGCCAGCAGCTCGCGGGCGGCGAAGGGCTTGACCAGGTAATCGTCGGCGCCCATTTCCAGGCCGATGATGCGGTCGGTTTCATCGTTGCGCGCGGTGAGCATCAGGATCGGCGTGGCCTTGTGTTTGCCCACCCGAAGTTCGCGGCACAGCTGCAAGCCGTCGTCGCCCGGCATCATGATGTCCAGCACGATCAGGTCCACGGGGGTGGTGTCGAGAAAGCTGCGCATCTGCCGGCCGTCAGCCACCACGGTGGTGCGCAGGCCATTCTTTTTCAGGTAGTTGCCCACCAGTTCGCGGATCTCCCGATCGTCATCGACAATCAGAATGTGATCGACGTGATCCATGCTGCCTTCCTCGTTGAATAGTCATTGATGCGCAGTCTAGCCACTGTCGGTGGGCTTGCCTTGTGCCCTTTGTATTGCAGTGTATCTGGCAGTGACCAGATACACATCGACGCAAAAATCCGGGCTTGGCCGACACAATCCGGATACCTCGCAAGGTTCAAATGAGCTCATCGAGGTAATCCGCCTCGGCCCACTTGAACCCCCGGGGAACCACCCATGACTATCAAAGCTACCTATGCCAGTTGCCTGTTTGCCTTACTCACTGGCCTGAGTGTTGCCGCCCATGCCGAAACCACCGCCAGCCAGCCGGATATCCACCAGGTGGTGTCGATCTCCGAAGAGTCCGGTGGCGCGCTGTGCGGCATCGTCAATTCGCACCTGACCTACCTCGATTCCCAAGGCCAGCGCCACGTCCTCGACTACCGCAAATTTTCCAGCAACTGCCTTGAAGGCAGCTGAGGAGACTGCCATGACCCGACTCAACAGCTTTCTCAGCGCCCTGGCATTTTCCATGGCGGGCGTGGCGGCGGATGTGAACGCCGCTACCGCGAAAAAACTCACCGGCAGTGAAACCTGCTTCCAGAACACGCCGTTGGCGCAAAACGGCGCGGGTCGCAAACGCGCCGAAACACCCCCGGCCACGAGGTGACACCCATGAATTTCATCCAATACCTGCGCCGCTCAAAAAGCCTGATGCTGTTGGCACTGGTGGTTGCCTTGGTCGGCGTGCCCAAGGCGGTGAACTACCTGATCAATAACGTCGATGCCGAAAGTTTCAACCAGTCCGATGAGCGCATGCCGTCCCTCGACGGCGCGGTGGCCTGGCTCAACTCGCCGCCGCTGACGGCCGAGGGCCTGAAGGGCAAGGTGGTACTGGTGGATTTCTGGACCTACGACTGCGTCAACTGCCAGCGCAGCCTGCCGTACGTCAATCAGTGGGCGAAGAAGTACGCCAAGGACGGGTTGGTGGTGATCGGAGTGCACACGCCGGAAAACGCCTACGAGAAAGTCCTGGATAACGTACGCAGCCAGGTCAAGAAGCTGGACATCCATTACCCGGTGGCCATCGACAATGACTATCGGATCTGGCGCGCCTTCGATAACCAGTACTGGCCGGGCCATTACTTCTTCGATGCCACCGGTAAAGTGCGCTACAGCCATTTTGGCGAGGGCCGCTACGACAATCAGGAAAAAGTCATCCAGGCCTTGCTGGAAGAAGCCCGGGCGGCTAACGCGCCAACCTAAGCTAATGCCAAAAAGGTATTTATTGCGAGGTTTTTAGATCGTTTAGCTTCACCACTCCACGTACCTGTTCATGGAGTGAGCACCCAATGTCGCACCCGCTGGCAATCAACACCTTGCCCCTGCTGGACCTGGCGCTGCTCGACGGCAGCCCGGCCCAGCGTGGGCAGTTTCTCGATGACCTGCGCCACGCTGCGCGGCATATCGGTTTTTTCTACCTCACCGGCCACGGCATCGACGCCGGGTTGCTCACCCAGGTGCAGCAGCAGGCGCGCCAGTTTTTCGCCTTGCCGGAGGCCGACAAACTTGCTGTCGGCATGATCAACTCCCCGCATTTTCGCGGCTATAACCGCACCGCGTCGGAGATCACCCGGGGGCAGCCGGACCTGCGTGAACAGTTCGACCTCGGCGCCGAGCGCGAGCCGTTGCAGCAAGGCCCGGATTCACCGGCCTGGTCGCGCCTGCAAGGTCCCAACCAGTGGCCTGCCGCGTTGCCTGAACTCAAGCCCTTGTTACTGGCCTGGCAGCAGGCGATGACTCAGATGTCCCTGCGCTTGTTGCGCGCCTTTGCCCAGGCCTTGTCGCTGCCGGAAAACGCTTTCGACCCGCTGTATGGCGACAAGCCCAACGAACACATCAAGCTGATCCGCTACCCCGGCCGCCACGCCCAGCAGAGTCGCCAGGGCGTCGGTGCCCACAAGGATTCCGGCTTTCTCAGCTTCCTCCTGCAAGACCAGCAGGCCGGCCTGCAAGTGGAAGTGGAGGAGGGCCGCTGGATCGACGCCTCGCCGCGCCCGGACACCCTGGTGGTGAACATCGGCGAGTTGCTGGAGCTGGCCACCAACGGCTACCTGCGTGCCACGGTGCACCGGGTCGAATCGCCGCCCCTGGGCAGCGAACGTTTGTCCCTGGCGTTTTTCCTCGGTGCGCAACTGGACGCGGTGGTGCCGGTGTATCAGTTGCCGCCCGAGTTGCTGCGCGATGCCCACGGCCCCACCAGTGACCCGCGTAACCCGCTGCTGCGGGACGTCGGCTGGAACTACCTCAAGGGTCGCCTGCGTTCCCATCCGGATGTCGCTCAACGCTTTTACGCCGACGCCACGATTCCCCAAGCCCTGTCCGCCTGATAAGGAACATCACCATGCTCAAGAAAACAGCCCTGGCCCTGGCCGTCCTGATTGCCTCCTTCGACGCCCAGGCCGCCGAGGCCCTGCGTGTGGCGGCGGACCCGATTCCCCACGCGCAAATCCTCGAATACGTGCAGAAGCTCGACCCGCAGCTGCAGCTGAAAATCATCGAAATTCCCAACGGCGTGAACTCCAATGAACTGCTGGCCCACGGTGATGTGGACGCCAACTACTTCCAGCACTTGCCGTACCTGCACTCCCAGGAACAGGCTCTCGGCCAGAAATTCACAGTGGCAGCCACAGTACATATCGAGCCGCTGGGTATCTATTCCCATCGCCACACCAGCTTTGCCCAGGTGCCGGATAAAGGCACCGTGGCCGTGCCCAACAACGTCACCAACCTGAGCCGTGCGCTGTACCTGCTGCAAGCCAACGGCCTGATCACGCTCAAGCCCGGTTTCAACGACCCGGCCAAGGACCAGGCAACGCCCAAGGACATTGCCGAGAATCCCAGGCACCTGAAGATCCTCGAGATCGAATCACCACAGATTCCTCGCGCCCTGGATGACGTCGACCTCGCTGTGATCAACGGCAACTACGCCCTCGAGGCCGGCCTGTCACCGGCCAAGGACGCCCTTGGGCTGGAAAAAGCCCAGGGCAATCCCTACGCGAATATCCTCGTGACCACCCCGAAATTGCAGGACGACCCACGGATCAAACAGCTGGCCAAGGACCTGAATTCGCCGGAGGTGGCCAAGTTCATCACCGAGAAATACTCAGGCTCGGTGATCCCGGTAGCTGTCGAATGATCGTCGTTGAGCAGGTCAGCAAAACCTACGCCGATGGCCAGCCGCCGGCGCTGGATAACGTGTCGTTGCAGATTGCAGACGGTTCGATCTTCGGGATCGTGGGGCGGAGCGGGGCGGGCAAGAGTACTTTGCTGCGTTGCCTGAACCTGCTGGAACGCCCGACTTCCGGGCGCATCCTCATGGACGGCCAGGACCTGACACTGCTCAGTGACAAGCAACTGCGCCAGCAACGCCAGCGCATCGGCATGATCTTCCAGGGTTTCAACCTGCTGCATTCACGCAACGTCGCCGACAATGTGGCGGTGCCCCTGGAAATCGCCGGCCAGCCGAAGGCCGAACGCGTTGCCCGGGTCGAGGAATTGCTGGAGCTGGTCGGCCTGAGTGACAAGGCACTGGCGTTTCCGTCGCAACTGTCCGGCGGCCAGAAGCAGCGCGTCGGCATCGCCCGGGCACTGGCGGCGCGCCCGGATTATTTGCTGTCGGACGAAGCCACCAGCGCCCTCGACCCGGAAACCACCGCGTCGATCCTGGAACTGCTGCGCAGTATCAATCGGCAACTGGGGGTGACCATCGTGTTGATCACCCACGAGCTGGATGTGGTCAAGGCTATCTGCGACAGCGCGGTGTCCCTGGCCAATGGGCGCGTGGTGGAAAGCGGCAGCCTGATTCAATTGCAGGCGGACCCCGCCTCAAGCCTGGGTCGGTCACTGGCACCCAACCTGTCAGCGGTGAGGGCGGTATGAAAACGGACTGGAACGACGTCCTGCAACTGCTGCTCACGGCCACCGGCGAAACTCTGTACATGGTGCTGCTGGCGGCGGTCTTTACCTTGCTGATCGGCCTACCCCTGGGGGTGCTGCTGTTTGTCAGCCGCCGCGGCGGGCTGTTCCCGCTGCCAAGGGTGAACCGTGTGCTGGGTGCGGTGATCAACCTGGGCCGCTCATTGCCCTTTGTGGTGATGCTGATTGCCTTGATTCCACTGACCCGGCTGATCGTCGGTACCACATTGGGCAGCACTGCCGCCGTGGTGCCGATCACCATTGGCGCCTTTCCGTTTTTTGCGCGGATTGTCGAGAACGCGCTGGACGAAGTGGACAAGGGTCGCATCGAAGCCATCGTCGCCATGGGCGGGGATATTCGGCATGTGATCTTCAAGGTGCTGCTGCCGGAGGCGCTGCCTGCGTTGCTTGCGGGGTTGACCCTGACCCTGGTGATGCTGATCGGCTTTTCGTCCATGGCCGGGGTGATTGGTGGTGGCGGCCTGGGCGACCTGGCGATTCGTTATGGGTATCAACGTTTCAACAATCAGATCATGGTGGTGACGGTGATCGTGTTGGTGGTGCTGGTTCAGGGCGTGCAAAGCCTGGGGGATCGTTGCGTGAGGTCGCTGGCGCGTCGTAGATAAACAGTTATGTACTAATGAATTTTTAATATTTCTAGTTATATACATGACTGAGTAAAGTTCTCCTTCGTACCTCCACCTCGTCGCCGGGAAATACTCTTCATGAACCGTCCCCACGGGCATCCCACGCCGATCCTGACTTTGCCCCAGGGCGAAAAAGACCCGTTGTCGATTCGCGCCAAGGCACTGGTCTTTGCCGACCCGCGTTCCCTGCAACTGCTCGAATATTTGCAGCGTGTCGGCCCCAGTGAAGCGCCGGTGTTGATCAATGGCGAGACCGGCACCGGCAAGGAGCTGGTGGCGCGCTATATCCACAGCGCCAGCGGCCGCACCGGTGCGTTTGTGCCGGTGAACTGTGGGGCCATCAGCGAGAACCTTGCGGAAAGCGAATTTTTTGGGCATGAGGCCGGCTCGTTTTCCGGGGCCTCGGGGCGGCGGATCGGCTGGTTTGAAGAGGCCGATGGCGGGACCCTGTTCCTCGATGAGATCGGTGATTTGCCGCTGCCGTTGCAGGTGAAGCTGCTGCGGGTATTGCAAGAGCAGGAAGTGGTGCGGGTGGGGTCTCGCAAGCCGATCAAGATCAATATCCGGCTGGTGACGGCCACCAACATCGACCTGGAGCAGGCGGTGGAGGCGGGCAACTTTCGGCTTGACCTGTTCTATCGCATCAACGTGGCGCAGGTGCAGGTGTTGCCGTTGCGTGAGCGGCCGCTGGATATCCTGCCGCTGGTTGAGCATTTTCGGCGGCTCTACAGTGCCAGGCTGAAAATCGCCGAGCCGATGTTGTCGGAGTCGGCGACCCAGGCGTTGCTGGATTATCCGTGGCCGGGGAATATTCGTGAGCTGGAGAATGTGGTGCACCTGGCGCTTTTGGTGGCTGGGGACAGGCCGATCATGCCGTCGCATTTGAAGTTTTCTGCGGGGCTGAGTGCGATGCATGCCAGCGTTAACAGCGGGGCGCCGAGGATTCCGCAGGAAGTGGTGCGGGAGCAGTTGCTGCGGTTGTTCGAGGTGCCGGGGGATTCGTTGTTGCACGATATCGAGGATTTGATCGTGCGGGAGGCGTTTGGGTTTTGTGGGTTTAATCAGTTGCGTACGGCGGAGTTGTTGGGGGTTACGCGCAATGCCATGCGGACGCTTTTGGTGAATCATGGGATGCTCAAGGGGCGGGTGAAGTCCTGATTTTTTGGTGTGTATATCCGTTATTCAGGTAACGGCCGCTTAGGGTTCCGCTCTTACAGCGGGTCACTTTTGAAAAGCGCAAAAGTAACCAAAACGCTCTGCCCCGCCTGTCGGCGCCTCGCTAGGGCTCGGCGTTCCCTCACTCCGGCATTGCTACGCGGGCCGCCGCGACGGGCCATCCATGGCCCGGCGCGGGTAAACCGGCGTCCTGCCGGTTTACCCGCTCCGCAATACCTGCGTTCGGCCTCGGGCTGAATGGGGCAGTCAGATCAAGATCAAAGGCAAGAGCACAGCGGCCTACAGGCCGGCTTGAGTGTTAAAAGCCAGATCAAAAGCCAGAGCGAATGCAGAGCTGCTTTTCTGTGGGAGCGGGCTTGCTCGCGAAAAACCAGAGGGCGCCGCGTTGAATCAGGATACCCACGTCATCGTTAACGACCTTCGCGAGCAAGCCCGCTCCCACATTTGGACTGTGCCCGCTCTTGATTTCGGTGTTGCTGTTGCTTCACCACACTCAAGCCGGCCGGGCTGGCCGGAGTGGGCACACCGAGCCCAAGCGAGGTGCCGAGTGGTGAGGCAAGAGCCTTTTGGTGGACTTTTGGCTGGGCCGGCATTCCGGGTCTTTTAAAAAGTGACCCGCTGTAAGAGCGGAACCATAAGCAGCCACTATTAAAATAACGGATATGCCCACCGCCCAGCTCAAGCCCGACCCACCTCAACAACCCTCCCCGAAGCCCCAATCCTGCGCAACAAAGGCAACACCTCCGCCCCCACATGAATCGACTCTTCCAGATGCGGAAACCCCGAGAGAATAAAGCTGTCCACCCCGAGCTGGTGATACTCCTCGATCCGCTCCGCCACCCGCTCATAACTCCCCACCAACGCCGTCCCGGCCCCGCCCCGTACCAGGCCCACACCGGCCCAGAGGTTGGCCGAGACCTCCAGCTCCCGCGCCCCACGCCCACGGCCTTTCATCAACTCGGTCTGGCGACTCTGACCCACCGATTCATACTTGGCCATCTGCCGCTGCGCCTGGTCAATGGCGTCCTTGGGTATCTCCTCCAACAGCCGCTCCACATGCGCCCAGGCCGCCTCGTCAGTGCGATCGGCAAAGATGTGCAAGCGCAACCCAAAGCGCAACGTCCGGCCCTGCATCGCGGCCAACTCACGCATCCGCACCACCCGCTCGGCAATCATTGCCGGCGGCTCACACCACATCAGGTACGTCTGCCCATGGGCAGCCCCCACCTGCTCGGCAGCCTCGGAGGCACCCCCAAAATAGATCGCCGGCACCTCGGCCCCAGGCGCCACCGGCGTGCTGATCCCACTGCGGTAGTAGCGTCCCGGATGCGCCGGCTGCTTGCCAGCCCACACCGCCTGGAACACCTGCAAAAACTCCGCAGTACGCGCATAACGCTCATCGTGTTCGAGAAAATCCCCCAACGAACGCTGCTCAAAACGGCTGGACCCCGTCACCACATGCAACGCCAGGCGATTCTCGCTCAGCAACTGCAAGGTCGCCGCACGGTGGGCGGTATAGGCTGGCAGCTCCATGCCTGGTCGCAACGTCAGGAGGAATTTAAGCCGTCGCACTTCCTGGGCCAGCACCGCGGTAATCAGCCACGGATCCTCGAAACCGCTGGCGGTGGGCACCATGATCCCGTCGAATCCGGCCTGTTCGGTAGCCCGCACAATCTGGCGCAGGTAATCGAGGGTGGGGGCACGTTCGCCTTGCTGGAACAGCCCGACCTTGGGCAGGCCACTGCTGGTGAGGTGGCGACCGTCGCCATTGGTGGGCAGGAACCAGTCGAGCTGGATCGGGGGGCGAACCTCAGTGTTCATGGTGCAGTCGCTCCTTGTGCAGGCCGTGTTGAAAAAGCAGCGGCAGGATCTGTTCACCAAAGCGCAGCACTTCGCCGACCGCCGGGCCGCCTTGCAGGATGATGTGGCCAAGGCCCAGGCCGTGCAGTTCCTGCAGGCGCGTGGCGATTTGGCGGGGCGTGCCCACCAGGATCAGCGGTTGGCCAGGGTGCAGTTGCAGCAGGTTCGGGTGGATCTCCCACTGGCGCAACGGGTGTCGGTCGCGGGGCACGGTGGCGATGCGGTGGTTGGGCAGGTCCTGGGTCGGCAGCCGGGCGGCGGCGGTTTCCCAGGCCAGGTCCTCGCTGTCGCCGATGACCAGGCCGAAGGTGCAGGCAAAGGCCAGGCCCGGCTGAAGCTGGCGCCAGCGTTGTATCTCCTGGGCCAGCCACTGCGGATGCCCAGGCCGCARCAGGCACACCTGGGCGTGGCCGGCCACCAGCGCGTGGCTTTGGCTGTCGTCCAGCACCAGTGGCGGCGCGGGCAGTTCGCGGCGGGCGACGCCGGCGTTTTCCAGTTGGAAATAGCGGCCTTGATAATCCAGGCCGCCGTCATTCGGTGCCAGCAGTTGTTGGAGAATCTCCAGGTATTCGCCGATGCGTTCGCTGCGCTGGTCGCGGTTCAGCCATTCGCCAAACGCACTGCGCAGGCTGCCTTGTTCGCCGTCGGGCAAGTGCAGGCGCACCCGGTGGCTGCTGATCGATTGCAGGCTTTGCAGGGTGGTGGCCAGTGCCGCCGGCAGCATGACTTCCGGCGGTACGCTCACCGACAATTGCACTCGTCGGGTGTGGGCGCACAACGCCGCCGCCACCCCGAGGCTGTCGGCACACAGCGCGCCGCCGGGGATCCACAGGCCGTCGATGCCGGCGTATTCCACCGCCTGGGCCAGCTGGATCCATTGCCCCGGCCGCGCCGCCCAGTCGGGGGTACAGAGGGGCATCAACCAACTGAATTCAAGGGGCATACACGGGCTCCATAGTTTGGCATCAGCATCACGCGTCGTCGTAGCAGCTGTCGAGCCCCGGCGAGGCTGCGTTCGCGGTGTATCTGACACACCGCTACGCAGCCTCGTTTCACTCGACAGCTGCTACGGGAGCTGACGCTTTCAGGGCGTTTGATCATCCTACTCTCGTCCTCGCCATCCGAGGGCCGGGGCGATGTCCCGGGCGATGATTTCCAGGCGCTTGAGGATCTGCGCCTGGGTCGAGCTTTCAGCCTGGACCACGGCGATCACGTAGTCAGCATAGGGCAGCAGGGATGGGTCCTGTTGCAGGCTGGCGATCACTTCGTCGGGATGGCCGTGGTGCACGTTCATCAGGCGCAGGTGCTCCTGCAGGTCCACGGCTTGATCAATCAGGCCCTCGCGTTGCAGGCGCGGGATGTGGCGCTCGATATCCACCGCCAGTTCCGCTTGGGCACTGGCGCGATCCGCTGCCGGGAAAATTGCGCGCACCACGCCGATTCTCGGTGGGCGATCGGTGCGGTTCCAGGCGTTCAGGTAAGCATCGGCCAGGGGTTTCTGCACCGTCAGCGGATCGTGGGTGGCGGTGCCCAGCAGCAGGCCGTTGCCCTGGCTGGCGGTGTATGCCGCGCCTTCGAGGCTGCCGTGGGAGTGCCACAAGCGGCTGCTCAAGCCGGTTGCTGGCGGTTGCAGGGTCAGCGGGCTATGGGGCGTCAACGGCTCGCCGTCGAGTAACTGCTGGGCCTGCTGCTGGTGGTCGCTGAAGTCGACCTGGCGTTGCACGGCATCACGGCCAAACGCGCTGAAATTGTCGAGGTTGGCGCCGCCGCTGCCCAGGCCCAGTTGCACCCGGCCGCCGCTCAGGGCATCGAGCACACTGGCGTCTTCCGCCAGGCGGATCGGGTCTTCGAAAGGCAGCACGATCACTCCGGTGCCCAGTTCGATATGCCGGGTTCGCTCGGCCACCGCCGCCAGCAATACCAGCGGCGACGGCAGCCGGCCAAAGCCATTGCTCAGGTGGTGCTGGGCAATCCAGCCACCGTCGAAACCCAGGGCCTCGGCGACTTCGAATTGTTCGATCAGGTCGCGGTAGACCTGCTGTGGATCGTCACCAAAGGCGTGGCTGAGAAAGCCCAGTTTGAAGCTCATGTCAGGGTTCCTTGGGGCAGTGTCGGTTGCCAGCCGAGGGCCGGGGCGATCTGTTCGCGGATGATTTCCAGGGCGCGGATCGCCTCCCGCAGCGGGGTGCTGGCGGTCTGTACTTGCAGCGCCAGGTGGTCGTTGGCCGTCAGGCTCGGGCCTTGCTGCAACTGCTCGATGATCTGCTCGACCGGACCGTGCAGGATGCCGAGGCGCCTGAGGGTGGTGTCGAAATCATCATCCACCGGCGCCTTGTACACGCCGATGCTCTGTTGGCGTTGCACGTAGGCCTGGATATCGTTGCGCGTGGCGGCGTCCGGGTTCGGGATCAGCGCCTGTACCCGGGTGACGCGGGGCGGGGTGCCGTTGTCACCGGTCCAGGCGTTGCGATAGCGGTTGACCAGTTCTACCCCGGCTTCAGGCGGCAGGTGCGGGTTGGGCGCCATGATCAGGCCGTGGCCGCGCTCGGCCACCAGTTCCACCCGTGAGGTGGCTTCCCAGATTCGCTGCCCAAGGCCGGCTGCCCGTGGCAACAGGCGCGAGCCGCTGTCGGTCAGTGGTGCGTTGCCCAAGGCATGGATTAACTGTTGCAGGTGCTGCTCATAGTCGCGGTGGCGCGCCTCAGGCTCACGGCCGAATGCCGTGAACGTGTCGGGATCAAAACCCGCACCCAGGCCCAGCTCCAGCCGGCCATTGCTCAACAGGTCCAGCACTGAGGCGTCTTCCGCCAGGCGCAGCGGCGCTTCCTGGGGCAGCACGATTATCCCGGTGCCCAGGCTGATCCTGCGGGTGCGCTGGGCGATGGCGGCGAGCAATACCAGGGGCGAGGGCAGGCGGCCGTTCTCGCTGGCGAAGTGGTGCTGCGCCACCCAGCCACTGTCAAAGCCCAGCTCTTCGGCGACCTTGAACAACTCCACGGTGTCGCGGTAGACCTTGGGCTCGAAGCCGGGGCTGTAGACCCGGCTGAGAAACCCCAGGGAAAAACTCGAACTCATGGCAGCACCTCGCGGGCCAGTTGTGTTTGCAGCGCGGGACCGGCATTGATCGACTCCGGCAGGCCGCTGAACGGGCTGATGGTCAGGTAACCCTTGTTGAGCCATACCGCCTCATCCTGCTTCTGCTGCTCGGCGGTGGCGGCGGGGCTGTACTGGAAGCCGATGCCCGGCTTGCCCCGCAGCTTGAATTGCTTGAGGTCGTCGGTGTACACCGCTTCAAAACCCACATAGCTGCCGATGCGGGTGAGTTTCACGCCCTTGATCTGTGGGGCTTTTGGCAGGTTGATATTCAGGCCCAGGCCCTTGGGCAAGAGCGCGCCGTCGGGCTGGCGATGCTGGTCCAGGGCATTGACCAGCTTCGCCACCAGCAGTGCCGCGCGTTGTGGGTCTGTCTCTTTCAAATCGGTGCTGACCGCCAACGCCGGAATGCCCGCCTGCACCGCGACACTGGCGACGTTGAAGGTGCCGGAAGCGCTGTTGATCGCCCCCAGGTTATTCCCGGGGTTAGGGCCGACGATCACCAGGTCGGGGTGGGGTATGACTTTTTTCAGGCCCATCAGCAAGGCCATCACCGGCGTGCCGCTGATTTCGATCTGCACGTCTTTGCCGGCGCATTCGGGGCTTTGGCACACGCCGTTTTCAGTGGTGCTGATGTAGTAACTGTCGGGGTAGGCCGGGTCGTCGTCATGGCCAACGGTGACTTCGCGACCAAAGAAAAACGCACCGCCCCGTGCGCTCTGGTCGGCCTGCGGTGCGGCAATCCGCACTGTATGCCCCTGGGCCTTGAGCTCGGTGTACAGGGCGCGAATATTGGGGTGCTGATAACCGTCGTCGTTGCTCAGCAAAATGTTCAGGGCAAAGGCCTTCGAGACGAACAGGCTGCCGACGGCCAGCATCCATGCGCTGTGCTTCATGGTGTGACTCCCTGGGTAAAGCGATTGGCCGGGCGCGGCAGGCCGAGGTTTTCCCGCAGGGTGGTGCCTTCGTATTCGGTGCGGAACAGCCCGCGTTGCTGCAGCAGTGGGATCACCTGCTCGACGAACAGGTCGATACCGCCCGGGAAGTACGGGAAGAACACATTAAACCCGTCACAGGCACGGGCTTCGAACCACTGCTCGAAGAAGTCGGCGATGTCTTCGGCGGTGCCGATCACCGGGTTGCCGGCGGTCAGGTGCAGGTACAACTGGCGGATGCTCAGGTTCTGGCTGCGGGCCAGTTCCAGTAGTTTGTCGCGACGGCTGCCGCGCTGGCCTACCGGGGTTTCCGGCAGCGGGCCGTCGAGGTCGTGGCCCGACAGGTCGATGTCATCGCCCAGGGTGTCGGCCAGGAAACGCAGGCCCAGCACCGGGTCCACCAGGGCCTGGAATTCTTCGAACAGCGCCTGGGCCTGTTCGCGGGTTTCGCCAATAAACGGGGTGACACCGGGCAGGATCTTGATGTGGTCGGGGTCACGGCCAAAGGCGGCGGCGCGTTGCTTGATGTCTTGATAGAAAGCCTGGGCGCCCGTGAGGTCATGGTTGACCGCAAAAATCAGCTCGGCGACGCGGGCGGCGAGGGCCTTGCCGGGTTCCGACGCACCGGCCTGTACCAACACCGGATGGCCCTGTGGGGGGCGCGCGACGTTGAGTGGGCCACGTACGGAAAAATGTTCGCCGCGATGATTCAGGGTGTGCAGTTTGGCCGGGTCGAAATACTCCCCGCTGGCCTTGTCGCGGGTGAAGGCGTCGTCGTCCCAACTGTCCCAGAGGCCCTTGACCACGTCGTGGAATTCTTCGGCGCGCTGGTAGCGGTCGCCATGGTCGATATGGGTTTCGCGGCCGAAGTTCCAGGCCTCATCCGAGACCACCGAGGTCACCAGGTTCCAGGCGGCGCGCCCCTTGGACAGGTGATCGAGGGAGGCGAACTTGCGGGCGATATGGTACGGCTCGTTGTAGCTGGTGGTGGCGGTGGCGATCAGGCCGATGTTGCTCGTGACGGCTGCCAAAGCGGCCATCAGGGTCAAGGGTTCGAAGTGTTCGGCACGGGCAGTGCGGCTGAGGGCGTCGTGATGATGGCCCCATAAGGCGACCACGTCGGCGACGAACAAGGCGTCGAATTTGCCGCGTTCGGCGGTTTGCGCGATGTGTTTGAAGTGCTCGAAATCCAGGCTGGCATCCGCCTGGGCCAGGGGGTGGCGCCAGGCCGATACATGGTGGCCGCTGTTGGCCAGGAAGGCCCCCAGCTTGAGTTGATCGGTACGTCGGGTCATGGACAGGCTCCCGCAAAAGGTCAGGCGCAGGGCCGGCGAACCGGCCCCGCGGGCTGGGTCAAAAGGCGTACGTCACGCCGGTGTACCAATAGCCACCGGTGGTGCCGTAAGGCGAAAAGGTACCGTACGGGAAGCCGCCGGAGCTGCTTACCAGGTCGGTGCGTTTCGGGTATTTGTTGAACAGATTGTTGGCCCCCGCATTCAGGGTCACGGCTTTGGTCAGGTGGTAGTCGATGTTCAGGTCGGTGATCCAGGTCGGCGCGAAGTTGCGGTCGTAGATCTCGGCGGTGCCGTACTCGGTGTACGAGCCGTAGCGGGTCAGGTTGAGGCTGGTTTCGACTTTGTCGTAGGTCCAGGTGGTGCCCAGCAGCAGCTTGGATTGCGGCAAGCCGTACTTGAGGTTGCCCTGGCGCTGGCGGCCATAACCACCGTCCGGGCCGAGGGCCTGTGTGGCCACGGTCGAGGCGTGGATCGAGTCAATCTGGGTGGTGTTCCAGTTGAAGCCGGCGCTATATTTCAGGCTGCCATAGGCACCGATGTCCTGGCGGTAGTCACCCACCAGGTCGACGCCACGGGTCGTGGTGTCGAGGGCGTTGGTGAAGTAGGTCACCGCCTGGTTCGGGTTGAGCCCGGCTGCGGCGAGGATCGCGCTGATCTGCGGCGTACCGCCCAGGTAACCGGTCTGGGCGATGCGGTCCTTGATCACGATCTGGTAGGCATCCAGGGTGATGTTGGTGTTGTCAGTGGGTTGCAGGGTCAGACCGATGCTGTAGTTGGTCGACTTTTCAGGCTTGAGGGTGGTCGCGCCCAAGGCCTTGGCCACATCGGAGTTCACCGCCACGTTGCGGTAGTCGAACAGTTGCCCGTTGACGCTGGTTTGCGAGGTGGAGCTGTAGATCTGCTGGGCCAGGGACGGTGCGCGGAACCCGGTGCTGACGGTGCCGCGCAAGGCCAGGATCGGGGTCAACTGGTAGCGGGTGGAGAACTTGCCGTTGGTGGTGGTGCCCGAGCCGTCGTTGTAGTGCTCGTAGCGCCCGGCCAGGTCCACATGCCATTTGTCGGTGAGGTCCTGGCCGATCTCGCCGTAGCCCGCGAGGCTGATGCGGCTTTTTTCGGCGGCGTCGGCCGGGGTGGTACCGGCACCGGAAATGGTCCCGGGTGGAATGATCGCGCCGTTGGCACCGGTGTCGAACGGCCCGCTGGCGTAGGAGGCGAGGTCTCCCTTGCCGATCTTGTAGTCTTCGTAGCGCTGTTCCAGGCCCCAGGAAATCTGCGTCGGCTTGTACAGGCCGAGGTCGAAGGCGCGAGTCAGGTCGAGGTTGTTGGTCCACTGGCTGAAAGTTTTTACGCCGGTGTCGACCGAGGTCGGTGAGTTCGGGCCGTAGCTCAGGTTGTAGGTGTCGGTGAGGGTGGCCCGGGCATGGTCCTGGCCGTAGGTGCTCGACAGGTCATAGTCCCAGCCGGCGGCCTGGCCCTTGCCGCCGAACGCCACCTGGAAGTCGTCTTCGATGAAGCGCAGGTTGTCTTCGATACCTTCCGGGTACGGGGTCTGGATGCCGTTGAACGACGGCGGCTGGTGGAACGCCAGGGGCTTTTCCGAGTTGCGGTGGGTGTAGGTCGAGAACGAGTACAGGGTCAGCGCGTCGGCGACCGGCAGCTCGGCGTTGTAGCCCAGGCTGAAGTTCTTCGCCTCGGGCAAGCCGGTGCCGTAGTAGGTGTGGCGTTGGCTGGTGTTGCCGGCACTATCGGTATATGGCGCCGCATCGGAACGGTCCGAGACGTCCTGTTTCTTCACGTCCAGGGCGAGGTTGATGAAACCGTCGTTGGGCAGGGCCAGGCCGACATTGCCGGTTTGACGCACGGTTTCGCCGTCGCCGTTTTCATAGTTCTGGCCGTAGGTGGTGGACAAGCTGCCGCCGTGGTCGGTTTGCTTGAGCACGATGTTGATCACGCCGCCGATGGCGTCCGACCCGTATTGCGCCGAGGCGCCGTCACGCAGGACTTCGATGTGATCCACCAGGGCGGTGGGGATCATGTCCAGGTCCACCGGTTGCGAGCCGGAGTTGAGGGAGGTGGCGTTGTTCAGCAGCGCACTGTTGTGGCGGCGCTTGCCGTTGACCAACACCAGCACCTGGTCGCCGTTCAAGCCGCGCAGGCTGATGGGGCGCACGATCGAGGTCGAACCGAAGCCCGACGAGGCCGGCTGGTTGAGGGACGGCAGCACCTTGCTCAAGGCACGGGTCAGGTCGCCCTGGCCGGTGGCGAGCAATTGCTTGGAAGAAATCACGTCCACCGGCGCCGGGCTGTCGGCCAGGGTGCGGGCCTGGCCACGGTTGCCAATTACCACGACGGTGTCCAGGGGGTTATCGCTGGCCGGGGCGTCGGCGGCGAGGGTCAGGCTGCTGTAGCTGACGGCCTCGCACAGGGCGAGGAACAAAAGGGTATGGGCGAAGGCCTTGCCGGGTTGGCGGCGGCCTGCGGCGCGGGATGGATTCATGATGTGCAACACTCCAGTGTGGTTAGGCAACGGGCCTTGTTCGAGGGCGGCTTGTTAAGTTCAAGCTCTGGTGGAGGCAGGAGAGCAAAGGCTGTGCCATCGCTGAAAAGTCTTGGATAACAAGGAGTTGTTGGAGGGTTTGCGGGGCGGGTGGTGTTTTTCTAACAGGCGGGAGGGCAGGGTGTTGGTTTTTGTGCAGGGGATTTTTTCGCGAAGCTGCTAGCGTACGCTGGGCCGGGGGAGCGCCTCCTTGGCACACCCCTTGCTCTCCCCACGCCATACCTAAACCCAAGGAAGCTTTTCTGTATGCCTAGACCTGGCCCGCGCAACGCCCTCACTGATATTCCCGGCCTGGAGGTTGGCCACGCCACAGACCTGTACGCCGACACCGGCGTCACGGTGATCCGCCCGGATGGTTTCTGGACTGCCAGTATCGACATTCGCGGTGGAGGCCCAGGTGGTCGCGAAACCGCGGCGCTGGAGCCGGAGAACATGGTGGGTCAGCTGCACGCCTTGGTGTTTGCCGGTGGCTCGGTGTTTGGCCTGGGGGCGGCGGATGCGGTGGCGGCGAAGTTGTCCCAGGACCAGGTGGGGTTGCATTTGAAGCCGGGTGCGCCAGCGATTCCTATCGTGCCGGCGGCGGTGTTGCATGATTTGGCGAATGGCGGGGACAAGGATTGGGGCCTGGAGCCACCTTACCGACGGCTGGGGTTTGAGGCGCTGGCCAATGCCGGTCCGGAGTTTGAGCTGGGCTCTGTCGGGGCCGGGCGTGGGGCGATGGCCGGGGTGTTGAAAGGTGGGCTGGGGACGGCGTCCCTGGATTTGGGGGATGGGTTGGTGGTTGCCGCGTTGGTGGTGGCTAACCCGATTGGTTCGGTCTACATGCCGGATGGGGAGACGTTCTGGGCGTGGCCCTGGGAGGTGGCGGGGGAGTTTGGTGGGGCGCGGCCGGTGACTGAGATGGATTGCAGTGATCCGATGCCGGAGTTGTCGCGGCTGGATTCCATGGGGCGCCTGCAAGCAGGAGCCAATACCACGCTGGTAGTGGTCGCGAGTACGGCGCGGTTGACGGTGGCGGAGTGCAAGCGGGTGGCGATCATGGCGCAGGACGGGATTGCCCGGGCGGTGCGGCCGGCGCATTTGCCGTTTGATGGGGATACGGTGTTTGCTCTGGCCTCTGGGGCGGTGGAGGTGGCGGATGGGCCTCGGCGGCAGGTGGATATTGGGCGGATTGGGTCGGCGGCGGCTGATTGTGTGGCTCGGTCGATTGCTCGCGGGGTGTTTGCTGCGCGGGCTTGAGGGCTGAGTACATATCCGTTATTTAGGTAACGGCCGCCTAGGGTTCCGCTCTTACAGCGGGTCACTTTTGAAAAGCGCAAAAGTAACCAAAACGCTCTGCCCCGCCTGTCGGCACCTCGCCTAGGCTCGGTGTTCCCTCACTCCGGTATTGCTCCGCGGGCCGCCGCGACGGGCCATCCTTGGCCCGGCGCGGCTAAACCGGCGTCCTGCCGGTTTACCCGCTCCGCAATACCTGCGTTCGGCCTCGGGCTGAATGGGGCAGTCAGATCAAAAGCAGATCAAAAGCACAGCGGCCTCCCGGCCGGCTTGAGTGTTAGAAGCAGAGGCAAGATCCAGAGCGAAAGCAGAGCTGCTTTTCTGTGGGAGCGGGCTTGCTCGCGAAAAACCTGAGAGCGCCGCGTTCATCCAGAATGCCAGCGTCATCGTTAACGACCTTCGCGAGCAAGCCCGCTCCCACATTTGGACCGTGCCCGCTTTAGCTTCTGATTTTGCTGTTGCTGTTGCTTCACCACACTCAAGCCGGCCTGTAGGCCTCTGTGCTCTTGATCTGCTTTTGATCTTGATCTTAGGCGCCCCGTTAAACCACGCTGGCCGAACGCAGGCTTTGGAGCGTGGGTAACCCGGCAGGACGCCGGGTTAGCCGCGCTGGGCCAAGGATGGCCCATCGCGGCGGCCCACGCTCCAAAGCCGGAGTGAGGGCACACCGAGCCCAAGCGAGGTGCCGAGTGGTGGGGCAAGAGCGTTTTGGTTACTTTTGCGCTTTTCAAAAGTGAGCCGCTGTAAGAGCGGAACCCTAGGCGGCCGTTACCTAAATAACGGATATACCCCCAATCCGCGCCCGCGCCCGCAGCGCCTGCTCAGGCAACCCCAGCGCCTCATACACCACCACCAAAGCCCGATTCGTCGGCACATCCAGCCCGTCATACCGCCGGCGTAATTCCAGCGCCTGCTGCGCCCCGAACCAATCCCCAACCCGCAACCGTGCATCCAGCTCCACCTGCGCAAACAAATCCCGCTGGGCGTGACTCCCGCCAATCTCATTTAGCCGCGGCAACGCAATTCCCAACTGCTCCAGGGCCCGCCCAGCATCGCCCCTGGCATGCGCCAACAACCCCTCGGCCAACGGCAAAGTGACTTCCCCCCACACCGGCCGCGCACCAAGGCTGTGCCTGCGCAAAGCCGCCAACAACTGATCCGCCTCAGGCTTGCCCGCCCGGGCCAACCCATACAGATACTGCACACTCAAAAACGGCTGAACCGCATCCCCAACCCGCCGCTGCAGGTAAGGCGCCAACGCCTGCCACCGCTCACCCACATCAATCCCGGCCAACTCCAGCCGCGCCAGCAACGACACCGCGCCCACCTGGTCCTGGGAGTACTCCGGCAAGATCCCCCACACATGCCGGTCATAAATATCCAGCACCCGCTGGTCCTCACCGCGTGCCAGATAAAACAACGCCAGGTGCCACCAGTTATGGGTGTACATAAACGAGTTCAAACCGTCCCAGTGATGCTTCACCCCCTCGAGAAACCCGATGCCTTCCTCGATACGCCCCTGAGTCAGCATCACATGGGCCAGCGCGTGATGAGCCCACGGCTCGGACGCTTGCAGGCGCAAGGCTTCCCGAGCACTGGCCTCGGCTTCCTCCAGCAAATGACACTGCTCATACGCAAACGCCAGTAACCCATGACTGTGGGCGATATCCGGCGCGCCGGCGGTGGCTTTCAAACCGATACGCAGCAGCGCCGGCCAGTTGCCCCGGTTGAATTCCAGATACTGGTTGAGCTTGGCCGCAAGCAGGTCCCGCGGATAAAGATCCAGTAGATGCTCACTGAGGCGCAGCACGTCATCCAGCTCGTCGTTGATCCAGGCTTGCAGTACTTGCAGATACACAAGCGCCCGGGGATGTCGAGAATTCACCGCCGCCGCCCGCTGGCGGTACTTCTCGGCCAGCACAGGGCCCTCGGGCGACTCGATAAACATCAGCAACAGCCCGGCAAATCCACTGGCCAGCGCTGAATCGGGGTCGGCATCGGCGACCGCGAGGATGCCCTCGGCACGGGGCTGGTAGCCGAGGAAGCCGCCGACGAAATCATCCAGGCCCTGACGGGTGGCGGGGTTGAGGGTGTCGATGGGGTTGCCCAGATAATCCAGTGACATGCGCTTCAAACTCATGGGTTCAGATAGCGGTTAGACGGGCAAACCTTGTGCCAGTGATGGGTCCCTCAAACTTCAAACCTTACCGTAGCAGCTGCCGAGCCTTGGCGAGGCAGCGTTGGCGGGTTACCTGACACACCGCAGACGCAGCCTCGCCAAGGCTCGGCAGCTGCTACGCACAACCATTTCTCAAGAGGGCGGGCTGTTGCTTTTTCCACACTCGTCCCGGCCACTGTGGTTTTTTCATCACTGCGGTGGCCCCTGACCGCCGCAAACCCAAGGCCATCGCCCCATGGCACAGCCCTTGCTAAATCCCTGACAAAACCTTAGTCAAGGAGTCTCCATGCGCCCTTTATCTTTTCGCCGTGTCCTTTCATACCTGGGACTTGGCGCCGTGCTGCTGGCCGGCACCGCTCAGGCGCAACCCCATGACGGCGGCGTGCTGAACCTGGTGGCCCAACCCGAACCGCCGTCGCTGATGCACGGCGTGGTCAGCCACGTGTCCACCCAGTACGTCAGCGGCAAGATCCTCCAGGGCCTGCTGACCTTCGACACCGACCTGAACCCCAAACCGGTATTGGCCAAGGCCTGGACCGTTTCCCCCGATGGCCTGACCTACACCTTCGATTTGCAGGACAACGTGCGCTGGCATGACGGCCACGCCTTCACCGCCGATGACGTGGTGTTCAGCTTCCAGGCCTTCTACCCCGAAGTGGACAAGCGCCTGGGCGGGGTCTTCACCGAGTACGTCGACAGCATCACCGCAAAAGGCCCGCTGCAGGTGGTGTTCCAGCTCAAGAAACCCTTCGCGCCGTTGCTCTCGGCCCTGGGCAGCGGGCTGCGGCCTGTGGTACCCAAGCACCTCTACGAGAACACTGACTTTCGCAACAACCCCTATAACCTCAAGCCTGTCGGCACCGGCCCGTTTGTGTTTGTGGAGTGGAAACGCGGCGCCTATATCAAGCTGGCAAAGAACCCCGACTACTGGAAAAAGGGCCTGCCACACCTGGATGCGATCATCTTCCACGTGATCCCGGACGGCTCGTCCCGCGCTGCGGCTTTCGAGCGCAACGACGTGCAGGTGCTGCGCAGCGGTGATGCCGACTATTCCGACCTCAAGCGCCTGACCGCCTTGCCAGATGTGCAGTCGTCGGAAAAAGGCTGGGAGCTGTATTCCGGCCTGGCCTTCCTGCAGATCAATACGCGCAAGCCACCGCTGAACAACCCCAAGGTGCGCCAGGCGATCCTGTATGCGCTGAACC
Source organism: Pseudomonas sp. ATCC PTA-122608 (assembly GCF_001952855.1). GTDB lineage: Bacteria > Pseudomonadota > Gammaproteobacteria > Pseudomonadales > Pseudomonadaceae > Aquipseudomonas. The sequence goes on along the minus strand of NZ_LPNO01000018.1, from coordinate 30,773 downwards.
GCCAGTTCATCGTCGATAACATCTTCTTCGGTTCGGGCAAGGTTGCCCCCGGCCAGTTCGTGTCCACCTCGCCGTACCATGACCCGCAATTGCCGCAGTACACCTATGACGTGAAAAAAGCCAAGGCGCTGATTGCCGAGTCCGGCGTGGACGTGGGTGCCGTGCGGATTCGCCTGCTCAACGGCGAGAAGGGCGGCGCCTGGGAGCGCTTGGCCGAATACACCAAGCAAGCCCTGCAACCGCTGGGCTTCAAGGTACAAGTGGTGACGTCCGACGCCGCCACCTGGTTCCAGCGAGTCAGCGATTGGGACTTCGACCTGACCTACAACTTCATCTTCCAGATCGGCGACCCGTACCTGACCAACGCCTACCTGTACCGCTCCGACTACATCCTCAAGACTTCGCCGTTTGCCAACGTCAGCGGCTACAACAGCCCCGAGGCCGATGCCCTGTGGACCCAGGTCGCCAACACCCCGGAAGGCCCGGAACGCACCAGGCTCTATAGCCAGTTGGAAAACGTGCTGAACACCGACCTGCCGATCGCGCCGATCTTCGAAATGCGCTACCCGACGTTGTTCCACAAAGAGGTGAAGAACCTGCTGCAAACCGCCACCAGCCTTAACGAAGACTACGAAAGCGTCTACCTCGACGCGCCTGCACCATGAACGGGTTGCTGTATTTCAGCGGTCGCCTGCTCAAGGCACTGTTGATGATTGTGGCGGTGCTGGTGCTGGGCTTTTTGCTGATCCGCCTGGCGCCGGGTGATCCGGCGCTGCTGTTGGCCGGCGAGGCAGGGGTGGACGATGTGCAGTTCATCGAACATCTGCGCCAGACCATGGGCCTGGACAAGCCGTTGCTCACGCAGTTGCTGATCTACCTGGGCAATATCGCCCATCTGGACCTGGGTTATTCCTACCGCAACCAGACCCCGGTGTGGTCGCTGATTGCCGAGCGTTTGCCGGCGACCTTGGCCCTGATGGGCTCGGCATTTTTGCTCTCGTCGGTGCTTGGCGTCACCCTGGGGACGTTGGCCGCCCGGGCCCGGCAGAAGCGTCACTGGCTGGATGGCGTGATCTCCCACGGCGCATTGCTGCTGTATGCGATGCCGCCATTCTGGCTGGCGATGCTGCTGATCCTGTTGTTCTCCGTCAGCCTCGATTGGTTGCCGGCGTTTGGCATGGAAACGGTGGCGCAGGACTTTTCCCTGCTCGACCGGCTCAAGCACCTGCTGCTGCCGTGCGTGTCGTTGAGCGTGCTGTTCCTCGCCTTGTATATCCACCTGACCCGCGCCGCCGTGCTCGACGCCCTTGGCCAGGAATACGTGCGCACCGCCCACGCCAAGGGCCTGCACCCGCGGCGGATTTTGTACGTGCATGTGTTGCGCAATGCGCTGTTGCCGGTGGTGACCTTTGCCGGTTTGCAACTGGGCCAGTTGGCCAGCGGCGCGTTGCTGGTGGAGGTGGTGTATTCCTGGCCGGGGATTGGTCGCTTGATGTACGACTCGCTGGCCCAGCGTGACTACGGCGTGTTGATGGGCGGTTTCCTGGTGATCTCGATTCTGGTGGTGGGCTTTAACGTGTTGACCGATGTGATCTGTCGTTTTCTCGACCCGCGTATCGGTGCAGGAGTGCAAGGCTGATGCTGGTTTTCCGACGTTTTGTGCGCCAGCCTGCGGCGTTGATCGGTGCGCTGTTTTTGCTGCTGCTGACGCTGTTGGCGATCGCCGCACCCTGGCTGACCAGCAGCTCGCCATGGGAGATGAACAGCCAGCCGATGCTCGCGCCATTCCACGACCCGGCCCATTGGCTGGGCAGTGACCTGCTCGGTCGCGACCTCGCCAGTGGCCTGCTGTACGGCGCGCGAGTGTCCCTGGCCGTGGGGGGGCTGGCCAGCCTGGCGACCCTGGTGGTGGGCCTGCTGGTCGGCGCGGTCGCCGGCTATTTCGGTGGCTGGCTCGACGGTGTGCTGATGCGCATTGCCGAGTTCTTCCAGATCATTCCGCAACTGGTACTGGCGGTAATCCTGGTGGCGATCCTTGAGCCGTCCCTGTTCTCCATCGTGCTGGCCATCGCACTTGTAGCGTGGCCGGCGGTGGCACGGTTGGTGCGCAGTGAGTTCCTGACCCTGCGCCAGCGCGAATTCGTGCAGGCCGCGCGGGTGCTGGGGCAGTCGCCGCTGGGGATCATCGTCCAGCAGATCCTGCCCAACGCCCTGGCGCCGTTGCTGGTGACCATGACCTTTGTCATGGCCACGGCGATCCTCACCGAAGCGGCCCTGGCGTTTCTCGGCTTGAGCGACCCGGAAGCCATGAGCTGGGGCTACATGATCAATGCCTCCCGTGGCTTGCTGCGGGACGCCTGGTGGATGAGCTTTCTGCCGGGGTTGGCGATTGTGCTGTGCGTGCTGGCGGTCAATCGAGTCGGCGAAGGTTTGCGTGTGGCCTTTGAGCCCGGGAGGTCGCTATGACGTTGTTGAGTGTTGAGCATTTGCGCATTGCCTTGCCGGCCGGTGCCGACCGCAGCCATGCGCTGTATGACCTGTCACTGCAACTGAACCGTGGCGAATGCTTGTGTGTGGTGGGTGAATCCGGTTCCGGCAAGTCAATGCTGGCCAGGGCTTTGCTGCGCCAGTTGCCGGACTCGCTGAAGGTAGAACGCGGGCGTCTGGTGTTTCGCGACGAAGACCTGGCCGACCGCAGCGAGGAGGCCATGCGTCAACTGCGCGGGCGGGATATCAGCATGGTATTCCAGGAGCCCATGAGCGCCCTCAACCCACTGTTGCGGGTGGGCGAACAGATCGATGAAACCCTGCGCGCCCATGGCGTGGCAGCGGCACGGGTGCGGCGTCAGCGGGTGGTGGATTTGCTCGGTTATGTCGGCTTGCCCGACCCTGAGCGCTTGCGACTGGCGTATCCGTTTGAACTGTCCGGCGGGCAGCGTCAGCGGGTGGTGATCGCCATGGCCCTGGCGTTTGATCCGGCGCTGTTGATTGCCGATGAGCCGACCTCGGCGCTGGACGTGACCACCCAGGCGCAGATTCTCGACCTGCTGCGCAAGATCCAGCAGGACAAGGGCATGGCGCTGTTGTTTATCACCCACGACTTTGCCGTGGTTGAGGCGATTGCCGACCGGGTATTGGTGCTGGAAAAGGGCCGGGTGGTGGAGCAGGGCACGGCCCCGACGGTGTTGCGGGTGCCCCGTGAAGACTACACCCGGCAATTGTTGGCGGCGGTGTCGGCGCAACCGCTGGTACCGCGTACACAGGTGGCCGGTCCGGTGGTGCTCAGGGCCGAAGCGCTGGGTAAGGTATTCAGCAGTCGTAGCGGTTGGTGGGGGCGGCGTACGACTCAGGCGTTGGACGCGGTTCAGCTGCAATTGCGTGAAGGCGAAACGTTGGGGATTGTGGGGGAGTCGGGGTCGGGCAAGTCGACCCTGGGCCGGTGCCTGGTGCGTCTGTTGCGCGCTGACAGCGGGCGGATTGAGTGGTTGGGGCGGGATGTCGCGGGGCTGTCTGAAGGGCGGCTGCGAGCGTTGCGCAGTGATGTGCAGATGATTTTCCAGGATCCGTTTGCGTCGCTCAATCCACGGCAGACAGTGGGGCAGATTGTTATGACTGGGCCTTTGGTGCAGGGGGTTTCCAAGGCGGATGCCGAGCGGCGGGCCCGTGAGTTGCTGGGGTTGGTGGGGTTGCCGGCAGCGGCGTTTGAGCGGTTTCCCCATGAGTTTTCTGGTGGGCAGCGGCAGCGCATAGGCATCGCCCGGGCGTTGGCGGTGGAGCCTAAGGTGTTGATCGCTGACGAGTGTGTGTCGGCGCTTGATGCATTGATCCAGGTGCAGATTCTGGAACTGCTGGAGTCGCTGCAGCGGCGGTTGAAGTTGAGCATTGTGTTTATTACTCATGACTTGCGGGTGGCTGCGCGGTTGTGTGATCGGATTGCGGTGATGCGTCAGGGGCGGGTGGTGGAGCAGGGGGAGACGGCGGCGCTGTTTGCTGATGCGCGGCATCCGTATACGCGGGAGTTGTTGATGGCTGAGGCGATCTGACTTGGGTTGTTGGGGTTGGGGGCATATCCGTTATTCAGGTAACGGCCACCTATGGTTTCGCTCTTACAGCGAGTCACGTTGCAAAAGCGGCAGAGGCGACCTGAGTGTTAGAGCAAAAGCAGAGCCGCTTTATGTGGGAGCGGGCTTGCTCGCGAAGAACCTGAGAGCGCCGCGTTGAATCAGGATGTTCGCGTTATCGTTAACGACTTTCGCGAGCAAGCCCGCTCCCACATTTGGATCGTGTCCGCCTTTGATTTTGCTGTTGCTTCACCACACTCAAGCCTGGGCGAGGTGCTGAGTGGTGGGGCAAGAGCGTTTTGCTTACGTTTGACTGGGCTGGCATTCCGGCTGTTCAAAAGTGAGCCGCTGTAAGAGCGGAACCGATACAAGCCATCACCTGAATAACGGATATGTACCCAACCCTTTCACTTATTGAGAAACCTCCATGCCGACCTCTTTCACCGAACTGCCAGTGATCCAGGGCCAACAACTGGAAATCCGCCCCAACCGTCACCTGAGCATCACCCATCACGCGGGCACCACCCAACCCGACACGGTAGTGTTCTTCTGCCACGGCGCCGGCGGCAACAAAGACCAGTGGCGCCACCTATGGCAAGCCCTGAAAAACGAGGGCTACAGCCTGGTCGCCTGGGACCTCCTGGGCCACGGCGCCAGCGCAAAACCCTATAACCCAGAGGCCTATGCCTGGCCCGAACTGGTCGCCGACTACCTGGAAATCCTCAAACGCTACAGCGGCCCCCGCAACCTCATCGTCGCCCACTCCTTCGGCACCGGCCTGAGCCTGAGCGCCTTGCTGGCCAACCCCGCGATCCCCATCGAAGCCGCATTACTGCTGGGCACCCAACTGAACCGCCCCGGCAAAAGCGGCGGCCTGATGCGCCTGCCCGCATGGATGTTGGAATGGCTGCGCCCAACGCTGGCCAAAGGTTTCCGCCAGGCCGCATGGAATGCCAAGGCCGACCCCGCACTGGTCGCCTACGAAGAAAAACTCACCGAGCGCAACCCGCTGTACATGTTCAAGGCCCTGATGAAAAACGTCCAATGGCCAGACGCCAATGCACTGCTCACCCTGACCTTGCCCGTGAGTGTGCTGGCCGGCGACAGCGACGGCCTGACCCCAGCCAGCGGCGGCGAAGCACTCGCCCGGCATTTGCCCAATGCCGAGTATCAGTTGCTGCCCGAATGCGGCCACCAACTCATGCTGGAAAAACCCGATGAGGTATTGGCCGCGTTTCACCGTCTGCAGTCAGCTCAACGTGACGGCAGTTTCCAGCGCTCACGGTAGAGGTCGTACTGCGCCGCCGGCAGTTGCACCAGCACCGGGTTTTCTCGCGGGTCCAGCCAGGCAAACAATGCCTGGATATTCACCGGCTCCATCGCCGTACAGCCCAATGTCCCCGCACTGACGCTGCGCCAGATATGCAGGAAAATACACGAACCGCCGTTGGCTGAAGCCGGGGTGTTGTGCTCGACAAAAATCCCCTGGCGGTACAGCTGATCCTTGCGCAGCATCCGCTCGGAGCTGGTCCAGTCCTTGTTCACCACCGAGCGGTCGACCAGGGTGTTGTAATGGCTGGACTGGCTGTCATCCACGCATTCGCGGGTGGCGGTGCTGGCGGTGTAAGGCAACCGGGTATCGGCGGTGGGGGCGTAGCCGAAGGCGCTGCCGAGCTTGAAGATGCCGGCCGGGGCCTTGCCATCGCCTTCATGCTTGAGAGGCTGCTGGTCGGGGGTTGGCGTGGTAAGGCCGGTGCCCCAGGCCATGCCGTTTTTGCCCACCACGATGGCAAACGGTTCGCCGACTTTCTGAAAGCCTTGCCCATGCCGCTCATAACGTTGTGCGGTGCCCTGAAGGGCGTTCCAGTCCGGGGTGGTGACCACGATCAGTTGCCGGCTGTCGTCGGGGATTTGCGCGAGCGCCACGTTTGAAAGCAGCGTCAGCAGCGCCGCGCAGGTTTTGATGAGCGTGTTCAACGTCGTTCAGTCCTTGAAAAGAGGGAAACCTCAAACGCTAGTTTTCGCCCCGGGCTTTATCAAGCTGAAGCTGTGTTTTGATGTTACCGCAGCGGTTCGATAGGGAAGTCCATCGGCTCGGCCCGCACCGGGTTTCGGCTATAGGTGAAGTGCCACCATTCGCCGGCATAACCGGCAAAGCCTTCCTTGGCCATCGCAGCGCTCAGCCGTTGGCGATTCTGCCGTGCCGCCTGACTGATGTTGGGGCTGTTGGTATGGGCCATTTCGTCGAAGCAATCAAAACCGGTGCCCATGTCCAGGCCGCCATCCGGCAGGCGTCGTCCGTACCCGGCCGCGCAATCCACCGCCGCGGTGTCGGCGCTCCAGGCCTGGGCTGGCCGTGCATCGGGGCCGGTCAGGGTCACGTCGACTGCCGCGCCCCGGGAATGGTTGGAAACCTTCGCCACATAGCCCAGGCGCCAGAAATCCTGCTTGTTCACCCGGGGATAGAACTCGGCCTTGGCCGGATCGCCCGGCAGGCTGGCGAAGCGGCCCATGTTCGCCACGGCACGGCTGGGGCGATAGCAGTCGAATACCTTCAAGCCGTAACCCTGCCTGGCCAACTCGGCCTGGACCCGCACCAGGGCCTTTGCCGCGTCGGCAGACAGCACGCATTCGGCGGCGTTGTAGCCGTCCAGCGGTGCTCCGGTGAAGTTGTGGGGGCTGGCGTAGCGAATGTCCTGGGCGATGCTCGGGTCGAGGCTTCGCAGGTAAACCATGTTGGCTGGCATTGGCGTGTCTGCCGCTGCCGGCGCGGCGAGCACCAGGAGGCTCAGGACGGCAACTGCGGGGAAAGAGTAGGGCATGGGCGGCCGGGCTCGGGCGGTGGCTTAAGCGCGCCACACTAGCAATGCCCGGCCCTTGCCGCCAGTGCTAGGGCGCGGTGCCGGGCACAAACGCCACACTGCCGCCGTCACGTTTGTGGAACAACCGTTCGCCATTGTCCGGCTGGGTCGTGATGACCTGATGATCGTTGCCCAGATAGGCCAGCGGCGTCGGGTCATCCTTGGTGTACTGCGTGACAATAATCGTGCGCTTGGGATCAAAGGTGCGGCCGCTGGTTTTTTCCAGCCAGGCCATGAACGCCGCACTGTCGCCCTGGCGCGGAAAATCCTGGGTTTCGGCCACGTAGTAGAACGGCGCCCCGTGATTTTGCAGGTACATCGGCACCTTGTTATCGACTTCCACCATTACCATCTGCCACTGATTCCACGGTGCGCTTTTCTCCGCCTGTACTTGCACGTCGGCAGCGAAACGGGTCACGCCGCCGTTGCCATTGGTCCACGGATACACCACCCCGAGCACCAGCAGCATCACCCCGGCGGCGATGCCGAACCCCCGGTACCAGCCGCGCCCGACCGTGCCGTTGCGGGCGATACGCTCACTGACCCACCACGCCGCCAGCAGCTGCGCGAACGGCACCAGTGGCAGCACGTAGTAACTGCGCCGGCTGCCGCTGGCGGTAAAGAACACAAACAGCAGGCCCAGGCCCCACACCAGCCAGCGGGTGTTGGGCGGGGTGTCGCGCCAATGCCGCACGGCGAGCCACAGGCCGAGGATCCAGCACGGGGCCCAGGGCAAGGTGTAGGCCGGGAGGTAGATCAGGTAGGTGTAGATCGGTCCCATATGGTCAAACGGGTCGAAGAAGCGCACCACGTTTTCCCGGAACACCAGTTCCAGGCCGCTTTCACCGTAGGTCGGTGCGCCGTAGAGATGGGACAGTACAAACGGAATCGCATAGAACGCCCCGGCGATAACCACGGCCAACACCAGCCGCAGGTTGAGATGACGCTTGTAGCGCTGTTCGCTGAGCAGGTGCGGCAACAGCACCAGGCCCGGCAGTACAAAGCCGATCAGCCCCTTGAACAGCGACGTCGCGGCCAACAACAGGAAGAACACTGTGTAGCGCCCCAGGCGCGTGTCGTCCGGCCCGCGCCAATACCACCAAACCGCCGCCAGCACCCCGCACACGGTCAGCACGTCCGCCGTGGCCACTCGGGCCCAGAAGATGAAGTAGAAGGTGGTCGCGAGCATCCAGCCGGCAATCAGGCCGGTGCCTTTGCGAAATAGCCGCTCGCCGATCAGGTAGACCAACCAGATGCTCAGCCACGCCGAGATGACCGAAGACAGGCGCAACGACCACGGCCCCAGGCCGCCCATCAGGTTGGCAAAACCGGTGATCAGCCAATACGACGGCAGGGGTTTGTCGTAGTACGGGGTGCCCTTGAGGTACGGGTCAAAGTAGTCGCCGCTTTGCAGCATCTGCAGGGTGATGTTCGCCCAGCGGGTTTCCGGGCCCCACAGGTCGCGGGCGCCCAGGCCCAGCAGCAGGATTACGGCGGACACGCCAAGGAGCAACAGCAGGGCGCCGCGGTCGGTTTTCCAAAAATTCATGGAGCAGTTCCGATGTGGGATGAGCGTTGAATGGGTCACCCCACATTAATGCGGCTGTGTTACGGCAATGGCGGGTAAATGATGATCTCCAGATCGCCCTTGTAATAACGCTTGCCCCCCAGCGGCAGCTGGCCGGCTTCGCGCATTTCGCTGGTGCTCCTGACCCGCATCATCACGCCCACCGGGCCCTGCTGGCGCGCCTGCTTGAGCCAGGCTTGAACGCTGTCCAGATCCACCTTGCGGTGCATCGAGTCAGCGTATTGCAGGCCATAGCGCAGTTCGCCTTCAGTGTTGTAGAGCGTCACTTCGGGCCGGCGCAGGCGCCATGCCAAGGCAGACGCCGACTCCAGTTCGTTGCTCAGCAGCGCATGGGTCTGTTGCAGCTCCTCCAGGTGCTGGAGCACGAACTGGTCAGGCATCTGGTTATCTTCGATCACCGCCGGCATGCCGGCGGGCAACAGCGCCACCAGCAGGCCAATGCCCAAGGCCGGCATCGCCCACAGCACCAGCGGGCGGAACGCTTGCAGCAGGTTGGCGAGCATCCAGCCCATCAGCACGATGAACGTCAGGGACAGGTTGAACATCTCGCTGTGGCTGTTGCCGTACAACGGCCGGTCGATTTGCAGGTAGATCAGCGTCACCATCGCCGCGAGGCCGATGCCCAGGTTGAGCAGGCCATTGACGCGCAGCGTGCGGGTGCGGGCGTTGGCCAGCAGGTCGATCAACGCATGGCCCATCAGCAGCGCCAGCGGCAGCAGGCACGGCATGATGTAGGTCGGCAACTTGCCGTTGCTCAGGCTGAAAAAGCCCAGGGGCAGCAGCATCCACAGCGCGAGGAAGACGATGGCGGGTTGGCCTTTGTCCTTCCAGGCCTTGCATAGCGTTGCTGGCAGCAGCGCCGCCCACGGCAGGCAGGACACCACCATCAGCGGCAGGTAGAACCACCACGGCCGCGCATGTTGGGCGTTGTCGGAGGCAAACCGGCGAATGTGTTCGTGCCAGAAAAAGAAGCGCCAGAAGTCCGGCTCCTGCAGGTGGACCGTCAGCGCCCAGGGCAGGCACACCACGACCGCCGTCAGAATCGCCAGCGGGCCGTAGCGCAGCAGCTCGCCCAGGCGGCGCTGCCAGAGCATGTAAGGCAGGGCGATCAGTACCGGCAGCAGCCACGCAAGGAAGCCCTTGGTCATGAAGCCCATGCCGCAGGCCACACCCAATAAAGTCCAACTGGCGAGGCGGGTACGTGGGTTGGCACTGTCGAGGGCAAACCACAGGGCCACGAGGCTCAGGTTGACCCAGAAGGTGAATTGCGGATCCAGGTTGGAGTAACCCGCTTGCCCGGCCACCAGGCCGAAGCTCATATACAGCAGCGCGCAGGCAAAACTCTTGCGCGGGTCGCTCCACAGCCGGCGGGCGATCAGATAGGCGAGCATCACGCTCAAGCCGGTGGTCAGCGCGGAGGCGATGCGTACGCCGAACAGGTTGTCACCGAATATCGCCTGGCCCAACGCGATCAACCAGTAACCGGCGGCGGGTTTTTCGAAGTAGCGCACGCCCATGAAGTGCGGTGATACCCAGTTGCCGCTCATGATCATTTCCTGGCTGATCTGGGCGTAGCGGGTTTCGTCGGGAATCCACAGGCCGTGCAGGCCCAGCGGCAACAAATAGAACATCACGAATGCCAGTAGCAATACGGGCAATGGTTTAAGGCGGGTCATGAATATTGCACTCTCAAGCGGTATTGACGGCGGATCAGCGCGAGCACTGGAACAGCCATGCGCGAGGGGTGAAGCGTGGTCGTGGTCGGGTAAACATCCGGCACAGAACGTTATTCCTTAAACAGTCTGTTAGTGGGCGCGAAACGGAGTGTCCATGCGCCCTGGTTAAGTTCGTTAAACGTGTGGCGTCCAATGAGGCATCGAACATCATCGTCATGGTGTTAACGTGTGAAAAGTTAGCGAGCTAAGAGTTTTCTGGAAAAAACGCCTATTAAAAATAGGTAGAAGATGCCATGGCATGGCTGTCTTTTTGCTGAACGAACTTGAGTGATTAAATGTAAAGAAGTGTTCTAAAGTTGTTTAAGTGCGGCCGCCCAGTCCTTGCTGTTCATAATGCCCAGCGCCTTGAACTTGCCATTGGGCAGAAGCTTTACAAACAATGCACTGCCGTATTCGGCATGTACAGCATGTTCGAAGCCCAGCGCCTCCTCGAAGTCGCTGATGCAGGCGCTATGAGTGACAAGCAGCAAGTTGCGATCAGGCTGTTTATGGGGGCGCAGTTCTTCGCCGATGGCAGGGCCGCAGATGGCCAGCGGGCCAGGTGACAATTCGGTCTTGCCAAACATGAACAGCGAGGTCTGCGCGGTGCGGGTCGTGGGGCTGCTCAGGACGTCAGTGTTTTCCATGCCCAGGGTCTGAAACGCCTTGCCCACAGCGCTGGCGGACAACGTGCCGAGGGTGGTCAGGCCGTCCGCCGGGCCGAGGCAGGGGTTGTTGGAGCGGTCACAGCGCTCTTCATGGCGCACCAGTATTACCAGGTCTCCGTTGCGCCAGGCTTCCAGCACGCCGGAAGTGAGCAGGCGATGGCCCACGCCCAGGTCAAGCGGCGATCTTGGCCACCAGATAAATGCTGTTAGCGCGAGGCTGACCATCACGATACCCGCCACGCCAAGCCATAGCTTGTTCAACTGTTTTAAAAACGCCCAGCGCGAGCGAGACTTGCTTAGAGTCAGGTCAACCACACTATTCACCATTGGTAACTTCCAGGCGTAATCCGGTAACTGCCAGCAGCAAGTTAGGCAGGGCGCCAAGTGAAGAGCGCTTAGGCAGGAATGTGCAAAAGCGTGTCACAGGGGCGCTGTCTTTTTGCTGAACATACCGATATAAAAATTTGTTCACTTGCACTGCAAGGCTTGAAAATAATCAGCCTGTTATCTGTTCGTGGGCGGCAATTTAAAGTGCGGCAGGTGGCCGCCGGGTGAAATCAATGTGAAAAATTTGCAGGGGGTCATGGGTCGCTCCTTTTGCCCATGGTTGTGACATAAAAATGTGACAACCGTTATTCTCCGGCTTAAGTCCAGAAGCGTATGGGGAAGGGTGATGCTGCAGGTACAAGGGGTATTCAAGCGTTACGGCACGCCGCAGGGGCCGCTGGCTGTACTGGCGGGTGTCGACCTTTACCTGGGGGAGCGCAGCAGCCTGGCGTTGATGGGGGAATCCGGCAGTGGCAAAAGCACGCTGCTGCATCTGGTGGCCGGGCTCGACCAGGTCGACCGTGGCAGCATCCAGGTCGGCGATCAGCGCCTGGACCAAATGAGCGAAGCGCAGTTGGCCCACTGGCGCCGCACCGAGATCGGCCTGGTGTTCCAGCAGTTCAACCTGATCGGCAGCCTGCGAGTCGAAGACAACCTGGCATTCCAGGCGCGCCTGGCCGGGCGCCTCGATCCGGCATGGCAAGCACAGCTTGTGGAACGCCTGGGCCTGGGAGACTTGCTCAAGCGTTACCCCGAACAACTGTCCGGCGGCCAGCAGCAACGGGTGGCGGTGGGGCGAGCCCTGGCGTCGCGGCCCGGCTTGTTGCTGGCGGACGAACCCACCGGCAACCTCGACGAAGCCACCAGCGATGAAGTGCTGCAACTGCTGCTGGACCTGCTGCGGGACAGCCCTACCAGCTTGTTGATGGTGACTCACAGCCCGCGTATCGCCGCGCGCCTGGACCAGCAGGTGGTGTTGCACCGCGGCCAGGTACTTGCCGCGGACGCCCGCTGAAATGCGTGTCTTCTATTGGACGCTGCGCGCGTTGCTCAGCCATTGGCGTCGCCACCCGGTGCAGTTTTTCAGCGTGCTCACCGGTTTGTGGCTGGCCACCGCGCTGTTGACCGGCGTGCAAGCCCTCAACAGCCAGGCGCGGGACAGCTACGCCCGCGCCAGCCAACTGATCGGTGGCGAACCCCAGGCCAGCCTCGGTGCGCCGGACGGTGCCAGTTTCCCCCAGGCGCTGTTCGCCGACCTGCGCCGCGCCGGGTGGCCGGTGTCGCCGGTGGTGCAGGGCCGCGTGACGCTCAAGGGGCATGAAGACCAGCGCTTGCAAGTGATGGGCATCGACCCGGTGTCGTTGCCTGGCGGTGGCGCGGTGGCCGGGCAGACCCTGGACCGGGCGCAGATGGTCGCGTTCTTCAACCCGCCGGGACGTACCTGGATTGCACCGCAAACCTTGCAGGCGCTGGGCCTGAAAGAAGGTGATCAGCCGCTGACGGCGGCCGGGCTGGCACTGCCGCCCCTGCATGTACAACCGGACATGGCTCCCGGACTGTTACTGACTGACATTGGCTTCGCCCAACCCCTGCTGGACATGCCTCAACGTTTGTCGCGGCTGTTGCTGGACAAGGCCTTTGCTGCGGCTCATCCCGCCTTGCCGCCCGAATTGGGCGCGCAACTGCAACTCAAGCAGGCCGAAGAAAACAACCTCGCACGCCTCACTGAAAGCTTCCACCTGAACCTCGATGCACTGGGCTTTTTGTCCTTCGTCGTGGGGCTGTTTATCGTGCACGCCGCCATCGGCCTGGCCCTGGAACAACGGCGCGGCCTGCTGCGAACCTTGCGTGCGTGCGGGGTCAGCGCGCGGATGCTGATCCTCAGCCTGGCGGTCGAACTCGGTGGCATGGCCATGCTCGGCGGCCTGGTGGGCGTGGCCAGCGGGTACTTGCTCGCCAGCCTGTTGCTGCCGGACGTGGCCGCCAGTTTGCGCGGCTTGTACGGAGCCGAGGTGCCCGGCCAACTGAGCCTTAGCCCGCTGTGGTGGCTCAGTGGCCTGGGCCTGGGTTTGCTCGGCGCATTGCTCGCCGGGGCCAGCAGTTTATGGCGCGCGGCGCGTTTGCCATTGTTGGCGTTGGCCAATGCCCAGGCCTGGCATCAGGCGCATGGGCGCTGGCTTCGGCGTCAGGGCTGGGTGGCAGGCGCTGCCTTATTGATCGCGCTGCTGGCGCTGGTGTTTGGTGACAGCCTGGCCAGTGGGTTTGTCTTGATGGCGGCCTTGTTGCTGGGCGCGGCGTTGGGCTTACCGGTGGTGCTCAATGGCGTACTCAAGACGGTGTTGGGGCGCAGCCGTTCGGTGTTGGGGCAATGGTTTCTCGCCGATTGCCGCCAGCAGTTGCCGGCCCTGAGCCTGGCGCTGATGGCCTTGCTGCTGGCGTTGGCCGCCAACATCGGTGCGGGTTCGATGACATCGGGCTTTCGCCACACCTTCAACAACTGGCTGGAACAACGCCTGACCGCCGAGCTGTACCTCAACCCGCAAAACCCGGCCCAGGCCGACGCGCTGCAAATCTGGCTGGTGCAGCAGCCACTGGTGCAGGCGGTACTGCCCACCTGGCAGGTCGCGGTGCAGTTGCAAGGTTGGCCGGCGGAGCTGTTCGGCGTGGTCGACGACCCTACTTATCGCGAGCATTGGCCGTTGCTGGAAGCGGCGACGGACCCATGGGGCCAGTTGCTGCAGGACGACACCCTGATGCTCAGCGAGCAAATGGCACGCAGGCTCAAGGTGCGGCTGGGCGATGTCATCAACATTCCCACGCCTGAAGGTCCATGGTCGCCCAAGGTGGTGGGGATTTACGCCGATTACGGCAACCCCAAAGGCCATCTGCTGGTGAACTCGCGGCACCTGTTGCAGCACTGGCCGGGATTATCACCGGCACGTTTCAACCTGCGGGTACTGCCCGGCAATGTACCGCTACTGGTGCGTGAAGTGCAGAACCGGTTCGCCCTGGAAGACAGCCGCATCGTCGATCAGCAGCAGCTCAAGGGTTGGTCGAGCCAGGTCTTCGAACGGACTTTTGCCGCCACCGCCGCCCTCAACAGCCTGACCCTGGGAGTAGCCGGCGTGGCGTTGTTCATCAGCCTGCTGACCCAAAGTCAAAGCCGCCTCGGCCAGTTGGCGCCGTTGTGGGCGCTGGGCGTGACGCGCCGCCAATTGATGCTGCTCAACCTCGGCCAAACCTGGCTGCTGGCGGTGCTGACTCTAATACTGGCATTGCCGTTGGGCTTGCTGCTGGCGTGGTGCCTGGATGTAGTGATCAACGTCCAGGCCTTCGGCTGGCGCCTGCCGTTGCAGGTATTTCCGTGGCAACTGGCGCAACTGCTGGGGCTGGCGATGTTGGCCACCTTGCTGGCGTCGGCCTGGCCGCTGTGGCAGTTGTACCGCAGTCGCCCGGCGGATTTGTTGAGGACCTTTGCCAATGAAGATTAAGTGCCTGCTTTGGGCGACCTTCCTGCTGCTCGGCGCCTGCGACAAACCGCCAGCGCCTGAAGCAAGCTTCGCCGGGCTGGGCAGCCAGGCGGCGGACTTTGCCCAAGTGGTGCCCGGCAAAGTCTTCAGCTTTCCCGAGGACCACGGCCCCCATGACGGCTATCGCATCGAATGGTGGTACCTCACCGCCAATCTCAAGGATGCCGAGGGCAATGCCTATGGCGTGCAATGGACGCTGTTTCGCAACGCACTCAAGGCCGGGCCGACGCAACCGGGCTGGCACGACTCGACGATCTGGCTCGGCCACGCCGCCGTCACCTCGGCCACCCGCCATTACGCCGCCGAACGCTATGCCCGTGGCGGCGTGGGGCAGGCGGGCGCCCAGGCGGTGCCATTCACTGCCTGGATCGATGACTGGAATTTCGCCACCCGCCCCGGTGCTGCCAGCCCCCTGGCGGACATGCAGTTGAAGGCCGCCGGCGAGCATTTCAACTACGACCTGCACCTGACCTCCAGCCGCCCATTGGTGCTCCAGGGCGATAACGGCTACAGCCGCAAGTCCGACCAGGGCCAGGCGTCGTACTACTACAGCCAGCCGTTTTTCCAGGCGGATGGCCGCGTGACCATCGATGGAAAACCTTATCAAGTCACCGGCACCGCCTGGCTCGACCGCGAATGGAGCAGCCAGCCCCTGACCGCCAGCCAGACCGGCTGGGACTGGTTCTCCCTGCACCTGGACAGCGGCGAGCAGCTGATGCTGTTTCGGGTGCGGCAGACAGACGGACCGTCGTACCTGACTGGCACCTGGATCGACAAGGATGGCCACACACAGACCCTGCACAACCAGGATATTCAACTGACGCTACTGGGCACGACCGCGATCGATGGGCGCAGCATTCCCACCCAGTGGTCATTGAAAATTCCGGGCAAACATCTGGATATCACCACGGAAGCGGTCAACCCAAAGGCCTGGATGAACCTGAGCATTCCCTACTGGGAAGGGCCGGTGAAATTTCAGGGCGGAGTGGGGTACCTGGAGATGACTGGGTATTAATTGTAAGAATCGGCTTACAAAATACTGGACATATATACAGTAATTAATTAGATTCCATCCCAGGTGACCGGATGTCACCGGTTACCTGAGCTTCAATTTTTTAACTATGGATGGATAAAAAATGAAATCTAAAAAAGCCTTTGTATTGGGCGCGGCCATGATGGCTGCCAGCTTCGTTTCGGCCTTTGCCCTGGCCGAGCAATACCCGTCGCAGAGCAGCGTGCATCTGAGCGAAAAAAGCTTGAGTGCAGCGGTCAAGGGGGCCCTGAAATCCGGTGGCAAGGTGCAGGCCTCCGCGTCTTCGGCGCAGGTACTGGACAAGCTCAAGGCTGCACAAAAAACCAAGACCCTCGGTGTGCCCAAGAAGGCTGCCAGCGTCGCGAAGCCTTCTGAAAGTGTGCAGGTCTCGCTGGCCACCCGGCTGGTAAAACCGGCCAAGGCGCCTGCGGCCCAGGCCGCGTTTATACCGCTGTGCGACAGCCTCGATATTAACGTCGGTTACAGCTATGACGGCTTGCAGAGCGGTGAATCAAAGTGCTTCCACTTTAATGTGCCCGCCAAGGCCAAGGTGCAGATCTACCTCGCCGGCCAGCAGCCGGGGACCGAAATGGCCCTGACGCTGTTCCAGGACGACGGGCAGAACAACCTGACGGCACTGATCACTTCTGATAACCCGGGCAACAGCGACGAAGTCATCAGCGGCATGCTTGAAGCCGGGGACTACTACTGGTTCCTGGAGGCCAAGGTTGCCGACGGTTCGGCCTTCGACTTCGGCGCGATCGTCAACACGGCAATTGACGCCTACGAGCCCAACGACACTGCGGAAACTGCCTTCGCCTTGCCGGACCGCTTGAATTATCTGGCGGGCAACCTCGACAGCCCGGATGACGTTGACTACTTCGATTTCGCCGCCGTACGCGGGCAGGGTGTCAGCCTGTTCCTCGGTGATGACGACAAGGGCGTGCGCAATCAGTGGATCTTCGAGTACTTCAACGGCAGCGCCTGGGTCAACATTCCGGGTGGCTCGACGGCGACCTTTCCGAGCCGGGCGCCAGGCTTTGTCTACAAGGCGCGCGTGCGGGCCAACCCCGCTGAGGCGTGGGATGCCACGTCCGAGTACAAGCTGACGTTCGGTTCGAGTCCGCGCCTGACGGACTCCGATGCGAGGGGCGGAACGGTGACCCGAATCCCGGTGGGCATCGCACCTCTGGCGACCCAGGTTGGTCGTCTCATGACCTGGAGAACCGAATGGAAAGACAGCACTGGCGTACCGTTGGTGGGGGTCACTTCACAGCTCAAGGTCGACAAGCGTTTTGTTCCGGGTCCGGACTTTAACTGGACGGTATTCTCGGACGTCACCGACAGCGCCGGCAAAACATCGGGAAGCGCGGAGTTGGGCGGTTGTGTGGGGGATTACCGTGCCCAGTACTACGACAGCAGCACGGGCGTGAAGTACCTCTGGGACACCTGGTACAACGTCGGCGGCTGGCGCATCGACCTCAAGGAACTGCCGAATGTCGGCGTCGGTGGCGATAACGTTGCCTATGTGAGCCTGGGGCATATCTGCAGCCAGGACATCATTGGCCGATAACGGTCGCACAAGAGCCCTCTGAACTGTAAACGCTCCACTTAGGTGGGGCGTTTTTTATTGGTCTTTTTTTGATTCACGCGCTGGTGGTTCCCAATGCAGGGTGCCGAACAGGTAGTCCATCAGCGGCAGGACGATATTGAAGTTGCGCCCTTGCATCAGTTCACGACGGTGATGGAGGGCGTGCAGGTGATGCATCTGGCGGATCCACGGCAGGCGGGCCAAGGGGTGGTCGGGGTGCAGGTGTTCGCAGGCGTGGAAGAATTCATAGAGCAGATAGCCGAGGATCATGCAGCCGGCGAACAGGCCGGCGACGTTGGGGTTGAGGTGTTTGAGCAGCCACCAGGCGGGGAGGGTAACGGCCAGGCTGTGGAGCAGGATGAGCCAGGCGGGGAACAGGATGACGCGCCAGTCTCGCGGGCTGTCGTAGGTCATGTGGCCAGGGGTGAAGAAGCTGTGGTGGTCGCCGGTGTGGCGGGCGTAGAACAGGCGGGCGAGGGTGTGTTTGTGGTGGCCCAGGTGGCGGTGGACGAGGTAGATGCACAGGTTGAAGAAGATCAGGGTGAGGGGGATGGTCAGCCATTCCAGGGGGTGGATTTGTTGGGTGGTGGACCAGTACAGGGTGATGCAGAGCAGGCCGTAGCCGAGGACGAAACCGGCGTGGAGCCATGGGTTGTAGTGGGGGGTGATGCTTGCGCGGTAGCTGGCGCGGAAGGCCTCGGTGGGGTGGGTCATTGGGGGGCGCTCGGTGTTGTTTTTGTTGGGCGGTGAGCTTAGTTGGGATTGTGGGGGATTGCTTGGCTTCGCGGGGGGGATTCCTGTGTACATATCCATTTCTTCGGTAACGGCGGCTTATGGTTCCGCTCTTACAGCGGGTCACTTTTGGCAAACGCCCCAAAAGTAACCAAAAGGTCTTTGCCCCACCACTCGGTGCCTCGCTTGGGCTCGGCATGCCCGCACTCCGGCCCGATTCCGCGGGCCGCCGCGACGGGCCATCCATGGCCCGGCGCGGCTAAATCGGCTTCCCTGCCGATTTACCCGCTCCACCGTGCCTACTTGCGGCCATCGTGGTTGACGGGGCCCGCAGATCAAGATCACAAGCAGATCAAAAGCAGAGCACAGCGGCCTACCGGCCGGCTTGAGTGTTAAAAGCAAAAACAAAGCTGCTTTTCTGTAGGAGCGAGCTTGCTCGCGAAAAACCTGAGACCGCCGCGTTGAATCAGGATGCCCGTGTCATCGTTAACGACCTTCGCGAGCAAGCCCGCTCCCACATTTGGACCGTGCCCGCTTTAGCTTCTGATTCTGCTGTTGCTGTTGCTGTTGCTTCACCACACTCAAGCCGGCCTGTAGGCCGCTGTGCTGTTGATCTGCTTTTGATCTTGATCTTAGGCGCCCCGTTAAACCACGCTGGCCGAACGTAGGCAGTACGGAGCGGGTAAACCGGCAGGACGCCGGTTTAGCCGCGACGGGGCAGGGACGCCCCGTCGCGGCGGCCCGCGGAGTAATGCCGGAGCTGAGGGCACACCGAGCCCAAGCGAGGTGCCGAGTGGTGGGGCAAGAGCGTTTTGCTTACTTTTGCGCTGTTCAAAAGTGAGCCGCTGTAAGAGCGGAACCCATATCAGCCATCACCCAAATAACGGATATACACCCCAAACCCCGCCTACACCTGCGACAGCAACAAGCCCTCAAACTCAACCTGAACCCGCGCCTGATCACAATGCGCGACATTAAACCGCATAAAATCCCGCAACCCCGGCTCATACCCAAACAACGCCCCCGGCGCCAACACCATCCCGCGTTTCAACCCGGCTTCAGCCAGCCGCTCACCATTAACCCCCGCCGGCAACCGGGCCCAGATAAACATCCCCCCCTCAAACCCCATCGGCAACTCACACCCACAACGCCGCAGCCACTGCTCAACCCGCCCCCCAGCCTCCAGCAGCCGCTGAACCATGCGCTTGCGATGCCTGGCATACCCACCCTCACTCAACAGCCGATACACAATCTGCTCAAACAACTCCGACGTAATCCCACCGCTCATCAACTTCATATTGGTCAGATTCGCCGCCAACTGCGGCGCCGCCACCACATAACTCACCCGCGCATTCGCCGTCAGCACCTTCGAAAACCCCGACAGATACGTCACCTGCTCCAACCCCGCCAACGTCGCCAAACGCGGCGGCGGGTTAGGGTGCAGATCCCCGTAAAGATCATCCTCAACGATATGGCAGCGATACTCCCGGGCCAGCTGCAACAGCCGAAACGCCTGGCTCGGACTAAACGAATGCCCGGTCGGGTTATGCAACACACTGGTGGTCAGGTACAAACTGGGACGATGCTCCGCGAGCAACTGCTCAAGCGCGACAAAATCAAACCCGTCGGGCCGGCGCGCTATCGTCACCACCTTGACCCCATGCAATGCCAGGTTCGCGTGGAAGTTGAAATAACACGGCGCGTCCAGCAACACCGTGTCCCCGGGCCGCGCCAGCAGGCGCATGAGCATGTCCAGGCCTTGCACGGTGTTGGGCGTGGTGATGATCTGCTCCACCTGCACCGACAACCCTTCACCGTGCAGTTTCTGCTGCAACGCCTGGCGCAACGGCAGCAGGCCTGCCGGGGTGCCCAGCCCGGCGATGCGCAACGTGGGAGCACGCACAGCACTGCGCATGGCTTGGCGCAGCACGTCGGAATCCAGCCAGTCTTCCGGCAGGTGGCCGCCGCCGGGGCGCAGGTCGCCTTGGGCCATGGCCAGGGGGCGGCGCAGTACGCTGAGCAGGTCCTGAGGCAGCAAGTCGACCCAGGTGCTGGACGACGGTTGCGCCAGGCTGCTGGCGACAAAGTGCCCGCGACCCTGGCTGGAGGTCAGCAGGTGGCGCCCGCGCAGGCGGTCCAGCGCTTCATTTACGGTGAATTTTCCGACGCCCAGCAAGGTCCCCAGCTCGCGCACCGACGGCAGTTTGCTGCCGGCCGCCAGCTCGCCTTGCTCAATCGCATGGGCCAGGGCATCGACGATCTGCTGCACCTTCGGCGCTCGGTCATGAAAGTGAATCGCAGGAATGGGCATCGCACTGTCCTTAAGTTTGCCGCCAACTTTACCGGTAAAGTCTGCGCCTATTTTCGCAGAGTTTACCTGCCTGTGGCACGACGTGCGCCCTAGACTGCAAACCTTCTTTCCTGCTGTGAACCCCACGCCATGGCCACTGCGCTGACGCTGTCTTCGTTTTTGTATTTTCTGCTGTTGTGCACCACCCTGGCGTTCAGCCCCGGCCCCATGACCTTGTTGTTGCTCAGCCTCGGCTTGAAAGACGGCCTGCGCCGCTCTTTGCCGGCACAGTTCGGTGCGAGTGTTTCCTATCTGGTCTCGATCCTGATCTTTGCCGTGGGCTTTTCCGAACTGATCAAGGACTACCCGCTGATCACCCGGATCATCCAGGTGGTGGGTGTCGCCTACATCCTTTACCTGGCCTACAAGCAATGGACCAGCAGCGGGGTGACGATCACTGCCCACGACGCAACCCCGGGAAATGCCCGCAGCCTGTTCGGCAAAGGCCTGCTGACCGGGCTGTCGAATCCCAAGGCGATCATCCTGTTCAGCGCCGTATTCCCTCAGTTCGCCGCCATTGGCCAGGGCAGTGCGGCCGCTGACATCGCCATACTCGGCCTGACTTTCCTGCTGCTGCAATTCGCCAGCGGCTGCCTGTATTGCTACTTCGGCCAGCGCATCAAGCACGTACTGGAGAACCCCAAGCGCCGGGTGCTGTTGCAACGGGCTACGGCGGTGCTGCTGCTGGGTGTGGCGTTGATGTTGGCCCGGGGCTTTTCCAACTGATGGCCAGCTTATGAGCGGTAGTGGCGATCTGCCGTTGCCCTGATAGACTTCGGGCATTCATCCAGGATCAAGCCAGACCATGCCAGCCGCAGGAGGAAAGGGGCTTTCGCTCGCTTCACGTCTGTACAAGTCGCGCGCCCTGGGATTGACCCTCGGGTTTGTCTGCGTGGCCGCCGCCATCTACCCGCTGGACAAACCCGCTTGGGTCTGGGGGGTGATGATCGCCAACGCGTTCATCTGGCCACATGTGGCGTACCAATGGTCGCGGCACTCGAAAAACTCCCTGCGCGCGGAACACCGCAACTTGTTGCTCGACTCGTTCTGCGGCGGGTTCTGGGTCGGCGCCATGCAGTTCAACCCGCTGCCCAGCGTGACCACCTTGTCGATGATGACCATGAACAATGTCGCCATTGGCGGCCCGCGCTTCATGCTCGCCGGGTGGGTGGCCCAGGCGCTGGGTATCGGCGCCTCGCTGCTGGTGTTCACCCCGGCAGTGACGGCCCTGACCAGCGAAGTGCAGCTCTACGCCTGCCTGCCGATCCTGATGCTCTATCCCCTGGCCCTGGGTTGGATCTGCTACCGGCAAGCGATTACCCTGGCCCGGCACAAACGCGAGTTGTTGGCCTTGAGCCGCACCGACAGCCTGTCGGGCCTGCTCAACCACGGCGCCTGGAAAGATCACCTGGAAATCGAGTTCCAGCGCTGTCGCCGTGATCAGCAGGGCGCGGCCATCGCGCTGATCGACATCGATCACTTCAAGACCATCAACGACACCTACGGCCATGTCACCGGCGATATCGTGCTGCGCCAATTGAGCAAAGTGCTGCGCCAGAATCTGCGGGCCACTGACCTGGCCGGGCGTTATGGCGGCGATGAGTTCTGCGTGATCCTGCCGGACATGCCGCTGAACCGTGCCACCGAAGTGATGGATGCCCTGCGCGACCGCTTCAACTCCCTGGCCTACGCACAGGACCCGACCTTGCGCGCCAGCCTGAGCATCGGCCTGGCGCCGTATCGACCGGCCCACGGCGACGCCACCAGTTGGCTGAACGACGCCGACCAGGCGCTGTACGAAGCCAAAAGCAGCGGGCGCAACCGGGTCAGTTCGGTGCAGGGAAGTTGGCTGAGGTCGATCTGAGGATCAACAAATTGTTTTTTGTCAGGTAGGGTGGAGGGCTACCTCCCAACAAAAAACAAGGATCGGTTCATGCTCTTCAACTTCCCGCGTACCTTGCTGGCAGCCACCCTGGCGCTGTCGTTCGCCATGCCGGCCTTCAGCGCCGAGCCCCACAAACAGATCGAGGCCGATTCCGAGCAGTACAAGGCCGATGCCTTGAAACTGCTGGAGCGTCTGGTGAATATTGATTCAGGCTCCGGCTACGAGCCGGGCCTGACCCAAGTGCGTGACATCGCTGTCGACGAGCTCAAACAACTGGGTTTCAGCATCCAGCTGGTGCCGGATGCTGCGGCCCATAACAGCCATGTCATCGCCACCCTCAAAGGCACCGGCAAGGCCAAGATCCTGCTGATGGCCCACATGGACACGGTGTTTAAGGAAGGTTCGGCGGCCGCGCGGCCGTTCCACATCAAGGACGGTCGTGCCTATGGCCCGGGCGTAATGGATGACAAAGGGGGCATTGTCGCCGGCATCTACGCCTTGAAAGTCCTGAAAAACCAGGGCTTCAAGGACTACGCGCAAATCACTTTCCTGCTGGACGCCAGCGAAGAAACCGGCACCGATGGCGCTTCCGAGCTGATCCGCAACACCGCCAAGGGCCACGACGTGACCCTCAACCTGGAACCGGGTCGCCCGGCGGATGGCCTGGTGGTGTGGCGCAAAGGCAGCGCCACTGCGGTGGTCGAGGTCAAGGGCAAGGCCGCCCACGCCGGCGTCGCTCCGGAACTGGGCCGCAATGCCGCGATGGAAGCGGCGCACCAGATCTTGCAACTGGGCAAGCTGGGGGATGCCGAGAAGAAAACCACCATCAACTTCACCGTGATCAACTCCGGCGACCGGGTCAATGTGATCCCGGACCAGGCCACCGCCAAGGCGGACGTGCGGGCGGCGTTGCCGGAAGAGTTTGATCGGATCGAGAAGGACCTGGCGCGAGTCTCGGCCAACAAGCTGATCCCCGAGACTGAAGTGACCACCAGCCTGAAACGTGGCCTGCCACCAATGCCGCAGACGCCGGAGTCGGACAAGCTGGTGGCAATCGCCCAGGGGATTTATGGCGAACTGGGACGCAAGCTGACCATTGAAGGCAGCGGCGGGGCCGCGGATGCCAGCTTGTCGGCTGGCGTGGGTACGCCGACCCTGGACGGGTTCGGGATTGTTGGGGGCAATATTCATACGCCGGAGGAATATGCCGAGGTGGAGAGTGTGGCGCCGCGGATTTATTTGCTGAGCCGGATGATTATGGAGCTTTCCAAGCGCTGACTTAAAAACGCCACACCTCTAAATGTGGGAGCGGGCTTGCTCGCGAATGCGGTCTATCAGTCGACATCTGCTTGTCTGGTACACCGCTTTCGCGAGCAAGCCCGCTCCCACACAAGCCCGCTCCCACATGGGTTCTGTGGTGTTAGTGAGGTCAGGTTGCGATCACCGCCTCCCGCGTCTTCTCCCGCCCCAACACCAAACTGCACAGCGCCGGCAAGAACAGCAACGTCAACACCGTCCCCACCAACACCCCGCCAATCAGCACATACGCCAGCGACGACCAGAACACCGACAACGTCAGCGGAATAAACGCCAACGCCGCCGCCAGCGCTGTCAGGATCACCGGCCGTGCCCGGCGCACCGTGGCCTCGATGATCGCTTCACGAATCACCATGCCCTGGTCCTGGTTCTGCCGAATCTGGTCGGTGAAGATCAGCGTATTGCGCATCAAGATCCCGCCAATCCCGATCAGCCCCAATATCGCGTTGAACCCGAACGGCTGGTTGAACAGCAGCAACGTCGGCACCGCCCCGATCAGCCCCAGTGGCGCGGTGGCGAACACCATGAACATCACCCCGAACGAACGCACCTGGAACATGATCACGGTCAACGTCAGCAGGATCATGATCGGGAACAGCGCCGCCAGGGCGACGTTGGCCTTAGCGCTTTCTTCCACCGGGCCGCCGATGACGATTTGATAACCGGCCGGCAGCTTGGCGATCAAGGGCTGCAGATCCTTGTACACCGCCATTTCCACATCCGGCGGCTGGGTGCCGTCGACGATGTCGGCGCGCACTTCCACGGTCAGCGCACGGTTGCGGCGCTTGAGGATCGGTTCTTCCATCACCGCCTGGAAATGCCCGACCTGGGCCAATGGCACCGACACGCCGGCGCTGTTGGTCAGGGTCATGTTGTCCAGGTTGCCGAGGTCTTCGCGCTGGCTGCCCTGGGAGCGGGCGACCACTGAAACGGTGCGGTTGCCTTCGCGTACTTCGGTGATCGGGTTGCCGCTGAGCAACGCATTGAGTTGGGATTTCACCCCGTCGGGGGTAAAGCCCAGCAGGCGCAGGCGGTCCTGATCCAGCACCAGGCGATAGCTGCTGGCGCGCTCGCCCCAGTCGAGGAAGCTGTCGCGGGTGAGGGTGTTGGCGGCGACCACTTGGCGCACGTCTTCAGACAGGCTGCGCAGCACATTCAGGTCGGGACCGGACACGCGAAACACCACCGGGAACGGCACCGGCGGGCCGAACACCAACTGGGTGACCCGCACCCGCGCCGATGGAAATTCGCCTGCCGCGATGCGTTGATCCATGCGTTTTTTCAGGGCGTCCCGGGCGTGGGCGTCGGCGGTCTGCACGATCAGCTTGGCGAAGGCCGGGTCTGGCAACTCGGGGTTCAGCGACAGGAAAAACCGCGGCGCACCACCGCCGACGTAGGTGTCGACCATCACGGTTTGCGGCTCCTCCATCAGCGCTTTTTCCACCTGCGCCGCTACCGCTTCGGTGCTTTTGAAGGCGCTGCCCGGCGGCATGTACACCTCAAGAATCAGCTCGGAACGGTCGGAGTTGGGAAAGAACTGCTTCTTCACCACGCCCATGCCAAGGCCACACAGCACAAAGGCGGCCACCACCAGCCCGGTCACCAGCCAGCGTCTGCGCACGCAAGCGTCCACCAGGCGGCGCAGTTTCTGGTAATAACGCCCGGCATAAATCGCATCGTGGCCGCCGGCAACCGGCTGGATGTGCGGCAGCAGCTTGACCCCCAGGTACGGCGTGAACACCACCGCCACCAGCCACGAAGCGATCAGCGCAAAGCCGACGATCCAGAAGATATTCCCGGCATATTCCCCGGCGCCCGAGCGGGCGAAACCCACCGGCAGGAAGCCGATAATCGTCACCAGCGTGCCCGTGAGCATCGGCGCGGCGGTGGAGCTCCAGGCAAACGTGGCCGCATGAATCCGGTCAAAACCTTCTTCGAGTTTGACCACCATCATCTCAATCGCAATGATCGCGTCGTCCACCAGCAGGCCGAGGGAAATGATCAGCGCGCCCAGGGTCACCCGGTCGAATTCACGGCCGGTCATCAGCATGATTACAAATACGATCGACAGGGTCAGCGGCACGGCGGCCGCCACCACCAGCCCGACCCGGAACCCCAACGCCAGCAGGCTGATGATCATCACCACTGCCAGGGCAACGAAGAACTTCAGCATGAACTCGTTGACCGCCAGGCTGATGTTTTTCGCCTGGTCGGAGACCTTGGCAAAGTTGACCCCCAGGGGCAGGTCGGCCTGGATTTTCGCTTCCTGGGCCTTGAGGGCCTTGTCCAGTTCCAGGCCGTTCCAGTGCTTCTCCATGATCACGCCAAGCATCAGCGACGGGTCGCCCTGATGGCGGATGCGGTAGCTGGGCGGGTCTTCATAGCCCCGGCTGACGGTGGCCACATCGGCGATGCGCAGCAGCTTGCCGTTGGCTTCCAGCGGGACGTTTTCGATCAGCGCCAGGCTGTCGAAGGCGCCATCGATACGGATATAGGCACGTGCCCCGGCAGTCTCGACAAAGCCTGAAGGCGCCACGGCGTTCTGGGCGGCGAGGGCGGCGAAGATCTGTTCGGGCTTGATGCCCAACGTGGCCAGGCGCTCATAGGAAAACTCGACAAAGATCCGCTGCGCCTGCTCGCCAAGAATATTGACCTTCTTCACCCCCGGCAGGTTGAGCAGGCCTTGGCGCATGTCCTCGGCCATCTGTACCAATTGCCGGTGTGGCAGGTGTTCGGCCTCCAGCGCGTACAGGGAAAAGTACACGTCGGAGTATTCATCGTTGAAGAACGGCCCGATCACGCCCTTGGGCAACTTCGCGGCTTCGTCGCTGAGCTTTTTGCGGGTCTGGTAGAACAGGTCCTGGATCTCGCTGGGGCGCGTGGACTCCAGGTACGTCATGCGCATCGAGACAAAACCCGGCTGGGCGATGGTTTCGACGCGGTCGTAGTAGTCCAGCTCCTGCAGGCGTTTTTCCAGGCGGTCGGCCACTTGTTCCTGCATTTCCTGGGCGGTAGCGCCGGGCCAGGCGGCGGTGATGGTCATGACCTTGACGGTGAACGAAGGGTCTTCGGCGCGCCCCAGTTTGCCAAAGGCAAAGACCCCGGCGGCGAGGATCGCGATGATCAGGAACAGCGTGACCGCGCGATGTTTGACCGCCAGTTCGGAGAGGTTGATCCCGCGCATTATCAGTGTTCCTGCTGACGGTTGAGGGCCAATACCTGGGCCGGCAACAGGCGTACCGCGTCACCGCTGTGCAGCAGGTGCGCGCCAAGGGCGACGACTACTTGGCCAGGGCTCACGCCGCTGTCCAGCAACGCGTCTTCCTGGCCGAGGCTGGCGACTTTGACCGGGGTGAAGCTGACCTTGTCGTCGGCGCCGATCACCCACACACCGGTACCTTTGCCGGCATCCTGCAGTGCGCCAATGGGCACGCGAGTCTGTTGGGCCTGGCCGTCGCCTTGCAGGCGCACGGTGATGGTCGAGCCGAGGGCGAAGCGGTCGACGGGGCCATGCAATACATAGCGCGCACGGTAGGTGCGGGTGGTCGGGTCGGCACTGGCGGACAGCTCGCGCAAGGTGGCTGTCACCGCCTGTTCGGGGGCACCGAAGGGGAAGGCCAGGGCTTTTTGCGAAGCCTGGTCGCGCTGGTTTTCCGGCAGGTTGACGATGGCTTCCCGGGCACCGTCGTGGGCCAGGCGCGCAACCACTTGCCCCTCGGCCACCACTTGGCCGCGGTCCACCCGCACGTCGGTGATGATGCCGTCGCTATCGGCCTTCAGCACCGAGTAGGTGCGGCGATTTTCGATCTGGCTGGCGTCGGATTGCGCGGAGGCCAGTTCGGCTTCGGCCACCCGCAGGTTGGTGGCGGACTGGTCGAAAATCTGCCGCGACACGGCGCCGGTATTCGCCAGGCGCTGGTAGCGGGATTCGTCATCCCGCCGTTGACGCAGTTGCGCCTGGGCCGCATTGACGCGGTTTTTGGCCGAGCGCAGGGCCAGTTCGAAGTCGCCGATATCCAGCACCAGCAAGGTGTCGCCACGGCTGACGTGCTGGCCGGGATCCACCTTGCGCTCGATCACCTTGCCGCTGACGCGGAACCCCAGGTCACTTTCCGTACGTGCAGCCACTACGCCGGTGTAGGCGCTTTGCTGGCTGCCGGCGGCTTCGACCTTGGCGGCGAGCACCGGGCGGGGCAGGGGCGCTTCGGCGACGGGGTCGGCCTTGTTGTTACAGCCGCTGAGTACCGCTAACAGGGCCAGGGGCGTGAGAAGACGCAGGGGAAGAGGGTTCATATCGGGCTCCGTGGGGCGGGTGAGCGTGTTGGGTGATAAAAAATTACACACGTAATATTTAGCGCCATATTATGGCCGAAATATAAATTAATCCAGCCCTCGAACTTCCGTTCCATAGGTAGGACGATCCAGGCCGATTTTGCCGTCTAGCGCCGAATTGGTATCGGACTTAAGGTGTATCCATTACTGGAGACACATATGAAAAAGATCATCGGCCTCTACACCAGCCCGCGCGCCCATTGGGTCGGCGACGGCTTTCCGGTTCGCACCCTGTTTTCCTACGACACCATGGGCAAGCAGATCAGCCCGTTCCTGTTGCTGGATCACGCCGGTCCTGCGGCGTTCACCCCGACCGAGCAACGACGCGGCGTGGGCCAGCATCCCCATCGCGGTTTTGAAACCGTGACCATCGTCTACAAGGGCGAAGTCGAGCACCGCGATTCCACCGGCGCCGGCGGCACCATTGGCCCGGGCGATGTGCAATGGATGACCGCAGCCAAGGGCATCATTCACG
The DNA here is from genome assembly GCF_001952855.1 of Pseudomonas sp. ATCC PTA-122608. Classification (GTDB taxonomy): domain Bacteria; phylum Pseudomonadota; class Gammaproteobacteria; order Pseudomonadales; family Pseudomonadaceae; genus Aquipseudomonas. The sequence continues at coordinate 2,308 of NZ_LPNO01000018.1, read as the reverse complement.
AGGAGTTTCACTCCGAAGCGTTCGCCCGCAGTGGTGGCGCCCTGGAAATGGTCCAGTTGTGGGTCAACCTGCCGGCCAAGGACAAAATGACCGATGCCGGTTACCAGACCATCCTCGATGGCGATATCCCGACGCTGCCCCTGGCCGACAACGCCGGCAGCCTGCGCTTGATCGCGGGCGAGTTCGACGGGGTCAAGGGCCCGGCCCGAACCTTCACGCCGATCGACGTGTGGGACATGCGCCTCAACGCCGGCCGTTCGGTGACGCTGGACCTGCACGCCGGGCGCAATACGGCGCTGGTGGTATTGCGCGGCACGGTGCGGATCAACGCGACAGACGTGGCGCGGGAAGGGCAGTTGGCACTGTTTGAGCGCGACGGCACGCAACTGCGGCTTGAGTCCAGCGACGATGCCATGGTGTTGTTGCTCAGCGGCGAACCGATCGACGAGCCCATCGTCGGCCACGGCCCGTTTGTGATGAACACCGAGCAGGAAATCCACCAGGCGTTTGCTGACTATCAGTCCGGGCAATTCGGGCAGATGCAGCGCTAGGGCGCTATACCCTCCAAAGGCATTTCATGCGATCTTCATGGCATTCGCCCTGGAGTCGCCTGGATGCCCTCATTTATCTCCGATCACCCGATGTTTTGTGCGTTGGCGCTGGTGCTGATCGACATTGCCGTATGGCGCCTGATCTCTGCCGATTTCGCCAATTGGAAGCTGGCGGCGCGGCTGGTGATCTTTGCGGTGTTCAGCGCCGTGCTGTTCAACGAAGGCATGAACCCGATGCAGGTCGCGCCGTTTGGCGACAACGTGGCGCTGCACCTGGCGGCGACGGCGTTCCAGATCGGCTGGTGGTTGTTCGCGGCACGCACCCTCACGGTATTGCTCGGCGCGGTGATGATGCAGCGGGTCGGCCACACCGGGCGGCTGTTGCAGGACCTGGTGGGCGCGGTGATCTTCCTGATCGCGATCATAGCAGCCATGGCCTACGTGCTCGACCTGCCGGTCAAGGGCGTGCTGGCCACTTCCGGCGCGGTGGCGATCATCGTCGGCCTGGCGTTGCAAAGCACCTTGAGCGACGTGTTTTCCGGCATCGTCCTCAACACCACCAAGCCCTACCAACTGGATGACTGGATCTCCATCGACGGCATCGAAGGCCGGGTGATCGACATCGACTGGCGTGCCACTCAACTGCAAACCTCCCAGGGCAGCCTGGCGGTGGTGCCCAATTCGTTGGCGGCCAAGGCCAAGATCATCAACTTCTCGCGCCCGGCGGATATGTTTGGCTTGTCGGTCAGCCTGCAGGTCAGCCCCCATGCGCGGCCGCAAACCGTGCTGGATGCGTTGGAGCGGGCGATGCAGGGGTGTCGGCCATTGTTGGCCAAGCCAGCGCCGAGTGTGGCGTTCAAGACGTCGGCCAGTGGTGGGGTGGAGTATGAGATCAGTGGGTTTGTGCCGGCGATGACGCTCAAGCGTGAGGTGCGTAACCAGCTTTATGATTTGGCGTTTCGGCATTTGCAGGCGGCGGGGGTGAGTTTGTTGTCGGCGGCCGAGGGTAATGCGCCGGTGGCGGTTTCCCGGGCTCGGGCGTTGTTGGAGAGTTCGTCTATTTTCTCGACGTTGAGGCAGGAGGAGAAGGAGACGTTCAGCCAGAACATGACGCTGCAGACCTTCCGCGCCGGGGAGATGATTTTGCCGGCCGGGGAGGTGAGTGATCACCTGTTTATCATTGAGTCCGGGGTGATTTCGGTGATGTTGACCAAGGCTGGGCACAAATTTGAAGCCGGGCGGATGGGGCCTGGCGAGGTGATCGGCGAGGCCGGGATTTTGTCGGAGCAGGGTGTGCCTGCGGACTTTTCGGCGAAGACGTTTTGTACGTTGTATCGGATTGAGAAGGAGTATCTGAAGCCTTGTCTGGATGCTCGGCATGACATTAGTGAGGCGATGAAGAGTTTGTTGGATTTCAGGTTGCATGCGGCTCAGAGTTTGACGCAGGAGGCGCCTGTGGTGCCGGTTAAGAAGGGGTTTATGCAGTGGCTGCGGAGTCGGGCCTGAAGGTGTACATATCCGTTGCTGCGGTAACGGCGGCTTATGGTTCCGCTCTTACAGCGGGTCACTTTTGGCAAACGCGGTACGTGTCAATGTATCTGTCGCCTTACTACTGTTTTAGCAAGCCATTGCGGCCCTAGCATCCGGTCGCTCCGGGTTCAGATAAACAGCTTCTGCAAGCTGCCAGTTACGTGTGTTCCCGCTCCAGCGGCTGGGATTAGCCGCTTTAGCGGACTCGTACAGATCCTTGCGGGCTA
>NZ_LPNO01000017.1 GCF_001952855.1 Pseudomonas sp. ATCC PTA-122608 | reverse complement strand
GATCTGCTTTTGATCTTGATCTTAGGCGCCCCGTTAAACCACGCTGGCCGAACGCAGGCTTTGGAGCGTGGGTAACCCGGCAGGACGCCGGGTTAGCCGCGCTGGGCCAAGGATGGCCCATCGCGGCGGCCCACGGTCCAAAGCCGGAGTGAGGGCACACCGAGCCCAAGCGAGGTGCCGAGTGGTGGGGCAAGAGCGTTTTGCTTACTTTTGCGCTGTTCAAAAGTGAGCCGCTGTAAGAGCGGAACCATAAGTGGCCGTTACCGCAGCAACGGATATGCACACAAACCAACCCAATGTGATCGGCTATAGTGCCCGACGACTCTGGAAAGGGAGACCCTCCGTGCGAATTGCGCTTTTACTGTCAGCCTGGCTCATCTGCCTGGGCGCCCAAGCCGCCCCGGTGGACGTCGCGACCCTGGACCGCGGCACCTGGCCCGAACGCCTCAGCAACCCCGCCCTGTTCGACGTCGCCTCACGCGCAGAAATCCTGATGTTCGCCCACACCCTGCTGGCCAGCGAATCCCTCGACGAGCCCGCCCTCAAGCAGCGCCTGGGCCTGAAGATCATCAACCTGGCCGCCATCGACGACCTGCGCCGCCAACTGTGGCAACGCCTGTTGGAGAACTACACCTTCGCCCAACAAAGCTGCGAACAGGACGCCTCCTTCTGCTACCTGGTGGAAAACATGGACGACCTGCGCGAACAAGCCACCAAGTTCGAAGTGAGCGACGACTCCTTCTATATAGGCTGGGCCGGCCCCAGCCGCACATTCCACGAACGCTACCTGGATGAACAGTTGCGCAAGGCCGCCCTGTTCCCCCAGATCAGCAGCGAAATCGCACGCTTCGGCGATCACGAACGCAACGGCGACGAACTCAACGACCGGATGTTCCTGCTGACCTTCGACAGCGGCCCGTCCCCCGTGAGCGGCAACACCGACTGGCTCACCGACTACCTGCGCAAACAGAAAATGCACGGCCTTTTCTTCGTGCTCGGCAACAGCCTGCAAACCCGCGTCGAGAAAAGCTCGGCCACCGATGTGCAGGCGCTGTACCAAGGCCAGTGCGTCGGCACCCAGGGCTGGCAATACCGCTCCCATAGCCACTGGGTCGACTGGCAGTCGTCCATCACCCGCAGCGCTTCCCTGGCCCAAAACCTGATGCCGGAAAACTACCTGCCACTGTTCCGCCCACCCTACGGCCAGCGCCGCTCCGACAGCCAAGGCTTCTTCCAGGCACAAGGGCTGCAAGTGGCGTTGTGGGACATCGACTCGGAAGACGAACCCGGCAAGCTCAAGGCTGATGAGTCGGCCAACCGCGTGCTCACGCTGATGCTGCTGTGGCGGCGCGGGGTGATCGTATTCCACGACACCCAGGACAAGGCGCGCATCGCATTACCCTGGCTTTTACACGCCACGGCAGAAAGTGGACTCGGCTGGCAGGATTGCCGCGAAGCGTTTCGCTGAAAAAGCACAAAAAGCCCGGCCCTGTTGGGGCTGAGGTTTTTTAGGGGAGAATTTGGGAGATATTTCGATACAGGCGGACTTCCGACTTTAACGGTGCAATGCCGGCTCGCCTAGTGCTATTCGTCATCCTGAAAAATAAACTTCAAAAAAGCGTCAAAGTGCTTTTTCCTGTCATGTGTTTTGCGGTATTACGAAGACAGACAGCCGAAACCTGCAACACAGGTGGCGTCTTCCAAGACACCTCTTGTGTGCACCGCACTTGACGCCCCTCACGTGCGTTCGACGGTCGAATCGAGGCGCAGCACTGTCGTGGTATTGCGTCGACTGGCTCCCACAAAGGTGACCGAGTATGGATGATCATGGACGTAACCCTTCTTCCGACCAGCCAATCCTTTATGTGCTTGATACCAATGTACTGATTCACGATCCAAACGCACTGCTTAACTTCGAAGAACACCACGTCGCCATCCCGATGATCGTGCTTGAGGAACTCGACAAACTCAAAAGCGGGCACCACAGCGTTGCCGCCGAATGCCGCCAGGCCATCCGCCTGATCGACAAGACCCTCGGCGAAGCCTCCCCCGACGATGTCGAGGTGGGCGTACCGATCCAGCGTGGCAAAAGCGGGCCCAAGGGCTTGCTGTCGATTCTGATGAACAAGCGCGGCGAGCCCAACAGCCTGCTGCCGGAGCATCTGAACGACAACAAAATCATCAACCAATTGATCGACCTGCACGCGCGCGACAAGGACCTGCGCCTGGTGCTGGTGACCAAAGACATCAATATGCGCCTCAAGGCACGAGCGTGTGGGATCGCTGCCGAGGACTACAGTACCGACCAACTGGTCGACGACGTGTCGATGCTGTCTCGTGGTTATCACACCATGACCGGCTCGTTCTGGGATCGCGTCAGCAAGGTTGAAACCCGTCAGGACCATGGCCGCACCTGGCACCAGGTACAGCTGATCGACAACCTGCCGGCTGTGCACATCAACGAATTCATCATCGACGAACAGGGTTTTGTGGGCTGGATCAAAGAGATCCAGGTCGACAAGCTGCTGATCCTCGACCTGCATCAGGAACCGCTGTTGCACCAGGAAGCCTGGGGCCTGAAACCGCGTGATATCTACCAGAGCCTGGCGCTGTATGCCTTGCTTGATCCGGACATCCACCTGGTCAACCTGACCGGCGCCGCAGGCTCGGGGAAAACAATCCTCGCCCTGGCTGCCGCCATCGAACAGACCATGGTTACCAAGCGCTATCGCCGCATCATCGCCACCCGCAGCGTGCAGGGCCTGGACCAGGAAATCGGTTTCCTGCCAGGCACCGAAGCGGAAAAAATGGAGCCGTGGCTGGGGGCGATCACCGACAACCTCGAAGCCTTGCACATGGATGACGAAAATACCCATGGCAGCGTCGACTACATCCTCAGCAAAGTGCCGTTGCAGTTCAAATCCCTCAACTACATTCGAGGTCGCAGCTTCCAGCAAAGCCTGATTTTGATCGATGAATGCCAGAACCTGACGCCGCACCAGATGAAAACCATCATCACCCGTGCGGGCGCCGGTTCCAAAGTGGTGTGCCTGGGTAACCTGGCACAGATCGACACCCCTTACCTGTCCGCGACCAGCTCCGGCCTGACTTACCTGACGGAACGCTTCAAAGACTTCCCGAACGGCGTGCACATCGCGCTGCAAGGGGTACCTCGCTCGATTCTGGCTGAATACGCCGAATCTCACCTGTAACCATTCCTGTAGGAGCGAGCTTGCTCGCGAAGGACGTCAACGAAAACGCGGGGCATCGGGTGCCCCGCGTTGTTCTCTGGTTTTTCGCGAGCAAGCTCGCTCCTGCAGGGTTTACAATCGGGGCTCCTGATCAGGAGTATCCCTGTGCTGACTCATCTCGATTCCCAAGGTCGCGCCCACATGGTCGACGTCACTGAAAAAACCGTGACGTTCCGTGAAGCGGTGGCCGAAGCGCGGGTGCGCATGTTGCCCGAGACCCTGAAAATGATTGTCGACGGCGCCCACCCCAAAGGCGACGTGTTTGCCGTAGCCCGTATCGCCGGGATCCAGGCCGCGAAAAAAACCAGTGATCTGATTCCCCTGTGCCACCCTTTGATGCTCACCGGGGTCAAGGTTGAACTCAGCGCCGATGGCCTGGACGCGGTGCACATCGTCGCCCGTTGCAAACTCTCCGGCCAGACTGGCGTGGAGATGGAAGCGCTGACCGCGGCCAGTGTCGCCGCCCTGACGATCTACGACATGTGCAAGGCCGTGGACCGTGGCATGACCATCGAAAACATTCGGCTGCTGGAAAAACTCGGCGGCAAGAGCGGGCATTTCAAGGCGGACCAGGCATGAGCATTACCGTACTGTTTTTTGCGCGCTACCGCGAAGCCGTGGACCTGGACTCGCTGGAGGTTGAAGGTGAGTTCGCCACGATCGAAGCCGTACGCCAGGCATTGGCGGGCGACCCCGGTTTTGAAGTACTCAACGAAACTGGCTTGATGTGCGCCCGCAACGAGGAGCTGTGCTCGCTGGACGAGCCCCTCGTTGACGGCGATGAAGTGGCGTTCTTCCCGCCCGTGACCGGAGGCTGATCATGGCGATTCGGGTGCAGGCCGAGGCATTTGACCCCGGTGCTGAAGTCAACGCGATGCATGCGGCCAATGTGGGCGTGGGTGCGGTGGTGAGTTTTATTGGCTATGTGCGCGACTTCAATGATGGCCTGGATGTGGCCGGAATGTTCCTCGAACACTATCCGGGCATGACTGAAAAAGCCCTCGGCAAAATCGCCGTGGAGGCCGAACAACGCTGGCCGCTGCTCAAGCTGGAAGTGCTGCACCGCATCGGCGGCCTGGAGCCGGGTGAGCCGATTGTGTTCGTTGCGGCGGCCAGTGCCCATCGCCAGGCGGCGTTCGATGCCTGTGCGTTCATGATGGACTACCTGAAGACGCGGGCGCCGTTCTGGAAGAAGGAAAACACCAGTGAAGGGCCGCGCTGGGTAGAAGGGCGCGACAGCGATCACGCTGCCGCTGACCGCTGGAAATAACGTGTGGCGAGGGAGCTTGCTCCCGCTGGGCTGCGAAGCGGCCCCAAAAAAAGTGGGAGCGCTGCGCACTCCAGCGGGAGCAAGCTCCCTCGCCACAGCAAGCCCCTCGCCACACAGGTCAGGTCGAGGCTTGCAGCCGGTGGGGCGACAGCATCGCTTCGGTCAACCCGAACGCCGCCAATGCATCCGGCAACGGCTTGCCGCGCACCAGCGCCGCACTGGCCTGGCCCATCGCCGGAGACGTCTGGATCCCGTAGCCGCCCTGAGCCGCAATCCAGAACAAACCCTCCACCTGTGGATCGAACCCGCAGACCAGATCACCATCGCTGACGAAACTGCGCAGCCCGGCCCAGGTCCGTGCGGGGCGGCGGATGCTCAGGGTGGTGGCTTCCTCGATGTGATAGATGCCCGTGGCGATGTCCAGCTCTTCCGGCTGCACATCGTGGGGCTCTACCGGGTCGGCATTGGCCGGTGAGCCGAGGAACATGCCCGCATCGGGTTTCATATAGAACGAACCGTCGAGGGCCGCCAGCTCCGGCCATGCGTGAATGTTCAATTCGGCGGGCGGGGCGAAGACGAAGGCGCTGCGACGTTTGGGTTGCAGGCCGATTTTCTGTGCGCCGGCCAACTCACCGATGTGATCGGCCCACGCGCCGGCGGCGTTGATGATCACCGGGGCGCTGAAATGCTGTTGCGCGGTGCGTACCTGCCACACCCCCTGAACGTCGCGGGTCAGTTTCTGCACGTCGTTGTCGGTGTGGATTTCACCGCCATTGCGCCGAATGCCGCGCAGGTAGCCCTGGTACAGCGCATCGGTGTCGATGTCACAGACGGTCGGGTCGTAGATCCCGCCATGGACTTTTTCCCGGCGCAGGATGGGCATCATGGCCATCGACTCTTCGACGTCGAGCAGTCGCGTTTCCGGTACCAGGGCCTTGGCGCTCAGGTACTGGCGCTGCAGCTCATCGGGATCGCCGATCAAGTCCACCAACACTTCACCGCGGGGTGTGAGCAACGGGTGTTCGGCAAAGCCTGTGGGCGGGTGATCAAAGAAGGCGCGGCTGCCGAGGGTGAGGGCGCGTACCTGTGGCGTGCCGTACGCCGCGATGTAGAGGGCGGCGGAGCGGCCGGTGGAGTGGTAGCCCGGCATCGACTCGCGCTCCAGCACAATGACGCGGGCATGTTGTGACAGCCAGTAGCCGGCGGATGCGCCAGCGATGCCACCGCCGATGATGAGGTAGTCGGCCTGGTTCATGTGGGCTCTCCTGTAGGAGCGAGCTTGCTCGCGAAAAACTCTGTGGCACCGCGTTTATCCAGGATGCACGCGTTATCGTTAACGTTTTTCGCGAGCAAGCTCGCTCCTACAGAATGCGGCGTAGTCCTTACGGGCGTTTGCGCTCTACAGGGCGCAACAAATGCGTCGGCGGCGTTTCGCAGCTGATCTTGCGGCCCAGCAAGGTTTCAATCGACGGCAACTGATACGAATCGTCTTCACCGGCAAAGCTGATGGACACGCCCGCAGCGCCCGCACGGCCGGTACGGCCAATCCGGTGCACGTAGTCGTCCGGCACTTCCGGCAGGGTGAAGTTGATCACGTGGCTGATGCCATCGATGTGAATCCCGCGCCCGGCCACGTCGGTGGCCACCAGCACGCGAATCTTGCCTTCGCGGAAACCTTCCAGGGTCTTGATGCGCTTGTGCTGCGGCACGTCGCCTGACAGTTGCGCAGCATTCACGCCATCACGCACCAGGCGTTCTTCGATGCGCCGCACTTCGTCCTTGCGGTTGGCAAACACCATGACCCGCTCCCAACCGTTGTCGTTGATCAGGTTGTAGAGCAGCTTGTATTTGTCGGCGCCGGCCACGGCATAGATGTGCTGTTCGACGTTCTCGCTGGCAACGTTGAGTGCCTCGATCTCGACGATGGACGGGTCAGTGGTCCACTGCTTGGCGAGGTTCATCACGTCTTCGGTGAAGGTCGCGGAGAACAGCAGGGTCTGGCGTTCGTTTTTCGGCGGAGTCTGGCGGATGATCTGACGCACTTGCGGGATGAAACCCATGTCGAGCATGCGGTCGGCTTCGTCCAGCACCATCACTTCGACCATGTCCAGGTGCACGTCGCCGCGCTGGTTGAAGTCGAGCAAGCGACCCGGTGTGGCTACCAGGATGTCGCAGTGACGCGCTTCCAGGTGCTTGAGCTGCTTGTCGAAGTCCATACCACCGACAAACGTCATTACGTTGAGGCCGGTGTATTTGGTCAGGTCGGCGGCGTCCTTGGCGATCTGTACCACCAACTCCCGAGTCGGGGCGATGATCAGGGCGCGTGGCTCACCCATGTAGCGCTCTTTCGGCGGCGGGGTTTCCAGCAGTTGGGTGATGATCGAGATCAGAAACGCTGCGGTCTTGCCGGTACCGGTCTGTGCGCGACCGATGGCGTCTTTGCCAGCGAGGGTGAAGCCCAATACCTGCGCCTGGATCGGCGTGCAGTACGGGAAACCCAGGTCCTGGATGGCGTGCATCAGTTCCGGGGCGAGCTTGAAATCATGAAAGCGGGTTTTGCCTTCCTGGGGCTCGACGGCGAAGTCTTCCAGTTTCCAGGGAATAACCACAGGTTTCGGCGCGCGTTCGCGACGCGGTTTTTCCTGGCGTGGCTCCTGGCGTGGTTGGTCGGCGGCTGGCTCTTCAGCGACGTTAACCGTGGCGGGTGTGGTCACCGGCTCTTTTTTTGGCGAGGCTACAGGTGCGGTCCGGCCAGGCTGCTGGCCGTCATTGCGGCTGCCTTGAACGTGGGCGGGGGCACTGGAACCTGGCGCGAGCTGCTCAGCCTCGCTTTTACCGAACATCTTTTTGAGTGCTTTGAGCACGGTCATCTCATCAATTGGTTAAGGAATGTACGCCGGCCAGTGTAATGCAAGAATCGGGCGCGGCGTAGTGCGTTGGTCATACGGCTACATAATGTGTGGTTTTCAGCCCAGGCGGGCGGCCAACCAGTCACCAATATCGTGTATCTCCTGGGGTAACACTTCGTGGCCCATTGGGTATTCCTGCCATGCAACGGTGACACCGCGCGACTTCAAATGCTCATAGGCGCTGCGACCCATGGCGTTCTGCACCACGTCGTCGTATTGGCCGTGCAGGCACAGCACCGGAATTCGTTGCTGGCTGGCCGACAATTCAAGTTCGTCGCCAAAGGTGGGAGCGTAGGTGGAGAGGGCAACCACGCCACCCAATGCGCCCTGCCATTTCAGGAAAGCGGTGTGGAACACCACGGCGCCGCCCTGGGAAAAACCGGCGAGGAAAATCCGCGAGGCGTCTATCCCGCTGCTTTTTTGTTCCTTGATCAGGTCAGTGACCATTTTTGCCGAGGCTTCCAGTTCCTCAACGCTGATCGAGCGCGCCGGGCTCATGGCCTTGATGTCGTACCAGCTGGGCATCTCATAGCCGCCATTAATGGTCACCGGGCGTGTCGGCGCCTGGGGCAGCACAAAGCGCGTAGACAGGAGTTTTTCCTGTAGGGCTTCGGCCACCGGCAGGAAGTCGTAGCGATCGGCACCCAGGCCATGCAACCAGATTACGCAGGCGTCTGCGGGCTTGGCGGGCTGAAGAATCAAGGGTTCGGTCATGTCTGCTCCATAAATGTGCGTGCGCTCCGATTGAGTGCGTCGGAACGGTGCGCGACGAGTTGATCTGTTAAGAGAATGTCGCAAGGTTGAATCTTTTGCTCTTGACCATGGGCTGAAACGACTCAGCCACCAGTCTGGTACGGGGCTTGCTATGAGAAACCCGATGTCAAGGCTCACCCCAGGCGGTAACACTATCAGTGACTGACGCCTGGGGGATAGCAACTGGACTTAAAGCAAAAACCTCATGCTGTTTGACCCCAAAAAAAGCCAACACGGGTCGATGTCGCCTCATAAGGGTGCGGTGGGGTTTGAGCTCCGACACAACAAGAGCAAAACTGGAGGTTTGAATGAAGGTATTGAAATCCACCCTGGCCATCGTGACCGCGGCTGCCGTATTGGGTGTCAGTGGTTTCGCCCAGGCTGGCGCCACTCTGGATGCCGTGCAGAAGAAAGGCTTTGTGCAGTGTGGCGTGAGCGACGGTCTGCCAGGCTTCTCGGTGCCGGACGCCAGTGGCAAGATCCTCGGGATCGACGCTGACGTATGCCGTGCTGTTGCCGCTGCCGTATTCGGCGACGCAACCAAGGTCAAATTCAGCCAGTTGAATGCCAAGGAGCGTTTCACCGCGCTTCAGTCTGGCGAAGTCGACATCCTGTCGCGTAACACCACCATGACCAGCTCTCGCGATGCCGGCATGGGCCTGAAATTCCCGGGCTTCATCACCTACTACGACGGTGTTGGCTTCCTGGTGAACAACAAGCTGGGCGTTAAAAGTGCCAAGGAACTGGACGGTGCAACCATCTGCATCCAGGCCGGTACCACCACCGAGCTGAACGTTTCCGACTACTTCCGCGCCAACAACCTGAAGTACACCCCGATCACGTTCGACACCTCCGATGAAAGCGCCAAGTCGCTGGAATCCGGGCGTTGCGACGTACTGACCTCCGACAAGTCCCAACTGTTTGCCCAGCGCAGCAAGTTGGCCTCGCCGAAGGACTACGTGGTGTTGCCGGAAACCATCTCCAAGGAACCTCTGGGTCCTGTTGTGCGTAACGGCGACGACGAGTGGCTGGCCATCGTGCGCTGGGTTGGCTACGCCATGCTCAACGCTGAAGAAGCCGGCATCACTTCGAAAAACGTCGAAGCTGAAGCCAAATCCACCAAGAACCCGGACGTAGCCCGTCTGCTGGGTGCTGATGGCGAATACGGCAAAGACCTGAAAGTGAAGAAGGACTGGGTCGTACAGATCGTCAAGCAAGTGGGTAACTACGGTGAAGTGTTCGAGAAAAACCTCGGCAAAAGCACTCCGCTGGAAATCGACCGTGGCCTGAACGCGCTGTGGAACAACGGCGGCATTCAATACGCACCACCTGTGCGCTGATCGCTGATGGTTCTATCACCCGGTGGGCCAACCGCCGGGTGATGTTCTGTTCCATTATTCCTGGGGCACTTAATGCAAAATCAAATCGGCGCACCAAAACAGAAGCTCAGCTTCAGTGATCCAAAAGTGCGTGCGTGGCTATTCCAGATCATCACGATTGTGGCGGTGGTCTCGTTGGGCTGGTACCTGTTCAACAACACGCAAACTAACCTTCAACACCGGGGCATTACCTCGGGTTTCGACTTTCTTGAGCGCAGTGCCGGCTTCGGCATCGCTCAGCACCTGATCGACTACACCGAATCGGACAGCTATGCCCGGGTCTTTGTGATCGGTCTGCTCAACACCTTGCTGGTGACCGTGATCGGTGTGGTCCTGGCGACCATCCTCGGGTTCATCATCGGCGTGGCGCGCTTGTCGCCCAACTGGATGATCAACAAGCTGGCGACCGTGTATGTGGAAGTGTTCCGCAACATTCCGCCGCTGCTGCAAATCCTGTTCTGGTACTTCGCGGTATTCCTGACGATGCCGGGGCCGCGTAACAGCCACAACTTCGGCGACACCTTCTTCGTCAGCAGCCGTGGCCTGAACATGCCTGCCGCGTTGGCGGCGGACGGCTTCTGGCCGTTTGTGATCAGCGTTGTAGTGGCGATTATCGCCATAGTAATGATGACCCGTTGGGCCAACAAACGCTTTGAAGCCACCGGTGTTCCGTTCCATAAATTCTGGGTCGGCCTGGCACTGTTGGTGGTGATCCCGGCACTGTGCGCACTGGTTTTCGGCGCGCCGCTGCACTGGGAAATGCCGAAGCTGCAAGGCTTCAACTTTGTTGGCGGCTGGGTGTTGATTCCCGAGTTGCTGGCGCTGACCCTGGCCTTGACCGTGTACACCGCGGCGTTCATCGCCGAGATCGTGCGTTCGGGCATCAAGTCCGTCAGCCACGGCCAGACCGAAGCGGCGCGCTCCCTCGGACTGCGCAACGGTCCGACCCTGCGCAAAGTGATCATCCCGCAAGCCCTGCGCGTGATCATCCCGCCGCTGACCAGCCAATACCTCAACCTGGCGAAAAACTCGTCACTGGCCGCCGGTATCGGTTACCCGGAAATGGTTTCGCTGTTTGCCGGCACGGTGCTCAACCAGACCGGCCAGGCCATCGAAGTCATTGCCATCACCATGAGCGTGTACCTGGCGATCAGCATCAGCATTTCCCTGCTGATGAACTGGTACAACAAGCGCATTGCGCTGATCGAGCGGTGAGGAAACCAGCATGACTTCTCATATTTTCAAACCTGACATGCCACCACCCAACAAGGTCTTCGGGCCGATGGCGTGGATGCGTGCCAACCTGTTTTCCAGCTGGCTCAACACCCTGCTGACGTTGCTGGCGTTCTACCTGATCTACCTGATAGTGCCGCCGATCCTCAGCTGGGCGATCTTCGATGCCAACTGGGTGGGCACTACCCGCGCCGACTGCACCAAGGAAGGCGCCTGCTGGGTGTTTATCCAACAGCGTTTCGGGCAGTTCATGTACGGCTACTACCCCGGCGACCTGCGCTGGCGCGTGGACCTGACCGTGTGGCTGGCCATCGTTGGCGTGGCGCCGTTGTTCATCTCGCGCTTCACCCGCAAGGCGGTCTACGGCCTGAGCTTTTTGGTGGTGTACCCGATCGTTGCCTACTTCCTGCTCCACGGCGGGATCTTCGGCATGACCAACGTGGCCACCAGCCAATGGGGCGGCTTGATGCTGACCCTGGTGATCGCTACCGTCGGCATTGCCGGGGCCTTGCCGCTGGGAATTGTGCTGGCGCTGGGTCGGCGTTCGAACATGCCGGCGATTCGTGTGGTGTGCGTGACCTTCATCGAGTTCTGGCGCGGTGTGCCGTTGATCACGGTGTTGTTCATGTCGTCGGTGATGTTGCCGTTGTTCCTGCCGGAAGGCATGGGCATCGACAAACTGCTGCGGGCCTTGATCGGCGTGATCCTGTTCCAGTCGGCCTACGTGGCCGAAGTGGTGCGCGGTGGTTTGCAGGCGATTCCCAAGGGGCAGTACGAAGCCGCCGCCGCGATGGGCCTGGGTTACTGGCGCAGCATGGGCCTGGTGATTTTGCCCCAGGCGCTGAAGATGGTGATCCCGGGCATCGTCAACACGTTTATCGCGTTGTTCAAGGACACCAGCCTTGTGATCATCATCGGCCTGTTCGACCTGCTCAACAGCGTCAAGCAAGCCGCCGCCGACCCGAAATGGTTGGGCATGGCCACTGAAGGCTACGTGTTCGCCGCCCTGGTGTTCTGGATTTTCTGTTTTGGTATGTCCCGCTATTCCATTCATTTGGAACACAAGCTGGACACAGGCCACAAGCGTTAGGAGTTTTGTGATGAGTGAAGCGATCAAACAGCCTGTGAGCCCTGAAGGCATTATTCAGATGCAGGGCGTCAACAAGTGGTACGGCCAGTTCCACGTGTTGAAAGACATCAACCTGAACGTCAAGCAGGGCGAGCGTATCGTGCTGTGCGGCCCGTCGGGTTCCGGCAAGTCCACCACCATCCGCTGCCTCAACCGTCTGGAAGAGCACCAGCAGGGCCGCATCGTGGTCGATGGTGTGGAACTGACCAATGACCTCAAGCAGATCGAAGCGATCCGCCGTGAAGTCGGCATGGTGTTCCAGCACTTCAATCTGTTCCCGCACCTGACCATCCTGCAGAACTGCACGCTGGCACCGATGTGGGTCCGCAAGATGCCCAAGCGCAAGGCTGAAGAAATTGCCATGCACTACCTGGAGCGCGTGCGTATTCCGGAGCAGGCCCACAAGTTTCCGGGCCAACTTTCCGGCGGTCAGCAACAGCGCGTGGCGATTGCCCGTGCGTTGTGCATGAAGCCGAAAATCATGTTGTTCGATGAGCCGACCTCGGCACTCGATCCAGAGATGGTGAAAGAGGTGCTGGACACCATGATCGGCCTGGCGGAAGACGGCATGACCATGCTCTGCGTAACCCACGAAATGGGCTTTGCGCGCACCGTGGCCAACCGTGTGATCTTTATGGACAAGGGCGAGATCGTTGAACAGGCGGCGCCGAATGACTTCTTCGACAACCCGCAGAATGATCGGACCAAGTTGTTCTTGAGCCAGATTCTGCATTGATCCATGGGTAATGCTTGAAACAATAAACCCGGCCTGGTGCCGGGTTTATTTTTGCCCTCAATCAAGTTGTGGTCAGGGTCTCGTGTTCTTTATGTACCGTATGCACGGAGTTACGAAGATCTGCGCCTTCACTCAGGATTTTTGCTTCGACCAGCAAGTGGGGGTGACGCTCAAGCAAACGCATCAGGACTACCAGGGACTTGGGGGGCAATACCTCACCGCGCTCGTAACGAGATAAGGCGTTGTGGCCGCCACCCGATAGCAGTTGTACCGTTTCTTTTTGTGAAAGGTGCAGTTTGCGGCGTATGCGCTTCATCTCGGTGCCGACCATTTGCCTGAAACTGTGGACTATTTCATCGCAGTGGTCTGAATAGCGTTCCGCGTCTTCGGGGTCCAGGATCACCTCTCCACATGCCTGGCACTCCCATCCAGACAGATCGTCTATACGGCGATGCAAACCTTTGACTTCCGATGTTTCGCTACGTCCTGAGAAGTGATGCATTCCGTCATGCCTGCCGCAGCTGAAGCATTGCTCTGTTTTCATGGGTTTTTCTCCTTGAAGGAGATCACCGGAGGTTTACCATCCGTGCGGTAGGTCACCTTGATGTAGATCTCCAGATCATGTGAGTGAATGTGATACACATCTTGCCAAACTCGATGGTCGTCATGAGTGGTCATCGACTTGTACAACATCGTGTTTTTCAACTCGAAAATGACCGCCTGCATTTGTTCGATGCTTAAATCAAGATCCTCGCCGCAACGGCGTGCGCTTTGAGTAAATGCTTGCTTTCCAAGCCGCCTGACATCCGCCTTTATCACCGCCAAATCGTAATGAGGTGTGTACTTTTCCATAAGACACCTGAGTCCAATAATTACCCTCTGAGGGTAATTTTACCAATCGAAAATACTGCTCCTTTTCCTCCTCAAGAACCCTAGTGCGTTGCCTTTGTAGGCAACTCCGAATAGGCTGTAGGAAAATTCATCCTATGATTGGATGAAAGGACGAAACCCATGACAGACATCGCTCCTCTGATCAAACGCTCCCTGGTCGACCAAGCCCTCGAACAGTTGCGCCAGCGCATCACCCAAGGCGTGTGGGCCATCGGCGAACGCCTGCCCACCGAGCCCGAGTTGTCTGCAGAGTTGGGGATCAGCCGTAACACTGTGCGCGAAGCCATGCGCGTATTGGCGTTCTCCGGATTGATCGAGATCCGCCAGGGCGACGGCAGCTATTTGCGTTCCATGACCGACCCGTTGGGCGCGATGAAAGCCTTGTCCCATTGCACCCTGGTCCAGGCCCAGGAGACGCGGCAGATTCTTGAAGTCGAGGCCATTGGCCTGGCTGCCTTGCGCCGCACCGATGAAGACCTGATCGCCTTGCGCGCGGCACTGAAATCCAGCGGCGACCATTACCACGGTGATCTTGAGCACTACATCAGCTGCGACCTGGTGTTCCACAAACGTCTGGTGGATGCGGCTCACAACCCGGCCTTGAGCGAGCTTTACCAGTACTTTTCCAGCATCGTCGGCGCGCAACTGCGCCAGACCCTGAACATCCAGCCGCGCAGGCAAGCGGTGTTCGACCTGCACGGCGCCTTGCTCGATGCCGTGGAACAACAGGACCCGGAACGTGCCAAGGCGCTTTCCCGGCAGTTGATCAATGAACCTTGAATCCGAGATCCCCATGTCCCGTTCAGAAAACGCCCTTGAAGAACTGCTGATCGACGCCGAAGCCGATGACGATGAAGTCCAGCACAGCCCGCCGGTGGTGAGCCGCCCGTGGCTGTTGCTGCTGGGCCTGATCCTGGTGGCGTTGAACCTGCGCCCGGCGCTGTCGAGCATGGCGCCGCTGCTCGCTGAGGTTTCCCATAGCCTGGGTCTCTCGGCCGCCAAGGCCGGGTTGCTGACGACGCTGCCGGTGTTGTGCCTGGGCCTGTTCGCGCCGCTGGCTCCGATCCTGGCCCGGCGCTTTGGCGCCGAGCGCGTGGTGCTGGGGATTCTGCTGACCCTGGCCTGCGGGATCATCCTGCGCAGTTCATTCGGTGAAGCCGGGCTGTTCGCCGGCAGCCTGCTGGCGGGCGCGAGCATCGGCATCATCGGTGTGCTGTTGCCCGGTATCGTCAAACGCGACTTCGCCAAACAGGCCGGCACCATGACCGGCGTGTACACCATGGCGTTGTGCCTGGGCGCCGCGCTGGCGGCCGGCGCCACGGTGCCGCTCAGCCATTACTTCGGCGACAGCTGGAATATCGGCCTGGGTTTCTGGATTCTCCCTGCGCTGGTCGCGGCGCTGTTCTGGCTGCCACAAGTCGGCCAGAAGCACGGCGCCCACCAGGTTGCCTATCGGGTGAAAGGTCTGCTGCGTGACCCGCTGGCCTGGCAGGTGACCTTGTACATGGGCCTGCAATCGTCACTGGCCTACATCGTGTTTGGCTGGTTGCCGTCGATCCTGATCGGCCGTGGCCTGACCGCGACCCAGGCGGGCCTGGTACTTTCTGGTTCGGTGATTGTGCAGTTGGCCAGTTCCCTGGCTGCTCCCTGGCTGGCTACCCGCGGCAAGGACCAGCGCCTGGCCATTGTGGTGGTGATGGTGCTGACGCTGGGTGGGCTGTTCGGTTGCCTCTATGCACCGCTGGACGGTTTGTGGGGCTGGGCGATTCTGCTGGGCCTGGGCCAGGGCGGCACGTTCAGCCTGGCGCTGACCTTGATCGTGCTGCGTTCACGGGACTCCCATGTGGCCGCCAACCTGTCGAGCATGGCCCAGGGTATCGGCTATACCCTGGCGTCCATGGGGCCGTTCGCGGTAGGGCTGGTGCATGACTGGACAGGCGGCTGGAACGCCACCGGCTGGATTTTCGCGGTGATCGGCCTGGGCGCGATCATTGCCGGCCTGGGCGCAGGGCGTGCCCTGTATGTCGGCGTCACCAGTGAAAAATCTAGAGGTAGATGACCTCCAGGGTACTGGAGCCATCCATGGTGATCTCGCTGCTCAGGTCCAGGTTCTGCTTGGCGGCGATCACCGTCTCAATCTTCACCCGACTGCTGAGAAACTTGATGGCCGCCGGCCCTGTGGTGCTCCCGGCTTGATCAGTAAACCCCAGGTAGCTGCGCGCGCCGATATCAATCGGGTTGCTGTTGGCGCTGCGCCAGGCCAATCCGCCAGTGGTGGATTCGGTGCCATAGACTTCCAGCAAAGGGCTGGCCTCGGTTTGCGTCGGGTCGAAGCTCAGGGAATAGAGCCCGATCTTGTTGCCACTTTTATCCAGGCCCAGGCCGTAGAAAATCTCGCTGTTGACGTTCGCCGTGCCGTCTCGGTTATCGCGCATGCGCAGGGCAAAGCGACTGTTGCCGTTGCAGTCGACGGTCACGTCCAGGTACTGGATCGGCAGGCGGGTGCCGCGATCAAGGTTCAAGTCTTTCTGGGAAATCTTGCCGTAGTCGATCAGGCCATTACTCGATAGCAGCGGTGTGCAGGCGGTCGGGGAGAGCAAGCCCTCGACGGTCAGGTTGATGGTGGAGGCACCCAGTGCCACGGTGCTCAAACCCAGTGTCGATACTGTCGCGAGCGGAATCAGGAAGCGCTTCATGGAAAAGTCCTCTAGAGGTATTTGATTTCGATCGTGCCTGAGCCGTCGAGCAGTACGTCGGTGCTCAGGTCCAGGTTATTGGTGGGCGCCAGAATCGCCCTGACACTCACTTGGCCACTCAAATGGGTGATGGCCGAAGGCCCCGTGTGGCTGCCCGGGATGTCGGTGAAGCCCAGCCAGCTGTTTTGGCCAATGGGGATCGGGTACGCGTTGGAACTGCTCCAGGCCACACCGCCAGTGGTGGAGTCGGTGCGATAGAGGGTGGGCAGGGTATCGGCCTGCATATCGAAAGGGTCGAAATACAGAAAGTAGCGGCCGATCTTGTTGCGGCTGTTGTCCACGCCCAGGCCGTAGGCTGTCTCGTCGGTGCCGCCCGTGGCGGAGCCTTTGCGGTTGTCGTGCATCAGCAGGGCGAATTGCGTGGGGCCGTCACAGCCAATGCCCAGGGTCAGGTTGCGGGAAGCCAGCGCCGTGTCGCGGTCGGCATTCAGGCTTTTGGCCCACATGCGGCCATAGTCGATTACGCCGCCGTTGGACAGGTTGATTTCGCAGGCCGCCGGGGCGAAATGGGCGTTCAGGGTCATCTCCCGTGCGCGGCCGGTGGCCACCGCGTCAAACAATCCGGAAGCTTCCCAGGTCACGGCGTCGCGCACTTGGGTGGCATCTCCCAACGCCCAGGCACTGACCCGCAGTTGTACCGAAAAGCTGCTGCCACGAGCCGGCAAGCCGTCGCGTAACGGCGCGATCGCCTGGTCCGCGAGCCAGTCCAGCAGGGTGGCGCGGGTGCCAGGTGGTTGCCCCGGGCCGGAGATCAAACCCAACTCCACCGCCTGCCCGTCGAGCACGCCATCGCTTGCCTGCACGGCATAGCTGCCACGGTCACTGAAACGAAAACGTTCGCTGCCGACGGCGGCCAGTGCTCGGTAAAAAATGCTCATGTCCGCGGGCTGTGCGCAGTTGAGATTCAGGCTCAGGTACCGCTCCCCCAACTGGATTTCACGGCTGGCAGGACTGTGGATGACCCGGTTCATCAGGCCGAAGTCCAGGTGTGACTCGCTCAGGGACAACTGGCAATCGTCCGCCAGTGCCTGGGCCTGGTGGGAGCCAAGCAGGGCCAGCACGCAGATACGTGGTAAGTGCTTCATCGCAGGTTCCTCATGGCGTCAGGCACTGAGCCGCAACGGTCTCGAAATACACTTGGGGATCGGTTTTTTGTTCCAGGCTGAAGTGCAGTTCACAGCGCTTGATGCCGAGGCCCTTGACCCACAGGCGGCGCGGATCCGATACGTTGGGCAGGAACACTTGGCTGCCTTCCTGCACCAGCGTTACAAACTCGCCATCGGCCGTGCTCACCGTGGCTCCACGCGGCAGTGGTTGCCCCTGTGGCGTAGTAACTGTCAACAATGCCCGGCGGGTAACGGCCACGCCGAACTCAACCCTGTCCACGGCGCCTCGCCCAGCGGAAATGACCGCCAGACCATTGCTGATGTCGGCATTGCGCGGCAGCGAACGGGTTTGCACCTCCACTGCGCTACGCCCGTAGGCGGCTACTTGCGAGACCACCGCCTGGCCCAGCCCGTCGGTCCACACCGGGCCACTGGGTGTGCTGAGCTTGATCCCGGCCATGTCCCCCACCGATACCAGTGCGAAGGTGTCGCGTACCGGATAAGGTGAAAAGGTCAGGCCGTCGCCGTGGGCGACGATGGCGCCACGGGCACCGCCCTGGTAACTCGAGCGCTCGGCGTCGGAGCGGCTGTAGTTGAGGTCGAGCTGGCTGTAGCGCGGCAGATAGGACACTCCCAGCGTGGACTCCACTTGCTGGTCGCGGCTGTCATGTTCGGCGCTGACCCGGTAACTCAGTTGGTCGTTGACCTGTTCACTCAAGCCCACGCCGATGCGGTGTTCACCCCCGGAATTACGCATCCAGGTCCGGCCCCTGCGGGTTTCTCCCAGGGGCACGCTGAGGGTCAGGTACACCGCGTTGTCGTCATTTTGACGGCCGCTGACTTGCCATTCCGCACTGGCCGACACCGACACGCCCCGTACACTGGTGCCCCAGGAGGCCAGGGCCCGGCTACTGTTATCGCCGTTGAAGGTGCTGGTGCGTGAAACTCCCGCGTTGAATGCGCCGAGCCACGGGTGCGCCCATCCCAGGGACAGGCTTTGCTGGTCGCGGTAGCGCGAGCGCCGACCGTTGTCGTCCTCACGGTAGTCATAGGCAGTGTCTTCCAACTCGCGGTAACCCGGCGTGCGGTGGGAGGTACCCGCGGTGATCGACCATTGCTGGCCCAGGCGTTGGGACAACGACAGGTCGGTCTGTAGCCCACGCACGTTTTCCCGGCCGCTGGCGTCGGCCAGTTGAGCGGCCAGTTGCAGTTGGCCGTCCGCCCACGGCAACCAGCCCAGGCTGGCGCCGGTGGAGCGGTAATCCTCCGCCATCAAGGCGCCGGCACCCACGCTGACCAGCGGGTTCAACGCGCCGCTCCACCCGGCACTGACCACCCATGGATCGTCACCTTCAGTTTGGCCGATATTGCGCACACGCCCGGCGCCTACCGAGTAACCCGGAGCCGCCAGCCCGCTGCCGAGCATCGCGGCGGGCACCGTGAACCGGCGCTGTTCGCCGGTGCTTTCCTTGACGGTTACCTCGACATCCGAGCGCGTATTCAGGCGCCGCACATCCGTCAGTGAGAACGGCCCCGCAGGCACGACGGTTGAATGAATCAACGCGCCGTTCTGCCGAACCTCAACCTGGGCCGGGCTGTTGGCGATGCCGGCGATGGTCGCGCCTTGTGCCTGATCCTGCAGGGCCTGTTCGGTGAACACTTGAACCCCGGTGATCTGAGCAGTGGACAGCACCGGGTTGTAGAGCGTCACTTGCCCGGCCTGCAACACCGCCTGCTGCGCAGCAAAGGTGCGCTGGGCGTAGGCTTCCAGGTGGGTGGTACGCGAGCGCTGTTCTTGCCAGGTTTGCACTTGGCGGCTGCGCACGATCCAGTCGCCGGCGTTAAAGCCGACTTCCGTATTGGCCGAACCGAAACGGCTGCTGTCGTCACCGTAGCGGTTGTAGAGCCCGGTCACGTCGTAGTTGAGCAGGCCGGCAAAACCACCCGTTTGGTAGCCAGACAGCTCGCGTTTTCGCGGGCGCAATGCCTCGGTGGGTACTAATAATGAAACGCTGAGGCTTGCTGGGTCTTGTTCGATGACGGTTTGCGGGTATTCGCCAAGAAAGTCATGGCAGCCCGTGCTTGCCAGCGGTGCAGGCACCACCAGGTTCGCGGTGTCCAGCAATGGCCGATCGAAGCACAGCGTGCCCTGGCTGTCGAAGCGCACATCCACCCGGCCGCGCCGTTGACCATTGACGTTCAGGCTCACGGCATGAACGCCGCTGGTATAACGCGGCGCATCCAGCAGCAAGTACGCCAGTTCAGGGTCGATGCCTCGCTGCTGCAGAGTTTGCGGGTCAAAGGATTGTCCGGCGGGCGCAGCCTCGGCCCACGAGGACGTAAACAATAGGACCAACGCTGGTTTCAGGGCGATCCAGGCCAATTGTCTGGGACGCAGGTGTGGAGAAAAACCGCCCACGGCTTTGCCGTCACGGTCGGGAGTTACTGTGTTCACGAGAAGGCACTCGGGTTATGGAAGATGGCCTGTGCAGGCGGTCTTCCCGGTGACGGTCTGGGCAGTCACTTCGTTATAGGTGCGTGGTGGTTTCAGCGTTGGGTAGCGGTATTGATCGGCGCTTCGAATGCCGCCACCGCAAAGCCATAAACCGTCGCCGGTTGCATGCGTACCGAGGTGGCGACCTTGTCCGGAGCCGGCACGCTCAGGGTTTCACCAGGCAGGATGTAGGTTCGAGGCAGTACGGCCTTGTCATTGCCCGGCAACAATTGCAGTTCCTGCGCCATGCGCACCACGTATTTGCTGTCGTTCAATACCCGTAACTGGCCATTGTCCAGGGACCAGGTCAGGCCCTTCCACGGGGTGCGATTTGGCGCCAAGCCCTTGGGATGAAGAATCACCGGCAGGTTCTGGCGTACCGTCACGCCTACTCGTGCATGCCCGGCCTCGGCAGGCGTGCGGTCCTTGGGCATGCCTTCGAAGATCACCCGTTTCAGGCGCTGGGTTTGCAGGGGTTTCTGGTTCTGCAGGATAAACCGCACCAGCTGGCTTTTATCCGCTTCGACCCGCGCCAGGGGAGGGGTCACAAACAGCAGCGGCTCGAGGTCTTCGGGCAGGTCTTCGAGGGTGACGTGCAGCAGCGCGAGCTTGTTGTCGGTGTTGGTCACCGACACCGACGCTTCACCTTCTTCTTCATAGACAATCACCACCGAGGTGTCGGGCACCATGCCATCGGCCCGGGCCTGGGTGCTCAACAGCCAGGCAAGAGCGCCGAGGCTGCCGAGGATCCGGCATAAGGTTGAGTACGTTTTCATGAGGTGCATCCTGATTGAGTGCAGGGCGGTTACAGGTAACGCAAATCCAGGACCAATGAGCCATCGAGCGGCACCTCGTGTTTGAGGGTCAAACGGTGTGCCGGGTTGATAACGGTGTTGGCGCGGATGCGGGTGGTCAGTTCCACGATGTGTTCGGGCAGCGGGCGACCTGGCCGGGAAAAAGCCATCAAGGCCCTGGGGTGAATCGCCTCTTGCGCGGTCCAGGTGGCGCCCTGGTTGGTCGAGGCCATTGATTGCATCGGCTGGGTGTCGGCCAGGGCATTTTCGAACGCCAGCGAGACCGAGCCCAGGTGCTCGTCGGGAGCGTGGGTGTTCTTGCCCAAGCCAAACGCAGTGCCGGGCGCAGGTGATGAGTCTGCTCGATCATCGATGCCCACCAAGGCAAACAGCATGGGGGCAGTGCAGTGGATTTCCAGGTCCAGCCATTGAGTAGGTAGGGCGGTGGGCGTGCCTGGGTTCAGGCCATGGGCGGCGATCTTGCCGTGGTCGATCACACCGTTGCCGGACAGGGTGGCAGTGCAGGAACTGGGAGTGACCAGGCCCGAGACGGTCATGTCGGTGGCGGTGTCGGCGAATACTGTGGAGCCGGTGTTGAGCAATAACAGCGTCGCGAAAAGGCGTAGGTGTTTGTTCATCATTCGGTCTTCAGTGCGGTCGGTATGAAGGGCGACGTCGCCTGGATGCGACGTCGCCGTGATGCACGTCCATGGCTTGGGTTACAGGTACTTGACTTCGAACGTGGCGGAGCCGTCGATTTTATGTTCGTCGCTCAAGTCCAGGCTGTCGGCGCGGGCGATAAAACCCCAGATATTCACGTCAGTGGTCACCTTGGCGATCGGGATCGGTAGCCAGACGCCCGATGAGCGATCACCAAAGGCTGCTAGCGAAGACGGGGGGATTCCGGTGGACCCGTCTCGCCATGTGGCGCCGTTGTCGATCGATTCCAGAACTTGAGTCGCGCCGGCCTCGGTGACGGGGTTTGCCAGTGCAACCATGTAATTGCCCAGCTTCTGGTCGTTGTTGATCAACCCCAGGCCGTACGTACGAGCGGAGGGGCCGGAGGCGGAGCCTGCACGATTGTCGGTGCCTTTGATTGCAAACAGCGTGGCACCGTCGCACTCGATAACCATCTGCAAGGTGGTCATCGGCAAGGGGGTCTGTGTGGTCAGGTTCAGGTCCTTGGCCGACAGCTTGCCGTAGTCGACCACTCCGCTTCCAGACAGGCTCGGCGTACAGGCATTGGGGGTGATTGTCCCGGTGATGGTGAGGTCTACCGTGGATGCTGCGAGAGCTTGCGCGCAAGTGCCCAGCAGTAGCGTGGCGATCAAGGCGTTAAGCGTGTTGTTCATGGCTGCAAGGTTCCTTTGGATTGAATCCGGATGACGTGGATTACAGGTACTTCATTTGCAAGGTGGCGTGGCCGTCCAGAGGGATCTCATCCAGTACAGTCAGGCGGTCGGCACTGTCGATCATGGTGTACAGACTCAGGTCGGCGGTGAACCGGGTCACGGCAATCGGTACCAGGCTGTTGCCGGCAGCGCCGATGGCGGTAAGGGACGTGTGGCCGAGGAATACCGAAGGGTGCCAGGTGACGCCACCATCGCCTGAGACCAGTGTCTTGGCGGGGACGCCGTCGGCCACGGCGTTGTAGAGACCGAACCCGGTACTGCCCAGTTTTTCGTCGTCGGGCGTCATGCCCAAGCCGTGCCAGTTCTCGTTGATCGCTGCAGTTCCGGCGCGGTTATCGATGGTGCTGAACGCCAGCAGCGTCTCGTGGTTGCACTCGATGCGCAGTTGCAGTGTCTGGCGCGGCAGCGAGGTGGGTTTGTCAGCGGATAAATCCTTGGCCGTCATCTTTCCGTAATCCACTACACCTCCACCGGAGATCGTGGGGTCGCAGGCATTGGGCGTGATGGTGCCCTTGACGGCGAGGTCGGTACTGCTGGCGGCGAATACGGCCGGGACAAGCAGCAGGGTGGCGAGAAAGACAACGGGCGAGGAATTCATCAGCTGTTTGACCTATGCATTTTCAAGAGCGGGTGGGGAGTGTTTACAGGTAAACCACTTCAATGGTGGCCGAGCCGTCGATGTCGACTTGTCCGCTCAGGTCCAGGCCGTCGGTGCGGTTGATGTAGCCGCTGTACTGGATGTCGGTGATCAGCTCTTCGGTCGGGCGTGGGGTGGTGTCGCCTACTGTGGACACGGAGAGCATCAGTTGGTCTTCAAAGCTGGTGTAACGCTCCCAGGTGGTACCGCCATCGAACGACGCAATGGCTTGCACGGTCTCGTTGTCGGCCACCGGGGCAATCATGTTCAGGCTGTAGGCGCCCAGGGATTTGCCATTGTTGGTGCCGAGGCCGAAGTAACTACCTGTTCCCGACTCACGTCGGTTGTCGGTGGCCTTCAGGGCGAAGGGAGTCGCTGCATCGCAGTTCACGATCAGTTGCAGCGTTTGCTGCGGGAGCGGGGTGATCTTGTCGGTGTTCAGATCCTTGGCCGACATCTTGCCGTGGTCGATGATGCCGCCGCTGGACAGGGTCGGGTTACAGGCATTCGGCGTAATGATGCCCTTGACGGTGAGGTCGACGGTGCTGGCGGCAAAAACCGATGAAGTGCCAGTGATCAACAGCGCGCCGGTCAGTGCAATCAGGTGCTTGTTCATGTTGTGTTGTCTCGGTGTGGTAACTGACGGATGCGACTCACCGCAGCGACCCAGCGAATAAAGGCTGGCGCGGTTCGGGTTCAGTCAGTGTCGATGTGTGACCGCCAGGTGAAGTGGCGGGGTTGCCCTCTTGGGGTGGGGCGCAATTTAGCGCTGGTGGGGAGGAGGGGAAATACAAGAATTACGACAATCCAGTTGTGTTCGGGCTGACATACGTCAAGTGGGAATTGGCGTACTGTGGTGTAGGAAAAACTGCCTTTTTCGTAGTTCTTGTATCGTAAACATGACACTCATATGGGTAGTTTGAATCGGTAATGGGCGCCACTTAGGTGGGTTGAAAATTCCCGCTGTGCGCGCCCTCAACTGACGACCTGCCAGGGTCAGCCGATAAACCTGGTAAGTCGGCACCGATATCGAGGTGGCCATGACGCCAAGCGTATTTGCTGACGACGGCCCAAAGCAGCAAACGGTGCCATGGCGCAGTCCCCCTGCTCATTGGAAGCATTTGAGCGTACTGATCGTCGAGGACCATCAGGCCTACCGCGCCCTCATGGGCTGGTTCCTGCAAAAATTCGAAGTCGATCACGAGTTGGTGTGCAACGGACAGGCCGCGTTGACGGCCATCGCCATTCGGCATTTCGATCTGGTGATCAGCGATTGCCGCATGCCGCTGCTGGACGGCTACAGCATGACCCGCGAGATCAGGCGTCGCGAGGCCGCGCACAATCGCCCGCGTGTGCCAATCATTGCCTTGACCGCCAAGCTCTCAACAGATGATGCCCGGCGATGCCTGGAAGCCGGCATGGATGCCTGGCTGCTCAAGCCGCTGACCCTGGAGCAATTGCGCGAGGTGCTCGAGCAGTGGCTGCCTAAGCCGCTGGGCGCATGTGCGAGCCCGCGCTCCGGCTCACTCCCTGGGGCGGCGTGGCCCACCCGCGCCGAGCTGGTCAAGACATTTGGTGATGAACAGGTGCTGAACCAGATGTTAGGCACCCTGGTGCTGGAGGCCGAGGCAGATTACGCAGGCCTGGTGAATGCCTGCCGTATCCTCGACCGCCACGCGATGATCGATTGCCTGCACCGCCTGACGGGAAGCCTGGCATTTTTTGGCAGCACAGACCTTGATCGCCGGGCTGCGCGACTGATCGAGCAGGTGCGTGATCAAGGCATTCGGCGCAACTGGCGGGCGCTGAAACAGTTCGACCAGGACCTGATGGTGTATCTGCGCTATTTGACAGATTTATGACACTTCCAGCGATCTTGTAGGAGGTGTTACTTATTTGAGTAGTGTTAGTTTGTAAGTTGTTTCCTTTTTTATTGTGGGCAAAAAATCATCTACTTAATAACACGGGGCTCAAGTAAAAACCGCTCTCCGGTGGGCAGTTGTTGCACAGGGCTTACGGGGTTATTTTGCGAAGATCATTTTGCCATCACTCATGGGTTTATATGCTTCGCGTAATAATTGCTGACGATCATCCTATTGTGCGTATAGGGCAAAAGGTGGTTATCGAGGCCAACGGCAAGTGCAAAGTAGTTGGGGAGGCCAATGGGCCCGATGAGCTGCTAAGGGTACTGGGCAGCACTCCCTGCGACGTGCTGGTGACGGATTTCGCCATGCCGGGCGGGCAGCAGGCAGACGGCTATGTACTACTGGGTTTGTTGCGGCGCCAGTATCCCGGGTTACCGGTCATCCTGGTGACGATGTTTGCCAATATCGCAACGCTGCGCGCCTCGTTCGCCGAGGGCGCCAAAGCCATTGTCGCCAAGAGCGCCTCCGCCCGTGAGCTGCCCACGGCGATCAAGGTGGTCAGTGAGGGCAAGACCTTTGTCAGTGAGTGCTTGCGGGCGCAGCTGGTTCAGGCCGGCACGGGTGACCAGTCACAAACCCCGCAACTGTCCGGCAAGGAGCGGGAAGTGGTGCGGATGCTGGCCAGCGGGATGACGGTCAGCCAGATTGCCGCCCGGGTCAATCGCAGCATATCGACCATCAGCAAGCAGAAGAGCACCGCGATGAATCGGCTGTGCATCTCCACCGATGTCGACTTGTTCGCCTATGCTCGCAGCAGCGGAATGGTTCCCTGAAACCTGTGGGGTGAGATATTCCTGGCGTTGATGCCAGTAGTGTTCCCGGGCCTTGGGGATTATCGTACCGGCCATCCCAACCCCTTTTGTGGAACCTGCCCATGAGCGACGCCCATAACGCCCTGATCACCGAGTTCTACAGCGCCTTCCAGCGCCTGGATGCCGAGGCGATGAGCGCCTGCTACACCGACGACGTGGTGTTCAGCGACCCGGCGTTCGGCGAGCTGCGTGGCCGTGATGCCGGCGACATGTGGCGCATGCTGACCACCCGGGCCAAGGACTTTTCCCTGACCTTCGACAGTGTGCGCAGCGATGAAATCACCGGCAGCGCCCATTGGGTAGCGACCTACCTGTTCAGCGCCACCGGCAACACCGTGGTCAACGATATCCGGGCGCGCTTTGTGTTTCGTGACGGCAAGATCTGCGAGCATCACGACCACTTTGACCTGTGGCGCTGGTCGCGCCAGGCGTTGGGCACCAAAGGGCTGTTGCTGGGCTGGACGCCGCTGGTGAGAAACGCCGTACGCGCCCAGGCCTTGAAAGGGCTCAAAGCGTTCCAGGCCCGTGGCGAGGGGGCTTGACCTGTGGCGAGGGGGCTTGTCCCCCGTTGGGCTGCGAAGCAGCCCCAGAAAGACAATTGAGGTCTTTCAGAAATACCGCGATTGCTGATTTATGGCCGCTTCGCGGCCTAACGGGGGACAAGCCCCCTCGCCACAGGACGTGGAGGCATTGATAAGATGCGTGTTCTTCTCTTGTGGTGTCGGAACGGATTGTGAATAGCGCTTCTGAATGTGTGCCTGTCGAAGCCAAACCGTGGTTTGTCTACCTGGTACGTGCCGCCAATGGCTCGCTCTATTGCGGGATCAGCAACGACCCGGTGCGCCGCTTCGCCATGCACCAGAGCGGCAAAGGTGCACGGTTTTTTCTCTCAAGCCCCGCCGTGGAGCTGGTGTATACCGAAGCGTGTGCGAGCAAGGGCGAGGCGCTGCGCCAGGAACGGCTGATCAAGAAACTCAAGAAAAGCGCCAAGGAATGCCTGGCGGCTACAGGCCCATCACGCTGACTGATGGGTTCCCATCACGCCAATCAGCGGTTGGGCGCGCTAAGCTGAGCATCCACTTGTTTAGCGGAGTCCAGCATGTCCGAGTTGATTCTTCACCATTACCCGACATCCCCGTTCGCCGAAAAAGCGCGCCTGCTGCTGGGCTTCAAAGGCTTGTCCTGGCGCTCGGTGCACATCTCGCCAGTGATGCCCAAGCCTGACCTGACCGCGCTCACCGGCGGCTATCGCAAGACGCCGGTTTTGCAGGTGGGCGCGGACATCTATTGCGATACCGCGTTGATTGCCCGGCGCTTTGAGCAGGAGAAATCCACGCCGGCACTGTTCCCGCTCGGCCAGGAAGCGATCACCCGCACCTTCGCCGCCTGGGCCGACTCGGTGGTGTTCGCCCATGCCGTCAGCCTGGTGTTTCAGCCGGAGTCGGTGGCCGTGCGTTTCGCCAAGCTGCCGCCGGAAGCGATCAAGGCGTTCATCGCTGACCGCACTGCCTTGTTCAGCGGTGGTTCAGCGACCCGCATCCCGGCGGAACTGGCACGCCACCAATGGCCGGCGATCATGGCGCGGCTGGAGCAACAGTTGCAGCGCGAATCGGGGGATTTCCTGTTTGGCGAGCCGTCGATTGCCGACTTCTCCCTGGCCCATCCACTCTGGTTCCTCAAGGCCACGCCGGTGACGGCGCCGTTGGTGGACGCTTATCCGGCCGTTTCGGCCTGGCTGGGCCGGGTGTTCGGTTTTGGCCATGGCACCTCCAGCGACATGAGTTCGGAACAGGCGTTGGAGGTGGCCCGCAACGCGGCACCGGCCGCCTTGCCTGAAGAGTTATTCGTCGACCCGAACGGCTTCAAGGCGGGCCAGCAGGTGACTATCTCTGCGACCGATTACGGCGTTGATCCGGTGGCCGGGGAACTGCTGTTTACCGGGAGTGAAGAGCTGATTCTGCGGCGCACCGACGAACGCGGCGGCAGCGTGCATGTGCACTTCCCACGCTTCGGGTTCCGCATCCAACCCCAAATCCTGTAGGAGCGAGCTTGCTCGCGAAAAACCAGAGAGCGCAGTTGGGTGTCAGGTTCCCAGCGTTATCGTTAACGACCTTCGCGAGCAAGCTCGCTCCTACAGGGGGCGGTGTGTTTTCCAGAAATATTTTCAGTTATAGGTGAGGTAAACCTGTCGGCGATCCGTGTAGTGCTTGAAACTGCGATTAATTCGCATTAACAGCGCTTTTTACACACGGGTTCTCAAGCATGAAGTCCAGGGCAACGTCGGCGGGTTCGGTTAAACATTGGCTGGGAGCCTCGGTATTGGCGGTTTCGGGGCTGGCGCTGCTGCCCCTGGGCGTGGCGCAGGCGGCTGAGGCGCAGCAGCAGAGCATGTTGTTCAACTTTGCCCTGGCCGCCAAGCCGCTGCCCCAGGCCTTGAGTGATTTCACCCGGGTGACCGGCATCAGCGTGGTCTACACCGACGAAGCACCCTATGCGATCAAGGCCCCGGCGATCACCGGGCAGATGAGCGCGACTCAGGCCATGCAGCGCTTGCTGGGTAATTCGGGCTTCACCTTCCGCCAGATCGACGCCCGCACCCTGGCCCTGGAACCGTTGCCCACCGACGGCGCGCTGAACCTCGGCGCCACCACCATCAGCGGTGCCGCCCAGGTTTCGGATACCACCAGCTATCAGCCGCCGCCCACCAGTTCGGTGATGCGTTCCCACGGCCTGCTGCTGGAAACCCCACAAACCGTCAACGTCGTGCCGGCCCAGGTGATTCGCGATCAACAGCCGCGCAACCTCGACGATGCCCTGGCTAACGTCAGCGGCATTACCCAGGCCAACACGTTGGGCAGCACCCAGGACGCGGTGATGTTGCGTGGTTTTGGTGACAACCGAAACGGTTCGATCATGCAGGACGGCATGCCGCTGGTGCAGGGCCGCGCGATGAACTCCACCGCCGAGCGCGTCGAAGTGCTCAAGGGCCCGTCGTCGTTGCTGTACGGCATCCAGGATCCGGGTGGCGTGGTCAACATCGTGAGCAAGAAACCCGAGCTGATTCAATCCACCTCGCTGACGGCGCGCGGCTCGACCTTTGGTGATGGCAAGAACGGCAGCGGCGGCAACCTCGACACCACGGGCCCGATCGGTGACAGCGGGTTGGCGTATCGCCTGATCGTTGACCATGAAGACGAAGATTACTGGCGCAACTACGGTACCCACCGCGAGAGCCTGATCGCCCCGTCGCTGGCTTGGTACGGCGAGAACACCAAGCTGTTGTTTGCCTACGAGCATCGCGAGTTTCTCTCGCCGTTTGACCGAGGGACAGCGATCGATCCCAAGACCAACCACCCGCTTAATATCCCGTCGACTCGCCGCCTGGACGAGCCCTTCAACAATATGGAAGGCCGCTCCGACCTGTACCGCTTCGAGGCCGACCACGACCTGAATGACGACTGGAAGGCCCACTTCGGCTACAGCTGGAACCGCGAGACCTACGACGCCAGCCAGGTGCGTGTGGTCAAGGTCAACACCAACGGCACCCTGACCCGCAGCATGGACGGCACCCAGGGCGCGCTGACCACGGACCGTTTCGCCACCGCCAGCCTTGAAGGCAAGGTAAACGTCGCCGGCATGCAGCACGACCTGACCTTTGGCCTGGACGACGAGTACCGCAAGATCTACCGGGCCGACCTGATCCGCCAGTCGCCCCGTGGCACCTTCAACTACAACGATCCGGTCTATGGCAATGAAGTGGCGGGCAGCAAAGTCAGCGCGCCGGACAGTAACCAGACCGACCTGCTGCGCAGCGATTCGCTGTTTATGCAGGATGCAATTCACCTCACCGACCAGTGGATCCTGGTGGGCGGCGCGCGTTATCAGATGTACGACCAATACGCCGGCAAAGGCGTCCCGTTCACCGCCAACACCGACGGCAATGGCCAGAAATGGGTACCACGGGTCGGCCTGGTGTACCGCTACACCGACGAGCTGTCGTTCTATGGCAGCTACACCGAGTCGTTCAAGCCTAACTCCACCATCGCGCCACTGGCTAACAAAAGCGTGTTGGATGGCAGCCTGGAGCCGGAGCAGTCGAAGTCCTGGGAACTGGGCACCAAACTCGATATGCCGGGACGCATTACAGCCAGCGCCGCTGTGTTCAACATCGAAAAACGCAACGTGCTGGTTCAGGTGGGTGACGGGCTGGCTGCGGTTTACAGCGTTGCCGGGAAGGTGCGCTCCCGCGGGCTGGAACTGGATGCCAGCGGTCAGCTGACGGACAACTGGAGCGTGATCGGCAGCTATGCCTACACCGATGCTGTCGTCACCGAAGACCCGGACCTGAAGGGCAACCGCCTGCAAAACGTCGCGAAGAACACCGGCTCGCTTTCGGCGGTGTATGACTTCGGTAGCATCTTGGGCGGTGACCAGCTGCGGGTCGGCGCCGGAGCAAGGTATGTCGGCGAGCGCTCGGGCGATGCGGCCAACAGTTTCGACTTGCCGGGCTATACCGTGGCCGATGCGTTTGCCACCTATGACACCAAAATCGAGGGGCAGAAGGTCAAGTTCCAGCTCAACGTGAAGAACCTGTTTGACCGTACCTATTACACCTCCGCCGTGAACACCCAGTTCGTGTCCATCGGCGATGCGCGGCAGGTGTCGGTGTCCAGCACCCTGACGTTCTAAATTCGGCTACACCGTAGGGTGCGGTAGCCGGCTACCTCGCCATACGGTTGTCGAGCTGCTAGCGTGGCCGCCATTAATGACTTTGCGGGAACTCGATACCGATGCAGTTGGGACGATGGATACACACCGGCGGACTGCTGCTGGGCTTGAGCGTGTTGCTGGGCGGTTGCGCCACGGCGCCGAAAAATTCCACCAGCGACACCCTCGACCAGTTGCTGGCCGACCCGGCGCTGCACGGTGCCAGCGTGTCGCTGATGGTGCGCGATGCCCGCAGCGGCAACACGCTCTATCAACACAACCCACGCACACGGCTGACTCCGGCTTCCAGCCTCAAGTTGCTGACCACTGCGGCGGCGATGGATGTGCTGGGGCCGCAGTATCGGTTTTCCACGCAACTGTTGAGCGACGGCACCCGCCAGGGCGCGGTGCTTAACGGCAATCTCTACCTGCGCGGCCTGGGCGACCCGACGATCCAGTGGGCGGATTACCAGGCGTTGGCGGCCAGTCTGGCGCAGCAGGGCATCCAGCAAGTGCAGGGCGACCTGGTGTTCGATGACACATTCTTCGACGCCGAGCGTCTGGGCACCGATTGGTCCCAGGACGATGAGAGCACCTACTACGGCGCGCAGATTTCGGCACTGACGGTGTCGCCCAATGACGACTTTGATGCGGGCTCCCTGCTGGTCACGGCCAAGGCGCCGGTTACGGCAGGGCGTCCGGTAACTGTGGATATCAGCCCGGCGACCGATTACGTGCAGATCGGCAACCGTGCCATCAGCGGCGCGGGCAACAGCTACGGGATCAATCGCCAGCATGGCACCAACCTGTTGCGCCTCAGTGGCGCATTGGCGCCGGGCAAGCAGAGTCGGCAATTGGTCAGCGTGTGGGAGCCGACGCAACTGGTGGCCAATCTGTTTGGGCAGGCATTGGCGCAGCAGGGAATTGCCGTGCAAGGGCGTCGGATGATCGGAGGTGTGACGCCGACCACGGCGACAGTGCTCGCGATGCATGAGTCAGCGCCGTTGCAGGAGCTGATCACGCCGCTGCTCAAGCTTTCCAACAACAACATGTCTGAAGCACTGCTCAAGACCATGGGCCGCAAGACGGTGAATGCCGGTACGGCACCTGCTGGTGTGGCCGCAGTAGCGGGTTTTTTGACGCGCCAGGGGATTGATACGAGCACGTTGAACCAAGTGGACGGATCGGGGTTGTCCCGACGTAACCTGGTGTCGTCGCAGAACCTGACGGACGTGCTGCTGGCCGCAAGCAAACAGCCCTGGTTCGACGCCTGGTACAACGCCTTGCCGGTTGCCGGTAATCCGGTTCGGATGGCGGGCGGGAGCCTGCGCTATCGCCTGCGGGGCACGGCGGCGGAAAACAACCTGCACGGCAAGACCGGCTCCATGAGCGGCGTGTCGTCGTTGACCGGTTATGTCACCGATGCCAAGGGACGCAAGTTGGTGTTTTCGATGGTGACCAACAATTACGTGGTCGCAGGTGCGCGGGTCAAGGCATTGGAAAACCGTCTGGCCACGGCGCTGGCCAACAGCACGGACTATTGAGCACCGAAGATCAAATGTGGGAGCGGGCTTGCTCGCGAATGCGGTAGATCAGTCAGTACATGTGTTGACTGTCACACCGCCTTCGCGAGCAAGCCCGCTCCCACATTGGTCCCGTGCAGTCAGGCTGATTGCATTTCAAGGCAGGAACGCTTGCCGGTATTCCCCGGGCGTCGCGCCCATCGCCTGGCGGAACCGGTTGGTAAAGTGGCTGGCGCTGGAAAATCCGCACGCCAACGCAATCTCTCCCAGCGGCAATGACCCGCCACGCAACAACTCCCGGGCGCGGGCCAGGCGCCGCGCCAGTAGGTACTGGTGGGGCGGCAGGCCAAAGCTCTCGCGAAACATCCGCGCGAAGTGGTACTCCGACAAGGCGCACAAGCCTGCCAACTGTCCCAGGCTGATTGGCTCGGCCAGTTGCTGGTCGATGTGCTCCACCAATTGCCGACGCTGATGGGCGGCCAGCCCGCCTTTCAAGCGCAAACCCTCACGCATTCCCACCTGGCTGAGCAAGGTATGGCTGAGCATTTCATGGGCCAGGCTGCTGGTCAGCAGGCGCTCGCCGGGCTCTTTCCAGTTCAGGCTGATCAACTGGTGAAAGCGCCGGGCCTGCTGCGCGTCGTCGAGAAACGTGCTCTCACGCAACTGCAACTCGCGGGGTTCACGGTCCAGCAATGTCACGCAGCCCAGGGCGAATTGCTCCGGGCTGAAATACACATGGGCCAGGCGGATCTCGCCGTTGATCACCCACGCCGACTGATGATCGGCCGGCAGGATGCACAGCTTGTCCGGGCCGCCCTTGGTGCCGGGCTGGTCGCGGCGAAAGGTGCCGGTGCCGCCGCCGATGTAGCAGGACAGGGTGTGATGGTCGGGAGCTTCGTAATCCTGGGCGTCGTGATGGTTGCTCCACAAGGCTGCAGACAAGCCGTCACCGAGCTCGGCGCACAGCTCGAGGCGAGCGTTGGGCGAGCGGTTGAGGGATTGAAAGACTTGCAGGGTTTCCAGTGGCGGCATATTCGTACTCTCTGACAGCTTGCATCCTACGCCCAGCGGCGATTCCTGTGATCCCTGCAGCCGACAAAAGCGCAAGAATGTGCAAGAGGCTTTGTGTCGCCCGGGGCGAAACTGTGGCTCAACCTTCGGAGCCCGCCATGAACCTTTTCCTGTATTTACTCACCGTACTGATCTGGGGCACCACCTGGATTGCCCTCAAATGGCAACTGGGCGTGGTAGCGATTCCGGTGTCCATCATCTATCGCTTTGGCCTGGCGGCGCTGGTGCTGTTCGTGATGCTGCTGCTCAGTCGCAAGCTGCAGGTGATGAACCGCCGTGGGCATTTGATCTGCCTGGCCCAGGGGCTGTGCCTGTTTTGCGTCAACTTCATGTGCTTCCTGACGGCCAGCCAGTGGATTCCCAGCGGGCTGGTGGCGGTGGTGTTCTCCACCGCGACGTTGTGGAACGCGCTGAACGCCCGGGTGTTTTTCGGCCAGAAGGTCGCACGTAATGTGTTGATGGGCGGCGGCCTCGGGTTGCTGGGCCTGGGGCTGTTGTTCTGGCCGGAACTGGTGGGGCACACCGCCAGCCCGCAAACCTTGCTCGGCCTGGGTTTGGCGCTGCTCGGCACCCTGTGTTTTTCGGCAGGCAACATGCTCTCGAGCTTGCAACAGAAGGCTGGGCTCAAGCCGCTGACCACCAATGCCTGGGGCATGGCCTATGGTGCGTCGATGCTGGCGATGTACTGCGCGGTGCAGGGCATTCCGTTCGACATGGAATGGAACAGCCGCTACGTCGGTTCGTTGCTGTACCTGGTGATCCCGGGTTCGGTGATTGGGTTTACCGCCTACCTGACCCTGGTCGGCCGCATGGGGCCGGAGCGGGCGGCATATTGCACCGTGCTGTTCCCGGTGGTGGCGTTGAACGTCTCGGCGTTTGCCGAGGGCTATCAGTGGACAGCGCCGGCGTTGGTGGGGTTGGTGCTGGTGATGCTGGGGAATGTGTTGGTGTTTCGCAAACCCAAGGCTGGCGCGCCAATCAATCCAATCTACAAGGCGAAGCAGGTCTAGTGTGGGAGCTGTCGAGCCCAAGCGAGGCTGCGATGCAGGCGCTGCGGTTTTGCAGGTGCACTGCGGTGATGCCATCGCAGCCTCGCTAAAGCTCGACAGCTCCCACATTTGATCTCCTTTGCCTGGGAATCACCGTTCGCTACTTCAGGCCCAGGCGCTTGGCCATCCGTCCCAGGTTGGCCCGGTCCAGGCCCAGCTCGCGAGCGGCGCTGGCCCAGTTGTGCTGGTGGCGTTCCAGACAGGCGCTGATGACCTGGCGCTGGTAGTTCTCGGTGGCCAGGCGCAGGTCGCCGGTGACGTCCGGCACGGGGTCGGGCTGCTCTTCGAGCGGTGGCACGGTGGCGTTCGGCAAGTCCAGGTCCGCCGCGCTAAGGCTGAGAATCTTTGGCCGTTCCCGGCAGTTGCCCAGCGCTTTCAAGGCGCTGCGGCCGATCAAGTGTTCCAGTTCGCGCACATTCCCCGGCCATGTATAAGCCAGCAGTGCCGCCTGGGCATCGCTGGTCAGGCGCAGGCTGCCCAGGCCCATGCGTGAACGGTTCTGTTCAAGGAAAAATCCCGCCAGCAACAGCACATCGCGACCGCGCTCGCGCAAGGCAGGGACTTGCAGCGGGTACACACTCAAGCGGTGATAGAAGTCGGCACGATAACGACCGCTGCGCACTTCTTCGGCCAAATCGCGGTTTGTTGCGGCGATCAGGCGCACATCCACCTGATGCTCCTTGTCAGACCCGAGGCGCTGCAACTGGCCGCTTTGCAGCACCCGCAGCAGCTTGGCCTGCACGGTGAGGGACAACTCACCCACCTCATCGAGAAACAGCGTGCCGCCATTCGCCAGCTCGAACTTGCCCCGGCGTTCGTTCAGCGCGCCGGTAAACGCCCCGCGCACATGCCCGAACAGCTCGCTTTCCACCAGGGTTTCCGGCAGGGCGGCGCAGTTGAGGCTGATCAGCGGTTTCTCGGCGCGGGATGAGGCGGCGTGGATCGCCTGGGCGACCAGCTCTTTGCCGACGCCGGTCTCGCCGGTGATCAGTACGGTCAAATCGCTGCCGCCCACCAGGTTGATTTCTTCCACCAGGCGTTTGTGGGTCTTGCTCTGGCCGATCATCTCCTTATGCTGCTGGCCGCTGGCCTGGCGGTAGATTTCGGCCCGCTGGTGTTCGTCTTCGGCCCGCAGCGCCAGGCGTTCGATGCGTTCGGCAACATTCACCGTTGCGGCGGCGAGGCTGGCGAAGGCTTGCAGGGCGTCCAGTTCCACCCGTTCGAAACGCTCGGTGTCGAGGGCGTCGAGGGTCAGCAGGCCCCAGGGCTGGTCGTCGACGAACAGCGGGCAGCCCATGCAGTCGTGGACTTCCAGGTGCCCGTGCAGGCCGTCTACCAAACCGTCATAGGGGTCGGGCAGTTCGCTGTCGCTGTCAAAGCGGGTGGGGCCGGGGCTGCTCAGCAGCACACCAAAGCGTGGATGTTCGCTGACCTTGAAGCGCCGGCCGAGGGTGTCGGTGCTCAAGCCATCCACCGCCAGCGGCACCAGCCATTCGCCGTCGAGGCGCAGCAGGGCGGCCGCGTCGCAGGGCAACAGGGCGCGCATGGCCTGGAGCAGGCGCCGATAGCGCTCGCCTTCGGGCAGTTCGCGGGACAGGTCGGCGACCAGGGGCAGCAGGGTGGTGAGCAGCGGCTTCGCAGTCATAATGACTCCTTGTAGTCATAGTGACTATAGTGTGTAGGAGGTCATACTGACTACATTAAATTCAAATTACTGATTTATAAGGTTTTATTAGTTGGCATGAATACTGAGTAACAAAGGGTAATCAGTAAGAAGACTCAGGAGTCTGCCATGCTTAGTGCCCAAGACCGTGCCATCGTCAAATCCACCGTGCCCCTGCTGGAAAGTGGCGGCGAAGCCCTGATCACCCATTTCTACCGGATGATGCTGTCCGAGTACCCGGAAGTTCGCCCGCTGTTCAACCAGGCCCACCAGGCCAGTGGCGACCAGCCTCGGGCCCTGGCCAATGGCGTGCTGATGTATGCCCGGCATATCGACCAGCTGGATCAGTTGGGCGACCTGGTGGCGAAGATCATCAACAAGCACGTTGCTTTGCAGATCCTGCCGGAGCACTACCCGATTGTGGGCGCCTGCCTGCTGCGGGCGATTTCCGAAGTGCTGGGCAGTGAAATCGCCACCCCTGAAGTGATGAGCGCCTGGGGCGCTGCCTATGGCCAACTGGCCGACATCCTGATCGGTGCCGAAGCGGCTATCTATAAAGAGAAGGAAGAGGCGCCGGGCGGCTGGCGTGGTGCGCGGCTTTTCACCTTGGTCAAGCGGGTGGAGGAAAGCGCGGAAATCATCTCGTTCTACTTCGCGCCTGTGGATAACGGCCCGATCCTGGCCGCCGAGCCCGGGCAATACATCGGCATGAAGCTGGTGCTGGAGGGCGAGGAAGTACGCCGCAACTATTCCCTGTCGGCGCGTGGCGACTCTGGCCAGTACCGCATCAGCGTCAAGCGCGAGGCCGGTGGCCGGGTGTCGAACTACCTGCATGACCAGTTTCAGGTCGGCGCGACCATCGATCTGTTTCCGCCATCGGGGGAGTTCACGTTGGCGGCCAGCGACAAGCCCCTGGTGCTGATCAGTGGTGGCGTAGGCATCACGCCAACCCTGCCGATGCTGGAAGC
Source organism: Pseudomonas sp. ATCC PTA-122608 (assembly GCF_001952855.1). GTDB lineage: Bacteria > Pseudomonadota > Gammaproteobacteria > Pseudomonadales > Pseudomonadaceae > Aquipseudomonas. Next base: position 64,713 of record NZ_LPNO01000017.1, on the reverse strand, counting down.
GGCCCTGGCCACCGAACGTCCGATTCACTTTATCCACTGTGCGCGTAATGGCGGCGTGCATGCGTTCCGTGAGTGGGTGGATGGCTTGGCCGCGCAGCACCCGCAGCTCAAGCGCTTCTATTGCTACGCCGAAGATGATGGCGTGAGCCCAGCGGCAGACACGGTCGGCATGCTGAGCCAGGAGCAACTGGCGGCGTGGTTGCCGCAAGAGCGTGATGTGGATGCGTACTTCCTGGGGCCTAAAGGCTTCATGGCGGCGATCAAGCGTCACTTGAAGGCTTTGGGTGTGCCGGAGCAGCAGAGCCGGTATGAGTTCTTTGGGCCGGCGTCGGCTCTGGAATAACCCACCCTCCCTGTAGGAGCGAGCTTGCTCGCGAAGAACGCAAGGGCATCGCGTATATCCAGAATGTACGCGTTATCGTTGACGTTTTTCGCGAGCAAGCTCGCTCCTACAGGGGGCATTAATCTCCTGTTAATGCCTCCTGTTTAAACCTCCTCACGCCAACTGCTCAACTTTCACCGTCCGCGTGTAAACTTGCGGCCATTGGCACAACCAACATTGGCTAAAGGGAAACGGGGATGATCGACGAATTGCGTTTGGGCAGGGAGCGACGCTTTCTGGTACTGCTGGGCATTATCTGCCTGGCGCTGATCGGCGGGGCGCTGTACATGCAGGTGGTGTTGGGCGAGGCGCCGTGCCCGCTGTGCATCCTGCAACGTTATGCCTTGCTGCTGATCGCGATCTTCGCCTTCATCGGTGCCGCCATGCGCACCACCCGCAGCGTCACGCTGTTTGAAGCACTGGTGACACTCAGCGCCCTCGGGGGTGTCGCCGCCGCCGGCTATCACGTGTACATCCAGTTCTTTCCGAAGGTCAGCTGCGGCATCGATGTGCTGCAACCGATTGTCGATGGCTTGCCGCTGGCTTCAGTGTTCCCCCTGGGTTTCCAGGTCGACGGTTTCTGCGAGACGCCTTACCCGCCAATCCTCGGCCTGTCCCTGGCGCAGTGGGCGCTGGTGGCCTTTGTGCTGACGGTGATCCTGGTGCCACTGGGCATTTACCGGAATCGCCAGAACAAAGCCTGAGCCGTAAACAATCAAACGCCCGGGCCTTCCTAATAAAGAAGGCCGGGGCGTTTTTGTTTGTAGGCATTTTGTGAAGGGACCGTGACGCGGGGCAAGTTTGGGTGTGCGCAGCGTGCGACATGTTGTCACACGGGAGCTGTCGCAGGACGATTCTCACGCCAGTAAACGCGGCATAAATTTGCACAAGGCGGCGTTTTGTGGCTGTCAGTTCGTCGTTTGGCCGGCGCCGCGAGCAGCGTGAGGTACGCGACATTGCCTGATGTCCGAATGCCTTGTTTTTAGGGGACTTGGATCAGTTTTCGATGCCCTTACAGCCTGTAGGGAATGTGGCAGAACGCCCAATAACACGGCAATTTTTGTGGTTTTTGTCGAGAATCAAACGCGATACGATCGCGGACCTTTGCAATAATGGTGAAGGATTATTGCTGGAAACGATAAAAATTATTTCTGGATAAGACATGGTTTATACATCGCTAGCTAACTACAATCGCCCGCACTGAATGTCCGGTGCTGCTCACCCCTGAGCAAACTAGGGCGGTCGAGAAGCGGATGTAACGTTTCATGCGACCCCAGGTGCCGGCAGCCTTTCAACTATCCGCACCAAATGGAATTGGTCTGTAACAAGGCCTTTGACCAACGAATTCGAATAAGAACTCACCGCTAGCCCGGGACGTGTCGATTCGCGCAAGGTGCGACGGGCAGGCCCTTATTCAATCGAAGAGAAATGCCAACCCTTGGCAGGGTGAAGTGTTGGCGATCAAAACCCAACTGCATTGCGCAAGCTGCTTTAGAGGTCGTGAGATGAGTAAAAACAGGTACCCCCGATTACTAGGCTTTTTGCCGCTGCTCGGCATGATGTTAATGCTGGGAGGCTGCAAGTGGACCTTGCTCGACCCTAAAGGTCAGGTCGGTCTGGATCAACGCAACCTGATCATCACCGCCACCCTGCTGATGCTGTTGGTCGTGGTGCCCGTGATCATCATGACGTTCGCTTTCGCCTGGAAATACCGCGCGTCGAACACCAGCGCGACCTACGCGCCGAAGTGGTCGCACTCCACCAAGATCGAAATCGCGGTGTGGCTGGTGCCGATCCTCATCATCATCGCCCTGGGTTACATCACCTATAAGTCGACCCATGAGCTGGACCCTTACCGTCCGCTGGACTCCGACGTCAAGCCGATCAACATCGAAGTGGTCGCGCTGGACTGGAAGTGGCTGTTCATCTACCCGGACCTGGGTATCGCCACTGTGAACCAGATCCGGTTCCCGGAGAACACCCCGCTTAACTTCCGGATCACCTCCGACGCCGTGATGAACTCGTTCTTCATCCCTGCACTGGGTGGCCAGATCTACGCGATGGCAGGCATGCAGACTCGCCTGCACCTGATCGCGAACGAGAAAGCTGAAATGGAAGGCATCTCCGCTAACTACAGCGGTGCTGGCTTCACCGGCATGAAATTCAAAGCGATCTCGACGAGCCAGGAAGATTTCAACGCCTGGGTAGCCGAAGTCAAGGCCGCACCTAAACAGCTTGATCAAGCTGAATACGATGCCCTTGCCAAACCAAGCCAGAACAACCCAGTCGCCCTGTACTCCACGTACGAGCCGGACCTGTTTCAGAAAATCGTCGACAAGTACGAAGGTATGAAGCCAGGCAAGCCGGTCAAGCACGAGAAGAAAGAAGTGGCCGCGGTTGAAGGTTCTGACACGGGCTCGCATTCAACTGCTGGGGCAGAGGAGTAAACGATGTTTGGTAAATTAAGTTGGGATGCGGTCCCGTTCCACGAGCCGATCGTGATGGTGACCATCGCCATGATCGCGCTGGGTGGTCTGGCACTGTTTGCAGGTATCACTTACTTCAAGAAGTGGACCTACCTGTGGACCGAGTGGCTGACTTCGGTCGACCACAAGAAAATCGGTGTCATGTACGTCATCGTTGCCATGGTCATGCTGCTGCGTGGTTTTGCCGACGCCATCATGATGCGTACCCAGTTGGCCATGGCCACCGAGGGTTCGCCTGGCTACCTGCCCCCTGAACACTATGACCAGATCTTCACCGCTCACGGTGTGATCATGATCATCTTCATGGCGATGCCTTTCTTCACCGGCCTGATGAACCTTGCCTTGCCGCTGCAGATCGGTGCGCGTGACGTTGCGTTCCCGTTCCTGAACTCTCTGAGCTTCTGGCTGCTGGTGTCCGGCGTGGTACTGATCAACCTGTCCCTGGGCGTCGGCGAATTCGCCAAGACCGGTTGGGTTGCGTATCCGCCGTTGTCGGGCCTGGCCTACAGTCCGGGCGTGGGTGTGGATTACTACATCTGGGCGCTACAGTTATCAGGACTCGGGACGACACTGACGGGGGTCAACTTCCTGGCCACCGTCTTGAAAATGCGCGCCCCTGGCATGAAGCTGATGGACATGCCGATCTTCACCTGGACCTGCACCTGGGCCAACGTACTGATCGTTGCATCGTTCCCGATCCTGGCTGCAACCATGGCGTTGCTGTCGCTTGACCGTTACCTGGATTTCCACATTTTCACCAATGAACTTGGTGGCAATCCAATGATGTACGTGAACCTGTTCTGGGCATGGGGTCACCCTGAGGTGTACATCCTGATCCTGCCAGCGTTCGGTATCTTCTCTGAAGTGATCTCGACCTTCTCGGGCAAGCGCCTGTTCGGTCACCACTCGATGATCTACGCCTCGGGCGCGATCTCGGTACTGGGCTTCATGGTTTGGCTGCACCACTTCTTCACCATGGGTTCGGGGGCCAGCGTCAACGCGTTCTTCGGACTGGCGACGATGCTGATTTCTATCCCGACGGGGGTGAAGCTATTTAACTGGCTATTCACCATCTATCACGGTCGTCTGCGTATCACCAGCCAGGTTCTGTGGACCCTGGGCTTCATGGTGACCTTCGCGATCGGCGGCATGACCGGCGTACTGCTGGCCATCCCGGGTGCTGACTTCGTACTGCACAACAGCCTGTTCGTAATTGCTCACTTCCATAACGTGATCATCGGCGGCGCAGTATTCGGCTACATCGCAGGTTTCAGCTTCTACTTCCCGAAAGCGTTCGGCTTCAAGCTGCACGAAGGCTGGGGCAAGGCTGCATTCTGGTTCTGGATCTCGGGCTTCTTCGTCGCATTCATGCCGCTCTATGCTCTGGGCTTCATGGGCATGACCCGTCGTCTGAACGCCACCACCAACCCTGAGTGGGTACCGTACCTGTACGTTGCCATGTTCGGTGCGGTGATGATCGCTGTCGGTATCGCCTGCCAGTTGATTCAGTTGTATGTCAGCGTGCGTGATCGCAAGCAGAACATGTGCGAATCCGGCGACCCATGGAATGCTCACACCCTGGAATGGTCGACCTCGTCGCCACCGCCGTTCTACAACTTTGCCGTACTGCCGAAGGCCGACAGCATCGATCCGTTCACTGAAGCCAAGGAAGACGGTACTGCGTACCAGAAGCCAACGCATTACGAGCCGATCCACATGCCTAACAACACCGCTACCGGCGTTGTGATGGGCGCGCTGTTGACCGTGTTCGGTTTCGCGATGATCTGGCACATCTGGTGGCTGGCCATCGTCAGCCTGGTGGGCACCATCGGCTACTTCATCGTTCACGCTGCCCGTGATGACCAAGGCTACATGGTGCCGGTCGACGTGATCGAACGCATCGAAGCCGAGCAACACGCTCGCCTGGTTGCCGAGAAGAAGATCCCGGCCAACCGTGTTGAAACCTCGTTGGAACAGGCTTAAACCATGTCGAACTTAGTGACCAATGCTGGACACGCCCATGTCGATGACCATGGGCACGATGACCATCACCACGACTCGGGGCCAATGACCGTCTTCGGTTTCTGGCTCTACCTGATGACCGACTGCATCTTGTTTGCGTCGATCTTCGCGGTGTACGCGGTACTGGTAAACAACGTAGCGGGTGGCCCGTCGGGCCACGACATCTTCGAACTGCCCTACGTGCTCGGCGAAACCGCCTTGCTGTTGTTCAGCTCGATCACCTACGGCTTCGCCATGCTGGCCTTCTACAAGGGCAGCAAGAAAGGCGTCCTGAGCTGGTTGGCACTGACCTTCCTGTTCGGCCTGGGCTTCATCGGCATGGAGGTCAACGAGTTCCACCTGCTGATCTCCGAAGGTTACGGCCCGCACCGTAGCGGCTTCCTGTCGGCGTTCTTCACGCTGGTAGGGACCCACGGTCTGCACGTGACTGCCGGTCTGATCTGGATGGCGACCATGATGTATCAGGTCAACAAGCATGGCCTGACCAACACCAACAAGACTCGCCTGAGCTGCCTGAGCCTGTTCTGGCACTTCCTGGACGTGGTCTGGATCTGCGTCTTCACCGTTGTCTACCTGATGGGGACTCTGTAATGGCTAATGCACATTCCCATGACAGCCACGATGACAGCCACGGCAGCGTCAAGTCGTACGCCATCGGCTTCATCCTGTCGGTCATCCTGACGCTGATCCCGTTCGGCCTGGTGATGTACCCGACCTTGCCGAAGTCGATCACCTTGATGATTGTCCTGGCGTTCGCGGTGATTCAGGTTCTGGTTCACCTGGTGTACTTCCTGCACCTGGACCGCTCGAAGGCTCAGCGCGATAACGTGATTGCGTTCGTGTTTGCAGGCTTGGTGATCCTCCTGCTGGTTGGCCTGTCGGTATGGATCATGTTCAGCATCCATACGTTCATGATGGCGAAGTGAGGTAAGACCCGATGTCGCTTAAGCACTTTATCCAAATCACCAAACCGGGGATCATTTTCGGTAACGTGCTTTCTGTGGCAGGCGGTTTCTTCCTGGCCTCCAAGGGGCATGTCGATCTGGCCATTTTCCTGGCAGCGATGATCGGCACGTCCCTGGTGGTAGCTTCCGGTTGTGTATTCAACAACTGTATCGACCGCGATATCGACATCAAGATGGAACGCACCAAGAATCGTGTGCTGGTCCAGGGCCTTATCTCCCTGAAGCTGGCACTGATCTTCGCGACCGTTTTGGGTATCGCCGGCGTGGTGTTGTTGTACAAGGTGGCCAACCCGCTGGCGGCGCTGTTTGCCGTTATCGGTTTTGTCATCTACGTTGGCTTCTACAGCCTGTACCTCAAGCGCAAGTCGGTTCACGGCACGCTGGTGGGCAGTCTGTCGGGGGCGATGCCGCCGGTGATTGGTTATGTGGCTGTGACCAATAGCTTCGACATGGCCGCGCTGGTGCTACTGGTGATGTTCAGCCTGTGGCAGATGCCGCACTCCTATGCCATCGCGATCTTCCGCTTCAATGACTACCTGGCTGCCTCGATTCCGGTTCTGCCGGTCAAGCGTGGCATCAAGGTTGCCAAGAAACACATCCTGCTCTACATCCTGGCCTTCCTCGTGGCGACCTTGATGTTGACCTTCAGTGGCTACGCCGGCATGAGCTACCTCGCCGTTGCCGCCGCCATGGGCATGTACTGGTTGTACATGGCCTGGACCGGCTACAAGGCGGTGGATGACACCGTCTGGGCACGCAAGCTGTTCGTCTTCTCGATCTTCACCATCACCGCCTTGAGCGTGATGATGTCCCTGGATTTCCAGGTGCCGAAAGAGTTGCTGCTGACGTACGCCCACTGAGTGGATGAAGTAGAAAAAGCCCCGCCTTCGTGAGAAGCGCGGGGCTTTTTTGTAGGCGCGAGCTTGCTCGCGAAAAACCAGAAGGCGCCGCGTTAAACCAGATACGCTGCGTTATCATTGACGTTTTTCGCGAGCAAGAACTAGGCGTCCCCCTTGCTCCTACACATGTGATAAATGCAGGAAGCAGAATGATGAAGAAAAAAGCCGTTATCGTATTCAGTGGTGGGCAGGACTCGACAACCTGCCTGATCCAGGCACTGCCGCTGTATGACGAGGTGCACTGCATTACCTTCGATTATGGCCAGCGGCATGTGGCGGAAATCGAAGTCGCACAGAAGCTCGCAAAACAGCTGGGTGCCACCGTTCACAAGGTGATGGATGTCTCGTTGTTGAACGAGCTGGCCATCAGCAGCCTGACCCGCGACAACATCCCGGTACCTACGGTGAACAGCTCAGGCGAGAGTTTGCCGAGCACCTTCGTGCCGGGCAGGAACATTCTGTTCTTAACCTTGGCGGCGATCTACGCCTATCAGGTCAAGGCGGAAACCGTGATCACCGGCGTGTGTGAAACCGACTTCTCCGGCTATCCCGATTGCCGTGACGAGTTCGTCAAGGCACTGAATAAAGCGTTGCAGCTGGGCATGGAATACGACGTGCGCCTGGAAACCCCGCTGATGTGGCTGAACAAGGCCGAGACCTGGGCCCTGGCGGACCATCACAACCAGCTGGACTTGATCCGCAACCAGACCCTGACCTGCTACAACGGCATTATCGGCACGGGCTGTGGCAACTGCGACGCGTGCAACCTTCGCGCACGTGGTCTGAACGACTACCTGGAGAACAAGGCAGCCGTCATGCAGAGCCTGAAAAGCAAACTGGCGTGATGTTGATCGTTCCCACGCAGAGCGTGGGAACGATCATCAGCTGGCGTGTGGTTGGGTCTGGGTATCGCCCGTGATGTAGCGTTTGAACAGCGAGCGGGCGCCATAGGCCGGCAGGATGTTGATGAAGGCAAAGCAGACCTTGATCGCGATCTGCACGTAGATCATGTTCAGGATGTCGCTGGTCTGCATGGCGCCGTAGAACGCGATGAAGCAGAACAGGAAACTGTCGATAATCACCGCGAAGAACGTACTCAGGAAAATGCGCAGGAACAGGTACTTGGAGTTGGTCAGCTCTTTGATCTTGCACAGCAAGTACGAGTTGATGTTCTCCGACACCAGGAACGAAACCGAGGAGGCGATCAGCACCGACGACACCTGGATGATCACGTCGTTATACGGCCCATCGAGTTTCCAGCCTGGCAAGCCGGGGAGGAAGGTCGAGCCGTAGAGCAGGATGATGATCATCGCGTTACTGGCAAACGCAAACAGGATGGCCCTTCTCGCCAGCCGGAGGCCGAATTGTTCGTTGAGCAAGTCCACGATCAGAAACGTCAGCGGGTAGAGAAACGTGCCGGGTGTGACGATGATGCCCAGCGATTCCAGGTAAATAGGTTTGGTCGCTGCAATGCTGGTGAAGATATAGAACGTAAAGAGCAGCAGGTTCAGGATGATATAAATCATCCATGAGTTCTCGTTGCGGTCGTTGATGTCATACGCGGTGAGCGCTCCGCCTTGCGAATAGAACTTCTTGTACATGTTCTTGACTTCCATTTTATTTAAATTGTCCATGATTTCGCTGTTCAGCACTTCGCTCAGCTTTATCCGAATGATCTTGCCCGTGGCGATCACCATGATCACCGCCAGGCTCTTGTCATTCTCAAAACCCAGTAATTTATATTTACTGTTCTCGACTTCGTTCTCATACGTTGTCATTGAAGCGCTCCTCGATGATATCTCCCACCACACAGATACGATCCGAGCTGATACACGCTTCATCCGTGATAAATAGTTTTTTGCTGACTCTGTCGTAGACCAACTTTTCCTTGTCGTCGCTCGACGTGCCTTTCTGCACGATCAACAAATCCCCCGGCTCGTTGACGCCGGCAATTTCATGCTCCAGCAGCACAGCGATCAAGTTATAGGAAGTGCCGAAGTAGTAAGTCAGCGGGTACAGCGTGGCCAGTTCGCCGATGCGCTTGTCCATGCTTGCCATGACCTGGCTTTGCTTGATGATCGGCACGGCGGCGGGGTTCATATTTCCCTGGGGGGAAATACTGCTGTCGATGATCTCTTTTTCTTCAAAGTCGAGGGTCTCGATTTCTTCATAGGACACGCCAAAGAAATCCGAGATCTTGCGGATGGTGGACTGCTGAACGTTGACGACCTTGCCTTCCAGAATGTTGTAGATCGTGGTTCTGGTCAGGCCGGCCGAGTTGCACAACGACAGCTGCGTTTCTCCGCGGCTTTTGATCAGGTATTTGATATTGCTCTTCAAATACTCGGTGCGTTCTTTTCTGTGAATCAAATGCCCACCACTTCCTTATGTTTTACACAGAGCGTCCATGTTGCGCTGGGTCGCGTGCTTCGCCGCGGCGCGAAGTGTTGCATGCGCCCGCTACAAGAATAAAGACCGTCATCAGTTTTTTGGCGATTGGCCATCACCCAGCCAGGAAATACCGCCTCTTGTCCCCCTGCGTGCAGCCAAAAAGAATCATTTAATTTGGAAAATGTTCATTTTTCTGCTTAATTGCCCTGCGCTGAATGGAAAGGCGAAGTCGATTTTCAGGGAAGGAACCCAAGACTATGACAGTCAACACGCAACCACTTACCCACCAGGCCGGCCTGCTGCAACGAGGGCTGGCGGATCTACGTGCAGAGGACGCGGAGCTGGCGGGGCTGCTGGATGCGGAAGTCATGCGCCAACACCAAACCTTGTCATTGGCCGCTTCGTCCTGTGCAGTGAAACCGCACATCCTGGCGGCGTCCGCCTCACTGCTGGTCAATGTGACCGCCGAGGGCGCCCTTGGCTGGCGCCATCACGCCGGGTGCGAGAACGCCGACCGGGTCGAAGCCCTGGCTGTCCGCCGAGCGTGTGAGCTGTTCGGTGCGCACTACGCCGGCGTGCAATCACACTCGGGGTCGACTGCGATCTACCAGGTGCTGGCGGCCTTGCTGGAGCCGGGAGACACGGTGCTCGGCATGGCCACCGATCACGGCGGGCACCTGAGCCATGGCAGCCCTGTCGCGTTCACCGGGGCGTACTACAAGGCGCTCAGATACGGCACCACCTCCAAAGGCGTTATCGACTACGAACAGGTGCGCACACTGGCGCTGGCCCATCGCCCGCGCGTGATCATCTGCGGGGCGACGGCTTACTCGCACGTCATCGATTTCGAGCGGTTCCGCGGGATTGCCGACGAAGCCGGGGCGATCCTGCTGGCGGACATTTCGAGCATCGCCGGCCTGGTCGCTACCGGGCGTCATCCGAGCCCGATCGACGCGGCTCATGTCACCACGCTGTGCACCCACCAGCAGCTTGGCGGCCCTCGCGGCGGTCTGATTCTTTCCGGTCGCGACGCTGAAACCAAGGTGCCCGGCCTTAAAGCCACCTTCAGTCGTCTCCTCGACCAAGCCGTATTTCCACGAATGCAGGGCGCACCGGCCTTCAACATGATCGCGGCAAAGGCGGCGGCGTTCGGCTACGCCATGTCAGCGGATTTCGACGCCTGGATGGCGCGGGTGCGCACGACTGCCGACGAACTGGCCAATGCGTTTCAGGCCTGCGACTACGAGGTGGTAGGCGGACGCAGTGAAAACCACTCGGTGCTGATCCGCTTGCGTGGTGGCATCACCGGTTCCATCGCCCAGGCGGCCCTGGAGCAGTGCGGCATCATCGTGGATAAACATCGCGCACCGGGGGAGACGCGACCGTCATTCGTCGCTGGCGGGCTGTGTATCGGCACCGGCTCAATGGCGCAACGCTACATCGACGCTCCCGGATGCCGTCAGGTCGTCGAGCTGGTGTGCCGGGTACTCGATGCCGTCACGCCCCTCAACGAGCACAAGTTCACCCTTGATCCCAATGCTCAGGAATCCCTGCGTTTGCAGGCCCAAACCTTGTGCGCGAAGTATCCTCTCGCGGATTACCTGCACAACTGAGCGAGTAGCCAAGGGGATGTTTCATATTATTGCGGGATAAATTGCTGTACGGTGTTTAAGCGGCTGTTATAGACGGTCGCGTTATTGCTCATATCCATAATTAACAAGCTGCATGACAGCTTGGCGTTCTCCTGGCAGTTATAAAAAGGGCTCTTAAAGTCCGTTCAACCTCCGTGAACGAAGTACTCAGCCTTTTGCAGTGAAGTCGAACTTGGCCTCTGCGCCGATAGTTGTTCGACTCATGAGGAGATACCCCGTGATAACCCGAAGAAAACTCCTGTACTCAGGCGCAGCCTTGACCGGTGCCGGCCTGTTTGCCCCGCTGTGGGCCGGTGTTGCGTTAGCGCAGGAAGTCAGCAGTGCCGCCAGCGACGACATCGAATCCTTCCGCCAATTGTCGATGTTCCTCCTCGAACGCCCGAGCCTGGATGCCGCCTTGTCCTTGCGCATCCTGGCCCAGTGCACCCAGAACGACCCCGAGTTCCCCCAGAAGATGAAAGCCTTGTGGGGGAAGGTTGGCCAGCATCACCTGCGCAGCGTCGGCCAGTTGTCCGGCAGCCCGTTCTACCGCGACCCGGCGATCAAGGATACGACGCAGAAAATCGTTTCGGCCTGGTACCTGGGCTACACCGGCACGCCGGTGTCCCTGCGCGCCACCGACGGCACGCGGCTGGTGACCTTCACCGGCGCGCTGGCCTACCAGCCGACCGCGGACGCCACGGTGATCCCGACGTACTCCCGGGGAAAAACCAATTACTGGGTTAATCCCCCGGCCACGCTGGCCAACGACTAAGACAAGGCACTTATATGAATCAGGATTTTGACGCCGATGTCATTGTGGTTGGCTCCGGCGCATTAGGCAGTAACGCAGCATTTGAATTGGCCAAACTCGGCAAGTCGGTGATTATTCTGGAAGCGGGTGAACATATTCCCCGCTGGAAGATAGTCGAGAACTTCCGTAATTCGTCGAACAAGGGCAATTACAACTCACCGTATCCGAATGAGCCGTGGGCCCATCATTCTTATGATGAGCAATACATCGAGAACACCGGTTCTTTCGAGTTTCGCCCCGGCATGTTGAAACTGGTGGGCGGCACTACCTGGCACTGGGCGGCGGCGTGCTGGCGTTACTTGCCCAACGATATGAAGCTCAAGACGCTCTACGGCGTAGGTCGTGACTGGCCGCTGGAATACAGCGAACTGGAACCCTATTACGTACGTGCGGAAATTGCCCTGGGCGTGTGCGGCAGCGACACCCAGGACCAGAGCGGGCAGGGCGGCGGCGCTTTCCCGCCGCGCTCAAGCCCCTATCCGATGGCGCCTGAAGGCGATACCTACCTGTTCCAGCGCCTGCGTGAACGCATGGCCCCGGCCGGTTATCACTTTATCCATGAGCCCAACGGCCGTGCCACCGAACCCTACGACGGGCGCCCGGCGTGCAGCGGCAACAACAACTGCATGCCGGTCTGCCCCATCGGTGCGATGTACAGCGGCGACGTGCACGCCCGCCATGCGGAACAGGCCGGCGCCAAGCTGATCACCGACGCCACCGCCTACAAGCTGGAAAAAGGCGCGGACGACAAGATCGTCGCCATCCATTACCGCAGCTCCACCGGCGCCGATGTGCGGCTCACCGCCAAGTACTTCATCGTTGCCGCCCACGGTCTGGAAACCCCCAAGCTGCTGCTGATTTCCGAGGTCGCCAACTCCTCCGACCAGGTCGGTCGCAACCTGATGGACCACACTGGCCAAGGGCTGCAATTTATCGCCGACGAGCCGTTGTGGCCAGGACGCGGGGCGGTGCAGCAGGGCGGGATATTCAATCGGCGCGACGGTGAGTTCCGCAAGGAACGGGCGTCGGTCAAACACTCGATCTCCAACAACGTGCCGAACATTGCCGTGGCCAAGCGCCTGATCGCCCAAGGCGTGTACGGCAAGGAACTGGACGAGCGCATCCGCCACGACGCGGCGCGCTGGGTTGATGTCTCCACCGTCTACGAAACCCTGCCGCTTTCGACCAACACCGTGCGCCCGAGTCGCACGCGCAAGGACGCCCTGGGCATTCCGATGCTGGTGGTCAACTACGAGGTGGGCGATTACGTGAAGGCGGCCAAGGCCGGTGTCACCGAAGACTATGCGCACTTTGTGCAGCTGATGGGTGGCACGGTGGTGGAAGACAACACCGGCTACCAGAACCGCGACCACCTGATGGGCACCGTGATCATGGGCGCCAACCCCAAGGACTCGGTGGTCAACCACGAGTGCCGCACCCACGACCACGCCAACCTGTTCCTCGCCACCACCGGGGTGATCCCGGCTTCCGGCACCATCAACCCGACCCTGGCCGGCGTGGCGCTGAGTATCCGTATGGCCGACATCATTGCGCGGGAGTTCTAGGTCATGGGATTGCTTAAATTTCCGCTGCTGGCCTTGCTGCTCACCGCGTTGCCGGTGTTTGCCGCTGAAGATACGGATGCGCTGATCGAGAAGGGCGCCTATGTCGCCCGTGCCGGCGATTGCGAAGCCTGTCACCGCACCGCCGAGCATGGCGGCGCGCCGCTGGCCGGTGGGTATGTGATCGACTCGCCCATGGGCAAGATCATCTCCAGCAACATCACCCCGTCCAAGGCCTACGGCATCGGCGACTACACCGAGCAGCAACTGGCGGACGCCTTGCGCAAAGGCATCAACGCCAAGGGCCAGCACCTGTACCCGGCGATGCCTTACACCTCGTACCAGGGCATGAGTGATGACGACATCCACGCCTTGTACGTGTACCTGCAACAGGGCGTCAAAGCCGTGGACCAGCCGGTGCCGGAAACCCACCTGGCGTTCCCGTTCAACATCCGCCAACTGATGTTCGGCTGGAACCTGGTGTTCCTCGACAGCCAGGGTTTTGTGCCCAAGCCCGGCGCCATCGAACAGACCAGCCGCGGCCAGTACCTGGTGGACAACCTCGCCCACTGCGGCGCCTGCCACACCCCGCGTAATGCCCTGATGGCCGAGGACAACAGCCAGTACCTGGCCGGCGCCAAACTGGGGGGCTGGGTTGCGCCCAACATCACCTCCGACAAGGTCAGTGGCCTCGGCGACTGGAGCGAGGACGACCTGGTCAACTTCCTGAAAAACGGTCACCTCGCCGACAAGGCCCAAGCGGCAGGCGGTATGGCCGAAGCGGTGGAAAACAGCTTCCGTTTCCTCAGCGACAGCGACCTGCACGCCATGGCCGCCTACCTGCGCAGCGTGCCGCCGATCCGCGATCCCGGGCAGACCGAGCGGGTGGTGCGCGACGTCAAGCCGGTGGACATGAGCGCCTTGGAAACCGGCCAGGGCGATCAAGCCTCACTGGCCGATGCCACTGGCCTGGATGGCGCACGCCTCTACAACTCGGCCTGCTCCAGCTGCCACGGTCGCGATGGGCAGGGCTCGGCTGACAAGTTCTACCCGTCCCTGAGCCTCAACACCGCGCTCAACGGCAACCAGGCCAACAACCTGGTGATGGCAATCATTGCGGGCATCGACCGTAAAGGTGCCGATGGCGCAGTGAACATGCCGGCCCTGGGCGGCGACCTGAACGATGCGCAAATCGCCGCCATCGCCAACTACAGCCTGCAAACCTTCGGCAACCCGGCGCTGAGCGTCAGTTCCGAAGAAGTGACCAGCTTGCGTCGCGGTGGGGACGCGCCGTTGTTGATCACGGCGATGCCGTATTTGCTGTGGGGCGGTGGCCTGGCGTTGCTGGTGCTGATCATCGTGCTGGTGTTGTGGCGGCGTCACCACCAACACCTGCGGGCAGTGGAGGCCAAGCGGATTGCGTTGAACCGGCGTTTTCATTCCAACTAGCCAGAAACGCAAAAGCCCCGCCTTCGGTAAGAAGTGCGGGGCTTTTTGTTGGGCGGGTAAATCACCGGATGTTTTCCTCGTCATACCCAACTGTAGGAGCGGGCGCGAATTCCGCACCTGAAGCTGCGAGCCGACAAGGAGAAGTCATCATGGTCAACGTGAGTCGTCGTTCCCTGATCGCACTGGGCGCGGCCTTGCCGTTGCTGGGGCGCCTGGACTGGGCTGAAGCAAGCCCCGCGGTGGCGGCGCCCGAGGTGCTGCTCAACTACAACGAAAGCCCCTACGGTCCTTCGCCGGCCGCGCGGCAGGCGATGCAGCGCGGTATTGCGGCCTCGGGGCGCTACCCTTATCCGGACATGTACGCCCTGGCCGAAGCGTTTGCCCAACAGCAAGGGATTTCGGACGAGCATGTGGCGGTGTTCGCTGGCTCCATGGCCGCGTTGCGTTACGCGGTGCTGGCGTTTACCAGCGAAACCCGCAGCCTGGTGATGGCCACGCCATCCTACGAAGTACCGCGCCAAGCCGCCGAGTCGCGTAAGGCCCCGGTGCACGAAGTAGACCTCACCGCCGACCACGCCCATGACCTCCCCGCGATGCTCGCCGTTGACCGTCAGCCTGGCCTGATCTACCTCTGCAACCCGAACAATCCCACCGGTACCCTCACACCCACCAAGGCCATCGAGCAGGCGCTGGCGAACAAACCCAAAGGCAGCATTTTGCTGGTGGACGAGGCTTACATCGAGTTCAGCGATGCCCCCAGTTGCGTGGCGTGGGTCAAGGAGCATGACGACTTGCTGGTGCTGCGTACGTTCTCGAAAATCTACGGCTTGGCTGGCGCGCGCCTGGGGCTGGCGATCGGTCATCCGGCGCTGCTGGAGCAACTGGCGGTGTTTGGTGGGGATAACGTGCCGGCGGCCGCCAGCTTGCTCGCCGGCCGCGCCAGCCTTGCGGATGCGCAACTGGTGCCTGCACGCAAGGCGCTTAATACCAGGTTGCGGGATGAAACGGTGGCCTGGTTGAGCGCACGGGGATTCACGTGCACGGCGTCTCACAGCAACTGCTTCATGATTGATGTGGGGCGGCCGGCGGAGCAGGTCATCGAACGGTTGGGCGGGCAGGGCGTGAAGATCGGGCGGGTGTGGCAAAACTGGCCGCAGTGGGTGCGGGTCACCGTGGGGAATGCTGATGAGATGCAGCGGTTTCGCGAGGTGTTCAGTTCCTTGTAGCAGCGAGCTTGCTCGCGAAAAACTTGAGAGCGCCGCGTCAAACCAGACGCGCTGCGTTTTCGTTGACGTTTTTCGCGAGCAAGCTCGCTCCTACAGGGGGCCACCCGATTTTACTGCTGGGCGATGCTGTAGCCATCAAATGCAGTCTGCTGCTGCAGCGCAGTGATGATGCTTTTACGCGTCAGCGGCTGTTCGGCGCCCGAGTTATCCACAAAGGTTTCAACTTCCAGTTCAGCCTCATCACCTTCACCGACAAAGCTGAAACCAAGGAACTCAAACGCTTCACGGTCGACGCTCGGCTTGGAACGCGGCGAACGCATCGGCAGGGTGACGCTGATGCCGTCCTTGCTGATGGCGAACACTTCCGCTTCCTTCTTCGGCCGTGAAGCCTTGCCTTTGCCGGCGCTCGGGTTGCTGATGGCCTGGTGGGTCTGGTTCAGCACCTTGAGGGCCAGGCCGTAGACCAGCTCCTGGAACTCCGGGTCGTCCTTGAAGCTGGACAGGATGCGGCTGATGGAGAACTTGGTGTTGAGGTCTTCCAGGGCGGCGTTGTCGGCGGCTTCGGCGTCCTTGAGCTGCTTGAGCTCGCCCATCAGGTCGTAGGCCTTGTCATCGTCGAAGGCATCGTGGGCCTGGCGGATGGCCACGCGCAGCTCGCGGATCTGGTCGCTTTCCTTGGAGGTGTGGAACGCGTCCAGCACCATTTCACTGATGGTCTTGGCCGCCGGCACGTGCTGTGAAAGATTGATGGCGTTTTCGTATTCAGCTTTGGACTGCAAGGCGACTACGGATTCTTCGGTACGGGAATCAGACATTGAAATTTCACTACTTCAGTAAACGGGGAGACGGGAAAAGCGTCGCGCATTTTCAGCGGGGAGGGGGATCAGGTCAAGGCAGGATCCTGACGGTAAATGGCGTCAATAGTGATAGCGACACATGAGGATCTGTATTTCACCATCCTCAATCCCGTACACCAGACGATGTTCCGCTGTGATTCGCCGGGACCAGAAACCACTGAGGTTATGTTTGAGTGGTTCTGGTTTGCCAACGCCGTCAAAAGGATCACGCTGGATCGATTTGATCAGTAAGTTGATGCGTTTGAGCCCAGCCTTGTCGTTTTGTTGAAACCAGAGGTAGTCGTCCCAGCCTTCAGGCGTAAAGAGTATTTTCATTCTTCAATCAACTGCCTCGGCTTGGCCTTTCCGGCTCGCAGGCTGTTGATCGATTTGATCAAGCGTTCCGCGTTGTTGGGAGAGCGCAGCAGATAGGCCGTCTCTTCAAGAGCGTTGAACTCTGAGAGAGAGATCATGACCACCGGTTCACCTTTTTGCCGGGTCACCAACAGAGGGGCACGATCTTCGTTTACCCGATCCATCGTGTCCGAGAGATGGGCGCGTGCATTGGTGTAGTTGATAGTTTCCATAATTGAGTCCTCGCTTAATGGCTGAAACGTACAGAAATACGTACAGGTCATCAAGGGGCATCTTACCAACGGTTGATTTAACCGAGGCGCTTGCCCATTTCGAAGGCGCGTTTTTCGTAGCCCAATTCCTCGTACAGCCGCTGCGCCGGTTCGTTGAAGGCCCAGACGGTCAGGCGCAGATCACCGGCGCCCTGGCGGATGGCCCAGCGCTCGGCGAGCGCCATCAGTTCACGGCCAATGCCCTGGCCACGCTGGGCCTCCAGCACGCAGATCGAGCCGATCCTGGCAACACGTAGCGGCTGCAACAACGGGCTGGCGGTCTCGATGATTTGCGCGGTGATAAATCCAACACCAACGCCGTGCTGCTCGGCAAGAAATACCGCCTGAACCCGGCTGGTCAGGCAGGGCCGCCAATGGGACTGGTCGCGCTCCACCTGATCGGTGGCGTCACGGTAGATATCGGGCCGCTCCTGGTGGTGCAGGCGGTTCAGCGGCTGGCCCAGCACGCACAGGGTGTGCAGGTCGTCCAGGTGGGCCTGGCGATAGGTCAATCCTTGAGACATGGCAGTCCTTCGAACGGGGCAAAAGGCGTTTTATGCCCGTTATCGGCGATCACGTAAAGGCACGGCGTTGGCCCCAAGCCCCTCGACGAAGCCGGCAATGCGCCGGCAAGCTTCCTTGAGGGTGTCATCGGCGACGGTAAACGAAACCCTTACAAACCCTTCGGCGCTGGCGCCAAAGGCCTGGGCATCAAGCACCGATACGCCGGTCTGGCGATACAGTTGCCAGGCGAATTCCCGGCCGGTGAGCCCGGTGCGGCGTACGTCCACCAGCATGAACATGCCCGCCTGGGGGATTCGGCAGTCCAGCTCGCTGATTGCACTCAACTCGTTCACCACCAGATCACGCCGGCGCCGATACACCGCGCGGGCATCGCTGACCACGGCCTCATCCAGTTCCAGTGCCTTGATCGCCGCCGCCTGGATAAACCCTGGCAGGCCATAAATCATGCACAACAGCAAGTTTTCCAGATGGCTGATCAAGGTGGGCGGGCCCGCCACCCAGCCTACCCGCCAGCCGGTCATGGCGTGGCTTTTCGACAGGCTGTTGAGCACCACCGTCCGTTCGGCCATGCCCGGCAAAGCGCTGATGCTCAGGTGTTGATCGTCATAAATGAGCTGCCCATACACCTCATCGCAAATCACCCAAAGGTTGTGCTCGCGTGCCACTTCGGCGACGGCTTCCAGCTCTTCGCGGCAGTAGACGTTGCCGGTGGGGTTGCACGGTGTAGCGAGGGCGATGCCCCGGGTCTTGTCGGTAATCGCGGCTTGGAGCGCGGTGCGGGTCAGGCGAAAGCCGTTGGCGGCTGGTTGTTCGACGGTGGTAATGCGTGCCCCCGACGCATGGACACAGGCTTCGTAGGTCAGGTACATCGGCTCCGGCACCAGCACTTCATCGCCGTGGCTGAACAGGCACAAGCAGGCCGCGAACAGGCCATTCTGCGCGCCGGCGACCAGGGCGATATTGTCGGCGTGCACCGCAATCCCTTGCAGCAGGCTCTGCCGTGCGGCGATGGCCTCCCGCAGTTTTGGGCGGCCGAGCACATGGGTGTAGTGGGTGTCGCCAGCGCGCAGGGCGTCCACGGCGGTTTCACAGATCGCGCTGTGTGTGGCGAAGTCCGGGTCGCCGACACTGAGCACAATCACGTCTTCGCCACGCAGTTGAGCTTCGGCGGCGGCGTAGTGAATATCCCAGGCACTGACGGATTCGCCGCCAATGCGCCCCACAAAGGGTGAATAACGCATCCTTGCTCTCCTCGCCGACATCGATGCCCGCGTCAATTAGTCAATTTCAGTTCCACTGTAGAACATGCCGTCTGATCTACATCAAGGGCCACGCGCAAAAAATCCGCTACAACGAAGCTGGGGCTGACCATGCCCCGGTTATCTGCCTGATGACCCAATAAAAACGATTGCAGACCTGCGCCGAGGGGACCGCCCCAGGCCGGGTTATTAAAGGAATAGTGCGATGATTTTTCCCCTGTCACGTCTGGGCCTTGTGGGGGTGGTGCTGTGTCTGTCCCTTCCCCTGCACGCCAACGAAGCCGACCCCACGCTGATCGAACAGGGCAAATACGTTGCCCAACTGGGTGACTGCATCGCCTGCCACACCGCCAAGCAAGGCGCGCAAATGGCCGGCGGGCTTGAGTTGAGCACGCCAATGGGCACGATCTATTCGAGCAACATCACGCCGGACCGCGACACCGGCATCGGCCAGTACACCTTTGAGCAGTTCGACCGGGTGATGCGAGAAGGTGTGACGCCCGCGGGGCAGAACCTGTACCCGGCGATGCCGTACCCGTCCTACGCGAAGATGAGCGAGGTCGACATGCGCGCCTTGTTCGCTTACCTGATACAGGGCGTGGAAGCGGTGAAAAAACCCAATCTGGAAGCGGAGATGGGCTTCCCGTTCAACCAGCGTTGGGGCCTGGCGTTGTGGAACTTTGCGTTCCTCGACAAGCAGCCGTTTGCGCCTGACCCGGCAAAGGATGAAGTGCTTAACCGCGGCGCCTACCTGGTCCAGGGCCTGGGCCACTGCGGTTCCTGTCACACCCCGCGCGGCATTGCCTTCCAGGAAAAAGCCATGAGCGATGCGGGCCGCAGCGGTCGGCATTACCTGGCTGGGGAGACTGTCGAGCACTGGCGCGCCTTGAGCTTGCGCAACCTGTGGACGGTGGACGACACCGTGCAATTGCTCAAGACCGGGCAGAACCGCTTTGCCACGGTCTCGGGCAACATGGCCGATGTGATTCATCACAGTACCCAGCATTTCACTGACGCTGACTTGACGGCCATCGCGACCTATTTGAAATCCCTGCCGCCGGGCAAGGATGACCTGCCGATGCCGGCCGTAGCCCACGAACCTGTTGCACCGCCCAAGGACCTGTTCACCAGCCGGGGTGGCCTGGGCTACATGCAGTTTTGCAGTGACTGCCACCGCAGCGACGGCGGCGGGGTGAAAGGGCTGTTTCCGCAGTTGGCCGGCAACCCGGGCGTGGCATCCAGCAACCCGACTTCACTGCTGCACATCACCCTCACGGGGTGGGAGACCGCTGAAACGGCGACTCATCCACGGGTCTACACCATGCCCGGGTTTGCCCGGTTGGCGGATCAGGAAATCGCTGAAATCCTCAGCTTTGTGCGCAGCAGCTGGGGCAACGAAGGTACGCCCATCAGCGCTGCCCAAGTGAAGAAAATGCGCGGTCAGCTCAACCCGGTCACCACCGATTCGTCAGCGTTCGAAACCCCGCGCCTGGCTGAGCTGCTGGCGGCGCCGAATGCCGATCAAGTGGTGCATGGCATGCGCCTGCACCTGCAGACCAAGGCGCTGCTGCCGAACAACGTGGGCAATGCGTTGAACTGCACCAGTTGCCATCTCAACGCAGGCACCGTGGCGGACGGTTCGCCGTTTGTGGGTGTCTCGGCGTTCTTCCCGAGCTATGCGCCGCGGGCCGGCAAGGTGGTGAGCCTGGAGGAGCGGATCAACGGCTGCTTCCGTCGCTCGATGAATGGCAAGCCACTGCCGCCGGAATCGGCGGATATGCAGGCGATGGTGGCGTACTTCGACTGGATGAAAAACAACACCCAGCCCGAAGATAAAGTCGCCGGGCGTGGCGTGGGCAAGGTCGATCCTGCGATCAAGCCGGACATGGAGAATGGCAAGCAGGTCTATGCCAAGCAGTGCGCGGTGTGCCATGGCGACAATGGCCAAGGGTTGGCGCGAGCGGATGGCGAGTTGGTGTACCCGCCATTGTGGGGCGAGCAATCGTTCAATATCGGGGCGGGGATGGCGCGGCTGTACACGGCGGCGGCGTTCGTGAAACGCAACATGCCGATTGGCTTCCACGAGAAATTCCCGTTGGGCCAGGGTGGTTTGTCGGATCAGGAGGCGGTGGATGTGGCGGCGTACTTCTCCCAACAACCTCGTCCGGATTTCCCGGACAAGGTGAAGGATTGGCCGAAGGGGGGTAAACCCGTGGATGCGCGGTACTAGTTAAGCGTTAACACCGGGACTGTAGCAAAGGTGCTTATTGTGGCGAGGGAGCTTGCTCCCGCTGGGCTGCGCAGCGGCCCMAAAATAGTGGGAGCGCTACGCACTCCAGCGGGAGCAAGCTCCCTCGCCACAGAGGTTTCAATCAGCTTTTAAAAGGTGGTACGCAGACCGACCTGCACACTTCGCCCCGGCGCCGGGGCGATGTCCCGCAGAATCGAGCTGGCATAGCGCACGGTCTGGTTTGTCAGGTTCTCACCGTTAACAAACGCCAGCCACTGGCTGCCACCTACATTGAAGCGGTAGCCGGCACTGGCGCCCAAGGTGGTGTAGCCGTCGGTCCCGCTTTCGTTATCCGGCACACGCCCCTGGCCCGCCGCGTGCTCGACATCGATCCGCGCCTGCCAGCGGTCCAGTTCCCACAACAAACCGCTGTTCAAACGCAACGGCGCAATCCGTGGCAAGGCTTCACCCGTGTCCAGGTTGGTCGCGCGGGTGTAGTCGCCGGACAGTTCCAACGCGAACTTGCCGTAGGCACCTTCCCCCAGCTTGATGTGATCCTGGGCTTCAAAGCCCGCGAAACGCGCGCGTACGCCTGAGTATTTGTACTCAGGAATGCCGCCGGCATCTTCCTCGCCTTCGTCATTCAAGGTGCGACCGCTGCCCAGCAGGCCGATGTAGTTGGAGAAGTGGCTGTAGAACACGCCGAAGCTGCCCTTGTGAGTGCCGTTGTCAAAGCGCAGCGCCAGGTCGCTGGACACCGCTTTTTCTTTCGACAGGTTGGCGTCGCCCAGTTCATAGGTGCCGGTGGCAACGTGGGCGCCGTTGGCATACAGCTCGTAGAACGTCGGTGCGCGTTCGGTGTAGCCCAAGGTGGCGGCCAGCGACCAGATCGGGGTGAGGGTGTACACCGCGCCGGACGACAGGCTGCCGGCGGTGAAGTCGGCAGACTTGTTGGCATTGGCAAAGCGCGCGTTGCCTTTGCCGTCCGGGTCGACGTTGGTGTGTTCCAGACGCCCGCCGAGGCTCAGCTTGAGGCGTTCGGTGGCCTGCATTTCTTCGAGGATAAACAGCGCGCCGGCATTGGTGTCGGTTTGCGGAACGAAGGCTTCTTCACCCAGCGCCGAGAATTCGTTGCGGCTGACCTGTGCGCCCACCACGCCGTTGAATGGCCCGATCGGCAGGTGTCGCGCTTCAACACGCGCTTCATAGCCCTTGTTCTTGAAGGTGGTGCCGGTTTCGCCGCCTTCGATCTCCATGTGCTTGTAGTCGGTATAACCGGCGTCGAGTTTGACCGAGGTGAACGGGCCTTGCAGGTTGCGGATCTCGGACGCAAAGGCGTAGTGATCCTGCTTCATGCGGATGCGCACGTCCTGCTCGGCCGGGGAGCCGTAGTTGCTGTCGTAGTTGCTGTAGGACAGCCCGGCGTAGCCGTCGTCCCACGTGTAGGAACCGCCGACTGCACCACCGTCCTGGCGCCCGTCGCTGTTGCCGAGGCGACCGTTCTTGCCTTCACCGTCTTCGCTTTGCGGTGCATGACGGCTGCGGGCAAAGCCGGGGATTTTCAGGTCGTTGAATTCCCGCGCGCTGGCGTCCAGGTGCAAGGCGAAAGTGCCGTTGCCGGATTCCAGTTTGCCGGCGCTGCTGCGGGTGGTGTCGGCGCCGCCGTAGCGCAATTCACCGGCCCCGTGAATGCCTTCGATGGCTTCGGTGGGGATGCGGTTGTCGAAGGTGTTCACCACGCCGCCGATGGCGCTGCCGCCGTAAAGCAGGGCGGCCGGGCCGCGCACGATTTCGACGCGGTCGATGTTGACCGGGTCCAGCGGCACCGCGTGGTCATAGGACAGCGACGAGGCATCCAGCGCGCCGACTCCGTTGCGCAGAACGCGAATACGGTCACCATCCTGGCCACGAATGATCGGCCGGCTGGCCCCCGGGCCGAAGTACGACGACGACACGCCGGGCTGCTTGTTCAGGGTTTCACCCAGGCTGCCTTTTTGTTGCAGGGTCAGGTCATCGCCTTCGAGCACGGTGGTGGGCGAGGCGAGGGTTTCGCTGCCCAACGGGTTGCCGGTGATGACTTGGGGTTGCAGCTCCAGGGCGTTGGCCTGGGAGGTGATCAACAGGGCGGCGGCCAGCGGGGAGAGGCGCCAGAGAGAAGAGAGGGACATCGGTCGTTCCTTGGCAAACGGCAAAAAAAGAGAAGGCTGAAAACGGTAAGGGATTCGATACCCTTTGATAGTTATCGTTACAATATAACATCACTTTTTTCTCTGCCAAGGGGAACTTTCCCAAACCCCGCTCGATCACTCCCACGCTGATCGTTCCCACGCTCCGCGTGGAAATGCATCCCGTGACGCTCTGCGTCACCGTTGCGCAGGGCTAAAATTTGCGTCGACCGCGGGACGCAGAGCGTCCAATTCGGCATTCCCACGCAGAGCGTGGGAACGATCGAACAGTGGCCTATAGTGAAGGCAGCGCTTCCACCCGCACGGCCCGTCCGCTAAGGTGCGCGGCTTCGTTTTCTTCTTTTCGCAAAAGGCCCGGCATGACCGCGACAAACAAAGACCCACTGCACGGCGTCACCCTGGAACAGGTCCTCACCGCGCTGGTGGCGCATTACCAATGGGAAGGCCTGGCCGAGCGCATCAATATCCGCTGTTTTTCCAGTGACCCGAGCATCAAGTCGAGCCTGTCGTTCCTGCGCAAGACGCCGTGGGCGCGGGAGAAGGTCGAGGGCTTGTACGTGAAGTTGATGCGCACCAAGCGACCGGTCGAGGACTGAGGTGAAACGTCACCTTATCGGCCTGGCAGCCCTCGGCGGCTGGGCTGGCCTGGCGCTGCAGCAGTACATCATTTTCTACTACCGCTGGGTCGATGGCGCGAGCCTGTTGCCGGGCCTGGTGAATTTCTTCAGCTTCTTCACCGTGCTCACCAACACCCTGGTGGCGGTGGTGTTGACCCATGCGTGGGTGCAACGGCCATCTTGCGCGAGTCGATTTTTCCTCAGGCCCGTGGTCAGCAGCGGGATCGCCGTGAGCATTGTCGTGGTCAGCCTCGCCTATAGCCTGTTGCTGCGGCACATGTGGCAACCTGCGGGGGTGCAGTTTGTGGCGGACGAACTGCTGCACGACGTGATGCCGTTGGTGTTTGTCGCGTATTGGTGGTGGTGCGTACCCAAGGGCAGCCTGCGGCTCAAGCACATCGGGCTGTGGGTGATTTACCCGTTGGTGTACTTCGCTTATGTGTTGTTGCGCGGGTATGTGTGGGGGTTGTATCAGTACCCGTTCATCGACGTGGACACCCTGGGTTATCCACAGGTGTTCATCAATGCCGGGGGGATTCTGGCGGGGTTTGTGCTGGTTGCTTTGGTGGTGGTGGGGCTGGATAAAATCAGTAGGAGCAAGCTTGCTCGCGAAGGACGTTAACGATAACGCAGCGTGTCTGGTTTAACGCGGCGCTCTCAGGTTCTTCGCAAGCAAGCTCGCTCCTGCACGGATCACTGTTGCCAGTAACCGACGGCCTTGAGGAACGCCTCATTGACGTTGTGCGTGTCCAGCAGCACCCGCCGCACCTGGCGCGACAGTTTGCTCTCGGTAGCGACGAAGCTGTACAGCGAACCGCCCGGCAGCGTCAGGTTCTGCACCGTCTCGAGCAGGTCATCCTGGCCGCGCACCACCCAGATCACTTCTACCTCGGCAGCGCTGTATAGCGGTTGCCGCTCTGCCGCATTGTCGATCTCGATCACCGCCAATACCTTGCGCCCCGCCGGCAATTCATCCAGGCGCCGGGCGATGGCCGGGATCGCGGTTTCATCGCCGATCAACAGGTAGCTGTCGAAGATATCCGGCACGATCATCGAGCCACGCGGCCCGCCGATGTGCAGGTGCTGGCCGACCTTGGCCTGCTCGGCCCAGGTGGAGGCAGGGCCATCGCCGTGCAGCACGAAGTCGATGTCCAGCTCGCCAATGGCCAGGTCGTACCGGCGTGGGGTGTAGTCGCGCATGGCGGGTTGCGGGCCATCGCCGCGCAGGTTGAAGTCGGGGCTGTCCAGTGCCGCTTGTTCGGCGGCGTTCTGCGGGAACAGCAGCTTGATGTGGTCGTCACTGCCCAGGCTGATAAAGCCCGCCAGTTCCGGCCCGCCCAGGGTGATGCGGCGCATGCGCGGGGTGATGTCGACCACGCGCAGAACTTCGAGGCGGCGGCGTTTGATTTCGTGGGTCACGCGGTGAATGGCTTGGGTATTCATTGAGCTTTCCCGTCGGCAATGGCTTGGGCGGTGCTGTTGAGCAGCGCCGCAACACGAACGATTTCTTCCGGGCTCCAGCGCCCGTGGTGCGAATGCAAGGCATGGCGCAGGTTATGTACCGCCTCGTGGATTTCTGGCGGACGGTCCTGGCCGCGCAGCGAACGTTTGCTCACATCCATGCGCAGGCGAATGCCTTCGAGGGCAACTGCTTGTTCGCTTAAGAAGAGACGACCGGCGTCGGTGATTGTGTAGCGTTTTTTTCCGTCTTCGGCATCGCCGGCAATCAATTCGCTTTCTTCGAGAAAGGTCAGCGTGGGGTAGATCACGCCGGGGCTTGGGGTGTAGGCGCCGTCGAACAGGGCTTCGATCCGGCGGATCAGGTCATAGCCGTGGCACGGCTGTTCGGCGATCAGCGCCGGCAGCAGCAGTTTCAGGTCGCCGGGGGCGAAGACCCGTGGGCCTCGGCCACCGCGGTCGCGGCCAGGGCGTTTTTCGAAGCCGTCGCGGTCGTCACCGTGGTCTCGGTGGGGATGATGGTCTCTCATTGGGATGCTCTCGTCTGGTTTAGATACAACGTAAGATATATCTTATGTTGAGGGCAAGCCCGGCAGACGAGCGGTCGACGCTGCGCAGCGGCCTCCAAGCCGCGAGTGTTTTGTTCGCCTGCGTGCGCAAGCCAATCCAGTGGACTCATTTTTAAATTAGTTAGTGGGTTTGGCCCAGTAGTTACTATTGTTTTTTAGAGTTCGTAATCCTATTCTTACGGACTTATCCCTTCTTAAACTATTTCCATTCTCAGCATGTAGTCCGATTCTTACGGACACATTTAAAGTTTTGGCAAAGTGCCATAATCTTCCTATGTGTCTTGGTGTAACCAGGCTACTCAATTCAGCGAATCGGATGGCTTTCTTATTCAAATTCGCAACGGATAATTGCCCGGCGTTGAACGAGTTCCTGAATTGCAATGCAAGTAGTTGGAAAAAATCAAACATTCCAACGTGATCAGGGAATCGTTCGGGCACTTAATAAGTCCTGCGCACAGCTGCGACAGGACTCCGTTGTGATATTGACTATACGTGAGCGTCTGCAAATGAAATCTAAAATGAAAACTGCACTGTTAACTGTCGGCCTGTTGGCAGGTTCGATGTCTGTTGCCCAAGCAGCGGACGGAACGGTCACGTTTTTGGGGTCGGTACATTCGGGTGCTTGCTCTATCAAGCCTGACTCCGTAGATCAGACCGTTCGCCTTGGCGCGATCGCCAAGCATCAACTGCAATCGGGTGGCAAGTCTGAAGCCCGACGTGTGCTGATTGAACTTGAAGGCTGCGATCTGTCCGGCCTCACCGATAACACGGTGACCACTACCTTCACCGGCGCGCCGTCGACCGTTGTTCCGGGTGGGATCGGCACAGTGGGCGGCGCGGGCGGCGTGGGCATCATGATGACCCATGGCGGTCGACCTATTGTGTTGGGTACTCCAACCACCCCGCAGGCTATTGCCTCCGGTAATAACACGCTGGAGTTCGGCGCCTTTGTTCAAGGCCAGGCGACAGGCGACATCGTTCCTGGTGATTTCAGCGCAGTCACCAATTTCACTTTGGCTTATCAGTAAGTTTTTCCCCCGCCACTCTCAAGGTGGCGGGGGGAAGCTGGCGGGAGGTCCAGGTGAAAACATTCATAAGTCTCGCTATTACCTCTTCATTGACGATGTTCATCAGCCCTTGGGTTTTCGCGCAGTCCTCAGCGCAAGGCGATGGAGTCGTCACGCTGGGAGGAGAAGTTGTTGACTCAGCCTGCGGGCTGGAAGCAGCCAGTGCCGATCAAACCATTGAGATGGACCCCGAACCCATAGGCCGGCTCTTGCGGGACGGGGCGGGACAAATACGGCCCTTCCAGTTGCGGCTGGTCAATTGCTCGCTGAGTCGCCCCGACCCGTCACGCCCGGGTGAAAGCCTGCCTGATTGGCAGCACCTGCGAGTGACGTTTGACGGCTCTCCCGATAGAGCAGGACGCTCCTTTGCAGCCTTTGGTGGTTCTCAGGGAGTTGCCTTCGATATTCAGGATATTGATGGCCGGGCGTGTTCACCGGGTGCGCCAGTAGCGCTGTACCCGGTAGTTGAGGGTGACATGATCCTTAACTATACGCTTCGCCTGGTCGGTAACGGCGTGCCGCTCTTGGCTGGAGCTCACCGTGCCGCAGTGCGGTTCAAGTTGGAATACTTTTGAAGATTGAGTTGCGTGTATGTTGAATACGTCGAAAGTCATGAATACGCTGCGCCCCAGCCTCTTTGGCGGGTTGATATCACTGGCGGGAACTGCACTGGGTGCCGGGGATATTGAGTTTAATACCGACGTTCTTGATCTAAATGATCGCACTAATATTGACTTGTCCCAGTTTGCACGCAGTGGCTTTATTCTGCCCGGCAACTACTCGATGCTCGTGCAGATAAATACACAGCCCATCTCTGAGCAATCAGTGGCGTTCTACCCTCCGGATAATGACCCCAAGGGAAGTCAGGCCTGTTTATCGCGGGAGTTGGTGGAACAGTTGGGCCTGAAAGCGTCCGAAACAGCCAAACTCAGGTGGTGGAAAGACGGGCAGTGCCTGGATATCGAAGGCTTGCCTGGCATGGAGGTCAGTGCGGACCTGGCCTCTGCCACGGTGAACATCAGTCTTCCCCAGGCTTATCTGGAGTACAGCGCCATCAACTGGGACCCGCCTTCGCGTTGGGACGAGGGGGTGCCGGGGCTGCTGATTGATTACAACATGACAGCGCAATCGAGCTACCGACGGCATGACGGTATGCGCAATGACGTCAGTGGTAACGGAACCGTCGGAGCGAATGCCGGGGCCTGGCGGCTGCGGGCTGATTGGCAGGGCCGTGTCGAGAAAGACCGCGAGTCGGCGGCAAACCGGCAAAAACTGGAGTGGAGTCGTTACTACGCTTACCGTGCGCTTCCTGCGCTTAAAGCGCGCTTGGTGGTGGGCGAGGACTACCTCTATTCGGACCTGTTTGACAGCTTTCGCTTTACCGGTGCCGCGCTGAAGTCGGATGAAAGCCAGCTGCCACCCAACTTGCGGGGTTACGCACCGGAAGTGGTCGGGGTTGCCAAAACCAATGCAAAGGTCGTCATCAGCCAGCAAGGGCGTGTGCTGTATGAAACGCTGGTCGCAGCAGGACCGTTTCGCATCCAGGATCTTAATGACGCAGTGTCCGGCACGCTGGATGTGCGGGTGGAAGAGCAGGACGGTTCGGTACAAAAATTCCAGCTTGATACGGCAGGCGTTCCCTACCTGACGCGCCCCGGGCAGGTTCGCTACAAGCTGTCGGCTGGGCAGCCGTCGAATCTTCAGTATCACGAAGACGGCGCGTTTTTCGGCACCGGCGAGTTCTCCCGGGGTATCAGCAACGGTTGGTCGCTGTTGGGCGGCGGTATTTTGGATAACAACTACCGTGCATGGTCGGTCGGGGTGGGGCGTGATCTGCTGGCGTTCGGGGCGCTTTCTCTGGATGTGACAGAGTCCCGCGCACACCTGTGGAACGAGACACTCACGGGCAAATCCTACCGCCTTCAATACTCCAAGAACTTTGAAGAGTACGACAGCCAGGTGACGTTCGCCGGTTATCGTTTTTCCGAAAAGAACTTCTTGAGCATGAGCCAATACCTGGATGCCCTGCATTACGGTTTGAATGGTGAACTCGGCGGACGCGGCGTGTACGACCAGAACGGTGAGTTCATTGAACACTGGCAACCGATTGGCGGCAACAAGGCACTTTTTACGGTAACGGTTAATAAACAGTTTCGTGATCTGGGCGCCACTGTCTATGCCAGTTACAACAAACAAACCTACTGGAATCGACCGGACACTCAGCGCTGGAACGTGTCTGCATCGCGTTACTTCAATATCGGCACCGTTAGAAACATGAACCTGTCGGTGAATTTATATCGCACCCAAGATTACCAATATAAGGATAACGGTATGTCGCTGACGGTCAGCCTGCCGTTGGGGCCGACCGGCACATTGTCGATGGATGCGAATCGAGCCGCCGGCGAGAACAGTTTTGCAACGCGCTACGCTGATCGCATCGATGCGCGTAACAGCTACCAACTGAGTGCCAGCGACAACTCCGCCAGTGGTTATCTGAGCCACATCGGTGATCTGGCAGACATCGATCTCAGCGCCAGTCAGCAGCAAGGTAATAACCGAACCCTGGGGGCGTCCGTTCGCGGCGGTGGCACGCTTACGCCGTACGGTGGGGCCCTGCATCGCACCAATAGTACGGGCGGCACCCGTCTGATGATCGACACCGGCGGTGTGCCCGATGTGCCTGTGCGCGGTTACGGCACTCCTACCCGCAGCAACGCCTTCGGCAAGGCGGTGATCTCCGACATCAGCAGCTACCAGCGGACGGCGGCCAGTGTTGACCTGGAGAGCTTGCCGAGCGATGTCGAAGCCACCCAATCCGTCACGCAACTGACTCTCACCGAAGGGGCTATCGGTTATCGAACCCTGGAAGTGATTTCCGGCAAGAAAGCCATGGCTGTGCTTCGCCTGCCGGATGGCAGCTCACCGCCCTTCGGCGCGACGGTAAAAAACCTGAAGCTGCAGGACACCGGGGTCGTGAACGATGGCGGGGACGTCTACCTCAGCGGTATCCAGGCTGGCGAGCAGATGACCGTCAGTTGGGGTGGTTCCGAGCGTTGCACCCTCACGCTACCCGTCATTTTGCCAATTGACGGGTTGAGCGATGCCCTGCAACTGCGCTGCCAGTTGGTAGCCACTGATCAATCCGTGCCCGAGCCAGCAGCGCTGACCGGCAAGCAAACCGATAGGGAGAACACGTCCTCATGAAGCTGAACATACGCCTCACTCAACAGGCTTTTGCACTGCTGGTACTGGGTTTGAGCCTGAATGCCAACGCCGCTGTTGGCCTGGACCGGACCCGAGTGATTTTTGATGGCGGCAAAGACGCCACCAGCGTGAACATTACCAACAACAATACCCAGCTGCCGTATTTGGCCCAGGGTTGGATCGAGGATGAAGCCGGCAAAAAAATCACCACGCCCTTGATCGTACTGCCGCCTGTTCAACGGCTGGAGCCAGGAAAACAAAGCCAGGTAAAAGTACAGGCATTACCCGCGGCCAAGTTGCTGCCGCAGGATCGGGAGACGGTCTACTACTTCAACTTGCGGGAAATTCCGCCGCGCAGCGACAAGGCCAACACCCTGCAAATTGCGCTGCAAACCCGGATCAAACTGTTCTACCGGCCGCAAGCGATTACGCCCACCCAGCAAGACTTGTCCAACCCGTGGCAGGAAAAGCTGACCCTTACCCGCGAAGGCGACCGTTATCGGGTGAATAACCCGACGCCTTACTACGTGACCCTGGTGGACGCGCGTAGCAGCAAGGACGGCAAGACCATACCGGGCTTCGAGCCCCTGATGGTCCCGCCCAAAGGCGTGCAGACCCTTGGCCCGACGGCCAGGGAGCTGGGCACGACACCTTACCTGGCCTACGTGAATGACTACGGCGGACGCCCGCTGCTGGCGTTCAGTTGCAGCGGCGAGACCTGCAAAGTGAATGCGCAAGCATCAGCGCCCAATCAGTAGTGCCTTCTGCCGGAGAACATCATGAAGTTGCACAAAGTGAAGGTCTTGGGCTGCCTGTTACCGGCCTTGATGGGGCAGGCGCACGCCGCGGATGACGAGGATCTGGAGGGCATGGTCGGGATGCTCAATATTCGCGGGTCCATGCACGAAATGCCTTGCAGCCTGGAAATGAACTCCCTGCATCAAACGATTGATTTGGGCGCCGTATCGGCCGGCCAGTTGCAACGGCCCGGCGACCAGGCGACATCCAAGCCATTTCAACTGCAATTCAAGGATTGCCAGCGCACCGCCGGCAGTATCGCGAATGCGCGCACGGGAAATCTCACATGGAGCGCACATCAACCTGTGCTGTCAGTCACGTTTGTTGCGCCCGCCGATGCCGATGATCCACGGCTGGTCAAGGTGCAAGGCATCACCGGGATGGGCCTGCGCTTGACCGATGCCGTGGGGCGGGATGTACAGCTGGGCTCACGGGGCGAACCTTTGTTCTTGCCCTTGGGCGCCAGCACTCAAACCTGGAATGTCCAGCCCACGCGCACCTCCGCACCCTTGACCAGCGGGGCATTTCGGGCCGTGGTGGATTTCAGGCTCAACTATGAGTAAGGGCAGAGCAATGAGCAGGTTAACCGGCCCGTGGGCCATTTTTATCGGTGCGGGCCTGCTATGGGCTGTCAGCCTGGATGTGCAGGCCGATACCAACCTGACCATCCGCGCGGTCATCATCGCGCCGCCGCCGTGCGTGATTAACAGTGGGAGCACGCTGAATGTGCCGTTTGGCAACGACCTGCTCACGTCACGAATTGATGGCGTCAATTATCGTCGGGAGGTGCCTTATACCGTCAGGTGTGACCCGCCTGTTTTCAGCAACGCGATGACCCTGGAACTCAAGGGTGCGGGGGCGGCGTTCGATAGCAAAGTGCTCTCCACGCCCAAGACGGATCTCGGGATAAAGCTGTTCGCCAATGGGGCTGACTGGCCCCTGAATACGCCCCTGAGGTTTACCCATCCAACCTTTCCGGCCGTGCAGGCGGTGCCGGTGAAACGCGCGGGCAGCACGCTGACCGGAGGGGCCTTTGCGACTGCCGCCACCCTGGTGATCGAGTACCAATGACGAGCCCAAATAGAGAGGAACGATCAATGACACGTTGGCCGCAGCGAGCGTTGCTCGCCTTGTGTTCCATTGGCCTTTGCAGCGGTGCGTCGGCCAACCTGACGTTCAACGGAACGCTGAACGAGCCGCCGCCCTGCACGATTGATTCGGGCAGCACGATTGAAGTCGATTTCGGGGATGTCGGCACCAAGCGCGTCGATGGCGTGAAATACCGCAAGGGCGTCGGCTACACGATCCGCTGTGGCGCTTCCACGTTGCCGTGGCTGCTGAAGTTGAGCATCAAGGGCACAGAAACGACATTTGATAATTCGGCGGTGCAGACCACTGCGCCTGATCTGGGTATTCGGCTGTATCAAAACAACCTGCCGTTTCGACTCAACACGCCACTGGACATAAGCCTGGCATCGCCGCCGACGTTGGAAGTGGTACCCGTCAAACGGCCGGGTTCAATCCTGGCCCCCACCAGGTTCACGGCGGTGGCCACGCTGTTGGCTGAATACCAGTAGGAGTCGAGTCTATGCGACATGCAGTTATTGATAACGGGCTGGCCCTGTTGCTGACCTTCGGCCTGGCTGCCGCGGCGCACGCGGCGGACAACCTGAGGTTCAAGGGCAACCTGGTTGAACAGGCCTGCACCATCCGCCCGGGCGATGAAGCCATCACCCTGGAACTGTGGGACCTGACCAGCAAGCACCTCTACATCAACACACGCTCGGTGGGCAAACGCTTCACGCTGCACCTGGATGACTGCAATACCACCATCAGCGAGTCAGTCACCGTCCTGTTCGGCGGCGCAGAGAACCGTGCGCTGCCCGGTTTGTTCGCGCTGGATGGCGGAAGTGGTGCCTCAGGTATCGGGCTCGGCCTGGAGACGCTGAGCGATAAGCCTGTACCCGTGAATAAGGTCGGTGACGAACAGAGCCTGACCCCTGGCAACAATGTCATCGAGCTCAAGGCCTACGTGCGGGGAGAGCCGGATGCCCTGCGGGACAAGACCATCGGGCACGGTACTTACAGGGTGACCTCGACTTTTACGCTGGATTATCCATAGCGCCAAACCGTTATTCATAGGAAGAAAGAGAACAACATGAAACGAGCATATGGAGCCATAGTGCTTCTCCTCCTGGTTGGCGTGACTACAACCGCCAAGGCGGCGGATTGCCGTGTAAATGGCGGCGCGTGGCAAAGGGTGAACGTTGGCGGGACTTTAAACCTGCAAGTCCCGGTGAATGTCCGACTCGAGGTGAATCAGCCTCGTATCCTTTTGTCAGGGGTGAGGATCGAATGCCGATTTGAACCCGACGGCAATACCCCGGATGGACGGCAGGATTATTGGGCAACCGGAGCAAGGATCGGCACGGCCTGGACGCCGGGCCCGAAGTTCGTTAGCCAAACCACCGGCCTGCGCATAAACGGAACGTACCGAGATACGCCTGTTCCGAATGGTATTCGAATTGCGACCATGCCTAACAACACGGCCGCCATACCGATCGATGCCATTCCTTATATATTGATACGCAACAACCCGACGAACCCTATCGATATTCGAACAGGTGACACCCTCGGCGTACTACGTCTCGACCAAACCAACAACTATAATGGCGGCTCCACGAGCCTCATGCTCACTTACACCGCCAACAATAACTTCACCATCTCTCCGTCATCGTGCACGATCAACAATAACAACCCGATCGAGATCAACTTCGGCAACGTGCACCAGAGAGCGATAGGTACCGATCCGCTGACCACAACCGTTCGGACAGACCGCACTCTCACCTACAGGTGCCCGGACCCGGGAATTACGACGCCAATCACGATCACTTACAAAGGTGCTCCTTCCTCGTTCAACGCCAACTTGCTGACGATGAGCAATCCGAACGTGGGTACGGCCCTTGTCCGCGCCGGCGCTGCCGTTCGAGTCAACGGCTCGTTCCTGACCCGCATTACCAACAGTTCAGGGAGTGACGAAGTGACATTCACGTTGGTCAAGCGAGTGGGGTCCCTGCCTGTCGAGGGGCCGATAAATGGCAGCGGCGTGCTGGTGATGGGTGTGCCATGACACACCCGTTTCAGGGTGTGGATGTCAGCCTTCGATCGGGACGCGGTTGCGCTCTTTGCCATGTCGTTCCAGAGCCTCGCGGGTCAACTCACGCATCCATTGCTTCTCGCGGTAGCCCAGTTCATTGAGCAACAGGTTGTAGGTTTCGTCTGCCATCGGCCGCCCGGTAAATACCCGCTCGGGCGGCACATCCAGGGCATCGGCGAGGCCCTTCAGCGTGAGCCTCAATGCTTCCTTCTGCTCGTCGGGCAAGCCATTGGCCTGGGCTTCCTGCAGTTCATCCAGGCGTGCGCACTGCTCGTCGAAGTGTCGGGCATTAGCCTCCATCGCCTGCGGGTGGCGGTCGTGCAGGTATTGCTCCCAATAGGGTTCCAGCAGCATCTGGTTCACCAGGCCGTCGCCCTCACCCAGTTCGAGCACCGTGGTGAACGCCTGCTCGATCTGGGCCGGATGCACGTCGCCAGTGATGCGGTACAGCATGTGGTCGGCCAGCCACGGCAAATCCAGGCGCGAAGCCAGGGTGGTCTGGTAACTCAGGTAGATTTCCACGTCGTCGACTTCGCCCGGCAAGCCATCCTCTAACTGCGCGCGCAGGCGCAAGCCGAGGCCGCCATCCTTCACCGGCAACAGGCGGTGCGCGATGTCTTGCGCGGCTACCTTATTCAAGTGCCGCAAGCGTGCGCTGCCCTTTGCCAGGGTCACCAGTTTGCCTTCACGTTCGCTGGCCGACAGCGCGTAGCGCTCGGCTTCGTTGGCCAGCACTTCGATGCCCATGTCGTTGAAAATTTGTGCGCTGCCATCGGCACACAACCCAGGGAAGCTCGACATCTTAAACAGCTTGTCACGTAACTCGCTGTCGGCGTGCACGGCCCGCAGCAGGCGCCACACGTGCTGGCTCAGTTGCAACTGGTTGGCCGCATAGGCTTGATCGTCCTCGGCGGTTTGAATGAACTCCGGGGGCTCCAGCGCCTTGATAATCTCGAACAAGCCCTGGGAGCCATGTTCGTGCTCGACCTCATCCCAAAGCTGCTGATGGGCCTGGCGCTGGGGTTCCTCGATCAGCTCCAGCCAGGGGGCGGCCTCACCTTTGGGTTCATACGCGCGGTTGGGGTCCAGCCCGGCAGCCATTCGGTATTGCTCATACAGCTGGCGTTGATCGTTGCGCAGGTTATTGCGGTCCAGACGTGTTCGGGCGATGGTCAGGGCCTCGTCGCTGCCGGGCGCAAACTCCGGCAGGTGGTCGATCTGCGTGTGGCTCAGGTCCAGCACAAACTCGGCGCTGCGCGGATGGGCAAACAACCCACGTGGCCAGATTGTGATCGGCGTGCGGTCCAGGAACACCCGCTCCAAGTGCGGCATTTTTGACAAGTCCGGTACGGCCTGCAAAGGGTTGTGGTGCAGGTTAAGGCTGCGCAGGTGCCGCAGGTTTTTCAGGCGTATCTGATCGCCGGGCAGCAAGCCGATCTGGTTTTGCCCCAGATTCAGGTGGCGCATGAAACGCATGGTGCTGACGGCTTCCGGGAGTTGGGTGAGGTGATTGTTGCTGATGTCCAGGGAGCGCAATGACGGGAATGCTTGCAAGAACTGCCCGTGGTGATCACGCAGTTCGCTGTGCGCCAGGTCCAGGCGCGTCACGTGTTCGAACCCGCTCTGAAGGCGCGGCAATTCGCCGGGCAGCTGCAGCCCGCCGAGGTCCAGACTGGCGCCGTTTTGTACCTGGCCCCAGTCATCGGCGTGTTCGGCAAGCCGATCTTCCCAACAGCGGTAGAGCCTCTGACTGATGATGTGCTTGTGGCTTCTTTCTTCACGGGCTATCAGGCTGTTTTTGGGGTAGGCACTGGGTACCCGCTTCCAGCTTTCCAGTTCTGTTTGCAGGGCATGTCGCTCGGTCACCAGGCGGTTGAGAGTGTCGTTGATCTCGCCGAGGCCGATGTCATTGATGAAGCGCTCACGACGAGCCTCGTCCAGCGTCGGGAACAGGTGTTCCAGCACCTCTCGGGTATGGACATTGGCCATGGCCTGATGCGAGCGGCGCAAACGGCTATAGGCGGGCCCGCCCAGCAAAGCGTTGGTCTGGCGGTCGGCAATACTGCGCAGCGGCGGTTGTGCCAGGGCCAGGCGGCGTTCGGCCAGCGGCTCCAGGGTTTCCATCAGCCAGTGTTTGAGCCCGGCACCCTGGCCTGGTCGGAAGCCGAGCACGCTGTGCTGATCGTCGGAGAGTGCCCGCAACAGGCATTCGTACAGGCTGTCTGGGCCGTGCAGGCGCTGGCTGGCTTGGTCGAACAACTCGTAATCGCCGCTGTTTTTCCTCACCAGCACCCGGCGACGGCTCGCATCGACAGGCCCAGCTTCACACCGCACGCTACCTTCCGGCGTCTGCTCGCGGATTTGCAGGTACACGTCACCGAAGCCATCACTGTGGCGCTTGAGGGTGTTGAGCACCAGCCGTTCGGTGCCTTCGGTCACAGGCCACGGTGAGAAAAAACCGGTGTAGGCGTGAGTGGTGTTCTGGGCGAAGCTCAATTCACGGGCGTGCTGGCGCCGTTCCAGGCCCGACGCGTGGCCCTCGACCAGCGCTCGCGCCAGCGGCAAGTCCAGGGGCGCGATGTGCTCGCGTAACTGGCGTATGCGCGGGTCTGTGGTTTGCTCGCGTATTTGATAAATGTAGCCGGTGACGTCGTGGGTCTGGGTGGCCACATAGTCCGCCAGTTGATCGCGCAGCGCCTGGAGCCGTTGCGCCGATGGCGTTTCGCGTCCCACTAGCGGGTTGATCGATGCCTCATCAAGAAAACCCAGTACACGCTCCGGCAACCGGCCGGACATTACGTCGGCCACGCTGATTTGCAAGGTGTCTGCCGGTGGGGCGTCAGGGTTGGCGTACTTGCGCGAATCGCCTGTCAGGTCCGAGCGCACGAACACTTGCAGTGCCTTGTCCTGGGGCCAGCCCGGCAGTTCGGTGATGGTCTGCTCGAACCAGGCCGACGTTGCGTCCAGAGGCAACGGCGCGCCGCTGCGCAGTTTCTGTACGGTCTCAACGGCGGCCCGGTGCGCCTCGTAGCGGTTGAGGGTGGCGTCGAGCAACGGTGGGGTCGGTCGGTTCTGCACGTAGACACCGCGCAACACGTCTTCGTCGGTGCCGCTGATCCGACGGATGCGCTCCAGGTCATGATCGTTGAACGCTTCGGTGCGTGGCCCCAGGCGGCGCATCAGGGTGATGCTGTCCCAGGTGCGGGGCTGTTCGGTCTCATGCACAAAGGCGCCGTCGCCGTTGAAGCGCACCTGGGGTTGATAGGCGTCGGGGCGTTGCGGGTGGAGGATGCGATGGTCGCGGGTGTCGGGGTCTTGTTGTACCTCGAAATGCGCGCCGTCCAGTGCGAGCAACTGCTTACCTTGATGGTTGTGCAAGCCCGTGGCGGCAGGTGGCGAGTCGAGGTTTTTCAGGGCGTAGGGCGCAAGGTCCGGGTGCCACAGGCGGGTGCTGCCATCGGCGCGTTGCACCCGGCGCAGCCCTTCGATGAAGGGGCTGAGGCGTTTGCCCAATTGGCTGGAGGCCCCAAACAGGGCGAACTGAATCACACTGTCAGCCACCCCGACCACCTGCTCGGCAGCCTCGATCCCACGGCCCTGCGCCCAGTCGACGATGCCTTCGAATACCTCGTCGGTGATCTGGTAAAGGCTATAGGCGAGCATCGCCTCACCCAGCAGTGGCACGAACGGGGTGAACACCAGCAAGGCGGCATTGAAGATGTCCGAGAGCATGTTCTCCAGGTTGTCCCACCAGGCCCATCGCGCGTGGCGGTCGGCGGTGGCGGTGGGTACGGCGATGTCGCGTGCGTCGTTGACGATCTTGTTCAGCCGGGTGCGGTATTGGTAATTCCACAGGTCGTTGTCACTCGCCAGAGCAGAGCGATTGACCTGATCGTCGCCGATGGCCTGCACACTGAATTGCAGGTTGGGCTGGCTAATCGGCGTGTCGCGCCAGCTGGGGCGTGGGTCGGTGTGTGCAGTTTGGTGCCAGCGCACATGGCTCAAGCGGGTATCGAGGCCGGTAAAAAACGCACCGCGCTCGGCGTGAGCGATGAACCGGCTGAAGAAGGTCTGGTAGCGCTGTTTGTCTCGTAGCTTTTGGGTGAGGTGGCTGAGGAAGGCGTCGGGCGAAGGGTATTGCTTCAAGGGGTGTTCGGGGTCTTCGGGGATGTACACCACGACCTGTCCGACAGGCCGGTCCCGCTGAGGGACGAACAGCAGCAGGACACCGGTCAATGCCGTATTCATCAGGCTCAGGGAATGGCATTCAAGGGGTAGGCCCTCCAGCAGCGCGGTGCGATCGGCGATCAGGTCCAGCACGGCGCCGTGGGCATCGGTGTCGATATCACGGTTGATCAGGGCCAGGTGGGCTGCCGTCAAAAGAGCCGCTTTCTGACTGGCAGCCACCTGCAGCCGCAGAGCCTGGGTCAACGCAGGGTTATCGAACCCCAACGCCTGCCTGATGCTGGCCTGGTAGCGAGCACCCAGGTCCAGGGTGCGGCAGATCTGCTTGAACTGCTCGGCGGTCAGTACCGCGCCGGTCGTTCCATGGCGCAGTGTCAGCACGTCGCGTTGGCCGAGCGGGTCTTCGGCGGACAGGAAGGCGTGGTCGACGAACGTGTCCGAGGCGGCGAAGTTGGCCAGTGCCGCGTCCAGCAGCGACAAGGTCTTGCTTTGCACGCCTTGCTTGAAATCATGCACCCACCAACCGACGTTGGCGTTCACATACAAGCGCACGAAAGTGGCGTTGACGTTGATGTCGCCGTAAGGCATCAGGGCATTTTTCAGCAGTGGCTCGGCGAAGCTGTACACGTCGGTCAACGGCTGGAATCTTTTCTCCAGTTCGTTGTGCTGTTGCCAGTGTTCGGCAATGGCGGGCTTGAGTGCCAGATGCTGGCTGGCGCTGGCATGAGGGTAAGGGCGAATACCTTGGCCGGCGACGGCCCTCAGGGCGGCAAGTCGGTGTGGCGAGGTGGTTTTCAACCAGTTCGGCAAGGCGTTCCGGATGAATGCGTGGTGCAGGGACTGGTCGGGTAGATCGGCCATGGGGGCAACCTGTAGAGCTCAAAAAGAAGGCTTGAGTCTATGCACCGGCACGGCTGCGGATAAGTTTGAAAAGTGGGTGGAAACGGCGGCGGATCCTTCAGTAATCCGCACGTGAAAAGCGCATGGATAGCCCCTTCAGCGCACGCTGCATAAACTGTTGTTGCCCGGTTGCAGATAGGGCGTAAGAATCGGCGCCATGCCTTTGAGTACCTGCACCGGCAACGCCGAAGTGAACTTGAAACCCTGGGCCGAAGCGCCCGGCACGAAGGCGGTCAACGTGCCGAAATGATGCTCGCCGATGTAGAACACGAAGGTCGCCGTGCGGTTGATCGCCTTGGAGCTGAGAATCCGCCCACCGGCGCCGATGGCTTCGATCCGGTTGTCGCCTGTACCGGTCTTGCCGCCCATGGCCAGCGGCGTGCCGTCAGCCAGTTTGAAACTGCCGGAAACGCGTCGTGCGGTGCCCGCATCCACCACTTGGGACAGTGCGCCCTTGAGTGCTGTCGCGACCTCGGAAGGCATCACGCGTTTGCCGCGATCGGGGTCATTGACCAAGCGGGTTTCGTACGGTGTGTCGGCGGCAAAACGCAGGCTGTCGATGCGCAGGGTGGGTTGGCGCACGCCATCATTGAGGATGATCCCCACCAGCTCTGCCAGCGCTGCCGGGCGATCGCCGGAGCTGCCGATGGCGGTGGCGAGCGACGGCACCAGGTGGTCGAAGGGATAGCCGACTTTTTGCCAGCGCTGGTGGATATCGAGGAACGCTTCGATCTCCAGCATGGTGCGGATACGGCTGTCGCGGGCGCTCTTGTGGCGGCTCTTGAACAGCCAGCTGTAAACCTCCTGGCGCTCGTGTTCACTGGCGGCGGTGGCCTGGGTGAAGGTGGCGTCGGGGTTGTTCAGCAGGTAGCCCATCAGCCACAGATCCAGCGGGTGAACCTTGGCGATATAGCCTTGGTCAGGCAGGTCGTAGGCGCCGGGTCCGTAATTCTGGTAGAGCTTTTCGAGGCGCTCGTCGGTGAGCTTTTCAGTGCTTTTGACGCTGCTCAAGTGCGAGCGGACGAAGCTGTTGAAACTCGCCTGACTGGCGTTGGGCAGCAGGTAGCGGTGTACGGCGGCCAGGCGAATAGCCGTGGGGTGCATGCCGTCGAGGAAGGTATCGAGGCGCGCCTGGGTATCTTTGTTGCGGTACTTTTTCCAGAACTTGAGCAGGAACGTGGTGCCCTCGCGGTCAGCAAACTGGGCCAGGTATTCCTGGCGGCGCGGGTCGTTGTCGTCCTTGAGCAACTCGGCGCTGTTGTTCGGGCCTTGGTAGGTCGTGTAACGCACCAGGTCGCGCATCAGGCGAATGAACGGCAAGTTGATCGACTCGCGCAGGGCTTCGATCAACGTGGGATTGCGACCGTTGTCCTGGCTGCGAAAGTTGTGAAAGTGGTGCATGCCGCCGCCGGTGAAAAAACCTTCGCCGGTGTTGGCCGAGTATTGGCGATTGAGGGCTGCGTCGAGCATGGCAGGCAGATTGCGGTCGCTGTTCTGGGCCAGGTAGTCGAGGGCCCAGCGGGTGATGCGGTCCGTGTCGTCGACCGGGACTTTGCGCAGCTCGGCGGCAGGCGTCGCAGCGTATTTATCATGCAGTTCGCTGACGATTTGCAGGTAGGTGGTCATCACCCGCAGCTTGGCGGTGGAACCCAGTTCCAGCTTGCTGCCTTCGTTGATGTCGAATGGCTGGTCGGTGCTGTCGGTTTGCACGCGCACGCGGGCGCCGTCGGGTGTCATCTCGTAGAGGTTGAAACTGTAGCGAACCTGAGCGGTGCTGGCGGGCGTCAGCAGCGTGGGCCCGAGCAGACCGATCTGCGCGGCAAAGGCGGGGTCGGCGAGCTGCTTGAGGTAAGTGCTGGCCTGGCTTTGCAGGTCGGCTTGCAAGGTGCTCGTGGCAGAGAGATCGAGTCGGTCGAGGTCGTACAGCGGCTGGTTGAGCAGGGCGGCCAAGCGCGTGCGGGCGACGCTGATGCCCTTGTTGGTTTCTATCGGCTGGATCGTCGGTTGTTGCTGCCAGTCACGGTAGGTGACTTTGCTGGCGAGGGCAGCGCTGGCCAGCGCCGGGTCGATCACGTTGTTTTGTGCGAGCAGGCGGATGTGGCTGTCGGTGAGGTCCGCCAGTTCCTTGTGGCCCTTGGACAAATAATGAGAAGGGCGGCGCTGGGCGATCATCAGCGACAGCACCTCGCGCAACGCCAGGCCCTTTTGGGGCAGTTGTTGGGGGGCGGTGCTGATGAGCAGTGCGTTTGTCTGGTTGAAGTCGGCGCCGTACCACACGCGCAAGCCTTCGGCCATGCCGTGCACTTCGCCATGGCCGGGTACCGCCGACAGGGGCACGCTGTTGAGGTAGTCGCGCACGATGTCCTGGCGAGCGGCAAGGGTTTGCGGGCCATCCTGATACGCGCGCACGCTGGCAGAAATCATCTGGCGGATTTTCTCGCCGCCGGACAGGGTCAGGCCGTCGGGCGAGTGGCGGTATTTTTCCAGCTGAGTTGCCAGGGTACTGCCGCCAGCGGTCTGGCCGGGCAGGTGCAAGAGCTTCGCCACCTGGGACCAGGCGGCCTTGGCAAAACGCGGCCAATCTACGGCCGGGTTGAGTTGGGGGTTTTTCGGGTCCAGCAGGTCGCGGTCTTCGATAAACAGCAGGCTGCTGACCACCACCGGCGGGATCGCCGCAAAGCTTGGGTAGAACTGTTGTGGATACGTGAACTGATACAGCGGTGCGGCGCGGCAATCGGTGATGGTCAGGCCGGCCTGGATTTTTTCCGGGTAGGGCACGAACAGGTCGCGCTGGGCGTAGGCCATCAGGTCGGGGGAAAAGCGCGCTTGTGCCTGGATCAGGTAGTCACGCTTGATCAGGCGGGGCAGGAACTCACCGAGGGCGCTGTAGCCCAGGCGCTTGTCGAAGGGCCCGGCGCCTGGGTAAACCCGCGCATCGCTGGGGCCCGAGTGCATTTGGTAGGTGAGGGTCGAGGCGATGTCCGTGAACGTTTTGGCCTGCAACCTTGAAGTGCGCATTTCCCGCAGGGCCGCAAAGCTCAAAGCGATCAGCGCAATCAACAGCACCAGCCAGAACAGCCGCCACCACAGTCGTCTGCGGCGGTGAGGGCTTTGTGGCAATGGCTGTTCATCCGGGCTATCGGTGGAGACCGCAGCCTTGGTCGAAGCGTTTTGCCATAAAGCGCCCATAGTCGATTGATCCATTTACGCAGATTGATCGGACTTGGTTGAAGCTTAGACGGTGGTGGGCGAGTGGGAGGGGAATTGT
This sequence comes from Pseudomonas sp. ATCC PTA-122608, assembly GCF_001952855.1. GTDB lineage: Bacteria > Pseudomonadota > Gammaproteobacteria > Pseudomonadales > Pseudomonadaceae > Aquipseudomonas. The sequence goes on along the minus strand of NZ_LPNO01000017.1, from coordinate 22,001 downwards.
GAGTGTGAGGTTGTTTTTGTGGTGAGGGAGTTTGTTGTGGTGAGGGGGCTTGCTGTGGCGAGGGGGCTTGCTGTGGTGAGGGGGCTTGCTGTGGTGAGGGAGCTTGCTGTGGTGAGGGGGCTTGCTGTGGTGAGGGGGCTTGCTGTGGTGAGGGGGCTTGCTGTGGCGAGGGGGCTTGCTGTGGTGAGGGGGCTTGCTGTGGCGAGGGAGCTTGCTGTGGCGAGGGAGCTTGCTGTGGCGAGGGAGCTTGCTGTGGCGAGGGAGCTTGCTGTGGCGAGGGAGCTTGCTCCCGCTGGAGTGCGAAGCACTCCCAAAAGAACCCACCCCGGTCTAACTGATAAACCGCATGCCCAGGCTTTGGGGCTGCTGCGCAGCCCAGCGGGAGCAAGCTCCCTCGCCACAGTGGTTTCTATTCCGGCTCATAGCCAGCAGGCATCCCATAGAGGGTAATCGCCGGCGCGTTCAACCAGTCCCGCTCTGATGGGATTGGCGATGATGTATCGAGCCAAGTGGCGCAAGTCTTCACCGTCCCTGATTCCCCTGTCGTGATAACCGTTCTGCCAAAAAGCGCCTGTACTATTCCTTGCCCGGTTGATCGTGTGCGTGCTGCGGGATTTAACCGCCTGCATCATTTGGGGCAGGCTGCGTTGCTCAAGCTGGACCAGCCAATGAAAGTGGTCGGGCATGATGACCCAGGCTATGGAGTTCCCCCATTTTTGCTCTTGTGCGCGCCTGAACTCGGCTACCAACAGACGACCCAGACGAAAGTCGGCAAACAGGGGATGACGATTGTGTACGACCGCAGTCACCAGATAAGCCCTGCCGGGCTCGCTGAATCTGCCGGTTCTCAGGCGATGGGATTGAGGGCGTGTTGGCATTCCATTGCATTCCTTGTTGCTCCAGATGAATTGACGCTAGCAGCCAGATAGAGGCTTTGATCCCAGAATTGTTGAGTACGTATTTCCGTGCCTGGAAACTCACTGTGGTGAGGGGGATTGCTGTGGTGAGGGAGATTGCTGTGGCAAGGGAGCTTGCTCCCGCTGGAGCGCGAAGCAATCCCAAAAAACCCGCCTCGGTCTGACTGATAAATCGCATGCTCAGGTTTTGGGTCTGCTGCGCAGCCCAGCGGGAGCAAGCTCCCTCGCCACAATGGGCTTAGGTAGGCAGGAAGCACTGAGCTAGAGCCTCCCCCCACCCGTAAATCCGCCAAAGGTAGGGGCATGACGCTGCACCATTACCGTGCAATACTCGCCGCCGTTTGGTGGCGATGATTCCTACGCTAACCAGGTAATGCTCCTCCGCCAAAGGCGCTTTTGCCGAGAGTTCTCGCTGAATCTTGCTGTTTATAGAGTGAAAACCCCTGGGTTTAGCTTTTTATACTGCACCCCCGCTGATCTGGCCCGGCCAGACCGTTTTACCCAAAAGGTGAACCGGAAACGGTACGCCATGGCAGACCCGCCATGACGCTCCGGACTCGGTGGCTCATATCCAATAACAAGACGAGGTTGTATCCCTATGCCCGCTGGCAATCACCTGCCCCAAGGCGAGACCGCTCAGGGCGGTCCGCTGAAACGCGAACTTGGCGAACGGCATATTCGCCTGATGGCCCTCGGCGCCTGTATCGGTGTCGGCCTGTTCCTCGGTTCGGCCAAGGCCATTGAAATGGCCGGCCCGGCAATCATGCTGTCCTACATCATCGGCGGCCTGGCGATCCTGGTGATCATGCGCGCCCTCGGCGAGATGGCTGTGCATAACCCGGTGGCCGGCTCCTTCAGCCGCTACGCCCAGGATTACCTCGGCCCGTTGGCCGGCTTTCTCACCGGCTGGAACTACTGGTTCCTGTGGCTGGTGACCTGTGTCGCGGAAATCACTGCCGTCGCCGTCTACATGGGCGTGTGGTTCCCCGATGTGCCGCGCTGGATCTGGGCCCTCGCGGCGCTGGTCAGCATGGGCACCATCAACCTGATCGCGGTCAAGGCGTTCGGTGAGTTCGAGTTCTGGTTCGCGCTGATCAAGATCGTCACCATCATTGCGATGGTGATCGGCGGCGTCGGCATCATTGCCTTCGGTTTCGGCAACGATGGCGTGGCGCTGGGGATTTCCAACCTGTGGACCCACGGCGGCTTTATGCCCAACGGTGTGCAAGGCGTGTTGATGTCCCTGCAAATGGTGATGTTCGCCTACCTGGGCGTGGAGATGATCGGCCTCACCGCCGGTGAAGCGAAGAACCCGCAGAAGACTATCCCCAGTGCCATCGGTTCGGTGTTCTGGCGCATTCTGCTGTTCTACGTCGGTGCGCTGTTCGTGATCCTGTCGATCTACCCGTGGAACGAAATCGGCACCCAGGGCAGCCCGTTTGTGATGACCTTTGAGCGCCTCGGCATCAAGACTGCCGCTGGCATCATCAACTTCGTGGTGATCACCGCGGCATTGTCGTCGTGCAACGGCGGCATCTTCAGCACCGGGCGCATGCTCTACAGCCTGGCGCAGAACGGGCAGGCTCCGGCCACATTCGGCACCACGTCGAGCAATGGCGTGCCACGCAAGGCGCTGCTGCTGTCGATCTTCGTGCTGTTGCTGGGCGTGCTGCTCAACTACATGGTCCCGGAAAAAGTCTTCGTCTGGGTGACGTCGATCGCCACCTTCGGCGCGATCTGGACCTGGCTGATGATCCTCCTGGCCCAGCTCAAGTTCCGCAAGAGCCTGACCCAGGCCGAACGTGACGGCCTCAAATACCGCATGTGGCTGTACCCGGTCAGTTCGTATCTGGCGCTGGCGTTTCTGGTGCTGGTGGTGGGCTTGATGGCGTACTTCCCGGATACCCGCGTGGCGCTGTATGTCGGCCCGGCGTTCCTGGTGATGCTGACGGTGTTGTTCTACGTGTTCAAGTTGCAGCCGACCCAAGCGGCAGCACGTACGGCGAGCTGATAGTCCTGCGCTCAACAAAAAGCCCCTTTCGGGGCTTTTTGTTTTTCAGGCGGTGGCGGGAGGTGCCGGTTGGGTGAGCCGTTTGTTCAAATCCAGCCAGGCCCCCAGCAGCGCCATCAGCCCGGCGCCTACCAATGCGGTGAAGATTTGCATGGCGAAGGCATCGCCGGTGATCGCATTGATCATGTCCGCCAGCGGTGCCAGCAGCACCCCCAGGCAGAACACCTCCAGGGAGTAGCGGCCCATGCGGCAGGTTTGCTGCGCCAGCCAGTTTTGCGTCCAGGCGTGGCCGGGTAACAGCTTGGCAGTGACATAGGCCAGGGCCAGAAAATGCAGCAGACGCACCGGCGACAGGTCGGTCTTGCTGATGGGGTACAACAGGTCACTGAGTGCCGACGGCATCAGCGCATCGTGGATTTCCGGCCAGCGCCACGAGAGCGTGAGAACCCCCGCCACCAGCGCATATGCCGCCGCAGCGACGAACAGCGGCTGACGCAGCAGGCGTCGGGTTTCGACGGGACGTGGTTGCCCGGCATGAATCGCCGCCGCGCCGCCCAGCACAAACAGCAACTGCCAGGTCACCGGATTGAAGTACCACACGCCGTCGGCAATCGCCGCCAGGTTCCAGCCCAGGTGCGGGGCCAGCAAGTACACCGCCAGCGAAACAGCCACCACCGCCCAGGTCTTGCGCAAGAGTAACGGCAACACCAGCGGCAGGCAGCCCAGCAGCACGATGTACAGCGGCAGCGGGTCCATCAGGTTGGGCTTGAAGCGCAGCAGCAGTTCATCCATCAGGGCTTGCTGGGGATGGGTGACGAAGTGCGTCAGGCCCATCTCTTCAACGAGGTCGCGGGTTTCCACATGGCTGTTGGCGAAGAACACGATGCCCATCAGCATTGCCAGCAGGAAGATGTGCACCACGTACAGCACCCAGGTGCGCCGCCAAATCTTCACGCAGGCGATCAGATAACCGTCGCGCTGCAGGATCTTGCCGTAGGCCAGCACCGCTGCATAACCGGCCAGGAACACGAAGACTTCCGCCGCGTCGCTGAAACCGAAGTTGCGCAGGGTGATCTGGCCCAGAGGGTTGTGGGGCACGTGATCCCAGAAAATAAAGATCAACGCCAGGCCCCGAAAAAAATCGATGCGCGGGTCGCGTCCGTTCAACATGGCAGCGGGCTCTTGAACAAGGGGTTTAGTAATGACAAGTGGACGACGGCTTCAGTCGAGCCGTACGTCGGGCGGGCGCAGGTTGGCGGTATTTGTAAGCAATTGCAAAGCTGAGTTTTTTGCTGAATGTCTCATCGCTTCGTTTAAACGTCGATGATCACCAGCGTGCCGTGGCTGCCAGGCAGCACCGCGTGGGCAATACCGGCTTCCACCAGGTACATCTGCCCGGCGCCGACGTCGATGGCCTCCTCGCCGATGGACAGGCGCAAACGGCCGTCGATCACCAATAGGCCTTCGTTGTAGTCGTGGGTTTCTTCTTCATAGGCCTGCGCGTCCATACGCAACACCTTGATCCGCGCCGGGCCGACCTGGCCCAGGCGGGTGGATTTCCAGGTGTCCGGCAGTTGTGTGGCGATGGCGGTGAAATCCAGTAACGGCATGGTGAAGCTCCTTGTTTCAACGATGCCGTTCGGTGGTCCGGTTCAGCGGGAAAGGGGATGGTTTAGAACGCGTCCATCAGCAAAACCCGGCAGGGTTTGGCTTCATATTGGTTGATCTGCGGCACCAGACGGGTGAAGTGTTCCGTCTGGCAGTGCGCATCCAGCGCGGCCTGGTCGGGCCATTGCTCGATAAAGATAAAGTGCCCGGGGTTTTTCTGGTCGACGAACAGGTCGTAGGCAATGCACAGCGGTTCCTGGCGGGTTTTCTCTACCAGTTTGGCGTACCACGGGCGCACGGTGTCGAGGTGTTCGGGTTTGATGAAGTCTTCGGCAATGACTTTCAGCATCGTATCGTTCCGTTAAAAGGATTAAGCCGCCGCTATTTCATTCGGCTCAAAACTGTCCGCCCGCGCCATCTGCCACATGCGCGAATAAAACTCGCCGTTCACTTCGCCGGTGAGCAACTCACCTGGCTTGAGGAACACATGCAGCTGCGAGAACAACTTGATCTCGGTGGCCGACATGCGCCGCACCAAGTGCTTGGCCGACAGTTGCGACGGGTGATCGAGACCGGCGGCGGCGAGCATTTCGGCCAGTGCCTTCAGGGTGTTGCGGTGGAAGTTGAACACGCGCTGGGCCTTGTCCGGCACCACCAGTGCGCGTTGGCGCAGTGGGTCCTGGGTGGCCACGCCGGTCGGGCATTTGTTGGTGTGGCAGCTTTGCGACTGGATGCAGCCAATGGCGAACATGAAACCCCGCGCCGAGTTGGCCCAGTCGGCACCGATGGCCAAAACGCTGGCGATGTCGAACGCGCTGACGATCTTGCCGCTGGCGCCGAGTTTGATCTTGTCCCGCAGGTTCAAGCCCACCAGGGTGTTGTGCACGAACAGCAGGCCTTCGCGCAGCGGCACGCCGATATGGTCGGTGAACTCCACGGGCGCGGCTCCGGTGCCGCCTTCCTTGCCGTCCACCACGATGAAGTCCGGGAGGATGCCCGTTTCGAGCATCGCCTTGGCGATGCCCATGAATTCCCACGGGTGGCCCAGGCAGAACTTGAAGCCCACCGGTTTGCCGCCCGACAGCTCTCGCAGTTGGGCGATGAACTGCATCATTTCGATCGGGGTGGAAAACGCACTGTGGCGCGACGGCGAGATGCAGTCTTCGCCCATCATGATGCCGCGGGTCTCAGCGATTTCCTTGGTGACCTTGTGCTTGGGCAGGATCCCGCCGTGGCCCGGTTTGGCGCCTTGGCTCATCTTGATTTCGATCATCCGCACTTGCGGGTTCTGCGCCTGCACGGCGAAACGTTCCGGGTCGAAAAGGCCGGCGCTGGTGCGGCAACCGAAGTAGCCGCTGCCCAGTTCCCAGGTCAGGTCGCCGCCGTTTTCCCGGTGATACGGGCTGATGCTGCCTTCGCCAGTGTCGTGGGCGAAATTGCCGAGCTTGGCACCCTGGTTGAGGGCGCGAATCGCGTTGGCGCTCAACGAGCCGAAGCTCATGGCCGAGATGTTGAACACCGAGGCCGAGTACGGCTGTGTGCACTGCGGGCCGCCGACGATTACGCGAAACGCGCTGGGGTCGCTCAACGGCGCAGGGCGCATGGAGTGGCCGATAAACTCAAAGCCGGACTGGTACACGTCGATCAGCGTGCCGAAGGGTTTGTCGGCGCTTTCGTTCTTGGCGCGGGAATAGACCAGCGAGCGCTGGGCCCGGGAAAAGGGCAGGGCGTCGCTGTCGGATTCCAGCAGGTATTGGCGGATTTCCGGACGGATACCTTCCACCAGGTAACGGATATTGCCCAGGATCGGGTAGTTGCGGCGCACCGCGTGGGGGCTTTGCAGCAGGTCGAAAATGCCGATCAGGCTGAGAATGCCGGTGACCATCGCGATCGGCCACAGCCATTCGTGTTCGATAAACGGCATGCTGGCGAGGGTGAAAATGACGCAGACGGCAAAGAACGCGTAACGGCTTAACAAGGACAGGCTCATACAGGGTTCCTTAGTTTTTATCCTGTAGCAGCAAGCTTGCTCGCGAAGGTCGTTAACGATAGCGCGGGTTGTCTGGATGACCGCGGTGCATTGACGTTTTTCGCGAGCAAGCTCGCTCCTGCAGGGCTCGATCAGGCGTTTTGCGCCTGCAGAAAAATCGAGAACAGCTCCGACTGGGATTTGATCCCTAGCTTGCTGTACATGTGCTTTTTATGGACTTTCACGGTTTCAACAGAGATTTCCAGCTTACGAGCGATTTCCTTGCTGGAGCAACCACTGAGCATCAAACGGCCCACATCCAGCTCCCGCGCGGTGAGTTGCGCGCCCCAGCCATCGTTGTGGATCGGCGGCTCCGGGGCGCTTACCTGGTTGAGTTCATGGGGCAGGCGTTGGCGCAGCAAGCTCAATACCCACGGCTGGATCAGCGACAGCAGGGCAATCTGCTGCGGGTCAAAGCGCTGTTTGGAGCCCAGGGACAGGCATAAGGTTCGCCCGTCCGGCTGCTGGCAGTTGAACTGGATTTCATCGGCCACCACGTTCAACCGGAAGTAGCGCTGGTAGTACTCGGTCAGCTCGAAATGCTCCGGGGCCACTTCTGCCAGGCGAAACAGCCCGGTGCGCGAGTGCTCGCGGCTGGCGATGTAGAAGGGGTCGAGCAGGTATAAACCGTTGAGGTAATCCTGGAACAGATGGTCCGGCTCACCGTCCTGGCCCGGGCATTCGGCGAACACCAGGGGCTTGTGCTCGCTGCTGAACAGCAGTACCACCCAACTGTCGAACGGCACATATTGGTCCAGCAACCGGACCAGCTGCGTCCAGAAATTCGGCTGGTCCAGGGCGTCTATCATTTGCCCCACCGAACGGTGCCAGGCGATGTCTTCCAGCGACAATGTCATGCATCTACCCCCATAGGGTTAACCCGGCTGCGTAATTTCCCGAGTGTTCGCGGCTGCGCATACTGCGCCACAGATAAAGAACAAGGAATCACCATGAAGGTCGAATTTGCCCAGCTGGCAGGCCGCGATAACGGCACAGCTTACAACCTTGAGCGCGCGTTGGCGGCAATTGCTGCGTGTGCGGCGGATACCCAATTGGTCGTATTCCCGGAAACCCACCTGATGGGCTTCCCGACCGCCGACACCGTGGCCGATGTGGCCGAGCCGGTGGAAGGCCCCGCCGTCCAGGCGATTATCCAGGCGGCGCGCGCGCGCAATATCGCGGTTGTCATCGGCATGGCCGAGAACGACGCCGGCCAGTTCTATAACACCACCTTGATGATCACCCCGGACGGCATCGCCCTGCGTTATCGCAAGACCCACTTGTGGGCCTCGGACCGCGGCGTGTTCACCGCGGGCGACCGCTACGCCACCTGCGAGTGGAACGGCGTGCGCGTGGGCCTGTTGATCTGCTACGACATCGAATTCCCGGAAACCGCCCGCGCCCTGGCGCAGTTGGGCGCTGAAGTGTTGATCGTCACCAACGGCAACATGGACCCGTACGGCCCCACCCACCGCACCGCGATCATGGCTCGCGCCCAGGAAAACCAGGCGTTTGCGCTGATGGTCAACCGGGTGGAAGAGGGTGATGACGGCCTGATGTTTGCCGGTGGCAGTGCGCTGGTGGACCCGTTTGGCACGTTGCTGTTTGAAGCCGGGCGCGAGGCAGGGCAGTTCAGCGTTGAACTGGACCTGGGGCAACTGGCGGCGGCGCGACAGGACTATCGCTACCTGGATGACCAGCGCTTGAAATTGCCGGGGGAGGTGATTGAGCGCGAGGACGGGGCGCGGGAGTTGTTGATCCCGAAACCCTGACCTCGATCTTATGGCAAGGATGCTGTTGTGGCGAGGGAGCTTGCTCCCGCTGGGGCGCGAAGCGGCCCTAGGATTTTGGGGCCGCTGCGCAGCCCAGCGGGAGCAAGCTCCCTCGCCACAACAGGTGTAATCACCACAAAAGTTGCACCCGTTCAAAAAGCTGCTTCAACCATAAAAATTATTGCGTTCGCTGCACCGACTTCAGTTCTGCCATAAATCTAATAATCGCGCGGAGAATCGCTCATGGCTCGTTTGCAACGCACCCTGTCGTTAGGGTCGGTGGTGCTGTTTGGCATCGCCTATATGACACCGATCATTGTCCTGGGCACCTTCGGTATCCTGGCGCAATCCACCGCCGGGATGGTCCCGGCCGCTTACCTGGCCGCGCTGGTGGCGATGTTCTTCACCGCCATGAGCTACGGCCGTATGGCCTCGGCGTTCCCGGTGGCCGGTTCCGCCTACAGCTACGTGCGCAAGGCCATCAGCCCCAAGCTCGGGTTTATCGCCGGGTGGGCGGTGTTGCTCGACTACCTGTTCCTGCCGATGGCCATCTGGCTGATCGGCGCAGCCTACCTGCATTCGGCCTTCCCGGCGGTGCCGCAATGGGTCTGGGTACTGGCGTTTATCGGGGTCACCAGCGTGATCAACATCATTGGCCTGAAACTCGCCAACGGCATCAACGCCTTGCTGATGCTGGTGCAGTTCCTGGTGCTGATCGCCTTCGTCGCGCTGTGCATCCACTACATCGGCGGTGATGCGAGCAAGCCGCTGTGGACCGTCACTCCGTTCTTCAACGGCCAGATGCAAATGCCGTTGATCATGAGCGGCGCGGCGATCGCCTGCTATTCGTTCCTGGGCTTTGATGCGGTCAGCACCCTGACCGAAGAAACCCGCGACCCTCGCCGCACCATTCCCCGGGCGATCATGCTGATCACCCTGATCGGCGGGCTGATCTTTGTCGGTGTGTCGTACTTCGTGCAGATCGCCCATCCATCGTTCGAATTTACCGACGTGGATTCCGCAGCCTACGAGATTGCCCGCAACATTGGCGGCGACCTGTTCGTGTCGATCTTCCTGATCGGCCTGATCGTCGGCCAGTTCGCCTCGGGTTTGTCGGCCCAGGCCAGTGGTTCGCGGTTGCTGTTTGCGATGGGCCGCGACGGGGTATTGCCCAAGTCGTTCTTCGGCACCTTGCATGCGCGCTTTGGTACGCCGGTGAACAGCATCCTGCTGTGCGCGGTGGTGGCGTTACTGGCGTTGAAACTGGACGTCACCACCTCCACCTCGTTCATCAACTTCGGTGCGTTCCTGGCTTTCAGCCTGGTAAACCTGTCGGTAATCTTCCACTACTGGATCGGCGCCCGGCAGCGCGGGTTGCGGGAGCTGGTGTTGTTCCTGGTGTTCCCGATCATAGGCCTGGTGGCGGATTTGTGGTTGATGGTCAGCCTGGATCACCTGGCGATCTACCTGGGCCTGAGTTGGTTGGCGATTGGCCTGGTATACCTGGGTTTCCTGACGCGGGGCTTCTCCCAACAGCCACCGGAAATGGACTTCCAAGAAGCCGCATAGAAGTTCGGGGTCTATTCTTATTGCAATCGGTTCTCGTTTGGGTGCGTCATTTGTGTTACTGTATAACACTAGATGTTCACCCAGACGCCCCGGAGGCCTTATGAAACCTGGTATCCACCCCGACTATCGCACCGTGTTGTTCCATGACACCGCCGCCGACGTTTTCTTCCTGATCGGTTCCACCGTGGACACCGACCGCACGCAAAAACACAGCGACGGCAACACCTACCCTTACGTGCTCCTCGACGTGTCCAGCGCCTCGCACCCGGTGTACACCGGCCAGCAGCGCAAGACCCAATCCGAAGGCCGCATCGCCGGCTTCAACAAGCGGTTTGCGTCGTTTGGTTCGAGCCCGAAGAACGCCGAAGCCTGAGCCTGTCCCCTGTAGAGGTTTGCCTTTACAGGGGATCTGTCGTCTGGCGAATCGGCAACACCACCCGAAACGTCGTGCCTTTGCCGACTTCGCTGTTCACAGAAATAGTCCCGTGATGCTTCTTCACAATCCCATACGACAGTGACAGCCCCAGCCCTGTCCCTTCGCCCACCGGCTTGGTGGTGAAGAACGGATCGAAGATTTTCTGCACGCTCTCCGGCGCGATTCCGCAGCCGGTGTCCGCCACTTCCAGCCAGACCTTGTCGCCCTCCACGCCATTGCTGAGGGTGATGGTGCCGCGTTCCGGGCCCATCGCCTGGGCGGCGTTGATCACCAGGTTCATCACCACCTGATTGAGCTGCGAGGCCAGGCATTCAATGTCTGGCAGCACCTGGAAATGCTTGACCACATCGGCCTTGTACTTGAGTTCGCTGGCGACGATGTTCAGGGTTGAGTCGATGCCGTGTTGCAGGTTTGCCCACTGCCATTTCTCGTCGTTGTCGACCCGCGAGAAATCCTTCAGGTCCTTGACGATCTGCGCCACGCGACCAATACCATCCTTGGATTCGAGAATCAGAATCGGGATGTCCTCCTTGAGAAACTCCAGGTCCAAGGCCTTGCGCAGGCTTTGCAATTGCGTCAGGCATTCGCCGGGTGCGAGGGCTTCTTCGGCCTGCCGATAGGCGTCGAGCATCTGCTGCAACTGTTTGAAGTAGCCGTCCAGGGTGCTCAGGTTGGAGGAGATGAACCCCACCGGGTTGTTGATTTCATGGGCCACCCCCGCTGCGAGCTGGCCCAGGGACGCGAGCTTTTCCGACTGCACCAATTGGCTTTCCAGTTGCTTGCGTTCATCGATTTCCAGCTGCAGCGCCTGGCTGGCCAAGGTCAACGCCTGGGTGCGTTGCTCCACCAGATGTTCCAGGTGACTGGTTTGCAGGGACGCACGCCGGGCCATGTCCCATTTGGCGGCGAGGGTGTTGGCCATCTGTTGGACTTCGATGTTGTCGAAAGGCTTTTTCAGGATCAGCAGACGGTCATGGGCCTGCAGGCGAAACAGCAGTTCTTCCCAGGAGTAATCGGAGTAGGCGGTGCACACCACCACTTGCAGTTGCGGGTCGACTTTCCATAATTCTTCGATGGTTTGCGCGCCGTCCCAGCCCTGGGGCATACGCATGTCGACAAAGGCCAGGGCGTAGGGGCGCTCTTGTTGCGTGGCCTGGCACAGCAGCTGCAATCCTTCCTTTCCGCCGTAGGCCGAATCCAGTTCAAAAGCCTGGGCCTGGGGTTTGACGCTGGCGCCAAACAGGGCCGTTTCCATCTTGTCCAGTTCCAGGTTCGCGTCCACGGGCGGCATCAGAATCTTGCGAAAGTCTTCATGAATCGACGGGGTGTCATCGATCAATAAAATGCGCCGGTTGGGTGCTTGATTCATGCTCATGTCCGTGCGGGTTCCAGTGGAATATGCAGGGTGAACAGCGCGCCTTTGCCCGGGCCGTCGCTGTGGGCGGTGAGGCGGCCCTTCATTTCCAGGGCGGCCAGGGCGCAGCTGTGCAGGCCAAAGCCGTGGCCTTCCTTGCGGGTGGTAAAACCGTGGGTGAAGATTCGCGTCATGTTTTCCGCGGGTATGCCTTCGCCTTCGTCCTTGACGCTGATCTGCAAGGTCCCGTCGTCCAACGGCATTACCGTCAGGGTCATTTTCCGGGTGCGATCGGTGAGGTTGGACATGGCGTACTTGGCGTTGCTGATCAGGTTCACCAGGATCAGCAGCAACCGATGCTTGTCGGCCATGATCTCGGGGACGTCGTGGTAGTCCTTGACCACCGTCACATGGTGGCGGCTCAGGGCCCCGGAATTCATGCGCAGGGCATCTTCCATCAACGCGCTGATATGCACCGGCTCCAGCAGCGTGGATGCGCCGGCGTAGGACTGCTGGGTGGAAACAATATCCTTGATGTGGTCGACGCTTTTGCTCAGTTGCGCCAGTTCCTCGGTGAGGCCCTGCTGTTCAGTGGCGATGGCTTCGACCAACTGGTTCAGGTAATCGGGCAGCAGCTTGCCTTTTTCATCCTCGGTGAGGAAGGTGCCCAGGTCGCGGCGGTGTTCATTGATCAATTGCATGGCCTTGCCCAGCCCCAACGCCTTGCTGGTGCGCAGCTTGCGCGTCACCAGCTCGGCCGAGATATTCACGCTGTTGAGCACGTTGCCGACGTTGTGCAGCACGTTGGTCGCAATTTCCGCCATGCCGGCCTGGCGGGCGCTGTCCATGAGCTCACTTTGGGCATCCTTGAGTTCCCGGGTACGTTCCTCGACACGTTGCTCAAGGCTTTCGTTGACCACATGCAAGGCCCGGTTGACCCGGTTGATCTCGGCGAAACTGCGCAACAGGCGAATCGCCAGGTACAGCAGCAGTGCCACCAGCAAGGTGGAAAACACCAGCAGGTAGCGATGGTATTTCTGGTCGAGCAGGTCAGACGCGGTCTGGTCCTGATTGAGCTGGTTGGTGAGGTCGTCCAGGCGTTCGGCCAGCGGCACGGCGGCGATGCGTTCGAGCAGGTCGTTGACCAAGGGTTGTTCCCGCAGGATCAGCGCAATGTGATTGCTGAGAATTTCCACCGGCACCTGGAACGACTCGGGCAGGCTCAGTTTATTGATCGCCAGCGTGTTCAGGCCCACCAGAATGTCGGCGGCCTTGTCGTCGCTGGTCACCTGGGCGAATTCGAGGCTGCTCAGGAGCACGTCGTAGGTGTCGGTGGCGATGCTTTGCTGGAGCAGTTTGTCGGCGTTGGTGAGTGCCAGGAACTGCGCCTGGATATCGTCTTCGGCGGTGGGCAGGAAGGCCAGGGAGTTGCGCAGCACGGCGTTATGGGACTTGAACTGGTCCACCAGCCGGGCTTTTTCGTCGATCGCCTGGCGATAGGCGTCCTGGCCGGCCTGCCAGCGGGCGGGGTCTTCGTGACGGTGCTGCGATTCGCGCTGCTCAAGGCTGACCCACAGGCGGTTCATCTCGGTGAGGGGCGCGACCAGTGGGTCGTAGTTGTGGGTCAGGGCAATCCGGGCCTTGAGTACTTCACTGTCCCATTGTGAGTTCAGTTGCTTGATTTCGCGGATCAGGTCGCGGGATTCGGTGTAGGTGCTGGTCTTGTCGCTCGATGACTTGAGGTACAGGAATACCAAAGTCGAGGCGAGTATCAGGGTCATGGCGCTGAGCATGAATTGGGTGGCGCGGCGGGAGAGCCTCATAGTGGTTTGCCTGCCCATTCGCCGGTCAGGGTTTTCAGGAACAGCACGATCAAGGTCTTGTCTTCAGCCGAGGGAATGCGCCCCAGCTGGTACTTGAACATCACGTCGACGGCTTCTTCGAGGGTCTTGGCCGAAGCGTCGTGAAAGTACGGGGCGGTGACCGCCACATTGCGCAGGCTGGGCACCTTGAACACGTTGCGGTCTTCCTCGTCCTTGGTCAGCAGGTAGCGTCCCAGGTCGGCTTCGGTGGGGTTGCCACGGGCCTTGAAGTAGTCATCCATCACGCCGAATTTCTGGTACATGTTGCCGCCGATATTGGCGCCCTGGTGGCAGGCGATGCAGCCGTACTCCTTGAAGCGCTGGTAGCCGTATTTTTCCTTGAGGGTGAGGATGTCGGTGTTGCCTTGCAGGTATTGGTCGAAGCGCGAATTGGGGGTGAGCAGGGTACGTTCATAGGTCGCCAGGGCATTTTGCACAGTGGCGGGCGTGATGCCGTCGGGGTAAATCTGCCGGAACGTCGCCTGGTAGTGAGGAAGTGCCGACAAGGTCTGAATCACGGTTTTCCAGTCGTTGCCCATTTCCATGGGGCTGGTGACCACTTGTTCGACCTGTGCCTCCAGGGTGTCGACCCGTGCGTTCCAGAATTGCTTGAAGTTCAGGCTGGCGTTGAACACGGTCGGGGTGTTGAGCGCCACCGGCTTGCCGTCGAACCCCAGGGAAAACGGCTGATTGTCGACGCCGCCGGTTTGCAGGTCATGGCAGCTGGCGCAGGACTTGGTGTTGTTGACCGACAGTTGTGTTTCATTGAACAACTGGCGCCCCAGCTCCACCGTTGCCGGATCCAGTTGCGGTATTGGCGGCAGCGACTTGAGTGGTTCGTCCAGCGGCGCGGCCATCACCGGCAGGCAGGTCGCCAGCCAAAACAGCGTGGCGAGCCCGGGCGCCCGTGAAGACCGGTGAACGTAGCGTGGCGTGGCGTCGCTCAAGCGATGATTCCTTGGGGCAGAAGGTTATTGGCTGGGCATCAGGGTGCGTCGCCCGGCTTGCATGAACTGGGCGAATTCATCGGCGGCCACCGCCTTGCTGAACAGGAAGCCCTGTCCTTCTTCACACTGGTGGGCCTTGAGGAAGTTCAGTTGCTCAACGGTCTCCACGCCTTCGGCAATGATGTTCAGGTCCAGGCTTTTACCCAAGCTGATAATCGCGCTGATCAGTTGCGCGTCCTGGGTGTTTTTACTCAAGCCACGAATGAACGACTGATCGATTTTCAGCACATCAATCGGAAACCGCCGCAGGTAGCTGAGGCTGGAATAGCCGGTGCCGAAGTCATCCACCGCCAGGCGTACCCCCATGGACTTGATCGCCCGTAAGGTCACCAGGGTGTCTTCGACGTTTTGCATCAGCACACTTTCGGTAATCTCCAGCTCCAGCAAGCCCGGCGCGAGGTTGGTGCGCTCGAGGATGGCGGCCAGGTTGGCGATAAAATCCCGCTGGCGAAAATCGATGGCCGAGATGTTCACTGAAATACAGATCGGAGCCAGGCCGGCTGCCTGCCAGGCTTGCGCTTGCTCGCAGGCCTGGCCCAGCACCCATTGGCTCAGGAGCACGATCAGGCCGCTGTCCTCGGCCACCGGGATAAAGACCGACGGGTAGATCCAGCCGTGACCGGGCTGGTACCAGCGAATCAGGGCTTCCGCACCGACGATTTGCCCACTGCTCAAGTTCAGTTTCGGCTGGTAGTGCAGCATAAACTCGTTGCGTTGCAGGGCCAGCCGAATCGCGGTCTCCAGGCTTTGCTGTTCCTGGGCGCGGCGGTTCATGTCATCGATGAAAAAGCTGAAGTCATTCGGACCATGATCCTTGGCGGCGTGCATGGCAGTTTCGGCTTTCTTGATCAATTCCACGGCGCTGAAGCTGTCGTTGGGGTAAATGCTGATGCCCAGGCTGGCGGTGACGCTCAGGTCGTGGCCGGCGACGTAGCGGATGTGACTGACGGCCTTGAGGATTTTTTCAGCGATGTGCTGGGTTTGCTGAGGATGATGAACGTCGTTGAGGATCAGCACGAACTCGTCGGAGCCGTAGCGAAATACCGAGTCTGACTCGCGCACCGTCGCTACCAGGCTTTGGCTGACTTGCTTGAGCACTTCATCACCCACCGGGTGGCCCAGAGCGTTATTGATGCGCTTGAAGCGGTCCAGGCCGATAAACATCACCGCCAATTGGGTGTCATGGCGCCGGCAAGCGGCGATGGCCTGGGTCAGCCGGTCCCCCAGCAGCGTGCTGTTGGGCAGGTCGGTGAGGGCGTCGTATTGCAGCAGGTGCGAGACCTTGAGCAGTTCCTGCACCCGTTCCTCCACCGTACGCTCCAGGCCCATCAGCTTGAGGGCAGCATCCTGTGCAAGCTGCCATTTCCAGGTCAGGGCACTGGCCATCTGGCGGATTTCGAGGTTGTCGAAGGGTTTTTTCAGGATCAGCAGTTGGTCGTCGTATTTGAGGCGCGCTTCGATGGCTTCGAAGGAATAGTCGGAGTAGGCCGTGCACAAGGCGATTTGCAGGTGGGGGTCCACAGCCCACAGTTGCTCGATGGTCTCCAGCCCGTCCCAGCCCGGCGGCATGCGCATGTCGATGAAGACCAGGGCGTAGGGAGTGTTGGCGGCCAAGGCCTTGGTCACCAGGTCCAGCGCTTCCTGGCCTTGGTAGGCCGAGTCCAGCAGGAACGTCTGGCGTGCGGCCGGGGCGGTACCGAACAGGGTCTCTTCGATGCTGTCCAGGGATTGGCCGCCGTTGGGGTCGGCTTCGAGGATTTTGCGGAAGTCTTCGTGGATCGACGCGGTGTCGTCGACGATCAGGATCCGCCGGTTGGCCCTCGCGGAGCGCGGGTTCACGAGCGGTTCCGGGACGCGCTCAACTGCATATTCTGGCGCATATGGCTTCCTTACCTTAAGTGCATCGGTAAACAGGGGCGGTCATGGGCTTCTTGCCACAAGCATAGTTGGCTCCCTTGAATAAGTCGGCCAGTTGGCGTCAAATCAACGCCAGTACCCCCGCATTCATCTAGCGCTCAATGCTCCAGCAAGTACAGCGATTGATGACGACGGGCGCGCAATGGTGCAATTTTGTGTCATTGAAAGGAGGTGTCGCCATGGACGAGCAACTTGCTACGACTGCCCCCTACACCCCCACGATTTTGCTGGTCGACGACGAAGAGTCGATCCTCAATAGCCTGCGCCGTTTGCTGCGAGGCCAACCCTATGACGTGCTGCTGGCCGGCAGTGGCGCCCAGGCCCTCGAAATCATGGCCGCGCGGCCCATCGACCTGGTCATGACCGACGCCCGCATGCCGGCCATGGACGGCGCGATGCTGCTGGCCGAGACCCACCGGCTGTACCCGGCCACCACGCGCATCCTGCTGACCGGCTACGCCGACATGAGCATGATGATCAAGGCGATCAATGAAGGGCAGATCCACCGCTATATCAGCAAACCCTGGAATGACGAGGAAATGCTCCTGACCCTACGCCAGTCTCTGGAGCACCAGCATTCCGAGCGCGAGCGGCTGCGCCTTGAGCAACTGATCCGGGAGCAGAACGACCAGTTGAAAGCCCTCAACGCCACCCTGGAAAAACGCGTGGTGGCGCGCACCTCCGAGCTGCAGCAGACCGCCGACATGCTCGACCTGGCCTACGATGAACTCAAACGCAGCTACGTAACCGGCACCGAGGTGTTTTCGCTGCTGGCCAACCTGCGGCTGCCCAAGGAAAAACAGACCAACCGCCAACTGATCGAACTGATCCGCGTGTACTGCAAGTTCCACCCCATGGACGAGGCCAGCGCACGCGACCTGACCATGGCCGCCGCGCTCTACAACATCGGCAAGTTAAGCTGGAGCGACAGCATGATGGTCTCTCCCAGCGACCTACTGCACAGCACCGACCGTGAGCGTTATCGGGCGTATCCGACCCAGAGCGAATCGTTGCTGATGACCCTGGAACCGATGAAAGACGCGGCACGCTTGATCCGCCATCACCAGGAACGCTGGGACGGTACTGGCTTTCCCGACCACCTCAAGGGCGATGCGATTCCGGAGGGCTCGCGGCTGTTGAAGCTGGCAGTGGATTTCATCGAACTGCAACGCGGCTTGATCCTTGAACGGCAGATGAACAGCGATGAAGCGCTGATCTACATCCGCAAATACGCCGGGCGCCTGTACGACCCGGAGATGGTGGAGGACTTCATCCAGGCCTGCGCCGCGTTCCTCAGCGACGTGACCCTGGGCGATCCTACGGTGAAAGTCCTGACTACCCGCGAACTGGCCGAAGGCATGGTGCTGGCGCGCAACCTCAACGCCGACAACGGCATGCTGCTGCTCAACGCCGGCAAGGTGTTGAACCTGCCGCTGGTGGACAAACTGATTGCGTTCGAGGCCATGGAAGGCGCGAAGTACAGCGTGTTTATCAAGGAGCCGGATGAAGCGCTGCTTTCGGGTTGAGGCTGGTTCATGGGATCCTTGCACCTTTGTATTCAAGGCAACCTTTCCATGACCTCCACCATTCGCATCGCCGCCGCCCTGCTGATCGGCAGCGACGGCCAGACCCTGCTGGTACGCAAGCGCGGCACCCAGGCCTTCATGCAGCCAGGCGGCAAAATCGACGCCGGTGAGCAACCTGCCGAGGCTCTGGTCCGTGAGCTGCACGAAGAACTGGGCCTGCGGATTGACCCGGCGGCAGCGGTGTACCTGGGCCAGTTTTCGGCCCCGGCGGCGAATGAGCCGGGGTTTGTGGTGCAGGCCGAGTTGTTCCAGGTGCACATCGACGTGGCGGTGACACCGGCTGCCGAGATTGAAGAAGTGCGCTGGATCGACCCGGCCGGCGACGGCGATTTGCAGCTTGCGCCGCTGACCCGGGACTTGATTCTGCCGTTCTATCGCTCCTCTCTAACGGGTGCCTGAAACTGTGGCGAGGGAGCTTGCTCCCGCTGGGGCGCGAAGCGGCCCCAAGATTTCTGGGTCTGCTGCGCAGCCCAGCGGGAGCAAGCTCCCTCGCTACAGGTATCCGCTATTTATCAGCGTACGGCGCTGACTCCATCCAGGGTCGAAAACGAGGTGTCCTTGGCCGTCAGCAAAAAGTCGCGCATGTACGGCGCATCCAGCATGTCGGCGCGAATCCCGGCGTACAGCGTGGCGAACAAGCCTTTCTCCCCCAGCCGCTTGGCCTTCACATAACCCCGGGAGCTGTATTCATGCAGTGCCCAGTGGGGCATGCCGCACACGCCGCGACCGCTGGCCACCAACTGCATCATCATCACCGTCAGTTCCGAGGTGCGTACCTGGGCCGGTTCCACGTCGGCCGGTTCCAGGAAACGGGTGAAGATGTCCAGGCGATCGCGCTCCACCGGGTAGGTGATCAGGGTTTCGCTGATCAGGTCTTCGGGCACGATGTACGGCTTGTTCGCCAGCGGGTGCTGATTGGCCACGGCGAGCATGGCTTCGTAGGTGAACAACGGCACATAGGTGATGCCCGGCAGTTCCAGCGGGTCGGACGTCACCACCAAGTCCAGGTCGCCACGGGCCAGGGCCGGTAACGGCGCGAAGGCGAAGCCGGAGGCCAGGTCCAGTTCCACTTCTGGCCAGGCGTCGCGGAACTGGTCGATGGTGGGCATCAGCCACTGGAAACAGCTATGGCACTCGATGGCCATGTGCAAACGCCCGGCCGTGCCACCGGCCAGGCGTGCGATGTCGCGTTCGGCGCCGCGCAGCAAGGGCAGGGTGGCGTCCGCCAGTTGCAGCAGGCGCAGGCCGGCGCTGGTGAAGCGCAGTGGCTTGGTTTTGCGCACGAATAACTGCATGCCCAGGCGTTCTTCAAGCTCCTTGAACTGGTGGGACAGGGCCGATTGCGTCAGGTGCAAGCGCTCAGCGGCTTCCACCAGGCTGTCGGCTTCGCGCAAGGCGTGCAGTGTCTTGAGATGGCGGATTTCGAGCACGGGGTCTCCATGAATATAACTTGTGACAAATTCGGATCGGTTGAGTTTGTCTCATGTTGTTATGCCTGTCGACCGTCGTGCTCAAGTTCGGGGGGGCCTTCACGGTCGGTCAGCAGCAACGCCAGTTAGCACGTCCCGGCGGGGCGTGCGCCGTTAGAGGTGTGACCGGGTTGAGAACTGCCTGCAACGGCAGGAGTTGCTCGGTACTCAGTTGCCCTTGGGCTTCGGCCAGTTGTCCGCAGTGCGGGAGCAGGCTTTGATAGAGAGGTATCGAGACGACCATTGAGCGGCAGTCACGAAATTGTCACGCAACTGTGGCAGCGCGCTTGTACAAAGTTCATCAGACTCGCGCTCTACTGGGGTTCTGCGTTTCGGTGTTTTTCATGCGCGTGTTGTTTTTCATGGCCGCTCTATTGTTCGGCCTGCCGTCCTTTGCGGCTTCTCGATGTGATGTAAATGTGCCGACCCAACGGGTCGATCTGGAACAGGTAAGCCTGGCCTACCAGAGCATTGGTCGCGCCTCCGACCCGGCCTTGTTGCTGGTGATGGGCCTGGGCGGGCAGTTGATTCACTGGCCGGACGAAGTGGTGGTGGCCCTGTGTGAGCAGGGCTTTCGGGTGATTCGCTATGACAACCGTGACGTTGGCTTGTCTACCTGGCGCCAGGCACCGGCCAGCGCCAACCTGACGTTCGAAGTCCTGCGCTACAAACTCGGCCTGCCGGTGGCGGCGCCCTACACCCTGACGGACATGGCCGACGACGCGTTGGGCTTGATGGACGGCTTGCACATCCAGCAATTCCACGTGCTGGGCGCGAGCATGGGCGGGATGATCGCCCAGCACCTGGCGGCCATGGCACCGCAACGGGTGGAAAGCCTGACCCTGATCATGACCAGCTCCGGCGCCGAAGGCCTGCCGGCACCGAGTGCGGCGTTGGTGCAACTGTTGTCACGGCGCAGCGCGCCCAATCGTGAAGTGGCCCTGGAACAACAGGCCGACCTGCTGGCGGCGCTGGGCAGTCCTTATGTGAAGGATGATCGCAAGGTGTTGCTGCAGCAGGCGGCGCAGTCTTACGACCGGGCGTTCAACCCCGAGGGTGTGAAGCGCCAGATCATGGCGATCCTCGCTGAGCCCAGCCGGGTGGCGCTGCTCAACCAGCTGCGGGTGCCGACCCTGGTGGTGCATGGCACTGCCGACCCGCTGTTGCCGGTGATGCATGGCGTGCACTTGGCGGCGCATATCCAGGGCAGCCAGTTGCGGCTGATCCCGGGGCTGGCCCATCGGTTTCAGGAGGCGTTCAAGGCGCCGTTGCTGGCGGCGGTTTTGCCCTATTTGCAAGCGCATCGTGAGGATGCGGCGCATTGGGCGCAGATCGACCCGGTGGTACCTGCGAAGGTTTTGTAAGGGCTTGACGGGGTGTATCGTGGGACCTTTCCGGCGTTTAATGCCAGCGAGGTTGCCTAGTCATGAGTACTCCCCTGAAGATCGATTTCGTCAGCGACGTGTCCTGCCCCTGGTGCATTATCGGCCTGCGTGGCTTGACCGAAGCCCTGGACCAACTGGGCCCGGAGGTGCAGGCCGAGATTCATTTCCAGCCTTTTGAACTGAACCCGAATATGGCTGCTGAAGGGCAGAACATTACTGAGCACATCACTGAGAAATACGGCTCCACGGCTGAGCAGTCCCAGGCTAACCGGGCGCGGATTCGTGACATGGGCGCGGCGTTGGGGTTTGCGTTTCGCACCGATGGGCAGAGTCGTATCTACAACACGTTTGATGCGCATCGTTTGTTGCATTGGGCGGGGCTTGAGGGGTTGCAGTACAACCTTAAGGAAGCGCTGTTCAAGGCGTACTTTACGGATCAGCAGGACCCGTCGGATCACCGGACGTTGGTGGGGATTGCCGAGGGTGTTGGGTTGGATCGCGTACGGGCTGAAGCGATTCTGGCCTCGGATGAATATGCCGCCGAGGTGCGGGAGCAGGAGCAGTTGTGGGTGTCTCGCGGGGTGACTTCTGTGCCTACGATCGTGTTTAACGATCAGTATGCGGTGAGTGGAGGGCAGCCGGCTGAGGCGTTTGTCGGGGCGATTCGGCAGATTATCAGTGAGGGGGGCAAGGGCTGATCGGTGTACATATCCGTTTCTTCGGTAACGGCTGCCTATGGTTCCGCTCTTACAGCGGGTCACTTTTGAAAAGCGCAAAAGTAACCAAAACGCTCTGCCCCGCCTGTCGGCACCTCGCCTAGGCTCGGTGTTCCCTCACTCCGGCATTGCTCCGCGGGCCGCCGCGACGGGCCATCCATGGCCCGGCGCGGCTAAACCGGCGTCCTGCCGGTTTACCCGCTCCGCAATACCTGCGTTCGGCCTCGGGCTGAATGGGGCAGTCAGATCAAAATCAAAAGCAGATCAAAAGCAAGAGCACAGCGGCCTCCCGGCCGGCTTGAGTGTTAAAAGCAGAGGCAAGATCCAGAGCGAAAGCAGAGCTGCTTTTCTGTGGGAGCGGGC
>NZ_LPNO01000016.1 GCF_001952855.1 Pseudomonas sp. ATCC PTA-122608 | reverse complement strand
AGCGGGAAACTAGCCTCAAGATGAGATCTCACTGGAACCTTGAGTTCCCTGAAGGGCCGTCGAAGACTACGACGTTGATAGGTTGGGTGTGTAAGCGCTGTGAGGCGTTGAGCTAACCAATACTAATTGCCCGTGAGGCTTGACCATATAACACCCAAGCAATTTGCAGGCTTCGAGCTGAAAGGCGAAAGAGCACCAGATTGCGGTGTGTGAAGACGAAACGAACCGAAAGTTCGAGATACTCACAAACACCGAAAGCTATCACATACCCAATTTGCTGAAGCGAGACCAACTGGTCACGACTCAGTACCCGAATTTCTTGACGACCATAGAGCATTGGAACCACCTGATCCCATCCCGAACTCAGCAGTGAAACGATGCATCGCCGATGGTAGTGTGGGGTTTCCCCATGTGAGAGTAGGTCATCGTCAAGATTAAATTCCGAAACCCCTGATTGCTAACGCAATCAGGGGTTTTGTTTATGTAGAAGTCCATGATTTTCACCGGCACGTTGCGAGCGCAACGGTCTGGTACACAGAATTTCTTGACGACCATAGAGCATTGGAACCACCTGATCCCATCCCGAACTCAGCAGTGAAACGATGCATCGCCGATGGTAGTGTGGGGTTTCCCCATGTGAGAGTAGGTCATCGTCAAGATTGAATTCCGAAACCCCTGTCTGCTAACGCAGACAGGGGTTTTGTCGTTTAAGGAAGCAAAGAAACAGGACCGACTCAACCTTTGCGTGCCTTCGCATTTCGCCTGGCCAGCAACTTGCGCCACCAGATGTAGATCCCGGTTGCCGACAACATCGCGATCACAATCCCCAGCAGCGCAATCAATACCTGCCCCATCAGCCCGATGATCCTGCCTCCATGGATCGGCAGCTGCAGCCGATAAAAGCGCTCTCCCAACGTACCTTGCCCTGCTATTTCCTGCCCTAATAAACGCCCGTCCGTCCCATGGAAAAACAACCAGGATTTTCCATGGGCCTCGGTATCATGTTGCCCAAAACCAGCGCCATAGAAGTTGTACTCGAAGCTGTAGTACAGCTCCCCAATCGCCGCTGTAAGCCCAAGCCGTTTGCCTTCCTCTAACGCCCTTTCATAGGCCTGTTGATAACTCAACTGCGTCACGCCCAATTGCTCGCTCGGTAGCCTGCCACGAGCCTCATAGACGCTGGCCTCGACCGGTGAGAACAGCGACACTGCGGGCTTGAACACCTGACTCGGCAAATTCATTGCCACGCTGCTGACCGCGATCGGCAGCAACAACAGCCAAAGCCACAGCCCACCTGCGCGATGCAGGTCGAAATTCAACCGATAAGTATGACCACCCTTGATCTTCCAAGCCGTGGACCACTTCTTCCAGAAGGGTGTGCCCCGCGGCAGGGTCAGCCACAGCGCGATAAAACAATCGAATACCCACGCAATCGCCACCAACCCCATCAGCCACAAACCCCAATTTCCCGGCAGTGTCAGGTTGTAGTGAAACTCCAGAATGAACGGAATGAGATTCTCACGCTGAAAGCAGCAAGCGCCCCAAAAGCGTCGCCCCATTTCTTCACCACTGACCGGATCGAGATAGAAAACCTGGTTAGGTTCATCAAAGGGTTTGCCGGTCGCCGGATCGTTTCTGGCGACTGCCGCCAACATAGCGGT
The DNA here is from genome assembly GCF_001952855.1 of Pseudomonas sp. ATCC PTA-122608. Lineage (GTDB taxonomy): Bacteria > Pseudomonadota > Gammaproteobacteria > Pseudomonadales > Pseudomonadaceae > Aquipseudomonas. The sequence continues at coordinate 135,126 of NZ_LPNO01000016.1, read as the reverse complement.
ATGACCGGCCTCTTGTGGATATTCCATGTACCAGACCTGCAGCTTGGGATGCTGCCCCTGCAGCGTGTCCACCAGTTCACCTGGCGGCAATGCACGGCCCTTGGCTGTCGCTTCGTAGAACCCGGGATTGAGCCATTCATCCAGTTCATGGTTGAACGCCAGAAGGCTGCCCGTTATCCCCGCCATCATCAGAAACAACGCCGTCGCCAACCCGATGTAACGATGAAATAAAACCAGACATGCACGCATACAGTTTTCCTGCAAATACAACAAAGCCAGCGCCTGGAATCAGGTACTGGCTTTGGATGAATCGAGAGAAATTAGAACTGGTAGCTCACCGTCGCACTGACGTTGCGCTCTTCACCCAGATAGCAGAAGTTCAGGCTCGCGCACGACGCCACGTAAGACTCGTTCGTCAGGTTGTTGGCATTCAGGCGCAGATCCACACCCTTCAACCCCACCTTGCCCAGGTCATAACCCATCGAGGCATCAAACAGCGTGTAGGCGGGCACCTTCATGGTGTTCTCCGCATCCGCCCAGCTGTAGCCGACATAGCGCACACCACCGCCGAGCCGCAGGCCATCCAGAGCACCGCTGTCGAATTTGTAGTCGGCCCACACCGATGCCATATGACGCGGAGCCTGGGTCGGCGAATTTCCCTTGTTCTCGATCACGTTGCCCGCAGTACTCAACGTGCTGACCATCGACTTTGAATACTCGATGTCAGTGAAGGTATAGCTGCCCAGCAACTTGAGATTGTCAGTCAGCTGCATATGCGCCTCCAACTCCAGGCCCTGGGAGCGCACAGCACCTACCGCGCGATAGAAGTTTTCCTGCGGCAGCTTGGTCGCCAGGTTTTCCTGATCGATACGGAACAGCGAAGCGGTGAACAGGTTGTCAGTACCCGGCGGCTGATATTTCAAGCCAACCTCCCACTGGGTGCCGTCGGTAGGTGCCAGGGGATTGCCGGCACTGTCCGAATAGGAGTTCGGGTTGAAGGATTCGGAATAGCTGACGTAGGGCGCAAGACCGTTTTCAAACAGATAAAGCGCTCCTGCACGCCCGGTCAGCTTGGTACGGTTATCACTGATCTCCGTGCCCACCGGTCGTCCCGCTTCAGCAATGCGGTTTTCATCAGAGGTCTCAACCCAATCCTGACGCAGCCCGAGGGAGAACCGCCACTTGTCCATCTCAATCAGGTCCTGCAGGTAAACGCCGGTCTGCTCGAGCCGACGCAGATAACTGGTTGGACTGTAATAACTGATCTCGGAATTGCCATACGCCGGATTGAACGCATTGATCGGCGCAAGAGAGCCGCTGCTCCAGTCCACAACGGTTTTGCGCCGCTGATAGTCCGCCCCCATCAACACCGTGTGCTTGGTTGCGCCGGTAAAAAACTCAGCCTGCAGCATATTGTCGATAATGAACGCATGCAGCTTCTCGTCACCGCCTGAGTAGTAGCGATTCAGCTCATTACTGGTGGGCGTGGTCCAGCCATAGGCATACACCTGGTCCAGCCGGACCTTCGAATCCAGATACCGAAAGTTCTGCCGCGCCGTGAAAACATCATTGAAGCGATGCTCAAACTGATAGCCGAACGACTGCTGATCACGTTTGTACCCATCAATGTCCGGCTCACCCTCAAAGAAGTGATTGGAAATTCGCTGGACATTGCGCTGATGCAGCACGCCGTCCGCCGGCATGCCACCGTGGTAGCCACCGTCGGGATCATGCTGTAGATAAGCCTGGAGTGTGAGGGACGTGTCATCGGTAAAGTCGATGCTCAAGGTGGGCGCCAGTGCGTAGCGTTTTTCCTTGGCATGGTCGAACTGTGTGTCGGACTTGTCCGCAAGCCCGGTCAGTCGGTAAGCAATACGCTTGTCGTCATCCACTGGGCCGCTGAAGTCGAAACCCATGCCTCGCTGCCCTTGGGAACCCACGGTGGCCTGCACTTGATGGTATGGCTCAAACAATGGCTTCTTGCTGGTCAACGCCACCAGCCCGCCCGGCGAGCTGCGCCCGTAGAGCACCGATGACGGGCCTTTGAGAATATCCACCCGCTCGAGGAAGTACGGGTCCACCTGCATGGTGCTGTAAGTCCCGCTGTCCCCCATGGATTTCAAACCGTCGAGGTAGATGTTATCCACCGAACCGTCGTTGAAACCACGCATCGCCACGTAGTCGTAACGGTGAGTGGCGCCATACGGGTTGGTCAGCACGCCAGGGGTGTAACGCATGGCCTGGGCAACGGTTTGCGAGCCCTGGTCGTCCATCTGCTCGCGGGTCACCACTGAAACCGTCTGGGACGTTTCCACCAGCGCGGTACTGGTCTTGGTGGCGATCTGGCTGTGAGTCGCGTTGTAGCCGTCCATGCTGCCCAAGGCATTACCCAGGGCGAAGCCTCTGATGTCGGTGGTCGGCAAGGTCAGCGCCTCGCTCTCGGGCTGTGCCTGCAACACGAAACTCACGTCGTCCTGAGCCTGCGCCTGCAAGCCTGACCCGCTGAGCAACTGGCTCAAACCTTGTTCGGCAGAGTACTCCCCATGCAGCCCGACAGACTGGCGGCCCTGAGTCTGCGCAGGCGTGCTGGAAAGTGTGATGCCTGCCTGACGGGCAAACTGATTGAGCGCATCGCTCAGCGGGCCTGCGGGGATGTCATAGCGCTGGCTGATACGCTCGACGCCGCTATCAGCCGCGGCGCCGGCCACGGGCAGCAAGCCGATGCCCATTGTGGTCGACAGCAACGCTGCACGTACGGCTTTGCTGAGCAAAGGGTAGGAAGAGGGTGAGTTACTGAAAAAACGCACAGTCATTATCGAGATCCGTAGAGGTCGCTGAAGGCAGATTGAATTGCTTACTGTCTAAGCCGGACTCACGGAAAAAAGCCGCCAAAAATAAATCAGGTGCGACAAAAATAATCAGGCCTGACGCTCCAGGCTCACCCACCAGCGGGTGCGATAGCGCAGGCGCACAGGCAGCGTCTGCGGAAGGATCGCCAACAGCTTCTCAGTGTCTTCCAGGCGAAAAACACCCGACAAGCGCAAGTCTGCGATATCACTTGAACAGCCCAGATAACCCTGGCGATAGCGCCCCACCTCCGCCAGGAAGTCGGCAAGACGCATGTTGCGGGTGACGATTAATCCGTCGGCCCAGGCCCCAGTATCCATATCCGAAGGCGGCGCGAGAACGACCCCGTTCTGACGCACCACGTAGCTTTCTCCTGCATGCACTTGAGTAAACAGCCCGTCGGCGGTATGCGGTGAGTGAATCGCGACGTTGCCTGAGGCCACGCTCAAGCGTGTGCAATCACCGTCCTGGCGCACCACAAACCGCCCGTCGATGCCTTCGAACAGGCCATGGCGAGTGCGAACCAGCAACGGTGCGGTTGCAACGGCGCCGCAGGTCACCAGGATTTCCCCGCGTAGCAACGTGATCAAGCGTTGCTGCGGTTTGAAGTCCAGGTCCACCGCGCTGTCGGTATTGAGCTGCAGGCGTGTGCCATCCGGCAGTTGCACGCTGCGACGCTCGCCGGTGGTGGTCGCCAGGTCCGAGGTCCAACGCTGCCAGCCGGTGAGGTCTCGACTTGCCCAGGCCGCCGAGCCCATCAACAGCACACCGGACAACACCTTCAACGCTTGCCGGCGGCCAAGGCGCTGGGCACTGTTCTCCAGCGCCACATGGGCTCCGGGGATCGCCGCCAATTGGCTGCTCAATTCATGCTGCAGCGCCTGCACGCGTTGCCAGGCCAGCTCGTGTTCATGATGAGCCTCACGCCAGTGCTCGCACTGCGCCTTCAGCCGGACATTGGCGCGATTGTTACGCAAGCGCAGCATCCAGCTGATGGCCTGCTTGACCACCTGCGGGTCGGGCCCGGAGCGCGCTGCGTTATCCATCGAGGTCATGCCTCATACCGCAGCACATAACAGTGATACAGCGCCTCGGCGACATACCGCTCTACCGAGCGCAACGACACGCCCATCTGCTGCGCAATCTGCTTGTATGTCAGCCCGTCGCACTGAGCCAGTAGAAACGCCTTGCGCACCTTGGGCTTGAGTCCGTCCAGAAGCCGGGCGATGGACTCCAGCAATTCCAGAATCAGCGCACGCTCTTCAGCACTCGGAGCCAAGGCTTCGGGCAAGTGCGCGATGGACTCCAGATAGGCGCGCTCGATTTCTTCGCGACGCCAATGATCGATCACCAAGCCTCGGGCGATGGTACGCAGGAAGGCCCGAGGAGCCTTGAGTTCGAAGCGTTCGGTTTTTTGCAGCAAGCGCACGAACGTGTCCTGCGCCAAGTCCGCCGCATCTGCTGCATTACCCAGGCGGCTGCGTAGCCAGGTGTTCAGCCAGCCATGATGGTTGCTGTAGAGCGTCTGTACTGCGTACTCGGAAGAGGGCATTCACGCGGCCTGGCAAAACGTCACAAATGATAATTAGTCGCATTGTCGGCAACGCTGAAAAATTTTGCAACTCCTGCCACCAGAGGCCTACCGCTGGTCGGCTTCTGACGCAAAAAGCAGATGCTTCTCACAAATTCCTAAGATTTATCCTGACTTGGCCGACAGCCTGACGAGCCATGCGTGCACCGAAATAGAGCAGTCAAAGAGTCTGCCTATCCCGTTACATGGAATGTTGCATCCGGCACGCTCACCCCCTTTTGGCAAAAAGAAGTCAATGAAATGAATCTCAAGTTCAGTCATAAAATTCTGTTGGCCGCGTCAGGCGTAGTGGTTCTGGCCTTCGCGTTATTCACGTTCTACAACGACTACCTGCAGCGCAATACCATCCGGCAAAACCTGGAATCGTCTATTCAGCAGTCCGGTGAACTGACCGCCAGCAGTGTGCAGAACTGGCTCAGCGGCCGGGTACTGGTACTGGAAAGCCTGGCGCAAAACGTGGCCCACCAAGGCAGTGCTGCCGATCTTCCGGGGTTGGTCGACCAGTCGGCATTTACCTCCAACTTCCAGTTCACTTACGTCGGTTCAACCAACGGTGTGTTCACCCAACGGCCCGACGCCAAAATGCCCGATGGCTACGACCCGCGTCAGCGCCCTTGGTACAAACAAGCCGTGGCCGCCGACAAGACCATGCTCACGCCGCCCTATATGGCAGCGGTAGGTGGGCTGATCGTGACCATCGCGATGCCGGTGAAAAAGAATGGTGAACTGCTAGGCGTGGTTGGCGGTGACCTGAGCCTGCAAACCCTGGTGAAGATCATCAATTCGGTGGATTTCGGCGGCATCGGCCATGCATTCCTGGTCAGCGGTGACGGCCAGGTGATCGTCAGCCCGGACCAGGACCAGGTGATGAAAAACCTCAAGGACATCTATCCGGGCACCAACGTACGCATCGATAAGGTCAGCCAGGAAGTGGTCCTCAATGGCCAGGAACGGATCCTGTCCTTCACCCCGATCAGCGGGTTGCCGAATGCAGATTGGTACATCGGCCTGTCGATCGACAAAGACAAAGCCTACGCACCGCTGGGCAAGTTCCGTACCTCGGCATTGATCGCCATGTTTATTGCAGTCGCCGCCATCGCGGTGTTCCTGAGCCTGCTGATCCAGGTCTTGATGCGCCCGCTGACCACCATGGGCCGCGCCATGCAGGACATCGCTCAGGGTGAGGGTGACTTGACCCGCCGCCTGACCGTGGAAAGCAAGGACGAGTTCGGTGACTTGGGCAGTGCCTTCAACCAGTTCGTCGAGCGTATTCACGCGTCAATTTCCGAAGTTTCCTCGGCTACCCGCCAAGTACATGACTTGTCCCAGCGTGTAATGGCCTCGTCCAACGCATCGATCGTCGGCTCCGACGAACAAAGCGCCCGCACCAACAGCGTGGCCGCGGCAATCAACGAGCTGGGTGCCGCCACTCAGGAAATCGCGCGCAACGCCGCTGATGCTTCGCAACACGCCAGCGGTGCCAGCGAGCAGGCCGATGACGGACGCAAGGTGGTGGAGAAAACCATCCTGGCGATGTCGGAGCTTTCGCAAAAAATCAGCCTGTCGTGCACGCAGATTGAAACCCTGAACGCCAGCACCGACAACATCGGCCACATCCTGGATGTGATCAAAGGCATTTCCCAGCAAACCAACTTGCTGGCCCTCAACGCTGCGATTGAGGCTGCGCGCGCCGGTGAAGCGGGACGTGGGTTTGCCGTGGTAGCGGATGAAGTCCGCAACCTGGCGCACCGCACCCAGGAGTCGGCAGAAGAGATCCACAAAATGATCACCTCGCTGCAGATCGGCTCGCGTGAGGCCGTGACCACGATGAACGCCAGCCAGACCTCCAGCGAAGAAAGCGTCGAGGTCGCCAACCAGGCCGGTGAACGCCTGGTCAGCGTGACTCAGCGGATCGTCGAGATCGACGGCATGAACCAGTCGGTAGCGGCCGCCACCGAGGAACAGACTGCCGTGGTGGAAACCCTCAACGTCGACATCAACCAGATCAACCTGCTGAACCAGCAAGGCGTGGCCAACCTCAACGAAACCTTGAAGGATTGCGACGCGTTGTCTCAACAAGCCAACCGGCTGAAGCAGTTGGTCGACAGTTTCAAAATCTGATGATCAACCTGTAGGAGCGAGCTTGCTCGCGAAGAACGTCAACGATAACGCAGCGCTATCAGATAGCCCGTGTTGCCTATTCGTTTTTCGCGAGCAAGCTCGCTCCTACAGTTTTAGCCAAACATCGCTCGCACATTCTCCAGCGCGCTGTCAGCGAATGCCTGTACAAACGGCTCAAACCCCTCCACACCTTGTTCAACCGGTTCGGCGATGATCGTCCAGGTCACCCGTGAGCAGCCCTCTCCCAATGCTTCGACATCCATGGCTGCCCACAGGCGTGCCACGCCCAAGGTGTTGTAAATCGTTGTCCAGGTCATGTGCATGGCCTGCTCGTCCCGGCTGTTGAGTTGTTCCACCACCAGATTCCCATCGTGGAAGCATTTCTTGCGCAGCGATCCCGTGCCCGCACCGGTCATTTCGATGTGCGACAAAGCGGGGATAAATTTATCAAATCCAGAAAAATCACCGACTACTGCCCACGCACGGGCGGCATCGCAGGCAACCATCACTGAAGACACCACAGGCTTGCCGCAAGGGTTGCGAATCAACGTATCGGGTTTCATAGGGTTTCCTTCAATTGAGAGCCTGGTCGCAGGAAACCGATGCTCTTGAGGTATTCGCAGCCCATGCGTAACAGCGCCGGATTTTTTTCGGGGTAGTGCGTGCCCATCTGCTCGACGCCACGTTGTGCGTTGTCATGCCGGATCATTGAGGTATCGCCGATGTCCTCGCCTACGCCATTCAGGTAGAAACCCAGTACGCCGAACAATGCATTGCGGCTATCTACCGTGTGCAGGTGACGTTGCCAGTGGGCGACGCTCACCAGTTCGAATGCATGGCCTGCCTGGCGAAAGGCGTCGACGTAGGATTCCCAGCTCAAGGGTTGCGGGTTGTGCAGGTTGAACACGGTTCCTCCATCACGACAGCGGCCACTGTGGAACGCAACAAACCGGGCAAGAAAGTCCACGGGCATCAAGTCAAAATTCAGCTTGAGGCTGGGCACCAGGCCCAGTTGGAGTGAGCCCTTGAGCATCAACATCAGGCGATTTTTCTGTGGTTCGCAGACACCGCTGCGGCTGTTGAAACTGATGTTTCCTGGGCGATGGATATTGACCCAGGCACCCTGCTCGGCGGCGCGCCCCAGCAAGCGCTCCGCGACCCATTTGGACAGGTTGTAGCCATTCTGGATGTAAAGCGGCGGGGTGGCGGCGTGGGTCTCGAGTACCTGGCCTTGGGCGTCGATGCTGCTGGCCGCCGACAGCGTCGAGATAAAGTTGAAGACCTTCTTGCAGCGGGTTTCACACAGGCGCAGGCATTCCAGCACCGGTTCGACGTTGTCCTTGGCCAGCGTGGCGTAATCCATCACATGATTGACGTGGGCGGCGTTGTGCACCAGCACGCCGAACGCCCCGGTGAGGTAGTCATATGCCTGGCTGGACAAGCCAAGGCGCGGCTGACTGATGTCGGCGGCATACACCCGCACTCGGCTCAGGTCCAGGTGTTCCAGGCGGTACTCACGCAGCGCCTCGGCGAACCGTGCGGTCGCCGAATGTCCGGGGTGCTCGCGCACCAGGCACGCCACTTCAAGTGCGCCGTCGGCCAGCAGCGCCTCGACGATATGCACCCCGAGAAAACTGTTGGCCCCGGTCACGATCACCCTGCGGCGTTCTCCTGCCTGGTCCGCCGGCAATGTCTGCACGTCCAGCTCACGTAGCGTATCCCGGGTTGCCTGGCCGGTCGGTGCATCGGGTGGTGCATCGTCACCCATCAGCGTCGCGAGGGTGCGGACCGTGGGGGTCTCAAAAAAACGGCTGAGGGAGAGGCTGCGCCCGAACTGCTCGCGAATGCGCAGCAGCATCATCGACAGGAGGATGGAATGGCCACCGAGATTGAAGAAGCTTTCATCCGTCGACAACTGCGTGGCCGGCACGCCCAGCAACTCGCTCCACAGGTTGAGCAACTGCACTTGCATCGGCGTGTGCGGTTCGCCGTGAGTGGTGGCCGGCAGCGGTTGAGTCGGTAGCGCAAGCAATGCCTGGCGGTCGACCTTTCCGTTGGGCGTGCACGGCATGCTCGCAAGCTCCGTGCACAGCGTGGGTTGCAGATAGTCCGGCAGTGTTTGCCGGGCATGCTGCTTCAGTGCAGCCAGGGCGCCTGGTGTTTCGGGCTGGGCGACAAAGGCCAGGATTCGCCGATGATGATCAATCACGACTGCCACTTGGCGAAACAGCTGACTGCTACGCAGGCAATGTTCGACCTCTTGCGGCTCGACCCGGAAGCCACGGATCTTCACTTGCTGATCCCGCCGCCCGCCCAGTTCGATCCCGCTTTGCGTCCACTTCGCCAGGTCGCCGCTGCGATAGGCCCGCAAGGCCTGACCGTCGGGCAACGCCAGGTGCACGAAATGCTCGGCGGTCTGCCGAGGCTGGTTGAGGTAACCCAGACTGACGCCAGGGCCGACGATGTACAGCTCGCCCATCACCTGTTCGTCCACCGGTTGTAGCTGCTCGTCGAGGATCAGTACCTGGCTGTTGGCGATGGGTGTGCCGAGGTTGCGGTTACTGTCGCCTGGCAGCAACGTGCGGTGGGTCGCCAGCACGGTGGCTTCGGTGGGGCCATAGAAATTGTGCAGGCGACACTGCCCCGCCAGTTGTTCGATGACATAGGGTTCGCATAGATCACCGCCGGTGATCACATGGGCCAGGCCAAGGGGTTGATCCAGCGGCAGGATGCTCAGTAACGCGGGAGGCAGGAAGGCGTGAGTGATGCGCTGTTGGCGGATCAGCTCCACCAGTTGCTGCGGGTCGCGGCGCTGGTCTTCACTGGGCACGATCAACTCGGCGCCCGCTATCAGGCTCGCGAAGATATCAATCAGCGAAGAGTCAAAACTCAAGGGCGAGAATTGTAAGACGCGGCTGTGTTCGTTCAGTTGTACCTGGCCGCCGAACCAACTGGTGAAGTGGGCCAGGTTGTACTGACTGAGCAGCACGCCTTTGGGCTGGCCAGTGGTGCCCGAGGTATGGAGCACCATGCAGGGGGCGTCCATAGGCGGGCGCTGGCGCAATAACGGTGGGGTGTCGTGGGTGTCGAGGGTACTGACATCCACTGCAGAAAAACCGTCCCGCAGTGGATGCTTGCCATCATCCAACAGAACCGAGACGTCGGCGTTTTCCAGCATGGCTTGCTGGCGTTGCAGGGGATGGCCCGGCTCCAGCGGCAGGTACACCGCGCCACAAGCCAGCACCGCGAGGATGCTGGCGTACAGATCAAGACACTTGCCCAGGCAGACGCCGATCACCGGCGGCGTGTCGCAGGCCCCAAGCAGAGGCACTAAGTGCTGTCGGATCGCCAGACTCTTGCGATGCAACTGTCGATAACTCAGCACGCTGCCAGCGATGTTCAGCGCCGGCCGGTCGGCGAAGGTTTGAAGACTGCTTTCCAGTCGTTCGATCATTGGCACCTGGGCTTGCTGCCACAACACCGCATCGGCGGTCTGGTTAAAGCGATGCAGGTACGCCAGCGATGCAAGCGCTTGCAGGCTGTGTTCCGGATCATCGGAGGCGACCGTCGTCTGCGAGAAATAGCCCGGGTCCCGGGAGAACCCGCTCACCTGCTGGGCCACCCATTCCACCAAGTCGCTTACTGCCTGTTGACGCAACCGTTGTCCATTCCCACAGGCTTCGCCGGCAACGTCCAGAGTCGCCTGAAGTCGCCGTGAGCGGGCGTAACACCTGAACTGCAGGGCTGGCAGTCCGCAGTCTGTCAACGCTCCCCTGCTCAGGCGCAGGCTCATCAATGCCGTGCAGGCCAAGCCTGGCGGCACCTCCTCGCTACCGTCATCAATCAGCAGATCGACGTGGGTCACGTCCTGTGCTCGCACCAACCCATGACCGTATTGCGCCAGCGTTTCACTGATTTCATCCAACGCTGCACTGGAGCCTGCCAGTCCAATTTTCAGGCGCCTCATGGGTGCCCTCCTGGCGCCGGAAGCAAGGCATCCAACGCCCTAACCACGCTCGGCGTTTGCAGCAGGCCGCTGTGATTCAGAAACCCCATGATATTGCCGATCAGTGGGTGCTGGCGGGTAATGGGAAAGCCCATCGCCTGCACTTCAGCGCGTAGCGCAGCGCGCGTGCCGTCACTGACATCCAGGTGCTCGATCAATTGCAGGTCGAAGTTTTTTTGCAGGTCGTGGGTCAAGTAATGCTGGAGAAATACCGGCAGGATCCGGGCGATGCAGTCGCGGTCCGAGGCGTTTGCAGACTGCCAATAAATACGCACCAGACGCGTCCAGAAAACCGCATGACGGCCCTCGTCAAACAAGTGGTCGGCCATCAAGCCACGGATGGATTGCTTGACGCTGTCGTCCTTGGAAAACGCCGCCACGTCATGGGTCACGGTATTTTCGGCGATGGCCACGGTGATCAATTCCACGGCATCGCGCAGGTGTTCGGGGGCCAGCGCCAGCGCGGCCGGCACGGCGCGGCTCAGCTCGATTTGCCCGGGCAGTTCAAGGGGCGGGATGCCGGTCATCTCGACGGTCTGCTGCATGAAATCGAGGGCGACGAGGGCGTGGTAGTCCTCATCCACCACGACGGTCATGGCGTCGTAGCGGCAGGCGAGCGGGAAGGGCACTGAAAAGCGATTCTTGGCAATGCTGCGTGCGGTCTTGTCGACGATCTCGGTTTCAAAGATCACCACGTCGTTGATGAACTTGTAGAACGTCTGCAACAAGACAAAATCCCGGTGCTGTGGGCATTGATCGACAAAGGTCGCGCTCAGCACCAAGGGTTGTCGGCTCATGGGATAAATCAACTTTTGATCATTTTCCAGCAGGCGGCGCGGGCGCGTGCGGATAGTCGCGCGGCGCTCCCAGTCATCGGCAAATGAGCGGTAGTCGGCGGGGTTCATACGCTCACCTCCGACAGGCGCAGGTGCAACCCGTCCCATAAGGCCAGGCGGCTTGCCACGGCGCCGAGGGCTGCACTGTTGGCCTGCTGCTCGCGAGTCGGGTCGGCGAGTGTGAGGCGCTGCAGCAATTGCGTGGCCGCCGGGCCATGTTCTTCGGCGTCGATCTCCATATGCCGCTTGAGGTAGTAGCAGAAGGTCGGTGCCTGGCGGTGAGCTATCTCACAGCTTTCCAGGAGGCGGTTGAACATCATCGGGATGACGCTCTCGCGGCCGTGCAGAAAAGCCGCCGCCACGCAGTGAGTCGGCGCGTTCAGGGCAACCTGCAGCGTGTCTCTGACGAACCGAGCCACGGCAGGGTGGATATAGACTTTTTGCAGGGCCGTTTCTGCATCGCAGCCGTCACGTTGCAGGCTGACGAACCGTTCGATGGTCGCCGTATTCGCGCCGACTTCACGCATGGCCTCCAGGTACAGCTCGAAGTGGCTGCCGTGTCCGCGGCCGGGGTACACGTCCGACTCTTCGCCCAATACGATTTCATTGATCAGGCGAGCCGCTTGTGGGTCCGTTGGCGGTAACCAGGGCAGGCGCATGCCGGTCAGGTCATGTTGCAGGCGCTTGGTCAGTGTCATGAAGTCCCAAACAGCGAATACGTGGTTCTCCATAAAGTATTGTAACTTTTGGAGCGTATTTACTTGTGTGAATAGTGGGTGGTTGTGCAACTGCTGCTTTTTTTGTTTAAGCAGGTGTGAGTGCTGGAGCATGGTTGATGCCTATAAGTCGTTGTCTCTTCCCTGATAAAAGCGTTTTGCTTTAGCGACAAATAAGTATTGGTTTTCACGCGCGCGCGGATGCCTTGATCGCGGACAGCCATACGTGAGGCTGGCGCCGTTATTCAACACGCCGCACGCTGTGACAAAACACAAGGCTTTATTTAAAGGAACGCCACTCACAGTGACGCCCGAGCATGGGTTCACGCTATTGGTTTGGAAGATTTGGAGTATGGATAATTAAAAACAGTAATCTGATTGGGTATTCAGTGGTTTTTAGTTTTATAAATGGTTGCAGATAAATATGTTGCTGTAGTTAGTGCGCTCTATGGAATGTGGGAAGTTTCCTTGAATGTTAAATAATAAGCTGGAGTAGTTGTTTGTTTTGAACTGTATGTTTCGGCGTGGCAGCACTTCTTTGCTGTGATGCACTGAGCCCCCCCTGACTCAGGCGGCCTCGCAGCGCTATGTGGTCGAAGGGGGAGGTTCAGTTCCCTGGAGCATTCACAGCGATGTTTTATCGTCGCGCTGTTCAAGGCTCCTGAGGTAACCCGTAATTACCTCCATGCCGCGGGTGAGGTGGTTACGCAAGGTCAGGATGCTTTCCTCGATTTTCTTTTTCGCCACCAGGTCCAGCAGTTCCCGGTGGTCTTCCTGGGACGTTTTGCCCAGGCCCATGGCTTCGAGGTTGAAGCGCAGGAAACGCTCCTCTTCGTTCAAGCCGTGTTCCACCAACTTGAGCAACCGCTGATTGCCCGCCTTGCCGTACAGCGCCATGTGGAACAGACGGTTGAGGCGGCCGATTTCGGTGTAGTCGCTTTCCCGTTCCAGTGCGTCGATGAAGGCGCCAGCCTGGGCAATGTCATCGGCAGTGAGCAGAGGAATCGACAAGCGCAGTGCTTCGGATTCCAGGAGTATGCGCAGCGCATAGGTTTCTGCCGAATGGTCTTCAATCAGTGGCGCCACCACTGCGCCTTTGTGGGTGACCACATGCAGCAGTGACTGGGCTTCCAGTTGACGCAATGCCTCGCGCACCGGCATCCGGCTGACCCCGAACAAGCTGGCCAGCTCCTGTTGGCGCATGGCGGTGCCGCAGGGCAAGCGACCATCCAGAATGGCGTTGCGCAATGTTTCTTCAATCACGGAGCGAGCAAGATGGGCGGGGATAGGCCCGCTGATCTGGATGCTGCTCAAGGGGTTCGGCTTCTGCGTCACGACTACGCTATCCTCCTTTTCAGGGTGAGGTGGCTAATTGGATCCAATGCACACTAGAGTTTGTCCACAAGCTTGTCAAACAGGCAAGGTTTCGGCTTGTAAGTGACTCAACAATGCGGTCTTTTGACCCACATTTCTGACTTGCCGTGTCTTACGGCGGCTATGGAAAAATAGGTACTGTTGCGGTGATTGCACCGTGCCATTGTTTTTTAGCATTCGAACCTTCACCATCCAACGCTACTCCGTCTTCTTCTACGGATTGAACGCTTTGGCGGTACGTTTTATTCCCCCTTGGGTCCTGCGCTGGCTTTTTTCGGTGCTGTTGCTGGCTGGCTTATTGCCCGGCGGGTTGCATGCCGATTGGGATTTCTCCCAGATCAGCCGCAAAGCGACCGCACTATACGGCCCGTTGGGAGAAGGGCAGCAGCGCATTGATGCCTGGCAACGGTTGTTGGCGACGCAGAAACAAGTCAGCGAGCTGGAGCAGCTTAAGGTAGTCAACCTGTTCTTCAACAAGCAAATGCACTATGTGGAAGACATCGACCTGTGGCACCAAGTGGACTATTGGGAAACCCCTATCGAAGGCCTGTGGAAGGGCGCCGGGGATTGCGAAGACTATGCAATCGCCAAGTATTTCAGCTTGCGTCACCTGGGCGTCGCCAGCGACAAATTGCGCATTACCTACGTCAAGGCGTTGCGTCAGAATCGCGCCCACATGGTCTTGACCTATTATTCGACGCCGGACGCGATGCCGCTGGTGCTCGACAGCCTGACCGATGAAATCCAGCCGGCAAGCCAGCGTACCGACTTGCTGCCTGTCTATTCCTTCAATGCTGAAGGCTTATGGTTGCCGGGCGCCAAGGGCGACAAAAAAGTCGGTGATACCAAACGCTTGTCACGCTGGCAGGATGTGTTGAAACAAATGCGTGCGGAAGGCTTTCCAGCCGAGCCTGCCAACTAGGAGTACCTGTACAGATGTCTCTGTTCAAACAGCTTTTGATCGCTATCTGTCTGTTTTTGGTGGTCGCCTTCAGCGGCAGCTTCATGGTGAGCCTGGAAAGTTCGCGCACCCAATATGTCAACCAGTTGCGTTCCCACGCGCAGGACGCCGCCACCGCGTTGGCGCTGTCACTGACCCCTAATATTGATGACCCGGCGATGGTGGAGTTGCTGGTCAGCTCAATCTTCGACAGTGGTTACTACGCCAGCATCCGCGTGGTGGACCTGAAAAATGATCAGGTTATTGTCGAGCGCAACGGTACCCCCGACAGCGATGGCGTGCCCAAATGGTTCGTCAACCTGATCGGCCTGGAGCCGGCGGGCGGCGACGCCTTGGTTAACCGTGGCTGGGAGCAGGCGGCACGGGTCGAGGTGGTCAGCCACCCGATGTTCGCCCTGGCCAAGCTCTGGCGAAGCGCGCTTGGCAGCCTTGGCTGGCTGTTGCTGTGTGGCGCTGTCAGCGCCGTGCTGGGAGCCCTGTTGCTGCGCCGACAATTGAAGCCCTTGGACTACATGGTCAAACAGTCCCACGCGATTGCCCGTCGGGAGTTCTTGAGCTTGCCAGAACTGCCGCGCACCCCGGAGCTACGTCGTGTGGTGCAGGCGATGAACCAGATGGTGGAGAAACTCAAGGCGCTGTTTCAGGAGCAGGCCGAGCGCAGTGAAAGGCTGCGGGTCGAGTCATACCAAGACACCCTCACCGGCCTGGCTAACCGGCGTTATTTCGAGATGCAACTTAACGCCCGGGTGAGTAATCCGGAGGAGACCAACTCCGGTTATTTGCTGCTCCTGCGGGTCAAGGACCTGGCCGGACTCAACCAGCGCCTGGGCGGCCAGCGCACCGACCAATTGCTGCAGGCGGTGGGCGAGCAACTGTTGCGTCAGTGCGAGCCGTACCCGGAAACCCACAACCTGGTCACCCGGATCCGCGGCGGCGAGTTTGCCGTGCTGGCGCCGGGGCTGGTACGCGAAGAGGCCTTGCAGCTGGCGCAAAACCTGGAAAGCGTCCTGCTTAGCCTGCAAGCCACGGGTGCCAGCGATGTCACGCCGGTCGCTTACATCGGCCTGGCACCGTTCAACCATGGCGACGCACCGCAAGCCGTGCTGACACTGGCCGACCAGGCCTTGGCCCAGGCGGAGACCCAAGGCGACACCAGTTGGGTCTGCCTGGACCATAGCGCGCCCGCCAGCGTTGGCGATGACCATCACGCCTGGCATACCTTGCTCGACCAGGCGTTGACCGAGCGACGTTTTCAACTGTATTTCCAGCCGGTGGTTGCCAGCCACGACCCGCAGGTGGTGCTGCACTACAAGGTGTTGTCACGCCTGCAGGACGACCAGGGGCAGACGATTGCGGCAGGGCGTTTCCTGCCATGGCTTGAACGGTTCGGCTGGTCGGCGCGTCTTGACCGCATGATGCTGGAGCTGGTGTTCAAGCAGATGGCCGGCCACACCGAATCCCTTGCGCTGAACCTGTCGGCCGCGACCTTGGCCGACCCTCAAGCCCTGAATCGAGTGTTCGAGTTGTTGCGTCAACACTCCAATCTCGGCCCACGGTTGACCCTGGAAATCGGCGAAGAGCAATTGCCGGAACAAGCGGCGCTTGAGCAACTGACCCATCGCCTGCGCGAGCTCAATTTCTCCTTGAGCCTGCAGCGCTTCGGCGGGCGCTTCAGCATGATCGGCAACCTGGCGCGCCTGGGCCTGGCCTACCTGAAGATCGACGGCAGCTACATTCGCGACATCGACCAAGAGAGCGACAAACGCCTGTTTATCGAAGCGATCCAGCGCGCCGCCCACAGCATTGACCTGCCACTGATCGCTGAGCGTGTTGAGACTGAGGGTGAGCTGGCGGTGATCTGCGAGATGGGTGTTTTCGGCGTGCAGGGGCAGTTGTTTGGCGAGCCGGCGCCCTGGAAGTAATGCGGGTAGCCGCTGCTGAGGCAGCGGCTACCGTCTGGGGCCTCAGATCAACCCGGTTTCTTCGTCGTTGATCAAGCTGTTCAGCCCGCCGAGTGCTTCCCGCGCCTGGTTGCGATCCAACAGTTTGGCTTGGGCCGCCGGCGGCAGGTCGGTGACGCGAATCACCCCCTTGCTGGTCAACACCTGAATCAAGTCATCCAGAACCCGAATCATCTCCAGGTCGCTTTGCTTGAGCTGATTCAGGCTGGTTTCCACGAGCGTATTGGCATACCACGCCTCAATCTCATGGTGATCGGCCGGTAGCGTCTCCGTTGACTCGTCGAAGGCGGCGGCCTCTACGCGAATCAGCCCGCCGTGTGCATCACGTTGCACATAAAACATAACAATCCCTCAGCAATGAAGCCCGCAGCCACCAACACAGGCTAACGGTGGGTAATGGGTGCGAGTATGCGGTGCAATCGTCCCACAGAGCCAGTGACGAGCTACTAATGTACATCGGCCGCCCGGTTGGGCGGCCGATGAACGCAGGCTTAGGCGGTGTGATCGATCTTGATGGTCGGGTCGGCACCGCTGATCAGCGAGTTGATGCTGGTGTGAGACCAGTCGTTGCCTTCCAGCTTAATGGTCACATCCGCGTTCGCCAGACCGCCGGCTTTATTCAGATTGCCTTCGGTACTGACTTGCAGCGTCGAGACACCCTCCACCGTGGTGATCTTGAGGTAGTTGTCGATGGTGCTGTCGCTCTCACCTTTCAACAGATCCCGCAGGTCAATCCGGTCGCCGTCCGCAGCCTTGAAGTCCTTGATCACGTCGTTGCCCAGGTCGCCAGACTTCCACACGAACAAATCAGCGCCGGAACCACCAATCAGGATGTCGTTGCCCTGGCCGCCAACCAACGTGTCGTTGCCCGTGCCGCCCAGCAGGATGTCATTGCCCTTGCCACCGTCGAGGTAGTCGCTGCCGCCCTGGCCGAACAGGATGTCGTCGCCGTTGCCGCCCAGCAGCGTGTCGTTCCCGTCCTTGGCGCCGGATACATCAAAGTCGGCGTAGTGTTCGGTCACGTACTGATGCACGTTCGACGTGGTGACGGCCGTGACGGCCATCCCGGTTTTCTGTGCGACGAAGGCCTGCAGCGCGTTGTAGCCCTCGCCGGTAACCCCACCGAAGCTCACCAGGTCACCGAAGATGATGTCATTGCCGTCGCCACCGTTGATGGTGTCAGAGCCCGGCAAGGTCGCCTCGGTGTGACCCAGGATAGCGTTGGCCAAGTCCTTCGGATCGATGTTGCTCTGTGGCTTGCCGTCCGAGTCGTACGGTTTGAGGTCGTTGAGGCTGACCCCGCTGTTGATACCAATGGCTTCCACGCTGGACAAGCCGCTGAGCAATGCAAACCCGCTGCCGGAATTGCTGGTCGTCGCAGAGCTGGTGCTGCTACCGCTGCCGTCCAGGTACGAGACTTCATAGGTGCCGTCGCCTTGCGCATGCACGGTGCCGATGACGCCGCTGTCGTACCAGCTGCCGTTCCAGTTCTGCATCCACTTGTGAACCTGACCGGCGCTGTCGATCAGTTGCAGCTTGCTGCTGCCGACGGTGATCGAGAACGCGTTGCCCAACTGATAGTTGTTGGTGTTGATGTAGTCATCCAGACGGCCATCGGTGGTGTAGTAGTTGTAGAAGTCGGCGACCACCGGATTGGTCTGTTCGCCGTTCTGGAAGTATGTCGGCTGGCCATCAGTGATGAAGTAAGTCAGGTTGGTCGCGCCGGTGTTGCCGGTCGCCAGGCTGCTCTGGAAGAAGTTGGCGGTGGCCTTGAACACGTCTTCATAGTTGGTGCCGCCACCTGAGACCATCGAATCCAGCACGCCCTTGAGTATCGCCAGCGCGTTTGGATCGTTCAGGTTAATCGCCACCGATTTATTGACCTGGGTATCGAAGTCCGCCACGAAGATATTCACGGTGCCCGATGTGTTGGCGCCGAGGCTGTTTTTCAGTGAGCTGAACACCGAGGTCAGCGACGCCTTGGCCGCGTTGACCGAGTCGGTGCTCATGCTGCCGGAGCTGTCGACCATGAACGCGATGTTGTAGTTCTTGCCTTGCACCACGTTCAGGCCACCGATGTCCGCGACCACGATGTCATTGCCATCGGTGCCGGTGATGTTGTCGCTGCCCGACGTTGCGGTGATCGAATTGTAGTTCGCCGGGTAAATCGTCACCGGCAACTGCGCGGTAGTAACGGCCGAGCCGCCCAGGCTTTCAGTCGAGGTCGAGGTCACCGTCAGGTTGAACTGGCCGCTGTAGTAGGTCGGTGGCTTGATGGTCAGGGTGCTCAAGTCCCAGCCCGTTACGTTCACTTCACCGGTGCTCGCGCCGGCGCTATAGGTATGCCCGGCACCATCGGTGAGTACCGAGCCTGCCGGGATCCCGCTGATCTTCACGCTCAGGCTTTCCGAGCCGTCAGTATCGGTCAGGCTGGTGGTGACCTTGGACAGGTGCACCGAGCCATTCTCCAGGCCTTCGTTGAGCTTGTAGCCGGTGTAGTAACCGTCGCCGTTGCTGCCATGCAGGTCGGACACGGTCACGCCGGCATTGATCAGGTCGCTGACGCCGGTATAGAGCGGTATGCCGCTGGCGTTCAGGGGCTGGACCGCACTGTTGCCGATTTGCACGTTGACGTTATAGCTGCCAGGTCCGGACTGGTTGGCGTGGTAGATCTCGATGCTGTAATAGCCGCTGACGGTCGGGGTGATCGAACCGCTGAACTTGCCGCTGTTGGTGCCCCACAGCGCGCTCGCTACGTCTTTGCCGCCAACGTTGACCACCAGGCTGTCATCGCCGGTGCCGCTGAAGGTGTAGCTCTTCCCGGCTTCCATGTAGATCAGGCCGGAAGTCTTGGAGCCAGAGCCCCCCGCAACGTTCGCTTCAGACACGACCGTGGTCACGGTGGTGCTGGTGTTCGGAGTGCCGGCGTTATCAATCGCGTTTTTCAGGTCTGCTGGTGCAGCGCCGTTGCCGTTGGTGCCCAGGTTCGCAATGCTGTTCCAGCTTTGCTTGGTCAGGCCCACGGAATTCACGGCGTTATCTGCCACCGTCAGGTTCGGCGCATCCGCTACTGGGGTGATATCGACTTTCACCGTCGCGGCAGTGCCCAGATCCTTGCCATCGGTTGGCTGGAACTTGAACTGCGCATAGTCGGCCTGTTTATTGCCGATGCCGGTGCCGCCGTAACCATTGGTCCCGGACTCGTTGGCATTGGGCATAAAGCGCAATTGGCCGCCGTCGATCTGGGCCTTGGTAAAGGTCTGGCCGCTGGTCACGTTGGACCAGGTCACCCCGTCCGCTGCCAGGAACTGCAATTTACCGGCAACCGGCAACTCGGTGATTTTCACCCCGAGGCTCGCTTGTGGCGAGTCGACGTCAGTCACGCCGAAGTTCGACCAGGCCAGGGCCAGCGGCGTGTCCTCGGTACCCGTGACGGCGCTGCCGGTAGCGACCGGCGCGTCGTTGACGGCCACCACGTTGACGGTGGCAGTGGCAACGTTGGAGTAGTTACCGCCATCGGTCACCGTCACGGTAATGATCCGCGGTGTGGTGCTCGGGTCATGGCTGCTGTTGGAGAACGTGATGTTCTGGATCCGCGTCATGTAATCGGCCAGCGTCGCGCTGCCCGACAGCGTCAGGGTAATGGTGCCCGTCTGGTTGTTGGAGTTGATCGTGATGCCGTTGACGCTATTGCCCAGGTTCAGCACGTCGCCCGCTTGCGCGTTGGTCAGGGTGACGGTGGCGCCGGTCAGCATCGTGCTGTCCGGGTCGGTGATCTTGATGTCGGTGTCAGCAATCGACACACCTGGCCCGGTGGTGCCTTCGGTGAACGTCACCTTGTAATCCGCACCGGTGGCGCCGCTGGAATTGTTGGCGTCCAGGTCGATGACCGGCGGGGCGTCGTTGTCGATGATATTGGTGCTGATGCTGCCATTGGTGCCGCTGATCGCCAGCTTCTCGAAGTTGCCACCGGAAGTCTTGTCGATGGTAATCACCAGCGTTTCGGTAGGCTCGGTCAGCTTGTCGTCAAGGGTGTTCACGTTGAAGGTTGCACTGCTGGCGCCAGCCGGGATCTTCACGGTGTAGACGCCGTTGAAGTCCGAACCGTCGGTGGCCGTGCCGCTGTATTTCAGCGTGACGGTCACGTCAGTGGCCGCCGGGTTGCTCAGCGTGAGGGTGTAGTGGGCTGCCTGGCCCTCATTTACCGACGCATCACCGGTGATGCTGATGGTGGTGGTGTCGATCGAGTCGGTAATGGTGGTGACAGCCGGATGGCTGTTATCCGGAACCAGTTTCTCGAAGTTACCGCCAGTGGCCGTGCTGATGGTGGTGCTGACGGTTGAGCCGTTGTTGTAGACGTCGTTGGGTGGCGTCTGGAAGACCACAGTGCCGGTGGTTTTGCCGGAATCGACAGTGATCACCTGGCCGTTGGACAGGGTCACGGTCACCGGGGCGTGAGCGACGTTGCTCAAGGTCGCGGTGTAGGTGATCTGGCCGCCTTCAGTGATCGCGGTGTTGGCTGTCGACAGCGTCACAGTGGTGGTGTCGATCGAGTCCGAAATGACGGTGGTCGGTGGATTGGTGTTATCCGGGACCAGTTTCTCGAAGTTGCCGCCAGTGGCTGTGGTGATAGTCGTGCTGACGGTGGAGCCGTTGTTGTAGACGTCGTTAGCCGGAGTCTGGAAGACCACGGTGCCGGTGGTTTTACCGGAATCGATAGTGATCACCTGGCCGTTGGACAAGGTCACGCTTACCGGGGCGTGAGCGACGTTGCTCAAGGTTGCGGTGTAAGTGATCTGGCCGCCTTCGGTGATCGCTGTATCGGTGGTGCTCAACTTAACGGTCGTGGTGTCGATCGAGTCGGTGATTGTGGTGACAGCTGGGTGGCTGTTATCCGGAACCAGTTTCTCGAAGTTACCGCCAGTGGCTGTGCTGATGGTGGTGCTGACCGTCGAACCGTTGTTGTAGACGTCGTTAGCCGGAGTTTGGAAGACCACAGTGCCGGTGGTTTTACCGGAATCGATAGTGATCACCTGGCCGTTGGACAAGGTCACGGTTACCGGGGCGTGAGCGACGTTGCTCAAGGTCGCGGTGTACGTGATCTGGCCACCTTCAGTGATCGCGGTGTTGGCTGTCGACAGGGTAACGGTGGTGGTGTCGATCGAATCCGAGATGACAGTGGTCGGCGGATTGGTGTTGTCCGGGACCAGTTTCTCGAAGTTGCCGCCAGTGGCTGTGGTGATAGTCGTGCTGACGGTGGAGCCGTTGTTGTAGACGTCGTTAGCCGGAGTCTGGAAGACCACGGTGCCGGTGGTTTTACCGGAATCAATGGTGATCACCTGACCGTTGGACAGGGTCACGGTTACCGGGGCGTGAGCGACGTTGCTCAGGGTCGCGGTGTAAGTGATCTGGCCGCCTTCAGTGATCGCGGTGTTGGCTGTCGACAGCGTCACGGTGGTGGTGTCGATCGAGTCCGAAATGACGGTGGTCGGTGGATTGGTGTTGTCCGGGACCAGTTTCTCGAAGTTGCCGCCAGTGGCTGTAGTGATAGTCGTGCTGACGGTGGAGCCGTTGTTGTAGACGTCGTTAGCCGGAGTTTGGAAGACCACGGTGCCGGTGGTTTTACCGGAATCAATGGTGATCACCTGACCGTTGGACAGGGTCACGGTTACCGGGGCGTGAGCGACGTTGCTCAAGGTCGCGGTGTAGGTGATCTGGCCGCCTTCGGTGATGGCGGTGTCAGTAGTGCTCAACTTAACGGTAGTGGTGTCGATCGAATCGGTGATGGTAGTAACAGCTGGGTGGCTGTTATCTGGAACCAACTTCTCGAAATTGCCGCCAGTAGCGGTGCTGATGGTCGTGCTAACCGTCGAACCGTTGTTGTAAACGTCATTGGCGGGTGTCTGGAAGACGACCGTGCCAGTGGTTTTACCAGCGTCGATGGTGATGACTTGGCCGTTGGACAGTGTCACGGTTACCGGCGCATGAGCTTCGTTGCTCAAGGTCGCGGTGTAGGTGATCTGACCGCCTTCGGTAATCGCGGTGTCGGTGGTCGACAGCGTCACCGTCGTGGTGTCGATCGAATCCGAAATGACGGTGGTCGGCGGATTAGTGTTATCCGGTACCAGCTTCTCGAAATTACCGCCAGTAGCGGTGGTGATCGTGGTGCTAACGGTCGAGCCGTTGTTGTAAACGTCGTTCACCTGGGTCTGGAAAACCACAGTACCTGTGGTTTTGCCTGCATCAATGGTGATGACCTGGCCGTTAGACAGGGTCACGGTCACTGGCGCATGCGCTTCATTAGAAAGCGTCGCGGTGTAAGTGATCTGACCGCCTTCGGTAATGGCGGTGTCAGTAGTGCTCAACTTAACGGTCGTGGTGTCGATCGAGTCGGTAATGGTGGTGACGGCTGGATGGCCGTTATCCGGGACCAATTTTTCGAAGTTGCCACCAGTAGCGGTGCTGATGGTGGTGCTGACCGTCGAACCGTTGTTGTAGACGTCATTGGCGGGTGTTTGGAAGACCACCGTACCAGTGGTTTTACCGGCGTCGATGGTGATCACTTGGCCGTTGGACAGGGTCACGGTTACCGGGGCGTGAGCTTCGTTGCTCAAAGTCGCGGTGTAGGTGATCTGGCCACCTTCAGTGATTGCGGTGTCAGTGGTCGACAGCGTTACCGTGGTGGTATCGATCGAGTCCGAAATGACGGTAGTCGGCGGATTGGTGTTATCCGGGACCAACTTCTCAAAGTTACCGCCAGTAGCCGTCGTAATCGTTGTGCTAACGGTGGAACCGTTGTTGTAGACGTCATTGACCGGGGTCTGGAAAACCACGGTACCCGTGGTTTTGCCAGCATCAATGGTGATCACCTGGCCGTTGGACAGAGTCACGGTCACCGGGGCGTGAGCTTCGTTGCTCAAGGTCGCGGTATAAGTGATCTGGCCGCCTTCAGTGATCGCCGTGTCGTTAGTCGACAAGGTCACGGTGGTGGTATCGATCGAGTCCGAAATGACGGTGGTCGGCGGATTGGTGTTATCCGGGACCAACTTCTCAAAGTTACCGCCAGTAGCCGTCGTAATCGTGGTGCTAACGGTGGAACCGTTGTTGTAGACGTCATTGACCGGGGTCTGGAAAACCACGGTACCCGTGGTTTTGCCAGCATCAATGGTGATGACCTGGCCGTTGGACAGAGTCACGGTCACCGGGGCGTGAGCTTCGTTGCTCAAGGTCGCGGTATAAGTGATCTGGCCGCCTTCAGTGATCGCCGTGTCGTTAGTCGACAAGGTCACGGTGGTGGTGTCGATCGAATCCGAAATGATGGTGGTTGGCGGATTAGTGTTATCCGGGACCAGCTTCTCGAAATTACCGCCAGTAGCGGTGGTGATCGTGGTGCTGACGGTCGAGCCGTTGTTGTAAACGTCGTTGACTGGTGTTTGGAAAACTACTGTCCCGGTAGTTTTACCGGCATCAATGGTGATCACCTGGCCGTTGGACAGAGTCACAGTCACCGGCGCGTGAGCCTCGTTGCTCAAGGTCGCGGTGTAGGTGATCTGACCGCCTTCGGTAATGGCGGTATCGGTGGTCGACAGCGTCACCGTCGTGGTGTCGATCGAATCCGAAATGACGGTAGTCGGTGGATTGGTGTTATCCGGGACCAACTTCTCAAAGTTACCGCCAGTAGCATTGGTGATGGTCGTGCTAACGGTGGAACCGTTGTTGTAGACGTCGTTCACCGGAGTCTGGAAAACCACAGTGCCGGTGGTTTTGCCGGCATCAATGGTGATTACCTGGCCGTTGGACAGGGTCACAGTCACCGGGGCGTGAGCTTCGTTGCTCAAGGTCGCGGTGTAGGTGATCTGGCTGCCTTCGGTGATCGCAGTGTCGTTAGTCGACAAGGTCACGGTGGTGGTGTCGATCGAGTCGGTAATCGTGGTGGTTGGCGGATTAGTGTTATCCGGGACCAGCTTCTCGAAATTGCCACCAGTCGCGGCTGTAATCGTGGTGCTAATGGTCGAGCCGTTGTTGTAGACGTCATTGACCGGTGTTTGGAAAACTACTGTCCCGGTAGTTTTGCCGGCATCAATAGTGATGACCTGACCGTTGGACAGAGTCACGGTCACCGGCGCATGCGCTTCATTCGAAAGCGTCGCGGTGTAGGTGATCTGTCCGCCTTCGGTGATTGCGGTATCGGTGGTCGACAGCGTCACGGTGGTGGTATCGATCGAATCCGAAATGACGGTGGTCGGCGGATTGGTGTTGTCCGGAACCAGCTTCTCGAAGTTGCCGCCAGTGGCGGTGGTGATCGTGGTGCTAACGGTGGAACCGTTGTTGTAGACATCATTAACCGGGGTCTGGAAAACCACAGTCCCCGTGGTTTTGCCCGCATCAATGGTGATGACCTGGCCGTTGGACAGAGTCACAGTCACCGGCGCGTGAGCCTCGTTGCTCAAGGTCGCGGTGTAGGTGATCTGACCGCCTTCGGTAATGGCGGTATCGGTGGTCGACAGCGTCACCGTCGTGGTATCGATCGAATCCGAAATGACGGTAGTCGGTGGATTGGTGTTATCCGGGACCAACTTCTCGAAATTACCGCCAGTAGCGGTAGTGATGGTCGTGCTGACGGTCGAGCCGTTGTTGTAGACGTCGTTGACCGGAGTCTGGAAAACCACAGTGCCAGTGGTTTTACCGGCATCGATGGTGATCACCTGGCCGTTAGACAGAGTCACGGTCACCGGCGCATGCGCTTCATTAGAAAGCGTGGCGGTGTACGTGATCTGACCACCTTCAGTGATCGCAGTGTCGTTAGTCGACAAGGTCACGGTGGTGGTATCGATCGAATCCGAAATGATTGTGGTCGGCGGATTGGTGTTGTCCGGGACCAGCTTCTCGAAATTACCGCCAGTAGCGGTGCTGATCGTGGTGCTAACGGTCGAGCCGTTGTTGTAGACGTCGTTGACCGGAGTCTGGAAAACCACAGTGCCAATGGTTTTACCGGCATCGATGGTGATCACCTGGCCGTTAGACAGAGTCACGGTCACTGGCGCATGAGCTTCATTCGAAAGCGTCGCGGTGTACGTGATCTGACCACCTTCAGTGATCGCGGTGTCATTAGTCGACAAGGTCACGGTGGTGGTATCGATCGAATCCGAAATGATTGTGGTCGGCGGATTGGTGTTGTCCGGGACCAGCTTCTCGAAATTACCGCCAGTAGCGGTGCTGATCGTGGTGCTAACGGTCGAGCCGTTGTTGTAAACGTCGTTCACCGGGGTCTGGAAAACCACAGTACCGGTGGTTTTACCGGCATCAATGGTTATCACCTGGCCGTTGGACAGAGTCACAGTCACCGGCGCATGCGCTTCATTCGAAAGCGTCGCGGTGTAAGTGATCTGGCCACCTTCAGTGATCGCCGTGTCATTGGTCGACAGCGTCACCGTCGTAGTGTCGATCGAATCCGAAATGACGGTAGTCGGCGGATTGGTGTTGTCCGGCACCAGCTTCTCGAAGTTACCGCCGGTAGCCGCTGTAATCGTGGTGCTAACGGTTGAGCCGTTGTTGTAAACGTCGTTGACTGGCGTTTGGAAAACCACGGTGCCCGTAGTTTTACCCGCGTCGATGGTGATCACCTGACCGTTAGACAGAGTCACAGTCACCGGCGCATGCGCTTCATTCGAAAGCGTGGCGGTGTAAGTGATCTGGCCGCCTTCAGTGATTGCGGTGTCAGTGGTCGACAGCGTCACGGTGGTGGTATCGATCGAATCCGAAATGATTGTGGTCGGCGGATTGGTGTTGTCCGGGACCAGCTTCTCGAAATTACCGCCAGTAGCGGTGCTGATCGTGGTGCTAACGGTGGAGCCGTTGTTGTAGACGTCATTGACCGGAGTCTGGAAAACCACAGTACCGGTGGTTTTGCCCGCGTCGATAGTGATCACCTGGCCGTTGGACAGAGTCACAGTCACCGGCGCATGCGCTTCGTTGCTCAAGGTCGCGGTATAGGTGATCTGACCGCCTTCAGTGATCGCAGTGTCGTTAGTCGACAGCGTTACGGTCGTGGTGTCGATCGAGTCGGTAATCGTGGTGGTCGGCGGATTGGTGTTATCCGGGACCAACTTCTCAAAGTTACCGCCAGTAGCCGCTGTAATCGTGGTGCTAACGGTGGAACCGTTGTTGTAAACGTCATTGACCGGCGTTTGGAAAACCACGGTGCCCGTGGTTTTGCCCGCATCAATGGTGATCACCTGGCCGTTAGACAGGGTCACGGTCACCGGCGCGTGAGCTTCGTTGCTCAAGGTCGCGGTGTAGGTGATCTGACCGCCTTCAGTGATCGCGGTATCGGTGGTCGACAGCGTTACCGTGGTGGTGTCGATCGAGTCGGTAATCGTGGTGGTCGGCGGATTGGTGTTATCCGGGACCAACTTCTCAAAGTTGCCGCCAGTAGCGGTGGTAATGGTTGTGCTAACGGTCGAACCGTTGTTGTAGACGTCATTGACCGGAGTCTGGAAAACCACGGTGCCCGTGGTTTTGCCCGCGTCGATGGTGATGACCTGGCCGTTCGACAGGGTCACGGTGACCGGCGCATGCGCTTCATTCGAAAGCGTGGCGGTGTAGGTGATCTGGCCGCCTTCAGTGATTGCGGTGTCAGTGGTCGACAGCGTTACGGTGGTGGTGTCGATCGAATCCGAAATGACGGTGGTCGGCGGATTAGTGTTATCCGGGACCAACTTCTCGAAGTTGCCGCCAGTGGCTGTGGTGATCGTGGTACTAACGGTCGAACCGTTGTTGTAAACGTCGTTAACCGGTGTTTGGAAAACCACGGTACCCGTGGTTTTACCAGCATCAATGGTAATAACTTGGCCGTTAGACAGGGTCACGGTCACCGGCGCTTGAGCTTCGTTGCTCAAGGTTGCGGTGTAGGTGATCTGACCGCCTTCGGTAATGGCGGTGTCAGTGGTCGACAGCGTCACGGTGGTGGTATCGATCGAATCCGAAATGATGGTCGTCGGCGGATTTGTGTTATCCGGGACCAACTTCTCGAAGTTGCCGCCAGTGGCAGTGGTGATCGTGGTGCTAACGGTCGAACCGTTGTTGTAAACGTCATTGACTGGCGTTTGGAATACCACAGTGCCGGTGGTTTTACCGGCATCGATGGTGATCACCTGGCCGTTGGACAGGGTCACGGTCACCGGTGCATGCGCTTCATTAGAAAGCGTTGCGGTGTAAGTGATCTGGCCACCTTCAGTGATCGCAGTGTCGTTAGTCGACAAGGTCACGGTGGTGGTGTCGATCGAGTCGGTAATCGTGGTGGTCGGCGGATTTGTATTGTCCGGAACCAGCTTCTCGAAGTTACCGCCAGTAGCGGTGGTGATGGTTGTGCTAACGGTCGAGCCGTTGTTGTAAACATCGTTGACCGGTGTCTGGAAGACCACGGTGCCCGTGGTTTTACCCGCGTCGATAGTGATCACCTGTCCGTTGGACAGAGTCACCGTCACTGGAGCATGAGCTTCGTCGCTCAAAGTTGCGGTGTAAGTGATCTGACCGCCTTCGGTAATCGCAGTGTCGTTAGTCGACAACGTCACCGTCGTAGTGTCGATCGAATCCGAAATGACGGTAGTCGGCGGATTGGTGTTGTCCGGGACCAACTTCTCGAAGTTGCCACCAGTGGCCGTCGTAATGGTGGTGCTAACGGTGGAACCGTTGTTGTAGACG
This sequence comes from Pseudomonas sp. ATCC PTA-122608, assembly GCF_001952855.1. Lineage (GTDB taxonomy): Bacteria > Pseudomonadota > Gammaproteobacteria > Pseudomonadales > Pseudomonadaceae > Aquipseudomonas. The sequence continues at coordinate 107,010 of NZ_LPNO01000016.1, read as the reverse complement.
TCGTTGACTGGCGTTTGGAAAACCACGGTGCCCGTGGTTTTGCCCGCGTCGATGGTGATGACCTGGCCGTTGGACAGGGTCACGGTGACCGGAGCATGCGCTTCATTCGAAAGCGTGGCGGTGTAGGTGATCTGGCCGCCTTCAGTGATTGCGGTGTCAGTGGTCGATAGCGTCACGGTGGTGGTGTCGATCGAATCCGAAATGACTGTGGTCGGCGGATTGGTGTTATCCGGGACCAACTTCTCAAAGTTACCGCCAGTAGCCGTCGTAATGGTGGTGCTAACGGTGGAACCGTTGTTGTAGACGTCATTGACTGGAGTTTGGAAAACCACGGTACCCGTGGTTTTGCCCGCGTCGATGGTAATGACCTGGCCGTTGGACAGAGTCACGGTTACCGGCGCATGCGCTTCATTCGAAAGCGTGGCGGTGTAGGTGATCTGTCCGCCTTCGGTAATGGCGGTATCGGTGGTCGACAGCGTCACGGTGGTGGTGTCGATCGAATCCGAAATGACGGTAGTCGGCGGATTGGTGTTATCCGGGACCAACTTCTCAAAGTTGCCACCGGTAGCGGTGGTGATCGTGGTGCTAACGGTGGAGCCGTTGTTGTAAACGTCGTTGACCGGCGTTTGGAAAACCACGGTACCGGTGGTTTTACCGGCATCAATGGTGATCACCTGACCGTTGGACAAGGTCACGGTCACCGGCGCATGCGCTTCATTAGAAAGCGTTGCGGTGTACGTGATCTGACCACCTTCAGTGATCGCGGTGTCGTTAGTCGACAAGGTCACGGTGGTGGTATCGATCGAGTCCGAAATGACGGAGGTCGGCGGATTGGTGTTGTCCGGGACCAGCTTCTCGAAGTTGCCGCCAGTGGCGGTGGTGATGGTTGTGCTAACGGTCGAGCCGTTGTTGTAAACGTCGTTGACTGGTGTTTGGAAAACTACTGTCCCGGTAGTTTTACCGGCATCAATGGTGATCACCTGGCCGTTGGACAGAGTCACAGTCACCGGCGCGTGAGCCTCGTTGCTCAAGGTCGCGGTGTAGGTGATCTGACCGCCTTCGGTAATGGCGGTATCGGTGGTCGACAGCGTCACCGTCGTGGTGTCGATCGAATCCGAGATAACAGTGGTCGGCGGATTTGTATTGTCCGGAACCAGTTTCTCGAAGTTGCCACCAGTGGCCGTCGTAATGGTGGTGCTAACAGTGGAACCGTTGTTGTAGACGTCGTTGACTGGAGTTTGGAAAACCACGGTGCCCGTGGTTTTGCCCGCGTCGATGGTAATGACCTGGCCGTTGGATAGAGTCACGGTCACCGGCGCATGCGCTTCATTCGAAAGCGTTGCGGTGTACGTGATCTGACCACCTTCAGTGATCGCGGTGTCATTAGTCGACAAGGTCACGGTGGTGGTGTCGATCGAATCCGAAATGACGGTAGTCGGCGGATTGGTGTTGTCCGGAACCAGTTTCTCGAAGTTGCCGCCAGTGGCGGTGGTGATCGTGGTGCTAACGGTGGAACCGTTGTTGTAGACATCATTAACCGGGGTCTGGAAAACCACAGTCCCCGTGGTTTTGCCCGCATCAATGATGATGACCTGGCCGTTGGACAGAGTCACGGTCACTGGAGCATGAGCTTCGTTGCTCAAGGTCGCGGTGTAGGTTATCTGGCCGCCTTCGGTAATGGCAGTATCGGTGGTCGACAGCGTCACGGTGGTGGTGTCGATCGAGTCCGAGATAACAGTGGTCGGAGGATTAGTGTTATCCGGTACCAACTTCTCGAAATTACCGCCAGTAGCGGTGGTGATGGTCGTGCTGACGGTCGAGCCGTTGTTGTAGACGTCGTTGACTGGAGTCTGGAAAACCACGGTGCCCGTGGTTTTACCCGCATCAATGGTGATCACCTGGCCGTTGGACAGAGTCACGGTCACCGGCGCCTGCGCTTCATTCGAAAGCGTGGCGGTGTAGGTGATCTGGCCGCCTTCAGTGATTGCGGTGTCAGTGGTCGACAGCGTTACGGTGGTGGTATCGATCGAATCCGAAATGATTGTGGTCGGCGGATTGGTGTTGTCCGGGACCAGCTTCTCGAAATTACCGCCAGTAGCGGTGCTGATCGTGGTGCTAACGGTGGAACCGTTGTTGTAGACATCATTAACCGGGGTCTGGAAAACCACAGTCCCCGTGGTTTTGCCCGCATCAATGGTGATGACCTGGCCGTTGGACAGAGTCACGGTCACTGGAGCATGAGCTTCGTTGCTCAAGGTCGCGGTGTAGGTGATCTGGCCGCCTTCGGTAATGGCAGTATCGGTGGTCGACAGCGTCACCGTGGTGGTGTCGATCGAATCCGAAATGACGGTGGTCGGCGGATTAGTGTTATCCGGAACCAGCTTCTCGAAGTTGCCGCCAGTGGCGGTGGTGATCGTGGTACTAACGGTCGAACCGTTGTTGTAGACGTCGTTGACCGGAGTCTGGAAAACCACAGTGCCGGTGGTTTTACCCGCATCAATGGTGATCACCTGGCCGTTGGACAGAGTCACGGTCACCGGCGCCTGCGCTTCATTCGAAAGCGTGGCGGTGTAGGTGATCTGGCCGCCTTCAGTGATTGCGGTGTCAGTGGTCGACAGCGTTACGGTGGTGGTGTCGATCGAATCCGAAATGACGGTGGTCGGCGGATTAGTGTTATCCGGGACCAGCTTCTCGAAGTTGCCGCCAGTGGCGGTGGTGATCGTGGTGCTAACGGTCGAACCGTTGTTGTAGACGTCATTGACCGGAGTTTGGAAAACCACGGTACCCGTGGTTTTACCGGCATCAATGGTGATCACCTGGCCGTTGGACAGAGTCACGGTCACTGGCGCATGAGCTTCGTTGCTCAAGGTCGCGGTGTAGGTGATCTGACCGCCTTCAGTGATTGCGGTGTCGGTGGTCGACAGCGTCACCGTCGTGGTATCGATCGAATCCGAAATAATAGTGGTTGGCGGATTTGTATTGTCCGGAACCAACTTCTCAAAGTTGCCGCCAGTAGCCGCTGTAATCGTGGTGCTGACGGTGGAGCCGTTGTTGTAGACGTCATTGACTGGAGTTTGGAAAACCACGGTACCCGTGGTTTTACCGGCATCAATGGTGATCACCTGGCCGTTGGACAGAGTCACGGTCACTGGCGCATGAGCTTCGTTGCTCAATGTCGCGGTGTAGGTGATCTGACCGCCTTCAGTGATCGCAGTGTCGTTAGTCGACAACGTCACCGTCGTGGTATCAACCGAGTCGGTGATCGTTGTCACCGCTGGCGTAGTGCTCGGCACCAGGTTCTCAAAATTACCGCCAGTAGCCGCGGTAATGGTGGTGCTAACCGTCGAACCATTGTTGTAAACATCATTGGCTGGCGTATCGACGACAACCGTCCCGGTGGACTTCCCGGCTTCAATGGTAATCACCGAGCCATTGCTCAAAGTGACGGTCACCGGTGTCTGCGCTGGGTTAGTCAGGGTAGCGGTGTAAGTAATCTGACCGCCTTCGGTCACGCTTTCGCCCGCCGTCAGGGAGACGGTGGTGTTGTCGATCGAATCGGTAATGGTGGTAACCGCTGGCGTAGTCGCCGGCACCAGGTTCTCGAAGTTACCGCCGGTAGTCCCGGTAATCGTGGTGCTGATGGTCGAGCCGTTGTTGTAAACATCATTGGCTGGCGTATCGACGACAACCGTCCCCGTGGACTTTCCGGCTTCAATGGTGATCACCGAGCCATTGCTCAAGGTGACAGTCACTGGCGTCTGCGCGGGGTTGGTCAGGGTAGCGGTGTAAGTGATCTGACCGCCTTCGGTCACGGTATTACCGGCCGTCAGCGTGACCGTAGTGGTATCGATCGAATCGGTAATGGTGGTAACGGCTGGCGTAGTTGCCGGCACCAGGTTCTCGAAGTTACCGCCGGTAGTCCCGGTAATCGTGGTGCTGATGGTCGAGCCGTTGTTGTAAACATCATTGGCTGGCGTATCAACGACAACGGTCCCGGTGGACTTCCCGGCTTCAATGGTAATCACCGAGCCATTGCTCAAGGTGACAGTCACTGGCGTCTGCGCGGGGTTGGTCAGGGTAGCGGTATAAGTAATCTGACCGCCTTCGGTCACGGTATTACCGGCCGTCAGCGTGACCGTAGTGGTATCGATCGAATCGGTAATGGTGGTAACCGCTGGCGTAGTCGCCGGCACCAGGTTCTCGAAGTTACCGCCGGTAGCCCCGGTAATCGTGGTGCTGATGGTCGAGCCGTTGTTGTAAACATCATTGGCTGGCGTATCGACGACAACCGTCCCCGTGGACTTTCCGGCTTCAATGGTGATCACCGAGCCATTGCTCAAGGTGACAGTCACTGGCGTCTGCGCTGGGTTGGTCAGGGTAGCGGTGTAAGTAATCTGACCGCCTTCGGTCACGGTATTACCGGCTGTCAGCGTGACAGTGGTGGTGTCGACGGTGTCGGTGATTTGGGTCACCGCCGGCGTGGGGTCGGTGGTCAGCACCAGGTTGTTGCCACCGGTGGTGCCGGTGACGGTGACGCTGATCTGGCTTGCATCGATGTACGGGGTGTCGTTGGGGGCCAGGGGCACATTCACGGTGCCCGTCAATTGGCCGGCCGGGATGGTGATCACCGCGCCATTGGACAGGGTGATGTTCAGGTCGCTGGTGGGCGCCTGCGTCACAGTGGCTGTGTAGGTCAGCACGCCGCCAGCTTCGGTGATGGTCGGGGTCGCGCCCAGGGTCAGGGTGGAGGCTTGCAGCACCAGGCCGCCCGCGTCGCTCGCCTGTCCGCCAGTATTCTGGGTCAGGGCCGAGGTGGTCACACCCAGGCCGGCTGTTGGGAAACCAATGGTCGGCGCGACGCTGGCCGCCGTTGCATCCAGCACCACGAAACTATGGCCGCCACCCGCTGCGCCCGTGCCGGCCGCGGTCGGCCCTGCTGCGGTAGCTTCCAGGTCGGTGGTCGGGTCGGCGCCGGCAGCGATGGCTTGCTGCAGCTCGGCAACCGACGGCGCGGCCTGGGCAGTGGCTTGGGCCAGGTCGAGGCTGGAGTCCGGCGTGTCGGCGCTCCACTGGGTTTCACGGCCCAGGTCCAGTGTGCGGCCGTCGGCCAGTTCCAGGCTAACGGCGCCCGAGAGGCCGGTGTCTACCTGATCCCCTGCGAACAGTCGGTCGCCTTCGACAAGTACACGTCTGACTCCTTCTGGAGAAATGACGAAAACTTGGCCAACAATGCTTTTGACGATGGCAACAACACTGCTCATTGAAGATTTCTCCGGCGATCCGTTCGGGTAACTTCCATAGACCTGAGCACTGGTTAGCGTCAGTTTGGAGGTGCTTGGACTTTTGACAGGTGATTCGTCAATAATTTGGCTATAATTTTTCGGAATTAACTTTATGCCAAACTATTGACCTTATGGCCGCCATCCTAAACAATCGCCCCACTAATGTCACATTGATATTTATGCGGCGAACCGTCCTACATGTGTGAACCAGTTCCGCTTTTGAACTTTCCGACGTACGGTCATTACGGTTGCCATTTTCCGACACAGCGACTCGATCTGCTGTGATTTGAGACAAGAAGTCCTGGGGAATTTTTGAAATGCGTTTGCACCTGTTTAAGGCACTGCCGTTCGTCCTCGCCGCGAGTTTTGTACACGCCCAAACATTGCCACAGGCCATGCAGCAAGCGCTCGATGTGCATCCTGAAGTTCAGGCCGGCGTAAATAGCCGTATCGCCGCCGACTACCAATTGCGAGCCGCCCAAGGTGGCTACCTGCCGAAGGTGGATTTGGCCGGCGGCTACGGTCGCGAAGGTGTGGACAACTCCACCACTCGTGCCACCAATGGCCGCGGCAACAACCAATGGGACACGCTCAATCGCGGCGAATCGAGCCTGCGCCTGCAGCAAATGATTTTTGACGGTTTTGCCACTTCCAGCGAAGTAGGGCGTCAACAAGCCACCGTTAACTCCCGTGCTTATTCGTTGCTTGGCACCTCCGAGCGCACCGGCCTGACCGTTGCCCAGGTCTACCTGGACGTGCTGACCCGTCGTGAATTCGTACGGCTGGCTGAAGAGAACCTGCGCAACCACGAGCGCATCTACGACCAGATCAAGTTGCGCACCCAGCGCGGCGTCGGTAACGGTGCTGACCTGGACCAGGCTGAAGCCCGTCTGGCTCAAGCCCGTAACAACCTGATCACCGAGCAGACCAACCTGGCCGACTCCCAGACTAACTATCTGAGTGCCGTGGGCCAGATGCCTGACCAGTTGGAGCGCCCGGCACCGTTCATGGCAATGCTGCCAGCCGATCTGAACGAAGCGCGTCGCCAGATGCTCGACAACAGCCCGATCCTGCGCTCGGCTGAATCCGACATCGTTGCAACCGAACAGCAGTACCAAGCCGCCAAATCGACGTTTTACCCGCGTTTTGATGCTGAACTCGGCACCAATGCCGACAACAACGTCAGCGGTGACCCGTCCCACAGCAATGGCTGGGAAGCCATGTTGCGCATGCGCTTCAACCTTTACTCCGGTGGCAGCAACAAAGCTGACCTGGAATCCAAATCGGCCCTGTCCAACCAGGCCCTGGATATCCGCAATAACGCTTTGCGCCAGTTGAACGAAGAACTGGGCCTGGCCTGGAATGCCCTGAACAACGCCAACGCCCAGGTGCCGATCGCCCAGCAATACGTCGATCACAGCACCCGAGTACGCACTTCTTACCAGCAGCAATTCAGCTTGGGCCAACGTACCCTGCTCGATTTGCTCGACAGCGAGAACGAACTGTTCACCGCTTCCCGCCGTTTGGAAGAGATCAAAAATATTCAGTTATTTACTCAATACCGAATCAAGGCGACCATGGGCGAATTGCTCAAAAGCCAGGGTGTGGTCGCGCCAATGGCCTCCGTCGTGCAAAACGACGTGAAGCCTAAAGTCCAACTGCCCGGGATGAATTGAGTCACCCCTCCAAGCCCCATCTGTTAGTCGAGAGTGCCCCGCGTGGAATCAGAAGTCAGTCGAGTTCATCTCAGTCATGATCCACGCACGCTGCACGACGACCCGTTACTTGACGGGTTGCTTGCGCTTTGCGCACTGCATCAGAAACCTGCCAGCGCGGCGATGCTCACCACTGGCCTGCCGTTGCCTGCGCAACGCCTGAGCGCCGAACTGCTGCCTCGCGCCGCCGCACGTGCGGGGCTTCAGGGGCGTTTGTTGCAACGCAAGCTGGAACAGATTCCGACCATTGCCCTGCCGGCCTTGCTGTTGCTCAAGGACGGTCGCAGCACGGTGCTGGTCGGTTGGCATGGCGAGGACGAAGCCCGCATTCTGCTCAGCGAAAGCGACGGCGGTGAAGTCATCATCAAGCGCGACGTGCTGGCCGATGATTACACCGGCAAAGTGTTCTTCGCCCAACCCCAGCACAAGTTCGACGTCAACCACGGCACGCTGATTCCCCGTGCACGCTCCTGGTTCCGCGACACCTTGAAGCGCTCGCGCTGGCTTTACACCGACGCCATCGCGGCCAGCTTCCTGATCAACATCATCGCCATGGCTGCACCGCTGTTTGTGATGAACGTCTATGACCGCGTGGTGCCGAACCAGGCCACGGCCACCTTGTGGGTGCTGGCTATCGGTATTGCTGGCGCCTACCTGTTCGACCTGATCCTCAAAAGCCTGCGCAGTTTGTGCCTGGACCTGGCCGGGAAAAAAACCGACCTGATCATCTCGGCGACGCTGTTCGAGCGCATTGTCGGGATGTCCATGAAATACCGCCCGGCGCGGGTGGGCAGCTTTGCCCAAAACATCCACGAGTTTCAGAGCCTGCGGGATTTCCTCGCGTCACTGACCCTCACCAGCCTGATCGACCTGCCGTTCACCCTGCTGATTTTCCTGGTGATCGCTATCCTCGGCGGGCACCTGGTGTGGATTCCCGTGCTGGCATTCCCGCTGGCCCTGGGCATCGGTTATGCCTTGCAAAAGCCACTGGTGGCGACCATGGAGCGAACCATGGCCCTGGCCGCCGAGCGCCAGTCGAGCCTGATCGAAACCCTCGCCGGGCTGGATGCGGTCAAGGTCAATAACGCCGAAAGCGAACGCCAATACCAATGGGAACAGACGATTGGCACCCTCAGCCGCCTGGAGCTGCGGGTGAAGTTGCTGTCGGGCCTGTCGATGAACATGACACTGCTGATTCAGCAATTGGCGGGCGTCGTGATGATTTGCTTCGGTGTTTATCAGATCATCGACGGCAACCTGAGCATGGGCGGCCTGATTGCCTGCTACATGCTCAGTGGCCGTGCCTTGAGCCCGCTGGCTTCGCTGTCCGGCCTGCTGACCCGTTACCAGCAAGCCAAAGTCACCATGAAATCGGTAGACCAGATGATGGAGTTGCCCCAAGAGCGCAACTTCGAAGAGCGTCCGATGAGCCGACGCACGCTGCAAGGTGCGATTGAATGCCGGGGCCTGAGCTTCACCTACCCGGACCAGCAAAACGCCGCACTGAAAAACCTCAACCTGGTGATCAAACCCGGGGAAAAAATCGGCATTATCGGCCGCAGTGGTTCGGGTAAAAGCTCACTCGCCAAATTAATTGTCGGCCTCTATCAACCCGACTCCGGCGCCTTGCTGGTGGACGGCGTGGACGTTCGCCAGATCGACGTCAGCGAGCTGCGCCATAACATCGGCTACGTGCCCCAGGACATCCAACTGCTGGCCGGCACCCTGCGCGATAACCTGGTATCGGGTGCGCGCTATGTCGAAGACGAAATGGTCCTGCAAGCTGCGGAATTGGCCGGCGTCCACGAGTTTGCCCGCCTGCACCCCCAAGGCTACGAACTGCAAGTAGGCGAGCGCGGGCAGAACCTGTCCGGCGGCCAGCGGCAGAACGTCGCGCTGGCCCGTGCCTTACTGCTCAACCCGCCTATCTTGCTGCTCGACGAACCGACCAGCGCCATGGACAACACCGGTGAAGAACGCTTGAAACAACGCTTGCTAGCTGTGGTGCAAAACAAGACGGTGGTGCTGGTCACGCACCGCGCCTCGCTGCTGTCCCTGGTGGACCGCCTGTTGGTGGTCGATCGGGGTCAGATCCTCGCGGATGGCCCGAAAGCCGTGGTCATGGAAGCGTTGAAGAAGGGGCAGATCAGTGTCGCTTAAGTCCGTCAAAAACTCGATTAGCCGCTACTTCAAAGGCTCCGACTCCCTGCAAGACCAGCCGCTGCCCGAGGTCAACAAAGCACTGATCGAAGATGCGCCGCGGGTCATCCGCTTGACCATCTGGGCGATCATCGCGTTTTTCCTGTTCCTGGTGTGCTGGGCGTATTTTTCCAGCATCGACGAAGTGACGCGCGGTGACGGCAAGGCGATTCCGTCCTCCAAGTTGCAGAAGATCCAAAACCTTGAAGGCGGCATCGTCGCAGAGCTGTACGTCAAGGAAGGCCAGATCGTCGAAGCCGGGGCACCGTTGATTCGTCTGGACGACACGCGCTTTGTGTCCAACGCCGGCGAAACCGAAGCCCTGCGGCTGTCGATGTTGCTGCGGGTCGAACGCTTGAGCGCGCAGGTGGATGACCGCCCGCTGAATATTCCGGACGACGTGCTCAAGGCCGCGCCAAGCCAGGCCGCCAGTGAGCGCTCGCTGTACGACAGTCGCCGTCAGCAGCTCAAGGACGAAGTCGGCGGGTTGCAGGAGCAACTGGTGCAGCGTCAACAGGAACTGCGCGAGTTCTCCTCCAAGCAAGGCCAATACCGCAGCCAGCTGTCGTTGCAGCGCCAGGAAATCAACATGTCCGAGCCGTTGGTAGCCCAAGGCGCGGTCTCGCCGGTTGAAGTGCTGCGGCTCAAGCGTGCGGAAATGGAAACCCGTGGGCAACTTGATGCAACCACCCTGGCGATTCCCCGTGCCGAATCGGCGATCAAGGAAGTGCAGCGCAAGATCGATGAAACCCGCGGCAAATTCCGCAGTGAAGCCCTGACTCAACTCAACGAAGCCCGCACAGAACTGAACAAGGCCGCGTCTACCGGCAAGGCTCTGGAAGATCGGGTAAGCCGCACCTTGGTGACCTCGCCGGTACGTGGCATCGTCAAGCAACTGCTGGTGAACACCGTAGGCGGCGTGATCCAGCCAGGCAGTGACATGGTGGAAATCGTGCCGCTGAATGACACCCTGCTGGTGGAAGCAAAGATACGTCCGCAAGACATCGCCTTCCTGCACCCGGGACAAGAGGCGGTGGTCAAGTTCACCGCCTATGACTACACCATCTACGGCGGCCTCAAGGCCAAGCTCGAGCGCATCGGTGCCGACACCATCACCGACGAAGACAAGAAAACCACCTACTACATGATCACCCTGCGCACCGACCGCAGCCACTTGGGCACCGATGAGAAGCCGCTGATCATCATCCCCGGCATGGTGGCTTCGGTGGACATCATCACCGGCCAGAAAAGCATCCTCAGCTACCTGCTCAAGCCGATCCTTAGGGCGCGGGCAGAGGCGTTGCACGAGCGCTGATCCCGACTGCACGCCCGGCCGTCCCCTGTGGGAGCCGGGCTTGCCCGCGATGAGGCCCTCCAAAACACCCAAGCGCCATGGCCTGTACAAAAGCCATATCGATATTCGTTAACGGTATTTAAAATGCCGTTCTTATGACTATAAAGTCACTCTCCTGACCGTCCGGGAGTGAACTCATGTCTGCCACCTCTACTGTTCCAACAGCGAACGACACTGCACAAACCTTTGAGATCCGTCCATTTCCCGGCAGCGTCGGCGCCGAGATCATTGGCCTGGACCTGACCCGCCCGGTCAGCGACCAGGACTTCGCCCGCATCCATCGCGCGCACCTGGATCATCACGTCGTGGTCTTCCGCGACCAACGCATCACCCCCGAACAACAGATCGCCTTCAGCCGCCGCTTCGGTGTGCTGCAAATCCACGTGCTCAAACAATTCCTGCTGGCCAACCACCCGGAAATCCTGATCGTCTCCAACATCCTCGAAAACGGCCAATCCATCGGCCTGGGAGACGCCGGCAAGTTCTGGCACTCGGATCTCTCCTACAAAGAGCTGCCGAGCCTCGGCTCGATGCTCCATGCCCAGGAGCTGCCGTCCGAAGGCGGCGACACCTTGTTCGCCGACATGCACAAAGCCTGGGACCAACTGCCCGAGCGCCTGCGCAAGGCTGTCGAAGGTCGCAGCGCCGCGCACTCCTACACGGCGCGCTACAGCGAAACCAAATTCGAAGGCAACTGGCGCCCGACCCTCACCCCTGAGCAGCTCGCTCAGGTGGCGGAAGTGGTGCACCCGATCGTACGCACCCACCCGGAAAACGGCCGCAAGGCGTTGTTCGTCAGCGAGGGCTTCACCACCCGTATCGTCGGCCTGCCGGACGATGAAAGCCGTGACCTGCTGGCTCAGCTCTACGCCCACAGTGTGCTGCCCGAAAACATCTACCGCCATCAGTGGCAGCCCCACGACCTGGTGTTCTGGGACAACCGCTCGCTGATCCATCTGGCGGCCGGCAGCCCAAGCCACCTGCGGCGCAAGCTGTTCCGCACCACCATCCAGGGCGACGCGCCTTTCTGATCCGGAGCATGACCATGTCCAAGAAAATCCCGTTTGCGCGCCTGGCTGCGACGGTCGGCCTGGGCGTCAGCCTGCTGGCCGGCAGCCTTGTTGCACCTGCCGCCGCCCAGGCCGAAGGCGAGATTCGCATCGCCGAGCAGTTCGGCATCGTCTACCTGTTGCTCAACGTGGTGCGCGATCAGAGCCTGATCGAGAAGTACGGCAAGCAGGAAGGCATCGACATCAAGGTCGACTGGACCCAGCTGTCCGGCGGCGCCGCCGTCAACGATGCGTTGCTCTCCGGTTCCATCGACATCGCCGGGGCTGGTGTCGGCCCGCTGTTGACCATCTGGGACCGCACCCACGGCAAGCAGAACGTGAAAGCCGTCGCCTCTCTGGGCAACTTCCCTTACTACCTGGTGAGCAACAATCCCAAGGTCAAAACCATTGCCGACTTCACCGAAAAAGACCGCATTGCCGTACCCGCAGTGGGCGTCTCCGTACAGTCGCGCTTCCTGCAATACGCCGCGGCCAAGCAGTGGGGCGACAAGGAATTCAACCGCCTCGACAAGTACACCGTGGCTGTCCCGCACCCGGATGCCACGGCTGCGCTGATCGCCGGTGGCACCGAACTGACCGGGCATTTCTCCAACCCGCCGTTCCAGGAACAGGCCCTGACCAACCCGAACGTGCACGTGGTGCTCAACTCCTACGACATCCTCGGCCCGAACTCGCCGACGGTGTTGTTTGCCACCGAGAAATTCCGCAACGACAACCCGAAAACCTACAAGGCGTTCGTCGAGGCGCTGACCGAAGCGGCCCAGTTCGCCCAGAACGACAAAGGCGCCGCCGCCGATACCTACATCCGTGTCACCAAAGCCAAGATCGACCGCGCCGACCTGCTGAAAATCATCGAAAACCCGCAGTTCGAATTCAGCGTCACACCGAAAAATACTTACCCGCTGGCGGAATTCCTCTACCGCGTTGGCGCGATCAAAAACAAACCCGAATCGTGGAAGGATTACTTCTTCCAGGACGCCAAACCGCTGCAAGGGAGCTGACATGAACGCACCCTTGCAAGGCCACACGGCCAGCAACCCGAAAACCACCGAAGCGTTGCTGTCGGTGGACCACGTCAGCCTTGAATACCGCACGCCCGAACGAGTGGTGCGAGCCACCCACCAGGTCAGTTTCGAGATCGACCCGGCGGACCGCTTTGTACTGCTGGGGCCTTCGGGCTGCGGCAAATCGACATTGCTGAAATCCATCGCCGGCTTTATCAAACCCTGCGAAGGCGAGATCCGTTTGCTCGGGCAAAAAGTCGAGCAACCGGGGCCGGACCGCATTGTGGTGTTCCAGGAATTCGACCAACTGCCGCCGTGGAAAACCGTCAAGCAGAACGTCATGTTTCCGCTGCTCGCCTCCAAGACCCTCAAGCGTCGCGAGGCCGAAGAACGGGCGCTGTACTACCTGGAAAAAGTCGGCCTTACGGCCTTTGCCGATGCCTATCCGCACACCCTGTCCGGCGGCATGAAGGCCCGTGTGGCCATCGCCCGGGCGTTGGCCATGCAGCCGAAAATCCTGCTGATGGACGAACCCTTCGCCGCCCTCGATGCGCTGACCCGACGCAAGATGCAGGAAGAGTTGCTGCTGCTCTGGGAAGAGGTGCGCTTCACGTTGTTGTTCGTCACCCACTCCATCGAAGAAGCGCTGGTGGTGGGCAACCGCATCCTGTTGCTGTCGCCGCATCCCGGGCGGGTGCGGGCGGAAATCCACAGCCATCAATACGACCTGCACAGCCTTGGCGGTGTGGCGTTCCAGGCTTCGGCGCGGCGCATTCATCGGCTGTTGTTTGATGAAGCGCCCGAGGCGGAAACCGAGCTGGGTTTCGCCGATATCCGCATCGCTTATTGAAGGGTTTCCACCATGCGCCAGGAATATGAAATCACTCTCGAACCTTTGCCCGGTGTTCGCGTAGAGCGCGAGTTACCGTGGCGTCAGCGCTTGTGGCAACAAGGCTGGCTGCGTAAAAGCCTGATCCTGATCGTGCTCGCGATCCTCTGGGAAGCGGCCGCGCGTTACCAGAACAATGACCTGCTGCTGCCAAGCTTCCTGCAGACCCTGAGCGCGTTCTACGACGGCATGGCCAGTGGCGAGCTGTTGAGCAAGGTCAGCATCTCGCTGGTGGTGCTGATCAAGGGTTACCTGATCGGCATTGTGCTGGCGTTCGCCCTGACCACCCTGGCGGTGTCCACCCAATTGGGTCGCGACTTGCTGAGCACCCTGACCTCGATGTTCAACCCGTTGCCGGCGATTGCCCTGCTGCCGCTGGCGCTGTTGTGGTTTGGCCTGGGGCAGAACAGCCTGATCTTCGTGCTGGTGCATTCAGTGCTGTGGGCGCTGGCGCTCAACACCTATTCAGGATTTCTCGGTGTCTCGGAAACCCTGCGCATGGCCGGTCGCAATTACGGCCTCAAGGGCATGCGTTTTGTGCTGTTCATCCTGATCCCGGCGGCGCTGCCGTCGATCCTCGCCGGGCTGAAAATCGGCTGGGCGTTTGCCTGGCGCACGCTGATTGCGGCCGAGCTGGTATTCGGCGCCACCAGCGGCAAGGGCGGGCTGGGCTGGTACATCTTCCAGAACCGCAACGAGCTCTACACCGACAAAGTATTTGCCGGGTTAGCGGTGGTAATCCTGATCGGTCTGCTGGTGGAAAACCTGGTGTTCGACACTTTGGAGCGCGTCACCGTAAAGCGCTGGGGCATGCAACGTTAATCACCTGCTGCTCCCTGTAGGAGCGAGCTTGCTCGCGAAAAATGCCCAGGCAACGCGCCCCATCAGGATGCCCGCGTTATCGTTAACGTTCTTCGCGAGCAAGCTCGCTCCTACAGAGAAGCCTGCTACGATTGCGCCAAGTTCACTCCCAATCCATCACGAGTGCTTGGCATGCAATTACCGGACATGAACCTGCTGGTCGCCCTCGACGCCTTGCTCGACGAGGGCAGTGTGGTGGGTGCCGCACGGCGGATGAACCTGAGCCCGGCCGCCATGAGCCGCACCCTCACGCGAATCCGAGAGGCAGTGGGTGATCCGATCCTGGTGCGCGCCGGTCGCGGCCTGGTGCCGACGCCCAAGGCCCTGGAGTTGCAGGGCCAGGTGCGTAATGTGGTGGAACAGGCGGCGCTGCTGTTCCGCTCGGCGGACGAAGTGGACTTGCGCACGTTGCGCCGCCGATTCAGCGTGCGGGCCAATGACTTTTTTGTCGGGGTGTATGGCGGTCGGCTGTTCGACACCATGGAGCGTATGGCTCCGCTGTGCGAGCTGCGCTTCGTGCCCGAAGGCGACACCGATGATGAAGCCCTGCGGGAAGGCCGGCTCGACCTGCGGGTGGGCAATACCATGCCGATCACCCCGGAAGTGAAGGTGCAGAATCTGTTCACCACCACCTTCGTCGGGCTGGCGCGGGAAGGCCATCCGTTGTTCGATGGAGAGATCACCGCTGCACGGTTCGCCAGCTACTCCCACATCAGCATCTCCCGACGCGGCATCGCCCGTGGGCCGATCGACACGGCGCTGAACGCCCAGGGCCTGGAACGTCGAGTCGCCATGATCGCCCCGGGGTTTCACGGCGCGATGTTCATGCTGCCGGACTCCGACCTGATCCTGCCGGTGCCCAAGGAAGCGCTCTACAGCGCCAATCGCCTGAAGCTGCCGTTGCGCGCATTCACCCTGCCAATCTCCCTGCCCACACTGGTGTTGACCCAGGCCTGGCACCCGCGTTTCGACAAAGACCCGGCCCATAAATGGCTACGCGAGACCATGCGTGAATGCTGCGAGGCGACGTGGCAAGAAGCCCAGCCCACGTGAGTCGCAAGTGAGCTCGGTCGATGTGGGAGCTGGCTTGCCTGCGATGCGGGCGACCCGGTTTTTCAGGAATAGCGAGGTGATGCCGTCGCGGGCAAGCCCGGCTCCCACAGAGGTCGCCTACATTTTGATCATTGCGTCTGGTGCACTTATAAGCTTCCTATAAGTCACTTTTTGTCATGTCTAAGCCTGATTAAACTGCTCGGGTATTTCCTATTCCGAGTTGTAGTTCATGACGTCCCTCGCTGCTCCCGCACCCCTGGCCGCAGCCAAGCCGACCGCCATCACCCCGCCCGTTTTCGGCCCGCGCATCATCATCGGCCTGGTGGGCGTGTTGCTCGCAGTGCTGGTGTCCGGTCTCAACGAGATGGTGACCAAAGTTGCCCTCGCCGATATTCGCGGTGCGATGTACATCGGCTTCGACGAAGGCACCTGGCTGGTGGCTGCGTACACCGCCACCTCCGTCTCGGCGATGGCCTTTGCACCCTGGTGTTCGGTGACGTTCTCTCTGCGCCGTTTCACCCTGTGCGCCATTGGGCTGTTCACCGTGCTTGGCGTGCTGTGCCCGTTCGCACCGAATTACGAAAGCCTGCTGATTTTGCGCACCGTGCAAGGCCTGGCCGGCGGCGCCTTGCCGCCGATGCTGATGACCGTGGCCCTGCGGTTCCTGCCGGCCCACGTCAAGCTATACGGCCTGGCCGGCTACGCCCTGACCGCAACCTTCGGCCCCAGCCTCGGCACACCGCTGGCGGCCATGTGGACCGAATACGTCGGTTGGCAATGGGCGTTCTGGCAGATTGTCGGGCCGTGCCTGCTGGCCATGGCCGCCGTGGCCTACGGCTTGCCTCAGGACCCGTTGCGCCTGGAGCGCTTCAGGCAGTTCAACTGGCGCGGCCTGCTGCTGGGGTTCCCGGCGATCTGCATGCTGGTGATCGGCCTGTTGCAGGGCAATCGGCTGGACTGGTTCGAGTCGCCGCTGATTACCTCATTGTTGATCGGCGGCCTGGTGTTGCTGGTGCTGTTCATGATCAACGAGTGGTCGCACCCGATGCCGTTTTTCAAGTTGCAGATGCTTGGGCTGCGCAACCTGTCGTTCGCGCTGATTGTGCTCGCCGGGGTGCTGATCGTGCTGCTGGCGGTGACCATCATTCCGTCCAGCTACCTGGCCCAGGTCCAAGGCTACCGCCCGCTGCAAACTGCACCGGTGATGCTGATCATGGCGCTGCCGCAGTTGATCGCACTGCCGTTGGTGGCGGCGTTGTGCAACTTGCGCTGGGTCGATTGCCGCTGGGTATTGGGCATTGGCTTGAGCATGTTGATCCTGTCCTGCGTGGGCGGGGCGCAACTCACGTCGGCATGGATTCGCGATGATTTCTACGTGCTGCAACTGCTGCAAATCTTCGGGCAACCGATGGCGGTGTTGCCGCTGCTGATGCTCTCCACCGGCAGCATCACGCCCCAGGACGGGCCTTTCGCCTCGGCGTGGTTCAACACCGTGAAAGGCCTGGCTGCCGTGGTCGCCACCGGCGTGCTCGATGCCCTGACCACACACCGCCTGCATTTCCACTCGACCATGCTGGTGGACAGCCTGGGCAACTCGCCCCTGGCCGACAGCGATGCCGCCGGCCTTGCCCATCGGCTGCACGAGCAGGCCGTGGTGCTCACCTCTTCGGATCTCTACTACGTCATGGCCGGTGTCGCGGCGGCGTTGATCCTGCTGATTTTCTGGATGCCGACGCGGATTTATCCGCCCCGCGCGCCGACTTGATTGCTCACTGAGCCAAAGGGATTGTTATGAAAAGCAAAGACAAAATCGCTGTAACCGTCATCACCGTGTTTGCCGTAGGTGTGCTGGTTTACCTGCTGGCGCCGGGTGTGTTCGGCAGCAAACGCCAGAGCACCAACGACGCCTTCGTCGCCGCTGACTACACCCTGGTGGCGCCGCGTGTGGCCGGCTTCATCAAGGAAGTGCTGGTGGAAGACAACCAGCGGGTCAAGGCCGGGCAGTTGCTGGCGCTGATCGATGACCGTGACTTCCGCGCCGCTGCCCAGGCGGCCGATGCCGATACGCTGGTGGCCCAGGCGCAGCTGAAAAATGCCACGGCAACCCTGGAGCGCCAAAGCTCGGTGATTGCCCAGGCCCAGGCGACTGTGGCGGCGGATCGCGCCGAAGTGGCGTTTGCCGAACACGAACTGAACCGCTACAACCACCTCGCGGGTGTAGGCGCCGGCACCGTGCAGAACGCCCAGCAAGCCAAGACGCGTATTGACCAGGCCACCGCACGCCTGGCGAATGCCACGGCGGTGCTGGCTGCCGAGCGCAAGCAGGTGGAAATCCTCAGCGCCCAGCGGGATGCGGCCGAAGGCGGTTTGAAACGTGCCCAGGCCGCACTGGAAATGGCCAGCTTTCAGCTGTCGTACACCCGCATCGTCGCGCCGGTGGACGGCATGGTCGGTGAGCGCGCGGTGCGGGTTGGCGCCTATGTGACGCCGGGCAGCAAGATCCTCGCCGTGGTGCCGCTGGCCGAGGCTTATGTGGTGGCTAATTTCCAGGAGACCCAACTGTCCCACATGCACGCAGGCCAAGCGGTTGAAGTGCGGGTCGACAGCCTCGACGGTGACGTGCTCAAGGGGCACCTTGAAAGCCTGGCGCCGGCCACTGGAGTGACGTTTGCCTCGGTCAAGCCGGACAACGCCACCGGCAACTTCACCAAGGTGGTGCAGCGCATTCCGGTGAAAATCATTCTGGAGCCCGGCCAGGCGCTGACCGAACGCCTGCGGGTCGGCATGTCGGTGGAAGCCAGCGTCGACACCCACGCCGCCGCCCAGCCACGCGAGGTCGCCCAGCAATGAGACGCCTCGCCTGGATTACCTTGAGCTTGTTCAGCCTGAGTGCCTGCACCGTCGGCCCGGACTTTCAGCGCCCGCAAAACCCGCTGGGCAAATGGACCGAGCCTCAGGGCCGACAAGCCGCCAGCCACGCGGTCAACGACCCGCTGGAGGAGCGCTGGTGGGAAGTGTTCCATGACGCACAACTCACCGCGCTCACCCGTCGCGCGCTGACCGATAACCTCGACCTGAAACTCGCCAGCAGTCGCCTGCAACAAAGCCGTGCGGCGCGCCAGGTGATCACTGCCGAGCGCTACCCGACCGTCAACGCCACCGGCGATTACCTGCGCCAACGCAACAGCGCCGATGGCTTGAGCGATCCCTCCGGCAAGAATGGCCGCTCGGCCTTTAACCAGTGGGACATGGGCTTTTCCGCCGCCTGGGAACTGGACTTCTGGGGCCGGGTAAAACGCGAAACCGAAGCCGCCGACGCCACCTTGCAAGTCGCTGAAAACGACCGCCGTGCCGTGCTGTTGTCAGTGCTGGCGGAAACCGCCCAGGACTACATCCAACTGCGCGGTGTGCAGAACACCCGGGCCGTCACCGAGCAAAACTTGGACGTCGCCCGCCACAGCCTCAAGCTGTCGCAACTGCGCTTGGCCGACGGGGTTGCCACTGACCTGGACGTAGCCGAAGCCGCCGCTCAAGTCGCCGCCATCGAGGCGCGCCTGCCGGACTTGCAGCAACGCCAGGACCAACTGATCAACGCCCTGAGCTTGTTGATGGGCGAACCGCCACAAGCCTTGTACGCGGAGCTATCCAAGGACGCCGCCGTGCCGCAGACCCAACGCCAGGTCGCCATCGGCCTGCCGTCGCAACTGGCCGAACGACGCCCCGATATCCGCCAGGCCGAAGCGCGCTTGCATGCCGCCACCGCTTCCATCGGCGTGGCCAAGGGCGACTTCTACCCGCGCATCACCCTGTCCGGCAGCGTAGGCTCCCAGGCGTTGCAGTTGGCGGATCTCGGCTCGTGGAGTTCCCGTGCATTCGCCTTTGGCCCACAACTGAGCTTGCCGATTTTCAACGGTGGCCGATTGCAAGGCATGCTCGATCTGCGCGAAGCCCAGCAACAGGAAGCGGCCCTGGCCTACCAGCAAACCGTGCTGCGGGCCTGGCATGAAATCGACGACCAGCTGACTCGCTACAACGCCAGCCAACTGCGCCGCGACAGCCTTGCCGAAGCCGTTCGGCAGAACCAGATCGCCCTCGCTACTGCGCAGCATCAATACGTCGAAGGCGTGGTGGATTTCGTCAACGTGCTGACGGTGCAAAGCGCGTTGCTGGCGACGCAAGAGCAGTGGGTGGAAAGCTCCACCGGCGTGTCTCTGGCCATGGTCGGGTTGTACAAGGCGTTGGGCGGTGGCTGGGAATCGGTGTATCCGTTGCAAACCGCCGGACGCTGAATGACAAAGAACTTTGCCAGTCGCGCAACAAGGTGTAATGATAATTGCTCTCAATAACGTATCTGAGCTTTTCATGGACACCGCGACTGACGGCCGGCAACAGCTTCATCTCCTGTATCGCGACCATCACGGCTGGCTGCAAGGCTGGCTGCGCAAACGCCTGGGCGATCGCGAGCACGCCGCCGATGTGGCGCAGGACACCTTCCTGCGCTTGCTGGTATCGGGGCGCTTTCCCGGTGACAAGGAAAGCCGCAGCTACCTGACACAGATCGCTCGCAACCTGGTGATTGATCAATGGCGGCGCCTGCGCATCGAGCGCGTCTACCTGGAAAGCATCGCCCACCTGCCGGAGCCCGAGTCGCCGTCCCTGGAAACCCGCGCATTGATCCTTGAAACCCTGATGCAGATCGACGCCATGCTCGACCGCATGCCCGACAACGTGCGCCGCGCGTTCCTGTTGTCGCAGTTCGAAGGGCTGAGCTACGCACAGATCGCCGAGCGCCTGGAGGTGACCGTCAGTTCGGTGCAGAAATACATGACCCGGGCGATTCTCGCCTGCTATCAGGTCGTCTACGAAGAATGAGAACCCGGCACGAAGCGCCGATTGCCCCGGCCATTGTCGAGCAGGCCAGCGAGTGGTTGATGCTGCAGTGGGGCGGCGAGATGGACGGCGATCAGCGCCAGGCCTTCGCGCGCTGGCAGGAGGCCGACCCGGAACACCGGCGCGCCTGGAAGCGCTTGCAGCAGTTACAGCAAACCCTCGGCGGTGTGCCGGTCGACAGTGCCCGTGCGGTGTTACGCGATACACCGGACACCCAACGCCGCGCCGCCTTGAAATTGCTCGGGCTGTTGCTGGTGGCCGGTGGCAGCGGCTATCTGGTGCAAAGCAGCCAGCCTTGGCAGGCGGCGTTTGCCGAATACCGCACCGCCACCGGCGAGATTCGTCACCTGACCTTGAGCGATGGCACGCGCCTGGACCTCAACAGCAACAGCGCGGTCGACCTGCGGTTCAGCGCCAGTGAGCGGCGTATCCGCCTGATACGTGGCGAGATCCTGCTGACCAGCGGCCACGATCCGTCCCGGCCATTGATCGTCGAAACCCCGGCCGGAGATGTGCAGGCCCTGGGCACCCGGTTTGCCGTGCGTGAAGTGGACGATGGCAGCCGCGTCGACCTGTATGAAGGGCGCGTGCAGGTGCGTCCGGTGCGCGGTGCGGCGGTGCAGATGAATGCCGGGGACAGCCTGTGGTTCAGCGCCAGCCGGACTTCGACGCTGGCGCCTGTGAATGCCAACGCCAGCAGTTGGACCGAGAACCGCTTGATCGCCGAGCGCCAGCCGCTGGGGCAGTTCGTTGCCGAGTTGAGCCGTTATCGCCCGGGGCTGTTGCGCTGCGATGCGGCAGTAGCCGGCTTGCTGTTGACCGGCGTGTTTCCGCTGAATGACACCGACGCGATTCTCGACGCGCTTGCGCGTTCGTTGCCGGTGCAGGTACAGGCGGTGACGCGCTATTGGGTCACGATCAAGGCGCGGGTCTAAAAAAATTTTTTGCCTACGGCTTGTCGGTTTTCCAACCCCGTCCGGGATACCTCTTGAAAGCCAATCAAGAAGCGTTCTCACGGGGAGCCCTGCAATGTCGCACCACCCAATCCAACCTCTGGCCCGCGCCCTGCGCCGTGGCCTGTTTGTCAGTTTGCTGGCGACGGCGCCTGTGGTGCCGAGCGTGGTCCAGGCCCAGGAGAGCGCTGAAGCCCTGCGCCAATACAACATTCCCGCAGGCAACCTCGACCAGGCCTTGAACCAGTTCGCCAGCGCCTCGGGAATCCTGTTGTCGGTGGACGCCTCGCTGACCCAAGGCAAGCGCAGCGCCGGCTTGCAGGGCCGCTACGCCACCGGGCCAGGGTTGGAACGGTTGTTGGCCGGCAGCGGGTTGGTCGCGGTGCAATCCCAGGGCGGCTGGTCGTTGCAGGCGCTGCCGGCAAGCGGCGCGCTGCAACTCGGGGCGACGCAGATCAGTGGCCAACAGGATCAGGAAACGGCCTGGGGCGCGGTCGACGGCATTGTTGCCAAGCGCAGCGCCACCGGTAGCAAGACCGATTCGGCGCTGGTGGAAATCCCCCAGACCATCAACGTCATCACCGCCGCCGAGATCAAGGCGCGCGGTGCCCAAAGCGTCACCCAGGCGCTGCTTTATACGCCGGGCATGACCGCCGGCGGTTTTTCCGACCGGGTCAAACTGTTCGATGAACCCACCTCCCGTGGCTTCTCGCCTACGCCGCTGTACCTGGATGGTTTGCACTTGCCTTATGGCGGCGGCAGCACCGGCGGTGCATTGCAGATCGAGCCGTACTCTCTGGAACGCATCGAAGTGCTCAAGGGCCCGGCCTCGGTGTTATACGGGCAGAACCAGCCGGGCGGCATCGTCAATATGGTCAGCAAGCGCCCCAGCGAAACCCCGGTGCATCAAGTGGTGCTGGAAGCCGGTACCTACGAACACAAAAGCGCCGCCATCGACCTCAGTGGTCCACTGGATGAACAGGGCCAGTTTCTATATCGCCTCACCGGCCTGGCCAAGGACGAGCAGGGCGAGATCAACTACGTCGAGAACAAACGCCAATTCATCGCCCCCAGCCTGACTTGGCAGCCCAACGACGACACGCGCCTGACCGTGTTCGCCCAGTACCAGAAAGACAAGGGCGTGCCCGAGGCCCAGGGTTTGCCCGCGTCCGGGACGATCTGGGACAACCCCAACGGCAAGATCAAGCGTGATGTGTTTATCGGCGAGCCTGGCGTCAACCAGTACAACCGCGAGCAGTACGTGTTGGGCTATGAGGTGTCCCATCGCCTGAACGACACCTGGACCCTCAAGCAAAATGCCCGCTACGCCGAGGTGGACGACCGTTACACCGCACCGCTGCACGGCTACAGATTTGTACCCAACCCGGCAACTGGCGTGCAAGACCAACGCTACCTGCAGCGCTTCGGCGTGGACTGGTCGCAGAACAACAAAGTGTTTGGCGTGGATAACATTGCCCAGGCGGAATTCGACACCGGCGCACTGTCCCATACGCTGATCGTCGGCCTCGATTACTACCACTTCAACTCGCAATTCCACGGCCTGTACGACCGTAATCCGCCGGTGATCGACCTGTTCAAGCCGGTCTACGGCCAGCGGATGAATTTCGGCCAGCCGTATCGCTGGGACCGCACCGTGACCCAGACCGGCCTGTATGTGCAGGACCAGATCAAACTGGATAAGTGGGCGCTGGTCCTTGGCGGGCGCTACGACTGGGCCAACGTGGTCAACAAGG
Organism: Pseudomonas sp. ATCC PTA-122608; assembly: GCF_001952855.1. Taxonomy (GTDB): domain Bacteria; phylum Pseudomonadota; class Gammaproteobacteria; order Pseudomonadales; family Pseudomonadaceae; genus Aquipseudomonas. The sequence continues at coordinate 83,986 of NZ_LPNO01000016.1, read as the reverse complement.
AGCCGTTGGCCGACACCCGCACCAGCAGCAAAGACCAGGCGTTCACTGGCCGGGCCGGTTTGGTGTACCTGTTCGATAACGGCCTGGCGCCGTTTATCAGCTACTCCGAATCCTTCCTGCCGCTGTCGGGCACCGATATCAGCGGCAAACCGTTTGATCCCTCTACCGGCAACCAGTACGAAGTCGGCCTGAAATATCAGCCGCCGGGCCAGAAGAGTTTTGTGCAGGTCTCGGTCTACCAACTCGACCAGGAAAACGTGCTGACCACCAACCCGGTAGACACCACCTTCAGCACCCAGAGCGGTGCCATGCGCTCACGGGGTGTGGAGCTGGAAGCCAAGGCCTCCCTCAGCGATGCCTGGGACGTGGTCGCCTCGGCAGCGCGCAACGACATCAAATACACCAAAGACAATGACGGCCGCCAAGGCCGACACCCGGCAGGCATCTCACCGCTTACCGCTTCGGTGTGGGTCAATTACACCGTCCTCGGCGACACGCCCCTGGCGGGCCTTGGGGCAGGCGTGGGTACGCGCTACGTTCGCAGCAGCTTCGGTGATTACTACGCAGGAGCGTTCAGCATCCCGTCCTATACCGTCTACGACGCCAGCCTGAGCTACGACCTGGGTGCCTCGCCGTTCAAGCTCAAAGGTGTGAAGCTGGCGATGAATGTGCAGAACCTGACCAACAAAACCTACGTGTCGCAATGCACCAGCGACCTGGATTGTTATTACGGGGAAGGGCGCACGGTGGTGTCGAGTTTGACCTATGACTGGTAAACATTTGCGAACGGCGGCCGTTAACGTGTTTTAGCCAAACACCCTTCAGGAGATTTTCCGTGTCAGTGATCGACAACCCCTACGCGCCGCCGCAGGCCGAATTGAGCCAACCGCTCGCCGCTGCATCCACGTTTTTTGTGGTTGCACCGCGCAAGCTGGTGATCATGATTCTGCTGACCTCGGGTATGTATTTCGTCTATTGGTTCTACAAGCAGTGGACCTGCTATCGGCAGGCGACTGGCGCGAACGTCTGGCCGGTTGTGCGGGCGTTCTTCTCGGTGATTTTCCTTTACCCACTGATCATGAAAATCCGCCGGCAAGTTGAGGTCAAGGCTCCGACGTATCAATGGCAGCCACGCAGCGTGGCCATCGGGTTGGTTGTTTGCGGTGCCTTGCCCTACATGTACTCATGGGCCCTTGCGCCGCTGACCGCGATGAAGATCAGTGCTTGCCTGACGATTGTGCATCTCTACCTGATGGTGCAGGTACAGCGCGCGGTGAACCAAGTGGAGAATGACCTCAGGGGTGAGGTGAACAAGCGCCTGACCTTGGCCAACTGCATCTGGATCGCTATCGGGCTGTGTTTTTACGCGCTCTCGATTGTATCGGCGATGCGGTTAGCTGAGCTGGCGCGGGGTTAGAGGAGGAGCTGCTTCTGAGCTTGCAGCAGCATGAAGGTAATGTCGTCTTCGCCTTGGAGATCATCGAGGCTTTGGCCCGCAATAGCCTTAAGTTGTTCCGCGGGTGAGAGCTCAGCCCAAAAACCGTCAGTGGCCAAGATCCACTTCGTATCAGGGCCTGCTTGCAACGATTGGATATGCGGCTCATGCGGCCTGCGATAGCTCATGCAGTTCCACAGTGTTTTACGTGTAGGGCTGTTGGCGATAAGGTCGTGGCTAAGGTTGCTCTTCCAGTTGGGGCCGCAGTGAGGCGGGCTTAGCCAGTTTACCGCGCGCCCATCTTCCAGCTGTCCCAGGCAACAGTCACCTGCGTGAATGGAAACGGCGGTGTGGCCATGAATCATGAGTACGAGATAGCTGGCGGAGGCTAAGGGGTAATTTGCGCAAAGGGTTGAGCGTACTTCGCTGAGTGAAGTGAGTGTCAGATCAAGGGTTTTGTCGGGACAGGAAATCTCAGAGCGCTTGAGGTTGGAAAAGGAAGCCAGCACATAGTGAGTCAGTGCCCGCGCCAAGGCGCCGCTTTCGGGCTTTGAGGTGCCGTCTGCTATTACGTAAAGGTAGGCACCGCTGTTGTATGCCGAGCCGGCGGCGTCCCTGTTTTCCGCTCGGTTGGTTCCTTGGCGGGTTACGCTCACAGGTAGGGTCAAGCGTGCGCTCCGGATGCAATCATTGTGTTCAGCCGTTCATGAATCAACGTTTCACGATCAGGGTCCTGAGCTGTACTTTGAACCACGTCTAAAAACGCCGTAAGCCTCAGGAGTTCAGAAAGTTGTTGGCTGACGAACGTTCGTAGCTCGCTCGGCGCTTGCTTCATTTCTTCACCCAGCTCTTCGCGGCCATCAACCAATGCGATGATGTCTTCAATGTCGTTGGACATCAGAACATCCCCGTTTCCTCGCCCCTTATAGGCCTGCAGTTTCGCGGCAAGAAACCACGGCGCAGCGAATACCTTGATTCGAATGCCGTCGGGCAGGTCGTGGTAAACAGCATTTTCCAACCCGCCCACGAACCAGGTATTTGAAAACCCTAATACCTTTTCATCCGTCGGCATAAAGTCGACTTTCAGGGCGCCCAGGCGCAAGCGGCAGGTAACAGTGTCTTGTCCGGTATTCTTGAAGCCCTTGGATTTGAGATGATCCTCCAGCCGATACCAGTCAGCGGTACTTGTCAGATGAATGACCAGATCGACATCGTCGGTGCCACGAATGGATTCCTGAGTGAATTCATCGGTGATAAGCAGGACAGTGGTGCATCCGCCGACGAAGGCCACTTGTTCCCGCAGCTCCTCCCCCAGCGCCTCGGCAACCTCTCCAAGCATGCGCAGCATCATTGTTCTGTTTGAGTTCAAAGGATCCACTCCCGCAGCATGGCGTCGGCCACTTTGGTTTCTCGTGGGCCACCGATACGAATGGCGTCGACGAGGGCGAGGAAGTGGTAGAGAAGCTCGTCCTTTTTTACTGCGCCCGGGACAGTTTTATATAAGGGTGTGATTTCCTGACCTTTACTTTTGCCATAGGCATCAGGCCAAACAGGCATGAGGTCGCCGCCACTCATGACTTTCCCTGCCAGGATCGGGGCTGCGAATGCAGTCGGAATGCCTCTCACAATAGGGCCGGGCTTCACGGGAAATATATAGCGAATGCTGTAGGTCACCAGATCGAGAAGCGCTTTGCTTCTAACCAGTGGTGAACCGTCGGAGTGGTTTGTGTAAATCAGGCCAATGTCGCGGCAGCGATTGAGTGACGAGGACACTTCGGTTTTGCTTAGCCCGAGTGCGGAAGATAGAGCTCGCACGGAATAGCTTTGAAGATTGCCCTTCTCTACTTCTTCGTCGCGATCATCCCAGCCACGCCAATCTTCCGGCTCGGAAAACTGATAGGTCTTGAGATAACTGAAGGTGCCGTCAGAGTGCTGCATTCTCTGGGCCCATGGGTCATGCTCGTCATTGGGGACGGTAAATTCGCGCTTTTTTACGCGCTCCCCTTTTGCCCGCAGTTCAAGACTGATTAGTTTGAACAGAACTACGATATCTTGACTTTTCATGGGGCTCCGGTTCCGAGTGTCCTCTGTCCGCGGACAGAGGACACTTTCTTGCATAAAGTCTTAATCCGTGTCAAGCATCAGGTCGGATTCTGCAAAAACACCACATACCCACGAAACCACTCATTCCCCTTCAAATACCCCGGCTCCTCCCATTCCCCACCCTGAATCAACCCAATCTTGAACGGCACTCCCAGACGGTTCATGCGTGGCAGGTACGCCGCGTAGTCTGGGATGCTGTGGCGGCCCTGGTAGGTTTGCACCACCACTTCATCAATCACGCCTTTGAGTTGTGCGATGGCAGCCGGGTCAGCATTGCTGCTCCAGTCCATCAGCCCGGTGATGCTCAGGCGCAAATCCTTGGGCAGACGTTGGCGCAGGTCGCGCAGGAAGTCGGCGTATTCGTTGAGGTATTGCGTGCGTGCGTCGAAGTCGATCTGGATGCCAACCACCGGGTTGCCCGCGTCTCGCCAGCGTTGTACCTGGCCGAGCATCTGGCTGTAGACCGACTCGGGCCAGTGCAGGGTGTGGGCGCGGTACACCACCCAGATTTCACCTTGGGTGATGCGCGGCACACTCATGCCCTGGGCGATGAATTGCACGCCACGCTGGGGCGCGCGGCGGGTTGAGTTGATCTGGCCCTGGAGGATGTACAGGGTTTTCGCCTGCTTGAGCACCGGCTGCGGCGCGACGCCGCTCCACAGCCAGAACGCATCATGGTCGCGGGCGTCTACCGCGCCGAAGGCCGGGCTTGCCAGCAGGAGCAGGGCCAGCCAGAAGCGCTTCACGGCTTACCAGTAGTACTGCTGCGACTTGCCCCACTGGGTATCGGCAAACCCGGTTTTCAGCTGGCGGAACCAGCCTTTGCGCACGGCCTTGTCGACGTCTTCGCCACCGCAGCTGTTGTAGCCCGAAGGCCCATAGCAATTGATGGCGCGAAACAGTGCGTAGGCCTTGTCGTTGTGAGGGGCCTTGGGATTGCCGATCACCCGCTTGTAGCCTTCGAGCCGCGAGAAGGTTTCACCCTTGAAGGGCGAGGCGGTACTGCCCAGGCTGCCGGCGGAGCGCGCTTGTTCCAGGGGCATGCCGTCCAGACCGTTACGCAGGACGAATTCACCGAGGCAGTTCAGGCCCTGCGGGTTTTTCGGATCGGCCTGCAGGGTGCTGGCGATTTGCGCGATGCTCGGGCAGGTGTAGCCGGACTCGGCCTTGTCACCGTTCCATTGGAACAGTTTCAACGACTGGCCGCCGCCGTAGACGTAACCCAGGCTGGTGCCGAGCTTGTCGTCGGGAACCGAGGCAGGCAGTTGTTTCAAGTCCTCGGCGAAGGTCTCGAATTGGCCGCGCATCAGGTCTTTATAAAGCAATGTGAATTGCGCGGTCTGGCGCTCTACCGGGTCGCTGGCATCGGCAAGCCGTTGGCGCAGCAGATCGGGACCGGCGACGTTGCGCAGCAGGATATAGCGCACCTGTTTGGCACTGATCGGCGAGTCGGCGGCGAATACCTTGGCCAGTTGGCCGCTGCGTTCGTAGTTCATCGCCAATGCCAGCTCCAGCTGGTCACGTTGCAACGGTTGTTTGGCCAGCGGCAGCAGTTGCAGCCACAGCCTTTCGGCGGCTTTCCAGTCTTCCTTGGCTTCCAGTGCCAGGCCGCGCAGGGTCTGCTGGCTGAAGGCGAAGTAATCGAGGTTCGACGGCACGTCCTGCGGCAACAGCTTCAAGGCGCGATCGGGTTGATGCTCGACGTACACGGCAAACGCCGCTTGCACGTAGGCGTACAGCGCCGGTTCCTGGGCGAATATCGACTTTTGCCCGTCAAGGGCTTCGCGAGTGAGCCTTGGCGGTTCACCTGCGCGCATCCACATCAGGTCGTTGAGGGCCAGGATCAACGGATTGTCCACGGGTGCCGTGGTGGTGGTCAGCAGCTTGGTGTCGGCTTCCTGCACCAGTTCATCCAGCGATACGTTGCGCTGGGCATCGGTGGCCTGGGTCAATTGCCAGGCAAAGTCGTTTGCCAGTTTGTCGGGGTTGGGCGCCAGCCAGTGCACCCGGCGCAGCAATCCACGGGCGGAAGCGGCGTATTCGCCCTGTGGATAAGTCTTCAGGTAATCATCGAATCCGGTCTCGGCCCGTTGCAGTGCGGACTTATCCACATGCTCAAGCGAGGGGGTGCCGTATTCGTCGAAAGCATTTTGCTGGGCGTCGTTCAGCGCGGTGCGCGCCGTCATGTACAACGCCGTTTCCTTGAGCCAGGGCAGCGAACTGCTCGTCAGCCCGGCAAAGCCTTTTTGTGCGTCGCTGAAGCGCCCGCTGTAAAAATCCCCGGCCGCTTGCAGGTAGGCCAGCAATGCCTGGCCGTCTGCCGATTTCAACTGATCGGCCTCGCCCGCAGGGACGCCGTCCGAGGAACAGCTGGTGAGCATCTGCAAGCGCAGTTTGGCCAGCAACTGGCGCTCGGCCTGCGGTACATCGGCCTTCACCACCTGGCTGATAAACGCGGTGGCGCTGTCATCGGCGTTGCTGCGGCAGCGGCTGCCTTCGCCGGAAAGGAAGGCTTCACCGGCGGTCTTGTAGTCATCGCGCTTGATGCCCAGTGGGCTGAGCAGTTCATCCAGTTCGGCGGTGCGCGAGTCGTCGGGTTTGTTGTCGGGCTCATCCGCCGCGGGTGTGAGCCGATACGCCGGGAATGGCACCGGGCCAAAGCCTTCGGAAAAGTCCTGCTCGCCCAAGTCATTCGGTGCCAGCGGCATGACGTTTTTGTCCGCCAGCAGCAGCCGCAGGTTGACCCGGCTGTCATTGCCCGGGCTCAAAAACGGCAGGTTGCTGCACACGTCCAGGCTGTTACGCGACACCCGCCAATCCGGGTAGCACGAATCATCGCCGCTGGCGTGGGCCTGAAGGGGAAGGGTGGTGAGCAATGCCAGTGCCAGGGGTGACAGAAGACCGATGCGCATGAAGTGTCCTTGATCCTGAATCCATGGAAGGCTGCAATCATAGCCTGATCCGGCCAACGCGTCGGAGAAGCCCTGCGCAAAATTCAGATTTGTCCGATTGGCGGATGGCGGCTCAAAACGAGCAAAACAGCGGGCGAATCGAGGTCTTTTCACCTAGAGTGGCGGGTGTTCGCGCAAGCGCAGGTTTGGTAGTGGGTGAGGAAGTAGAGGTGCGACGCTCTGTGGCGGAACAAGACAACAAGGCCGGGGCCTTTCCCGTGGTCAATCCTGGCCTGTGGGAGCATGCCGGTTGGCTCGCTCGATTGTGGTGGGTGCCGCTGGTGGCATTGGCTATGGCCGTGCGCTTCTATGGTTTGACCGCCTCCGCGATTTGGGGAGATGAAGGTTCAAGCCTGCTGCTCGCCGAGTACTCCCTGGAAGACCTGTGGTTTCACGCCGCCCATGACGTTCATCCGCCGCTGTATTTCTTCATGCTGCGCGGCTGGATCGAGCTGTTTGGCGATAGTATTTTCTCCCTGCGCAGCATGAGTGCGATCCCAGGCGTGGTCGCCGTCGGCCTGGGCGTCTGGCTGACGCGCCTGGTCGCGACCCGCCGCGCGGCGGTACTGGCCGGAATTCTGTTGGCGTTGCTGCCCACGGCGGTGCGCTACAGCCAGGAAGTGCGGATGTATTCGCTGCTGGGCGTGTGGCTGCTGGCTGCCACCCTGGCATTGGTGTATTGGGTTCGCCAGCCTGAGCGCAAGCGGTATCTGGTGGTCTATGCGCTGTTGATGACAGCCGCCTTCTACACCCACTACTTCACCGCGTTGTGCGTGCTGGTGCACTGGACTTGGCTGGTATTGCTGCGGCTGCCACGGGCCGGCGGCCTGCGCCTTGTCACCCGTCCTGGCTGGTGGTTGGCCAACGTGGCGATTGTGTTGCTGTACTTGCCCTGGCTGCCGAATTTGCTCGGCTTGGTGCAGCACACTGAAGAACTCAAGGTGGGGGGTGATATTGGCTGGGAAGACCCGGTCAACCTGTATTCCCTACCGTCGATGGTGTGGCAGTTCCTCATTCAGGACCCGGGCGACCATGTGTGGCGGCCACTGTTTGTCGGGTTTCCGTTGTTGCTGGTAGCGCTGGTGGGCGTGACCGCCTGGCGCGATCAAAGTCGCTATCGCTTTGGCTGGTTGCTGGCGCTTTTCTTCATGCTGCCGGTGCTGCTGGTCTATGGGGTGTCGTTTATTTCCCCGGTGTTTATCGAGCGTTATCTCACGGCCTACGCGATGAGCTTGCCGATCATCGTGGCGGTGGCTGTCGACCGTCTGTCGCACCGCGTGTCACTGGCCGCGGCGGCGCTTTTCGTGCTGTTTGTCGGGGTCGAACTGGTGGGCGTGAAGACCAACTCCACCGTCGATGAACATGATCAATTCAACGTCGCGGTGGAGTTCGTCAACCGCAACTACCAGGAAGATGACCGCATCGTCATCAGCGACATGCTGTGGTACTTGCCCTACGTCTATTACGACGAGACCGACGCCCAGTTGCAGCTCTTCACACCGCCGACCGCCACCGGCAAATCGACGCGGCCGAATGCCTATGGTTTTGGCACTTTGGTGGACCAGGATGGCGGGCGAATTTACCTGGATCGCCTGTCGGCGTTGCCGGCGGAAATCCAGCGTGTCTGGCTGATCAGCGCCGCTGATGGCCCGGATGATTTTGCCCCATTACCGGCAGGATGGCGCCAGCTCAGTCAGCAGGATGGCGGTGGCGCACGGGCCCGACTGTTTGTGCTGTGCAACGCGCCGGCAGGTGTTCACCGCACTGGCTGTGATTAATCTGCGCATCACCTCAGAGGTTCTAGACTCAGATGAGCCCTCCTTCAGGAACACATCATGGAATCTCCAGTCCACAGCTTGCCGTCATTGTTCAAACAGCTTGGCTTGCCGGATGACCCGGTGAGCATCGAGCGCTTTATCGCGGTGCATTCCCCACTCAAACCCGAACTGCATCTGGCGGATGCGTTTTTCTGGACGCCAGGCCAGCGGGCGTTTTTGCGCGAAGAGATTTTGGAGGATGCGGATTGGGCGGAGGTGGTGGATGAGTTGAATTTGCGGTTGAGAGAGGGGCGAGGGGTGTAAAAAAAAATCTATAAAACCCCATTAATGTAAAAATAAATGGTGAGAGGTAAAAAAAACTGAGCTTTAATCTCCCTAGTTATTTTTTTCTAGGGACGCTCACCATGCCCGTCGTTGGTTACGCTCATTTATGTGAGGCGTTGAGCCTTAAGGTCATCGCTCCCAAGCGCGTCGCCATGATCAAACCGGTGACCCGCATCACCTTGATTGGTGATTGCCTGGCGGTCCCGCAATCGGTAGCACCCGGACAAGATTCTTTATTCGAGCATGTGCTGTTCGCCCTCAAGCATGAAGGCATCAACCTGCCTGTTTTGGCTCAGACATTTGAGCAGTTTGGCCCTGAGCCTTTTCTGTCTGAACTCGCCAAGTCGCCCAATGGTGTGTTTATTCGCAAAGCCTGCTTCCTGTGGGAAGGGCTCACTGGACGCTCGCTGGATTACACAACGCCGGTGCGCGGAAGTGTTGTTTTCCTGTTCGATCCCAAGCGCTATGTAACAGGCCCCAGTACCCGCAATAGCCGCTGGCGAGTCGATTTCAACGGCCTGGGCTCGTTGCATTACTGTGCCACCGTAGAGCGCACTCCCCAGATAGAGGCGTTACTGGCGCTGGATGTGTTGGGCCGCGCCAAGTCCTTCATGGCCACCCTCCCGCCTGAAATGATGGACCGCGCCATCCAATGGGCTTACCTGCATGAAACCCGCGACTCGTTCGCCATCGAAAAAGAACAACCCAGCGAAGAAAAGTCCCGTCGCTTCGTTCAACTGCTGCGCCAGGCCCATGAAGGTCACCTGCTCACCGAGGACTACCTGGTAGAGCTGCAAAACAGCACTGTATCCAATCCCTTCGACAAAGCTGTCGCCTTCCGTCACGAGCAGAATCACCTGCATAACGGTCTGAGGGGCGCTGCGGGCGTCAGCTATGTGCCCCCCGCGCCGGATTTGTGCCAGGAGTTGATGGAAGAGCTAATGGCTTTTGCCAACCAGCCAGTGCGGGACGTCGACCCATTGGTGGCAGCAGCAGTTACCGCCTTTGGCTTCGTGTTCTTGCACCCGTTCATGGACGGCAATGGGCGCCTGTCGCGCTTTCTGGTTCATCAGACGCTCTGTCATTACGGTGCTTTGGAAAACGGGCTGTTACTGCCGGTATCGGTCGCGATGAAGCACGAAGAACAAGCCTACCTGGAAGCCCTCAAGGCATTCTCACAACCTTCCCGGGAATTCTGGAATGTCACCTGGCTGGATGGCGACCAGATGGCCTTTGACTTCATTGGTCATCCTTCGATTTATCGCTATTGGGATGCCACTCGCTGCGTTGAATTCACCCTGCAGATGGCCCGCCGGGCTCTTGAAGTAGAGCTACGTGAGGAAACCGAATTCCTGGACCGTTACGACCGTGTGGTTAAAGCGGTGAACGAGCGGTACGACGTGCGCGGCAGCGATCTGTCAAAGCTGGTGATGGTGTGCCTGGATAACGAGGGCAAGGTTTCCCGGCACCGGCGAAAGCAGTTCCAGTACAGCGTTGCGCAGGAGGTGTTTGAGTTTATTGAGGAGGAGGTAGGACGGGTGACGGCATAGCGGCGATCGGCTCGGTGCAAAAAAAATCGCCTTTCGCACGGACGTTTCCGGCACATGAACTAGGGTAAAGAGCAGCGGTTCCTTGGGCTGCGTCGCTTCGCCACCTATCCGCAAATTTGTATCAAAACTTGACTGCCTTGGATCCATCGACCATATTGATAGTTAGCAAACTAACTGTATGCGAAGAATCCAGTGTCCCAGACCCTCGAACAACTCCAGATGAACATCAGCAGCAGCATGGTGGTAGGTGCCAGAACCTGGCGCAAAATCTGCCAGACCACGCTCGTCAGCTATGGCATCTCCGAAGCCTGCGCCGTGCCGCTGCTGATGATCGGCCGCCTCGGCGACGGTGTGCATCAGGTCAAGGTGGCCCAGGCCGCCGGGATGGAAAGCCCGTCCCTGGTGCGTCTGTTGGACCAGCTGTGCAATTCCGGCTACGTGTGTCGCACCGAAGACATCCACGACCGCCGCGCCAAGGCCTTGAGCCTCACCGAGCGTGGCCGCGAGCTGGTGCAGGCGGTGGAAGAACAGCTGGTGCGTCTGCGCCGCGAGGTGCTGGCGACGATCGATCCCGATGACCTGGAAGCTGCGCTGCGTGTACTGCGGGCCTTTGAAGGCGCCAATCAACATCCCATGGTTGTGAGTTCTTGAACGGATTTTTTACCGGCATGCCGCCGGCCAAGGATTGGTTCTATGGCGTAAGGACATTCGCCGCTTCAATGATCGCGTTGTACATCGCCATGCTGATGCAAATGCCGCGTCCGTATTGGGCGATGGCCACGGTGTACATCGTTTCCAGCCCGTTTGTCGGCCCTACCAGCTCCAAGGCGCTGTACCGGGCGGTCGGTACCTTCATGGGTGCGGCGGCGGCGGTGTTTTTTGTGCCGATGTTTGTGCAGACGCCTTACTTGCTGGTGGTGGTGATCGCGCTGTGGACCGGGATTCTGCTGTTCCTGTCCCTGCACCTGCGCACGGCCAACAGCTACGCGCTGATGCTGGCCGGCTACACCTTGCCGCTGATCGCCCTGCCGGTGGTGGATAACCCGCTGGCGGTGTGGGATGTGGCCGAGGCGCGTACCGAAGAAATCTTCCTCGGCATCGCCGTGGCGGCGGTGGTCGGTGCGATGTTCTGGCCGCGACGCCTGGCGCCGGTGTTCGATGACTCGGTGAGCAAGTGGTTTGCCGACGCACAGGTCTACAGCCAGCGCTTCCTCAGCCGCAACGTGCAGCCCGAAGAAATCAGCACCCTGCGCGGCGGCATGGTTGCCACCTTCAACACCCTGGAGTTGATGATCGGCCAGCTGCCCCATGAAGGCTCGCGACCGCAAACGGTGCGCAACACCAAGGAGCTGCGCGGGCGGATGATCCACCTGCTGCCGGTGATCGATGCTCTCGACGATGCCGTGTACGCCCTTGAACACCGCGCGCCGGAATTGCTCGATCGCTTCACACCATTGCTGGCCGCCACCAACGAGTGGCTGGACAGCACGCAAAAGGACGCGCCCCTCGAGCGCTGGCGTGTTCTGCGCGACCAGATCGAAGCCCTGCAACCCGATGCCGACGCCCTGGATGACCGCCACCAGTTACTGTTCTCCAACGCCCTGTATCGCCTCGGCGAGTGGGTGGATTTGTGGCAAGACTGCCGCAGCCTGCAAGCCGCTATCCAGTGCGAAAGCCAGGACAGCTGGCGTGCGGTGTACCGCCACTGGCGCCTGGGCCGGCTGACCCCGTTCCTCGACCGTGGCCTGATGTTCTACTCGGCGTTTTCCACCGTCACCGCGATCATCGTCGCCTCGGTGCTGTGGATCCTGCTGGGCTGGACCGACGGTGGCAGCGCGGTGATCCTGGCGGCGGTGGCCTGCAGCTTCTTCGCCTCGATGGACGACCCGGCGCCGCAGATCTACCGGTTCTTTTTCTGGACGGCGATGTCGGTGCTGTTCGCCAGCCTCTACCTGTTTCTGGTGCTGCCCAACCTGCATGATTTCCCGATGCTGGTGCTGGCGTTTTCGGTGCCCTTTATCTGCATCGGCACGCTGACGGTACAGCCGCGCTTCTACCTCGGCATGCTGCTGACGCTGGTCAACACCTCGTCGTTCATCAGCATCCAGGGCGCCTACGACGCGGACTTCCTGGCCTTCGCCAACTCCAACCTGGCGGGCCCGGTGGGCTTGTTGTTCGCCTTTGTCTGGACCCTGATTGCCCGACCGTTCGGCGCTGAACTGGCGGCCAAGCGCCTGACCCGTTTCAGCTGGCGCGACATCGTCACCCTGACCGAGCCTGCGACCCTGGCCGAGCACCGCAAGATGGGCGTGCAAATGCTCGACCGCCTGATGCAACACCTGCCGCGGCTGGCCATGACCGGCCAGGACACCGGCATCGCCCTGCGCGAAGTTCGGGTGGCGCTGAACCTGCTGGACCTGCTGGCGTACTCGCCGCGCATCCTCGGGGTTCCGCGTGTGTTGTTGAACCAGGTGGTGGAAGGCGTCGGCGGTTACTTCAAGGCCTGCCTGAAAGCCGGTGAACGTCTGCCGGCCCCCAGCGGTCTGCTGATGACCCTCGACCGTACCCGCCGCGCCCTCAACGGCCAGGGCCTGCAAGGTGAGGACGAAACCCGCCTGCACCTGCTGCACGCCCTTAGCGGCTTGCGCCTGGCGTTGTTGCCCGGCGTGGAATTTCTTGGTGGCACAGAGATGGAAGCGCCGTTACCCGATGGAGCGCCTTTATGATCGGTGATCTGGATATCAGCGGGGTGTTCCTGCCCACGCTGCTGGTGCTGATGGGCATTACGTATGTGTTGTACCTGGTGGTGCACGGGCTGTTGACCCGCGTCCACTTCTATCGCCTGGTCTGGCACCGGGCATTGTTCAATGTGGGTCTCTACGCTCTGTTGCTGGGCGCAGTGGACTCACTCAGTCGATACCTCATGACATGAAAAAACCTTTTTTGACCATCGGCCGTGTAGTCCTGACGTTATTGGTGGTGACCTTCGCCTGCGTCGTGGTGTGGCGCATGGTGATGTACTACATGTTCGCCCCCTGGACCCGTGACGGCCATATCCGTGCCGACATCGTGCAGATCGCCCCGGACGTGTCCGGGCTGATCCAGCAAGTGGACGTGCGTGACAACCAGTTGGTGGTGCGCGGCCAGGTGCTGTTCTCCGTCGACCAGGACCGCTTCAAGCTGGCCCTGCGCCAGGCCCAGGCCGCTGTGGCCGACCGCCAGGAAACCCTGGCCCAGGCTGTGCGCGAGAACAAGCGTAACCGTGGCCTCGGCAACCTGGTGGCCAGCGAGCAACTGGAAGAAAGCCAGTCCCGTGTCGCCCGTGCCCAATCGGCCCTGGCCGAGTCGCAAGTGGCGGTGGATGCCGCGCAGCTCAACCTGGACCGCTCGGTGATCCGCAGCCCGGTGGACGGCTACATCAACGACCGTGCGCCACGTAACCAGGAGTTCGTGACCGCCGGGCGCCCGGTGTTGTCGGTGGTGGACAGCAACTCCTTCCACATCGACGGCTATTTCGAAGAGACCAAGCTCGACGGCATCCACGTCGGCCAGAGCGTCGACATCCGCGTGATCGGCGACAACGCCCGCCTGCGCGGGCATGTGCAGAGCATCGTCGCCGGTATCGAAGACCGTGACCGCACCAGCGGCTCCAACCTGCTGCCCAACGTCAACCCGGCGTTCAGCTGGGTGCGCCTGGCCCAGAGGATTCCGGTGCGCATCGCGTTTGACGACGTGCCGGCGGACTTCCGCATGATTGCCGGGCGCACTGCCACGGTGTCGATCATCGACGACCAACCCAAGTCGGAGAACAAGCCATGAAACGGCTTTTAGCAACCGCCGGGCTGGGGTTGTTGCTGTCGGCCTGCCAAGTGGTGGGCCCCGATTACAAACTGCCGGACAAGGCTGCCGTGAACCGCGGTGACCTTCAGGGCCAGTTGGCCGGGGAGGGCAACAATGTGGTGTCGGCGCCGGTGCCGGCGGACTGGTGGAAGCTCTATCAAGACCCGCGCCTGGATAAGCTGGTGGAGCAGGCCATGGCCTCCAACACCGACCTGCGGGTGGCTGCGGCCAACTTGCAGCGCTCGCGCTATCAGGTGCAGCAAGCCGAATCTGCCGGCGGCTGGAGTGCCGGGGCCAAGGCCGAAGCCCAGCGCTTGCAAGAATCCGGTGAGGCCTATTTGCTGACGGAAAAAGTCCCTGTGGCCAATATCGGCGCCGCGAGCATCAGCACCTCCTACCAATTCGATTTGTTCGGCACCTTGCAGCGCGGCATTGAAAGCTCCCAGGCCAGCGCCGATGCGGCCCAGGCGGCGGCCGATATCGCCCGTATCACCCTGGTAGCGGACGTGGTGCGGTCTTACACCCAAGTGTGCGCGGCCAACGAAGAGCTGGCGATCGCCAACGAGTCCCTCGACCTGCAAGCCCAGAGCACGCACCTGACCCAGCGCCTGCGGGATGCCGGGCGTGGTGATGAAACCCAGGTCACCCGTTCGCAAACCCAATACAAATCCCTGCGCGCCGAAATGCCGCGTTATGAAGCGTTGCGCCAGGCCGGGCTGTTCCGCCTGTCGATGCTGCTGGCCAAGCCACTGAATCAACTGCCGGCCGGCACCGCCCAATGCGCCGAGCTGCCGCATATCGCGCAATTGCTGCCGGTGGGCGACGGCGCCACGCTGCTCAAGCGTCGCCCTGATGTGCGCCAGGCCGAGCGCCAACTGGCGGCTGCCACTGCGCGCATCGGTGTGGCCACCGGCGCGCTGTACCCGGATATCAGCATCGGGGCCACCGTCGGCACCGTGGGTATTCTGGATGACCTGGGCACGCCAGCCACCAACCGCTGGGGCTTTGGCCCGCTGATCAGTTGGACGCTGCCGACCAACGGTGCCCGCGCGCGTATTCACGAAGCCGAAGCCGCGACTCAGGGCGCCCTGGCGCATTTCGATGGCGTGGTGCTCAACGCCATCCGCGAAACCCAGACGGGCCTGGCGCAGTACACCGCGCAACTGCAACGTCGCGATGCGTTGGCCGATGCGGGCGCGTCGGCCAAAGAGGCCGCGGAGCAGACGCACCGCTTCTTCCAGGCCGGCCGCGCCTCATTCCTGGCCGACCTGCAAGCCACCCGCACCTACACCGATGTACGGGCGCAACTGGCGGCGGCGAACACCCAGGTTGCCATGAGCCAGATCGATTTGTTCCTGGCCCTGGGCGGCGGCTGGGAAAGTGGACGAACGCAAGCCACACAAGCCAGCAAACCCTGAGCTGATTGCTATGCTTTGACTGGCGGGTTCTGTTGATGACCCGCTTGTCACTGCTCGCGTTTGCTCATGGGGATTCCAATAATGAAAAACCCTTATGCTCCCGCTTTCTGGTGCGTGTTCTTCGCACTGGTGTTGTTATCGGCGACGTACTTCTACGGCATCATGCTGGCCCATCAAATTGACAAGGCCATGGTGTTCCTCGACAGCGCCAGCGCGCTGATCGCGGTGCTGTCCATCGGTGTGGTGGCCTGGGCTTCTTTCCAAGGCCAGCGAATCAAGCGAAGACTGCTCGAACAAGGCAAGACCCGCGTGGCGATCTGGGACACCAAAGTCGCCCTGCGCCGGGTCGAGACGGTGTTCGACCGCTACTTCTGGGGCAGCTACTGGCAACCGGGGCGCACCTTCCAGGAAGTCATGGGTGAACTGACCGGCACCCCGCTGGAAAAAAGCCTCGAAGCCCTGAAAAAACAATGCGTGATGCTTGATCGGCAAGTCGCCGACGGACGGCACTGGCTGAATAACGCCCGGGAATTGTCCGACGTGGCCACGGCGATGGCGCGGGAGCGTTACCAGCTGGATTTTTATGATCCCAAGTCGGATACGCCGGGCAACGCGGTGATTCACCGCGAATTTGAAGTGCTGGTGTACACGTGGACGGCACGGCTGAAGAGCTTTGATCATCAATTGGATGAGATCGATACCGAGTATTCCTGAAATCTGTGGTGTCTGTACTGACGCCTTCGCGAGCAAGCCCGCTCCCACATTCGATCGAGTTGCATCTTTGGAATGCAGCCGAATGTGGGAGCGGGCTTGCTCGCGAAGGCGCTTTACCGTTCACCGCTGAAGTCTGCGCCTATTGAAAAATTGGGCTGCATACGCCAGCCAATGCTAATCTTCCCCGGATTTCGGCGGGCTTGAGCCGACACCCTTCGGGTGTTCAGGGAAGACAGCCCATTTCACAGGATTTGATCAGGTCACTACATGAATAAGCCAGCAGTCGTTCTCTTGGGTATCGTCGTCGCCATTGGTGCAATCAGTGCAGGCGGTGCCTGGTACACCGGCAAGCAACTGGAGCCGGTGCTGCAAACCGCCATCCAGGATGCCAACAAGGAACTGCAGACCTCCATGGCCGGCGTCGACGGCACCGTGACCCTCGAGCTCGTTTCCCTCGACCGCCAGCTGTTCAGCAGCACCGCGCACTATCGCCTCAAGGCCCAAGGCGCAGTGTTCGGCGAAAACCATCAGGACACCGAACTGCTGTTCGTCGACCATATCGAACACGGCCCGCTGCCGTTCTCGCGTCTGGTGTCGCTGAAGTGGTTGCCAGTCATGGCCACCAGTCACTACGAGCTTGAGAAAAACGCCACCACCGAAAAATGGTTCGCCGCCAGCAAAGACGTGTCGCCGCTCAAGGGCGTGGCCAACATCGGCTACAACCGCTCGGTTAACGGCAATGTTGAATTGCTGCCTCTGGAACTCAAGGACGACAAGTCGGCCGTGAGCTTCTCCGGTGCCAACCTGGACTTCGATTCGACTGCCGAAGGCAAGAAGGTCAAGGCCAGCGGCTACATGGACAGCCTCAAGGTCTCGGTTGTCGATGCCAACAACGCCAAGCTGGATGCCGAGCTGAGCGGCCTGACCATCGCCAGCAACCTGGAAAAAACCACCTTTGGTTTCTACACCGGGCAAAACACTGTCGAGCTGACCAACACCAAGGTCACCTTCGGCCCGCAGCAAGCGGTGCTGACCCTCAAGAACTTTGAGCAGAAAGACAGCAGCGAAACCAAGGACAACAACCTGGCCGGCCGTGTCGACTACAAGATTGACGAGATCGGTTACCAGGGCAAGCCAGTGGGCTCGGCGGCCATGGCGGTCAGCATGAAGAACGTCGACATCCCGTCGATGCTGGTGCTGACCAAGCTCTACCAGGAAAAAGTGCAACCGGCCCAAGCCGCTGCCGCTGCGGGCCAGCCAGTGCCTGAGTTGCAACTGACTGAAGCCGAGCAAACCCTGGCCCAGGCCAATGTCAACCAACTGCTGGCTGCCAAGCCGCAAGTGGCGGTAGAAAACCTGTCGCTGAAAACCACCAATGGCGAGAGCCGTTTCAACCTGGTGGTCGACCTGGCCAAGCCGTCGAGCATGGACCTGCCGCCGGTTGAACTGGGCAAGCAAATCGTTGCTCTGCTGGACGCCAACCTGACGCTGTCCAAGCCGATGGTTCAGGACGTTGCCGCCCTGCAAGCGCAGATCGGTGGTGTGACCGACCCGAAAGCCATCGAGCAGCAATCCCAGATGGCCAGCGAGATGATCAGCGGCATGGCCGTGGGTACTCAACTGGCGACCCTGGTGGGCACCGATGTCGTTTCCAAGCTGCACTACGCCAACAATGAAGTGACCTTCAACGGCCAGAAAATGACCGTCGAGCAATTCATTGGTTTTGTGCTGGGCAAGTTCGGCGCGGTCAGCGGCGCTCAATAAAACTCGGCTCAAAGTGATGTAGGCCAATTCTGAATAATTGTTCGGAATTGGCCTTTTTTGTACCCCTCTCAAGGATATTGCGCCCCAGGAAAGCTTGGCTGCGTCATCAGATGTCGGCCGCCTGGTGTGTCGTGCAGGTGAATTTATCACTACAGCTTTCCCTGGTGAGGAAGCTGACGACATGTCGCGTAATGTTCATCCCTTTATCCGTCTGGCCCTGTGTAGCCAGTTACTCTGGCCTGTCGTGGCGTCGGCGGATGCTGCCTATGATTCGCTGATCAACCAGGCCCGTAGCGGCAACTATGGCCCGGCCCTCAACCTGTTGCGCCAATTGCCCGCCGAGCGTCAGACGACGGGGCAGGTCAGCGATCACCTGTTGATTGCCAGCTGGGCACGCCAGGACGCCGAAGTGCTTTCGGTCTACGAGACCCAGGGCCGCAGTCGTACCCTTACTTCCCAAGCGTTGGCCACGGTCGCCCGTACTTATCGCAACCAGCAGCGTTGGGAGCCGGCAATTGCCGTGTATCGCCAGGCGCTGCAACGCGAGCCGAATAACCCGGACCTGCAATTGGGCCTCGCCCTGACCCAGGCCGACGCCGGCCAAACTGCTGAAGCCGTACAGCGCACCCGCGCTCTAGTGGCCGCCAAACCCGACGACGCCGACCGCCGCATGGCCTTGGGTTACGCCCTGACTCGCGCCGGTTCAACCTATGACGCGCTGTTCGAGTTCGACCAGGCCTTCATCCGCGCCGGCAACAAACCCGAAGTCGCCCGCGAATACATCGTCGCCCTGCAACGCGCGCGCCTGCCGGAACCAGCCCTGCGCCTGGCCGCCCGGCGCCCGGGCCTGTTGGACCCGGTCACCCAGCGCCGCCTCGAAGGCGACCTGGCCGCCGAGCGCGTGCGCCTGGCCGAGTTCGCCTCACGCAGTGAAAAAGAGCGCTATGTCATCGCCGACCGCGCCCTCAAGGATTACGACCAACTGCTCACCACCTGGACACCGGATGCCACTGCCCATGACGACGTGGTGCGCTGGCGCATCGACCGCCTGGGCGCGCTGAAGGCCCGGGCACGCACCGCCGAGGTGGTCCGCGAGTACGAAGTGCTGAAGGGCGAAGGTGTGCAACTGCCGACCTACGCGCTGCGTTGGGTTGCTGCCGCTTACCTCGACCAACGCCAGCCGGAAAAGGCCGCCCCGCTGTATCGCCAGGCGCTGGTGGCCAGCGATGCGGATGCGGGTGATCACGTCGAAGACAGCACCGCGCTGTTCTACGCCTTGCTCGAAAACGATCAGGTGGTGGAGGCCCGCGAAGTCGCCGATAACCTGGCGAGCACCCAGAAACCCCGGGTCGAACTCAAGGGCCTGCCCATCGGCAACCCCAACGACGCCTGGATGGACGCCCAACAATTGGCCGCCCAGGCCGGCACCTATGGCGCCGACCTTCCCGCCAGCGAAAAAGGCCTGGAAGCCCTGGTGCAGCAGGCGCCCGGCAATATCGGCCTGCGCCTGGCCCAAGCTGATATGTACCGCGCCCGCGACTGGCCACGGCGTGCCGAAAACACCCTCAAGGAAACCGAAGCCCAGGCCCCGCGCGACATCGGCCTGGAAGTCTCCCAAGGCCATACCGCCCTGGATCTGCAGGAGTGGCGCCAGCTCGATGCACTCACCGACGACGTGGTCGACCGCGCCCCGGACAACCGCCAGGTGCAGCGCCTCAGCCGCCTGCGGGATGTGCATGACATGGCCGAATTGCGCGTCGAGGCCTACACCGGCAAAAGCAACGGTGGCGGCGATAACGGTGCGGGCGCGGTGTCCGGCAGCCGCGATTTCGGCATCGAAACCTTGCTCTACAGCCCGCCCATCGATGAAGACTGGCGCGTGTTCGGCGGTGTCGGCTACGCCACTGCCGACTTTGAAGAAGGCAACGGCCAACACCGCTGGCAGCGCCTCGGTGTAGAGCGGCGCACCCGCGACATGACCCTCGAAGCCGAAGTGTCCAATCACTCCTACGGCTTTGGCTCCAAGCAAGGCGCGCGGGTCGCGATTGCGCGGGACATCAATGACCAATGGCAGTACGGCGGTAGCCTCGACTACCTCTCCGCCAGCACCCCGCTGCGGGCGCTGAACGCCGACATCACCGCCAACGGCGGCAGCGGTTTTATCCGCTGGCGCGCCAACGAAAGCCGCGAATGGAAACTGGCCCTCAGCCCGTCCCATTTCAGCGACGGCAACAACCGCCTCGAAGCACTGCTCACCGGACGCCAGGGCGTGTACAGCTCGCCGGGGGTGCAAGTCGATCTGGGCCTGGAAGTTGGCACCAGCCGCAACACCAAGGAAGACACGCCGTACTTCAACCCGCGCTCGGACTTCAGCGTGCTGCCCACGGCCACCGTCAACCACGTGCTCTACCACCGCTACGAAACCCAGTGGAGCCAGCAGTTCCAGGTGGGGGCGGGCACCTACAGCCAGCGCGATTACGGCACCGGCGGCGTTGCATTGGTGGGCTACGGCCAGCGGTTTCGCTGGAACGACGTGCTCGAAACCGGCGCCAACCTCAGCTGGATCAGCCGACCTTATGACGGTGAGCGCGAAAGCGATCTGCGCCTGATCGTCGACCTCACCTACCGCTTCTAGAAGAGTCCGATCATGCCTGTTTTGTCCCGTTGCCTGTTGGCCCTGGGGTTAATGCTGAGCAGCGCTTGCGCCCAGCAACCCGCGCCTTTCACTCCACCCGCCGAGCGGCTCAAGCCCGCCAACGAAGCGCCGTGGCCGAAGAACCACTTTCTCGGTATCGCCTACCACGACATCGAGGACCGCGACCCCGATCAGGCGGTGGTGGCGGTGCGTACCGAGCGTTTGATCGAACAGCTGGCGTGGTTACGGGAAAACGGCTACCAGCCGGTCACCGTTGACCAGATCCTCGCCGCCCGCAACGGCGGCCCGGAGCTGCCGGCGAAGGCGATCATGCTCAGCTTCGACGACGGCTACGCGAGCTTCTACACCCGTGTGATGCCGATCCTGCGCAGCTACAACTGGCACGCGTTGCTGGCGCCGGTGGGCTCATGGGTGGATACGCCGCTGAACCAGCCGGTGGATTTCGCCGGCACACCACGGCCGCGTTCGGACTTCCTGACCTGGCAGCAGGTGCGCGAAATCGCCCAATCCGGCCTGGTGGAAATCGCCGCGCACACCGACGCCAATCACAAAGGCGTGCTGGCCAACCCACAGGGCAACCTGCAACCGGCCGCCACCACCCGACGCTTTGACCCTGCGACCAATCGCTACGAAACCGAAGCCCAGTTCCAGGCACGGATGCGCACCGACGTGGCGGCCATCTCCAACAAGATCCGCGCCGTCACCGGCAAGGCACCGCGTGTGTGGGTGTGGCCATATGGCGCCGCCGACGGTACTTCACTGGCCGTCGTGGGCGAGCAGGGCTACCAGATGGCCCTGACCCTGGAAGACGGTCTCGACAGCCTCGGCAACCTGATGAGCAGCCCGCGTTTCCTGGTGGCCTCCGACCCGGACGGCGAGCACTACGCCAACGCCATCGTCGCGACCCAGGCAGAAGCGCCATTGCGGGTACTGCATGTGGACCTGGACAACGTCTACGATCCGGACCCGGAGCAGCAGGTGCGCAACCTCGACAAGCTGATCCAGCGCGTGGTCGACATGGGCGCCAGCACCGTATTCCTGCAAGCTTTCGCCGACCCCAAGGGCGATGGCCTGGTGCATTCGCTGTACTTCCCCAACCGCCATTTGCCGGTGCGCGCCGACCTGTTCAACCGCGTCACCTGGCAACTGCGCACTCGGGCTCACGTAAACGTATTTGCCTGGATGCCGGTGCTCAGCTTCGCCCTCGATTCGAAGCTGCCCCGTGTCACCCGTTGGGACCCGGAAACCGGCAAGGTCGCCATCGACCCGGACCAGTACCAGCGCCTGTCGCCGTTCGATCCGAAGGTGCGGCAGATCATCGGCGAAATCTACGAAGACCTGGCCCGCACCAGTGCCATCGACGGCGTGCTGTTCCACGACGACGCGGTGCTGTCGGACTTTGAAGACGCCAGCCCGCTGGCGCTCAAGGCCTACGCCGCCAACGGCCTGCCGGACACCATCGAAGCCCTGCGCGCCGACCCTGCGGTGATGCAGCGCTGGACCCGTTTCAAGAGCCGCTACCTGATCGACTTCACCCATGAGCTGACCGCCAAGGTCCGCACGCTGCGCGGCCCACAAGTACAGACCGCACGCAATATCTTCGCCGAGCCGATGCTCAATCCGGGCAGTGAAGCCTGGTTCGCGCAGAACCTCGACGACTTCCTCACCAGCTACGACTGGACTGCGCCGATGGCCATGCCATTGATGGAAGGCCAGGACCTCAAGGGCTCCAATGCCTGGCTGGAAAAACTCGTGGCCACCGTCAAGGCCCGCCCCGGCGCCTTGCAACGCACCGTCTTTGAGTTGCAAGCCAAGGACTGGCGCACCCAGGCTGCCCCGGATCTTTCCGGCGCACAAATGGCCGAGTGGATGGGCGTGCTCAAGCGTCAAGGCGTGACCAGTTTTGGCTACTACCCCGACAACTTCCTGGAGAATTCGCCGGATCTGAAAACCGTGCGTCCGGCCCTTTCCAACCAGTGGAATCCTTGACTCATGTTCGACAGAATCCTCGCGCTTATCGTTTTGTCGTTGGTATTGGGTGTGCCCCTTGGCCTGATCTTTCTGGTCACCGGGCAGTTCCTGATGGACTTCGTATTCTTCTATCCGCTGTTTATGTCCGGCCTGTGGATCGCCGGCGGCCTGTACTTCTGGCTGCACTGGGAGCGCCACTGGCCGTGGGCGGATGACACCCCGGCGCCGGTACTCGCCGGCGAGCCGCTTATCTCGATCCTGATCCCTTGCTACAACGAAGGCGACAACGCTGCCGAGACCATCGGCGCCGCGCTGGCCCAGCAATACCGCAACATTGAAGTGATCGCGATCAACGACGGCTCCAGCGACAACACCGCCGCGGTGCTCGATGCGCTGGCGCTGAAAGAGCCGCGCCTGCGGGTGCTGCACCTGGCGCAAAACCAGGGCAAGGCCGTGGCCCTGCGCATGGGCGCGGTAGCAGCACGCAGCGAATATTTGGTGTGCATCGACGGCGATGCGTTGCTCTCGTCGAACACCGCGGCGTACCTGGTGGCGCCGATGCTCGACAACCCGCGCCTTGGTGCCGTCACCGGCAACCCGCGCATTCGCACGCGCTCGACCTTGATCGGCCGGGTGCAGGTGGGCGAGTTCTCTTCGATCATCGGTTTGATCAAGCGCACCCAGCGGGTCTTCGGGCGGATCTTCACCGTCTCCGGCGTGGTGGTGGCGTTTCGGCGGGCGGCCCTGGACCGGGTCGACTACTGGAGCACCGACATGATCACCGAAGACATCGACGTGAGCTGGAAGCTGCAACTGGACCACTGGAGCATCTTCTACGAGCCCCGCGCACTGTGCTGGATCCTGATGCCGGAAACCCTCGGCGGCCTGTGGAAACAGCGTCTGCGCTGGGCCCAGGGCGGCGCCGAAGTGCTGTTCAAGAACATCCGGGGCATCTGGCAATGGCGCCATCGCTACCTGTGGCCGCTGCTGTTCGAGTACTGCCTGTCCACCGGCTGGGCCTTCACCTTTTTGCTCTCGGTGATCTTCTGGGCCGTGGGTAAAGTCGTGACGCTGCCCGCCGCCATCGCCGTCGACTCGCTGATGCCGCCGGCCTTTACCGGCCTGTTGCTGGCAGTGGTGTGCCTGGTGCAATTCGCGGTGAGCATCATGATCGACCGGCGCTATGAAAAGGGCCTGTGGAAAACCCTGTTCTGGACCGTCTGGTACCCGCTGGTGTTCTGGCTGGTCAGCCTGTTCACCACCCTGGTCAGCTTCCCCAAAGTGTTGTTTCGGCAACACCAGAAACGCGCGCGCTGGGTCAGCCCGGATCGCGGTATCAAAGCCCCCACCAAGGAACTGCAACCATGAACCTGATCCGAACCCAACAGCGCCCGGTGATGTGGGCGATCGACGTATTCCTGACCCTGCTGGCCTGGGCTGGCCTGATCCTCTTGCTGGTGCGCGGCATGGTGCCGATGCTCGACAGCCACGGCGGCCCGCGCATTGATGCACCGATTTTTGCGGCACTGGATACCTTGCAGATTTACCTGTGGATCGCTGTGTTCAACGCGGTGGTACTGATCGGTTGGGCGCGTTACCAGCAACAGCGCGGCAAGCGCTTTGCCCAGCGCCGCTCGGCGGCCAAGGCCTTGAGCGACCAGCGTTTGAGCCACAGCTTCAGCCTGGGGGAAGGTGACCTGGAGCAACTGCGCCGCCCGGGTGTGCTGGTGATTCATAACGACCATGAAGGTGGCGTGCAGGAAGTGACAGCGCATGTATCCCGCCATGTGGAGCGGCCAGGGTTGAAGCTGGTGCCGGGGCAGGAGCGGGCGAAAGAGGTCGGTTAACCTGAATGCCGAAAAGTGGGATCCAATTCACAAAGTAGCCGCGAACTTTTCCGGTTTTTTGGCTACTAACCAGTCGTGATACGGGATTGATGGCTAAGTAATGGCAATTGTAAGCCCCTTAGCCGAAGTTGTATCAATACTGTTACCGCTTGTCGGAATAAAAATTCCAATTGCAAGCGATTAAGCGTTGCATGATTTATTTATTGTTAATAATCAGCAACTTAAAGGCCTATTAAACATAACTTCCAACTAAGTCAGATTCTTGGCCGACCGGAAGTTCGATGTTAGTTTGCCGGCCCCCGCTTTCTCGACGGATCGAACATGTCTTTATTACTGCCACGGACTCGGCTGCTGCTGGGCGTTTGCCTGCTGACTTGCTTTGCACTCAATAGTGCGACGGCTGCGCCTACGCCTGGCGATCAGGACCTGATCCGTGATCGGCAAAACCGTCTGCTGGAAGAACAGCGCCGGCGCCTTGAAGACCTCAAGGAACTGCCCGGCAAAGAAGCCAAGCCCGAAGCGCCTGCCACCCCGGCCGACACCCGTTGCTTCCCGATCAAAGACATCGAACTCAAGGGCGCCGACAGCCTGCCTGCGGCCGACCGCGAGCGCCTGCTCAAGCCTTATATCGGCCAGTGCCTGGGCGTGTCCCAGCTCAATCAAGTGCTCAAGGCGATCACCGACTACTACGTCGACAAAGGCATGGTCACCAGCCGTGCTTACTTGCCGCAGCAGGACCTGTCCACCGGCCACCTCCAGGTGTTGGTGGTGGAAGGCAAACTCGAAGGCTTGAAGGGCGCCGACGGCAGCAACCTGTCCCCGCGTGAACTGGCCATGGCCTTTCCAGGCAAGGTTGGCGAGCAGCTCAACCTGCGGGAAATCGAGCAGTTGGTGGACCAGTTGAACCGCTTGCCGTCCAAGCAGGCACAAATGGAACTGACCCCCGGCAGCCAGGTGGGCGGCAGTGAAGTGCAGGTCAAGAACGTCCCGCAAAAACCCTGGCGTGCCAGCCTGTCACGCAATAACGACGGGCAGAAAAGCACCGGCGAACAGCAGTGGGGCGCGGGTCTTGAGTGGGACAGCCCGCTGGGCCTGGCCGACCAGTTGGTGTTGCGCGGCGGCCACGATGCCGTCAGCGACCACCAGAAAACCTCGAAAAACACCATGCTCTACTACAACGTGCCGTGGGGCTGGTGGAACTTCAGCTACACCTACAGCGAGAGTGATTACCGCACCTTTGGCGTAACCAACGACTTTAAATTCAAACAGAACGGCGACAACGAAAACCACCAACTGCGCGCCGAGCGGGTGATCCATCGTGACGACGTGAGCAAGACGTCGGTAAACGTCGGCCTGTCGCACCTGCGCACCAACAACTACATCCTCGACGTGCGCACCGAGCCCAGCAGCAACCGCCTCAGCGAACTGCAACTGGGCATCAACCACGGCCGCCGCATCGGCAATGCCTTCGTCAACCTCGACCTGGGCATGCAAAACGGCATCGGCGCTTTCGATGCCCAGCGCAACGACCAACAGCGCGACCGCCTGGGCAACCTCACGCCAACTCCCGACTACCGCAAATACACCGCAACCGTCAGCTACCTGCAACCGTTCACGCTGTGGGGCGAGTCGTTCACGTTCACCAGCCTGGCTACCGGTCAGCGCAGTGAGGATGTGCTGTACAGCCCCCAGCGCATGAGCCTGGGTGGCTCGTCGTCGATCCGTGGGTTTAAGGACCAGCAACTGACCGGCGACAGCGGCGGCTATTGGCGCAATGACGTGCGCTGGGCCCGTCCGGTGACCTTGAGCTGGCTGCGCCCGGCCTTCGCCGAATACGGTGCCAGCGTCGGCTATGACCAGGGCGTTATCCGCAACGACCGCTACAACGACAACCTGCACGGCCGGGTCTCGAGCAACTCCCTGGAGCTGTTCGCCCGTGGCAAATACGTCAGCACCAGCGTGACCTTTGCCCATTCCCTGGAACGCCCGGCAGTGATGAGCGAGCGCGAAGCGCCGATCTACTTCCGCATGGATTTCTTCCTGTAATTCAACGCCCCGTTACATCGAGAATATGACAATGGATGTTCGCCACTTTGCCTTCCTGGCCCGCCAACCTTCTGCTGCGCTGAAGCCGCGAGACTCGTTCTTCGGCCTGCCCAAGCGCGGCCTGGTGCTGATCCTGGCCAACGCGCTGTTCTGGCAGCCGCTGCTGGCCCAGGCCGAAGGCATTGTGGTCAGTGCGCCGGGCACCACCGTCGGCCAGGCCGGCAATGGCGTACCGGTGGTGAACATCGCCACCCCCAATGGCAGTGGCTTGTCCCATAACCAATTCAAGGACTACAACGTCGGCCCCAACGGCGTGATCCTCAACAACGCCAACGGCCCGATGACGAATACCCAGCTGGGTGGTTACATCGTCGGCAACCCCAACCTCAAGGGCGGCGCGGCCAGCGTCATCCTCAACGAAGTCAACGGCGGCAGCCCCAGTCAACTGCGCGGCTACACCGAAGTGGCGGGCCAGTCGGCCAAAGTCATCGTCGCCAACCCGTACGGCGTCACGTGCAGCGGCTGCGGCTTCATCAACACCCCCAACGTGACCCTCACCACCGGCAAACCGGTGCTCGACGCGAGCGGCCAGTTGCAGCGCTACCAAGTCGATGGCGGCGCCGTGACCATCGACGGCCAAGGCTTGAATGCCAGCAACGTCGACCGTTTCGAGATCATCACCCGCTCGGCCAAGATCAATGCGCAGATCAACGCACGGGAATTGACCGTGATCGCCGGGCGCAACGATGTCGACGCGAAAAGCCTGAAAGCCACCGCGCGCGCCGATGACGGCAGCGCCAAGCCCGAACTGGCCATCGATTCCTCGGCATTGGGCGGCATGTACGCCGGCGCCATCAAACTGGTGGGCACCGAGGCCGGCGTGGGCGTGAAGCTCGACGGTACGCTGGCCGCCAGTGGCGGCGATATCCAGCTGGATGCCAACGGGCGCCTGAGCATGGCGCAGGCGGCGGCCACCGGTAATATCAAGGTCACCGCGCAGAACGTGAACCTGACCGACAAGGTCTACGCCACCGGCAATGTGCAGGTGAGCAGTGCCGAAGAACTGGTCAACCAGAAGAGCCTGGCCGCGGGTCAGCGCATCGAACTCAACGCGATCAAGGTCACCAACCCGGGCATCATCGAAGCGGGCGTGCAGGCTGATAACAGCCGCAATGCCACCGGCGACCTGGTGGTGAACGCGCAGACCGTGAACACCAGCGGTGACCTGCTGGCCAGCCGCGCGTTGGCGATCACCGCCGCGCAGGCGCTGACCAACCAGGGCAGCATCATCCAGGGCAAAACCGTCAGCGTCAGCACCGCCAAGCTCACCAACCAAGGCGCCACCGCCCGTGTGTACGGCGAGCAAAGCCTGGCGATCAGCGCACCGGCGATCGTCAACCTCGGCGGGTTGATTCGCTTCGGTGAAGGCCAGGCCGCTACCCTCGACAGCGCCTCTTTGGACAACCGCCAAGGCCGCATCGAAATGTCCGGCGGCAGCCTGGTGCTGACCAGCGCCGCACTCAACAACAGCGGCGGGCAAGTGATCGCCAACGCCCTGACCGTCAACGCCGGCAGCCTGAATAACCAGAACGGCAAGCTGATTGCCGGCGCCCTCACGGTGAACGCCAGCGACCTCGACAACAGCCTCAAGGGCCTGATCCAGGCCGACAACGGCGCACTGAACCTCACCGTTGCCAATGGGTTCAACAACAGCCAGGGTTTTGCCCAGGCCAGCACCGACCTGAACCTCAACGCCGGCAACCTCAGCAGCAACGCCAACGGCGTACTGAGCGCCAACACCGGCAAGTTGACCCTCGTCACCGCGCAACAGCTCAATAACGCCCAAGGCCGCTTGCAGGCCGGGCAGGGCGATGTCGAGTTGCACGCGGCGAACCTGGATAACCAGAGCGGCGTAATCGTCGGCAAACAACTGCTGCTCGACGTGACCGGCGGTGACATCGACAACCGCGCCGGGCGCGTGGTGGGCGACCAACTCGACGTGCGCGCCTCCGGCCTCGACAACCGCAACGCCGGCCTGCTGGCCGGTGGCGCGCCGGGCGTGAGCCTGCTGCTCAAAGGCCCGGGCCAATTGCTCAATGCCCAAGGCCGTATTCAAAGTGAAGGCCTGTTGCAGGTACAAGGCGAGCGGTTGGACAACAGCGCCGGTATCCTGATCGGCACCTCGGTTGACGTCACCGCGCAGACCCTCAACAACAGCAACAAAGGCTCGCTGGTCAGCAATGGCGGCGACGTGACCCTCAACGTCAGCGACCTGCTGACCAACTCAGGCGGGGTCATCGACGCTGGCGAACGCAGCCTGCTGGTCAAGGCGCTCACCACCCTCGACAACAGCGGCGGCACCCTGCGCGGCAAGCGCCTCGACATCGCCGCGCAGCACCTGAACAACGATGGCGGCCAGCTGCTGGCCGGTAACCAGGGCCTGAGCTACAGCGGCCAGGACGCGACCAACCGCAAAGGCCTGATGCTCAGCGGCGGCGCATCTACCCAACTGGATACCGGCAGCCTGGATAACACCGGCGGCACCGTGCAAGGCGACACCCTGACCGTCAACGCCGACAGCGTAAACAACGCCAGCAACGGCACGTTGGCCAGCCTGGTGGGCAACCTGCAACTGACCGTCGAAGCCCTGGCCAACCAAGGTGGCAAGCTGTTCGGTAAAGAACAGGTGACGATCACTGGCAACACCCTCAACAACAGCGCGGGCGGCCAGATCAGCGGCAACCAACTCAACCTGACTTCACGCGACACGCTCACCAACCAAGGCGGCCTGATTGAAGCCAACCAGGGCCTGACCCTCAACGGTGGCAACCTCGACAACAGCGCACGCGGGCAACTGCGTGCGCTGGCCGGTGCCAGCAGCAGCCTCAACCTCAGCGGCACGCTGAACAACCAGGACGGCACCCTCGAGTTCGGCAGCACAGCCTTCAGCCTCGATGCCACGCACCTGAATAACCAGGGTGGCCAGTTGCAGCACGCGGGCAACGGCCTGTTCCGGATCAACACCGCTAGCCTCACCGGCAGTCAGGGCAACATCAATGGCATGGGCACCGCTGACTGGGCATTCGGCAGCGTCGACGGCCTGGGCCGTCTGCAACTGAACGAAGTGCTCACGTACAAAAGCAGCCTGGGCCTGACCCTCAAGGCCGGCGACCGCATGGCCAGCAGCAAGGGCCTGATCCTCGACGTGGCCAGCCTTAACAACGGCGGCGAACTGCTCAGCGACGGCGACCTCAGCATCACCACCGGCGATATAACCAACAGTGGCCGCGTATCGGCCCTGCAAACCCTCACCGTCGCCGCGAACACTCTCAACCAGAACGGCGGCCGCCTGGCGGCAACCAATGCGCGCCTGACGCTCAGCGGCACCCTGGCCAACCTCGGTTTCCTCACCGCCCGCCAGCAACTGGATATCGCCGCCGCGCAAATCGACAACCGTGGCACCCTCGGTGCCCAGGGCGCGGTGAACCTCACTGCGGTCAACGGCATCACCAATGCGGCCGACACGCTGTTGTTCAGCGGCGGCGACCTTACCCTGCGCGGTAACAGCTTCAGCAACCTTTACGGTGATGTCTACACTAAGGGCAACCTGACCTTTGCCGCCGTCGATGGCGCACGCGCGGCAGGTTTCAGCAACCTTTCCGGCACTGTGGAAAGCGAAGGCAATATCGGCATCAACGCCGCCTTCGTGGAAAACGCCAAGGCTGAATTCGAGTTGGGCCAGACCGTCACCACCGGCAGCCTCAATTGGCAGTGCGGCCAGCACTGCGGCGGGCACGACTCGTTCAAGCGCGGTCAAATCACCATTAACCAGACCATCCTTGAATCCGCGATCAAGGACTCGGCCTCTGCGCGCTTGGTGGCGGGCAAAGACCTGCTGATCCAGGGCGACAATGTTCAGAACCGCTACAGCCTGCTGGCGGCCAATGGCAACCTGAGCATCACCGCCAACGACCTGCTCAATCAGGGCGCGGGCACCCGCACCGGCCAAAACACCATCGTCGTGGGTACACCCAAAAGGATCGACATCGATTATTGGGACCAGATGGAGTTTCGTGACGTCCCAGCGTTCAATGCCGCCGTCGCCGCCGGCAACTTCGACCTGGCGCGGTTTGAAGCACTCAAGGCGCGGTCTTCCGATGACCGTTTTGCCGAGGTCAGTAATGTCACCACCTGGACCGACAACGGCGGCCCTGGCTACGCGGCCACGCTACAAGCCGGCGGCACGGTCAACCTCAACGTTGCTCGCACCCTGCAAAACGGCACCCTGCACGAAAACACCCTGGCGCAGCTCACTGGTACCCTCGGCGAAGACCAGACCGGCATTCCCGTCGGCGGCATCAACATCAACCTGAGCAAACACGCCAACGACCCGAGCGCCCAGGCGCCCGGCAGCGTATTGCCTGTAGTGGGCGTGGCCCCCGGCGGCGGCTTCGTGCCCGTGGACTACACCGGCACCGCCTTCGCCCCGGTCGACCCCACCACTTCGCCCACCTTCCAACTGCCCAAGGGCGAGTACGGCCTGTTCGTCAAAAACGCCGACCCCACCAGCCACTACCTGATCGAAACCAACCCCGAGTTCACCACGGCATCGGGCTTCTTCAGCTCCGACTACATGCTCGGCAAACTCGGCTTCAACAGTGACAACGCCTGGCGCCGCCTCGGCGATGGCCAATACGAGACACGCCTGATTCGCGACGCGGTACTCGCACAAACCGGCCAACGCTTCCTCGCCGGCGGCCTGCTCAGCGACGCCGACCAGTTCCGCTACCTGATGGACAACGCCCTCGCCAGCAAAGACGCCCTGCGCCTGAGCGTCGGCGTGTCCCTCACCGGCCAGCAAGTCGGCGCCCTGACCCACGACATCGTGTGGATGGAAAACCGCGTGGTCGACGGCCAGACCGTCCTCGTGCCGGTGCTCTACCTGGCCCAGGCCGAATCGCGCAACGTGCGCGGCAACAGCCTGATCCAGGGCCGCGACCTCAACCTCGTCACCGGTGGCGACCTAGTTAACGTCGGCACCCTGCGCGCCAGCAACAACCTCAGCGCCGCGAGTGGCGGCAGCCTCTACAACGGCGGCCTGATCGAAGCCGGCAACAACCTGAGCCTGCTGGCCCAAGACAGCATCCGCAACGCCACGGGCGGCGAAATTCGAGGCAATCAAGTCAGCCTTACCGCCCTCAAAGGCGACATCACCAACGACAACACCGCGATCCAGGTACGTGACGGCGCCGGCATGCGCACCCTCACCGATGCTGGCGCGAGCACCATTACCGCGCGTGGCAACCTCGCCATCGACGCCGGCCGTGACCTCACCAACCGTGGCGCACTCACCGCAGGCAACGACGCCACCCTGACCGCCGGCCGCGACCTCAACCTCATCGCCGCCAGCGATACGCGCGTGAAACACGAGTTCAGCGACGGCGGGCACAAATCCACCATCACCACCGACGTCAAAAACCTCGCCGCCAGCGTCACGGCGGGCGGCAACGTCAACATGCAGGCTGGGCAAGACGTCAACATTATTGGCAGCACCGCTACTGCCGGTAAGGACCTGAATATTCAGGCTGGGCGCGATTTCAACGTGACCTCTGTCAGCGATGTGCACAACGTCGAGGGCAAAGAAAAAGACGGTAAAAAACGCATCAAGACGGCCGATGAGCAAACCACGCAGCTGGCCAGTGTGCTGACGGCGGGCGCGGACTTTAAGAGCCAGGCCGGGCGCGACACCACACTGGTGGCGAGCAAGATCAGTGCGGGCAATGAGGCGTATCTGTACAGCGGGGATAAGTTGAACCTGCTGGCGGCTGAGAACAGTACGCATACGTTGTATGACATGAAAAAGGTCAGCGGTTGGGGCAACAAAAAGACCCAGCGTGACGAAGTGACTCGCGTGACCAACGTCGGTACTGAAATCAAAACCGGTGGTGACCTCGTGCTTAAGAGCGGTGGTGATCAGACTTACCAGCTCGCCAAGCTTCAGAGTGGGAAAGACATCACCCTGGACAGTGGTGGTGCCATCACCTTTGAGGCGGTAAAGGACCTGCATCAGGAAAGCCACGAGAAGACTAACAACAATGCGTTTTGGGTCTCTTCCAAAGGCAAGGGCAATACTGATGAAACCCTGCGTCAGAGCCAGTTGATTGCCGAAGGCAACGTGGCAATCAAAGCCGTCGATGGTTTGAAAATCGACATCAACCAGGTTAACCAGCAAACCGTCAGCCAGTCCATTGATGCGATGGTCAAGGCGGATCCGCAGTTGGCGTGGATCAAGGAAGCGGAAAAGCGCGGTGATGTGGATTGGCGTCAGGTCAAGGAAATCCACGACAGCTTCAAGTACAGCAACTCGGGGTTGGGGCCGGCTTCGCAGATCATTATTGCGATTGTGATGGCAGCAGTGGTTGGGCCTATGGCCGCCGCCGCTGCAGGCGGAAGTACGGTGGGCGCCGTCGCAGGCGCGGTTGCGGCGGGAGCCTCAACGAACGCGACCGTCAGTGTGATTAATAATCGAGGCAACCTTGGCGCGGTGCTTAAAGATGTGACTTCTTCGGATGCTATGAAGGGGTACGTCATTGCGGGTGCTACGGCAGGTCTGACGGCAGAGTTTTTCGGTGATTGGACTGGAACCGAAACAAACACGGCGACTGGGAAAATTACAACGCCGGGCATCCTGAATAGCTGGAGCGGTGTTGGTCAATTCGCAGCCAACCAAACGCTGCAGAGCGGCACGTCCATGCTGTTGAGCAAGGCGCTCGGACAAGGTGGCAGTGCCAGCGATGCGCTGAAAAACGCGTTGTTCAATACCTTGGCGGCTGCCAGTTTCAATTTGTTGGGTAATTACACCAAGAATGTGTTCGCAGACGGTTCCGCACCGAAAGTTGCGATTCACGCCATGGTCGGTGGGTTGCTGGCAGAGGCCACTGGAGGAGACTTCAAGACCGGCGCCTTGGCAGCAGGGGCGAGCGAGGCATTGGTCACCCATCTGGACGGCTTGGTTAAAGGCGACGATAACTTGCTTACGATGAGTTCGCAGATCGTCGGCGTGCTGGCGGCAGCAGCACAAGGCGACGTGGACGCGGCTGCGCTGGAAAAAGGTAGTTGGGTGGCGCAAAACGCAACGCAATATAACTATCTGAACCACAATCAGCTTGAGAGAGCAGCCAAGAAGATAGCGGCGTGCACGGACACTTCCTGCATTGAAGACACCACACGTAAATTCAAAGAGTTGAGTCTTCAACAAGATATTGACGCGATCGCCGGCTGTAAGGCTGATCCTTCTACGTGTGCAGCGCGGTCTAAAGAAGTCGCCAATACCATGGCGGATCTCAACCCAATCAAAGACATCGTGGAGTACGGCTCGCCGAAGGCTCGAGAAGCAGTACAAAACCTCATTAATTCGAACTTTGAATTCCAGGAGATGTTAGCGACAGCGACGACTGAGCACACGGTCGGGGCGATGGTCGATACGCTTAAAGCAAAATGGAATTTGAGCGACGCGCAGGCGCAGGAAATTACGAACGATCTCAAAATCGCGCTTGCAGTTGGGTTAGGTACAGCGGCGGGAGCCTTGGCTTACAAGCGCGCCGTTGCGGCCAGTAAGAGAGAGACCCCGCCACCTTCAAGGCCGGATCTAATGCCGCCGGAAAACGGCAAAAATGTTTGGGATCTTGAACCTCGGGCGAGAGGTAGGCAGATTGAGACAACGCTTACTGATACGGACTATAAGGACTGGGCCCGGACGGACAACCTCATCAATCCCAAGACCGGGCAACCCTTTAAATCCAATAACTTCCCAGTTATTGACTTCCAACTCGACACTAATGTGGTGAGTTTGAAAACGATTGATACCCGAGGTAAAGGGTGGTCTTATGACATGAGAACCCATATGGACACCTTGCAAAGTTCAAAAATTACCGTGGATGGCGTACCGGCAACGAAAATTTTGGACATCCGAGTTCAACCGGGCGGAATGGCTGACGCGAGCAAGCTTATAGAGTATGGAAAGCAACGTAATATTACTGTGATTATTAAAGAGTTCGGTGGCTAATCATATGGCTGAAATTGAAATTGTCTTTAGCGAGAGGCTACATGATGGCGCTTCAGTTGTATGGGGGCGGCTAATACAACAGCTCAAAAACTTTAATGAGGATGCCGTCATTGATGGCTTTACCGGCAAGGAAATAGGGTTGGCGGACGTTTCGAATTACTTGAAGAAAAACAAGTGTCAGAGTTTTTTTATTGAGCTGGCAAACGGTTCTGTCGAGTTTTCGTATGTGGCAGATAAAGCGTTTTATCGGCTTGATATAAAACACTTGGCGAATTCGATTGAAGTGGCACAGCCTATGATTGAAGCGTTAATCGATGAGCCCGGCTTTGTTCAGGCTCGAATTTACGACGGCGAGTATGATCGATGGCAAAATGCCGAGAGTCTTACGCTCTTTGAAGTTGAGCGCGTTGAGCACGCTCATCTGCCTAAGAAAAGTAATGGGCTGCCTTTTCCGCTGACCCAAGAGATCGTAGATATATCAAAAAATCCTGGGCGTTGGATTTTAAGAAACGGCTACATTGAGGCGGTTGGCGCTTTCATGTGGGTAAGCAAATCCTTGCTTCAGTTAGTGGGTGTCGACGAAAAGAAGTTAATGGATATCGACTGCTTTGCAGTAGAAGATTTGGGCGGCGTTTTGAAGATTGCTGCCTATAACCAGTGCTTCACTGCAGCCGTAGGGGCTCAGGCAGAGAGGCAGGACTTGCTGAGAAAAGTTTTGTTTAACGCGTGAATTAGAGCGAGAGTCGGGCGCGGGAAATAGGGTTCAGGCCACGGTTTTCTAATTAAAGTATTAATGGTGGTCTGACCCCTATTTCTCGGTCGATGATATAACAGGATTGCCGAAAAGAGACTATCGTAAAGGGGACGGATTTATTTAAATATATAGAACTCCAGATGAGTTGATTAAATAAATCCGTCCCCTTTGAGTCGGCTTGTCCATTTAGTAGCGGTAAAAAATCATGGCAGCAGAAAAGGAACTTCAACAATGAAATATTGGAGCGTATACCGGAAAGCTCTTTACCTCTTCACCCTGTTCAATCTAACTCTATTAACAGGCTGCGCAGGAATTCCCTACGAAAGGCTCGAGGACCAGATTTCCATCCAAAAGGATCTTTCCGTAAGGCCTGACGAGATTGTCACGATGAGTCAGGTGACTTGGTGCACCTATCCTTATGGTGACATGATCCCGTGTCACCCACAGGATGCACTTGCGGTACAGACACGTACAAAGCTGATACTTGCCAGTTATAGCGGTCAGCACTACAAACCCGACTTAACAGTAACGGTCAGTGACGTCATGTGCGCCCACCTCTACGAGTCCAGAGAGACATCGCCGAATTTCTATTTATTCACCAAAGAGTATGGGCTGCAGATTTGGACATTCGATGTGCACAATAAACCGGACATGAAGAAGAAAAAACTCATGCTCGACGTCATGGTGCAGCCAGGCAAAAAAGCTTATGTCGGGCCAGAGGGTAATTTTGTAGAAGCCTCCGGGCGGACCAGTGAGGCAACTTATGTTACGAAGTCTCCTGCTATTGTCTATACAACAAATACAGAGATAATGCAGATGATCAATCCATGTGGTCGGGAGCTAAAAAAAGAAAAAGGGGCGGATTTATCTAATTGAAATGCGTTGTCCTATAAGACGAGAAATATAGAGCAGGCAATGTTTTTCTAATTAAAGTATTAACAGTGCTATGACCCCTGTTTCTCCAGTAGATAAATAATGCCCTACGAAAAAATTACGTATGACGAAATTCAGCAGGTAGTGCAGCGGCTTTACAATAAGGCGTTGGGAGAGCTGAATTTAAAGCCTGAGCAGGCATTCGCCTACGTACAAGATGAGTCTGAGCTTCTCCATAATGATGACCCTGTCACTAATGTTGTTTTGCAAACAGCTATATATAAGTGGGGTGCAGTTCATGGAGTTAAACTTTCGAAGGAGAGTGTATATGCTCAGGATATGTTGGAAGTTCTATCTGATGCATGTAGAAAGTTTGATTTATTGAGTGAGGCCGAGAAGGGTGGGTTGGGTGTTAAATTCGAGCTGGTTGCTGCAGAAATCTCAGCTGTTAAAGAGCTTTATCTATAAGGTTAGGAAAATCGGGATCACTCCACGATTATTGAGAAGGCAGATATTGGTGGTCTGTCCCTATTCACCCCTTAATCAATTACCCATAACAGCTTGATATGTGAGCTTGGGAGTTATCTTGAAGAATCTTTTGCTAGCCTTCTTTTCTGCTTTGTTCCTGAGTGGCTGCGGCTCCACTAGCTATGAGAAGCCTATTCCCTACGATCAGGCAACCACCGCACGCATCCGCCTTTTTGGGAATAACGGTTTGCCGGTTGCCATCAATCCCGGACAAGACTGCGCTTCGAGTAAAGAGCCTCTTTATGCCTACGGTTATACCGTTGCAGATAAGGTCAATTCCACCCTGGGGCAACACACCAAACGAAGTGTCGGAATGCCTGCTTCCTGGAGAAGTGATCACCTGAGCTACGGCGAGTCTTACGCGGAGTTTGTTATACCCGCGGGTTTACCGTCTGTAGTCGTGATGAAAATGCTTTCCGGCGAGGCGTTTTGTGTGCCAGATCCCCGCGTGTTTGTTCCTGAGGCGGGTAAAGACTATGAGGCATACCTTCAGAGGCAGGGCGGGCAATGCGGTGGGGTAATTCGGTTGCTCTCCGGCGTAGAGGCGCCTGGCGCTGTCGCAGAGGTGCCGTCGAGTAGATGCGCAAAAAAATAGGTGTGTTCATCGGTTTGAGTCGGCAGCTATTCACGCTTGGCGTGCAGCGCAATAGCCGGGGTACAGAGAGGCGGACCACAGGTGAAGGAAAACGGGGTCAGATCACGATTTTTCTGGGGGGAGAAGAATAGTGGTCTGTCCCCTACTTTCCTAGTTAAAGATGGGAGAATAGTTAATGGACAATAAAGAAGCCCTTAAAGTCATTAATAGTATGATGTGGATTAAGAAAGCCTCAATTTTCCTTCTGTTGCTTGATTATGCTCTACGTAATTTTGATGCGGCGAGTGATACGCAAGAAAAATGTCAGGAGGCAGTTGATAGATGTTGGCGATGGTTGTCTGATCGAGGGCTCAGTGCCGATGACTTAGCATATTACCTAGACTCCGATGAGATGCAGAGCGGACTGTTGGCAGAAGGAAATTTTGCAACTGAAAGCGTAGAACAAAATAGTTTAATTTTAATATTGTTGGTGGTCGGTTTTTTTGCGAATAAGGCCTATAAGATTGCAGGGCTACAAGAGCAAATGTCTGAGCCGATATGTGAGGCGGACGAGAGCTCTGCTGTATATATTGTTGATTATATTGAGCGGATAGGCTTGTCTGATAAGTTGAGTGCTTATCTATTTGCCAACGCTGATCGTTGAAGTGATTTTGAATTTAAGAAGGACACGGGGCCAGATCACGATTTTATTAACGGATTGTTTTTATTTTGGTCTGACCCCAGTTTGTCTATTTAGCTGCGGTAGGAACATCTCGGCTGTAGAAAAAGACGTAAAGGGGGCGAACTCGATTTGGATGATGCTATTAACAAAATAGCTGTTCTTGGTCATAAAGGACCTCATCCTCAAGACTATCATGCCTATATATGATCAGCTTCGTAGTAAAAGCGGCAGCTTTAATCTTGGCCGAGGAGTAAATAATGACTATTGATGAGCATTGGATTCCGGGGTTTGGAGGTGTCGTTACTTGGTTTGCCATGGATAAAGCGGGCGCTATTGCCATCATGGTGAATAACTGTTTTGGGCCGTTACCAACAGTTTTGTTGGAAGTGGCGGATGTGGAGCAGAAGCTTGATAGCTTAAGTGAGTATTTGTGGGAAGAGTCTGAAAGCTACAAAGAATATCCTGAAGCCAAAAACGGTAAAGCTATTCTTGATCTATATTCTGCTTATGCATATCGGCACCTAGTGTCTAAGACGGAAGTGGAAGCATGGATAGCGCATCGATCATCACCTCAAATCAGATTAACCGAATATAATCTTCCAGCGATTAAAGGTGTCTATCTATACCATGCTATAGAAGGTAGCGTGCCTGGAGAGGACTACCCTTCAGGTTATGATGGAGAATCCGAAATGGGAGACTATTTTCGGTATTTAGTTCCTAGTGTCAAGGCTAATATAGAAGATATTCCTTTTGAGCTTAGGGGTATAATTGTTGTTTCTGAAACGCTGAAGTTTTCAGACGTGCGCTTTTGGTCTGGAACTTCTGTTGATGAGCATTTCTCTCGAATGTATTAATGAGTAAGGATGCAAGAGCCGTAGGTGGCGCGGTTTTATCCAAATATTTTAAGGTGGGTCGATTAAATAAATCCGTCCCCTTTGACCAGTGAGTATAAAAAATGGAAAACTTGGAACGCTCCG
The DNA here is from genome assembly GCF_001952855.1 of Pseudomonas sp. ATCC PTA-122608. Classification (GTDB taxonomy): domain Bacteria; phylum Pseudomonadota; class Gammaproteobacteria; order Pseudomonadales; family Pseudomonadaceae; genus Aquipseudomonas. The sequence continues at coordinate 45,136 of NZ_LPNO01000016.1, read as the reverse complement.
AATTAAAGTTTCCGAGTATGAGAGAGGAGCTGGTTTCCTATCTGGCAGGCTTGTCGGACTCAGATTACCAGTACCGTGCCTGGGTAGAGCGTTCATCGCCGGATTTAGCTTATGATAAACTTGATTACACAATACATTTTTTATATGACGATACAGGGCTCGCTGAAAATGCATACATTTGGATAGGGCTAGTTTTGAAAAATGATCAGGAAGCTAGAGCCATCGAGGACGTGGTTCTAGCTATTGACGCGCTTTTTGATAAGTATGGTACTGATCTTTCTGATAAAGAGTATTTGGAAAAAGAAGAGTGGGCACGCATAGTGTGCGTTTCTAAAGATGCTTTAAAAGTTTTGCTTCATGGTAAGTGAGGTTGTTTAACCGAGTTAAAGGGGCGGCACCCAGGCCGCCCCTTTAACTCAGGATGGATAGGCATTGAGCCGGCGACCGATGACATCCAGCAAATCACACCCATCGCGCAGCGGAATAGCCAGCAATTGGGCGAAGTCTTGAAGCACCACAGCATCGCTGCTGAGCTGTTCACGGAAGGCAAGGTTTTCCAGCAGTTGGGTGACGGCGCGAATCCGGTACACGGCGGCGTCGTGGAGGACATCGAGGGGCGCATGGGTGTCGATAATCAGGGCGGGGACGGTGCAGTCGTGGCCCGTGAGGGGCATGTATCGATTCATTGTCAGTACTCTGTTGGTGGATTAAGCCACCACTCATTCGTCGCCAAACGAATGGGTGGCAGCTGTACGCAGGTTGGCGAACCGGCAACAGAGTAAACCGGCAGACCCGAAGGTCTCCCACGCACAGCCGCCATATCATGCACAGCTTTGCGGGTGCAAAAACACCTGCATAGAAGCGGGATGCTTTTGCGCTCTGTTGTCAGGTCGCCAAACCTGAATCGCCATGTGGGCGACGGCCCGGACTATAAGCCCGCACCCAAACCCACGCAAGGCAGCAAAGTACTGGCCCAATCACAAGGCCTCATGTCTTCACCCCCATTGCCGACACACTGGCGTTGAACCCACCACCAACATTAAAGGACTGATGTGAAAAACCTTCTCCTGATTCTCCTCTCCACCCTCATCCTCGGCGGCTGCGTCAGCCAGCCCCTCACGCCCGAGCATCGTGCGCAGGTCAAGACGGTCAAAGTGCTGCCCGTAAAGTGGGAAAAGAACATGGTCTATATGGGCCGTGAACAAGCCTGGGGTGCAGCCCTGGGCGCCGGGCTTGGCGCGGGCGTCGGCATGGCCAGCGGCGCGTCCAAGCTGGGCACGGCGGCCTTGAGCGGCGCGGGGTTTGCCGCCGGCATGAAGGCGGGGCAACTGGCCGAGATGTCGACGCCGGCGGCGATCCTCACGGTGATGGACGCCGAAAATATCGACTTGGGCGTGTTGCTCAAGCAGGCCTTTATCGATGCCTTGGGTAAGACGTCATCGCTCAAAGTGGTGGGTGACGACGAGCCGGCCGACGCGCAGATTCAACTGACGGTGGGCGAGTGGGGTTTTCGCCTGACCCAGGGTTTCAGCAGCGTGGTCTACCCAACGCTCACCGTGGTGGCGCGCATGGACCGTGGCGACGAGATGCTCTGGCGCACGGTGGAGACGGTCACGCCGTTCAATGGTCAGAATGTCTACGGCTACACACCGCTCACTTATCGCACTGATCCTGAGGCGTTGCGCCGCGCGTTGACGGGTATTACGCAGATCTCCGGTGGATATCTGGTGAAAGAGCTCAAGTAACTCCGCGAGCAGATCAGGAAATACCAGGAGAGTGACAATGGAAAACACATCTGAAATACGACAGTTGATCAGCGAGATTACCTCGGCTGTGGGCTATGAAGGGGACTTTGGCGACCGTATAGATAACGTCGACTTGATACTGAGCAAGGTGGATGCCGCGAGTCGCAATGGTGTTCCTGCTGACTATCTGGAGTTCCTTGCCACCTTTGGGTTTGGTGAGCTGGACTGTGCGCTCTATGTGAGTGATGGGCCGGTAAGGTATACCGCTCTAGCCGATGCAGACGCGGGCATCTATGCCGGGCTGTATGTCTTCGCGGGGGACTCCTGCGAGGTTTCATACGCTTTTGATACTCGGAGCAATTGGGCGATCGTTGAGCTGGACGCTGAAATCGATGAGGTTGAAGTCGTGTCTGAAGACTTTTCGAGCTTCATTTTGAATAAGCTGGCTTATGTAAAAGATTTGATCGAAAGGAGGCAGGCATGGAGCTCTACAACTTCACCGAAGGCCAACTGAACGGCCCCGCCGAGGCTGCATTTGTCGACGGCCTCAACGCCACCCTGGGCGTCGCGCTCCCGCCGAGCTACCTCGATTTTCTCAAAGCACACGATGGCGGTGATGGCTTTATCGGCGACCATTACATCGTCTTCTGGCAAGCGCAGGAATTGGCTGACTTCAATCGAGAGTACGAGGTTGGAACCTATGCCCCGGGCATCTTTCTATTTGCTTGCGATGGTGGTGGGGAAGGCTACGGTTTTGACACCAATGAGGCTTCGATGCCAATTGTGCGCATCCCCTTTATCGGTATGGATCGCCAGTATGCCGAGCCGGTCGCGCAGGATGTGCCCGAGTTTTTTGTTCGGTTAGCGCTTGAGCCTGAGCGGTAGGCCACGGTGCCATAACGCGCAGCATCTTGAACATTTTGTATATCCCATTGTCTTTACCCCGCCCACCCGCAACCGGTCGGGCTGCATGGACTGCAGCGTTTTCAAATGACATTAAGGATTAATGTGAACCTCGCCCCCAAAACCTCTTCTCTGTCATCGCCGGCTGCGGTGCATATTTGCGCGCCTGCGTTTCAGAAAGGCACCCGGGGGGAATGCATCGGATCAATTGATCCCTCTCTCAGTACACCTACTGCCGCCGGGCCTATTGGCGGCTTTTAATGTAGTTCATGGAGTTTGAAATGAAGCGTAAGCAGTTCCAGAAAAGCCTGTTGGCACTCATGGTCGGCGCAATCAGTACGCAAGCGCTGGCGGTGGAATTCGACCTGGGGCAGGGCAAGAATATTTGGGTCGGCGAGAGCTTTAATGAGTCATTGATTATCAACGGGACGTTCTCCGAAGTAGTGGTGCCGACCACTACCAACCCTGCCGGACTGGGTGTGGCCAACACCACTATCCAGGGTTCGTTGATCAACCGTGCCGACATCACTCTGGATTCCCAGGGCGCCGCCATCCGTGCGATTGCCCTGGACCCGCTGTTCTGGTCGGGCCCGCAAAACCTGAGCCCGGGAACTGTCACCGGGGACGTGGTCCAGGCGGGCAACATTCTTATGAAAAATGGGGGTTACGAGGGCCTTGAGATCGGCGCGACGACCATCGGTGGAAGTGTCATCAACTCCGGCACCATCCGTTCCACGCTGCCCCTGACCCCGCCGGCTTCACCCTCCTACGTGGATGGCGGTGAAGGCATTTACCTGCATGGCACCACCATCGCCGGCGACGTTTCCAACACCGGCGTAATCGACTTGAACGGTGATTACTCAATCGGCCTGATCCTCGACCGTCAGAACAATCTGGGCACCACCGTCGGTGGCAAAATCCTCAACGCCGGCACGCTCAAGGCAACAGGCGAGGGCGCCTGGGGTATCGAGGTGGAAACTGACACCAATCCTCTGCGCATTGAAAACAGCGGTCTGCTTTCCGCCAACGGCAATGACGCCAAGACGGTGATGTTTCTAAACGGCACGGTCGACTACATCCTCAACACCGGCACCCTTGAGGCCACGGGCACCAACGCCAATGCCTTCGAGTTTGCCGGGGCAACCTTTGCCCAGAACAGCGCAACCGGTGCGCGTGGCATCGTTAACCGCGGCACGATCAGCGCCGATGGCACAGCCATTCACGTGGACGCTGCCGATCAGACTTCGGCGTTTGAGATCAACCAGCAAGCCGGCGAGATCCGCAGTAACTCCGGCACCGCCATCGACGCCGCCAACCTCGCCACGCTGAACTGGACCGGCGGCAAAATTACCGGCGACCTGCTCAACTTGAGCGCGGTGAATGTCGCAGGCCAAGCCGATTTCACCGGCAGCCGCATCATCGCCCCGGTCTCGATCAACTCCGGCTCGCTGAACCTTTCCGCCCCGGGCACCACGATCACCGGCGACCTTAACGTTGCCAACGGCGCGGGCATCGATATGCATCTGTCCGACAGCGTCGTGCCGACCACGCCGTACCTGAACGTGAATGGCAACGCCACGTTCGCCCAGGCCTCGAAGCTGACGGTGAGCGCGCAGCCAGGCGACTTCGCACGCACCAACAACGGCACCCAATACACCTTGGTGCAAGCCAACAGCGTGCAGAACAACGGCCTGTCGGTCGCCAGTTCGTCGTCGTTGCTCGACGTGCTCAGCTACTCGGCCGACGCGCAAACCGTCAAGGCGGTGGTGGCGGTCAAGGACAACCAGCAAGTGCAGCAAGAGCTGGCCGGCGTGGGCGCCAGTGCCGCAGCGGCCACGGCGGTCAATACCTTCAAAAATGACGTGCTCGGCAGCCTCAACCAGAACGATCAAGTGTTCCAGGCCCTGGCCAACGCCGGTACTGCGCAGCAACTGGCGCAAGTCAGCGAACAACTCAAGCCAGACGTCAACCGCGGCGCCCTGGACGTGGCGTTGTCGGGCCAAACCGTGATCAACGGTGCGATCTTCAACCGCCTCACCGACCAGCGCGAAAGCCATCAAACCGGCGGCGTGTGGGTGCAGGGCCTGAGCAGCAACATGGACCAGGACGGGCGTGGCGGCAACAACGGCTACTCGGCCAACAGCAGCGGCATGGCCGTGGGTGTGGACGGGCGCTTGAACGACACCACCACGTTGGGCGTGGCGTACAGCTACCTTAACTCCAACATCCATTCCGACCTCGGCAACAAGACCGAAGTGGAGGGCCATGCGCTGTCGCTGTACGGCAACTGGTCGCTGCAAAACTGGTTTGTCGACGGCAGCCTCAGCTATGGCCATAACGACAACGACAGCAAACGCCATATCGCCGGCACCACAGCCAAGGGCAGTTACGACAGCAATGTGCTGTCTGCCAGTGTGATCGGCGGCTACAGCTTCAAGCCGTCGCAGGCCGTGGTGATCGAGCCGCGCGTGGCAGCGCGTTACGCCAACGTGCGCATGGACGGTTTCGACGAGAAGGGTTCTTCGGCCGCGCTGAGCACCCAGTCGCAACGCTATGAAGTGGGCGAGCTGGGCGCTGGTGTGCGTTTGGCGGGCAACTTGCCCATGGGCGCCGGTAGCCTGCAGCCGGAAGCAACCTTGATGGCGTATCACGACCTGATGGGTGATCGCGTCGCACAAACCTCCAGCTATGTGCTTGGCGGTTCTGCGTTCACCGTTACCGGCGCTTCGGTGGCGCGTGACAGCTATGAAGCCAGTGTTGGCGTGAACTACCAGGTGTCGGACTTTACCGTGGGGGCCAGCTACACCCGCCAGGCCCGCAGTGGGTTTGATGCGGATGGGGTGATGCTCAAGGCGCGTTACGCGTTTTAAGTATTACAACCGATAGAAAACGGCGTCGGGCTGCGGTTCTCCCACGTAGCCCGAGCCAGATTTTTAACTGTATTCAAGGAAGCAACCAATGAAAAAGACCTCACTCCTAATCCTCGCCCTGGCCTTGGCCGGCTGCCACTCCACTGCCAGGAACTCCTCGCCAACCCTGCTCAAGGACGGCGTCCAGTTGCAGCAAAACAAGGTCGAGGTGGATGCCGAGCACGCCAAAGTCATCATGAAGGCGACCGGCTTTACCTATCCGGTGCAGTTCTCCGTGCGCCGTAGTTCCGATGTGGACCAGCGTCCGGAAATCCTCGGGACGGTGGTTGATTCCGGTCGCGGCAAGGTATTCGGCTGGATCGCCAAGATGAGCGAGGTCACCAACAGCGCTGTCGTCAAACGCTTCCCGCAGTTGGAAGTGCAGGCTGACCCGGGGCAGCCCTTTGAAGTGATCGGCGAGTCACGGGTCTACAGCGCCAACTACGCCGGCCTCGTCAAAAAATATGTGTATGAATGCGGCCCTATGAGTTCAGCCTTCAAGCCTGAGAAGCAAAAGGTTTACCTGGTGGAGTTCGTGATTATCGGGAAGGGGTGTGAGCAGCATGTGTATGACGTGACTGCTCCCAATGAGCGTATTCCTGTGGCGACTGTGGCTCCGGCGGCGTGAGCCAGAGCCTGGCGCCAATGTAAATCCTATAGTCGCTCAGGTATCGACGGGTGCCGCCGGGCTCCATGGCAACTGAAGAGGCGCTGATGATTTCTGCAGATGATGTTGATGGCCTGCTTGAAGATATTTTCGAGGGGCGCAGGGATTTGGCGGTGTTTGTCGCTGATGGCAAGTACTACTACCTGGCAGACGACAAGGGAAATTTCTGTATCGATGTCAGGCCTGAATACAGGAGCTATGTCGAAAGTGGCGTCATGGACAGTAGCCTCTATGACCAGGCCGTTTCCGAGTTCAGAGGGGGCGTTCCGGTCCTGGAGGTGAATACCTTTCAGCGCTATCTGGATAACAACAGCGTCAACGTTTATTCGCTGGAGTGGATGGTCAGTTTCTTCACCTACGGTTACTCCGCTGCCTACCTTGGCGAATTTCATAACCATATCGAGGCCGTTCTATCTGGCCACGCGAAGCCTCGTCTGGATGAATGCGAGAAAATGCGAATGAGGCTGCCCCGCTTTTATGTGGACCTGGATAGCAAGGTGTTCCGGCACGTTGACTGGGACAGGTTTCATGAGTCCTATGTGCCCTCGGACTGGGACGGGCAAGCGTCTGGCTCATTCGCGGAGCTGATCCCGAAAGAGCAAAGGTATTGGGTTGTGGATGGCATGGACTTTTGGACGTTGTACGCCTGATGGAGGGTTGGCTTCGTCGCCTTGGCGATAGGTTGGCCAGTGCCGTCGTGCCCCACTCGAAGTAACACACGCACCCGCGCAGGAGAAATACCGTGGTAATGACATTGGTCATGGTTGGACTGGGACTGGCAATTTTGATGCAGCTGGCCATTTTTTGTGTGGCCGTTAAAAACTCGCTGGGGCATGCGCTGCTGTGTCTGTTCATCCCCTGCTATGTGTACGTTTATGCCCGAAAAGATCGCCAGGCCATGCCGTTCCTTTGGGGGTGGTACGCCGGTATTGGCTTGCTGGCCGCTGGGGCTATTGCTTCAAATTGAAGCAGGACTCGAAAAGGCGCCGACAACGCCGTAAAATGAAGTCAAATTGACATCATTCAGGGAAGAGTTCAGACATGCGCGTTGTTGCTTTACTCCTGGCGTTCAGCTTTCTGGCTGGCTGCGCCTCCAAGCCGGCTTACTACATTTCCCCCGCACCGGTTCAGATTCCCAAGACCGCTACCTATTGGCTCGATACCTTCGACGTTGAAGTAGTGGGCAAGAACCCACGCTTCCTGCCTGATGACAAAGTCCGCGAGCAACTGGGCGTCGACCTGGTCAACCGGCTGCTCAAGGCCAAGCGATACGCCACCAGCAAGGAAAGCGCCGATTACCTGCTGGATGTGAATCTGGTCTACACCCGCCATATCCAGGACTCCAAGGGCGGACTCGCCACGGTGCTTGTCGACGACAACACCATCTTGCTGAGTGTCGACTTCAACTATCAGGTCAAGGTCAAGAAGGGCGGCGCCGAGGTGTTGCACTTTGCCAAGGACCGCAGTGGTCTGGTGCCGGGTGGTGTGTTGGGTCAGTGGCAGCAGTACAAGACCATGGGTGGGGTTATCTCCAACACGGGCAACACCAGCGTCGAGCCTTTTTACACGGGCGTGTTGAGCCGATTTATCGTCGATGATTTGCGCGATATTCCGTCGCGCTAAGTTGCTTTAACCCGAATCACCAACTCCTTGCGTCTGACCTTGTGAACGGATCATTCACTCACGAGGTTCAGACCATGTCCCGTCCTGTTCTGCTGTTGCGTCCTGCCGCCCAAGGCTTTGCCGTGACCCTGCTGGTGGCGCTTGCCGGGTGTGGGCTTTCTTCATCCCGTGATGTGGCCAAGCCTGCTGAATCGGCGCCTGTCGTAGAGGTGCAAAGTGAGCCCGCCAGCGTTCAGGGGGCCATGGTCAAGCGGATGGTTGCTCCTGCACCGATGGCGTCGCGGTTGGTCATGAACGACGCCGTCGCCCTGCAATACCAGGCCGAGCCTCGGGAGCAGTATCAGAACCTACCGGACAACCCGATCCGCAGCGTAGCCGAAACGCCGGTTTCCACCTTCAGCGTTGACGTCGACACCGGCAGCTATGCCAACGTACGACGTTTCCTCAACCAAGGCAGCCTGCCGCCCGAGGGTGCTGTACGACTGGAGGAAATGGTCAATTATTTTCCCTACGACTACGCCCTGCCTACCGACGGCTCGCCCTTTGGCGTGACTACGGAAGTGGCGCCATCGCCGTGGAACCCTCACACCCGACTATTGCGCATCGGCATCAAGGCCTCGGACCGCGCTGTGGCGGACCTGGCACCGGCTAACCTCGTGTTCCTGGTAGACGTGTCCGGCTCGATGAATCGCCGCGAAGGCCTGCCGCTGGTCAAGAGCACCCTCAAACTGCTCGTGGACCAATTGCGCGACCAGGACCGTGTATCGCTGGTGGTCTACGCCGGCGAATCGCGAGTGGTGCTCAAGCCCACCTCGGGCCGCGACAAAACCACGATCCGCAACGCCATCGACCAACTCACCGCCGGTGGCTCCACCGCAGGCGCGTCGGGGATCGAAATGGCCTACCAAATGGCCCGCGAAGGATTTATCGACAAAGGTATCAACCGCATCCTGCTGGCCACCGATGGCGACTTCAATGTGGGCGTCAGTGACTTCGACAGCCTCAAGCAAATGGCCGTCGACCAGCGCAAAAGCGGCGTGTCCCTGACCACTCTCGGCTTTGGTGTGGATAACTACAACGAACACCTGATGGAACAACTGGCCGATGCCGGTGATGGCAACTACGCCTACATCGACAACCTGCGCGAGGCCCGCAAAGTGCTGGTGGACCAGCTCAGCTCAACCCTCGCCGTGGTGGCCCGGGATGTGAAACTGCAAGTCGAATTCAACCCGGCACAGGTCAGTGAATACCGATTGCTGGGCTATGAAAACCGCGCCTTGAAACGTGAGGATTTCAACAACGACAAGGTCGACGCCGGAGAAATCGGTGCCGGGCATACGGTGACCGCGTTGTATGAAATTGTCCCGAAGGGTGAACAGGGTTGGCTGGAGCCACTGCGCTACGCGTCGGCGGCCAAGGCTGACGGTAAAACTGATGAGTTGGCGATGTTGCGGGTACGCTACAAACCAGCGGAAGGCGGCGATAGCCGACTGATCGAACACCCGATCAGCAACCAGCACAGTGGCAAACCCAGCGACGACCTGCGTTTCTCTGCCGCCGTGGCCGCCTTCGCCCAGCAGCTCAAGGGTGATGGCCGCTACACTGGCTCCATGAGTTTCAAGGACACGGCCGCACTGGCCCGCTCCGCCCGGGGCGACGACCCGTTCGGCTTGCGCGGCGAGTTTGTGCAACTGGTCGAATTGGCGCAGAGCCTCCAAGCCCCGGCCAAACACTGATCCACCTCAAAGGAGTGCGCCACCTGATGGATTCACCCAGCGACGAAGCCCTGCTGTCCCGCTACCGCAGCGGCGACGGTGCAGCGTTCGAAGCCCTGTACGCGCGGCATCGACAGGGCCTGTACCGTTTTCTGGTGTCCTTGAGCAACAAGGCCGAACTGGCCGAGGAAGTGTTCCAGGACACCTGGCTCAGCCTGATCCGCAGCACCAGCGAGCCACAGGGGCGGGCGAGTTTTCGCACCTGGTTGTTCCAGATTGACCGCAACCGCCTGATCGACCACTGGCGCAAGCACGGCATCCACAACCCACTGCACGACAGCTACGATGAGCAGCTTCACGGCCAGCCCGACGACAGCGCCGGGCCCGAACAACTGCTGAGCCTGAGCCGCGACCAGGCGCGCCTGGACACCGCACTGCAAGACTTGCCCGAAGACCAGCGCGAAGTCTTCCTGCTGCGCCTGCATGGCGACCTGGAAGTGCCACAAATCGCCGCGCTCACCGGCGCCCCACTGGAAACGGTAAAAAGCCGCTTGCGTTACGCCCAGCAGAAACTGCGCCGACTGCTGGCCGAGGAGGTACCCGCATGACTGACTCCCGACATACCCAGGACTCGAACGACGAGCTGCTGATCGAGCATTTCCGTCAACACACCGGCGGCGAGCCGCCGGCTTCCCTGGACGCCTTCATCCTGGCCACCGCTCACCGCGAAGCGCCCGTGCGGCAACCCGGCCTGTGGCAGCGCTGGTTGCAGGCCTGCCAACGGCCGCGCTGGCAGATGGCATTTGCCACCGTCGCGGGTGTGGCCCTGATGATTGGTTTGGTCACGCGTTCGCCGGTGCCGCAGCCGGAATTATCCACAGGCACTTACGCGGCGGCTCCGCAAGAACTGGCCCGTCCGGCTCCGGCAGCGGCGCCGATGGCTCGATTCTCCGTGGCTCCGCAGGCCGATAGCGCACCGCAGGTGCAGACAGAAGTGGCGGGTTCGCTGGCGGATGAGCCGGTGGCGAAGATGAGCAAACGCGCGGCTGTTGTGCTGCCGCCGCTGGAGCAAGGGCTGCAGGAAATCCTGCGGTTGCGGCAGGCGGGAGAAGCGAAGGCGGCGGATGAGAAGCTGCTGGAGTTGCATAAGCGCTTTCCCAAGGAAGACTTGCCGGCGCGGTTGGAGGTGTTGCAGAAACCCTGAATCGTCGCCCATAAAAAAGCCCCAGGCCTTTCGACCTGGGGCTTTTTCATCTGTATCTGGTGCACCCGGCGGGATTCGAACCCACGACCCCTGCCTTCGGAGGGCAGTACTCTATCCAGCTGAGCTACGGATGCTTGTGCGGGCGACATCATACCCATGTCGACCTTGGGCGTCCATGCCGCTTTTCGGCCTCCTGCCAGTAGGAATACGTACCGCTGGCGCCCTGTGCCGGGCGTCTCGGTGCAATACGGTTGAACTCGCCTGAAACACGCTGATCAGAAAAATGGAGCAAATGCGCCGTTTTCGTTCTTTTTTTCGAACAGACTATTGCCCTGCACCCCCATTGATCCTAGGATTCGTTTGAGATTTCAAACGCTCCTGCCTGGGTGCTGAACCGCACATTTGTCCTTTCGTGCGCTATTTACGTGCTTGCGCCCAGTGAATGATTTCCCTGACGGCAGCCCTCAAGGCGCCTTTCAACAACTCTAATTCGCTCCGCGCGTGCGCGGTGCTGTTAAGGAAAGCCGACATGCAGCTCAAAGACACCCAGTTGTTCCGCCAGCAAGCCTTCATTGATGGCGCTTGGGTCGATGCGGACAACGGTCAAACGATCAAGGTCAACAACCCCGCTACCGGCGAAATCCTCGGTGCCGTGCCAAAAATGGGCGCCGCCGAAACCCGTCGCGCCATTGAAGCGGCTGACAAGGCCCTGCCGGCCTGGCGTGCACTCACCGCCAAGGACCGCGCCAACAAGCTGCGTCGCTGGTTCGAGCTGATTATCGAGAACCAGGATGACCTGGCTCGCCTGATGACCCTGGAGCAAGGCAAGCCGCTGGCCGAAGCCAAGGGCGAAATCGTTTACGCCGCTTCGTTCATCGAGTGGTTCGCCGAAGAAGCCAAGCGCGTCTACGGTGATGTGATTCCCGGCCACCAGCCGGACAAGCGCCTGATCGTGATCAAGCAACCGATCGGCGTTACCGCTGCCATCACGCCGTGGAACTTCCCGGCCGCGATGATCACCCGTAAAGCCGGCCCGGCCCTGGCCGCCGGTTGCACCATGGTGCTCAAGCCTGCGTCGCAAACCCCGTTCTCCGCGTTCGCCCTGGCTGAACTGGCCCAGCGTGCCGGCATTCCGAAAGGCGTGTTCAGCGTGGTCTCCGGCAGCGCCGGCGATATCGGCAGCGAGCTGACCAGCAACCCGATCGTGCGTAAATTGTCCTTCACCGGCTCCACCGAAATCGGTCGCCAACTGATGGCCGAATGCGCCAAGGACATCAAGAAAGTCTCCTTGGAACTGGGCGGCAACGCGCCGTTCATCGTGTTCGACGACGCAGACCTGGATAAGGCCGTCGAAGGCGCGATCATTTCCAAGTACCGCAACAACGGCCAGACCTGCGTCTGCGCCAACCGTCTGTACATTCAGGATTCGGTGTACGACGCGTTCGCTGAAAAACTGAAAGTGGCGGTGGCCAAGCTGAAGATCGGCAACGGTCTGGAAGAAGGCACCACCACCGGTCCGCTGATTGACGAGAAGGCTGTGGCCAAGGTTCAGGAACACATCGCTGATGCCCTGAGCAAAGGCGCGACCCTGTTGGCCGGCGGCAAGGTGATGGAAGGCAACTTCTTCGAGCCGACCATCCTGGTCAACGTGCCGAAAGACGCCGCCGTGGCCAAGGAGGAAACCTTCGGCCCACTGGCGCCGCTGTTCCGTTTCAAAGACGAAGCCGAAGTGATCGCGATGTCCAATGACACCGAGTTCGGCCTGGCTTCCTACTTTTATGCCCGCGACCTGGGCCGTGTGTTCCGTGTGGCGGAAGCCCTGGAATACGGCATGGTTGGCGTCAACACCGGGTTGATCTCCAACGAAGTGGCGCCGTTTGGCGGCATCAAGGCTTCGGGCCTGGGCCGTGAAGGCTCCAAGTACGGGATCGAGGATTACCTGGAAATCAAATACCTCTGCCTGGGCATCTAAGCCCGGCGCGAGATTGCAGTAAACGCAGAGGGCACGAGAGCGCTGTCCCTTTGCGTGTTTCACACCGTTATTCGTAGTGGCCGGGAAAGCTGTGGCAGTCGATCATCGCATGCTGCCGTAGTTGCCTCCCCGCCACGTATTCCTTGGACCACGCCACCCGATGAGTGGCGAATGAGGACTTTATGAGCAAGACCAACGCATCCCTGATGAAACGCCGCGAAGCCGCTGTACCACGCGGTGTTGGCCAGATTCACCCGATCTTCGCCGAGTCGGCGAAGAACGCCACCGTGACCGACGTTGAAGGTCGCGAGTTCATCGATTTCGCCGGCGGTATTGCCGTGCTGAACACCGGTCACCTGCACCCGAAAATCATTGCGGCGGTGACCGAGCAACTGAACAAGCTGACGCACACCTGCTTCCAGGTGTTGGCCTACGAGCCGTACGTTGAACTGTGCGAAAAAGTTAACGCCAAGGTCCCGGGTGATTTCGCCAAGAAAACCCTGTTGGTCACCACCGGTTCCGAAGCGGTAGAAAACGCCGTGAAGATCGCCCGTGCTGCCACTGGCCGTGCCGGCGTAATCGCGTTCACCGGCGCTTACCACGGTCGCACCATGATGACCCTGGGCCTGACCGGTAAAGTCGTGCCTTACTCGGCCGGCATGGGCCTGATGCCAGGCGGCGTGTTCCGCGCGCTGTTCCCGAACGACCTGCATGGTGTGAGCGATGACGACTCCATCGCCAGCATCGAACGCATCTTCAAGAACGATGCCGAGCCGCGTGATATCGCTGCCATCATCATCGAGCCGGTCCAGGGCGAAGGCGGTTTCTACGTCGCGCCTAAATCGTTCATGAAGCGCCTGCGCGAACTGTGCGACAAGCACGGCATCCTGCTGATCGCCGACGAAGTGCAAACCGGTGCCGGCCGTACCGGTACCTTCTTCGCCATGGAACAGATGGGCGTTGCCGCCGACCTGACCACCTTCGCCAAATCCATCGCGGGCGGCTTCCCGCTGGCCGGCGTGTGCGGCAAGGCTGAATACATGGATGCCATCGCGCCAGGTGGCCTGGGCGGCACCTACGCGGGTAGCCCGATCGCTTGCGCCGCGGCCCTGGCCGTGATGGACGTGTTCGAAGAAGAGCACCTGCTGGACCGCTGCAAGGCTGTCGGCGAGCGCCTGGTGACCGGCCTGAAAGCTATCCAGGCCAAGTACCCGGTGATCGGCGAAGTGCGTGCCCTGGGCGCGATGATTGCGGTCGAGCTGTTCGAAGATGGCGACAGCCACAAGCCGAACGCCGCTGCCGTTGCTTCCGTGGTGGCCAAGGCTCGCGACAAGGGCTTGATCCTGCTGTCCTGCGGCACCTACGGCAACGTATTGCGCGTGCTGGTTCCGCTGACCTCGCCGGACGAGCAGTTGGACAAAGGCCTGGCGATCATCGAAGAGTGCTTCTCCGAGCTGTGATCGAAAGTTGACCTGATCGACAAAAAACCCGCTTAGGCGGGTTTTTTTGTGCCCGATGAACGGTATTCAGCCGTTGTTCATTGTACGCAGGCGGCTCCTTTGTCTAAGGTGCTGGTATTGCCGATGGAGCGTGCTGGATGACTGCTGTTGATTTACCTGCTGTACCCCGTGTGCTGATTGCCGAGGCTGACCCTTGGTCCCGGGATTTGCTCAAGCAGGTGTTGCTGAATGTGCGCTGTGACGCACGGCTGGATGTGTGTGCCGATGGCCAGCAAGCCGCCGAGCTGCTGCGTGACAAACCCTACGACCTGATCATCGCCGACTGGGAGCTGCCCGGCGTCGATGGCCTGAGCCTGTTGCACAGCGTGCGCCAGCAACGGCGATCGCCGCTGTTGCCGTTTATCCTGCTGGGCACCCGCAACGACAGCGCCAGCGTGCACGAAGTCTTGCCCCTGGCGCCGACGGCGTACCTGACCAAACCCTTGAACATGGAAAGCCTGACCCAGCGCCTGCAAGACTTGCTGCTGAATGAAGGCGAAACGGTGTATTGCGAAGTCCCGGCCCTGGCGCCGGGCATGACCTTGCCGGTGTTTCTGGAGCGGCGCCGCGAAGCGTCCGATGGCGCGCCGCTGCGAGTCGACGTGCAGGCCGCGGTGCAATACAGCCTGGAACCGGAGGGCCTGGACCTCAAGCGCCTGGAAGAGCAGGTGCGCATGGACCCGCAAATCACCGCTGTGCTGATCGCCGCCGCCAACAGCGCCGGCCATCACGGCTCGCCGGTACAAACCCTGGCCATGGCCCTGCACAAGCTGGCGGCCGGGCAGAGCATGAACCTGATCCTGGGGCTGGCCCTCAAGCACAACGTGGTGCTGAGCGACCCGAGCCTCAAGGATTACGCCGAGCGTTACTGGCAGCTGTCCCAACGCACCGCCGATTACGCCCGCAGCCTGGCGCGCATGCTCGACCTTGATCACGAGCGCTGCTACAGCGCTGGCATTCTCCATCGCCTTGGCGACCTGGCCTTGTTGCGATGCCTGCAAGACTGGTTGCAAGGCGGTGGCGAATTGGATGACGAAGCGATTGGCGAGTCCCTCTACACCTTCGGCGCGGCCTATGGCTCGGCGCTGCGCACGCGCTGGCGCTTGCCGTTGGAGTTGCGCCAGTTGATCGCGGCGATTTACTCGCTGGAAGGCGGGGTGTATTCCCGGGAAGCGCTGGTGGTGAACCTGACGGCGCAGTTGGCGCGGCTGACCGAGCATGAAGGCGTCGAGGCGCTGGCAAAAAGCAAGACGGCGCGCTTGCTCAAGGTGGGTTTGCCGGAATTGGCGCGTATGCGCAAAACTTAGCAGGCGATGCGGGCCAGTGTGGGAGCTGGCTTGCCTGCGATAGCATCATCCCGGTACAGCTGACACACCAAGGTGCCTGCATCGCGGGCAAGCCCGGCTCCCACAGGTAATGGTGTAGCTCAGCCGGCGAGTACGCGGTTTTTGCCTTGGCGCTTGGCCTCGTACATCGCGGCGTCGGCGCGGGCGAACAGGCTGTCGACGTTGGCATCCTCGGCGGTCAGGCTGGCGAGGCCCTGGCTGACGGTGACTGCGAAGCTCTCACCGTCATGGCTGAAACTCAGTTGCGCAATCTCGTGCCCCAGGCGTTCGGCCACCTGCATTGCCATCTCCGGTGCGCAACCGGGCAGCACGGCGGCGAATTCTTCGCCGCCAATGCGCCCGAACAGGTCGCCACGGCGCAGAACCCCTCGACCGCTCTCGGCGATACGCTGCAACACCTGATCGCCCTCCAGATGGCCGTAGGTGTCGTTGACCACTTTGAAGTCATCAATGTCCAGCAACAGGAACGCCAAAGGCGTGCCTTGCAGGCAGGCGCGTTCGAACTCGTGGTGGGCGCACTCGAAGAAGTGCCGGCGGTTGCTGCTGCGGGTCAGCACGTCGGTGGTGGCCAGGCGCTGCAACTCAAGCTCAAGCTGCTTCTTTTCAGTGATGTCCTCGGCCATGCCCACCACGATCACCGGCTGGCCGGGTTCGGCCTGCTGGCTGATGTAGCACTTGTCGCTGAGCCAGCGGATCTGCCCGTCGGCGGTGATGATGCGGTACTCGCGGTCTTCCACGGCGCCGCTGAGCAGCACTTGGGCCAGGCTGTGCTCGGCATAGTCGAGGTCTTCGGGGTGAATGCTGTTGCGCCATTCTCGATGGTCCGCCAGCAGCATGCCCGCCGTACGTCCGAAAACCCGCTCATAGGCCGGGCTGACATACAGCACGCGGCGGGTGTCCCACTCGATAGCCCAGAGCACGGCATTCACGCTGACCAGCAGCGAACTCAGCAGTTGCTCGCGTTCACTCAAGCGTTCCACTTCGCCCTGGGCATGCATCAGCGCCAGCAACGTAGCGGCGGCTGCCGGTCGTGGCTGGTCGTGGACGGGGGTGTCGGTGAAGGTCTTTTCGGGGACCATCGGCACAACTCTCTCTGGGCATGCCGCGGGGTTGGGCAGCGGTCACAACAAGGGCCGCCGGGATGGCGAAGTGTTGTTTGAGAGGGGGAATTTGCAGCTAAGTTCCGTTATCAGCGCCGATTTGAGGCGACCAAGAAATGGCGCCAGAAACATGTAGGAGTGAGCCTGTTGGGGTGAGGGGCTTGATGTGGCGTCCCGCTGGAGTGCGCAGCGCTCCCAAGATTTTGGGGCCGCTACGCAGCCCAGCGGGAGCAAGCTCCCTCGCCACAGCAGCTCCCTCGCCACAAAAAATCGGCTCGCTACAGCCGTGATCAGACTGCGGCAGGCCGCAGCGAATAGGTCTTCAGTTGATGGGCAAAGTCCCGCAGGGATTGAATCCCGCTGGCCTCGGCCTCGTGTACCCATTCCTTGATCGCCGCCAGCATGTCGTGGCCGTTGGTACTGGTTTTCAGCCAGATCTGTTGCAGCGCCAGGCGCTTCTCGTAGATCACTTTCAGGGCCTGGCTGTGTTCCAGCATGCTTTGGATGCGCACGTGGTGACGGTCATCCAGCAGGCTGGTTTCCCGCGACAGCAGGCGCTTGGCGCGATGGAATTGGTGACGCACCGAGTGATCGACCTTCTCCAGTTCCTGCTTGACCAGCGGGCCAATCACCAACTTGCGGTACTGGGCCATGATCTGGAAGCGGTTGTTGAGGATCGCCATGGCGGTGTCCATGTCCAGGTGGCCCTTGCCTTCAACCCGGTGGGCGATCGGCGCGACCCGTTGCACCTTGGCCAGGCGCAGGAAGCTGAACACTTTGATCCAGGCCCAGCCCAGGTCGAACTCCCATTTCTTCACCGACAATTTGGCAGAGTTGGGATAGGTGTGGTGGTTGTTATGCAGTTCTTCGCCGCCAACGATGATGCCCCAGGGAATCAGGTTGGTCGCCGCGTCGCGGCATTCGAAATTGCGGTAGCCGATGGCATGGCCCAGGCCATTGATCACGCCGGCGGCCCAGAACGGGATCCACATCATCTGGATGGCCCAGATGGTGATACCGATGGTGCCGAACAGCAGCAGGTCGATCACGCCCATGATCGCCACGCCCAACAGCGGGTAGGGGGTGTAGAGCTTGCGTTCGATCCAGTCTTCCGGGCAGTTCTTGCCGTAGATACGCAGGGTCTCGGGGTTTTCGGCCTCGGCGCGGTACAGCTCGGCGCCTTTGCGCAGGACCGTGGACAGGCCCTTGATCACCGGGCTGTGGGGATCGTCGACGGTTTCGCACTTGGCGTGGTGTTTGCGGTGGATAGCGGTCCACTCGCGGGTGTTCTGCGCCGTGGTAAGCCACAGCCAGAAGCGGAAGAAGTGTTTCAGGCCAGCATTGAGCTCCAGGGAGCGGTGGGCTGAATAGCGGTGCAGATAGACCGTGACCCCGACAATGGTCACGTGGGTCATCAACAGGGTGACTGCAACCAGTTGCCAGGCCGACAAGTCAAGAAAACCGTTGTACCACATAGGCTGTATGGCCCTCAGATAAAGAAAAAACCAGCTTGCGCATTATCACTAAGCCTACAGATAAAACCAGCCGCCCTTTCAGATAGGAGTGACTGGATGTTTCTTATTCTATAATCCGTAACCTTTGTAGGGCGAATCTGGTTTTTTAGTAAGGATTACTAAACATATGCTGTTTTCATACCGAGGTGCCCTGCGTGCAGGGCTGGTGTACCTGCTGGTTTCGATTGTGTGGATTCAGCTCAGCCATCAGGTATTGATCAACTTTATCGATGAACCCGTGGAACTGGGCCGCTGGCTTCAGATGCGCGGCTACGTGTGGGTCAGCCTCAGCGCGCTGGCGATCTACCTGCTGTGCGCCCGTTTTGCCCGGGCGAACCTGGTCCAGCAGCCACTGCGGGAAAACCGCGAGCGTCTGCGCCAGGCCGCTGCCGTATTCGATTGCACCCGCGAAGGGGTGTTGGTCACGGACGCCAAGGGGCTGATTGTTCACGTCAACCGGGCCTTTATCGAAATTACCGGCTACCAGTGCGAAGACGTCATGGGCCACCAGCCGAGCCTGTTTAAGTCCGGACGCCACTCGGCCAGTTTCTACCGAGCCATGTTCCAGACCCTGGAGCGCGACGGTGAATGGAGCGGCGAAATCTGGAACCGCCGAAAAAGCGGCGAAATCTACCCCCAGTGGCAGACCATCCGGGTGATCCGCGATGATCAGGGCCAGATCAGCCACTACGTCGCGGTGTTCTCCGACATCAGCGCCATCAAGCATTCCGAGCACGAGTTGGCCCACCTGGCCCACCACGACCCGCTGACCGACCTGCCCAACCGCCTGCTGTTCACCGACCGCGCCGAACAGGCCCTGGCGTCGGCGCAGGCGCATAAACGTGGCTGCGCCTTGCTGCTGCTCGACCTCGACCACTTCAAAATCATCAACGACAGCCTCGGCCATAACGTCGGCGACCAGTTGCTCAAGACGGTCGGCGAGCGTCTGCAAAGCCTGTTCGGCCCCGGCGTGACCTTGGCACGATTGGGCGGCGACGAATTTGCGGTGCTGGCGGAAAGTTGTCCACAGCTGGTCCAGGCCGCCGCACTGGCGCAACGCATCCTTGATGCGATGAAAGAACCCTTTATCTTCGACGGTCATCAACTGTTTATCAGCGCCAGCATCGGCATCAGCCTGTTCCCCGGCGATGCCCTGAGCGCCGAGCAACTGCTGCGTAACGCCGATTCGGCGCTGTTCAAGGCCAAAAGCGCCGGCCGCGAAAGCTACGCCCTGTATACCGAAGAACTCACCGCCCACGCCCAGCACCGGGTGGAAATGGCCGGCGAACTGCGCCGCGCCCTGGAGCAGCAAGAGCTGCGGGTCTACTACCAGCCGGTGCACGAGTTGCAGAACAGCCGCCTGATCGGTGTCGAAGCCCTGGTGCGCTGGCAGCACCCGGAGCGCGGGCTGGTGCCGCCGGGAGAATTCATCCCGATTGCCGAGCGTACCGGGCTGATTGCCGATATCGACGCTTGGGTCATGGACCAGGCCTGCCGCCAGATGTGCCAGTGGCTGGCCGACGGCGCGCCGCTGACGTTCCTCGCCGTGAATGTGTCCAGCCGCCTGTTTGCCCGGCGTGAGCTGTACGACCAAGTGGCCAAGGTATTGCACGATACCGGGCTGGATCCGGCGTTTCTGGAGCTCGAAGTGACCGAAAGCGCAGTCATGGAAGACCCGGAAGTCGCCCTTGAGCAAATGCACCGCCTGCGGGAGTTGGGCTTGCGCCTGGCGATTGATGACTTTGGCACCGGTTATTCATCACTGCTGCGGCTCAAGCGCTTGCCGGTGCAGAAGCTCAAGATCGATCAGGGCTTTGTCGCCGGGTTGCCGTGGGATGAGGACGACGCGGCGATTGTGCGGGTGGTAATCGCATTGGCGCAAAGCATGGGCATGCAGGTGCATGCCGAGGGCATCGAGCAGGTCGATCAGGCGCGGTTTCTGTTGGAACAACAGTGCGACCTGGGCCAAGGGTACTGGTTTGGTCGGCCGATGCCGGCCAGTGAGCTGGATTGGACGACGGCGCCGACAATTCGCTAAATACCGCCTGGCTTGATTTGAAATAGGGTCAAGTGTGGGAGCGGGCTTGCTCGCGAATGCGGTGGATCAGCCAACCTATGTATTGACTGACACGCCGCCTTCGCGAGCAAGCCCGCTCCCACATTTGGATCTCCACACGGCTTTATTTCACGGGCCGTCCCGCAAAACCCCTCGCAACCCCACGTCCCACCAGAAAATTCTTTCTGGTTATATAAACATTCTTAAATAGTATTTTTAAGAATATCCGCGCTTATCTACTATCGCCCTCACGCCGCAAGCAGTGCCGCCACTGCGAGGCACTTCTCATTTCAGGAGCACGACCATGAGCGCATCTCTACGTAGCGTTGACGGCCAGGACGAAGCAGCCATTTTGCGCGAGATCCAGAGCGCTCTGCGCGATCTGCGGTTTGGTGCGGTGGAAATCACTGTGCACAACGCCCAGGTAGTACAGATCGAACGCAAAGAGAAATTCCGTTTGCAGAACCCGGGCAACAAACCGAGCTGAGCAAGATCGGCGATTCGATTGCAAGACCCGCAACTATAAGAAAAAAGCCAACACCCAAGAATTTCAGGAGCCTTCTATGTCGTCGATTCGCCGTTATGCCCTGGCAGCACTGGCCAGTGCCGTGTTTGCCGGTTCCGCCGTTGCCAAGGATTACGAACTGCTCAACGTGTCTTACGACCCGACCCGCGAGCTTTACCAGGACTACAACGCTGAATTCACCAGCTTCTGGAAGCAGTCGCACCCGGGCGACAACGTCAAGATCCAGCAATCCCACGGCGGTTCGGGCAAGCAAGGCCGCGCGGTGATCGACGGCCTACGTGCCGACGTCGTAACCCTGGCCCTGGCCGGTGACATCGACGAAATCGCAAAACTGGGCAAGACCCTGCCGGAAAACTGGCAAACCCGCCTGCCGGACGCCAGCACTCCGTACACCTCGACCATCGTGTTCCTGGTGCGCAAGGGCAACCCTAAAGGCATCAAGGATTGGGGCGACCTGATCAAGAAAGACGTTTCCGTGATCACCCCGAACCCGAAAACCTCCGGCGGCGCCCGCTGGAACTTCCTCGCCGCCTGGGCCTACGGCCTGAAAGCCGGTGGCAGCGAAGCCAAGGCCCAGGAATACGTGAAAGAGCTGTTCAAGCACGTGCCGATCCTCGACACCGGCGCTCGCGGTTCGACCATCACCTTCGTCAACAACGGTCAGGGTGACGTGTTGCTGGCCTGGGAAAACGAAGCCTTCCTGGCCTTGAAAGAAGACGGCGGCGCCGACAAGTTCGACATCGTTGTACCTTCGCTGTCGATCCTCGCCGAGCCGCCAGTGGCCGTGGTCGACAAGAACGCCGAGAAAAAGGGCAACACCGAGATCGCCACCGAATACCTCAAGCACCTGTACAGCCCGGCTGGCCAGGAGATTGCGGCGAAGAACTTCTACCGCCCACGCGATGAGAAAGTCGCCGCCAAATACGCCCAGCAGTTCCCGAAACTGGACCTGGTGACTATCGACAAAGACTTCGGCGGCTGGAAAACTGCCCAACCGAAATTCTTCAATGACGGTGGCGTGTTCGACCAGATCTACTCGGCCCAGTAAGAGCGAGCTTGCTCGCGAAAAACTTCATGACGCCGCGTGCTTGCTGACTGCCCGCGTTATCGTTGACGTTTTTCGCGGGCAAGCCCGCTCCTACAGGGATCAGGAGCCCGCATTCGTTTGCGGGTTTTGCATGTCCGTTCCGCTAACCAAGGACTCTTATGTCGCGTCGTATCTCCCCCGTCATACCCGGCTTCGGGCTGACGCTGGGCTACACCGTGGTGTACCTCAGCCTGATCGTACTCATCCCCCTGGCGGCGATGTTTGTACATGCCGCTCAACTCACCTGGGATCAGTTCTGGAACATCATCACCGCACCCCGTGTGCTGGCGGCGTTGAAACTGAGCTTCGGCACGGCGTTTTGCGCAGCGATCATCAACGGCATCATCGGTACCCTGCTGGCCTGGGTGCTGGTGCGCTACACCTTCCCGGGTCGAAAAATCATCGATGCGATGATCGACCTGCCGTTCGCCCTGCCCACCGCCGTCGCCGGTATCGCGCTCACTGCGCTCTACACGCCCACCGGCCTGGTGGGCCAGTTCGCCGCCGACCTGGGCTTCAAGATCGCCTACACCCCCTTGGGCATCACGCTGGCGCTGACCTTCGTCACGCTGCCATTCGTGGTGCGTACCGTGCAGCCGGTGTTGGCTGACATCCCCCGGGAAATCGAAGAAGCCGCCGCCTGCCTCGGCGCCAAGCCCTTGCAAGTGTTCCGCTATATCCTGGTGCCAGCGCTGCTGCCGGCCTGGTTGACCGGCTTTGCGTTGGCCTTCGCCCGCGGCGTGGGTGAGTACGGTTCGGTGATTTTCATCGCCGGCAACATGCCGATGAAAACCGAGATCCTGCCGCTGCTGATCATGGTCAAGCTCGACCAATACGACTACACCGGCGCTACTGCCATCGGCGTGATGATGCTGGTGGTTTCCTTTGTCCTGCTGCTGCTGATCAACTTGTTGCAGCGGCGCATCGAAACCCCATAAGGAGGCGCGGCACATGTCCCAATCGTCTATTTCCGCCGCCTCGTCGGCGAACGCTGCCCGCCGTGGCAGTGCTGTATCCCGGCGCATCCTGATCAGCCTTGGCTGGTTGATCTTCGCGCTGTTTCTGCTGCTGCCGCTGTTTATCGTGGTGTCCCAGGGCCTCAAAAATGGCCTGGGTGCATTCTTCACCGCAATCCTTGAGCCGGACGCGCTGTCGGCGCTGAAACTCACGGTGATCGCCGTGGCGATTTCGGTACCGCTCAACGTGGTGTTCGGTGTCAGTGCCGCCTGGTGCGTGAGCAAGTACTCGTTCCGTGGCAAAAGTATCCTGGTGACCCTGATCGACCTGCCGTTCTCGGTATCGCCGGTGATCGCCGGCCTGGTCTACGTGTTGATGTTCGGCGCCCAGGGCTTCTTTGGCCCGTGGCTGCAAGACCATGACATCCAGATCGTGTTTGCCTTGCCGGGTATCGTGCTGGCGACCATCTTCGTCACCGTGCCGTTCGTGGCCCGTGAGCTGATCCCGCTGATGCAGGAGCAGGGTACCCAGGAAGAAGAGGCCGCGCGCCTGCTGGGCGCCAACGGTTGGCAGATGTTCTGGCATGTCACCGTGCCGAACATCAAGTGGGGCCTGATCTACGGCGTGGTGTTGTGTACCGCGCGGGCCATGGGTGAGTTCGGTGCGGTGTCGGTGGTGTCCGGCCACATTCGCGGCGTAACCAACACCTTGCCGCTGCACGTCGAGATCCTCTACAACGAATACAACCACGTCGCCGCGTTTGCCGTCGCGAGTCTGTTGCTGATCCTGGCGCTCTTCATCCTGCTGCTCAAGCAGTGGAGCGAGAACCGTATTAACCGCCTGCGCGCCGGTGCGGCTGAGGAATAAGTCATGTCGATCGAAGTCCGTAATGTCAGCAAGAATTTCAACGCCTTCAAGGCCCTGAACAGCATCAACCTGGACATCCAGAGTGGCGAGCTGGTGGCGTTGCTGGGCCCGTCCGGCTGCGGCAAGACCACCTTGCTGCGGATCATCGCCGGGCTCGAAACCCCGGATGCCGGCAGCATTGTGTTCCACGGTGAAGACGTCTCCGGCCACGACGTGCGTGATCGTAACGTCGGCTTTGTGTTCCAGCATTACGCGCTGTTCCGCCACATGACGGTGTTCGACAACGTCGCGTTCGGCCTGCGCATGAAACCGAAAAACCAGCGCCCCACCGAAAGCCAGATCGCGGTAAAAGTCCATGAGTTGCTGAACATGGTGCAGCTCGATTGGCTGTCGGATCGCTACCCTGAACAACTCTCCGGCGGCCAGCGCCAGCGTATCGCCCTGGCCCGCGCCCTGGCGGTAGAGCCTAAAGTGCTGCTGCTGGACGAACCGTTCGGCGCCCTGGATGCCAAGGTTCGTAAAGAACTGCGCCGCTGGCTGGCGCGGCTGCACGAAGACATCAACCTGACCTCGGTCTTCGTGACCCACGACCAGGAAGAAGCCATGGAAGTGGCGGACCGCATCGTGGTGATGAACAAGGGAGTGATCGAGCAGATCGGCTCACCGGGCGAAGTCTACGAAAACCCGGCCAGTGATTTCGTTTATCACTTCCTTGGGGATTCGAACCGCCTGCATTTGGGTGAAGACAAGCACGTGCTGTTCCGCCCGCATGAAGTGTCGCTGTCACGCCATGAGCTGGAAGACCACCACGCGGCTGAAGTGCGTGATATTCGCCCGCTTGGCGCGACTACCCGGGTGACCCTGAAGGTCGAAGGCCAGAGCGAACTGATCGAGGCCGAAGTGGTGAAAGACCACGACAGCCTGACCGGGCTGGCGCGGGGCGAGACGTTGTTCTTCAAACCCAAGGTCTGGCAAAAAGCCTAAGACGTTGATCGTTCCCACGCTCCGCGTGGGAACGCCTCTTGTGACGCTCTGCGTCACGCTTCAGGACGCGGAGCGTCCCGGGCTGCATTCCCAAGCAGAGCGTGGGAACGATCATCAAACGGCGACATTTTTCTGATTTGTCCGCACCGGGCCAGAACGCTCTTCAATCTGCCGTTTGAGGTCATGCCGCAGCCCCACCAGAAACGCCAACTCCGCCACCACAAACAACGGCCCCACGATCAGCCCGGACACGTCATCGACAAACGCCGGCTTGCGCCCCTCGTAGTAATGCCCCACAAACTGGATCACCCAGCCCACCACGAACATGCCGATGCCGCTGCTCAGCCACACCAGCGTGCTTTGCGCCGCCAGCACATGCCCGGCCCACACCGACAGGCCCATCAGCACCGTCATCAGCACACCGAGTGCCAGCTCCAGGCGCAAATAGAACCACGCCGAGAACAGTGCCAACAGCACCGCAGGCGACAGCCAGAGTCCGGCCACCGTCCATTCGGGGCGTGACAGCAGCACGGCCACCGCCACCACAATCAGCGGGATGCCGATAAAGTGGCTGGCGATATTGCGCGGGTCACGGTGGTAGGCGGCGTATTGACTGAGATGGTCGACGAGGCTTTTCATTGTTGTTCCTCCTGTAGGATGTTTGATCATGCCCTGTAGGCCCGCGACACACTGTCAACTGGCCGACAATCTTCGGAGTTCGCATGGATGTAGAGAAGTGGCACCCACGGCTGGCCACCGGTCACTGGTACAGCCATCTGCCTGCTGACTTACAGAATAGCTTGCTGGTCAGCGCCCGGTTGCGGCAGCTCACGGCGGGGCAATACCTGTTCAAGCGCGGTGACCCACCGTGTGGGTTGTACGCGGTGCTGGAAGGCTACCTGCGCATCAGCGCGGTGAACGAGCAGGGCAAGGAGGCAGTGTTGAGCCTGGCGGAGTTGCCATACTGGTTCGGCGAGATCTCCCTGTTCGACGGGTTGCCCCGTACCCACGACGCTTGCGCGGTCGGGCCTTGTACGTTGTTGCAGGTGCCGCAGCCGGCCTTGCTGCAGATCCTTGAACAGACTCCGCGTTACTGGCGCGACATGGCCCTGTTGATGAGCCAGAAGCTGCGCCTGACCTTTATCAATATCGAGCAATTGAGCCTGATGCCGGCGTCGGTGCGGGTGGCGCACCGCTTGCTGATGATCGCCGAAGGCTACGGCGACATCGAGCAGGTGCGGCAGGTGCTGCAACTGCCGCAGGAAGACCTCGCCGCGATGTTGAGCCTGTCGCGCCAGACCACCAACGCGCTGCTCAAGGACCTGCAGGGCCAGGGCATCCTGCGCCTGGGCTATGGCGAGATCGAAATCCTCGACCCGCAGCGTTTGCGCGAGGCGGCGCACGCCTGAGGGTGGTAGCCTGCGTTTACGATTATTCGAGGTGTGTTATGCGCGTCCTGTTGGTGGAACACGAGTCAGAGGCGGCCGAGGCGATGGGCCGCAGCCTTGAAGAGGCCAGTTACACGGTGGAGGTGGCGGCCAATGGCATGGCGGCCCTGCGCTTTGTGGAAAACACCGAATACGACCTGGTGATCCTGGATGTGATGCTGCCGGGGTTGAATGCCTGGAAGCTGCAGCAGGCGATTCGGTTGAAAGGTGAGACACCGATGCTGTTTTTGACCACGCCTGACGGGATTGAAGACCGGCTGCGTGGGCTGGAATTGCATGAGGATGATTATTTGCTCAAGCCGTTTGAGGCCCGGGCGTTGGTGGCGCGGGTGAAGAAAGTGTTGCGGCGGGATCGTGGGCGCTGACTGATTCTGGCTTTTGTGGTGTTTGATCGACCGCTTTCGCGAGCAAGCCCGCTTCCACATTTGACCGCATTCCAAAGGATGTACTCGGTCAAATGTGGGAGCGGGCTTGCTCGCGAAGAGGCCCACACAGCCACCGCAACTCCAGCTACCTCAACCCATCCCGAAACTGCCCCGGCGTGATCCCGGTCCAGCGCTTGAACGCCCGGTTGAAACTGCTGGTATCGGCAAACCCCAACAAATGACTGATCTCCGCCAGCGAGCACTCGGGGTCCCGCAGGTGCAGCAGCGCGAGGTTCTCCCGGCACTCATTGAGCAGCGCATCAAACCGGCAGCCCTCATCCGCCAAGTGCCGCTGCAAGCTGCGCAAACTCAAATGCAACGCCTGGGCGATGCGCTCGGCACTCGGCTCACCGTCGGGTAACTGCGCTTCAATGGCCGAACGCACTTTGCGCTCCCAGGTCAGCGGTCGCAGTTGTGCCAAGGTGCGCTTGAGTACGGTTTCATTGTGTTCGGCCAACTCCGGGTTGGCATCATCCAGATGACTGTCAAAGTCCTGGGCGGCGAATTCCAGACGGTCTTCCTCGGCGGCGAAAAACACGGGTGCACGAAACACCGTGTGCCACGGCTTGGGATCGGCCGGCTCGGGCCGCCTCAGGTATACCGCCAGCGGCGCATAATCCCGGCCCAGCCGATTACGGCAGGTACGCACATAAATCGCGGCGAATGCATCGATCGCTTCAAACGCTGGCGCCGGCGTGCCCGCAGGCTGTTGCAGGCGAAAGTGGTAACGTTCGCCCTCCCGGCTAAGCTCCAGGCTCAGGGCATCGCTGACCACCTGGTGATAGCGCACGATCCGCTCGAACACTTCCCGCAGGCTGCCGCTGGCCACCAGCGCGTAACCCAGCGCATGAAAAGTGGTTGGGCTGACAAACCGCGACACCCGCAAGCCAATCGCCGGGTCGCCACTGGCCTGCACCGCCAGTTCCCACAGGCGCGTGGTGGCCGACAACGGATAGCGCGCGTTGGGATCGTCCATCTGCTGCGGGTCGAGCCCGGCCTGGGCGCACAACGCGGCGCTGTCGAGGCCCAGGGCGTCGAGCTGCTTGCGCAGGGCGCGGGTCCAGCTGGCGAGGGAGGTCGGTTCGGTCATGTTGATTGGCGCTTGCGGTCAACAGGTTGGCGTGTGGGGCTAGCGTCCCGCCAGATCGCATAGGGCAGGATGTACGCATCAATAAGACAGAGGATGGAAGCATGGACGGTACTTCTGCAAGCCCCCGGCAGATGAACGCACAGCAGCGTTCAGCGCATATTCGTGAAGTGGTGCTGGCCGAGGGCCTGTTATTGCGCCAGCGCCACCCGTGGCTGCTGCATCAGGACGCGTTGGGTGCGGGCATCCTGGCCTTTGCTCTGGTGGGCATGCTGGGTTCAGCGTCGCTGTACATCACCGGGCACATGGCGTGGTGGGTGTGCCTGCTGCTCAACGCGTTCCTCGCGTCATTGACCCACGAGCTGGAACACGACCTGATCCACAGCATGTACTTTCGCAAGCAACGCCTGCCCCACAACCTGATGATGGGCCTGGTGTGGCTGGCGCGACCCAGCACCATCAACCCTTGGGTGCGACGCCATATTCACCTGAATCACCACAAGGTGTCCGGCAGCGAAACCGATATCGAAGAGCGTGCAATCACCAATGGTGAGCCGTGGGGCTTCGCACGCCTGCTGATGGTCGGCGACAACATCATGTCGGCGCTGATCCGGGTGCTGCGCGCACCGACCTGGAAGCACAAGCTGGGCATTCTCAAGCGCACGGCGCTGGTCTACGCACCGCTGGCGCTGCTGCATTGGGGCGCTTGGTATGTGTTCCTCGGCTTCCATGCTGCCAATGGCATCGCCAGCCTGCTGGGCGCGCCAATCGACTGGTCGGCCAACACGCTGGCAGTGATGCACGTCATCGACATCGCCGCCGTGGTGATCATCGGCCCCAACGTGCTGCGCACTTTCTGCCTGCACTTTGTCAGCTCCAACATGCACTACTACGGCGACATTGAGCCGGGCAATGTGATCCAGCAAACCCAGGTGCTCAACCCGTGGTGGTTGTGGCCGTTGCAGGCGTTCTGCTTCAACTTCGGCAGCACCCACGGGATCCATCATTTCGTGGTCAAGGAGCCGTTCTACATCCGCCAGATGACGGTGAAAACGGCGCACAAGGTGATGGCTGAGATGGGTGTGCGCTTTAACGATTTCGGCACGTTTGCCCGGGCCAATCGGTTTGAGCGCATTGCCGATTCGTCTGTAGCGATCAATCCGGCTGAAACGGCGACGCACTGAGGATTACTCCTGGTTAGCAGGCAATAAAGGCCAGGGGCAGGTCGCGGATCTGTTCGCGCACCGGCGGCTGGTAGTGATCGTCGCTGATCAGTTCGTGCAGCAGTTCTTCACGCAACTGATGGAAGTCGAAACTGCTGCGCTGGCGCGGATGGGGCAGGGCGATGTCCACCACCTGCTTGATCCGCCCCGGGCGGGGCTCCATGACCACCACGCGGTCGGCGAGAAAAATCGCTTCTTCCACGTCGTGGGTCACCAGGATCGTGGTGATTTTCGCCCGCGCGCGGATGGCCAGCAGTTCGTCCTGCATCTGCTGGCGGGTCAGGGCGTCGAGGGCGCCGAAGGGTTCGTCCAGCAGCAGGATGCGCGGGCTGGCCACCAGGCCGCGGGCAATCGCCACCCGTTGCGCCATCCCGCCCGACAGCTGGTGCGGGTAGGCACGAGTGAAGTCGGTGAGGCCCACCAGCTCGATAAAATCGCCGATGCGCTGCTGCTTTTCGGCAACGCTAAGGGGCTCGTTGACCAGGCCCAGGCCGATGTTTTCTTCCACCGTCAGCCAAGGGAACAAACGGTGTTCCTGGAACACGATGCCGCGCTCGCCACCAATCCCGCTGACGGCCTTGCCATCGACGCTGATCTGGCCGCGAAACTGTGTGTCCAGGCCCACCAGCAAGCGCAGCAGGGTGGATTTTCCACAGCCGCTGGAGCCGACGATCGCAACGAACTCACCTTCGGCGATATCCAGGTTGAATTCGCATATGGCCTCCAGTTCGAAGCCGTCGACGTCAAAGGATTTGCCCACATGGGTGAAGCTGACGATAGGTGCGTTCATGCGTGTCTCCAGCGCGTGGCGCGGGTTTCGATGCGTTGGCCGATAAGGTTGAGAGCGGCGCCGGTGAGGCCCACCAGGAGCATGCCGCTCATGATCAGGTCCATGCGCAGCAGTTGCTGGGCACCGATCATCAGGCTGCCGATGCCGCCGTTGGACGGCATGAAATATTCAGCGCCGATGGTGCCCAGCCAGGCGTAGATCAGGCTCAGGCGCAGGCCGGCAAAAATCCCCGCTGCCGCACCCGGCAGCACCAGGCGGCGCAGGCGCTGGCCGAGGCTCAAGCGCAGGACTTGGGCGGCCTCATTCAGTTGCGCAGACAGGTTGAGCACGCTGCGTTGGGTGGCGATAAACAGCGGGAAAAACGCGGCCAGGGCGATGAACACCCACTTGGCCAGTTCGCCGAGGCCGAACCAGGCAGTGAGCAGCGGGACCCAGGCGAAAATCGCAATCTGGCGCAGGGCGGCGAGCGTCGGGCCGAGTACCCGTTCACTGGTGCGCGACAGGCCCAGCAGCAAGCCGACGATGAAGCCCATTCCACCACCCAGCACCAAGCCGCCCAAGGTTCGCCCGAGACTCAGGGCCAGGGCGCTGACCAGGCTCATGTCCAGCACCCCGGCCACCGTGGTTTGCAGGACTGCCCATGGGCTGACCAGGATGTTCGGATCCACCCAGGCCTGCTGTGTTGCCAGTTGCCACAGCGCCACTAAACCCAGCGGCAGCAGCCATGGTTGCAGGCGTTGCCAGCCTTGGTAGCGCGGGCCACGGCGAATCTGTGCGGTGGCCGGATGCGGCCAGTGCACCCACTTGCGGTCCAGCCAGCCGACGCCGCGGTCCATGACCACGCCCAGCACGCCGATCACCACGATGCACACGAAGACGATATCCAGCATGAACAGCTGCCGCGCCCACACCATCAGGTAGCCGATGCCCTCACTGGAGGCCAGCAGCTCCACGGCCAGCAACGAGGTCCAGCCGGCGGCCAGGGCCAGGCGCACACCGGCCATGAACGCCGGCAATGCGGCCGGCAGAATCAGGCGACGGATCAACAAGTGAGAGGGCAGGCGCAGCACCCGTGCGGCTTCACGCAGGCCGGGCTGGGCGTCGCGCACCCCCACCAGCGTATGCAGGGTGACCGGCACCACAATGGCCTTCACCAGCACCACCAGCTTGAGGGTTTCGCCAATTCCGAAAAACACCATGAATAGCGGGATCCACGCCAGCGTCGGGACCTGCGACAAGGCGCTGAACGTCGGGAACACCAGGCGCTCCGCTCGGGGACTGAAACCCAGCAGCGCCCCCAGCAATGCCCCGGCACTCACCCCCGCCAGCAAGCCCCAAAACAGCCGTTGCAGGCTGATCGCCAAGTGGCTCCACAACTCGCCGCCGGCCAACTCCACCGCGCTGCTCCAGACCAGCGACGGGGCGGGCAGAATCTGCTCGCTCATCCAGTGATTGCGGCTGGCCAGCCACCACAGTGCGAACAACGCCAGCGGCAGCAGCCAGGGCAACAGGCGTTCGCCCAGGTGCGGCCAACGTGGCTGCCGCCCTTGGGCAGGGGCCGCCAGTGGCAGGCTCAACAGCGAGATTCGGGCCATGGATGACCTCCGTTGTCCGGTGGGCTTTATGTTTTTTTGATCTTATAAACAAACAATCAAGACGATTGAGGGATAAGAAAAGCCATTAAAAGCCGCTACCTGACACGCATCCAATGCATTTGGAGAATATTTTCCATGCTGTTGATGCATAGCCTTCTGGGGCCTGCGTTTGGCTGCCTATAGATCTGAAAGCTATTAAATTGTGAATTTATAGTATTTATAGTTTTGACCCGCTTATGCCTACTTTCTGCTCCCCAGGCTACCGCCGCCCTCAGGAGCACCCCCTATGAAGCTGCCCTTCAAACGCTTGATCACCCTCGTTGCCGGCACGGCGTTGGCCGGGCTGGTGCAGGCTGCCGACCTTAAGGAAATCCGCATCGCCGTGCCCGACCTCACCGCCGGTACCCAACACAGCGGCGGTGGTGTAGTGGACGTGCTGCGCCAACAGCAGATCTTCGAAAAGGCCTTCGCCGACCAGGGCATCAAGATCCAGTGGAATTTCTTCAAGGGCGCGGGCCCCGTGATCAATGAAGCCTTCGCCAATGGCCAGGTGGACTTGGCCTACCTGGGCGACCTCGCGGCAATCATCGGCAAATCCAACGGCCTCGACACACGCCTGTTGAGTGCCAGCGCCCGAGGCGTCAAACATTATCTAGGGGTGGTGCCGGGTTCGGGCATCAAGACCCTGCAGGACCTCAAGGGCAAGCGTGTTGCGGTGTTCCGCGGCACCGCCAGCCAACTGTCATTCGACAGTGCATTGGCCAGCCAGGGCTTGAGTGAAAAAGACCTGAAAGTCATCAACCTGGACTTCAACGCCGCCGTCGCCGCACTGGCCGCCAAGCAGATCGACGCGACCTGGGGCAGTTCGGGCCTGAGCGCATTGCAGGCCAAGGGCCTGGCCGAAATCCCGTTGAGCACCAAGGACCTGGGCGACGCCGGCAGTATTCAGAGCGTGCTGGTGGGCAGTGGCAAATTTGTCGATGAGCATCCCGAAGCCGTGGCCACGCTACTCAAAGCGCAGCAGCAAGCAGTGCAATGGCTGACCGATGACAACAACAAGCAGGCCTACATCCAGTTGGTGTCGGGGCTGGCGAGTTATCCACCGGTGATACTGACCAATGATTTGCAAGATCAGAAACTCAGCGAGATTTTCCCGTCGACCCTCGACCCGGTGTTCCTCGCCAAGTTGCAGGACAAGGTGGACCTGGCATCGCAGCAGCGGTTGATCCGCAAGCCGTTCCAGGTGAGCGATTGGGTGGCGCCGAAGTTGGCGGCCGCCGGAATCTGAAGGCCCCCTATCGCAAGCTTCCTTCGTAGCGGGAGTGAGTGTGGCGGTGCACTAGACCGCCACACTCACCTCCTGCTGATCCACTGCCACCAGCGTCTCGATCATCGCCTTCGCCGCCGGCGACAAGCGAAAACCGGTGCGGCTGACGATCCCGCAACGAGCATTCAGGCTCTCCAGGTTCTGCGGCAGGTTGCGCCAGTGCAGCAGCACCAGCTCACCTTTGGCAATGTCCTCGGCAAACGCCTCTTCGGTGCCCACGCCAATCGCATTCGACTGCAACACGATCTTCACCAATGCCGGGAAATGTTCGGTGTGAATGCTCGGTGAGAAATCCATGCGCCCGCTGAGATTCGCCAGCAGTTTGCGAGTGCCTTGGGAAATCAGCGGCGCGGCCAACGGGTAATCAAACATGTCGTTGGTCGACAGGCTGTCCTTGGCCAGCAGCGGGTGCCCCGGGCGGCAGAAAAACACCCCGCGTTTGGGCGTCAGTGGCCGGGTCTGAAAGTTCGGGTCGGACTCGAACTGGCGGATGTCGGCGATAAAAAATTCGATCTCTTCACGGCTCAGGCTGCGGCTGAGCTTTTCCCAGTTATCCACCTGGAAACTGGTGCGGATTTTCGGGTGCGCGGTGATAAAGCGCGCCACCGCATCCGGCACCAGTTTCACCGCCGGCGCCGGGCCGCAACCGAAGCGCAGTTCGCCCGCATCCAGCTTGGTCATGCGCGTGACTTCGCTGCTCAACAAGGCTGCGCCGTGCACCAGGGTCAGGGCGTGTTGCAACACCACCTGGCCTTCGGGCGTGGGGCGCAGGTCCTTGTTGCCACGGTCTACCAGCACGCAGCCGAACTCCTGTTCCAGCCCCTGGATGCTACGGCTGAACGCCGGTTGGGTGATGCCCATGGCGTCGGCAGCACGCACAAAACTGCGGTGCTCGTTGAGGGCAATGAAGTAGCGCAGTTGGCGAAGATCCATATGCTTTCCTGGCATTTTAAAAATAGGTCGAAGGCATTTGCGACCGGGGGAGCTGAGGTTTTAAATGCAAGCTCTTATTCCGTCAACGAAGCATTCGTTCATTTGCTAGACCTAAAATGCATATGAATAGAGCCTTGTTGCACGCTACTCCCAACCGAAAGCTGGCACATGAGGGTCATCACCATGAGCAACGCCGCACTAGCTGTTCAACCCGTCGCCCTGGCGCTGGATATCCACCCGGTGGCCGGACGCATCGGCGCCGAGATCCGTGGCATCACCTTATCCGGCGGGCTGGACGCCGCCACTGTCGACGCCATCCAGCAGGCGCTGGTGCAGTACAAGGTGATCTTCTTCCGCGAGCAGACCCACCTCGATGACCAGAGCCAGGAAGCCTTCGCCCACTTGCTTGGCGAGCCGATTGCCCACCCCACCGTTCCGGTGCGCGACGGCACGCGGTTCCTGCTGGAACTGGACGGCGCCCGTGGCCAGCGCGCCAACTCGTGGCACACCGACGTGACCTTTGTTGATGCCTACCCGAAAGCCTCGATCCTGCGTTCGGTGCTGGCGCCGGCCTCGGGTGGCGACACCGTCTGGGCCAACACCGCGGCGGCCTACAACGACCTGAATGCCGAACTGCGCGAACTGGCGGACAAGCTCTGGGCCGTGCACAGCAACGAATACGACTACGCCGCGCGCAAGCCGGATGTGTCGCCGGAGAAGCTGGAGGAATACCGCAAGATCTTCACCTCGACGGTCTACGAGACCGAGCACCCGGTGGTGCGTGTGCACCCGGTCAGCGGCGAAAAGACCCTGCTGCTGGGACACTTCGTCAAACGCCTGAAGGGCTATTCACAGGTGGATTCGGCGCACCTGTTCAACCTTCTGCAAAGCCACGTCACTCGCTTGGAGAACACCGTGCGCTGGCGCTGGAACACCGGCGACGTGGCGATCTGGGACAACCGCGCCACCCAGCATTACGCAGTGGACGACTACGGCACCCAGGAGCGCATCGTGCGCCGGGTGACGCTCAAGGGCGATGTGCCGGTGAGCGTGCAGGGGCAGCGTAGCCAGACCACCCGCGGCCTATAACTCCAACGCAAATCCCTGTGGCGAGGGAGCTTGCTCCCGCTGGGGCGCGAAGCGGCCCCAAAAAAATGGGACTGCTACGCAGTCCAGCGGGAGCAAGCTCCCTCGCCACAAAAGCTTATCGGTCGTTTCGGGTCACCAGACCCCGATCTGCACCACCTTCTCCGCTTCCGGCTCTCCATACCTGAACCATTGGCCACGCAGATCAATCTCGGCGTGGCTGATGGTGGTGCGCCGCTTCAAGCCTCGCAGCCATTCAAACAGATAACCCCGATGCGCCTCGCGCACATCCGCGTGCGCCGGGTCGGTGCCCAGGTCATGCAATTCCTGCGGGTCATTCTGCAAGTCGAACAACTGCGCGCGGTAACCGTCGTAGGCCAGGTATTTCCAGCGTTCGCTGCGCACCATGGTCATGCGGCAGCGGTCGATGGGCTGGTCCAGGCGTTCCCGAGCCGGGGCCTGGAAGGCGTAGTCGTATTCGGCGATGGCGTAGCGGCGCCAGGTGATGTTTTCACCGTGCAGCAGCGGGATCAGCGAGCGGCCTTCCAGGCGGTGTTCGGCACCGGGTAATCCCAGCGCTTGCAGGAATGTCGGCAGCGCATCGATGGTTTCCACCAGGCGCTCGTCCACCGAGCCACGGCTGATATCGGCGGCAGCCCGAGGGTCGCGCACGATCAGCGGAATACCCACTGCAGGCTCCAGCAGGAATTCCTTTTCACCGAGGAAATGATCGCCGAGGAAGTCACCATGATCGCTGGTAAACACGATCAACGTGTCGTCCCAGCGGCCATTGCTTTCGAGAAAATCAAACAGCCGGCCGAGTTGATCGTCCACCTGCTTGATCAGGCCCATGTAGGTCGGGATCACGTTAAGCCGCACTTCATCCCGGGAGAAATTCAGGCTCTCCTGATGCTGGCGGAAGGCGTGGTACACCGGGTGATCACTTTCCTTTCCGGGCGCCGGCCGAATCGGCGCCTGCACATGCTCAGCGGAGTACAGCGCGTGGTACGGCGCCGGGGCGATGTAGGGCCAGTGCGGCTTGATGTACGACAGGTGCAGGCACCACGGTTGCTCGCCTTGCTCGGTGATGAAGTCGATGGCGCGGTCGGTGGTGTAGACGGTTTCCGAGTGCTGTTCATCCACCCGCGCCGGCAGGTGAGCGTTGCGCATGTGCCAGCCGCTGAGGATTTCCCCGGATTTACCGGCCGCCGCATTTGCCCATTCGTGCCAGGGGTTGGTGCCGTCGTAGCCCTGTTCGCGCAAGTAGTGGGTGTAGGGCGCGGATTCACGTTTTTCGGTGAACAGCGGGCTGTCGGGGAAGATCCCGTCGTGGCGAAAATAGGCTTCGAAGCCGACCTCATTCAGCGGTTGAGCCTGGGCACTGTCGGGGTCGATGTCCAGGCGTTGCAGGGCTTCGAGATTGGGCGTGGCGTGGGTCTTGCCCACCAGTGCGGTGCGGATGCCGTGGGGCCGCAAGTAGTCACCGATGGTCAGTTCTTCCAGGGGCAGTGGCACCGCGTTCCAGGCCACCTGATGGCTGCTGACATAGCGCCCGGTATAGGCCGACATCCGCGACGGGCCGCAAATCGTGCCCTGGGTGTAGGCTCGGCTGAAGCGCACGCCGGCGGCGGCCAGGCGGTCGATGTTGGGGGTGTGCAGATGGGCATGGCCATAGCACGACAGGTAATCGCGGCGCAGTTGGTCGCACATGATGTACAGCACGTTGCGCACGGGTTTGGGTTGGGACATGAGGCTTCACCGAACGGAGGACAGGCGAACGATTTCGCCGCTTGGCGGGCCTTGAAGCAAGTGCATTTGGGGAATGGGTTTTATGCAGTGAGTGCATTTGTTTGGCGACTAACGCTTTCGCGAGCAAGCCCGCTCCCACATTCGATCGCGTTTCTACAGGATGTACGCGGTGAAGTGTGGGAGCGGGCTTGCTCGCGAAGGCGGTCGCTCAGACAGCAAAATTCTCCAGCGCGCACACCTCTTCATCCTGCTCATCAATCACCTTGATCTGCTCGATCATCGCCTCCGCCAGCGGTGACAGCCGATACCCCGCACGACTGACAATCCCATAGCGGGTGTAGCGCTCCTCCAGGTCTTCCGCCAAACCTTCAATTCGCAGGCACACCAGCTCGCCACGGGCCATGTGCAGTACGTCGCTGTTGGCGCTGACGATGCCGATAGCGTCCGAACGCAGCACCACGCCCAGCAGGCTGTAGCCGTTTTCGCATTCGACGTTGGGCGTGTAGTCGGGTCGGCCGCTGAGGTCGACGATGACCTTGCGCAGGTTCGGCGGGCGAATCGTCACCGCCAGCGGATAGCTCATCAGCTCGGCGGCAGTCACGCTTTCCAGCTCCGCCAACGGGTGCCCGGCGCGGCAGCAGAAGTGCCATTTGCGCGGGCGCAAGCGGTGGGTCTGGTAATCCGGGTGGGCCTCGAAATGCCGGGTGTCGGCGACGAAAAATTCGAACTCTTCGCTGAGCAGGCGCTTGCTCAGGCTTTGCCAGTCGTCCACCTGGAACTGCACCCGGGCCTTGGGGTAGCGCCCGATAAAACTGCCGATGGCCCTCGGGATCAAACCTGCCGCTGGCGCCGGGCCGCAACCGAAGCGCAGCTCACCCGCCTCCAGCCCGTTGAACTGGCTGATCTCATTCGCCAGTTGCTGGGCGCCGCTGACCAGCCGCCGCGCATGTTCGAGTAGCACCTGGCCTTGTTTGGTCGGCGCCAGGTCCTTGCGGCCACGGTCTACCAGCTGGCAACCGGCGCTGAGTTCCAGCGCCTGGATGCTGCGGCTGAAGGCCGATTGCGACAGGTTCACGGTCACCGCTGCCGCGACAAAACTGCGTTGCTCGGCAAGAGCGATGAAGTGGCGAAGTTGGCGCAGGTCGATATGCATTTTTCACATTGAAAATATCGGGGAAATGCATTGGCTATGCATTAGGTCGACTCCTTATAAAGGCTATCTCTTATGCAGTAAATGTTTGTAAAAACATAAATAAATAGCCTTTAGGAATATGCGATCCAGCGTATTTCCTGACACCGGAGCCGCTTATGAGCCTGTTGAATCGCGCTGTCCCTCCCTCTCCCTGGCGCCTTAAACGCCTGCCGATGGCGTTGTTGCTGGCGGGCAGTGCCGGTTGGTCCAGCAGCCAGGCGGCCGATGAGCCCGCGCCGGCGCCCAAGGGTGAGAACGCCAGTGGACAGTTGGAAACGGTCACGGTGACGGCGCGGCGGCGTACCGAAAGTGCCCAGGACGTGCCCACGCCCATGAGCGTGATCGGCGGCCAGGCCCTGGAGAGCCAGCGGGTCTACCGGATTCAGGATTTGCAGCAACTGGTGCCCAGCGTCAACGTCGCCTACATGCATGCGCGCCAGTCCAGCGTGTCGATTCGCGGGCTGGGGAACAACCCGGCCAGTGACGGCCTGGAAGGCAGTGTGGGGCTGTACATCGACAACGTGTACCTGGGGCGGCCGGGGATGGCCGTGTTCGACTTGATGGACATCGAACAGCTCGAGGTTCTGCGCGGCCCCCAAGGCACGTTGTTCGGCAAGAACACCACCGCTGGGGTGATCAATATCAGCACCCGTGCGCCGAGTTTTACTCCGGAGCGCAGCATTGAAACGTCACTGGGCGAGGACGGTTACTTCCAGACCAAGGGCACGATTTCCGGCCCGCTGACCGAGGATCTGGCGGGCCGTTTTTCCGCGTACCGCACCCGCAGCGACGGCGACATCAAGAACGAGTACGACGGCCACGACCTCAATGGCGGTTCACGCCAGGGCTTTCGCGGGCAACTGCTGTACAAGCCCAGCGACACCTTCAACCTGCGCTGGATCGGCGACTACAACGAAGAGGACTCCAGCGCCGGCACCCGCGTGCTGTACAGCACCGGGCCGACCATCAATGGCACCAACCTGTATCAATCGCGGGCGGCGGCGGCAGGCGCGACCCTGGTCGACGGCACGCACCGCAAGGTCAACCTTGACAGCGACCAGCACGTCACCGTGTTTCAGGGCGGCACTTCGCTGGAAGCCAACTGGACGCTGCCCAGCGACTTCACCCTGACCTCAGTCAGCTCGTACCGCTGGTGGAATTTCACCCCGCGCAACGACGACGGTCTCAATGTACCGGCCTCCTACAACGCCGGCGTGTCGGTGGAAGACAAGCAGTGGTCCCAGGAATTTCGCCTGGCCTCGCCCACCGGTGGCTTCTTCGATTACGTGCTCGGCGCCTACTACTTCGGCTCCGACCTGGACAACAAATCCTTCGCCTATTACGGGCCCAAGGCCGACATCTGGAACGGCACGCCCACGGGCGCCTTGAACAACGTCAGCAGCGTGGGCAACGGGCATATCCGCACCGACAGTTTTGCGCTGTTCGCCCAAGGCACCTGGCACCTGACCGAGCGCCTGGACTTCACCGCCGGCCTGCGGGGTACCTATGAACAGAAAAGTGCCTGGGTCACGCGCAACGCACCCCTTGGCGGCGACGCAGTCACCGGTGCGGCGGCCACTGCACGACGCGGTCGAACGGGGGCATATGACTCCGGCGACCTCAACCAATACAGCACCAGCCCGTCCGGCTTGTTGAACCTCAGCTATCGCTTCAACGACGACCTGCTGGGCTACGCCACCTTGTCCCATGGCGAGAAATCCGGCGGGGTCAACCTGGCGGTCGGCTCCGCACCCACGGCCGGGCCGGACTCGCTGTTGATCGGTACCGAGCGCGCCAACAATGCCGAATTGGGGTTCAAAAGCACCCTGTGGGACCGCCGCCTGCAACTCAACGCCAACCTGTTCTGGACCCAGGTCAACGGCTACCAGACCAACGCCTACGACGACAGCAACCGCGTGCAGTACCTGACCAACGCCGGCTCGGTGCGCTCACGGGGCGTGGAGGTGGAGAGCACGCTTATCCCGATCAAGGGCCTGACGCTCAACATCAACGGCT
Source organism: Pseudomonas sp. ATCC PTA-122608 (assembly GCF_001952855.1). Lineage (GTDB taxonomy): Bacteria > Pseudomonadota > Gammaproteobacteria > Pseudomonadales > Pseudomonadaceae > Aquipseudomonas. The sequence goes on along the minus strand of NZ_LPNO01000016.1, from coordinate 5,591 downwards.
CGTACAACGACGTGCAGTACCTGTCGTACAAAGATGCGCCGTGCCCGCCGGAAGTCAGCCTGCGCCCGGGCGCGCCGGCTTCGTGCGACTTGAGTGGCCACCAAGTGGTGGGCGCTTCGAAGTGGATCGCCAACGCCAATGGCGAATACAAATGGAACCTGGATAACGGCTTCGAACCCTACGTCACCGCCAGCTATGCGTTCCGCTCTAAGGCCGTGGGCACGGTGGAGGATTCCGATTACGGGCAGATCCCGGCCTACGCGGTGGTCAACCTCTCCACCGGCCTGCGGGGTAACTACCAGCAGGGGCAGTGGGACGTGTCGTTGTGGCTGAAGAACGCGTTCGACAAGACCTACTACACCACCCTGTGGACCGGCGGTAACGGGGGGTATGAAGGGCTGTTGGGCACCCCGCGCACGCTTGGGGTGACCGGGCGTTACGACTTCTAGGCCGCCACGGGAGCGGGGCGATAAGTCGCCGGGCTGAACACCCGCGTGAGTATCAGCATCGCCACCACCGTCAGCGTCAGCACCAGCCAGGCGCTGACGAAACTGCCGGTCAGTTCCCGCAGCCAGCCAGTCAGCCATGGCGAGATGGCGTTGATCAAAAAGCCCACGCCCTGGACGAACGCCGCCAGCTGGCCGGCTTCCCGAGGGTCGCGGCGGTGATCCAGGGTCAGCAGCAGGCTCAGGGCAAAACACGCCCCAAGGCCGAAGCCGATCAACGCCACCCACAGGTGCGGGAATTCCAGCGGCGCTGCCAGCAGGCCGATATAGCCCACGGTCTGGGCCAGCAGGCTGATGCTCAGCAGCGGCCGACGATCAATGCCGCGTTGCGCCAGGGCGGGCATCAACAGCGCGGCGATCACCTGGAAGATCGTCATGAACGCCAGCAGCGAACCACTGGGCAATACGTCCCAACCCAGCTGCTGATAGTAGGCCGGCAACCACGCGACCATGCTCATGTAGCCGCAATTCACCAGGCCGAAATACAGCGCCAGCAACCACGCCCGACGGTTGCGCAGGCCCTGGAACGGCGCTGTCACCTGCGGGTTTTTCGCCGCGCCCAATGGCAGCCACGCCCACAGCAACAGCGCGCCCAGGGCCGGTAGCAGCCAGATCCCGAGCCCCGCCTGCCAGTGCTGGAAATGCCCCGCCACCAACGGGCTGAGCAGCGCCGCCAATCCACCGCCGCCCATCAGCGACGCCGAGTAAACCCCCATCGCCAGCGGCACGCGCTGGTGAAACTGGCGCTTGATCATCGCCGGCACCAGCGCCTGGATCAGCGCCACACCCGCGCCGCCGAACAATGCCGTGGCCAGCAACGCCGGCGCCTGGCCAAACAGCCAGCGTGCGAGGCACGCCAGCAGGATCATCATCAAACCCAGGGCGATCCCGCGACGTTCTCCCAGCTTCGCCTCCAGGCGCACACCCACCAACGCCACCAGCCCCATGCAAATCACTGGCAGACTGGTGAGCAGGGCGCTGCTCTGGAAACTCAGCCCGGTGGCCAAGCGGATTTCCCCCAGCAATGGGCTGATGGAGCTGAGGATGGGCCGCAGGTTCAGGCCCAGCACTACCAGCAAACCCCAGCCGGCGAGTTTGCCGGCGAACGAATTATTCAGCGTCATGCAGGGCCTGCCATTCACCGTAAAGGGCTTGCATCGCCGCCTGTGGCAGATGCTGCACGGGCAATTTTTGCTCCGCCAAAGGCAACGTCATTTGCTGGTAGATCGCCGCTGTCGACAGGCCAAAAGGTGCTGCCACTTCGTTGCTGGCGGCGAATACCACGCGGGACACGCCGCACAGGTACATCGCACTCAGGCACATCGGGCAGGGCTGGCCGCTGGCGTAGATCACGCAGCCTTCCAGGCGCGGGCCGAGTTGTTGGCTGGCGGCGCGGATGGCGAGCATCTCGGCGTGGGCGGTGAGGTCCTGGCTCAAGTGGATTTCGTTGACCGCTTCCACGAGCACCTTGCCGTCGCGCACCAGGACCGCACCAAACGGGCGGCCACCGGCTGCCACGTTGGCCTTGGCCAGTTGCACGGCGTGATGCAGATGCTGCTGATCGTCAGTCATGGAAAAGCCCTCGTGCGCAATGAGGCGTGAAGTATGGGCAGCCGCCGGAGTATTCTGAAATTAAATATAACCATGCCAATCAGTGGCAAATGGAATGGTGAGCCCATGTTCGATCCCGTGTTGTTGCGCAGCTTTGTCGCCGTCGTCGATTGCGGCAATTTCACCCGAGCGGCTGAGCGCCTGCATTTGACCCAGTCCACGGTCAGCCAACAGATCCGCCGCCTCGAAGACGCACTCGGCAGCCAGGTGCTCGACCGTGATCAGCGTCGCGTGGTGGCCACGGTGGAGGGTGAACGCTTGCTGGCTTATGCGCGGCGCATCCTGGCGCTGCACGAAGAGGCGGCTGACGTGCTGATCAACCAGCAGAGCGATGGCGTGCTGCGCCTCGCGGTGCCCGAGGACTTTGCGGCTGAGCGCTTGATGCCATTGCTGTCGGCGTTTGTGCAGGCTTATCCACGGGTGCGCCTGGAGGTCACCAGCGGCTTGGGGCCGGAGTTGCTGCGGGATTATCGCGGCGGTGAATTCGACGTGCTGCTGGTCAAGCAAATGGGCGACAGTGATGACTGCCTGGCGTCTTGGCCAGAGCCGTTGTGCTGGGTCGACAGCCGCAGTGCGCCCTCTCTGGGACGTGATCCGTTGCCGCTGGTGGCGTTTCCTGCCGGTGGCCTGTATCGCAATGAAATGTTGCATCACTTGGAGGTGGGTGGCTGGCGCTGGCGCATCGGTTATTCCAGCGCGAGCCTGGCCAGCGTGTGTTCGGCGGTGGCGGCGGGGCTGGGAATCAGTTTGCTGCCGGTGCGGGTCGTGCAGCCCGGGCATGTGGTGTTGGGCGCAGACAGCGGTTTGCCGGCGGTGCAGGGTGTGCGGCTGGCGCTGTATGGCCGCAATGGTCTGGGCGCGGCGGGGCAGGCGTTGCTGCGCCAATTGCAGGATTTATGTGCCAGCAATCCCCGCTGAGCCATGCCTTCAGCGAATATTTTGTATGCCTCAAAAGCATTCGGATTTTACGCCTCGGCGCCAGCCCGCGCAGGCCGTGGCTTTGGCGTATCTGGATGTTTCGGTTATTCAATTTGGATCTATCTATAACTTTAAAGATTACTTTAAGAGATAAGCGTCTGGCCCCGATGATTCAGCCCTCGACGGCCGCCAAGGCAGGCCCGTCGGTTTTTTTGCTTAAGACCGCAGGGGAGTTAATCAATGGGCAATGTCCAGACCGCCGCCAGTGCACAAGAGGCGCAGTGGCGCCACGCACCGGGTGGTGAGTTGGTTGACCTTGGCCGGCCGCACCGCGCGCCGTTGGGGCAGTTGCGTACGCAGAAAACCCCCAAGGGTGTGTTGAGTCGGCGTGAAGCGATCCTGTTGGGGATTCTCGCGTTGGCCTTGCATGGTGCGGTGATCTATTGGGTCAGCCAGAAGCCAACCCCGGTGCTGCCGATTGTGCCGCCGGAAATTCCGCCAATGACGATCGAATTTTCCCAGCCGGCGCCGCCGGTTGTGGAGCCGCCACCGCCCGTGCCGCCACCGCCGCCACCACCGGTTGTCGAGCCACCGCCACCGGTGGTTGATGAATTGGCCGCCAAGCCGGCGCCGAAAAAGATTCCGAAACCCAAGCCGGTACCGAAGCCTGTGCCCAAGCCCGCACCGAAACCGGTCGCCGAGCAGCCGCCCGCACCGCCTGTACCTGCGCCACCGGCTCCAGCACCCGCACCGCCTGCGCCAGCGCCGGTAACACCGGCCTCGGCCAACGCCGCGTACCTGAAGAACCCGGCGCCCGAATACCCGTCACTGGCCCAGCGCCGGGGTTGGGAAGGCACGGTGTTGTTGCGGGTGCATGTGTTGGCTACCGGCAAACCGGGTGAGATCCAGATTCAGAAAAGCAGTGGTCGCCAGCAGCTCGACGAAGCCGCACTGGCTGCCGTGAAGCGCTGGAGTTTTGTACCGGCCAAGCAGGGCGATGTGGCCCAGGACGGCTGGGTCAGCGTACCGATCGATTTTAAGATTCATTAATTATTGGATGCGGTGTGTCGGACACATCGCGACCTGCACAGAGGGAAAACATCATGGCATTAGCATCTCCAACTGAGTCCATCGAAAGCGCGGTGATCTGGCTGCTGGTGGTTTTTTCGGTCGCCACCTGGGGCCTGGCCCTGCTCAAGGGCGTTCAGTTCGGCCGCCTCAAGTCCCAGGATCGCAAATTCCATAAACAGTTCTGGGCGGCCTCCAGTCTGGATTCGGCCGCTGAACTGGCTGAAACCAAGCCGGGCGCTGCCGCTCGTGTGGCCCAGGCCGGTTACGCCGCGATTCAGGTGGGTGAGGCGCCACACGCTGCTGACCTGAGCCAGGCGATCAATCATCAGGACCGCCTCGAACGTGCACTGCGCCAACAAATTGTGCGTGAGCGTCGCTCCCTGGAAACGGGCCTGGCGGTGGTCGCGAGTATCGGCAGTACGTCGCCGTTTATCGGTCTGTTCGGTACCGTTTGGGGGATCATGGAAGCCTTGAAAGGCATCAGTGCCGCCGGCTCCGCCAGCCTCGAAACCGTGGCCGGGCCGATTGGTGCCGCGTTGGTCGCCACCGGTGTGGGTATCGCCGTCGCGGTGCCGGCGGTGCTGGTTTACAACTACTTCCTGCGTCGCCTGAAACTCACGGCTGCGGACCTGGACGACTTTGCCCATGACTTCTACAGCCTGGCACAGAAGAACTCGTTCCGTGTGCTGCTGCACCCGACGTTGAGCAAAGCCGGTGCCCAGGGCGGCGTGCAAAAAGTGAAGGAGGCGTCCTGAGATGGCCTTCTCCACGCAAGACAGCGATGAGGTGCTGAGTGAGATCAACGTCACGCCGTTGGTGGATGTGATGTTGGTGCTGCTGGTGGTGTTTATCGTCACGGCGCCGTTGTTGACCAATGCGATTCCGATCAACCTGCCCAAGACTGAGGCCGTGGCGCCGGTGGAGCAGAAAGACCCGCTGGTGGTGAGTATTGATGCTGCGGGCAAACTGTTTATCAACAAGGATGAAATCCAGCCGGATTTGCTGGAATTCAACTTGCAGTCGGCCAAGGCCAAGGACCCGGATGTTCGGGTGCAACTGCAGGCTGACGATGGAGTTAATTATGGCGAAGTGGCGCGAGCCATGGCGTCTATCGAGCGCGCGGGGATTACCAAGCTGTCGGTGATTACTGCACGTTAGTTTCAAATGCCTCGACAATTTTTTTGGCCGTTTCCTTGGCAGGGTGCGGCCTTTTTTTTGGCTTTTTTGGGGGGGTACATATCCGTTATTTAGGTAACGGCCACCTAGGGTTCCGCTCTTACAGCGGGTCACTTTTGAAAAGCGCAAAAGTAACCAAAACGCTCTGCCCCGCCTGTCGGCACCTCGCCTAGGCTCGGTGTTCCCTCACTCCGGCATTACTCCGCGGGCCGCCGCGACGGGCCATCCATGGCCCGGCGCGGCTAAACCGGCGTCCTGCCGGTTTACCCGCTCCGCAATACCTGCGTTCGGCCTCGGGCTGAATGGGGC